>NZ_NJCX01000001.1:0-2902 GCF_002632875.1 Xenorhabdus kozodoii
CCGCTGGATTAACTCCTATGGCCCGACGGAAACCACGGTGATTGCCACCACCCTGAAACTGGACAACCAAAACCTTCCGCCTTTCGACGGGGCTATCCCCATCGGTTATCCACTCCCCAATACCCATATCTATATTCTGGATACCCACGGCCAGCCGGTGCCGATTGGCGTTGGTGGCGAAATCCATATTGGGGGCGCAGGCGTTGCCCGTGGTTACCTGAACCAACCTGATCTGACGGCAGAGAAATTTGTCACTGATCCGTTCAGCGGCCAGACAAACAGGCGTATGTATAAAACCGGCGATCTGGGGCGCTGGTTGCCAAATGGCGCGATTGAGTATCTGGGACGCAACGATTTTCAGGTCAAGATCCGCGGCTTCCGCATTGAATTGGGGGAGATTGAAACCCAGTTAGCGGCGTGTGAAGGCGTCAGTGATGCCGTCGTCATCGCCCGCGCAGAAGAAACCGGTGATAAGCGGCTGGTGGCTTACCTGATCCCACAAGCGGGCGTGACACTCAATCCAGCCTACCTGCGTGAGCAATTGAGTACCCGCTTGATGGAACATATGCTGCCGGGGGCATTTGTCATGCTGGATGCGTTCCCGCTCACGGCCAATGGCAAGCTGGATCGCAAGGCACTGCCGGCGCCAGATCAAAGCGCTATCGTCAGCCGTGACTATGAAGCGCCGCAAGGAGAAACTGAACAGATCCTGGCCACCGTTTGGCAATCCCTGCTGGGTTTGCAGCAGGTAGGACGCCATGACAATTTCTTTGAACTGGGCGGGCATTCATTACTGGTGGTTAACCTGATCGAAGAATTGCGCCAGCGTGGACTCTTGCTTGATGTCAGTACCGTTTTCTCTGCACCCACCTTGGCGGCCATGAGCGCTCGTTTAAGCCGGCATGCGGCGCAGGACATCGCTAAATGGGCTATTCCACCCAACCTGATCCGCGCAGACAGCCAGACCATAACCCCGGACATGCTGCCCCTGGTGGCGTTAACACCCAGCCAGATCGAGGAGATTGTCAACCTTGTTCCCGGAGGCGTCGCCAATATTCAGGATATCTACCCACTGGGGCCATTACAGGCGGGGATACTGTTCCACCATTTGCTGGAAACCGAAGGCGACATCTATCTGGATAATCAGCTTATGGCGTTTGACAGCCGGACACGCTTAGAGACGTTCTTGCAGGTACTCCAACACGTGATTGACCGACACGATATCTTGCGCAGTGCCATGCATTGGCAAGAATTGCCAGAGCCTGTTCAGGTTGTTTATCGTCATGCCCCCCTGCCCATTGTTGAACATACGCCGTTAACAGAAGCACAACTGCGCCATCTGACTGATCCACGCACGGTGCGCATGGCGATCACCAAAGCCCCGTTGCTGGCGGCACATATTGCCCAAGATCCTGAATCGGGGCAATGGCTGCTCTCCCTGTTGCACCACCATTTAGTGTGTGACCACATTTCATTAGGCATGATCTTCAATGAGATTAAGGCGCTGATTTTGGGCGAAAGTGGCACCCTGCCGGTTCCCCTGCCTTACCGTAACTTTATCGCCCAGGCTCGTAGCGTGCCGCAGGAAGTCCATCAGGCCTATTTCCGCGAGCAACTGGGGGATGTTGAAGAGCCGACCCTGCCCTTTGGGTTACTTGAGGGGCAAGGCAGCCATCCCAATGCAACCGAACTGAATAAAATTGTAGAAAATACCATCACGTTAGATCGCGAACTCGCCCACAACCTGCGCCACTGCGCCCGTCAACGGGGGATGAGTGCCGCGGTGCTGTTCCATGTTGCCTGGGCACAAGTCTTGTCCCGATGCAGCGGCCGACATGATGTGGTGTTCGGCACGGTTCTACTGGGGCGTTTACAGGGTGGCGTCGGTGCTGCCGCCGTACTCGGCATGTTTATCAATACCTTACCTGTCCGCATTCGGTTACAGGAGCGCACCGTTAAGCAGGCCGTACAGGAAACCCATCGTCAACTCAGCCAATTACTTGATCACGAGCAAGCCTCATTGGCCGTTGCCCAGCGTTGCAGTGGCATTCAGGCACCCTTGCCGCTGTTTAACAGCCTGCTCAACTTCCGCCATAGCCCACCACGCCAAGGATCGCAAGCGACCTCGTTGGTGTGGGAAGGGATGCAGATCCTCAGTGGTGAAGAACGCAGCAACTATCCGCTGTCGCTGGATGTCGACGATTTTGACGATGGATTTGCGCTCACCGCACAATGCAGCCAGCAGATTGATCCGGCTCGCATCAATGCCTATATGGATATCGCGTTGCAAGAACTTATCGCCGCCTTGCGGCACACACCGGAGCAGCAGATTGCATCGCTCGATATCCTGTCTCCAGCAGAGCGTTTCCGGTTATTGGAAACATTTAACGATACCGCCAGCGAACTTCCGCCAGAGGGGTTAATCCACCAACGGTTTGAGCAACAAGCAGAACGAACCCCGGATGCCACCGCCTTGGTGTTTGGCGATAGCCAACTGAGTTACCGCGAATTAAATCGTCAGGCCAACCAACTGGCTCATCATCTGATTGCCTCCGGTGTGCGTCCCGATGATCGCATCGCCCTCTGTGCCGACCGCAGCCTGGATATGATCATCGGCATGTACGGCATCCTTAAGGCCGGGGCGGGCTATATTCCCCTCGACCCGGAATACCCCGCCGAACGGCTGGCTTATCAGTTATCGGACAGTCAACCGGCCTGGTTGCTGACCCAGTGCCATTTACAGGCGCGTTTACCGACGCAAAATATTCCGCTCTTGCTGCTGGATGATGACAACCATCTCCGTGCAGTGGCACAGCAACCTTGCCATAATCCCGATCCCCACCAATTGGGGCTTAAGCCACACCATCTGGCCTATATCATCTATACCTCCGGCTCCACCGGC
>NZ_NJCX01000001.1:3002-48423 GCF_002632875.1 Xenorhabdus kozodoii
CCGCTGGATTAACTCCTATGGCCCGACGGAAACCACGGTGATTGCCACCACCCTGAAACTGGACAACCAAAACCTTCCGCCTTTCGACGGGGCTATCCCGATCGGTTATCCACTCCCCAATACCCGCATTTATATTCTGGATACCCAAGGACGACCGGCGCCGATTGGCGTCAGGGGTGAAATTCATATTGGTGGCGCAGGCGTCGCACGGGGTTATCTGAATAAACCGGAGATGACTGCCGAGAAATTTATCCCTGATCCCTTCAGCACGCAGCCAAATGCACGCATGTACAAAACCGGTGACTTAGGGCGCTGGTTGCCAAACGGCATGATTGACTATCTGGGACGCAACGATTTTCAGGTCAAAATCCGCGGCTTCCGCATTGAATTGGGGGAGATTGAGGCACAACTGGCCGCCTGTGAAGGCGTCAGGGATGCGGTGGTGATCGCCCGCACAGAAGAAACCGGTGACAAACGACTGGTAGCCTATGTCATACCGCAATCCGGCTTCACGCCAGATGCCAATAGCCTGCGTGAACAACTGAATCGCCGTCTGGCTAGCTATATGGTGCCTGCCGCGTTTGTCATGCTGGCAGCCTTCCCATTAACCGGCAGTGGCAAATTAGATCGTAAGGCTCTGCCCGCGCCCGATCGCAGCGCCATCGCCAGCCGTGACTATGAGGCTCCCCAAGGTGAAATCGAGCAGCAGGTTGCCGCCATCTTGCAGAGTTTATTGGGGTTAGAACAAATCGGCCGCCATGACAGCTTCTTTGATTTAGGTGGGAATTCCTTATCAATCATTCAGTTAATGGCAAGATTACGGGATAAATTCCAGCTTGAAGTGTCCATCCAGGACATATTTACCCATCCAGAACTTTCTGAACTCGCTGAACTTATTGCGTCAAGACAGATTGAAACCTTTTTTGCACCAGAAGATATCGAATCGCTGCAAAAAGAGTTGGAAAACTTGTCCGAAGATGAACTGCGCGCCCTGCTAAATGGAGAGAGTGAATTAAATGAGTAACAAAGAACTAAGCCTGCTTGAGTTAAGACAAGCGGTACTCCAGAAAAAGATGAAAGAACGCATCAAAAATAGTCAGATTGGGGAAACCAGGCCGCTTGATGAAAAAAGGCAAATTTTACCGAGAAAGGCTGATCAGCAAACGCTTCCCCTCTCCTGGGCACAACAGCGTTTGTGGTTTCTGGCACAGTTAGATCCCGCAGCCCAAACGGCATACCACATTCCGGGTGGCCTGCGTCTGCAAGGCTATCTGAATTTAGATGCCCTGCAAGCCGCACTGGACAGAATTGTCGCTCGCCATGAAATTTTACGTACCACGATCAAGATGGTCGAAGGGCAGGCCCTGCAATTCATTGATAAGCCAGAGTGTGGCTTCTGTTTGGCAACAGACGATCTCAGCCATTTGCCGGCAAAAGCGCAACAAACCACCATCGAAGGGATAACCCAACGTGAAACCCATCAGCCATTCAATTTCGCACAAGGCCCCCTTATCCGGGGGCGTCTGCTGCGGCTGGCTGAGAATGAACATATCCTTTTGATAACCCAGCATCATATTATTTCTGATGGCTGGTCCCTCAACATTCTGATGCAGGAGCTGGCCACGCTTTACCCTGCGTTCAGTCAAGGGCGGGATGATCCCTTGCCCGCCCTGACACTCCAGTATGCCGACTATGCCCTTTGGCAAAGGGCGTGGCTACGGGAAGAGGTGCTGGAAAAACAGGTGAATTTCTGGCGCGACGCGTTACAGGGTGCCCCCGCACTGCTGGAACTCCCGACTGACAGGCCACGCCCGGAGAAACAGAGTTATGCCGGAGGATATGTCGAGATCGCCCTGTCACCGGCATTAAGTGCCGGATTGAGAAGCCTTAGCCAGCGCCACGGGACAACATTATTTATGACGCTGATGGCGGGATGGGCCATTTTGCTTTCCCGTCTTAGCGGGCAAAAAGATCTGGTGATTGGCACCCCCATAGCGAATCGGCAACACAGTGAATTGGAGCCACTGATTGGGTTCTTTGTTAACACACTGGCTCTGCGGCTCCAGTTAGATGGCAATCCGACGGTCAGCGCTCTGCTCACACAGGTTAAGACCCATGCACTGGAAGCCTATGCCCATCAGGATCTGCCCTTCGAACAGTTAGTCGAGGCACTGAAACCCCCGCGCAGCCTGAGCCATAGCCCGATTTTTCAGGTGATGATGTCCGTGGATAACACCCCAGGCCAGCAAAATATCACCTTGCCGAATATCACTATCCGTGAAATGAATCTGGCTGAAAACAGCTCGCATTTCGATCTGTCCCTCGCCATCAGTGATACTGAGCAGGGTTTAGTCGGTGGCCTGGAATACGCCAGTGATCTGTTTGACCATGCCAGTGTTGAACGTATCGCCGGTTACCTGCAAACCCTGCTAACTGCCATGGTTGAGGATGATGCGCAACCCGTGGAAAATCTGCCGCTCTTGCAACCCGACCAACGTACCCAGCTTTTAGTCGATTTTAATGCGGTCGATTTTAATGAAGTGGCCTTCCCATCCCCACAGGCGTCATTGATCCATCAACGGCTTGAACAACAAGTCGAACAAACGCCGGATGCCATCGCCTTAGTGTCCGGCGATAGCCAATTGAGTTATGCGGCGCTAAACCGCCATGCCAATCAATTGGCACATCATTTGATCGCTTTTGGGGTTCGTCCTGATGATCGCGTGGCAATTTGTGTCGAGCGCAGTCTGGATATGATCATCGGCATTTACGCCATCCTTAAGGCAGGCGCCGGCTATATCCCGCTCGATCCCGAATACCCTGCCGAACGGCTGGCTTACCAGTTATCGGACAGCCAGCCCGTGTTATTGCTCACCCAGCAGCATTTAGCTACCCGCTTGCCCATACAGGATATTCCGGTCTGGTTACTGGATGACCAGCAGCATCGGGATGACGTGGCAAAACAGCCCACCCATAATCCTGATCCCCGCCAACTGGGGCTTAAGCCGCACCATCTGGCCTATATCATCTATACCTCCGGCTCCACCGGCCAGCCCAAGGGCGTGATGCTGGAGCACCGCAATGTGGTGAATTTTATCCAGGCCCAACATCAGACCAGCGAACCGAAATTAGGCGATCGCATCCTGCAATTCGCCACCATCGCATTTGATACCTCGGTTTCCGATATTTTCCCGACCCTCGCCTCCGGTGCGACACTGGTTCTGCGCCCGCCCCATATCCGCATCCCGGATATGACCTTTGTGAACTACCTACGCGAGCAGAAGATCACCATCATGGATATGCCCACCGCCTTCTGGCATTACTGGGTGCAGGAGATGATGGCGGGGCGCAGTGGTTTTAGCCCGTACCTGCACACGATTATTGTCGGCGGCGAGAAAGCGGAATACCGCCATCTCATGAGCTGGCTGTCCCATCCCGAAACCCAGGGCTGCCGCTGGATCAATTCTTATGGCCCGACCGAAACCACAGTGATTGCCACCACACTAAAACTGGATAACCAAAATCCACCGCATCTTGAAGGGGTTATCCCCATCGGTTATCCACTCCCCAACACCCATATTTATATTTTGGATCCGCATGGACAACCGGTTCCGATTGGCGTCAGTGGTGAGATCCACATTGGGGGCGCGGGCATTGCCCGTGGTTACCTGAACCGACCTGACCTGACCGCAGAGAAATTTGTGGCTGATCCGTTCAGTACACAACCCGATGCCCGGATGTATAAAACCGGTGATCTGGGGCGCTGGTTGCCCGATGGCACGATTGAATATTTGGGGCGTAATGATTTTCAGGTCAAGATCCGCGGTTTCCGTATTGAACTGGGGGAAATTGAGGCGCAACTGGCGGCCTGTGACGGTGTCAGTGATGCCGTGGTGATTGCCCGTGACGAAGGCACCGGTGACAAACGGCTGGTGGCTTATTTCATCCCCCAAACCGGCATCACCCTCAGCCCGGCTGAATTACGTAAGCAACTGAGCACCCGATTGATGGATCATATGCTGCCCAGTGCGTTTGTGATGCTGGATGCCTTTCCGATGTCCGCCAATGGCAAGCTGGATCGCAAAGCGCTGCCGGCGCCGGATGGAAGCGCTATCGTCAGCCGTGACTATGAAGCGCCACACGGGGAAACTGAACAGAAACTGGCGGCAATCTGGCAATCTCTGCTGAATGTGGAGCAGGTTGGGCGCCATGATAACTTCTTTGAACTGGGCGGGCATTCACTGCTGGTGGTCAATCTGATTGAGCAATTACGCGCCCACGATTTGTCGCTGGATGTCAGCGCCGTGTTCTCTGCCCCCACGCTGGCAGCCATGAGCGCCTTAATCCGTCATCATCACGCCCACACCACGACCATACAGGCAGTGCCGCCTAACCGGATTCGGGAAGGGAGTTCTGTCATTACGCCAGATATGCTGCCATTGGTGAAATTAACCCAAGATCAGATAGCGCAGATTGTTTCCCGTGTCACGGGGGGGATCGCCAACGTTCAGGACATCTATCCATTGGGACCCTTGCAGGAAGGTATCCTGTTCCACCATTTGCTGGAAACGGAAGGGGATCTCTATCTGGATAACCACCTGATGACTTTCGACAATCGCACACGATTGGATAATTTCTTGCAGGCACTCCAGCAGGTAATCGACCGACACGATATTCTGCGCAGCGCCGTCCACTGGCAAGCGCTGCTTAAACCCGTACAGGTCGTCCATCGCCATGCACCGTTGCCAATTAGTGAACTCACGTTATCGGCAGAAGAATCCGCAGAAAGCCAGTTACGTCGCCTCACTGCCCGGCTGGACATCACCCAAGCCCCCCTATTGGCGGCTTATATCGCCAAAGATCCCGGTTCCGAACAATGGCGACTTTCCTTGCTGTACCACCATTTAGTCTGTGATCACGTCTCACTGGATATGATATTTGGTGAAATACAAACCCTGCTGTTGGGGGAAAGTGAGAAGTTACCCACGCCACTGCCTTACCGCAATTTTATTGCGCAGGTTTGCAACGTACCGCTGGAAGTTCACCAAACCTATTTCCGCGAATTATTGGCCGATGTGGAAGAGCCGACTTTGCCGTTTGGGTTGCTTGACGTACAAGGGAATAACCAGGATGAGATAGTGGAAAACGTCTTCACACTAGAGGATGAACTGGCACGGCAGATCCGTAATTGCGCCCGTCAATTGGGTATGAGTGCTGCCGTACTGTTCCATGTGGCCTGGGCACAGGTACTGGCGCAATGCAGTGGCCGAAATGATGTCATCTTCGGCACCGTTTTGTTAGGGCGGTTACAGGGTGGGATCGGGGCATCCGAAGTGCTTGGTATGTTTATCAATACCTTACCGATCCGCGTTAAGTTACAGGCACATAGCGTGAAGCAGGCGGTACAAGAAACTTACCAGCAGTTAACCACACTGTTGGAACATGAGCAGGCACCACTGGCCGTTGCCCAGCGTTGCAGTGGCATTCAGGCACCGTTGCCGCTGTTTAACAGCCTGCTCAATTTCCGCCATAGCCCACGTGAAGATGAACAGGTCGCCTCAATCGCCTGGGAAGGTATTCACGAAATAGAAAGTGAAGAACGTAGCAATTACCCACTGTCGCTGGATGTGGACGATTTTGATGACGGGTTTTCGCTGACCGCACAGTGTCATCAGCAAATTAATCCGGCTCGGATTAATGGCTATATGAAGATGGCCTTAGAAGGCATTGTGGCCGCGCTGCAATCTGCGCCGGAGCAGCCGATCCAGTCGGTCGATATCCTGCCATTGGCCGAGCGTCACCAATTATTGGCGGATTTTAACGATACGGTGAGGGACTATCCGCAGGATACCTTGATCCATCAACTGTTCGAACAGCAAGCAGCGCGTACACCGGATGCCACGGCATTAGTCTTTGGCGAAAGCGAACTGAGTTATGCGGCACTGAACCGCCATGCCAACCAACTGGCGCACCAACTGATGGCGTTTGGCGTGCGTCCTGACGATCGCGTGGCAATCTGTGTCGAGCGCAGTCTGGAGATGATCATTGGCTTATACGGCATTCTCAAAGCCGGTGCCGGCTATATTCCGCTCGATCCCGAATACCCTGCCGAACGGCTGGCGTACCAGTTGTCGGATAGCAAGCCGGTACTCTTGTTGACCCAGCGGCACTTGCAGGGGCGGTTACCCACCCCCGATCTCCCGGTCTGGTTGCTGGATGATGAAACCCATCAGGATCAAGTGGCAAAACAGCCCGCCCATAATCCTGATGCCAATCAATTGGACGTTAAGCCGCACCATCTGGCCTATATCATCTATACCTCCGGCTCCACCGGCCAGCCCAAGGGCGTAATGCTGGAGCATCGCAATGTGGTGAACTTTATCCATGCCCAACATCAGACCAGCGAACCGAAAGAGGGGGATCGCATCCTGCAATTTGCGACTATTGCATTTGATACCTCGGTTTCCGATATTTTCCCGACCCTCGCCTCCGGTGCGACACTGGTTCTGCGCCCGCCCCATATCCGCATCCCGGATATGGCCTTTGTGAACTTCTTGCGTGAGCAGAAGATCACCATCATGGATATGCCAACCGCCTTCTGGCACCACTGGGTACAGGAGATGATGGCGGGGCGCAGTGGTTTTAGCCCGGATCTGCACACGATTATTGTCGGCGGCGAGAAAGCGGAGTACCGCCATTTAATGGGCTGGCTCTCCCATCCTGAAACCCAGGCCTGCCGCTGGATCAACTCCTATGGCCCGACCGAAACCACGGTGATTGCCACCACATTAACCATCAATGATAAAGGCCAAGATCCGCTTGAATTGACTGAGGTTATCCCGATTGGTTATCCGCTGCCGAATACCCGCATTTATATTCTGGATAGCCAAGGGCGACCGGCGCCGATTGGCGTCAGGGGTGAAATCCATATTGCCGGCGCGGGCGTTGCCCGTGGTTACCTGAACCGCCCTGATCTGACCGCGGAAAAATTTGTGGCTGATCCGTTCAGTGCACAACCCGATGCCCGGATGTATAAAACCGGTGATCTGGGACGCTGGCTGCCCGATGGCACGATTGAATATTTAGGCCGCAATGATTTTCAGGTCAAGATCCGCGGTTTCCGTGTCGAATTAGGCGAGATTGAGGCGCAACTGGCAGCCTGTGACGGTGTCAGCGATGCTGTGGTGATCGCCCGTGAAGCAGGGGCAGGCGACAAACGGCTGGTCGCTTATCTGATCCCACAAACCGGCATGACACTCAGTCCGGTTGAACTACGTAAGCAACTGGGCACCCGATTGATGGATCATATGCTGCCCAGTGCGTTTGTGATGCTGGATGCCTTCCCGATGTCCGCCAACGGCAAGCTGGATCGCAAAGCGCTGCCGGCGCCGGATCGCAGCGCTATCGTCAACCGTGAGTATGAAGCGCCGCAAGGGGAAACTGAACAAAAACTGGCGGCAATCTGGCAATCCTTGCTGGATGTGGAACAGGTCGGGCGCCATGATAACTTCTTTGAACTGGGCGGGCATTCCCTGCGGGTGGTCAGCCTGATCGAACAGTTGCGCCAACAAGGGCTGTCTCTGGAGGTCAGCGCAGTCTTCTCCTCCCCCACGCTGGCAGCCATGAGTGCCCGCTTAAATCAGGGGGATGATCACGCTACCGATGCGCAGGCTATTCCTCCCAATCTGATCCGCGCAGACAGCCAGCACATTACCCCTGATATGCTGCCATTGGTCACATTAACCCAGGCACAAATTGACCAAATTGTTGCCCGCGTACCGGGTGGCGTCGCTAATATTCAGGATATCTACCCACTGGGGCCATTGCAGGAAGGGATTCTGTTCCACCATTTGCGGGAAGAAACCGGCGATACCTATCTTGAAAATATCCTGATGAACTTTGACAACCGGGCGCGGCTGGAGGGTTTCTTGCAGGCGTTGCAGCGGGTGATTGACCGACACGATATTCAACGCAGTGCCTTCCACTGGCAGGCACTTCCGATGCCGGTGCAAGTGGTTTACCGCCATGCACCACTGCCAATCACTGAACTCTCGTTATCCGCGCAAGAAAGCGCCGAAACCCAATTACGGCGTCTTACCGATCCTGACACTATCCGGTTAGCTATTACTCAAGCCCCTTTATTGGCCGCTTATATCGCCAAAGATCCCGGTTCCGATCGGTGGTGGCTTAGCTTGTTGCATCATCATCTGGTCTGTGACCATCTGTCACTGGAAATCATTTTCAGCGAAGTGCAGGCACTGATCCTGGGCGAAGAAGCGCCCCTGCCAGCGCCCCTGCCTTACCGCAATTTTATTGCCCAGACCCGTCGGGTGCCGATTGAAGTCCATCAGGCCTATTTCCGGCAGTTATTGGGCGATGTAGAAGAGCCAACCTTGCCGTTTGGGTTGCTTGATGTACAGGGAAACAACCACGATCAGATCGTGGAAGATAGTCTTATCTTGGATGATGAATTGGCACAGCAAATCCGTGATAGCGCCCGTCAATTGGGCATCAGTGCTGCCGTGCTGTTCCATGTCGCCTGGGCACAGGTATTGGCACAATGTTGCGGCCGTGAAGATGTGGTGTTCGGCACCGTGTTATTGGGGCGCTTACAGGGAGGCATCGGCGCGTCTCAGGTGCTCGGTATGTTTATCAATACCCTGCCAATCCGTATCCCATTACACACGCGTACCGTTAAGCAGGCGGTACAGGAAACCTACCAGCGCCTGAGCGAACTGCTGGATCATGAACAGACACCACTGGCAATTGCCCAGCGTTGCAGTGGCGTTCAGGCATCGTTGCCACTGTTTAACAGCCTGCTCAATTTCCGCCACAGTCCGCGGGAGGAGGAACAATCCAGCTCACATGCCTGGGATGGTATTCAGGAGTTGGACAGTGAGGAGCGCAGTAACTATCCGTTGTCACTGGATGTGGACGATTTTGATGACGGGTTTTCGCTGACCGCACAATGCAGCCCGCAAATTAATCCGGCTCGGATGAATGGCTATATGGAGATGGCCTTAGGAGGTATTGTGGCCGCGCTGCAATCTGCGCCGGAGCAGCCGATCCAGTCGGTCGATATCCTGCCACTGGCCGAGCGTCATCAAGTATTGGTGGATTTTAACAATACGGTGATGGACTATCCGCAGGATACCTTGATCCATCAACTGTTCGAACAACAGGCAGCGCGTACACCGGATGCCACCGCACTGGTCTTTGGCGAGAACGCACTGAGTTATGCGGCACTGAACCGCCATGCTAACCAACTGGCACACCAACTGGTGGCGTTTGGCGTGCGTCCTGACGATCGCGTAGCCATTTGTGTCGAGCGCAGCCCGGAGATGATCATTGGCTTATACGGCATTCTTAAAGCCGGTGCGGGCTATATTCCGCTCGATCCCGAATACCCGGCCGAGCGACTGGCGTATCAACTGTCGGACAGCAAACCCGCCCTACTGTTGACCCAGCGACACTTGCAGGGGCGGTTACCCACCCCCGATCTCCCGGTCTGGTTGCTGGACGATGAAGCCCATCAGGAGCAGGTGGCAAAACAACCCTCCCATAACCCTGATCCCCGCCAATTGAGGCTTGAGCCGCACCATCTGGCCTATATCATTTATACCTCCGGCTCCACCGGCCAGCCCAAGGGCGTGATGCTGGAGCATCGCAATGTGGTGAACTTTATCCATGCCCAGCATAAGACCAGCGAACCGAAAGGAGGGGATCGCATCCTGCAATTTGCGACTATCGCATTTGATACCTCGGTTTCCGATATTTTCCCGACCCTCGCCGCCGGTGCGACACTGGTTCTGCGTCCTGCCCATATCCGCGTGCCGGATCAGGAATTTGTTAACTTATTAAATGAGCAGCGGATCACTATCCTCGATATGCCAACCGCTTTCTGGCATCAATGGGTACAGGAGATGACGGCGGGACGCAGTGGTTTCAGCCCCTACTTGCACACGATTATTGTCGGCGGCGAGAAAGCGGAATACCGCCATCTCATGAATTGGCTATCCCATCCAGAAACCCAAGCCTGCCGCTGGATCAATTCCTATGGCCCGACCGAAACCACGGTGATTGCGACGACATTAAAGGTTAAGAACCCACAAAACGGGGATGGCACACAATCGACTGAGTTCAGCGATAACATTCCGATTGGCTACCCCCTGCCTAACACCCGCATCTATATTTTGGATGCATTTGGCAGGCCGACCCCGCTGGGTATCAGCGGTGAAATTTATATTGGCGGGGCAGGCGTTGCCCGTGGTTACCTGAACCGTCCTGATCTGACCGCGGAGAAATTTGTGGCTGATCCGTTCAGCCAGCAGCCAAATGCACGCATGTATAAAACCGGCGATTTGGGGCGCTGGTTGCCTCATGGTGTGATTGAATATCTGGGGCGTAATGATTTTCAGGTTAAGATCCGCGGCTTCCGCATTGAACTGGGTGAAGTGGAAGCTCGTCTGGTGCAATGTCAGGGGGTGCAGGAAGCCATTGTCCTGGTGCGGGAAATAGCCCCTGATGATAAACGTCTGGTCGCCTATGTTCAGCCCCAATCCGGAGCCAAACTGCATCCCAATGAACTGCGCCAGCAGCTTGCCCAACATCTTGCCGACTATATGCTACCCAGTGCCTTCGTCACCCTTGACGCGTTCCCGCTCACGGCGAATGGCAAAATTGACCGCCAGGCATTCCCTGCTCCCGATCAATCTGCCATCGTCGCCCGCGAGTATGAAGCTCCCCAGGGTGAGATTGAAATCGTACTGGCTCAAATTTGGCAAGATCTGCTCGGAGTAGCGCGGGTCAGCCGCCATGACCATTTCTTTGAGTTGGGCGGTCATTCGTTGCTGATTTTGAAAGCCTGCTCTTTGGCTGTAGAAAAACTTGGCCTTTCGCAGAATAGGATGGCGAGTTTGATGGCGTTTACGACCATCAAAGACCAAGCCAAAGCCATTGAAGATCGAGAAAATAGCAATGTTGGCTCGATGGTTGGCCTGTCACGGAACACCAACGCCACCCCGCTGTTCTTTGCGCCCGGCACCGGAGGGCATGTGCTCTATTTACGGGAATTAGCGACAGCATTAGAAGGCACTTATTCCGTTTGGGGAATGCGATCCCCAGAGTTAGATGGCCGCAGCGATCCGCCACAAAGCCTTGAGGCCATGGCCAGCGTGATGATCGAGTCGCTTAAGAAAGTTCAACCCAATGGTCCCTATCACTTGGGCGGGCACTCTTTCGGCGGCTGGCTCGCATTCGAAATGGCGCGGCAACTCGTTCAACAAGGGGAAAGTATTGGCTTACTGGCTGTAGTCGATAGCGAATCGCCGCTTGAGAGTTTAAGCGAAAAGATCGAATCAGCATGGTCTGACAGTCACTGGCTGGCCGAGTTTGGGAATGCGCTGGCTGCATCGGCGGGCGCAGAGGAAAACTTTACTGAAGAAGAATTCCAATCCATGACAGAAGCAGAGCAACTTGATCGCTTGCGGCGGCGCCTGATTGCGGAGGAACTCTTACCTCCCCAATTTGAACCTAGGGAAATTGCCACCTATTTAGGCGTCTTCAAGGCTCACTCTTTGGTGACTTATCAGCCACAAGGGCGCTATCCAGGTGCACTCCAACTGTTTCTGGCTGACGATAATCAACCCGATATTTCGACCAAGAGCAGGGTTGATGGATGGCAGGCACTGGTGACCGGAGAAGTTATCCCCACAACGTTAGCGGGTGATCACATCACCCTCATGCGCCCACCTTTTGTGCAGGATTTAGCCGCGGCCATAGCCGGTGTGAATAAATCGGTATAAAGATACTCCCATGCACTTCTGGCAGCCTTAGCCGATAAAAAAACCTCGTTATGTTTAACGAGGTTTTTGTTGGGGCTAAAAGATGCCAACGCTGGGCGCTTAAGCCAGAGCCATCCAAAATTTTTTCAGCCTAAATAAAATCAAAGCACACATTCCAAATTTAAATAACATCATTTATTAACAGAAAAGAATATAAAATCAAATAAATATTTTTTAAAGTTAAGGGTCAATATAAAAGCCACCCATTATCTTGACATATAAATTCAGCCTCTTATCCTAAATGAGTTTCAGAATAGAGACACATTTAAAATATGAGGTTTCCTCACTCTTCGCTACGCAAGGGATAAGGAATTGACCTATGATTTTTTGATCCTTATTTAGATGTTATTTTTATAACCAAGCATAAGGAGAATATTGATTATGTCTAAAGATGAATTAATTAATGGCGTGGTATTTTACACCGGAAAAAATTATACTGGCGCCGCTTATGAATATCCAGAAAATAATACAGCAGTCAATTTAGTTGGTACGCCATTAAATGATCAGTTTCTTTCCGTCAAAATTGGGATAGGCTCTGTCGTGTTCGCCTGGCGACATAGCAGTGACAGTGAAGTTGGGCAAATTTATCGTGAATGGGATACAAACCAGCCAGACATCAGTGATATTAAAGGGTTAACAAAATTTATTGTCTCCCCTTCGAACCGTGATTTACTCGCAGTAAAGTTGATTAACGAATCCGGTGTCGATCAAGTATTCAGGGTTAATATTCAAACCTATACCATCCCCAATCCTGTCGATTGCTATTCAAATGATGACTACAAAGTTGTCGGTTTAGTGCCCAAAGATGGTCAACTCTATGTAACGTCCGTTGTCATCTTTAATCAAAATAATATCCCTGTCACTCAAGGAGCTGTCTATTTTAAACACAATGGTACAGATCTTGATATTGTCACTTATGATACCACTAAACCAGCCCATATGCGGTTTGAAAAAGTAGAGGGGTATCATTTTAAATTCGTTTTGGAAAATATTTCTGACGACCAATAAAATAAAAGTGAAATACTAAATTAACAATAGTCAATCCGTAACAAAATAAGGGGATGTACTGTAAATAGACATCCCCCCTCTTTTAGATTGTTATTTAGTCTCAACGAAAGCTCCTCATCCCCGGAATAAAACCCTCAATGGCAGATAAAACTATTCCACTTGATTATTCCGCGCCAACCATAAGGAGAGCGCCTTTAGTGAATCCTGTGTGAATTCATCACAACGGGCGGTAATTTCTTGCGGTGTTAACCAATAAACGGCGGAGACTTCCTCTTCCTGCAATGCAAATGGCCCGTGACTGACACAACTGTACAGGCCACCCCATATACGACACGCCTCCTCTTCATAATAGAACATGCCATGTTCCGCAAAAGGAACACCGGCAATCCCTAACTCTTCTTCGGCTTCCCGACGGGCAGCATCAAGAAAAGTTTCTCCTGTCATCACAACACCGCCCGCCGTTGCATCCAATTTTCCCGGATAAAAGTCTTTCGTTTCTGTACGATGCTGAACCAGAATTTTGCCCATCCCATCATGCACGACAATATAAGTCGCGCGATGCCTCAGATTTTGCGCTCTCATCTGCCGACGAGTGGATTGCGCAATCACGTCATTATCTTCATTGACAATGTCAATCCATTCAATGCTTGCTGATTTTTCTTGCATCATCCTAAAAACCTTTTATCAACGAGTTGCATATTTTTTTGCAGTCAATTTATCACACTTACAGACAAACGATGGTAAGGTAACGCCGATACATTTTTCATAAAGTTATTATTGCTGGAGGTTATATGATAGATCTATATTATGCCCCAACCCCAAATGGCTACAAGATCACCTTGTTCCTCGAAGAAGTCGGCATGCCTTACACTATCCATCCCATCAATATCAACACCGGCGAACAGTTCAAACCTGAATTTCTTGCCATTTCCCCGAATAACAAAATCCCGGCGATTGTCGATCATCAACCCGCTGATGGCGGAGAGCCTGTCTCTGTCTTCGAATCAGGGGCTATCTTACTTTATCTGGCAAACAAAACCGGCCAGCTATTGAGCAAAAGTTTGCGTGAACGAACCGAACAATTGCAATGGCTGTTTTGGCAAGTTGCTGGCTTTGGCCCTATGCTCGGTCAAAATCACCATTTCAATCGCTACGCCCCAGAAGTTGTACCTTATGCCATTAATCGCTATGTGGAAGAATCAAAACGTTTATACAAGGTGCTAAATACCCAACTGGAAAAAACGGCTTATCTCGGAGGCGATGAGTATAGTATCGCAGATATTGCCACTTATCCGTGGGCGAAATGCTATGAACACCAAAAAATCGATTTACAGGATTACCCAGCGGTTGCCAAATGGCTGGATAAGGTCAGACAACGCCCTGCAACACAAGCAGCCTACAAGGATGCCTGATCCAAATATATGTAATAAATTCAATTAATGACGAAATTATTCACTATAAAATTTGATATTTGTAACATATAGCAACATATTTCTCTGTCACTTAAGCCATCCCTTGTTTATAGTCAATAGATGATTATCCTTTGTTACAGGGGGTGGCTATGCGGATCTTAATGACGGGAGGGACAGGATTGATTGGTCATCGTTTGACCTGCCAACTGCTTTCACTCTCTTACTCCATCACCATTTTGAGTCGTTCACCGCAAAAGGTGTATTCTCTGTTTTCTGATCGCGTTGAATGTTGGACAACCCTCAATGACCAGCCCGATCTTGATGGCTTTGATGCGGTGATCAATCTTGCCGGTGAGCCAATTATCAATAAGCGATGGACACCAAAACAAAAAGAGAAACTTTGCCACAGTCGCTGGCAGCTTACTGAACAACTGAGCAAGCTGATCAAGGCCAGTCAATCTCCGCCATCGGTGTTTATTTCCGGTTCAGCCGTTGGCTATTATGGCGATCAGGGACAATCCGTGGTGACTGAAAATGATCTTCCTCACAATGAATTTGCCCATCGGCTTTGTGAACGTTGGGAACAGCTTGCCCTACAGGCCAAAAGTGACAAAACCCGCGTATGTTTGTTACGTACAGGCATTGTATTGGCTCCTGAAGGGGGAGCACTCCCAAAAATGTTGCCGCTATTTCGGTTAGGTTTAGGGGGTGCAATCGGCAATGGCAAGCAGTATATGCCGTGGATCCATATTGATGACATGGTCAATGGTATCTATTACCTGCTGGTATCATCTGAGTTACAGGGTCCCTTTAATATGACATCCCCTTACCCTGTTAGTAATGAGCTGTTTAGTGCCACACTCGCCAGTGTATTACATCGCCCTGCTTTTATACGCATTCCTGTCTTTGTGTTAAAAGCCATGATGGGAGAAGCCGCAGAGTTAGTTTTAGGTGGGCAACAAGCCCTTCCCAAACGACTGGAAGAAGCCGGATTTGGTTTCCGGTATTTTCAACTGGAGGAAGCGCTACAGGATGTCCTAAAAGCAAAAGATAGCGTTTGATCGTTTAAATCAATGTAAGACAATATGCTGTTGTGATTGATTCACAACAGCATTTCTTGTTTATTATTTTAACTCGAATACTGCTTTTAGTTATTTTCGTTTCATCCGGGCTGGCCAAGGTTATCGATTTTGAAGGCAGTTTGGCAGAAATGCGGGCGGCGGGTTTACACCCGGATTGGTTTTTTAATATCGCCTCGGCGATTGTCTTACTTTTTGGCTCCCTATTGATTTTATTCGATCGCTTTGTCTGGCTTGGTGCCGGTGCACTGGCTACCTTCCTGTTGTTGACGATTTTTATTGTCCATACGTTTTGGCATTTTTCTGGCGAATACGCCAAAGTCTCACTCTATTTTGCGCTCGAACACACCACGGTGATCGGGGGATTGTTGGCAACGGCGATTGCGAGCCATTTAAGAAAAAAACTTAAGGCATAGAAACTTAAGGCATAGCGGGTAGCAGAAATGACTAACCACCCGATAAAAACGCAATTCAACATTAAATATAGAATCGACATCATCCGATTGGATTAACCGGTTTTCTCTCTTGGCTTGATCAAATCAACTTAGCGCCTTGCCAACGGCAAAATAGATCGGCGGGCAAGTCAACCTCAAATTGATCCAGCACACGGTTAACGGTCTGGTCGATAATATCCTGAAGATGTTCAGGACGATGATAAAAGGCGGGAACAGGGGGCATGATGACTGCCCCAATTTCGGCGGCCTGCACCATTAACCGCAAATGCCCCAAGTGCAAGGGGGTTTCCCTCACCCCCAACACTAACTTACGATTCTCTTTCAAAACAACATCGGCGGCACGGGTAATTAAACCATCAGTGTAGCTGTGCACAATACCGGATAGGGTCTTTATGGAACAAGGTAAAATCACCATCCCTAATGTCTTAAACGATCCAGAGGAAATGGAGGCCGCAATATCACGATTGTCATGTACAACATCAGCCAGAGCCTGTACATCTCGCAACGTATAATCCGTCTCCAATGCCAGAGTCTGCCGGGCTGATTGGCTGATCACCAAATGGGTTTCAATGCCTTCGACTGACTGCAAAACTTGCAGTAACCTGACGCCATAAATCGCACCACTTGCTCCGGTCAGCCCGACAATCAATTTTTTCATGTTTTCCTCTGAGATCCTGGCTATACCAGTCGCCTTTCAAGATGAACCTTATCTCTCCCCGCGCCGCGGGGAAAGATAAACACTCTCATTGGTTTGCAAACGGCAACTTGAAGTTGGATTGGTATATAACTGAATGATAATAACAATATTATCCTTCATTATATATTTCCAGATCCTCTATTTCGCTCTGTCCACGCACTTTCATCTCATCGTCTTTACGTAAGTTTTCCAGATAATCGAGGTAACGCTGGTCAATGTCTTTCGTAACATAGATGCCATCGAATACGGAGCATTCGAATTTTTCAATATCGGGGTTTTCTTCCTGAACCGCTTGGACAAGATCATGCAGGTTTTGGTATATCAGGGCATCAGCCCCAATGATCTGGCGAATTTCATCCACTTCCCGGCCGTGGGCTATCAGCTCATTGGCATTGGGCATATCAATACCATAAACATTCGGGAAACGAACTTCCGGTGCCGCCGATGCAAAGTAAACTTTCTTGGCTCCCGCTTCCCGCGCCAGTTCAACAATCTGTTCAGAAGTGGTGCCGCGCACAATGGAATCATCCACCAGCAAGACATTTTTACCCCGAAATTCAGCGCGATTAGCATTTAATTTACGGCGAACGGATTTACGTCGCTCCTGCTGGCCGGGCATGATAAAAGTACGCCCTACGTAACGATTTTTAACAAATCCCTGACGATAGGGTTTATCCAGAATTTGGGCGATTTCGAGTGCGATATCACACGAGGTTTCCGGTACGGGAATCACGACATCAATGTGCAAGTCTTCCCATTCTCTGGCAATTTTTTCCCCTAATTTTCGCCCCATCCGCAACCGTGCGTTATAGACCGAAACCTTGTCAATAAAGGAATCCGGCCGGGCGAAATAAACAAACTCGAACAAACAAGGTGTCAATGATGGGTTTTCCGCACATTGGCGGGTAAACAGTTGCCCGTTTTCCGTGATATAAATCGCCTCCCCGGAAGCGACATCACGCAGGAATTCAAAACCTAATGTATCCAGTGCCACACTTTCCGAGGCCACCATGTATTCGTTGCGGCCATCCTCCAGTGTCCTCTTGCCCAACACCAGCGGGCGAATACCATGCGGATCACGAAAAGCCACCACGCCATGCCCAATGATCATGGCAACGCAAGCATAAGCCCCACGGATCTTTTTATGCATGTTTGAGACTGCCGAGAAAATGTCATCAGGCTCTAATGGGAAAAGTGGAAATTGGGTTAATTCATTGGCAAAAATATTCAGCAGGATTTCAGAATCTGAGGTGGTATTGACATGACGGCGGGCATTTTCAAACAGCATTTTTTTCAATTCATGTGCGTTTGTCAGATTGCCGTTATGCGCCAACGTGATACCAAAAGGAGAATTCACATAAAAGGGCTGCGCCTCAGATGCACTGGAACTGCCCGCCGTGGGATAACGGACATGTCCAATTCCGATGGTTCCCTGTAAACGTAACATGTGCCGTGTTTCAAACACATCCTTGACCAAACCATTAGCCTTACGTAAACGAAACTCATTGTTACCATCAATGGTTGCAATACCCGCTGCATCTTGTCCACGGTGCTGAAGCACCGTCAATGCATCATAAATCGACTGGTTAACCGGTGTAAAACCGACGATACCGACAATACCGCACATGTAGCCTTTCCTCATCAGCTAAGCGGAGAGCGCTATCTCTCCGGCAGGAAACTCGACGCACTTTGTAGGTAGTCAAAAAACCACCTGATGATTTGACTGAACTGTGGGATCAGTTGCGATTGTTGCCAATCCTGGCTCTTAGGCAGTGGCGTGAAAGAGTCTGCAACAAACAAAATAGCAGACACAACCAAGACGCCACGCAAAGCCCCAAAACAGATCCCCAAAACCCGATCAGTACCTGACAGGCCCGTTCGCTGGACAAGTGAACCAATGACATAGTTGACTACCGCGCCAACAATCAGTGTTGCAATAAATAAGATAGCAATCGCCACCCCATTGCGCACTAATTCATCTTCCAGGCGGGTAAAATACGCCGCCAGATAAGTGTAGAAATGGCTTGCAACAAAGAAAGCACAACCCCATGTTATCAGGGAGAGCGCTTCGCGAACAAAACCACGAATCAAGCTAACCAGTGCCGAGAAGCCAATGATGGCAATAATCGTATAATCAATCCAGACCATTTTTTAATCCAAAAACAGGCCCCCGACATTCAAGTCGGGCGCATTTTAACAGAAAACGAAAACGTTTGCGTAGTAGATTCATCACTCTACTGAAAATAAATTTTGGCGGGTAAACAAACAGCATTCGCTGTAATGGGTCAATTTTTAACTGCTGTTTCCATAATGGAAAATCACCTGTCATTTTGAACCCTTATAAGCCCCGTGATGGCGCTTTTGGTGTGATCATGGGAAGTTTTTACTTCCCATAAGTGCCAATCTGATTATGGCTGATAGTTTTTAATCTGTCCTTGTAAGCCCGTCAGTTCCTTCAATTCAGACAAGCTGGATTCCAGTGCCTGTCTTGATCCATTCGGCCCTACATAGATCCGGGTTAATTGCCCTTGTGCCGGAGAAGACGGAACGGTATAGACCTGATGCCCAGAAAGACGCAGCCTTGCCACTATCTCTTCAACTTTACCCGCATTTTTTAATGCGCCAAGTTGAATAACATATGCCGTTGCCTGGGGGGCTTGTTCAGCAGGCTTCGATTGAGTCTCTGGCTTGCTTTCAATACGGGGTTCAGGTTTACGCGGTTCAGGTTTGACCTGCGGTTTCGTCTCCACTTTCCGTGGAGGAGAAAAATCAGTTGCCTTAGGCGCTTGCGTAGTCGTCACAGGAGGGGCGGTTATCAGCGCGTCTATATCCGGTTCTGTCTCCTGTGATTGCATCGCTTGCGCTGCACCTTCGGGCGGTGTCGATGGCATGTTTTGTGCCAATGGTGAGATAGAGTCAATATCTTCTTCATCACCCGGTTTTGGCACCAGAGGAATCGAAGCAAATTGATCTTCGTTATATTTCTTATCGCCATCAAAAATCATCGGCAGCACAATCACACCCAATGCGACAAGGACGATGGTGCCAACCAGACGATTTTGAAATTTACTGGCCACTTTCCTTGCCCTCCTCCAGTACTTCCATGACATGAGCAACCGTATGGAAAGAGCCACAAACCACGATGATATCCTGCACCGATGCGTCTTCCATTGCCTGCTGCCATGCGGCTCTCACTTCGGAAAATGTTCGGGCTTGCACCAGATGCCCGGACAACACTTCGGCTTCAGCTCCCCTCAGTTCATCCAGTGATGCGCAGTACCATTCATCAATCTGCTGGGAAAGGCAGGCAAGTGTACCGGCGATATCTTTATCTCCCAACATGCCAACCACACCACGGATCTTACTGTCTGGTGCGCGAGGCAGTTCTGCCAATTTTTGCACCAGATAACCCGCAGCATGTGGATTATGAGCCACATCCAGAATGACCCGCGGAGCTTCCCTGACCATTTGGAAACGCCCCGGTAATTGCGCATTCTCCAATCCTGCACGGATTGCCTGCTCATCAATGGCACGGCTGACTTTATCATCCTGCTGCAACAAGCAGTTAATGACCCCCATCGCCGTCGCGGCATTGGCTAACGGCACATTGGGTAACGGTAATTCATTGAATTGCAGATGACCGCCCAGCCAGTTCCAGCTATTTTCATTCTGTGAGAAATGCCAATCAACGTCTCGACGAAAAAGTTTAGCGCCCAGTTCATCTGCGACGTCAGCAATGGAGTGAGGCATATCCTGTTCACCCACCACGGCAAAGTGCCCACGACGGAAAATACCGGCTTTTTCACGGCCAATGTGTTCGCGATCCGCGCCCAGCCAATCGGTATGGTCCAGCGCAATGCTGGTGATGGCGGCGATATCGGCATCGACGATATTAGTGGCATCCAAACGGCCACCCAACCCAACTTCCAAAATCACGACATCAAGATCAGCTTCTTTAAAAAGCTGTAATGCGGCCAAGGTTCCATACTCAAAATAGGTTAATGAGATATCGCCACGCTGGGCTTCAATTGCCGCAAAGACACGGCAGAAATCTTGTTCTGCGACTTCCCTACCCTGAATACGCACCCTTTCGGTATAACGGATTAAATGCGGGGAACTGTACACGCCGACTTTAAGCCCTGCGGCCAGAAAAACAGACTCAAGGGTATGGCAAGTGGTTCCCTTGCCATTAGTGCCTGACACCGTAATGACTTTAGGTGCCGGGTTTAATAAACCGAGCTGACGGCCAAGTTTACCCACACGCTCAAGCCCCATATCAATGGCTTTGGTATGCAGGTTTCCCAGATAGGAAAGCCACGTCATCAGTGGCGACGTGGCTTGAGGAATTTGCAAATTATCAGACATCTTCTTTATTAGGATTGATGTTTATATCCGCTTCGACATCAGCAGGTTCAATGACGATGGTTTCCACTGGCTCGGCGTTTGTGCCTGGATGCGGCTGATGGGTCAACATTGCAAGCAGGCTGGCAACCTTATCGCGCATTTCCGGACGGCGAACAATCATATCGATCGCGCCTTTCTCCAGCAGGAATTCACTGCGCTGGAAGCCTTCCGGCAATTTTTCACGCACCGTCTGCTCGATGACACGCGGGCCGGCAAAGCCAATCAATGCCTTAGGTTCAGCGATATTGATATCACCCAGCATCCCCATACTTGCCGTTACCCCGCCCATTGTTGGGTTGGTCAATACACAGATATAAGGCAAACCCCGATCTTGCATTTTTGCCAGCGCAGCACTGGTTTTTGCCATCTGCATCAGCGACATCAACGCTTCCTGCATACGTGCGCCACCACTGGAGGTAAAACAAACAAACGGGCAGTTGTCTTCCAGAGCCTGTTCAACCGCACGCACAAAACGGGCGCCAACAACAGAGCCCATTGAGCCACCCATGAAATTGAATTCAAAGGCACCGGCCACGACGGGCATCTCATGCAGCTTACCTTTCATGACGATGAGTGCATCTTTTTCTTGCGTCTGCTTCTGGGCGGCCGCTAAGCGATCTTTGTATTTTTTGGTATCGCGGAATTTCAGGATATCTTTAGGTTCCAGCTCACTGCCTAATTCTGTACCCGTGTCTGCATCTAAAAATGCCTTCAATCGATTACGGGCTGAAATGCGCATGTGATGGTCACATTTTGGACACACTTCAAGGTTACGCTCTAATTCAGCACGATAAAGTACCTGACTACAACTGTCGCATTTTGTCCAAACTCCTTCAGGTATGCTTGCCTTACGAGTTTGCATTATTTTGCTTTTGTTTAGAATCTTTTCAATCCAGCTCATTAATGAACCTTTCCGTCTGAAATTTGGCTGTTGCCAGCTTTTGTTTTACGTGCCATTAAACCACAATGCCATTGCAGTGTGGATAAAAAACTGCTCAAACCTGTTTACGGTTATCGATTTATCTATCTTCTATTTATCTGTCTGCTGCGCGACCGGCTGCTTTTTTCGATGCAGCACGCCGATGGCGCCAAATTTCTATGATACCCGGCAGAATAGAAATAAAAATAATTGCAACAATCAATAATTTCAGGTTTTGCTGTATGACTGGCATATCGCCAAATAAATAACCGGCATAAGTGAATAATAGCACCCAGATAAATGCACCGATGACATTATAAGCAGCAAAATGGCGGTAAGACATTTTCCCCATTCCTGCTACAAACGGTGCAAACGTTCTAATAATGGGGACAAACCGCGCCAAGATGATGGCCTTTCCACCATGTTTTTCATAAAAACCATGGGTTTTATCTAAATAACTACGGCGGAAAATCTTTGAATTTGGATTAGTAAATAACTTCTCACCGAAAATTCTGCCAATGGTATAGTTTATCGCATCCCCCATAATCGCGGCCGTAATCATCAAAGCCACCATAATGTGTACATTCAAGTCATTGGAATCTAATGCAGAAAGTGCGCCTGCCACGAACAGCAAAGAGTCCCCTGGCAAAAATGGCGTCACCACCAAACCGGTTTCACAAAATATAATCAGAAACAGGATGCCATAAACCCAATCACCATAATTCGCCACCAACTCCGCTAAATGGGCATCAATGTGTAAAATAAAATCGACAATGAATTTCGCAAAATCAACAAAATGAGTTAAAAACTCCATAATATTCCTCGTGATAACCCAACATCCCTGTCACTATTCGAAAATGTCAGATTAGATTATTTGCCAGAAACAGCGGCCCCATAATAGGTTCAGGTAAACCAAAACGTTCAGGATAATCCACGGCAACTAAATATAACCCCTCAGCTTTGGCAGTCGCTGCCGCTTTTGTCCTGTCTTTCAGTGCCAATAGTTCGGCCATCCAGCCAATATCCTGATTACCGCAACCAATCTCCAGCAAGCTGCCAACGATATTGCGTACCATGTGATGCACGAAGGCATTCGCCTTAATGTCCACGACAATATAATGCCCATGCCGGCTGACATTAATATGCATCATATTGCGCCACGGTGAATTGGACTGGCACTGCACCGCCCGGAAAGAGGTAAAGTCATTTTCGCCCAACAGGCGCTGTGCCGCTGCATGCATTTTTTTCTCATCCAAGGGATAATGAAAATGCGTAACGCCGTGTGCTAATACCGCTGGACGATAGCGATGGTTGAAAATCACATAGCGATAGCGGCGAGCGGTTGCGCTAAAACGGGCATGAAATTCATTATCCACCGTTTTAACCCAACGTACGGCAATATCTGGTGGCAAGTGGGTATTGACTCCCATTGTCCAGGCGGCGTCTTTACGTTGAGCCGAGGTTTCAAAATGCACAACCTGCCCCGTCGCGTGTACCCCTGCATCCGTTCTACCCGCACAAAAAACTGAAATCGGCGCATTCGCGACTTTCGATAGCGCCTTTTCCAGGCATTCCTGCACACTTTTCACTTCTTGCTGACGTTGCCAACCATAATATCGACTGCCGTCATATTCAATCCCCAGTGCAATTTTCACTTTCTTTGCCTCTGGCACAGACTGGCTTAGCTCTGTATCAGACATCAGTAAAATTGCTCCTGCATCAGTTTTTCTGCAACTTCAATCGCCATCAAGGCACCGCCGAAACGGATATTATCGGCAACTGACCAGAATTGCAGCATCTCTGGCATGCCATAATCATTGCGCAGACAGCCGATGCTCAAACTATCCGTGCCTGACGCGTCAGTGACCGGCGTCGGGTAATCCCCCTCTTCGGAAACCTGAATGTCTTCGAGACGTTCAAATTCACTACGAGCTTCTTCTATACCAACCGGACGCAGTGTTTCCACACTCACCATTTGGGCAATGCCATAAAAAACAGAGGATTGGACACAACTGACAGAAACCGGTAATCCTTCATCCTGCAATATTCTGCGAATTTGATCGACAATACGGCGCTCTTCACGCACCACGCCTTCGGCATCGGGCAGCAAAGGCAGGACATTGAAAGCCAACTGCTTGCTAAAACGATCTTCATCCGGTGGAATGCCATTTAATAAACGCGCACTTTGGCCTGCCAGTTCGTCAATGGCGGCTTTACCATGAACGGAAACCGGCAAGATGTTGGTCAAATGTAAACGGCCAATGCCAGCCGCATCGATCAATGGCTTAATGGCCGTCAAAACCTGGCTTGTTGCGCTATCTGCCACGGCAATGATGTTACGGTTACGATATTCCGCTAATACGTATGGGTTAACGCCGGGAACAACCAGAGGCACATCGGGTTCTGCGGCAAATAAACCGCTACTATCAATCACCAAACAACCCGATTCGGTTGCCTTTTCAATATGTTGGGCAGTGACTTCCATCGTCGCGGCAAAAAAAGCGAGCTGTACCTGTGACCAGTCGAATTCTGCCGCATCGCGAACCGTAAGGTTTTTTCCGTTGAAACGCTGGATCTTTCCAATACTCTGTTCGCTGGCAAGAAGATGCAGTTCACCAACCGGAAATTGACGCTCCTGTAATAACGCCAATATCGCTTCACCGACTGCGCCTGTTGCACCTAAAAGCGCAATACTCCAACCCTCTGACATGTTGGTTTTCTCCACTTCTCTTATTCCGCTACTTTTATTTGGCTGACGGGCAGGGAACCCTGCCCGCATTAAACCACTTTTGCATTAAATCCCATCCTGGACAGTAATTGTGCGCTCTCTTCTGAGTCACAATGTACGGTCAGGGAAGACCATTCCCGACGATCGGGATAGTATTTGCGTAATTGATCAAAAGCGCCCTCTTGATGCGCAACCTGACGTAAGGGGGCATCATCACGGCGCACATCATACACTAAATGCATCAAACGCTTGAGGATGCTTTGCGTCACTTCTCCTCGTACCGTGATTTGACTAAAATCGGGAGTCGGCAACAAATCAGCCAACTCAGTCTTGCGAGGTTGTCCCAGAAACTCACAATAGGCCTCAAAAACCTGAGTTGTTCCCCGCGCTTTGCCTTCCAGGGTATAGCCGGCAATATGGGGAGTCGCAATATCAACTAAGGCTAATAGAGGCAGAGAAAGGTTAGGTTCTACTTCCCAAACATCAAGCACGACACGTAATTTTTTTCCATTTTGTAATACGGAAAGTAACGCTTGATTATCAACCACCTCACCACGGCTGGCATTAATCAAAATTCGGTTGTCCGGTAATGCAGAAAGCCATTCTGCGTCGGCTAAGTGATAGGTTTTATAGGGGCCTGATTGATTAAGCGGTGTATGGAAAGTTAATATATCCGCTTCCTGTACCAATTTTTCTAAAGGCCAAAACTCCCCTTCATCACCACGATCTGCGCGAGGAGGGTCACACAGTAAGGTTTTCACGCCCAAAGCTGCCAATCGATCAGCTAAACGCCCCCCGACATTGCCAACACCCACAATGCCGACCGTTTTATCTTTTAACTGAAACTGATCTTGCTCAGCCAATAACATCAGTGCCGAAAATACATATTCAACCACAGCAATGGCATTGCACCCAGGCGCGGCGGAAAAACCAATGCCGGCCTGGGACAACCATTGCTGGTCAACATGATCCATTCCCGCCGTGGCAGTCCCGATAAATTTCACCGAACTGCCTTGCAACAGGGATTCATTGACTTTAGTGACAGACCGGACCATAAAGGCATCAGCATGTTCCAAAACCCCGGCAGGTACTGGGCGTCCTGGAATTGCCCGCACTTCTCCTAATTGCTGAAAGAGTTGTTCAGCATAAGGCATATTTTCATCAACTAAGATTTTCACTTTTCTCATCCAATGGCTTACATGGGCGTGATCCGCTATTCTGCCACTTTATCCACATAAAACCTATATGCCTTCCGCCTTATCTTTTAAGCCATCGCTTCATTAACCGCCCAGTAAGAAAATAACGGACAGGTGATTTTTGCTATCAGGTCAGCCTTTTCTGAAACGTTCTGGCGTTGTACCGGCAAGTTGCTGAAACATGGCAATAAAGGCTGATGATGAGCTATAGCCCACATCAAACGCGATTTCGTGGATACTTTTTCCCTGTTCCAATAAGGAGATGGCATGCAGAAAACGCAACCGCTGCCGCCATTCACTAAATGACATTCCCAATGCTTGCTTACAACGCCGCGATAACGTTCTTTCGGAGGTATAACGCTTTTTGGCCCACTCCGCTAAGGAGGTGTTATCCGCCGGATTGCGTTCCAGCATCTGTAGTATTGGGGCAAGCAACTTATCTTTTGAGGAAGGTAAATAGGTACATTGCTTTGGTGACAACGCCAACTGATCGATTAATACTTGTGCCAACCGCCGATCTTTTTCTGTTTCCGGCTGCCGGATATTTCGTGCAAAAAAATTCACCATAATCGCATTGAAGATGCCACTCAATCGGATAATACAGGGGTGTTGCGGTAAGGAATCACTCCATTCGGGGGAAATGTCGATGATCCAGAACCGTAATTCTTTGTGGTTATAACTCGAATGGGCGGTATTTTTCGGCATCCAGATACAAAATTCCGGCGGAGCAAGAAAGCGCTGCGCCCCCACTTGCGTTTCCATGACACCACAAACGACATAAATTAATTGACCGAAAGGATGTGCATGTAACCGACATTCAGTATCAGCGCTCAATGTTTCATCACGAAAAGAGAGTGTCTCTGGTATGACTGACTCAAATATGGCTTGATTCGTCTTCTCTCGACCGAACATTTTTACTCCCGCAATTTTTTATCCATAAAATAATAAGGGTATAAATAGATTTTCATCATAGCAATACACCCAAAGTATGCGCTTTCCTTACTCCTCGCTGCGCGAGGAGTAAGGAAATGACCGACAATTTTGGGATCTTATTGATATCTTGTCTTAATTGACACACCTGTTGTCTGATTATCAATATATATAATAAATCGGTCATTGATACACTAAACAGACAATAGACTCATAGAAATCATTTCCCTCAATGAAAAACTTATTATTCCCCTTCGTCGCTGTGCTGATTTGGTCAATCAATGCCGTTGTCAGCAAAGCGGCTGCCACCCTTATTGAACCCGCTGCAATTGCTTTCTATCGGTGGTTTATTGCCTTTCTGGCTTTAACCCCTTTCATCTTATTGCCGATCTTAAGGCAGCGGAAAATCGTCGCCCAATATTGGTGGAAGTTATTGATTTTAGGCTCCCTGGGTATGGTACTTAACCAAAGCCTGGCCTACTACGCAGCCCATACCGTCAGTGCGACAATCATCGGGATTTTCACTTCATTGGTCCCCTTATTAACCGTCATTATCAGTATCTTTGCCTTGCGGGTTACCCCTACGGTTGGCATTACCCTTGGTACGGTTCTGTCTTTGTTCGGCCTTGTGTGGCTGGTCAGCAAAGGAGAACCCGCTTCCCTATTGCAACATGGCCTGGGTATTGGCGAAGTGATGATGTTTATTGCCGCAGCCTCTTATGCCTTGTATGGGGTGTTGACTAAACGCTGGGCAATTCCATTACCTAACTGGCAATCTCTTTATGTACAAATTGGGTTTGGCGTTTTATTGCTCCTGCCTAATTTCATGATGACGGACAATATTCAGTTAACGGACGATAATATTTCCCTTGTTCTGTTTGCCGGCATTCCCGCCTCCATTATTGCCCCCTATTTATGGATACAGGGTGTTGTTCGCATCGGCGCAAACATGACGTCTATTTTTATGAATCTGGCGCCCGTTTTTACGGCCGTCATTGCTATCGTCGCTCTGCATGAAAAGATGCACAGCTATCACTTAATTGGAGGAGGCATTGTTCTGGCCGGTGTCATACTTGCACAACAGTTACGTATCCCGCTCACCCGCAGAAAGCCTGAATACAATTCTCACCAGTAACCCGCCTAGCGCTTCACTGGGTAAAAGCTGGAGAGTGGCATTGTGGTATTGGCAAATTTCTTTAACAATGGTCAGCCCTAATCCCGCCCCCTCCAGCCCAGCCGCGTTGTCCAAACGGTTAAACGCCATAAGAGATTGACGAATATCTGCCTGGGCGATACCGGGTCCTGAATCGTCGATCTCAAGGCAACCCCGTTTTTTGTCCGACATGATGGTTACCCTTCCCGTCACCACGCCCATTTGCGGGCTGTATTTGATGGCATTGTCCAGCAAGTTAGCGCACATTTCGGCTAACAATAACGGATCGCCTTTGATCCACAAGGCCTCTTCCCCTTCATAACCTAAGTCAATATTTTTGCTTTCTGCTTGCTGTAAGCGGGAAAAGCAGACTTGCTGCAACAACCCTACGATATTGACTGGCTGATAATTTTGTATTGCCTCTTTTTCATGCATCTTAAGTTGTGAAAGTTGCAACAGGCGAGCGGTCAGCAAGATCATGTTATCCAAACTCTTATCAATCGCCGCCAGTATGCTATCCCGCTGTTTTGGATCTTGGTTGCCACGAGCCACGACGACTTGTGTTTTCAATACAGTCAAAGGTGTCCGCAGTTGATGGGAAGCATCCGCACTGAAGCGCTCTTGGCGTTCAACCATCAATCTCAACCGTCCAATATATCGGTTAATCGATTGAAGCAATGGGGCAAGTTCGGACCAGGGTAAAATATTTGGCAGTGATGTGAGATCATTCGCGGAGCGGTGGCTCATAATGCCAGAAAGTTTTCGCAACGGTTTAAGCAGGCGCTTGAGCAGGATGTAAGCAAGGAGCAATGTCAATAATACGACGGCGCCCTGATTAACCAGTGAAGACAGCAGTAATTGGTCGGCCATATATTGACGGGAAGTCACCGTTTCTGCCACCAAGATCAACGCCATACCCATCATGTTGCCTTCATTAATGGGCTGGTACAACCCCACTACGCGTATAGACTGCCCCTGATATTCCGCATCATAAAAATAGGCCAATGCGGTATACAAGGGGGAACGCTGGAGATGCTGCGGTATTCGAGGAAGATCGTCATAACCGGAAATTGTTTTTCCTTCCGGGGAAATAACTTGATAGTACAAACGATCATTGATATTGCGCTCGAAACTGTCCAGAACCACATAAGGTACATCGACGATCAGGTTTTGATCCCGAACAGTCAGACGTTCCGCAACAGTTCTTGCTGACGCAAGCAGTGTTCGGTCATAGGCCAGCATGGCTGCATTTTTTACACTGACATACTGGCCATAAACAGAAGCACAGCCCAGTAACAGTAGGGGAACGCCAAAAAACAGCAGCAATTGATGGAATAACGACCGTGGTATTTTTAGAGAGTTCATTGTAGCAACTGCTCCAATCGATACCCCAAGCCACGTAATGTCCTGATCCCAACATCACTGTTAAGTAATTTTTTCCGCAATCGGTGAACATACAGCTCTATGCTTTGTGGATTCGCTTCCTCTGATAGAGAAAATACCTGCTCAAACAGTTGCTGTTTAGAGACCGGACGCCCTCGGCGATAAAATAGTGTTGTCAGGACAGACAGTTCTCTGGGCGTCAATGCCAACGGTACATTGTTCAAGACGAAATACCCTTCGCCTTCATAAGCCAGTGAGCCAAATTTCTGTGGTTCTTGTGGTATGGCTGAACTCCGACGCAACAAGGCACGAATGCGGGCTTCCAGCTCCTGGAAATCAAAAGGTTTGGTCAAGTAATCATCAGCACCAGAATTCAATCCCTTCACACGATCCGTGACATCGGTTTTGGCCGTCAATAACAGTACGGGTAAGTTTTGGCCACGCTTACGCAACCGCGATAACAGGGACAGGCCATCCAATCTGGGCAAGGCAACATCCAGAATTAACAAAGCATAATTTTCCGTCTGCAAAAGCTGATCGGCAACAATACCATCTTCAGCCAGATCAACCACAAACCCAGAACTATTCAGTGCTTTCTGTAACCAATGTGATAATTCTGGGTGATCTTCAACCAATAAGAGCCGCATAAATAATACCTATTGTTAAAAATTAACCAGAGAAATAAAGCGAAGTTATTACACAATTGCAATATTAAGTCTTAGCAATTGCTTACGGGTTAACAAAAAACATCTGCACAAACAAATAATTAACATAAAAATGTAAAACACCACGCAAATTAGGCGACTAAGGTCACATCCAGACAATTTTTATTGTTAATGAAAGGTAATTGAAAGGTTTCATTTCTATAAATGGACAGGTGCCAGAAATTTGCCATTGATACCCTTTACTGGTGCTATGTGAGGAATAAAAATGAACACTTTTAAAACGTTATTAACGGCTGCAAGCCTGCTTATTTGTTCCTGCGCTTTTGCAACCTCTGCCCCCAATCGAACCGAATGTATTGCACCCGCCAAACCCGGTGGAGGCTTTGATTTAACCTGCAAACTTATTCAAATTTCACTCTTGGAAACCAACACTATCGACTCTCCTATGCGGGTAACATTTATGCCCGGCGGTGTCGGTGCGGTTGCCTATAACGCCATTATTGCCCAACGGCCTGCCGAACCTGGCACTATCGTCGCCTTTTCCGGGGGTTCCTTATTGAATCTTGCCCAAGGCAAATTTGGTCGCTACAACGTCAATGATGTGCGCTGGCTGGCCAGTGTCGGCACAGACTATGGCATGATTGCGGTGCGTTATGATTCCCCCTACAAGACGCTGACAGATTTAATGGAGGCGTTTAAAAAATCCACCGATAGTATTGTGTTTGGCGCCGGTGCTTCCATCGGTAGCCAGGACTGGATGAAAACCGCATTACTGGCAAAAGAAGTGGGTATTGACCCCCGCAAAATGCGCTATGTTGCGTTTGAAGGGGGGGGTGAACCTATCACTGCCCTGCTGGGTAACCATATTCAAGTCGTATCCGGTGACCTAAGTGAAACGCTACCTTATCTCAATGGCGATAAAATTCGCATCCTCGCGGTTTATGCCGATAAACGGCTGGACGGCGATTTAGCAAAGATCCCTACAGCAAAAGAACAGGGTTATGACCTGGTTTGGCCCATTATTCGTGGTTTCTATTTGGGACCAAAAGTTTCCGATGAACAGTATCAATGGTGGGTGGATACCTTTAAAAAACTCCAACAAACTGACGAGTTCAGAAAACAGCGTGAACTACGCGGGCTGTTTGAATTCAATATGTCTGGCAAAGAGCTGGATGACTATGTGAAAAAACAGGTTATTCAATACCATGAAATGGCAAAATCCTTTGGATTAGCAAAATAAAGGCGTTGCATCATGAGTGATCGTATCTTTGCTACTGTATGGCTAGTGCTGTGTGGAATAGGGTTGATCATTGGCTGGGGGATCCATAGCGAATATAGCTATGAGCCTTTGGGTCCCCGCCCATTTCCAATTGCCATTATTTCATTAATAGCACTCTGTGCTTTACTGCTGCTCTTTAAAAAACCCGATCCTGTCCACTGGCCGGCACCTCCGGTGTTACGTCGCTTAGTTTTATTGATTGCCCTACTCGCCATTTATGCAGGGTCATTTGAGTGGCTGGGTTTTCCACTGGCAACCACATTATTGACCATCTGTATGGCATTACTCTTTAACGCCACATTCCCGGCTGCGATTATTTCTGGTGTATTTCTCGGTAGTTCGCTCTTTTTTGTTTTTGATCGTCTGTTAGATGTCACTCTGCCAGTCGGCAGTTGGCTCAGCTAAGGAGACAACAATGGATACTTGGGTATATCTGAGCCACGGTTTTGAAGTCGCATTAGTCCCTAAAAACTTGGTCATTGCATTAATCGGCTGTTTTATTGGTACGGTTGTTGGGTTACTGCCCGGCCTCGGTCCCATCAATGGGGTGGCGATCCTACTACCACTGGCTTTTGCATTAAAATTACCGGCTGAATCCGCCTTGATTTTGTTGGCCACGGTCTATATTGGCTGTGAATATGGCGGCCGTATCTCGTCAATCTTACTGAATGTACCGGGAGATGCCGCTGCCATTATGACAACCCTTGACGGCCATCCAATGGCAAAACAGGGGCGAGCAGGGGTTGCACTCTCTATCTCCGCTGTCAGTTCATTTTGTGGTTCACTGTTAGCGATTAGCGGGATCATCTTATTTGCGCCACTTTTGGCCCAGTGGTCTTTAGCATTTGGGCCTGCTGAATATTTTGCCCTAATGGTGTTTGCCATTGCCTGTCTTGGCAGCATGATGAGCCAAAATCCCATAAAATCATTATTTGCCGCTTTAATTGGTTTGGCTTTAGCCACCGTGGGTGTGGATGCCAACACCGGTGTTTATCGTTTTACTTTCAATAATGTGCACCTCTCCGATGGCATTCAATTTATTGTTGTCGTGATTGGGTTATTTTCAGTTAGTGAAATTTTATTAATGCTGGAAAGCACTTCTACAGGGCAAAAAGTCATTAGCCAAACCGGGCGCCTGCTATTTAATAGGAAAGAAGCGGCAGCGTGTGTAGGGCCAACCTTACGCTCCTCAGTGATTGGCTTTTTTGTCGGAATATTACCCGGCGCCGGGGCGACAATCGCCAGTGCCATTACGTACATGACAGAAAAACGGCTTAGCGGTAACAGTGACTCATTTGGCAAAGGGGATATCCGCGGTGTAGCGGCACCAGAGGCGGCCAATAACGCATCAGCATGTGGTTCATTTATCCCGATGCTGACTCTCGGTGTTCCAGGCTCAGGTACAACCGCTGTGATGCTGGGTGCTTTGACCCTTTATAACATCACCCCTGGCCCGACCATGTTCACAGAACAGCCTGATATCGTCTGGGGACTGATTGCCGCTTTATTGATCGCCAATATTTTATTGCTGATCATGAATATCCCGATGATTGGGCTATTTACCCGTATGCTGAATATTCCAATGTGGTTTTTGGTTCCATCAATAGCCATCGTTTCGGCAGTCGGGGTATATGCCATCCACAGTACCACTTTTGATCTTATGTTGATGGTTGGGTTAGGCGTGTTCGGTTATATCCTGCGAAAAATGAATTTTCCCATGTCACCGCTGATATTAGGTTTCGTCTTAGGTGAAATGCTGGAACAAAACCTGCGACGGGCACTATCAATCAGCAATGGAGATTTTGCGATCCTGTGGAGCAGTACTATTACACAAGTGTTGCTGATACTCGCGATGTTGGTCATCGTTATTCCCCCCGTACTACGCATTATTAATAAACGCCGTAATAAACATCACACTAAGATCTCAGCTTCTTAATAAAAAAATAGCCAATCCACATAATCAATGGATTGGCTTTCATGACAATGGATAAACTTGTCAGTAGCTAAAAATTAGCTCGAATACTTGCGCATCACCAGGGAGGCATTTGTCCCACCGAACCCAAAGCTATTGGACATGACTGTCTTTAACTCGCATTCGGTAGGTTCAGTAATAATATTCATGCCTTGTGCTTTTTCATCCAGATCTTCGATATTGATGCTTGGTGCAATAATTCCATGTTCCAACATCAATACACTATAAATCGCTTCATGGGCACCCGCTGCCCCCAATGAATGCCCTGTCATCGCTTTAGTGGCGGAAATGGCCGGTGTATTGTCGCCAAAAACTTCCCTAATGGCTTCCAGCTCTTTTAAATCACCAATTGGCGTCGAAGTTCCGTGGGTATTGATGTAATCGACTTCGCCCTCAACACCGTCTAATGCCATCTTCATACAACGCACTGCTCCTTCCCCAGAAGGGGCTACCATATCCGCACCATCTGAATTTGCCCCATAACCGATAATTTCAGCATAAATATGTGCGCCACGGGCCAATGCGTGCTCGAGTTCTTCAACCACCACAATACCGCCACCACCCGCGATCACGAAACCATCGCGAGCCTGATCATAAGTACGGGAAGCACATTCTGGTGTTTCGTTATATTTGGTGGACAGGGCGCCCATTGCATCAAATTCACACGCCATTTCCCAGCTTAATTCTTCACCACCCCCGGCAAAAATAACATCTTGCTTCCCGAGCTGGATTAATTCAACGGCATGGCCAATACAGTGCGCAGAAGTTGAACAGGCAGAACTGATGGAGTAGTTGACTCCCTTGATTTTAAACGGTGTTGCCAAACATGCGGATACACCTGAAGCCATCACCCGCGTGACCATATAAGGGCCAACACCACGCAATCCACGGGCACGCATACCATCAGCACCAACAACTTGGTTATAAGGTGAGCCACCTCCCGAACCAACCACCAAGCCAGTGCGAAGGTTAGAAACCTGTTCTTCGGACAGGCCAGAATCCTTAATTGCCTCATCCATTGCCAGATAAGCATAAATAGAGGCATCACTCATGAAACGTAGCGTTTTTCGATCAATCAAACCAGAGGTATCCAGCTTTACATTTCCCCAAACATGGCTGCGCATGCCCATCTCTTTAAATTTTTCTGAGAAAGTTATCCCGGAACGACCCTCTTTCAGAGATTCCAGCACCTCTTTCTGGTTGTTACCAATACTGGAGACAATACCCAGACCAGTGATCACTGCTCGTTTCATTACTTACCTCATCAATATGTTTACCTGCGGGATTTATTCATCTGCACTTTAGCGTACACTTGTACGCCGAACAAGTCCGATCAGGTTAAAAATTTAAGGAAAAATTGATCTGGACTCAGCCTGGAAGATTTATCATGGGTGGTGCAACTAAACGAAGACCGTTAAAATCCGCATATTATTGTTATCAACTGTACAGGCATTATTGTGAAAAACAGTGCTATCAGCAACGCAACCCTAAGTTGGAATGAGCAGGGCACCCCCATTTCAGAGCAGTTTGATGATGTTTATTTTTCAAATCAAGATGGCTTGGAAGAAACATTATATGTATTTTTGAAAGGCAATCATTTTCCTCAACGTTTCAATACTCATCCCCGTCCCGAATGCGTTATTGCAGAAACAGGATTCGGTACTGGATTGAATTTTCTAACACTTTGGCGATCTTTTTCCCAGTTTAGGCAACAATATCCTGAAGAAACCTTAAAACGACTGCATTTTATCAGTTTTGAAAAATATCCATTAAAGCTGACAGACCTGAAAACAGCGCACCAACGTTGGCCGGAACTTGAGGCATTTTCTGCACAATTATGCCAGCAATGGCCCTTACCATTGGCTGGCTGTCATCGATTAATTTTGGATAATGGCGCTATTACCCTGGATCTTTGGTTTGGGGACGTCAATGATCTATTACCGAAGATAAGTTCAAACCTGACAGGGAAAATTGATGCCTGGTTTTTAGATGGTTTTGCCCCAGCCAAAAATCCGCAAATGTGGAGTGAACAGTTGTTCACTGCAATGGCAAAATTTTGTCGTCCTGAAGGGACGTTTGCAACCTTTACATCGGCCGGGATCGTCCGGCGGGGATTACAAGAAGCCGGTTTTAATGTCACTAAAGTTAAAGGCTTTGGGCGTAAAAGGGAGATGCTCACGGGGACTTTATCTTCATTCAGTGATCCACCGCCTTTGCCCCATACCCCCTGGTTTTCTCGCCAAGCAGCTACCCATACCGACGATATTGCCATCATCGGGGGGGGTATTGCCAGCGCATTGACCGCACTTGCCCTATTACGCCGCGGCGCCAAAGTCACGCTATATTGCCAGGATGCGCAACCAGCCCAGAATGCATCCGGCAATCAACAAGGAGCCATTTATCCCTTACTGAATGGTAATGATGATCCATTAGAACGCTTCTTTACATCAGCCTTTACTTTTGCCCGCCGCCAGTATGACCAATTCATTGACGAAAATGTGTCATTTGACCACCAATGGTGTGGTGTCAGCCAATTAGCTTATGATGAAAAAAGCGCAAATAAAATTGGCAAAATGCTACGGACAGCATGGTCAGAAGAAATTGCACTTGGTATGAATCGCAACCAATTAAGCGACGTCGGTGGATTAGATGTAAATTATGCGGGTATTTATTATCCACAAGGGGGATGGTTATACCCTGCACAACTCACCCAAGCCGTTATCAAACTGGCTGAGCAGCGTGGAATGCAAGTTTACTTTAACCATAAAGTCACTCAGCTCATTCAAGATAAAAACGGCTGGCAATTGCAGATTGGACATGGAGAAAACCGGCAATGCAGGAAGCACAACGTTGTCATTATTGCCAATGGTCATTGCCTGCCACAATTTGAACAGACTAAACAACTTCCTGTCACCGCTGTTCGTGGTCAGGTTAGCCATATTCCAACCACAGATAGCCTGCGCCACTTGAAAAGCGTACTGTGTTACGATGGCTATATGACCCCCGTTAATCCTAATAACCAATATCACTGTATCGGTGCCAGTTATCAACGCAATCAGTTGGATACACTTTACTCTTCTCGCGAGCAGCAAGAAAACCAAGATCGTTTATTAAAATGTTTCCCCGATGTTAATTGGCCACAGGAAGTTGACATTTCAGAAGGGAAATCCCGTCAGGGTATCCGGTGTGTCATTCGGGATCATATGCCAATGGTCGGGAATGTTCCTGTTTTCAGTGAACTTATGGCTAAATATGCCCATTTATCCCAGCAAATAAACGCTAATAAAATGATTGAAGAATCTCCTTGTTACCCTGATTTGTTTGTTCTCGGTGCATTAGGTTCACGCGGATTATGTTCTGCCCCTTTAAGTGCCGAATTATTGGCTAGTCAGATTTTTGGGGAAGCGCTACCGCTTGATGATGAGACATTAGCGGCTTTACACCCAAATCGCTTTTGGGTCAGGAAGCTATTACGCGGCAAAGCAGTAAGAACAGAAAAACCTTAAAGTCGTTTATTCAGTTGCACCAGGTATGGAAAAGGCATACCTGGTACAAACCCTCGCTTCCCCACTCTCAACACTGACATTGTGATCTTATTTAGGTAGCAGTTATGGTCAGTAAGCGTTTCATTGCACAACGTTGTTCCTCGGTAAACCCATCATCGATCTCGCTTTGTAATAGTTGCTGTAATGATTCAGAAATTTGTTGCGAATCTAAGATCTCAAATCCCAATTGATGATAAAAAGGGGCATTCCAGTTGACATAACGGAAAGTTGTCAATGTCACTGCATTAAGATGACGCTGCCCTGCAACCTGGATGACGTTTTCAACCAATGCCTTTCCAATACCTTTTCTCTGCCAATTTTCATGCACAGAAAGCTCCATAATATGAAGACCATCATTTAACGGCTTAGCTAAAATAAAGCCAATAGGCAGAGAATCTTCATTAACGGCAACCCAGCTATTGCCTTGCGCAATATAGTCCAAATGTTGCTGCTCCGTTTGCACATGACCCTCGGCTATCCAAGCCAGTTCAGGGATAAACCCAAATAATTTCGCAGCAGAATGTTCTACTGCGGGTAATTGGGTGACATCTGATTTTTGTGTTAAGCGAATAGAAAACAGAGTGTTCAGATCATATACCTCATTGCTGTAATAATGACACCAGAAAAACCAAACATCATTGTTACCCTCCATTTGGTTTGAACCACTATTTTATTGAAATGGTTTTTAATTGCCCATGAATTGTTTTGATGATAAAACGATTTTATAACATCATCTTATCCCATTCAGTCAGCACATGCGCTTTCATGTTACGGCGTTTTTTCGTGATAAAAGTGACACCGGTTTGCGCTAAACTATCTGCCAGTTTCTGGCTGAGATAACCTTTGTCGCCATACAGAAAACCCGTTAATTCTTTTGCTAATTCTTGAACCGGTTCCCGATCATCCACATTACCGGCAGTGGCTTTAAGCGCCAGACTTTCGCCCTGATGGTCACAATCAAGTGGAGTTTAAAACCGTAAAACTATCCCATTGAGGTTTTTCCGCGTTTTGCTACCCCCTCAAACACCTTATGCCGAGGAATACGGATGTGATGACACACACATAAACGAGTGGAATCAATAAACGCAATGTTTGTCGGCGACGCAGGCGGTATCCGTACTGGTGTAGTCAAGTTATTCGGGGTAACAATAGGTAACGGTCACTTTGCTTTAAGTCAGATTTTTTAGGTGGTTAGGTTATGATGAGTGATGCGAGGTAACTTGATTCTGGCCCCTGCAGGAATCAAACGTGAATGTTATCAAATTGATTTTAAATAAAAATATTTGTTATATTTTTAAATCTATACAAATTTCTATGCAACTTACATTTCGTTAATAACTCTCGCCAGCTCTATTGCTCTACCTATGTGTTTTCAGTAATAGAGACAAGGTCAGCACACTAAACCTACCAACCTTGTAAAGAGGTCGCAATGTATTTCGTCGGAGCCTCTTAAGCGATAGCACTGACAGTCAACTGATAGCCCTGCCAGTAAGAAGCCTTTCCCATAACAGTGATCACCTGACCTTTCTGTAATAACATCACCGATAGTGCCATCTCATCAAAGCCAATAACACGCAGCGGATAATCACTGCGCTTTTCACTCTGCGCCTGCATGGTAGCGACTGCCATCACTTTACCTGTCTGGCACTTGATACACCTGGGGGCTACGGTAATCTTCCCTGTGACCGTGGCGACTATCGATGATGCGTTCTTTTGCTTTCTTCGTGCCATTTTCCACCGCCTGTAGATGGTCAAGATTTTGACCATGATAAAAATCAGCAAGTTAAATCACTGCGAACGTAATACGTACTCAGTTACATTAAGTAACCTTGTGCTGGACGGCGTAAACTCAAGCCCTCTGCGTTGTGATTTCCACAATAGAGGGTAATACATTGCCTCTATCTCGCTCTTTTGTGCACCTCTTAATGAGTTGTGCAAAGTTTGTGAGTAACCAATAGTAACCCGCAAAGTCCGATTATCGGATATTGGATTTTGCATACCGATATCTTCGGTGTTCAAAATATAAGCAGACGCCAAATATGTCGTCTGATTAAATATCAATGGGTTATCACCAAAGCCCGAATTAGGGCTTTGCCCTGCTAAAAGGTATGGTGATTTCCCCTATACCTAAGATGGGATATCACACTTTGAGATGGTCACGATTTTGACCATCTATGGCAACTATAGGGATTTCTCCAATAGTTAGTTAACTCCTTGATTTCACTAATCTCTGTCCCTGTGACAGAAATAAGCAATATCAATGGGTTAACTAAATCCCGTCAAAGCTAGCCAGTCGTTGCTTCTGCTCCTCATTGAGACTGAAAGCAAAATCCTCATGCTCGCTCTGCCATGTACCAAAGCTCATCAGGAATGCGATTGCAGGATCTATCTTATTCGCGGATTTCTTCTTGTTCGGTTTGATATTGGCGTTCGCATCAGTCTCCATTACGACATTGGACATTGCCCATGCGAGCACCGGATCGCCGTTGTGACGAATGATTTTGCGATTAACGAACACTTCGGCTGACTTCGCCACCGGGCTAAAGCGCATGTAGGTTTGCGGGAACGGTTCTACATTCAGCCCCGCGCCCTGTAATTGCGTGCGTAGGTGTGTAGCGTTCCATGTATCAAAGCCGATGAGCTTAATATCAAAGTGCTGGCTGTCTTTGAGAATATCATCACGAATACGGTCATAATCAATACAGTCGCCCGTCGTGGTACGTAGCCAGCCCATTTGCGCCCATTGCCGATAGATTGCCCGATTCTTGTTGGCCGGGTTCTGTAGCTGGGCTTCGGGCAGGTAGTGGCGGGTCAGGAGTAACAGTTCATTATCGACCGGAAACGTGTAGCAAAGACTGGTGATATCGCCTGTTGAAGATAAGTCCAAGCCGGCGTAGCACTCCAAGCCTTTGAGGTCGTTTTCATCATAATCTGACTGGCAGGCTTTCCATGCGCCTTCACCCATCCACGGGGTTTCACCCTGACACCAGATATTAAAGCGTTTGGTCAGCATTTCTGTCCATTGTGACGGAATACCCCGCGCTTTCTGGATAGTGTCATGCAAGGCGGTACTGTCTACCGACACATCCAGATTGGGATTGGCCTTTATCCAAAGGGCTTCATCATCAATTTCGTTCTCGTCGTCCAGTTCGTAAATCAGGGCAAACAGCGATTCATTTTGTTCTTCGCCATTCAGTATCTGGCAACAATAATCATAGTGTTGTTTACAGGCGGATATCACATTACTGCCCCCCGTGGTGATGGCAAACAGGAGTCCTTCGGGACGTGCGCCCATTCCCAGTTCAAGGGCAGAGTAAACCGCATTATCGGGGTGTAAATGATATTCATCGACAATCGCCAAACTGGGGTTTGTACCCTCAATCGTAGCGGCTTTGGCGGCCAGTGGCTTTAACAGGCTGTTGCTCTTGGCATAGGTGATTTTGTGTTGCTGGATAGCTACCCGTTTTTTGAGCGGTTTTGATAACAGGCACATCTGGCGGGCATCATCAAATACGATACGCGCCTGATCGCGACTCACGGCGGCGGTGTAAATATCCTGCTGCCCGTTCTCCATCACCAGAAACCAGTTCGCCAGTATTGCGGCCACGGTAGATTTGGCATTCTTGCGCGGCACCTGAATGTAAGCGCTGCGGTATTTCCGGCGACCGGTCGCTTTGACCTTGAAGCCGAACAGGTTAGCAAAGGCGAATTGCTGCCACGGTTCTAACACAATGGGCTGACCGCGTAAGTGGCCTTTGACGTGGGGGCAGAGACGGGAAAAGCCAATAAAACGCTCTACTACCTCAGTATCGAACAGATAAAGCGGGTTATTCAGGTCGTTATAGTAGCGTTTTACCGCCTGTTTTACCCGTTTGCAGGCCGGAATTGTGCCGTTTTCGACATCAAAAGCGTACTGTTCCCATGCGTTCATCATTGAACCACTTAGGCTATCAGCACATCTAAATCATCGGGTTCATCGCTTTCTATCGGATTTCGGCGGCGGGAAACCGGATCAAAGCCCAGCAGTGACGACATTTTTATCATGATTTTTTCGGCGTCGGCTTTTGCCTTCAGTGACGGGTTACTGGTTGCCGCGCCGCGAGACCCTTCCACCGCGAACCCGCGCACTTCAATATCTGCCACGGCTTTACGGTAAATGGCATAGTTGACGCAATACAGTTCCAGGTTGTTCCAGTCTGCCGGGCTGAGGTCGTCACGCTCGTTGAGTATCTTGGCTTTCGATTTCCATTGCTCGGCGGCGATGTCGTTCAAATAAACGGGGGGTTTGGGTGCTCTTGCCATAGTTATTGTATCCTGTTGAAATGACTGCTATTGAAAAAAGTGCCGTGCATAAAAATTTGAGGAGGGGGTCGGTTCCGCTGGGAAGCGCGTTTGTCATTTTTGATACCCCCACCCACTATTTCATTTGTTATTATTCTGCGACTAACCAACCGCGACGCGTTGCCGCTTCAGTTTCCCGTTCCTGATAGACACCCTGTTTGCGCTTCGCTTTGGTTATCGGGTCTGTCTGTACGGTCTTGCGGTTATGGCAGGCATGGCATAGTGCTTGATGATTGGATTCAGGCCAAAACAGCACATCCGCTTCACCCTGTATCGGAATAATGTGATCCACAATCGTTGCAGAGACATAGATATTTTGCTGTAGGCAGTGGACACATAACGGATTCGCTTTCAGGTATTGCAGCCGGTAGCGTCCCCATTGATTACTGTAACCTCGTTGGGTTCGGGTTCCCCGTTGTTTATCCTGTTGCCGTCTGGACTCGCGTTGGTGTTGTTCACAGCGGCCTGACTTCACCCGCTCACGGCAATTAGGATAGCTACAACGCTTTAACGGTTGCCACGGCATCAGTAAACTCCCACATCACGATAGACAGACCACAACGATTTGATGGTGAACGGGATTTCTTTGAATTCCTTATCTGCCACCATTGCCCGGTTCTCATACAGCAAACCGATATAGAGTAAACAGCCGACTTTGATCGCCGGGCTGAAAACCAAGCCTTCATCAAACCGTTTGCCGATATGTTGCTGGCAGACTTCTAATGCAGCATTGGCATAACCTTGAAGTAAGGTATCTTCTAAAGCATTACTTTCATCTATCCGGCAATGCTGTTTGATCTCATTCAGGGGGATTTCGATATCAGGCATATTTCACGCCTCCCTTGCAAAGCAGCTCTAAGTGAGTCCGTTTCGGATCAGGGATAACGGCAACGATGGCAAAGGCCTGACTATGGGAGCTATTACCCTGATAGATAATCCGGTGTGTGGTGGTGATATCATTCCGGTAGCGTAACCAAATACGTACAGTGGCTTCGGAAAGTATCCGCCCGGAGGCGACCAGTTCCCGACCGCTGATAAATTTCACCTCCGCCCAGACCTCAGCAATATTCACCCATGCTTTAATCACCGAACCGCCCGGGGAACGGGTTTGTTCATTTTTCTGGATAGTTATCCGATCTCTTAATGCACCCGCTCTCATTCCTTGCCCTCCGGTTCATTGGCTTTCTTCACTTCAACGGTTTGTTTCCATGCCTGGCTAAACTCATCTCCACCGTCACGGGGGGATAACCCCTCACGTTCACGGGCTTCATTCGGGCACATCACACCGGATTTAATCGCTGTCTCATAACTCTGGAAGCGTTCGTTGGGATTGGCACGCAATAAGTCGGCGGTATCGAACTCAACTTGGTAGCGAATGCCTTTTGTTGGTGAGTTCAGCAATAAAGCAGATTTGATTTGCTGCTCGAAATTAGCCAGCCACGGGCGCATGGTAATGGTCAGAAAAGCGCGGGAGGCTTCGCTAAAGTTGCTATAGGTGCTGTTCGAATACTCTTGCAGGAAGATCGGACTGATATTGAACATTCGGGCGATATCGTCAATGGTGAAACGGCGGGAGGCCAGCCATTCCGCATCTTGGTTACTCATTCCCAATTGCTGGTATTCCATCCCGCCCTCAAGAATGGGCGTTTTGCCTGCATTGCGAGCGCCCTTGTAGCGTTCGAGGGCTTCCAACGCCTTATTACCCTTGATGCCATCCAGCCAGTCAGCAGCCTTAATCACACCCGCCGCCATCATGCCGTCTTTCATGATGCTGGCTCCGTGACGCTGTTGTGCCAGCCCTAAGCCCAGTGTTTCCCGGCAAATCGTGACCGGTGAGCGTCCCAAAAAGCCATCTTCGGTGGCATAACGTAAATGCAGCACTTCTTCTTGCAGATAGGTTTTCACCTTGCCGCTATAAGGTTCGGTGACGGTGTAGGCAAACCGGTGATCGGATAACCGTTGCGGAACCACCGCTGACGGTGAGTAAGGGTGCAACGATTGTGGCTGACCATCCCGTCCCCAGACAATCACCGCATACGCATTACCATTCAGTAAGCAATGGCGCATCAGGGTTCGCTTAAACTGAAACGGGGTCTGGCAGTCGTTCGGGTATTCATTAAGCAGATAATCTACCGGGTGATCGCTCAACCATTCGCGGGATTCTTTCCCGTGCTGGTGCTGAACCCGATAGAGATAACAGGGCATGGTGGCAATGGCTTCACTAATCACCGTGACGGCATTCATCACGGCAGGTAAACCCTCGGCGGTTGAGGGGGAAACATGCTCGCCGGATTTGGTATTAGACATACCCGCCAGAGAAAGAAACTCATCAATACTGATACTACGAGTCTCAGCGGCTTTACGCTTAAAAGGCCACATAACTACACCTCAGACAGTTGCAGCCAGTAATGGCGCAAATCCACATTGCAGGGCTTGGCTGCGTTTAATGAGCGTTTGGCAATTTCAACGCCACTTTCAGGATAGGCAGGCAAACTGGTGACAGTGATTTCCCGTAATTCAGCCTCTAAAACAGTTCTGACATAGGGTTCCTGTCCCACATCCCACTGATCTTTAATCGCTCGAAAGCCAAAGGACATACCGGAAATATCACCGCGTTCAACCAGTGTCAGTACATCGTGCCCTAATTGGGTATCCGGCGGGGTTAACTCAAAGCGTAATCCGGTGGTATCTTCGCTAAGTTGCAATGTGCCTGACGTAGTGCGGCCTAACAGGTTCATGTGATCATGTTCATAAAGCGCCCTGACATCTGTACCCGCCGTTAAGCTGGTGCTAAACGCATTCGGGGCGAACTGCTCGACAAACTCATCCCACAAAACTTGTGATCGGCTGTTCCACTTAATCACGTAGCCGGTCAGTTTCTTATCACGGGCAGACAGTGAAGTCGTGCGGATTTCAAAATCATTCTTCATCTGTGAACTCCAAGACTGAAAAGGGGCGCTGTGCCCCTCTTGCTTATTTACTGGCTGCTTTCACTTCAAGGATCTTGATGGCGTTGGAGTCCACCAGACCACCGCCCAGATATTTATCGGTACACACCTTATAGAATCCCGGCTCGGTGATATTGTCGGGGCGGGTACGGGTGCCGGTCTCATGGTCAACAATGAAATAGCCGCGCTTGAAGTCACCCAGACCAATCACGCCATCCGGCATAAATTCGAGGTAATGGACAGACAAGCCCAACAGCATATCGGGATCACCGGCTTGTAAACGTTCACGCCAGATATAATCCCCATTACCGTTTTTCAGCTTTTGCACCTTAGCGGCCGTCGTGGAGTTCATCACCCAGACGGAATTTTTACGGTATTTATTCTTAAGCAGGAACTTAAGATCAATCAGGCTATCGGCCTCAAGCGTGGTCGCTTCCAGTTTTTGCAACGTGCCAAAATCACGCAACTTGTCGCCTTGGGTGTCACGGGGATAAGACAGAAAGCCTTTCGCTTTTTTACTGCCGTCACCGCTCACGAGATCGGTTTCTTCGGTATCCACGAACGTATCGGCAATTTCTGAGGTCAGCCAGCCTAAGATGTCCACATCGCTAAAATCGATGATTTCTTGGGTAGTCTTAGGATAGGCGTAGATAGGAAACAGCTTGATGCTCACTTCTTCCATCTTTGGTGTGGCTGTCTCACCGCGTGCCTTACCTTCTTCCCCGTGGGCTACGGCTGCGCCACCGGCCGAAATAAGTTGCTTATACTCGTTGCTGCGTGTGGTTTTGATGGTACAGATTCGGCGCATGACCGACTCATCCGCTAGTTGCTGCATGATCTGTTTATTCAGCTCAGGGATAACGGTGTAGCCGCCTTCTGAGGGAACGCCCGTAGACAAGGCGCGGGTTTCTCCGGTCAGAATATAGTGGCGCAACTCGTCATTGCTGAGGTTTTCGCGGGTCGGTTGGGATTTGCTTGCCTGACTGCGTTCTTCATCAGACAGTACCTCATAACGGGCGATTTCTGCATTCAGAGCATCGGACTGACTACGCAGTTCGTCGAACTGTTTCGCTTCATCGGCTGTCAGTGAACGCTTTTCGTCTTCGGCTTTGGTGAGCAGCGAACGCATTTGTTCAGTAAAGGTTGCTTTTTGCTGGCGTAATTCGAGCAGTTTTTTCATGAAAGGGTTTCCGTAACAATAATGTTAAGACGTGAAACCAGCTCTGAGAGGGGCAGGCCGAATAATCTTTTTCTGCGTCTCGCAGGCTACTTCTCGCAGCTTGATTAAACGGCCTTATGGCGGCTCACGTCTGAGTGCCATCTCTCAATATATACATGAAAAATATAATAAAAAGACCTCACAATAGGAGGTCTAAACAGGCGGAAACATGAGGACAGAATACTTACAAATCTTTACTCTTCAAAATTCCACGGGGCATGCTCAAGCGTTGAGGCGATATACTC
>NZ_NJCX01000001.1:48523-323484 GCF_002632875.1 Xenorhabdus kozodoii
GCCGGTGGAGCCGGAGGTATAGATGATATAGGCCAGATGGTGTGGCTTAAGCCCCAATTGGTGGGGATCGGGATTATGGCAAGGTTGCTGTGCCACTGCGTACCGCCGGTTGTCATCATCCAGCAGCAAAACCGGAATATTTTGCGCGGGTAAACGCGCCTGTAGATGGCTTTGGGTCAGCAACCAGGCCGGTTCACTGTCCGATAACTGGTAAGCCAGCCGTTCGGCGGGGTATTCCGGGTCGAGGGGAATATAGCCCGCCCCCGCCTTAAGGATGCCGTACATGCCGATGATCATATCCAGGCTGCGGTCGGCACAGATAGCGATGCGATCATCGGGGCGTACACCGGAGGCAACCAGATGATGAGCCAGTTGGTTGGCCTGGCGGTTTAATTCGTGGTAACTCAGTTGGCTATCGCCAAACACCAAGGCGGTGGCATCAGGGGTTCGTTCTGCTTGTTGTTCAAACAGTTGGTGGATCAGCGTCTCTTGCGGATAAGCTAAAGTGGTCTTGTTGAAATCCACCAATAATTGATGGCGTTGTTGCGGTTGCAGCAGCGGTAAATCTTGTACTTGCAGGGGATCATCGGCAACCATCGCCCCTAACAGGGTTTGCAGGTAACTTGCCAGCCGTTCAATGCTGGCTCGATCAAACAGATCACTGGCATATTCCAGTTCACCCACTAACCCATTATCCGTATCGTTGATGGAAAGTGACAGATCGAAATGGGTGCTTTTCCGGGTTAGCGGCAGTTCATCCAGCACTAAACCGGGTAACGTCAGAGGGTGTTGGATCGGTGTGTTATCCAGCGCCAGCATGACCTGAAATATCGGGCTATGGCTCAGGTTACGTGGTGGTTGCAGCGCTTCGACCAGTTGTTCAAATGGCAAGTCTTGATGTACATAAGCCGCCAATGCGTGGGCTTTTACCTGTGCCAATAACGCGCCAACGGTGGGGTTATCTTCCAGTTTAACCCGCAGCGCGAGGGTATTCGCGAAGAAACCGAGCAACGGCTCTAATTCACTGTGCTGTCGGTTTGCGACCGGCGTTCCTATCACAATATCGTGTTGGCCACTGATACGGGCAAGCAGGATTGACCATGCCGCCAGCAATGTCATGAATAAAGTGGAACCGTGGCGCTGGCTCAACGCTTTTAAGCCATCGCTTAATGCCGGCGAGAGGCTAAATGCCACTTGATCGCCACGGTAGCTTTGAACCGCCGGGCGTGCCCTGTCTGTCGGCAGTGCCAGCAAAGCAGGGGCGCCTTGCAGCGCTTCCCGCCAGAAATTGACCTGTTTTTCCTGTACTTCACCTTGCAGCCATTGCCGCTGCCAGAGGGCATAGTCGGCATATTGCACTGTCAGTGCCGGCAGCGGATCGTCTTGCCCCTGAATGAAAGCGCGATAGAGGGTGGTCAGCTCGTATATCAGGATGTTTATTGACCAGCCATCCGAAATCATGTGGTGCTGGGTCAATAACAGAACATGTTCATTGTGGCTGAGCTGCAACAATTGCCCGCGGATTAATGGCTCCAGGGCAAAATCAAAGGGGTGGCGAGTTTCAAATTGAGCGGCTTCATCAATAGCCGCCTGTTTTTCTGCCTCTGTGAGCGGGCTGAGATCTTTAAGGGTTAAATTGAAACCGCTGTCCGCCTCGGCAATCACTTGCCGGGCTATCCCATCCACCATGTTGATGGTGGTGCGCAGAATTTCATGGCGGGCAACAATCCGATCCAGCGCCCTTTGCAGCGCGTTCAGGTTTAGCTGGCCTGTCAGACGCAAGCCGCCCGCGATGTGATACGCCGTCTGGGCGGCCGGATCTAACTGCGCCAGGAACCACAAACGTTGTTGTGCCCAGGAGAGCGGCAGCGCTTGTTGTCGGTCGGCGGGCAATATCACCGGCTGTGCAGGTTGGTTGGCGATATCCAGTGTTTGCGCCAAATCGGACAACACGGGACGGGAGAAGAGATCCTGCAACGCCACTTCGGTGTTGAAAACCTGGCGTAAGCGGGTCGCCATTTGTACCGTCAGCAAGGAGTGACCACCCAACTCAAAGAAGTTGTCATGACGTCCCACCTGTTCCAGCCCAAGCAAGGACTGCCAGACTTCCGCCATTTTTTGCTCAATTTCCCCTTGGGGGGCGGCGTATTCACGGCTGGCAATGGCAGCGCGATCCGGTGCAGGCAAGGCCTTGCGATCTAGCTTACCACTGCCAGTTAGCGGGAAGGCATCCAGTATGACAAATGCACTGGGGATCATGTGCTCCATCAGATGGGTGCTAAGCTGCTTACGCAGATGGGAAGGGGTGAGGGTAACTTCTGGTTGTGGTAGCAGGTAGGCCACCAGACGCTTGTCGCCATCGGCTTCTTCACGGGCAATCACCACAACATCTTTGACGCCGTCGCAAGCGGCTAATTGCGTTTCGATTTCCCCTAATTCAATACGGAACCCGCGCAGTTTGACCTGAAAATCGTTGCGCCCTAAATATTCAATGTTACCGTCAGGCAACCAGCGCCCCAGATCGCCGCTTTGGTACAGACGGGCATTGGCTTCCTTGCTAAAGGGATCGGGGACAAAGCGCTCAGCCGTCAGTGCTGGCCGGTTCAGGTAACCCCGTGCGACGCCGGCACCACCGATATAAATCTCCCCGCTGACACCGATGGGAACCGGTTGGCCGAAGGGATCGAGGATATAAATACGGGAATTGGCATTGGGGCGGCCAATGGGAATGTTGTGTTCAATCCCCGAAGAAGAGCCAGCATGCAGCCTCAATGACGTGACGATCACCGTGGTTTCCGTCGGGCCATAGGTGTTGATCCAACGGCAAGATTGCGTTTCGGGTAACGATTGCCAATCCGCCCAATGGCGGTATTCCGCTTTCTCACCCCCCACAATCACCGTGTGCAGGGACGGGCTAAAACCGGTACGACCGGCTTTCATCTCCTGTACCCATTGGTGCCAGAACGCAGTGGGGACATCCATGATGGTGATTTTTTGTTGCCGCAAAAAGTCAATAAATTCGCTATTCGGTACACGGATATGGGCGGGGCGCAGCACTAACGTTGCCCCCGCCGCCAGTGTTGGAAAAATGTCGGATACGGAGGTATCGAATGCCATCGTCGCAAATTGCAAAATGCGATCCGCTGGCTGGGGCTGGCTGATTTGCTGTTGGGCGTGGATAAAGTTGACGACATTGCGGTGTTCCAGCATCACCCCCTTGGGCTGGCCGGTGGAGCCGGAGGTGTAGATGACATAGGCCAGGTGGTGCGGCAGCAGCCCTGATTGGCTGGCATCAGGATTATGGCTTGGTTGCTGGTCGACCACATTGCAGTGATTTTCATCATCGAGTAACCAAACCGGCACTGCCGTCGGCGGTAAACGGGTCTGTAACGATTTTTGCGTCAGCAATAACTTTGGCGCGCTATCGGCTAACTGATAAGCCAGCCGTTCGGCGGGGTATTCGGGATCGAAGGGAACGTAACCGGCGCCCGCTTTGAGAATCGCCAACATACCGATGATCATATCCAGACTCCGCTCGACACACAGTGCCACGCGATCGTCTGGGCGGATGCCAAAGGCGATTAAGTAGTGCGCCAGTTGGTTGGCACGCCGGTTCAATGCGGCATAACTGAGTTGCGTATCGTGGTACACCAGGGCAATAGCTTCAGGCATCGCTTCCGCTTGCTGTTCAAAGAGCGGGTGGATCAATTTATCTTGTGGGTAGGCGAGGGCGGTGTCGTTAAAATCCACCAACACTTGTTTGCTCTGTTGCGGGGTCAAGAGCGGCAATTGCGCCACGCGCTGGCTGTCATCAGCCACCATCGCCGCCAGCAAGGTGTGTAACTGGCTGACCAGACGTTCAATCGTCGCGTGATCGAACAGATCACGGGCATATTCCAGATCACCCACTAAACCCTTTTCAGTCTCATCCAGGGTTAATGTCAGGTCAAAGTAAGCACTGTCCCTGATTAATGGCCGCTCATCCAGGACTAATCCCGGCAGCGCAAAATGCCGTTGTCCCGGCGTATTATTGGTTGCCAGCATGACCTGAAAAATGGGGCTATGGCTCAGGCTGCGCGGCGGTTGTAAGCGCTCAACCAGTTGTTCGAAGGGCAGGTCTTGGTGGGCAAATGCATTGATCGCCTGTTTTTTCACTTGTGACAGGAGTTCACTGACCGTGGGGTTATTATGCAATTGCACCCGTAATGCCAGGGTATTGGCAAAAAAACCGATCAAAGGGGCTAATTCAGGTTGTTGGCGGTTGGCGATGGGGGTGCCAATCACCATATCATCCTGACCACTGATGCGGGAGAGCAATGTCGCCCAGCCCGCCAATAACGTCATAAATAAGGTGGTTCCGTGGCGCTGGCTAAGCGCTTTTAAACCAGCCTGCAATGCGGGGGATAGCGCAATATTAACGCGGCTGCCGGTATAGCTCTGCTTGGCTGGGCGCGGCCGATCTGTCGGTAATGCCAAAAGTGCGGGGGCGCCTTGCAGGGTGTCACGCCAGAACTCGACCTGTTTTTCCAGCACCTCTCCCTGTAATTCATTTTTCTGCCAGAGGACATAATCCGCATATTGAATTGTCAGGGCTGGCATGGGATCAGGTAGCCCCTGGCTGAATGCGTGATAAAGCGTGGACAGTTCTTGCATAAGGACACTGACTGACCAGCCATCCGAGATAATATGGTGCTGGGTTAACAGCAGGATATGCTGCTCTTCTGCCCGTTTTAGCAGGCGTCCCCGTGCCAATGGGCCGTTAACAAAATCAAAGGGATGATTGGCTTCAAGGCAGGCGATGTTTTCAATTGCGGCGGTTTGTTGTGTTGACGATAGCGGGCTGAGATCGTCTTGTTGCAAGGGAAAACCACAATTTTCATCATGAATGATTTGTTGTGCCTCGTCTTCTACCGTCACGATTGTGGTACGCAGAATTTCATGGCGCGCCACAATACGATCCAGGGCGGCTTGCAGGGCATTCCGATTGAGTTTGCCTTGGAGATCCAACCCTACGGACATGTGGTATGCCGTTTGTGCCGCCGGATCCAGTTGAGCCAGAAACCATAAGCGTTGCTGTGTCCAGGATAATGGCACGCCGTTATCACGCGATTGGGCCATGATGGCTGTTTTTTGTGTTGACTTGCGGCTCAGTTTCGCTGATTGGGCTAACTCAAGTAATCTTCGGCGTTCGGCTAAGGGTAGAGATGAAAGCGCGTTATTATTCATTTGATTATCACCACGTAAAATAAGGTAAGTAAAATCTAATTCATGGATTTATAAACATCTTGCAGAGACTCTGAATCGAATTGCAGTAACAGAGAGTCGATAAGGCATTCTTCAAGCTGACAGAGGGTCGGGTGAGAAAACAGTTGATGAATGGATAATTCAACCTCAAATGTCTGTTTGATTTCCGTCTGTAGCTGTAACACCAACAGGGAATGCCCGCCCAATTCAAAAAAGTTGTCATAGCGGCTCACCCGATCCAGCCCCAATAGTGTTTGCCAAATGGCGGCCAATTGCGCTTCGGTTTCGCCCTCTGGCGCGGCATATTCACGGGTTGACATGGCTGAGTGGTCGGGGGCGGGCAGGGCTTGACGGTCGAGTTTGCCATTGGGCGAGAGCGGAAAGGCCGCCATCATGATAAAGGCGCTCGGTATCATGTAATCGGCAAGGTTTCGGCTCAGTTGCGCACGCAGTTGAGAAATGCCCGGCGCGCCATCCTGATCCGGGATCACATAGGCGACCAGTCGCTTGTCACCGGCACCGCTTTCACGGGCGACCACCACCGCTTCATGGACGCCAGTACATTGGGTCAGGCAGGTTTCAATTTCGCCCAGTTCAATGCGTAATCCGCGGATTTTGACCTGAAAGTCATTGCGCCCCAGATAGGAGATGCTGCCATCCGGTAGCCAACGTCCCAGATCACCGGTTTTGTACAGACGGGCGGCAGGATCGGCGCTGAATGGGTCGGTAATGAAGCGTTCAGCCGTCAACGCTGGCAGGTTCAAATAACCACGGGCGACCCCCACTCCCCCGATGTAAATTTCACCGGTGACACCGATGGGAACCGGTTCCCCGTAGGCATCGAGAATATAGATTTGGATATTGGCAATCGGCTGTCCAATCGGCACTTGCCCGCGATAGCGATCCGGCACGCACCGCCAGGCGGTGACATCAATGGCCGCTTCCGTGGGGCCATATAAATTATGCAGCTCACTGTGTGGCAAGTGGGACAGACAATGTTGTTGCAGGGCATAAGGCAGGGCTTCCCCGCTGCATAAAATCTGGCGCAGGGAAAGGCAACGGCCGGCCGGAATGTAATGGAGAAAACTTTGCAACATGGAGGGCACAAAGTGGATCGTCGTGATATGACGGTTTTCTATCTCTGCCAATAAATAGTGCGGCTCTTTATGGCCGCCGGGTCGGGCTATCACCAGTTGGGCGCCAAACATCAGGGGCAGGAAGAATTCCCAAACGGACACATCAAAACTGAACGGCGTTTTTTGTAACACGCGATCCTGAGGGGTTAATTGGTAAGTCTCCTGTGCCCAGAGCAAACGGTTAACCACCCCACGGTGCTCATTCATCACGCCTTTGGGTAATCCCGTTGAGCCAGAGGTATAGAGCACATAGGCCAGATGACGCGATATCAGCCCTAACTGCGTGGGCGCTAAGTTACCGTCGTCTTGGCGGGCAATATTGGCCTGAACGGTTGGATCATCTAAAAACCAGACAGGGATTTCGGTCACCGGCAGTTGTTCTTGCAAGCGGTGATGGGTGAGCAGGATCACCGGTTCACTGTCTGACAGAATATAGGCGAGCCGATCGGTGGGATATTCCGGATCGAGTGGCACATAAGCTGCGCCCGCTTTTAAGATCCCCAACAAACTGATGACCATATCCAGACTGCGCTCCATGCAGATGGCAACGCGATCATCGGGATGAATGCCCGTCTGGACAAGGGCGTGAGCCAGTTGGTTAGCCCGTTGATTTAACGCCCGATAACTGAGCTGAGTATTGCCATACCCCAGGGCAATGGCCGTTGGGCTGCGCTCCACTTGTTGTTCAATCAATTGATGGATTAAGGCGTGTTGCGGGAAAGGTTTGTCGGTAGCGTTAAAATCATGGATGACTTGCCGGCGTGCCTGTTCATCCATGAGTGGCAAACGCGCCACGGTTTGCTGTTCATCATCCACCATAGCTTCCAGCAGCGTCAGGAGATTCTGCATAAGCTGGGCGATCAATTCAGCATCAAATATTGCCGTGTCATAATAAAAGGTATAACCGATCTGATCGCCGGCTTCTAAGACATTGACCATCAATGGAACGGGGACATCGGCATAGTAAGGATACGGAAAAGGCCGCAACTGGGCATTGCCCCACTGTACCGTGACAGGGTCATCTTCCGCCATCCAAAGGGTGGTTAGATCGCCAATATATCGGGCTTTTTGGAATATCATGACTGTCTGGAAAACGGGATGGACATCGGCATTGCGTTGCAATTTCAGTTGTTCCAGCACTTTGGAGAAGGGATATTTCTGGTTTTCAATACCCAGCCGGATGGTTTTCATGGCTTGTGTGATATGTTCCTGTACGGTCATATCACCGTTTATCTGGCTGCGTAAGGCAACCGGGTTGATAAATTCGCCAACCAATTTTCCCCAACGGGCACGGCCTCTTCCCGGCAGAATAGAACCGATAATGACATCATCCACGTCGGTATAACGGCTCAAAAGGATCTGGTAGGCGGCCAGAAAGACGGCAAACAGGCTGTTATCATATTTTAGCGCCAGTGCATGCAGTTTGTGTGCCAGTGTTGCGTTGATGATTTTCTTTAAAGAGATTTTTCCTGTGGCGGGCAGGGGGCTATTTTTAGGTGGCCATTGCGATACGGCCAGATTGCCCGCCAAGGTGTTTTGCCAGAATTGTTGCTGCTTTTTGGCGCTGGCGCTGGTTAGCCACTGTTGTTGCCATTTTACATAATCGTGGAAACTGTTTTCGGGGGCGCCTTCCAGCGGTTTTGCAGATAACAGGGTGTCGAGTTCATCTAACAGTAGCCAATAAGACCAGCCATCGACCGCCAGATGGTCGAAGGTCAAGACCATGATGCTTTCTTGCTGATTGCACTGATACCAACTGGCATAAACCCGCAACGGATGTGCCAGATCAAATGGGTGCCAGCAATCATCCTGAACACGTTGTTTAAGCACTTCTTCATGAAGGTGCCGGGCATCATGGATTGTGAGTGTGATTTCAGAGTGGTCTGCGATGCAATAGCCCAATTCACCGTGATATTGTCCAAAACTTGCTCGCAGCATGGGATGCCGTTGCACCAATTTATTGAGCGCTTCTTCTAAACGCTTAGCGGTTAATCCTGTAATACGGGCACAAAATGCACTGTTATTTTGGCCACGTTTATCAGGATCAATTTGATATTGAAACCAGCGGCTACGTTGGGCTTCTGATAAAGGGAATGATTTCAATATTTCAGGGTAATTCATTCTATAGCTCCCTTTTTATGGGTACATTAAAAAATAAAAACATGAGAACTGATAAAACAAAAAATCACACTTGAGTTTAAATAGATAAAAATAGCCCTATGAAATAGATGATAAATCTATTCCTGTTGGAAAATGACTGTTTTTAGCACTGTTTTCAGTACCATTTGGCATAATTTGATATAAACGATTATATATCCAGAAACTCGCGAAATAAAAATGACTGACTATTCTAATAAAAAAGAACAGCCTTATTTTTTTTGTTTGCTTAATTCCTGCCTGCCATAAAAAATATATTCTTCATGATAGGATATAATCTTGCATTAAGTTATTTTATTACATACTTATAATAATGTTTTTTAATGCGTCTCATTTTATTATTATGTGTTAACGGGTTTTGTTGTTGGTGATTTTATGTTCATTGCGTTGCTCAAATTTTTTCGACTGTGTAAAGTGAAATAAGAGCCTGTTTTATGAGGCTCTTTATGATGAGATTTATTTCATTTTATGAGATGAAATGGTCTTTATCACTCACTTCTTTAATATGACCATCTTCTAATTTGATAATGCGGTCGGCAACATTAAAGTAAGCATCGTCATGGCTGATAACCAGAACCGTTTTACCGCTGGCTTTTAATTCTGGCAACAACTCAGTATAGAATAAGCGCTTAAACACGGGATCTTGGTCGGCAGCCCACTCATCAAACAGATAAACAGGACGGTCTTCCAGATAAGCTGCCACTAAAGCCAGCCGTTTCCGTTGACCCGCCGAAAGGTTTGTGGTGGAAAATTTGCCATCAACGATTTTCACTTTGTGCGCCATATTTAATGCTGCAATATAATGCGTTGCTTTTTCGGTGACATTGGCATCACTGTTGAGTAATTGTTCAAATAGATGGTAATCAGAAAAAACGGCGGCAAAATGTTGACGATAATACTCATTATTCGCGGGGGTTACCTGCACACCATTTAGCGAGATAGTCCCGGCTTCTTGCTCAAACAGGCCAACCAGCAGCATGGCGAGCGTGGTTTTTCCACTGCCATTCCCGCCGACAATAAACACAATTTCGCCTTGTGATATTTTCAAACTTAATGGGCCGAGTGCGAACTGGCGATCTTCTTTATCGGTTGTGTAATGGTGGATAACATCTTTCAGCTCAAGCTCTAGGGATTGTTGCGCGTTAAATGGGTTAGTGCCTTCAACCTGAATGGATAGCGCTTCTTCCAGTTGGCTGTCAAGGCGGCGCATTTTTTCCAATGAAACTTCCGCTTCCCGCAGCTCCGGGATTGCACCAATCACTTCACTGATGGGGCCTGATAAGAAGAGAACCAGCAGCGATACCGTCACCAGTGTTGAGGGTTCTTGGGGAAACCAAATCGGCACAACAAAAACAATGACACCAATAATGATATAAAAGGTCACAGAGCTGGCATTAATCACCCAGGCATAACTGGAATTCGCTTTTACGCAAATCTCTTGAAAAACTTTAGCGGCTGGAGCAATCACTCTATTAATAAAAAGGTGGCTTTTTTGTTTATTGAGTTGCAGCTCTTTACTGCCATCAATCAGGCTTTGGAAATTAAGGTATATTTTATCAACTTGATCGCGCATCTCTGTCATTAATTTTAATGGATATTTTTCCCACAGATAAAAGACATACATTCCAATAAGGCTGAGTACTGCCAAAATAAGAAACAGTTGCCAGGACATCCAGGCTAAATAACCAAAACAGGCCATGATTAGGGTGATATTGCCAAAAACAGACGGTGCCAACATAAAGGAATGGACGAAAACATCGACATCTTTGGTTAAGACCGCCAATAAACCGTGCCGCCCAAGTTTATGGAGTTTTTTAAGTGGCGCGCGCAAGATTTTATTACTCAAACTGAGGCGTAATGAAAAAATAGTGGATTGAGCTAAATGAGATAAGGTAATTTCTGATACGGTTTTAGTAATAAAAAAAATAAAGCAGATACCAAAAAAGCTCCAAAGAAATGTCGTCAGATGAATTTCTTCTGTTACTCCTTGACTGATCATCCCGACTATCGAAGCACCGGCAAACCCACTAATTAATGCGCTTATTGTCGATACCAGCAGTAATACCCAAGATTGACGATATAAATAAGCTATTAGAGTCATAAAAAACAAGCCATTGTCGAAGGTTATAATTTATATGAAAATTCATATATATGTTTACTCAATTCACTATGGTTGTTGTTTTTTTATGAAACTGCAAGTGTGATTTATAGCAGGGCAATATTAATAAATATCACTGAGATAAAAATTATTCACCATATTAATGGTTATTATACGTAATTACATATACGCATTAAACTTCAAGTTGCAATTTACAACACGATATGAAACCTGATTTCTCCCCGCGAAGCGGGGAGAAATCACACGCATCTTGAAGTTAGATTGGTATAGATGGATTATTTGAATAATGACAAGGAGTGCGGGATCTTCAAAAAAGTCCCTAATTTTTAAGGGATGGGGAAAAGAATGTCGTAAGTGTTGTATCAAGATGTATGAAGAGCTTAGATTGAATTTTACTGCAAGGCACTAAAAACAGATGATTTTGTTTATAATGCTTTGATTTTTAACCATAATATCTTTATATATACCAGTCGCCTTTCAAGATGCGTTTTATATCTCCCCGCGCAGCGGGGAGATATAAGCACTTCCATTGGTTTGCAAACTGCAACTTGAATTGGTATAGAGCAAAAATGGCTAATTGCAAATACATTTTTGGGTTTATGGTTATAACTTATAACCCTTATTTTTGAATAATTATTGAACAAAAGTATTTATTTTCCATTACCTTCAATTCAATCCCGCTTTTTATTTATTTTTTATGCACAAATAATGCATAAATTAAGAATAAATGCATTTTTATAATTTGTGAAAAGCATCATAAAGTAAATTCATTGTGATTTAATTGTATTGACTTTGTTAAATCCCAAAGGGATTATGAGGTTAATTATTGCTCAAAGAGGAACCCAATCATCTTCGATAATGTTCTTGTGGGCTTATCGAAGCAATGAGTTGATAGCCTAAATTAGATCAATCATTAAAAAGAAAATTTAATGATATATAAAATGATCCTTATTTTTACATCCTAATTAATTGAGGAAGAACAAATGCCAAACACGATCCAAAGAAATTGGTTTGACCAGTATATGGTTCCCTGTTTTTCGCCGGCAAATTTTATCCCAGTCGTCGCCAAGGGTTCGCGTGTCTGGGATCAGGATAGTAAGGAATATATTGATTTTGCGGGTGGAATTGCCGTGAATGCATTAGGCCATGCGAATGATGAATTAAAGAATGCATTAAATTTTCAAATGGAAAATATCTGGCATATTGGTAATGGATATACCAATGAACCGGTTTTAAAACTGGCTAAAGCGTTGGTTGAAAATACATTTGCAGATAAGGTTTTTTTCTGTAATTCAGGCGCCGAAGCGAATGAAGCCGCATTAAAAATTGCCAGAAAATATGCCCTGGATAATTACGGCGATCATAAGAACGAAATTATTTCATTTGAGAACTCCTTCCACGGCAGAACATTATTTACGGTGACGGTCGGAGGGCAGCCTAAATATTCTCAGGACTTTGCGCCATTACCACAACAAATTACTCACCTGCCTTTCAACGATATCGACGCGATCAAAGCCCATATGTCAGACAAAACCTGTGCCGTGATTGTTGAGCCGATTATTGGGGAAGGGGGGGTGATCCCCGCTGAACCGGCATTTTTGCGAGCATTGCGGGAGTTATGTGATCAACATCAGGCGTTGCTGATTTTTGATGAAATCCAGACCGGGATTGGCCGGACGGGGTATTTGTATGCCTACGAGGAAGTTGGCGTAGCACCGGATATTCTGACCAGTGCCAAAGGGCTTGGTGGTGGATTCCCGATTGGCGCCATGTTGGTTAGGCAACCTATCGCAGAGGCTTTTCAGCCAGGATCACACGGCACAACGTTTGGCGGCAACCCGCTGGCCGCAGCCGTTGCCAACAAAGTCGTTGAGTTAGTCAATCAGCCAGCATTTCTTGCCGGCGTGCAAGAGCGCCACCACGAGTTTATGCGGCGCATGTCCGAGCTTAATCAACGTTATCAAGTGTTCAGTGAGCTGCGCGGTAAAGGATTATTGCTGGGGGCAGAGTTGGTTGAAAAATATCAAGGCAAAGCAAAAACCCTGACTAATCTTGCGGCACAAGAGGGATTAATTGCCTTGATAGCCGGCCCTGATGTGTTGCGTTTTGCCCCTGCGTTAAATATCGAACTGCGGGATATCAACGACGGTTTTATCCGCCTTGAAAGTGCCCTCAAGCGATTTATTCAGGATTAACGTCGATTCGAGGTGAGATCATGATGCTATTTAGATCCGTTCAATATGAAGATGTCGGGGATCTCCTTAATCTTTCGTCCCGTGCTGGCGTTGGCCTGACGACATTACCCAATAATCAGGAATATCTGACGGCACGGATTTCACGCAGCATTGATGCTTTCAACGATACAACAAAGGGACGGGCACAACAGGGGTTTTTATTCACCCTGGAAGACACGGAAAAGCATCGTGTTGTTGGTGTCAGTGCGCTGGAAGTTGCTGTTGGTCTGGAAGAGCCTTTCTATAATTTTCGTCTGCATAAATCGGTGCGGGCTTCCCGCGAATTAGGCGTTTATAACACATTTGAAACGTTGATTGTCGGGCAGGATTATACCGGATGTACTGAATTGTGTACCTTGTTCCTTGATCCCGATTACCAGGGGGGAGGCAATGGCGTTTTTCTTTCCAGAAGCCGCTTTCTGTTTATTTCCGCATTCCGACATCTCTTCCCGAAACGTATTTTTGCGGAAATGCGTGGCGTTGTGAATCAACAGGGCGAATCGCCATTTTGGGATGCCCTTGGGAAACATTTCTTCAATGTTCCCTTTGCCGAAGCCGATTACCTGACGGGCATTGGTTCTAAAACGTTTATCGCCGAATTGATGCCATTTCATCCGATTTATGTCCCTTTGTTGCCAGAAGATGCACGGCAGGTTATTGGTCAGGTACATGAAAATACTCAGCCCGCCCGCACCATTTTGGAAAAAGAGGGATTTGCTTATCACGATGCGGTCGATATTTTTGACGCGGGCGCCATCCTGGATACCGAGATTGACAACGTGCGCACCATCCAAGCCAGCCGGCTTGTGCATGTGAAAAGGAGCGATCACGTTTCCCGATCACCGGACGGCGTACAGTGCATTGTCTCTAACTTGAAATTTCAGGCGTTTAAAGCCCTGCTTTTACCGGTTTCTGAGCCGCTAAATGGCGATGAATTATTGCTTACTTGCGCAGAAATGGCGGCGTTGCAGGTGGATGATGGCGATCCGGTACGCTTCGTTTCTCTTTTTTCTTAGATGTTCTCACGATTAACCGCTTTGTCATTAAGCGTTTTTGCAATTGAGGAATTTCACAATGGATCATCAAGCGAATTACATTGGCGGTGAGTGGATAGCAGGGCAAGGCCTGCCCGTCGTTAAATCCTCCCCCGTCGATCAGCGGGTCTTATGGCAGGCGAATGGCGCTTCTGCCCCTCAGGTTGATCAGGCCTGCCAGGCCGCTCGCCAGGCATTTCCTGCCTGGTCTCGATTGGCCGTTGAAAAGCGGATCGCGATTGTCCAGACATTTGCTGATTTGCTGGCTCAGGAAAAAGAAACGATGGCGCAGGTGATCAGCGAGGAAACCAGTAAGCCCTTGTGGGAAACACGGACAGAAGTCCAATCCATGATAGGTAAGATCACCATTTCGATTGAAGCATGGATGCAGAGAACGGGCTACTGTGAAACACCGATGCCAGACGGCAAAGCCATATTACAGCACCGTCCTCACGGCGTGATGGCGGTTTTCGGTCCCTATAATTTTCCGGGGCATTTACCGAATGGACATATTGTTCCGGCACTTATTGCCGGGAATACCTTGGTGTTCAAACCCAGCGAATTGACGCCGGTGACGGCGGAGAAAACCGTGGAATTGTGGATTAAGGCCGGGTTGCCGGTCGGTGTGCTGAATTTGGTTCAAGGGGGGAAAGAAACGGGGGGCGCCTTGCTGGATAATCGCGCCATTGATGGTGTGCTGTTTACCGGCAGTGCGGCGACCGGGTTTCATTTCCATCGCCTATTGGCGGGGCAGCCAGAAAAAATGCTGGCACTGGAAATGGGGGGTAATAACGCCCTGATTGTAGACGACTATGATGACATTGACGCCGCAGTTTACACCATTATCCAGTCGGCATTTATCTCCGCAGGGCAGCGCTGTACTTGTGCCCGGAGGTTGCTGGTGAAGCAAGGGGAGAAGGGGGATGCCTTAATTCGACGGTTAATTGATGCTGCCGGCCAGATTGTGCCAGGCCATTGGAATGCCGATCCCCAGCCGTTTATCGGCGGGGTCATTTCCTTAGCGGCGGCAAAAAGTTTGCTGGACGCCCAAGCCAAGTTGTTGGCCGCAGGGGGGATCGCCTTGCTCACGTTAACGCAGCCTGAACCGCACTCAACGTTTATGACGCCGGGCATTATTGATCTGAGCAACGGCAACGACATTCCTGATGAAGAATATTTTGGTCCGTTGCTCACGGTGAGGCGTTATACCACTTTCGACGAAGCCATTTCGATAGCCAATGATACCCGGTTTGGGCTGGCAACCGGGCTGATTTCTCCTGATGCCCGCCTGTTTGAAAAGTTATTGCAAGAGGCGAGGGCGGGGATCGTCAATTGGAATAAGCCGCTGACAGGCGCATCCAGCAAGGCACCGTTTGGTGGCATAGGCGCATCCGGCAATCACCGCCCCAGTGCTTATTATGCCGCAGATTATTGCGCCTGGCCGATGGCCTCCCTGACAACGGAAAGTTTGGTTTTGCCTGAGACGCTCGCTCCAGGGCTGAATTTTTTCATCAACCAATAGACAGTGAGAGGTGAGTATGTCAGGAATTGAAGCAAATTTTGATGGTTTGGTGGGGATGACGCACCATTACGCGGGGCTATCAAACGGTAATCAGGCTTCCATGAACCATCAGGGGCGAGAATCCAATCCGCGTAAAGCCGCCCTTCAGGGATTGATGAAAATGAAGGCGTTGTCTGATATGGGATTTGTACAAGGGGTCTTCCCACCGCAACAGCGCCCAAACGTGCCGGCATTGCGACAGCTAGGGTTTACCGGCACTGACGAGCAGGTATTAAAAAAAGCCGCGCAATATTCCCCATTATTGTTGTCCAACCTCAGTTCGGCCTCTTCCATGTGGGCGGCAAATGCGGCAACGGTTTCGCCTTCGGCAGACAGTGCGGATCGGCGTGTCCATTTCACGGTGGCAAACTTAAATAATAAGTTGCATCGCTCGCTGGAGAGTACCACGACTTCACGCGTCCTGAAGGTGACGTTTCCTGATCAACGCCATTTTGTCCATCATGATCCTCTGCCACAACATGCGGATTGGGGGGATGAAGGGGCAGCAAACCATAATCGTTTTTGCGGCGAATATGATGGCGCAGGCATCCAACTATTTGTTTATGGACGTAAGGCATTGCAGGAAGGGATAGCGCCTAATCACTATCCTGCAAGGCAGACGCTGGAAGCCAGCCAAGCCATTGCTCGCTTGCACTTACTTGAAGATAAATGCACCGTTTTTGCCCAGCAAAATCCGGTTGCTATTGACAGTGGGGTGTTTCATAACGATGTTATTGCTGTGAGCAATCGTCATGTTTTTTTCTGTCACCAGCAGGCTTTTTTAAACCAGCAGGCAGTATTGGACGAGCTGAGAGAAAAAATGGCTCGGTTCGGGCAGAGCTTGATTGCGATTGAAGTGCCGGCGGAACAGGTCACCATTCAGGATGCCGTTGAATCTTATCTGTTTAACAGCCAGTTGTTGAGCCAGCCGGATGGCAACATGATGCTGATTTTACCGGAAGAATGCCGTCAACATCACAAAGTATCCGCCTATTTGCAAGCGTTGGTTGCGAAAGGAAATACCCCCATCAATAAGCTCCACTTTTTTGACTTGCGCGAGAGTATGCGTAATGGCGGCGGGCCAGCCTGTTTGCGACTCAGGGTGGTGTTAAATGAACAAGAGTTAGCGGCCGTAAATCCAGCGACTCTGATGACACCAGAACTGTATCAACGCCTGACGGTATGGGTTGATCGTCATTATCGGGATTCCCTGTATGCGTCCGATCTCACTGATCCACAACTATTAAGGGAAGTCTATTCTGCCCTTGATGAACTGACGCAGATCCTTAATTTGGGTTCAATTTATGAGTTCCAGAATTAATCAGGAGACGTAATGGATTTACTGACTTTATTGCGTGAAAACAAAATCGACAATAAGTTGTATTTTCCGCCAACGATCAAATCATCATGGTTAGCGGAAGGGGTATTGCAGTTATTACCGCAGAGCGAACCACAAGAAAAACCGGCCGATGCATTGATTATTTCTGCCGGCATTCATGGCAATGAGACGGCACCTGTTGAAATCCTTATCCAGTTATTGTCACAACTGGCGCAGGGCAAGTTGCCATTGCAATCTCACCTTCTGTTGGTATTTGGCAACTTACCCGCCATACGGGAAGGGCGGCGATATCTTGATCATGATCTCAACCGCTTGTTTGGCGGGCGTTATCAACATTTTTCTTTGGGGAATGAATCGAGCCGTGCGATGGAGCTGGAGTCAGTTATCCAGCAATTTTTTAATGATCCTGCGGTGATGGCTTCAACAAAACGCAGGCACCTTGATCTGCATACCGCCATCCGAGGTTCCTGCCATGAGCAGTTTGCCCTGTTGCCCTATCAGGCACGTGAATATGCGGCGGATTTTTTACAATGGTTGGAAGATAGCGAGCTCGATGCCCTGGTATTTCATAACACGGCAGGGGGAACATTCAGTCACTTTACCAGTGAACATTTCAATGTGGATAGTTGCACGCTGGAAATCGGCAAGGCACTGCCTTTTGGACAAAACGATTTGGCAAAGTTTAGCAACATGACCACGGCCTTGCAGGATTTAATCGCGGGTGATCCTTCCCGAAAACGAACCAAACCGGCGCTGAAACATTATCGTGTGGTTGATGCCATTATCAAACAACATGACAGTTTCCAGCTCAATCTTCCAGAAGATACGAAAAACTTCACTGAATTATCAGAAGGTTTTGAGATCGCCCGCCAGCAACATCAATCCTGGAAGATTAGATCGCCGGCAAACTTTATCTTGTTTCCTAATGCTCATGTTGCTGTTGGGCTACGGGCAGGATTGTTGTTAGAGAAATTAACCTAATCAATTCATAAAACAGCAAACCGTAGAGGTTATTGATGACGAGATCATTAAAGACGCCTGTGGAACAATCTGCCGGTGAGCAGAAACTTCACCGTGGACTAGGCAAGCGCCATATTCAGTTGATCGCCATTGGTGGTGCTATTGGTACGGGATTGTTTATGGGAACAGGGAAAACCATCGCGGTATCTGGGACTTCAATTATCCTGACTTATCTTTTGATTGGTTTTTTTGCTTTTATGGTGATGAGGGCAATGGGGGAACTGTTGCTCACCAAATTGGATTACAGGACGTTTGCGGATTTTGTCGCGGATTATCTGGGGGATAAGGCCAGCTATTTTCTGGGCTGGACTTATTGGATGAGTTGGATCGTCAGTTGTATCGCAGATGTCGTGGTATGTGGTGGCTATATTCAGTATTGGTTTCCAGAAAGTTGGCTTTGGTTAACGGCACTGTTTGTTTTGGGATTGATGTGCTGGTGTAATTTCTTCTCGGTACGGCTGTTTGGTGAAACGGAATTCTGGTTTGCCATGATTAAAGTGGTAGCGATAGTGGCTTTGATTATGGTGGGGGTTGGTATGGTTTTTGTCGGCTGGACTTCGCCCAATGGCGTGACAGCTTCGATAAGTCATTTGACAGAGCCTGACGTATTCCTGCCCAATGGGGTATTTGGATTTTTGGCGGGTTTTCAAATCGCTATCTTCTCTTTTACGGGCATTGAATTGGTTGGCACAGTGACGGCGGAAACCAAAGAGCCAGAGAAAATCTTACCGAAAGCGATTAACAGTATTCCGATCAGGGTCATTATCTTTTACGTCCTCTCCATGATGTGTATCATCGCGGTGACTTCATGGCCACAGATTTCACCGGAAGCCAGCCCCTTTGTGACGTTGTTTGCATTAGCCGGATTACCGGCAGCGGCGGCGGTGATTAATTTTGTTGCCCTGACTTCGGCGATGTCCTCGGCAAACAGTGGGTTATATGCGTGTGCCCGAATGCTTTATGGTTTGTCCACAGAAAAGCTGGCGCACCACAAGTTTGGTCAACTCTCAATCAGCAGTGCTGTTCCCATTTTTAGCTTGGTATTTTCAGTCCTTTGTATGGCAAGTGGTGTATTCCTGCTATTTATTATCCCCAATGTCATCAAATTATTTACGATTGTGACGACCGTGGCAGCCATCATGGTGATTTATAGCTGGTGTATGATACTACTTGCTTACCTGGCTTATCGTAAGAAACGTCCTGATCTGCATAAAAAGTCTCTCTATAAAATGCCCATGGGCATTCCCATGACATGGTGTACTTTGATATTTTTTGCCTTTACGGTGGTGATCATGGTGTTTGATTATGATACCCGTGTTGCGCTCTACGGTACGCCAGTGTGGTTTGTGATATTAGAAATTTCGTGGCGTATGCGGAAAAATCGCAAACAGCAGCGTATGCAGGATGAAATGGTAAATTAAGTTTTGGATGCCAACGGAAATTGGCGGGATTAGTTGGGGCACATCATGATACTTAAATCAAAATTTTTTAGCATTTTGAACCCAGATAGAACCGGGCCATTGACGCGTAGTGAAACACATCTAACAAATAGGGCTGCCAGGTTATTTAATGTTAAAAGTCATATCACTATCAGAGAAGTTGGACTTCAGGATGCTTTATGTATTGCTAATCGAATAAGAACGAACATGATTAATGGTGATTGGCTCATCGGCGCTAATCAGGGCGGTCAATTAAGTCGGGAGCAGGTACAGTGGAATTCAAGATATAAGGCTACCTATGGGATACTGACTCAAATCTCTTCTATCTTAGAAAGTAAATTTGAGGGTGTCTCAGCTTCAATAGCGCATTATTCCTTTGTTATGTTTTTTCAAGAAGTCCCCATTGGGATATTAATATTTTCTAATAACAAGGAAAAAGCCACAGAACCTCCCTCTATTATAGAATTCGCTACTCACATAGGTATTAGAAATTGTGGAATTTTTCTCATGGAATATGCGGTAAATAAATCAAACACACTGGGTAAAAATGGGAACGTCAAACTAATACCAGCGTCTGCTGCGAGGGGGGTTTACCTTCAATATGGGTTTGGGTATCAAAGAGGTTACATGCTATTAGAACCCGGCAAAAGTGATAAATGGGGGTTTTGGGAAAAGGGATATTATTTTAAGGCCAATTGTGTATAAACAGGAAGTTTCTGGCTCCCTGAACCATAAAAAATAGCCCCACGCTAACAACGTAGGGCTATTTCATGTTTATGCAGCGAGAAAATTAGGCGTTTTCTTGCTGGGTTGCCTGAATTGCAGTCAGTGCAACGGTATAAACGATATCATCGACCAATGCGCCACGGGACAGGTCGTTAACTGGCTTGCGCATACCTTGCAGCATTGGCCCGATGGAAACCAGATCCGCTGAACGCTGTACCGCTTTGTAAGTGGTGTTACCGGTGTTCAGATCCGGGAAGATGAACACGGTTGCCTGGCCTGCAACCGGTGAGTTTGGCGCCTTGGATTTCGCCACATCTGCCATGATAGCCGCGTCGTACTGCAATGGGCCGTCGATGATCAGGTCTGGGCGTTTTTCTTGTGCCAAACGGGTTGCTTCACGCACTTTTTCAACATCGCTGCCGGCACCCGAGTTACCGGTGGAGTAAGAGATCATCGCAACGCGAGGTTCAATACCGAACGCTTTTGCTGAATCCGCAGATTGGATCGCAATTTCAGACAGTTGTTCTGCGGTTGGATCTGGGTTGATCGCACAGTCACCGTAAACCAGTACTTGCTCTGGCAGCAACATAAAGAAGACAGAAGAAACCAGGGAGCTATTTGGTGCCGTTTTAATTAACTGCAATGGCGGACGGATTGTGTTCGCCGTGGTGTGAACCGCACCGGAAACCAGGCCGTCAACTTCGCTTTGCTCCAGCATCAGGGTGCCCAGTACAACGTTGTCTTCCAGTTGTTCGCGGGCAACGACTTCGGTCATGCCTTTGCTCTTGCGCAGTTCAACCAGACGTGGCACATAGCGTTCACGCACTGACGCAGGGTTAACAATCTCAATCCCTGCGCCCAGTTCAACGCCTTGAGCTGCCGCGACACGACGGATTTCTTCTGGATCGCCCAACAGGATACATTCTGCAATGCCACGCTCAGCACAGATCGCCGCTGCTTTGACGGTACGTGGTTCGTCGCCTTCTGGCAGCACGATACGCTTGCCAGCCTGGCGTGCCAGTTCGGTCAACTGATAGCGGAATGCCGGCGGGGACAGGAGATTTGGGCGCTCTGATGTGGCCGCCAGAGAATCGATCCATTCGCTGCTGATATGTTGTGCAACGTAGTTCTGGAGCTTTTCAATGCGCTCATGGTCATCGGCTGGCACTTCCAGGCTGAAACTTTGCAGGTTCAGGGAAGTCTGCCATGTATTGGTCTTCACCGTGAAAACAGGCAGGCCGGTGCTAAATGCACGTTCGCACAGTTCACGGATAGAATCATCAATAGAATAGCCACCGGTCAGTAATACGGCACCAATTTCAATCCCGTTCATGGCCGCCAGACAGGCGGTGATCAGGACGTCAGGACGATCAGCCGAAGTCACCAGCAGGGAGCCGGGACGGAAATACTCCAGCATATTAGGAATGCTGCGGGCACAGAACGTCACCGATTTGATGCGACGGCTTCCGATCGCGCCTTCATTGATAACGTCAGCTTTCAGGTGCTTAGCCATATCAATCGCACGGGTAGCGATCAGGTCAAAACTCCACGGAATGCAACCGAGAATAGGCAGTGGGCTGTTTTTGAAGATCGTTTTTGGATCGATGTTGGTAATCGTCGCTTTGGTTGCTTCGTCAAAGATCTCAGACAAATCCGGGCGAGTACGGCCTTGGTCATCAACAGGGGCGTTCAGTTTGTTGACGATAACACCGATAATGTTTTGGTTTTTGCTGCCGCCGTATTCAGCACGGGTCAGTGCAATGCTCTCTTTCAGTTGCTCTGGGGTGTTGGTTCCCTGAGCAGTCACGAACACGATTTCAGCGTTCAGTGTCTTGGCGATTTCATAGTTCAGGGATTGGGCAAACGGATGTTTGCGGGTCGGAACCAGACCTTCGATCAGAACCACTTCTGCATCTTTGGCATTTTCGTGGTAACGCGCCACGATCTCTTCCATCAACACATCTTTTTTGTTCGTGGTCAGCAGTGATTCCACATAGGCCATTTCCAGAGGTTCAGCAGTATGGATACTGGAATGTGAACGAATAATGGCAGTGGTTTGATCCTGAGAACCCGTGTGACGGGGTTGTGCGATAGGTTTGAAAACGCTCAGGCGAACGCCTTTTTGCTCCATGGAGCGAATAACACCCAGGCTGACACTGGTTAAACCAACGCTAGTGCCAGTAGGGATCAACATAATTGTACGGGACACGGAAACCTCTTTAACGGTTGCTCGTCAGTCAATATAGGTGACTCAGTGAGAGATATTCGATGCTATATGAATAGACAAAACACAAACCATGAGCCAACGCAATATTTATTAAGGAAATATTAATCAATCTATTCATGGATACGGTGTTGATGAAAATCGCATTCATGAATAGAGAACCGCCAGTATGGCTGGCGGTTCTAAAATCGTGCTGCTTATGCGGTCAGACGTGCTGAATCCTGAGCAATAACCAATTCTTCATTGGTTGGGATAACCAGGGCAGGACGGCTGTTATCGGTAGTGATAACGCCAGATTTGCCGAAGCGAGCGGCAAGGTTACGCTCGTGGTCATATTCGAAGCCCAGCAGAGCCACTTTTTTCATAGTCAGTTCACGAACCAGCGCAGAGTTCTCGCCGATACCGCCAGTGAAAATAATTGCGTCCAGACGGCCTTCCATCAATGCGCTGTATGCGCCGATGTATTTAGCCAGACGGTGGCAGTAAACATCCATTGCACGCTTAGCATCCGCTTTGGTTTCGTAGTTATCTTCTACGTAACGGCAGTCGCTGGTCACTTCGGTCAGACCCAGGAAGCCAGACTCTTTCGTCAGCAGGGTGTTGATCTGAGCGATGCTCATACCCATTGCGTCGTGCAGGTGGAATACGATAGCGGGATCGATATCACCACTGCGCGTTCCCATCACCAGACCTTCCAGTGGCGTCAGACCCATGGAAGTGTCAACACATTGGCCGTTGACGATGGCAGAAACCGAACCCCCGTTACCCAAATGACAAGTAATGACATTCAGTTCTTCAACCGGTTTGTTCAACAATTTAGCGGCTTCACGGGAAACGTAGAAATGGCTGGTGCCATGTGCACCGTAACGACGGATGCCATGCTCTTTGTACAGGTTGTAAGGCAGTGCGTACAGGTAGGCTTCTTCCGGCATAGTCTGGTGGAAGGCGGTATCAAATACGGCAATGTTTTTCTCAAGTAGATGAGGGAAGGCTTTTTTCGCTTCCGCAATACCGATCAGGTGAGCAGGGTTGTGCAGTGGGGCAAATGGAATCGCCGCTTCAATGCCTGCGATAACTTCATCGGTGATAACCATGGAAGAAGTAAACTTCTCACCACCATGAACAATACGGTGTCCGATGGCTGAAATTTGTGCAGAAAGCTCTGGCTTTTCAGCCAAGATAGTATTAACAATGAAATTCAGGGCTTCGCTGTGTGCTGCGCCGGCACCTAAAGCAGCTTCATTTTTCGCGCCATCCATTTTCCATTTAATACGGGCTTCTGGCAGGCCAAAGCACTCAGCTAAACCAGAAAGATATTCTTCACCATTGGCAGGATCGATGATAGCGAATTTCAGGGAGGAGCTACCGCAATTAAGAACCAGTACCAGCTTACTTGACATGGAAATACCTATTATCTTGTTGTGATCTAATCTTAAATAAGAACAATGTTAAAAAATAAAATAATTTATTAACAAACCGAACCCAATTGTTGCGAAAAAGGGCAAAATTCCTGTTTTGCTACTGCAACAACATAAAAGTCTGTGTAGGATACCGTTTGCTAGCAATAAAGACAAAATATACTTAATAGTATTAATACTACGAAAAAGATTTTATCTTTTGTAGGGTTTTTTTAAAAACTATACCTTTAATTGATTGAGGTCATGATGAACACGACACCGCCTGTTAGCCAGGGTTGGTTCAAACGCATGCAGCTAGGACAGCAATATTTAAAAACCTGGCCGCTAGAGAAACAGCTTGCCCCTGTTTTTCCTGAAAATCGTGTAATTAAGGCGACTCGCTTTGGGATTCGGTTTATGCCGCCATTGGCCATTTTTACGTTGACGTGGCAAATCGCGCTTGGCGGGCAATTGGGACCTTCGGTGGCAACGGCACTGTTTGCCTGTAGTTTGCCGTTACAGGGATTATGGTGGCTGGGAAAACGTGCGGCAACCCCGTTGCCGGAGAGATTGCTGAACTGGTTTTATGAAATTCGGGAGAAATTTTCTCAGGCCGGCATTGCGATGGCGCCGGTGGAAAGTGCCCCGACTTATTTCTCACTGGCTGAATTGCTTAAGCGGGCTTTTAAGCAATTGGACAACTCTTTTCTTGATGATATTTAATCTCATTCTTGCCCTCGGCAATACTGCTGAGCGCTGTTAAGATTGAGCTTATTATTAATACATGATGATTAACGCATAGTGGCGTTTGAAGGAGTCGGGTTTGGTTCTGAGATGCAGAGGTTTTTTATTCGATTTGGACGGTACTCTGATTGATTCATTGCCCGTGGTTGAGCGAGCGTGGATTCAGTTCGCTGATAAGATGGGTATCGATAGGGATGAAGTGTTGAACTATGTTCATGGCACGCCGGCGATATTGTCACTGCGGCATTTTATGCCAGACGCGAGCGAAGAAGAGATCCTCAGCACGTTTAAATGGATTGAAAAAATTGAAACAGAAGATACGCAAGGCATTACCGCTTTGCCGGGTGCCATCGCCCTGATTGATAAACTGAATGCGCTGGATATTCCGTGGGCAATTGTGACATCGGGAACCGTTCCGCTTGCCTCTGCACGCCATAAGGTGGCAGAAATACCGGCGCCAGCGCATTGGGTGACGGCAGAGTCTGTCACACATGGAAAACCCAACCCGGAACCTTATCTGCTGGGGGCTAAAAAACTGGGACTTTTGCCAGAAGATTGCGTGGTGTTTGAAGATGCTCCGGCGGGTATCCATGCCGGGCTGGATGCCGGCTGTCAGGTTGTCGTTGTCCACGATTCGCCAGATATTCCGCGCCGTGATGAAGTTCATTTGACGATTAATAACCTGGAAGAGATTGAAATTGTCAAATCTGGCGGTTATGTATCGATTTATAGCCAATAAATTTCGCTTCTCGCAGCAAAGTAGCAACTTGACAGATGGGGGATATCCGCCATAAATCAGAAGGTTCCTTGATCAGAACGAGGTATTTTCCCTGAGAAAAAGGGTTTACTTATCTTGTTAACGTTTGTACCTGTAGGTTTTTGATATGTATCCAATCTGCCCATCGGCAGATTGGAGGTGTAGAGAGATCATATTTGAAAGGTATCGTTGATAGAGGCCAGATTGAGCAGCGAACTGTTGTGGGTATTAACCCTGCTATTAATAGCCATTGTGCTTTTTACCACCAATAAAGTCAGGATGGACGTCGTGGCTTTATTGGTGATCATCGCATTTGTCTTGAGTGGCACACTGACGTTAAGTGAGGCCACTGTCGGTTTTAGTGATCCCAATGTGTTGTTGATTGCAGCCTTATTTGTCATTGGCGAAGGGCTGGTGAGGACTGGGGTTGCCTATCAAATGGGAGATTGGTTGGTTCGTGTTGCGGGTAACAGTGAAACCAAGATGTTGGTTTGGTTAATGTTATCGGTGGCTGGATTAGGTGCGTTCATGAGTTCAACGGGGGTTGTGGCGATATTTATTCCCGTTGTCCTGAGTGTGGCGGCCAGAATGAAAACTTCGCCAGGGCGATTAATGATGCCATTAGGATTTGCTGGTTTGATCAGTGGCATGATGACCCTGGTGGCAACCCCACCCAATATGGTTGTCAATAGTGAGTTGGTGCGCGAGGGCCTGCGAGGGTTTGATTTCTTCTCTATTACGCCAATTGGCATATTGGTGTTGATGGCTGGCGTGGCTTACATGTTAGTTGCCCGTCGTTGGCTGGGGGGAATAAACCATCAGGCGGCGGACGAACGTTATCAGCGGACATTTCGTGATTTGATCCGTGACTATAAATTGTCTGGCCGTGCTCGTCGTTTTACTCTCCGCCAGAATTCTCCCTTGGTTGGACACACGTTGGATGAATCGGGACTGCGTGCCCGTTATGGTGCCAATGTCATTGGTATCGAACGTTGGCGTAAGTTCCGTCGCGTGATGGTGGCTGCCACGGGGGATATCGAATTGCAAGGGCAGGATGTCTTGTTGGTGGATCTGTCGGATAGTGATGTTGATTTGCGGGAATTTTGCCGTGAGCAACAGCTAGAACCGAGGGTATTGCGGGGGGAATATTTTTCTGAGCACTCCCGTCATGTTGGTATGGCTGAGGTTTCCGTGATCCCTGAATCCGAACTCTTGGGGCAATCATTGCGTGCTATGAAATTTCGTACCCGTTATGGTCTTAATGTGGTGGGAATTCGTCGCGGGGGAAAAGCGTTAGAAGGGAAATTAGTCGATGAGCCTTTGTTACTTGGTGATACCTTGCTGTTGATTGGCGATTGGAAATTGATCCGCGCGTTAAAAACCAAAACCCCTGATTTTATTGTGCTGAATCTGCCCCTGGAAGTGGAAAGTGCGGCGCCCGCGACCTCACAGGCACCTCATGCCCTATTCTGCCTGACCCTGATGGTTGCCATGATGATGACCAATGAAATTCCCAATTTTATTGCTGCATTAATTGCCTGCCTGCTCATGGGAAAATTCCGCTGTATCGATATGGAAAGTGCTTATCGCGCCATTCACTGGCCGAGCCTTATTTTGATTGTCGGTATGATGCCTTTTGCACTGGCATTACAGAAAACGGGGGGAATTGATCTCATTGTTCATGGCCTGATGGATGTCGCAGGCGATATGGGGCCACGGGTGATGTTGATGTGCCTGTTTGTGCTTTGTGCCATGATCGGGTTGTTTATTTCTAATACAGCGACGGCTGTGCTGATGGCGCCGATTGCGATTGCGGCGGCGAATGAGATGGCCGTTTCCCCTTTACCCTTTGCGATGATCATTGGCCTGGCGGCCTCGGCAGCCTTTATGACACCGGTATCATCGCCTGTTAATACATTGGTGCTGGGACCAGGTGGATATCGATTTGCCGATTTCCTGAAACTGGGTGTACCTTTTACGTTAATTGTGATGGGGATTAGCGTGGCAATTATCCCGATACTTTTTCCATTCTAATGTTTCTATCGCGCAGCTCCGCATGGCATGGAGCTGCATTATAAACATGGTTTAACATTTCTATATGATTTCAATAATAAATATTAATAATTACAACAAAATGATGGTGGTCAGCTATCTGTCGTCAACGATCTTCGTCAAACCGTTGTCCCTGTAGCGCGTGTTATCTATAGGCTGATTTCATCAAGGGAAAGACTGAAACTGGGCACAAATACCGCTATAAAATAGTCCATTTCCTCGCTGCGACGTTCTGTCAGTGTTTTATCTAAGCGTTTTTTGGCTTGATTGAATTCAGTGTTGCCTGCTGAAAGTTCTTCCAGACATTTCAAGTAAGCACATAATGCATCAGCTTGCTTGATAATATGGGTTTCTTCTTCATTATGGTGATGCTCATCCAGGATAGGGCGAAAATCATCCTGTAATTCAGTTGGCAACATATCTAATAATTTTTGCTGGGCTATTTTTTCTATCTTCTTATATTCATGGGAAATTTGGGGATTGTAATACTTAATCGGGGTTGGCAAATCGCCGGTAATAACTTCGCTGGCATCATGGTACATGGCCAACAGGGCGATCCGTTCGGGATTAACATTGCCGTTGAATTTACGGTTTTTGATGATTGCCAAAGCATGTGCGACAAAAGCAACCTGCAAACTGTGCTCTGATACATTTTCTGTACGCACATTTCGCATAAGGGGCCAACGGTTAATTAATTTTAGGCGGGATAATTGGGCGAAAAAATGACTCATAATTTCCTCTAGTGGCTGAATAACGTGTAGCGGAATAATTAGGATTAATTGTGAGCGGAGCAGGGGGGGAAGTAAACCTATTAAGTGTCAATTTTCTCCAATATATTCCCGCCATCTTTTAACCTATACCAGTCGCCTTTCAAGATGCGTTTTATATCTCCCCGCGCAGCGGGGAGATATAAGCACTTCCATTGGTTTGCAAACTGCAACTTGAAGTTGGATTGGTATATAACGTGAAAAATAGCGGTGAGTAAGAAATAAGTATTTATCTCAGAAATGGCCCGCCCTATTAATGTGTTAATAAAATGGGTTTTCATAATAGCGATACACCCAAAGTATACGGTTTCCTTACTCCTCGCTGCGCGAAGAGTAAGGAAGTAACCGACAATTTTAGGATCTTATTTATTTACCGGAGGGAACTTTAAATGAAAAATAGGATGGTTATTGGCGATAGTGACCGATAAAACGGGCAAATTTTTCAATAGCCATTTGCAAGTCAGTGACATGCGGCAGTGTTACAATGCGGAAATGGTCAGGGTTTGGCCAGTTAAATGCCGTCCCTTGAACCAATAAAACTTTTTCCTGTAATAAGAGATCGAGTACCATTTTTTGGTCATCATAAATATTGAAACGTTTGCTGTCTATTTTCGGGAACATATAGAGAGCACCCATAGGTTTCACACAGGAAATTCCGGGGATCTGGTTAATCAACTCCCATGCGCGGTTGCGTTGTTCATAGAGTCTTCCGCCCGGAAAAATAAATTCACTAATGCTTTGATAGCCACCTAACGCGGTCTGGATCGCATGCTGCATCGGCACATTGGCACAAAGGCGCATTGATGCCAGCATTTCTAACCCTTCAATATAATCTTTGGCCTGTTTTTTAGGGCCGTTTAGTACCATCCAGCCTTGACGGAAACCGGCAACGCGATAGGTTTTGGACAGGCCATTAAACGTCACAGTAAAGAGATCCGGCGCTAATGCTGCGATGGAGTGGTGTTGGGCATCATCGTACAGGATCTTGTCGTAAATTTCGTCAGCAAAAATAATCAGATTATGCTGGCGAGCGATTTCTACGATTTCCAGCAGCAATTCTTTGCTATATACCGCCCCGGTTGGGTTATTCGGGTTAATAATCACGATACCACGGGTACGCGGGGTAATTTTACGGCGGATATCATCTAAATCAGGAAACCAGCCTTGCTGTTCATCACACAGATAGTGGACGGCATTACCGCTGGAGAGTGACACTGCCGCCGTCCAAAGGGGGTAGTCAGGCGCAGGAACCAACATTTCATCGCCGGTATTCAGCAGGGCTTGCATGGATTGAACGATCAGTTCAGAAACGCCATTACCGATAAAGATATCTTCAACGGTAACATCCAGCATATTTCTGGCTTGATAATGCTGCACGATTGCCTTACGTGCGGAATACAGTCCTTTTGAATCAGAATACCCCTGGGCAGTTGATAGATTACGGATAACATCGACTAAAATTTCATCAGGCGCTTCAAATCCAAATGGCGCCGGATTACCGATATTTAATTTCAGTACCTTATTACCTTCTTCTTCAAGTCGTTTAGCTTCTTTGAGGGTATTTCCTCGGATGTCATAGCAGACATTATCTAATTTACTGGATTTATTAATGGAAAACATAGGGTGCCTTGACCTCTCGGCGAAAATGTAACTACCCGGCATAAAAAGTGTAGTGACCAATGTACTCTTCTCGGTCTGTGTTTTGAAGGTGCTTTGATATCTTTGGTTAAAATGGTTGTTTAAAGAATAAATGAATAAGTTTGCTCTCTAAATTTTGGTCTTTTTCTGGTGATTTATTTCTAATTTATTTGTTAGGTTGGATTTAAATTTTGCATAATGGCTGGTTTTTAGTTGACAGGGGAGGCCAGAGGTGACATTTTTATGACGTTTTTTAATCGTTCGTTTACGGATACTTGAAATTGTCAATAAAAGTAAGAAGATTTGTATAATGTATTCTTATAATTTATCTTTACTGGCCTAAAGTTAATTTAGGTTTTTATCATATGATACTTAGACAAATTTTTGGATTTTTACCCATGACATTTTCAGGTCTATTCAATGGGGATGTTAATCCATTAAAAATACTAATATTATCCGGTGATGTTAAGTGTTCCTAATTCAGATTACGTTATTCTTTGAAGCAAGTCAGAAAAAGGGTATTTGTACTGGAAATTAGTGATTATGTGATGTAAATAGAGTTTTAACTTTCATTTATTTTGGGATTGCATAAATTTTGTTAAGAGAAGGAGAAAATAAAACCCCATGATGATCTAAATAGTAAAAAAAAATGCAGTAATCCTTTGCCCTATTTAATAGAGTAGAGTAATGTCACAATCGGTATTATTTTATTTGATACTGCTGAAGTAAAAACACCAGGTTAGTTAGTAATTAAAATCAAAAAAAAGTGATGAATAAACAATGATAAATGCAAATCGTCAGATAATAAACCTCGATCTCGATCTGCTAAGAACTTTTGTTGCCGTTGCTGACTTAAATACTTTTGCAGCAGCAGCAGCAGCTGTTTCTAGAACGCAGTCAGCTGTGAGTCAGCAAATGCAGCGGTTAGAACACCTCGTGGGAAGAGAGTTGTTTGCTCGCCACGGCCGCAATAAACTTCTGACCGAGCATGGGCTTCAACTTCTTGGTTACGCACGTCAAATTCTTCGTGCCAATGACGATGCAACAGCATCATTAACCTACAATGATGCAGACGGTGAATTGAGAATAGGTGTATCAGATGATGCTGTTGATACACTGCTTCCTTTCTTACTAAACCGTATTGCCTCTGTCTATCCACGTGTGGCTGTTGATGTACGCATTAAGCGTGCGCAGTTTATCGAAAGCATGTTGGATAACCATGAGATTGATTTGGCTTTAACCACAGCAAAAATCAACCACCATCCTAAAACGATCTTACGCTCTTCGCCTGTCCTATGGCACTGTGCACCAGATTTCCAATTACAGATGAACGAGCCTGTACCGTTGGTTGTGATGGATGAGACTAACCCTTTCCGCCAGATCGCTCTGGAAACGCTGGATATGGCGGGCATTTCATGGCGTATCGCTTATGAAGCTGCTTCCTTATCTGCTGTTCGTGCGGCTGTGAATGCAGAAGTCGGTATTACCGCCCGCCCTCTGGAAATGCAAAATGCAGACCTGAGAATTCTAGGTGAAATAGAAGGATTACCACGCCTGCCGGAAATTCAATTCTTCTTATACCGTAACAATAACGAACAGAACGAATCCGTTCTGACTGTTTTTGATGCAATAGAAAATAAAAAAACACCTTATACCGTAACAACGGTTGAATCCGATGAATCCAACGAAACGGATGAATCCATCGACACGATTGAACCTATCAAATCGACTGAAACAGTTGATGAAAATTCCGTTGAAAATATAGACGAATAAGTATTATGTGTTTATAGGCTAATATTTCCATTCTATTTGTGGAGATATTAGCCTGTTGCTAATTACTTATTAATAATCCTCCTCCTCGCTTTCCATTTTCATTTCTATTTCTGATATTTCTAATAAGAAATATACCCTACTAATTTTTCTATATCTTTCGAATTTTGGTTAAAAGAATGTTGATTTGTTAACAAGTTTCATTTTTTAACTTGCTAAAATAAACCTATTTTCAGAAATAGTGCGCTTGTTGTACTTCAATCGTTTCTTTTCGAAACAATTTATCTATAGTTGAATGAATTGCGTTCAAGTGTTGAATGTTTTTCAATGAAATTGTGCACTTGATCATAAAAATACCTCAGATAACGCAGTGGAAAGACAGGTTTTTCCTGCGATAATGATGTAGTAAAGTCGAATTATCGGTTAGACTAGTGATATCGGGAAGACGTTTTTTTGTACGACTGACACGTTTTAGCGATACATTAGTACAAGCCGTTAATTAATGGTTTGTTGTTTGTGAATAAATATGTGAGTGTTTTTGCCGTTATGGCAAATTTTGTTGAGAGGAATAAAAACCAAGACGATTCAAGCTATAGGATATATTGATTAGCGTTGTTTCAGATTTGGTTGTTATCCCTTCCTATGAATCGATGTGGTGCAACACTGCCAGCCAAAAGAGCAGACACCTTGACACCAACTTTTGATGAGTAAGCAACGAGTATGTCTACATCCACTGGAATTCTGGCCCATCACTGGGCTTTTGCGATTTTTCTAATAGGTGCTCTTGGTTTGTGTGTGCTCATGCTACTGGGTGGGTACTTCATGGGGGGCAGGGCAAAAGCCAGAGCAAAACACGTACCTTATGAATCAGGTATCGATTCTGTCGGCAGCGCCCGCTTGCGTCTGTCGGCGAAGTTTTATCTGGTTGCCATGTTCTTTGTCATCTTCGACATTGAAGTCCTTTACTTGTATGCATGGGCCGTCTCAATCAAAGAGAGCGGTTGGCTAGGCTTTGCCGAAGCGAGCATTTTCATTCTGGTGTTATTGGCCGGTTTGGTTTATCTGGCGCGCATTGGGGCGTTGGATTGGACCCCTGTGCGTTCAAAACGTCAGGTCAGTAAACCGAGTGCTGATACTTATACAAACACGACGGATGTCAACACTGGCAATCATACCAACAACAGTCACATGCAGTAATAGCGAGGCATAAAGATGGATTATACGCTCACCCGCATAGATCCGAACGGTGAGAATGACCGTTATCCCCTGCAAAAACAGGAAACTGTTAGCGATCCCCTGGAACAGCATGTTCACCGAAGTGTCTATATGGGGAAATTGGAACATGCTCTGCATAATATGGTGAATTGGGGGAGGAAAAACTCCCTGTGGCCCTATAACTTCGGACTTTCTTGCTGCTACGTGGAAATGGTGACGTCGTTTACCGCGGTTCACGATGTCGCACGCTTTGGTGCAGAAGTATTACGGGCATCCCCCCGTCAGGCGGATTTCATGGTCATCTCTGGCACCTGTTTCGTCAAGATGGCGCCTGTTATTCAGCGCCTGTACGACCAAATGCTGGAACCGAAATGGGTCATTTCAATGGGCGCCTGTGCAAACTCCGGGGGTATGTACGATATTTACTCTGTCGTTCAAGGGGTTGATAAATTTATCCCTGTCGATGTTTATATTCCTGGCTGTCCTCCTCGTCCAGAAGCCTATATGCAGGCACTGCTGCTGTTGCAGGAGTCCATAGGCAAAGAACGACGCCCACTGTCATGGGTGGTTGGCGATCAGGGGGTTTACCGTGCCAATATGCAATCAGAAAGAGAACGAAAACGCGGTGAACGTATTGCAGTGAAAAATCTGCGTACCCCAGACGAAATTTAAGGCTTCTAGCCATATAGCGTAACCAAGAGCAATGTGTTGCGATCACAAAAACCCTGATCAAGCGTTGTGGTGAAGAATGATGACAGATCAGATAGCGCAAGAAAGCGCCCGGCCAGCTTGGGCAACACGAGATCATCTTGATGATCCTATTGTCAGCGAGCTTAATCGTCAATTTGGCTCGGATGCCTTTGACTTTCAGCCGACCCGTACCGGTATGCCCGTTGTTTGGGTCAAACGGAAACAGTTACTGGAAGTAATCACATTCCTGAAAAAATTACCCAAACCTTATGTCATGCTGTTTGACTTGCATGGCGTTGATGAGCGTCAGCGCTCTCACCGAGATGGCCTGCCCGCGGCTGACTTTTCGGTGTTTTATCACCTGCTTTCCATTGAGCGTAACCGTGACATCATGCTGAAAGTTGCGCTCACTGAACAAGACCTGAATATTCCCACTATCACACCCATTTACCCAAATGCCAATTGGTATGAACGTGAAACGTGGGAAATGTTTGGCATTACATTTAACGGCCATCCAAACTTACGCCGCATCTTGATGCCACCAACGTGGGAAGGTCATCCGTTGCGCAAAGAATATTCTGCACGTGCCACGGAATTTGATCCTTTCGTATTGACTAAGCAGAAAGAAGATCTGGAAATGGAAGCCCTGACTTTCAAACCCGAAGAGTGGGGCATGAAGCGCAGTACTGATAATGAAGACTTCATGTTCCTTAACCTCGGCCCAAACCACCCTTCTGCTCACGGCGCATTCCGCATTATTTTGCAACTTGATGGCGAAGAGATCGTCGATTGTGTTCCCGATATCGGCTATCACCACCGCGGAGCCGAAAAGATGGGGGAACGGCAGTCATGGCACAGCTATATCCCTTATACCGATCGCATCGAATATTTGGGAGGATGCGTTAACGAAATGCCTTATGTGCTGGCGGTCGAAAAGCTGGCAGGTATTGACGTGCCGGATCGGGTGAAAACCATTCGTGTCATGTTGTCCGAACTGTTCCGCATTAATAGCCATCTGCTTTATATCAGTACCTTCATCCAGGACGTTGGTGCGATGACCCCGGTTTTCTTTGCCTTTACTGACCGACAAAAAGTTTACGACGTCGTCGAGGCGATTACGGGATTCCGTATGCATCCGGCGTGGTTCCGAATCGGCGGGGTTGCCCATGACCTGCCGCGCGGTTGGGACAAACTTTTACGTGAATTGCTGAACTGGCTGCCGAAACGTTTGAATTCCTATGTCAAAGCCGCGCTGAAAAACAGTGTCCTGAAAGGGCGTTCCGTAGGGGTTGCGGCTTACAACGCTAAACAAGCGTTAGACTGGGGGGTTACCGGCGCGGGGCTGCGTGCAACCGGCATTAGCTTTGACGTGCGTAAATGGCGCCCTTATTCCGGCTATGAAAATTTCGATTTTGAAGTCCCGATCGGCTACAACGGCGATTGCTATGATCGGGTCATGCTGAAAGTCGAAGAGATCCGCCAGAGTATGCGCATCCTTGAACAGTGTTTGAAAAATATGCCAGAAGGCCCATTTAAGGCTGATCATCCACTGACCACGCCACCACCGAGAGAACGGACCTTACAGCACATCGAAACCATGATTAACCACTTCCTGCAAGTGTCATGGGGACCGGTCATGCCGGCCAATGAATCATTCCAGATGATTGAGGCGACTAAGGGGATCAACAGTTATTACCTGACCAGTGATGGTAACACCATGAGTTACCGTACCCGCATTCGTACACCCAGTTTTGCTCATTTACAGCAAATTCCATCGGTGATCCGCGGTAGCCTGGTTTCTGACCTTATCGTCTATCTGGGCAGTATCGATTTTGTTATGTCTGATGTGGATCGCTAACGATGCAAAGTGAATTTAACGCAAACAAGCAAGCACGCCTTGATGTGGTTAACGTAACGGACGCTCAGACACCGGATGAGTTTGTATTGAGTGCTGACGAACGTAATGCCATTGAGCAGGAAAAACACCACTACGAAGATCCGCGTGCTGCGTCAATTGAAGCATTGAAAATTGTGCAAAAGCAGCGTGGTTGGGTGCCGGATGGCGCCATTTATGCCATTGCTGAGGTATTGGGTATTCCCGCCAGTGACGTGGAAGGGGTGGCGACGTTTTACAGCCAAATCTACCGGCAGCCGGTGGGACGCCACATCATCCGTTACTGTGACAGTGTGGTATGTCACATCACGGGCTTTCAGGGCGTTCAGGCAGCGATAGAGTCGCATCTGGACATTCGTCCGGGGCAAACCACGGCAGATGGGCGTTTCACACTGTTGCCAACCTGCTGTCTGGGGAACTGTGACAAGGGGCCAACGATGATGATTGATGAGGACACTCACAGTTACGTGAAACCCGAAGAAATTGAAAAATTACTGGAGCAGTATCCATGACAACGCATTCAGGAGTGAAAGACATTATCCGCACAGCGGAAACTCATCCCCTGACATGGCGGTTGCGCGATGACCAACAACCTGTCTGGCTGGATGAGTACCGAAGCCAAAATGGTTATAAGGGAGCTGAAAAAGCACTGAAGGGCATGGCTCCTGATGAAATTACCGCACTGGTGAAAGATGCCGGCTTAAAAGGCCGTGGTGGGGCGGGCTTTTCAACAGGCTTGAAATGGAGCCTGATGCCAAAAGACGAAAGCATGAATATCCGCTATTTATTGTGCAATGCGGATGAGATGGAGCCAGGTACTTACAAAGACCGCCTGCTGATGGAGCAATTGCCCCATCTGTTGGTGGAAGGCATGTTAATCAGTGCCTTTGCATTGAAAGCCTACCGTGGCTACATCTTTCTACGGGGTGAATATGTCGAGGCGGCTATCCATTTACGCAAGGCGATAGAAGAAGCGAAAGCGGCTGGATTGCTTGGCAAGAATATTTTGGGCAGTGGTTTTGATTTTGAACTGTTTGTTCATACTGGCGCGGGTCGTTATATCTGTGGTGAAGAAACCGCGTTGATTAACTCCCTTGAAGGGCGCCGGGCGAACCCACGTTCAAAACCCCCATTTCCTGCGACGGCTGGCGTATGGGGAAAACCAACGTGCGTCAACAACGTTGAAACACTGTGCAACGTTCCTGCCATTCTTGAACATGGGCAAGCGTGGTACATCGGTTTAAGTGCAGGCAAAAGTCAAGATGCTGGCACCAAATTGATGGGCTTTTCTGGCCGGGTCAAAAACCCAGGTGTTTGGGAATTACCTTTTGGCACCACCGCCCGTGAAATTCTTGAAGATTACGCGGGAGGAATGCGTGATGGCTTGAAATTCAAGGCATGGCAACCCGGCGGGGCAGGCACCGATTTCCTGACCGCAGACCATTTGGATCTGCCGATGGATTTTGAACATATTGGCAAAGCGGGTAGCCGTTTGGGAACCGCACTGGCAATGGCGGTAGATAATGAGATCAATATGGTTTCCCTGACCCGCAATCTTGAAGAATTCTTCGCCCGTGAATCTTGTGGCTGGTGTACACCGTGTCGTGATGGCTTGCCGTGGAGTGTCAAAATCCTCCGGGCTATTGAAAATGGCAAAGGCCAGCCAGGTGATATTGAAACGTTAGAACAACTCTGCCGTTTCCTTGGCCCAGGCAAAACGTTCTGTGCTCATGCACCGGGTGCGGTGGAGCCTTTGCAGAGTGCCATCAAATATTTCCGTGAAGAGTTTGAAGCGGGAATTGTCACCAAAGATTATGGCAATACCAACCTGATTGCAGGTATTCAACCAAACTTGCTCAAACAGCGTTGGTAGCGGCTTGTTTGCAAAAGTCTTGTTTGCAAAAACAACGCTAAGGCAAAATTTTTGATTAACGCCTGCCACGGCAGGCCATTGGGAAGCATGCTGACTATGGCTACGATACATGTAGACGGCAAAGAATATGATGTCAACGGGGCTGATAACCTGTTACAAGCCTGCCTCTCATTGGGGCTTGATATACCTTATTTTTGCTGGCATCCAGCGCTGGGAAGCGTTGGCGCTTGCCGCCAGTGTGCGGTGAAGCAATATCAAAACGCGGAAGATACGCGTGGTCGTCTGGTGATGTCTTGTATGACACCGGCGTCAGATGGTACGTATATCTCCATTGATGATGACGAAGCTAAACAATTCCGATCCAGTGTGGTGGAATGGTTAATGACCAACCATCCCCATGACTGTCCAGTTTGTGAGGAAGGGGGTAACTGTCACTTGCAGGATATGACAGTTATGACGGGGCACTCATTCCGAAAATACCGTTTTACCAAACGGACTCACAAAAATCAGGAATTGGGACCGTTTATCGCCCATGAAATGAACCGTTGTATCGCCTGTTACCGTTGTGTTCGCTACTACAAAGATTATGCAGATGGAACGGACTTTGGCGTTTATGGGGCGCATGACAACGTCTATTTTGGTCGCCCTGAAAGTGGCACATTGGAAAGTGAATTTTCCGGTAACCTCGTTGAAATTTGTCCAACCGGGGTATTTACCGACAAAACACACTCAGAACGCTATAACCGTAAATGGGATATGCAGTTTGCGCCAAGCATTTGCCAGCAGTGCAGCATTGGCTGTAACACCAGTCCAGGTGAACGTTATGGGGAATTGCGCCGGATAGAAAACCGTTATAACGGCACGGTCAACCGCTATTTTATGTGTGACCGCGGGCGCTTCGGTTACGGTTATGTCAACCGTGAAGACCGTCCTCGCCAGCCACAACAATTGCGTGGCGATCAGTGGATTTCACTGAATGCCGGGCAAGTCATGCAAGGCGGTGCCGACATTTTGCGGCAGGCGAAAAATGCCATTGGCATCGGTTCACCGCGTGCCAGTATTGAAAGTAACTTTGCCTTGCGTGAATTGGTGGGGGTGGAAAACTTCTACAGTGGCATTTCAGCGGAAGAACAACATCGCCTTGATATGATGTTGGAAATTCTCCAGCAAGGCGGCGTCTATACCCCATCCTTGCGTGAAATTGAAGATTATGATGCTGTGCTGGTGTTAGGGGAAGACCTGACCCAAACGGCCGCCCGCATGGCATTATCTGTGCGTCAGGCAGTGAAAGGAAAAGCGCGTGAAATGGCGGCTGCCCAGAAAGTGGCCGACTGGCAAATTGCGGCTGTGATGAATATCGGCCAACACGCCAAATACCCTCTCTTCTTGACCAGTGTTGATGAAACCCGGCTGGATGACATTGCAGCGTGGAGCTACCGTGCCCCGATAGATAATCAGGCTCGTTTCGGTTTTGCTGTGGCACATGCCCTAAACAGTATCGCCCCTGCTGTCAATGACCTGCCGGATGAACTGAAAGCGAAAGCAGAACTCATTGCGCAGGCATTGCGTGAAGCGAAAAAGCCATTGATTATCAGTGGCAGTAATCCAGGCAGTGACACCTTGATTCAGGCTGCGGCCAATATCGCCTGGGCGTTGAAAGATAAAGGTTCGGATGTTGGCCTTTCTTATGTTGCTGCCTACGCCAATAGCCTGGGGCTGGCGATGATGGAAGCGCAGCCACTGGATGCCGCGTTGCAACGTATCGCTAAAGGGAATTCAGACACCGCCATCGTGGTGGAAAATGATCTCTATCGCCATGCGCCGGCGGATAAGATTGATCGCGCCTTGGATAGCCTGAAAAACCTGATCGTCGTGGATCACCAACGCACCGCGATTATGGATAAGGCTCATTTGATTCTGTCCGCCGCCAGTTTTGCTGAAAGTGATGGGACGTTGGTGAATCAGGAAGGTCGTGCCCAGCGCTATTTCCAGGTTTACGAACCCGCGTTTTATGACAAATCCATAGTGGTATTAGAAAGCTGGCGCTGGATGCACTCCCTGTATACCACCTATACCCAGTGCCAAACCGACTGGACGCAGCTTGATCATGTGATTGCCGCGTGTGTCAAATCGATGCCGCAATTCAAGGGCATTGTCGCTGCCGCCCCAGATGCAACATTCCGTATTCGTGGCCAAAAATTGGCACGTTCTCCCCATCGTTATAGCGGCCGTACCGCGATGCTGGCGGATGTCAGTGTCCATGAGCAACGCCAACCACAGGATATCGATACCGCCTTTGCTTTCTCAATGGAAGGGAACAACAGCCCCTATGCGCCACGTCAGCAAATCCCCTTTGCATGGGCACCGGGCTGGAACTCACCACAAGCGTGGAATAAATTCCAGGCTGAAGTCGGTGGCAAGCTGCGCTTCGGTGACCCAGGGGTTCGTTTGATAGAAACGGTTGATGGCGGGCTGAACTATTTTGACGCGATCCCGCCCGCATTCACTGCGCAAAAAGATCAATGGCATGTTGCGCCTTATTTCCATTTGTTCGGCAGTGAAGAACTGTCACAACGTTCTCAGGTAATACAAGAGCGGATGCCTGAGCCGTATGTGATGATCAATCATCAAGATGCAGCGCATTTGAAGGTGAAAGAAGGTGCTGTGATGGCATTTGATTGTGAAGGACAACAATTGCGTTTGACCGTGCGTCTGAGTGGCAAATTGTCCCAAGGGCAAATCGGCTTGCCGCTGGGGATGCCGGGGATACCCCCGGTTCTGTCCGGCAAATCAGTCCATAACTTACGGGAGGTCGTATAATGAGCTGGTTTACTCCCGAAGTCATTGAAATTCTGATTGCTGTACTAAAATCCATTGTCATTCTACTGGTTGTGGTGGTCTGTGGGGCGTTTATGAGTTTCTTTGAGCGCCGTATTCTTGGCCTGTTCCAGAATCGTTATGGGCCTAACCGTGTCGGTTGGGGCGGTTCATTGCAGCTCGTTGCAGACATGATCAAAATGTTCTTTAAGGAAGACTGGGTACCCCGCTTTTCCGACAGAGTCATTTTTACCCTGGCACCGGTTATTGCATTCAGCTCAATGCTGCTGGCCTTTGCCATCGTGCCAGTTAGCCCGACCTGGATGGTCGCAGACCTGAACATTGGCATCTTATTTTTCATGATGCTGGCGGGTTTGGCGGTTTATTCCGTGCTGTTTGCAGGGTGGGCGAGTAATAACAAATATGCCTTGCTGGGTGCGATGCGTGCCTCAGCACAGACATTGAGTTATGAAGTTTTCCTTGGCATGTCCATGATGGGTGTGGTGGCGCAAGCCGGCTCCTTTAACATGGTGGATATCGTCAACTCACAGCAACATGTATGGAATGTCATTCCCCAATTTTTTGGTTTCCTGACTTTTGCCATTGCGGGTGTTGCGGTATGTCACCGCCATCCCTTTGACCAACCAGAAGCAGAGCAAGAATTGGCTGACGGTTATCACATTGAATATTCCGGTATGAAATTCGGCCTATTTTTTGTCGGGGAATATATCGCGATCGTGACGGTATCCGCGTTAATAGTCACACTGTTCTTTGGTGGCTGGAATGGACCTCTCTTGCCTCCGTTCATCTGGTTTGCGCTAAAGACGGCATTTTTCATGATGATGTTCATCTTGATCCGTGCTTCATTACCGCGTCCGCGTTATGACCAGGTGATGTCGTTTGGCTGGAAGATCTGTCTGCCGTTAACGTTACTTAATATGCTGGCAACTGCCGCCGTTATTTTATACAACGCTTAATAAAGGGGTGATTGAACCATGACATTGAAAGAGTTAGTGGTCGGTTTCGCCACCCAGGTACGCAGTATTTGGATGATAGGGTTGCATGCCTTCCATAAACGCGAAACAAAAATGTATCCGGAAGAGCCAGTTTATCTGCCACCCCGTTACCGTGGGCGCATCGTTCTGACGCGTGATCCTGACGGTGAAGAGCGTTGTGTTGCGTGTAACTTGTGTGCAGCAGTATGTCCAGTGGGATGTATCTCACTGCAAAAAGCCGAACATAAGGATGGTCGCTGGTATCCTGAATTTTTCCGTATCAACTTTTCACGTTGCATTTTCTGCGGCCTGTGTGAAGAAGCGTGTCCAACGACCGCTATTCAGTTAACGCCGGATTTTGAACTGGGTGAATTCAAGCGTCAGGATCTGGTGTACGAAAAAGAAGATCTGCTGATTTCAGGGCCAGGTAAATATCCAGACTATAACTTTTACCGTAAGGCAGGTATGGCAATTGACGGCAAAGATAAAGGTGAAGCTGACAATGAAGCCAAACCTATCGACGTTAAAAGCCTGTTGCCGTAAGGAGCGATATTCATGGAATTTACGTTTTATGTCGCAGGGCTGGTTGCTATTCTCGCAACACTTAGGGTGATAACCCATACAAACCCGATATATGCGCTGTTGTATCTGATTACCTCCTTGTTGGCACTCTCCATCGTCTTTTTTTCGATGGGCGCCTATTTTGCGGGTGCACTGGAGATCATCGTTTACGCGGGCGCCATTATGGTGTTGTTCGTCTTCGTCGTGATGATGCTGAATTTAGGAAAATCCGTTGTCGAGCAAGAGCGGCTGTGGCTGCAACCCCGCACCTGGATTGGCCCGTCGATCCTGTCTATCGTGCTGTTGATTGTGCTGGTTTATGCCATCAGTACACTGTCATCTGCTGAAATTAGTGGTGAAGTCATTAGTGCCAAAGAAGTGGGCATTAGCCTGTTTGGTCCTTATGTATTGGCAGTCGAGCTGGCATCTTTGTTGTTGCTGGCAGGATTGATCGTGGCTTACCACATCGGCCGTGAAAATCGGCAAGGGGAAGTGATCAGCAATCGTACGGAGGAGCAGCAATAATGATAGCGTTACATCATGGACTCATTTTGGCGGCTATTCTATTTACATTGGGCTTCACTTGCCTGATTATCCGCCGCAATCTGTTATTCATGCTGATCGGGCTGGAAATCATGATCAATGCCTCAGCGTTGGCATTCGTCGTTGCGGGTAGTTATTGGCTCCAGCCTGATGGTCAGGTGATGTTTATTTTGGCCATTACTTTGGCAGCCGCCGAGGCGAGTATCGGTTTGGCACTGTTATTACAGTTGCACCGTCGTCGCCAGAACCTGAATATTGACACAGTCAGTGAGATGCGCGGATGAACTTACTCTATTTAACAATTCTGTTGCCACTGTTGGGATTCTTGCTATTGGCATTTTCCCGTGGCCGCTGGTCTGAAAATGTGTCAGCCACCATTGGGATGGGTTCTGTTGGGTTGGCAGCATTGGTCACCTTCTCGGTAGCCCTTGATTTTCTTAACCAGGATGGGGCAGGGGGGCTGGTTTACAGCCAGACGTTGTGGAACTGGATGGCAGTGGATAATTTCAGCATCCCCGTTAATCTGGTGCTGGACGGCCTGTCGCTAACGATGCTCAGTGTTGTGACTGGCATTGGTTTTCTGATCCATATCTACGCATCCTGGTACATGCGCGGTGAAGAGGGATACTCCCGTTTCTTCGCCTATACCAACCTATTTATCGCCAGCATGGTGGTGTTGGTACTGGCAGACAATATGCTGTTAATGTACCTCGGTTGGGAAGGGGTAGGTCTGTGCAGTTACCTGTTGATCGGTTTCTACTACAAAACCCCGGCCAATGGTGCGGCGGCAATGAAAGCCTTCATTGTGACCCGTGTGGGTGACGTATTCCTTGCCATTGGCATGTTTATCCTTTACGACCAGCTTGGTACGTTAAGTTTCCGCGAATTGGCAATATTAGCACCACAACATCTTGCCGCAGGCTCCAGCGCGATCACCTGGGCAACCTTGATGATCCTGGGAGGCGCGGTAGGTAAATCCGCTCAGTTACCCTTGCAAACGTGGCTGGCAGATGCGATGGCAGGCCCAACCCCCGTTTCAGCGCTGATCCACGCGGCGACGATGGTGACCGCGGGTGTTTATCTGATTGCCCGCAGCCATGCCTTGTTCTTGCTGGCACCGGATATTTTGCACTTGGTCGGTATTATTGGGGCGATCACCTTACTATTGGCGGGTTTCGCTGCGCTGGTACAGACAGATATCAAACGGGTACTGGCCTACTCCACCATGAGCCAAATTGGTTATATGTTTCTGGCATTGGGCGTACAGGCGTGGGATGCCGCCATTTTTCACCTCATGACCCATGCGTTCTTCAAGGCATTACTGTTCCTGGCTTCTGGCTCGGTGATCCTGGCCTGCCATCATGAACAAAACATCTTCAAAATGGGTGGGTTGAGAAAGCGTATCCCATTTGTTTATCTCTGCTTCCTTGTGGGTGGGGCGGCATTGTCGGCACTGCCATTACTGACGGCAGGTTTCTACAGTAAAGATGAAATCCTGTGGGGCGCGTTGGCAAATGGTCATATAAACCTGATGCTGGCGGGGCTGATTGGGGCATTGATGACATCACTGTATACCTTCCGCATGATCTTTATCGTATTCCACGGTGAAGAAAATACCCACGCCCATCCCGTCAAGGGCATCACCCACACCTTACCCTTGTCAATATTGCTGGTGTTGTCCACTTTCGTTGGTGCACTGATTGTGCCACCGCTGGCGGGCGTTTTACCAGAGAGCGCGACGGGGCAGGGTAGCAAAATGACACTGGAAATGGTTTCTGGTGTGGTGGCGGTTGTCGGTATCTTGCTGGCGGCTGCGCTGTATCTGGGTAAACGTGGCGTGGTCAATGCCACTGCGAACAGCGCACCAGGGCGTTTCTTCTCCACATGGTGGTTCTATGCCTGGGGATTTGATGCGCTGTATGACTGGGTATTTGTGAAACCCTTCAAAGGCATCACCCACCTGTTACAAAGTGATCCTTTGAACTCACTGATGAATATTCCAGCCATATTGTCCCGCTGGGGCAATAAAGGGCTTCGCTGGAGTGAGAACGGACAAGTCCGTTGGTACGCTACCTCTATGGGGTTGGGTGCAGTGCTGGTTTTAGCTCTGCTGCTTTTGGTTTAATTAAGGGACACATTGCGCCATGCTATTACCTTGGCTAATTCTTCTGCCCTTTATCGGCGGCCTGCTATGTTGGCAGGCAGAGCGCTTCGGCACCCGTATGCCGCGTTGGATAGCGCTTCTGGCGATGGGGTTGACACTGTTACTCTCCTTGTACTTGTGGTTGCAGGGCGGTTATACACTTACCAACCCACAGGGTATCCCACAGTGGCAATCAGAATTCTTGCTTCAGTGGATACCTCGTTTTGGCATTAGCATTCATCTGGCACTGGATGGTCTGTCCTTGCTGATGGTGGTGCTGACGGCATTACTGGGTTTAATGGCGATCCTCTGTTCGTGGAATGAAAACCAGCCATACCAAGGTTTCTTCCACCTGAACCTGTTGTGGATACTGGGCGGTGTGATGGGGGTTTTCCTTGCCATCGACCTGTTCCTGTTCTTCTTCTTCTGGGAAGTGATGCTAGTACCCATGTACTTCCTGATCGCACTGTGGGGACACAGAGGATCGGAAGGTAAGACGCGTATCACGGCGGCAACGAAATTCTTCATCTACACCCAAGCCAGTGGGTTGGTGATGCTGATTTCGATTCTGGCATTGGCCTTCATTCACCATGATGCCACCGGCGAATGGACATTCAACTATGAAAAACTGTTGGATACGCCGATGTCACATACCATTCAATACCTGCTAATGCTGGGTTTCTTCATTGCATTTGCGGTGAAAATGCCGGTTGTGCCTTTACATGGCTGGTTGCCAGATGCCCATAGCCAGGCGCCAACCGCCGGTTCAGTTGACCTGGCGGGGATCTTGCTGAAAACGGCTGCGTATGGCTTATTGCGTTTCAGCCTGCCACTGTTTCCACAAGCCTCTGCGGAATTTGCGCCGATTGCGATGTGGCTGGGCGTCTTTGGTATTTTCTATGGTGCGTGGATGGCATTCAGCCAGACAGATATCAAACGCTTGATTGCTTATACCAGTGTTTCTCACATGGGCTTTGTTCTTATTGCCATTTACACCGGTAGCCAATTGGCTTATCAGGGGGCGGTGATCCAGATGATTGCGCATGGTCTGTCAGCCGCGGGGCTGTTCATTCTGTGTGGTCAGCTATATGAACGCCTGCATACCAGGGACATGCGCCAAATGGGGGGATTGTGGGGAAGAATTCAACTCTTGCCTGCCATATCCCTGTTCTTTGCGGTAGCAACATTGGGTATGCCAGGAACCGGTAACTTTGTGGGTGAATTTATGATCCTGTTTGGCAGTTTCAGCCAATTTACCTTAGTGACTACGATATCTGTGTTCGGTTTGGTTTTTGCCTCCGTTTATGCACTGTATTTGATGCAGAGGGCCTATTACGGTACGCCAAAAACTGACAAGCCCTTACAACGGATGGATGTGCGCGAAATCTCCATTTTGCTGCTGTTGGTCATCTTGTTGGTCATTTTGGGGGTTTACCCACAGCCAATCCTTGATACCTCAGCCGCAGCAATGAGCAACATCCAGAATTGGTATTCAGCTTCACTTTTAACTACAAGGCCGTAATTCGCCATGACAATAACTTCTGAACAATTGATCGCACTGTTGCCGCTATTGATCGTCGGATTGACGGTGGTGGTTGTGATGCTGTCCATTGCGTGGCGACGCGATCATTTCACCAATGTCACTTTGACGGTAATTGGTCTCAACCTGGCGCTGCTCTCACTCTATTTTGTGGGACAGCAGGTGCCAATGGATGTCACGCCATTAATCCATGTCGATCGTTTTGCCATGTTCTACACTGCCCTGGTGCTGATTGCGAGCCTTGCAACAACGACATTTGCCTACTCATGGCTGGAAAATTATCCCGATAACAAAGAAGAATTTTATCTGCTAGTGATGATCGCGGCGGTTGGGGGGATTTTACTCTCTTCGGCCAACCATATGGCATCACTGTTTATCGGTATTGAATTGATCACTTTGCCGCTGTTTGGTCTGGTCGGTTATGCCTATCGCCAGAAACGTTCGCTAGAAGCAGGCATTAAATATATGTTGCTGTCTGCGGCTGCATCCTCATTTCTGCTATTCGGTATTGCACTGTTGTATGCAGAATCGGGTGATTTGTCATTCGCAACACTGGGCAAGAGCTTAAGTGACAGTAAACTGCATGAACCATTAATATTGGCTGGCTTGGGGATGATGGTCGTCGGGCTGGGCTTTAAACTTTCCCTGGTGCCTTTCCAACTGTGGACACCGGATGTGTATCAGGGGGCACCAGCGCCGGTATCGACCTTTCTGGCAACGGCGAGTAAGGTGGCGATCTTCGCCGTGGTTATGCGCTTATTCATTGAAGCGCCAGTGGCTGAGAGTGCAACCTTGCGTATTGTGCTAACGGTGATTGCGATTGCCTCTATCCTGTTTGGTAACTTGTTGGCATTGACACAAAGCAATATCAAACGACTACTCGGTTACTCATCCATTGCCCATTTAGGGTATTTGCTGGTGGTATTGGTTGCTATCAAGGATCATACCTTGGCAGAAGAGACGGCGGGAATTTATCTGGTGGGGTATTTACTTGCCAGTATCGGGGCATTTGGCGTGGTCAGCCTGATGTCCAGCCCATACAGAGGGCCGGATGCGGATTCCCTGTTCTCATATCGGGGCCTGTTCTGGCATAAACCCATCTTGTCAGCGGTGATGACGGTCATGATGTTGTCATTGGCGGGAATACCATTAACATTTGGCTTCATCGGTAAATTCTATGTCATCGCGACAGGTGTTGACGCAAGATTGTGGTGGCTGACAGGCACCGTTGTTGTGGGGAGTGCCATCGGCCTTTACTACTATCTACGTGTGATGGTGAGCTTGTACCTGCCAGCACCGAAAGCGCTAAACCGTGATACACCACACAATTGGGCATTTACTTCTGGTGGGATTGTCGTATTGCTTGCTGCGTTATTGGTGTTGATCCTGGGAATTTGGCCACAACCACTGATTGATATCGTTCAGTTGGCGAAAAGCGTTGTGTAAATAACAAGCGAAAGAAAGCGATTATTTTAAAGACCCAGTTATCGTTGACTGGGTCTTTTTGTATATAGAAAAGCCCCTGCTAGGCAGGGGATTCGGTTATGTCAGAGTACCATTAGGCCATTACAGTCTCATTGGCGATGAGTTGACCGCTTTCCAATTTGAGACAATGGTCGGCCAAGTGGAAAAAGCGATCATCGTGGGTGATTGCCAGTACCGCCTTACCGCGCGCAGCCAGTTCGGGCAGTAATTCTTGGTAGAATACCCTCTTGAACAGGGGATCTTGGTCAGCAGCCCATTCATCGAACAGATAGAATGGTCGATCTTCCAAATAGGCCACCACCAAAGCGAGACGTTTTCGCTGTCCTTGTGACAGATCGCGAGTGGAAAAGTGACCATTTTCAATTTTTACTTTGTGATCAAGATGTAGCTTGGCAAGCAACGCGTTAGCGCGTCCATCCAGTGTCGAATCGGTATCCCTCAGGCCGATCAGTGACTCGAACAGATGGAAATCAGAGAAGATCGCTGAGAAGAGTTGGCGGTAGTTGGCTCGGTTACTGTCAGTGATCGTGCGGCCATCAACGGTAATCGTGCCGTTTTCCGGGGTATAAAGACCAATTAGCAATTTGGCAAGTGTGGTCTTGCCACTGCCATTACCGCCAATCAGAAAAGTAATTTCCCCTCTTTTGAGTTCCATGTCGATCGGGCCGAGTTGAAATACTTCATTTTCCTTCTCACGATAGTAACTGTGGGTGAGTCCAGACAAACGTATTGAGTTTGCTTCACCGAATTCACTGGCAGAGATCTGTTGTTCAATCCGATCTTGTTCATCCAGTTCAGAAAGTATTTTTCCAATACGGTCTAGCGATACGCGAGCAGAATTCAGTGTTGGGATACTATTCAGTAGGCTGTCTAAGGGCATCAGCATAAACAGGAACACAATGACGTAGCCTGCCAGCGTCGTTGGTTCAAGACCTGATATCATCGCAGGAGCGAATATGACCAATCCCAGGAACACGTAGAACAGGAAGAGGATCCAGCCGACGCCAAAGGCGTAAACACCGAAAGCACGGGCACGGTGCCGGCGTACCGCATCAATTTCTCTGCCGAGCGAATGGGTAAGAAAATCTTGGGCACGGGAGAAGTGAAGTTTCAGTTCTTTTGCTCCTGAGAATAAGGCACTGAAATGGGTAAACAGGCGATCTTGTGCCTTACCCGCGGCGTTGAACGCGTTGATCGCTTTGGTTCCACCGAGGCTGTAACCCAGTGAGCCGATAAGGACGACGGCCAATGCCAGACAGAACACTTGCCACGACAACCAGGCCAGATATCCCAGGCAGCCGAGTACAATAGAGCCTTGCATCACGATGTTGGGTAGAATGAAGAACAAAAGTGACACATTGGTTGAATCATCGGTGATGATGGACTGGGCGCGAGAAGCGCCCAGCATTTCAATCTGGCGGAAGGATGCACAAGCAACGCGATCTGAGATGAGTTCGCGCATCTTGGCCATCGTACCTTGGCTCAGTTTGGCGAAAATCACGCCACTAAGTACCCGGCAGACAATCGCCACTACAACGAGAATGCTAAAGTACCAGATGAGAGAGGTATGATTGCCGCTGGAGGTTGCCAATGATTTGTTGATCAGGGTGACCAGTGAAACGCTGGAAATACCGTTGGCTACACTGGCGAAAGTGGCGATGGCAAGCGCCCAGCGTGAACGATATAGGAGTGAGAGTAAAAGCCCATAGGCCGGAGATTTGATAGTCAACTTGTTCATGTAAAATCCATAAATTTTCTGTATAAGTGGCCGTTAATTTTTTGCATCCCTCATGAGTATTCAGTGTGCCTGTGTGCCTAATAGTTAATATTCAAGTGCCGGTTCCGTGGGGTTGATCCAACAAAATTGAGTCACTCCATTTCATTAATAAAATCATAAGGATTTGTTTTTTTGGTAAAATTTCATAATTCAGCTTGTTAACATAGTCCTGTTTTTCCTGCAACCAGACGGCAAACTAAACTGCCCGACTTGTGGACTGGACAACATGGCTATGTGATGACCAGCCATGAGCACCCTACTTACTTAGCTGAGTAACATGGATACTCCACTTGTTTTCATCATGCTCTGTTTCAGCAACATTAATACTTTGTCAATTCGCCCATTCGTAGTATCGATTTTTATCCTATTAAAATTATAAGGATCGATCATGCTAAAGAACTCGATTTCTTCACCACGGTTAATCAATTGTTGAGCTATCTGGTAGGCGATCACTACCTGCGGGTAATAGGGGCATGTGCTTGAATACGGAGAATGGACGGTATATGGCAAGTGCTGAGGTGTTGGAGGGAACTCAATCGTGTGGAGGCTAAGTGCCTGCAAGGTGTAGACCGGCAGTTCCGATGGTAGCCGTATTGTTGCCCAAGGACTCGCTGGTCAGAAGAGGATTCCCCGCCGTTTCATTGCTCAAAGCAGCCCAAAATATGGAAGTCTGGCTATGACCGATAATCGAAAACCTGCTCCAAAGGGTGTGGTCGGAAACTTCTAAAGATCCTGTATATGAGCCGTCTATACTCATTTTTAATGAGTATAGACGGCTTAGTTTATCATTAAAAAGAATAATATTTTAATGTTAATTAATCCCGCCTCCAGGCAGAGTCGTGTCTATATATCCCTGCCAATTTTGACTGTATTGATCATTATCTCCATCCACTTTATAATATTCAATATAAATAACAGCAGCTCTGCCATCTGAGCTTGAATCAATATTTCCTGTTACAGAAATAGGGATAGATATATTTCCTTTCGATGTTGTAGCAGGAGAAGTTGCTTTAGGTAATTGAATTGTACCCTTATAGGGTATATCACCTCTATTTGAGGATTTAATGAATAACTTAATCTCAACAGTATCTCCAGGATTTACTTTCTGGTTATCTGCTGAATCAGCTTCAATTTCCACATAAAGGGTATCCCCCCCATTAAATCTATACTGATTAATTGTAGTGAAATTAATCGTATCCCCTGGGTTTAAAATAAAATCTGGATTAAGCCCATAGCTTGAATATATTTTAGGAGGGTCAAAAACTCTATTTTTATCAGAGTCTGGCGGATCATTTGGATCACCAGCATACTTAACAAAAATACTATCTGAATATCTAATATTTGAGTTTTCCCTTGCAATAAGATAACTGAATTTATTTTCCTTTGATGTAGAAAATATTGAGTATGGTAACTGATAAGAGTAATCATCTAATTTTGATAAATCAGAAATTTCAACATAGTCTCCTACTACGTTATCATTAACAAGATACAAGATGAAATCTGTTTTTCTTGCTCCGTCATAAGGAGGGATTTTTATATTAAAATATTTTTCATCTTCTAATGGTTTTAAAATGTCATCATATAATTCTGCTATATCGGGAGCAACTAGATGATCTTCAAATTCAGCATTTTCTAAATCTAAAATGAATAAAATATTTTTAGATTTTCTTTCAGAAAATAAACCTTCTATTGAACTATAGAAAGCTAATACAACCGACTGACTTTCCTGAGGAAATGCATAAAATTTTAAATTACCCTGAGGATCTGTGGTTAGGGTAAATTGTTGATATTTTGCAAAATTATCAGTATTAGTCTGTAATGGATGACCACAAACATCCGTTAAAACAACTTTTGATAAACTGTCTTGACTATTTGCCGATATATTGACTCTTAAATTTGGAATTGCTGCTCCTGAATTATCTCTTACAATCGTTGTTATTGTTACTCTATTCGGATTTGTCAAGACTGGTTTGTTTTCACCAGAAGGTGTTTCGATATAGAATTTATCTGTTGTAAGTGATAAAGTATCCGAACTTATATCTGAGACTTTGAAACTGAAACTCTGAGGTTTATAGCCTGTATTTGATGTGTTTACAGTAAAAGATTGTGGAGTATTGAAGAATTTTTTGTCTTTACTCACTTTAATAAAAATCTCAGCAGTAGCATGTTTAGGCATAATTGTAACTTGGTTTTTTCCAATAACGGTTATCCAATCACTAGTTGGATTAAGCGTTATAGTGTCTGTATTTGTAAAGTCTTTTGTTCCTCCTGTTAAATTAATTAATAACTTCAAATGTTGATCGGCGATTAATGTTGCATTGTTATATAAGTCTGTTCCATTATCTGTTGTTACGGTTATTTTTTGTGTCTGAGTTGTCATTTTTTATTCTTCCTTTTTACTAACTTAGTTTAGGTTTTTATTTTTTGGAATTTAGCTATCAATAGCAAAACTAACAATAACATTCCATAAAAATAAAATAGGTGTTTATTTTTCCTGAACACTATTTCATAAAATAAATCGTATTGTTTCTTAATAATGGCATTGGTTGAATTTTATTTTTATGTTATTATCCTAATGAGTAATTACATTAACCTTCCTTAATTCAAAATCTGATTTGTTTATTTTTTGACAGTATCGTAAATTGAAATCATAAAAGCAACACAGATATTAAAAATGTAACTATATGTTAAAATAGCTATTTTAGAGTATGCGCACTCGCTTTTTTATTGGCTATTTATTAGTGATGTTATTTTTTGTGTTATTTTTTTTCGAAAATTAGAATTTGTTATATGGGGTTATCGCAGAAAATGAAATTTAAAGCACATTAAGCACATGATTATTACGATAGAAGTGAATTGCAGATATTGCTAAAAAGCCTTTCATCTGGCTATCGTTATAATAGGCATCGATCTGATATAAAAGAGAATATTGTTGATATGATGATGAATCGCTCAAGTGTGAGGGCAGGGTGGGATTTCACTCAGATTGGTTTTATAATGAGGCCGGCGAGAAATGCTCCCCGCCATGATCGATCAGGGGTTTTACGTTGTAGCAATCCGCCGAGAATGCCGCTGATACCCGCAATCCGGCCGCAAAATAAAACCAGCATAAGTGCCGCCAGGCCAATCAATATTCCCCCGACAAAGCTCAGCCCTGGGGTAAACTGGGTTAAATTGATGCCCATGCTAATCTCCTGTGATTTCCGGTTTCGGGCAATATAAGGTATAGAGAGTGTGAAGCAATGTCAGAATGCGTTTGTCTTCAATACGATAGAAAATCTGTTTTCCTTCCCGCCGTGTTTGCACCAGATTCAACCGCCGCATGACACCAAGTTGCTGTGACAAAGTGGGTTGGCGGATACCTACTGCTTCTTCAAGTTGTCCGACCGAGGCTTCTCCTTGGCTAAGCTGGCACATCAATAGTAAACGGTCGTCATTGGCAAGTGCGCGTAACACATCTGCCGCCCCTTCGGCAGCTTCCCGCATGGCTTGTTGTAAGGGGTTATTCACGGTCATTATATTCGCACCTTAATATTTTACTTTTTTATATAATATAATTTTATAAATTAAATGCAAGGGATGGAGGCGCTTTCATCTTCAGGATGCGTCTGATATCTCCCCCGCTGAGCGGGGAGATATCAACACTCACATAAGCGGCAACGTGGGCTGCTATGAATAAATATAATCAATATATTATTCTGTATTCTTTCCATTAAATTAGATTAATGAGTTTGATATTTTCAGTAAACAGTATGTACAATAAGTATACTGTAAAGTAAAAGCGGACTAAAATATTTAAGTATTGCACTCAACAATGAACCGTTATTTCACTGAAAATTGAGACTAAAACAAGAGAAAATAAAATGGCAAAAGGAAATTTTTTGACGGTTGGTGATAAAACGACATGTGGCGGCGCCATTCTGACCGGAAGTAGCAATATTAAATTTTATGGAAAACAGGCGGCAATTGAAGGTTCTGCCGTGACATGTGGAAGGTATTCGGGGAAATATGCCATTGTGGGGGGCGTCGGCTCTTTCCTGGATAAAGGAATAAAATTAGCCGGCACATTAGATAGTCAGACTACTTGCCCCTGTCATTCTGGTCTTATCCATTCTATTCCTGATAGCTACCAAAAATAGGCAGCAAAAATAGAGGTATTCAATATTATTTTGATAATTTGAATTTAATCCCAGGTTATTACTTATTTCAACTGCATCACCTTTCAATTGATAATTATAATAAATTGAGGTGGTGCGATGAGATATATACGCATTAAACTTCAAGTTGCAATTTACAACACGATATGAAACCTGATTTCTCCCCGCTGCGCGGGGAAATACTAAGACGCATCTTGAAAGGCGATGGGTATAGATGAATTATTGTGTTTTTATGCGTCCGTCATTGCCGATTGCCTCTATCTCTATAATTGCTATTATTATGACAATTTTTCGTTATAATTATCGAATATTGTCATAATAGTAACAGGAATGATGCCAATGCTTTCTCTCTATACTGCCTATGATGTGCAGCATGAACTAAAAGATTTTCTCAAGCGGCAACGTAAACAGCAAAAATCATCTGTCGAAGAGCTGGCTAAGCGTTCTGGTGTGCCGTATAGCACGATCAGAAAATTTGAGCGTACAGGAAATATTTCATTACGGCAGTTTCTTATGTTATTGGAAGCAATAGGTGAATTACGTCCACTACATGAACTCACTAAGGAACGTAAGCGTGAACCCACCACGATTGCTGAGGTACTGAAAAATGCTTAATACACCATTGAATGTCAGAAGGAAGTTTTCTGATGGAAGTAACATGCTGGTAGGGCAATTGGTAGAAAATAAAGAGGGGGTTTATTTTCAATATGATGAGTCATATCTTGCCAGTCATCCGAAATCAATCTCTCCTTTTTTGATTAAGGCAGATACTGCATTACAAAAAGCGCCCAAAGAACCTCATTATGGGTTACATGGCGTTTTTGGTGATAGTCTACCTGATGGTTGGGGACTATATTTAATGGATCGGGTGTTTCGGGCAAATGATCATAATCCCCAAATGGTGACGGCTTTAGAACGGTTGGCTTATATGGGTGAACAATGTTCCGGTGCGCTTTACTATGAGCCAGCAATGTCTTTTTCTGATCCTAATGAGAGAGATATCGATTTTATCACGCTTGGTAAAGAAGCCGTCAGAGAATTCGAAGGTATGGGATCTGACTTTCTTAACTCCCTTATGGATGCTAGCGGTTCTGGTGGTGCTCGCCCCAAACTCAATGTGACAAAATGTGCTGATGGTCGATTTTCAACCTATGCTGATGCTATTGGGGAAAAACTGATTGTTAAATTGACATCAGATCGATTTTCTTTGAAACATTCAGAAAGTCTTGTTGAATATGCCTATATGAAAATGGCGAGAAATGTTGGAATTGAAGTACCTGATTTCGAACTATTGGATGCGGGAAATGGGCGCTTTTGGTTACAGCAAATGCGGTTTGATCGTTCGGAACAAGGCTGCTATCACATGATTTCAGCGTGTGGATTGCTGGATGTACCATTTAGAGAACCCTCTTTGGATTACATTGACTTGGTTAAAGTTACAAGGCTTCTGTGTGGGGTGGAGGAGGCTCAAAAACTGTTGAAACGTGCTTTGTTTAACTATCTCACCGTAAATCAGGATGATCACGCTAAAAATTTTGCTTATTTGTCTGATGATTCTGATAATTGGCGACTTTCTCCGTTTTATGATGTGGTGTATATGCCATCCCTTTATAACGAGCATATGACTTCATTTAATGGCAATGATAGAGTAATTACCCCTACAGCACTGGAGAAATTAGCTGGGCAAGCGGGATTTTCTGCTGTTACGCCTTTGATAAATATTCTTGAAGAGATTTATGACGAAACGTGTCGTTTTCAATCAATTGCCAAAGAGTTGGGAATCGATAAAGCATTAGCTACTACCATTGGCAAGCATATGGAGCAAAAATGGGTAGAACTGAAAATATGACGTTATAGTGTTAATGACAACAAATAGCTAAAAGTTGTCGCATAGTCACAATTTTTGCGCTAAATATACCTGAAGGCGTTTTGCAGGGATAATGCTTATTGTAACCATTTCTTAACGAACGCGTTTAACGGCATTGGGCGGTCAAAGTAATATCCTTGCAAATAATTGACAGAATAGTTCCTTAATTGATCGACTTGTTTCTGGTCTTCAACCCCTTCCGCCACAATTTCCAGATGCAATCTCAAGGCAAGATCAATGATATTTTCCACAATATGTTTTGAAACCGTATCAGTATCCATTTTGCTAACAAAATTATGTCCGATTTTGATTAGATTAATATTAAATTTTCTTAAATAGTTGTAATTAGAGTAACCTGTACCAAAATCGTCCAGAGCAATTAATACGCCTAATTCATTCAACTTTTTAAATAGGCCAACAGTCTGATCATCGAGTTCCAACAATTCTCGTTCGGTAATTTCCAATATCAGTTTGACAGCGTTGTCTGGAAATGAGTTAAGAAAATTTTGGCAATCATTAACTAACTGAATATCCTTATAATGCCTTGCACTGATATTGAAATTAAAATGGAAGTGTGCAGGTAATTGATGGGCAATGGGCGCAAAATAATCTCGCACTTGACTGATTAGGTTATGCGTTAAGGGAATAATCAAATCTGATTTTTCAATTTGGGCGATAAATTTATTTGGCGCCAATAGACCAAGAGTCGGGTGTTGCCAGCGAACAAGAATTTCACAACCCATGATTTGATTGTTTTGACTGCAAATAATGGGCTGTATGTAGGGAATGAATTGCTTGTTTTTTATTGCTTTTTTCAGGCGATATTCTGGAATAGTAATGGTTTTGGTATGTTGATAAAAAAACACCGCAGAGATGAATGTAAGCAGAGACAGGAAAATAAATATACAGACTAATTCCCTATCTGGCTGGATATTATCCTGATAATTGGAAAATAATCCCCAGAATATAAATCCTGTGCTGGCAGTGATGGCAATGAATAACATCACAAATATCCGATACAGGGATCGGTATGATTTCAGATCCAGCCCCATCATTTCTCCTTTTTGATAAAGCTCATGACTTAACAGTAGGCCTGTTATCCAAACTATGCAAAATTTTGTTAACTTATTGATTACAAAAAAAGAGGTTCTTTTTTTGAGAAAATAATCTTGGCTATGTTACAGGAAGAATTTAGCGACAGGAAATAGCGATATGGTTATACGGCAAGATTTGGGAAAAAAATCGCAAAATTGCTGGGGATGATCAAAATAAATCAATATTACCCGCCATCCGTGGCAAAATTATTATTTGATATATATCAATATATTGTCAGGTTTCTTGTCATAAATCGTATTGGGTTAAAATTTATTTGGCCTGATTTATCGCATGGCTATTACGGTGCCGTTATCACAATGGCAACCCGGCGATTTTCCGCCCGACCTTTTGAGCTTCGGTTATCGGCGATAGGTTGGCTTGGGCCTAATCCACGGGTTGTCAGATTGGTGCGCTGCATGCCTCCCCGTGTCAGTGCGTCTGCCACTGTGTTAGCTCGTTTCAACGACAATTGATTGTTGTAACTCACTTCTCCATAGTTGTCAGTATGACCATCAAGGCGTGCGTGGTAGATACCCACTTTAGATAACACATTGGCGAGTTCTTTTAATCTTGCCTCACCTTCCGGGCGTAAATGAAATTGGTTGTTACCAAACAACACTTTTTCTGACAGGCCAAATAGCCAGCCTTCATCAGTTTGTCGAAAGCCTTGTTGCTTAAGGGCAGCGATTTGTGCGGCTGTCAACGCCGCTTTATTCTGGCAGGCGCTGAGAAAGAACATGCCGATCAATGCAAAGATAAAGACATAATAACGGTTTCTGCTCATAGGGGAGTCCTTGATAGATAGTTTAATTTTGTTGTATCAGCGGAATACCAGCCCCCGCCTCGTTGTTTTATGTGATACATCGCCGCATCAGCTTCAGAGAGTAGTTGATCTGCCGTTAGCTCACCGTTGGATAATGCAATGCCGATGCTAAGTGTGATACGCAGGTGCTGCCCGTTCGGGAGGAGAATGGGGGTATCCATGGCATGGATAATATTTTTTGCGACGCGTTCTGCATCTTCCAGGTTGGCAGAAGGCAACAGAATAGCGAATTCATCTCCGCCAAGTCGGGCAACGGTATCTGTTTTTCTTACCCTGCGCTTTAAGGTGGCGGCAATTGTGACAAGGACGTGATCGCCGGCAGCATGCCCGTAGATATCGTTGACATATTTCAACCTGTTGCCATCAATAAATAATATCGCTGCACTTTCACGCATAAATTTATCGTTCATGACCGTGGAAAGGACACGTTCGAAAGTTGCCCGATTTGGCAGGCCGGTCAGGGAATCATGTTGTGCTTGCCAGGTTAAAGCCGCTTTTTCTGTTTGCAGATGGTGTTGCCATTCTTCCAACTCTTCTAGCAGGTGATTGAAAACCTGACTTAATTCATGCAGTTCGGCAATATGGGCGGAAGGTACACGTCGTGAAAATGCCCGTCGTTGCCGCACATCATGGGCGACGGCCGTAATGTTTTGCAAAGATCTGACGATGCCATCGTGCATACGCAATGAAAGGTAAAGTGAAATGACGGCGCTGAACAGCAGGCAGGCAAATAGCACCAGCAGAGCCTGATAAATAAATTTGATGATGTGATCGCTGTTCCCCATTAACCAGACTGATCCTACTTTTTGCTGATGGTGATAAATAGGCAGGATCAGCGGTTCAGGAAAAAGCCAATGCTCAACCAATTTCTTGAAATTACCCGTGCGACTCTCCTGATCAGCCTGCCAACTCGCTAACACCTGTTGCCTGGCATCAAAAATCTTCGCTTCTGTAAAACCATCGTGAACCGCAATCATTTCCAATATTTCATTGGCGGCGGTTTTATCCTGAAAAACAACTGCCGCCTGTGCTGTATGGGCAATGGTGGCGGAGATCAGCTTTAAACTGTTTTCGGCATATTTCTGCATGGCAAGCAGTGCCAGTAAGGATAAAAACAAGCCGACAACGGATAAGATGATAAAGGTAATAACCAAATGGATCCGGTGAAAAGCCTGACGTAAAGTAGGGCGCGATGGCATGAGTGAATAACGTTTTTTCATACAGATTATTCCACCTTGCGGGCCAATTGCAGGACATTCGGATGTACGCGCACACCGCTACGCGTCAGAATATCAAGATTGAGGTTAAATGTTGCCTGAGTACTGTTAATGTTGAGGCAAAATGCGCTACCCATTTCACAGTTCGGGTTATTTTCAGCAATGGTAAGCAATGGCTTGTCATGTTTCAGGCTAATCACTTGATGTTGAAGTTGTGGATCAATCTGGCCATAGTAAATGACATCACATCTTTCTATGAGTTGTTCTACGTTGAAACTCAGGGTTTCTACTTGCAGTTCTGTGTGATCAGAAATCATATCAATGTGGGTTAAGGCATGAATATATTTGGATGGAGGAACCAGACATAAATGCAGGGTCGTGGGTGTCATAGGCCAATGGGTATAACTGATAATTCCAGCAACGACCCGCGCAACATTTTCATTGAGCGTTATTTTTTCATGAGTATCAGGCATAGCCATGACTGCTGAATGACATGTGACGGTGATTAAGCATAAGGTCATCAATACCCGTAGAAATAATCTGGAAACATAACGTTTAAAAATATTACGTTTACAAAGATGATGAGTCCGTTCAATCACTTTCATAACGAGTTCCAGTATTTGCCGTTCATAGTGTAAATAATCGTGTTGAGGTTATTGATAAAATCTATCCTCAGCCAGAACCTATCTCATTAAGGAAATAATGCTAAATGAGATAGGTTGTAAAGCCGTTGTTTTCTACATGTAATTATTGCTAATCTAATTTATACCAGTCGCCTTTCAAGATGCGTCTTATATCTCCCCGCGTAGCGGGGAGATATAAGCACTCTCATTGTCTTGCAAACTGCAACTTGAAGTTGGATTGGTATATAACCTTTAAATGTAATTTCATTGGTAATAGATAGATCGCTATTTCTGTATTGGTACATCTTCGTGGATTCCTATTATATGTCCATGATTATCATAAGTGATACTGGAAACTTTGCTTTGCCTTAAGGCATCTAACAACCTTTGATCCAACATAAAACTCTGTGCCACCTCAGCGTGAGTTAACGCAGGTCGATGGCGACGGCGTTCGATCTTAAAACGGTGTTGGTTATATTTTGCCCAAGCAATGAGCAAGAATGCATTAAATATGGCAATGGCTATATAAAGGCCGATAGCACCTAATTCCGAGGTAAATAATGTCGAAGTAAAAGGTCTGGGACCATTATGGGAGGCGTTAAATCCCACCACGAATAAATAGATAAAACCCACCCAAGCCAGCACAGTCAACAGGATATCAATTAAACGAAGCGATAATCTTTGCTCGGTAAAAATCAAGGGATCTTTCATTATTCGATTCTCTCTATTCCCCTGTCAGGGCTTTCCCAGCGGGCACGTTTTCTGTGTACTTTGAGCATCACTTTGGGAAAAGATATCAAGGTCGTAAATAGGTTTATCATCCAATAAACCATCGGATACCAAACTATCCAAAACAGCGATGAAGCTACCTGTTTTTCATAGCGTCGTTCAATTATCAGGCTGACGGTAAATTGGATCAGACAGGTAGCCGCCAACACCAGCCCCGTATACCCCGGTGGAAATAGGGTATAGACACGAATGTTTTCCGGTAATGTGATAAACATGCCGAGGAAAAATAAAATGATCGAAAGGGCAAATGTAAATGACCAGATAACAGAACAGCAGAATTCGGCAAATAACACCCACATGCGGCGGTATTGCCATGACCACAATTGCCGCAGGTTTTTCAGGAAAACTTCGGCTCCCCCCTGCGCCCAGCGTAACCGCTGCTTCCATAATCCCCGTAGGGTTTCAGGCATCAAGATCCAGCAAATAGCACGAGGCTCAAAAAAGATAGACCAATGGCGTAACTGGAGTTTCCAACTCACATCAATATCTTCTGTGATCATGTCATTACTCCAATATCCTATGTCAGCCAGTGCCCTGCGATTAAAGGCGGCAACCACACCTGAAACGGTGAAGACCTGACCATAAACCCGTTGGGTACGTTTGATCAGGCCGATGATGGAAGAAAATTCGCCAACCTGAATACGACCCACTAAGGTGGAGCGTGTGCGCACACGGGGATTACCTGTAACAGCGCCAACGCGGGGGTGATCAATCATAGGCTTGACCAGCCAAACCGCCGCATCGCGATCCAACAGGGCATCGCCATCAATGCAGATCAGATAATCACTTTTCGCGGCAGCAGCACCGGCCTGAAGCGCAGTGGCTTTGCCCTGGTTCTGTTTCAGGTGTATCACTCTCAAGGCCTGATGTTGTTTTGCCATGATATTGAGTTCATCCGCAGTGCTATCGGTTGAGCCATCATTGATTGCAATCACTTCAATATTGGGATAGCGCTGGTTCAATGCGGCCAGCAGTGTTTCGCGAACATTTGGCCCTTCGTTGTAGCAAGGGATCAAAATGGAAATCAGGGGCTCACCTTCAAGGTGAGGGACTTCTTGATCAACAACTTTCCAATGCCTTTCCCGATAGAGCCAGAAGTAGATCCCCCCTGAGATCCAGATGGCCGACATAAATAATGGCCAGAAAAAGACAAAGTTCAGCATGACTTCACCAGTAAAGGTGACGGCGATGCCAAAAGGAATACTCAATACAAGGCAGAGCACGATAAAAGCAATAATACGATCAATCATTAAGTGGATACCATTCAGGAGAAAGAACAGGGCGAACCTCATTCATTTCTGGTTGATTGTTGAGAAAGTCATCAGGGTAATAGCCGAAGCTCTGCGCACCATTAAGCTGCAATTGACGCATCCATTCTGCTAATTGACGCCCAGGTATCGCGCTTTTATCTACAGGCTTGCGCCAATCTACGCTTTGCAGTTCAAAGACGGTTTTGTCCAGGGCCTGCGGGCGTTGGGCAACGGTTTTCACTAATCGGGATAACCATTGGTTGCTTTTTGATAGAGGCACATTCTCCATTAATGGCATTGCCATTGGGGCAACCCAATCGTAGTGAGCCAGGAAATCGTCCAGATTTTGGGCGAACCACGCTTCGCTGTCGGGTTCCAGAATTGGCAGGGCAAAAATATTGCGCGCAGTTTTGAGCTGATAACCCCGGATTGATTTGAGTTCTTTGGTTAATTCGTTTGTAAAATCGACCAAATATTGACTTTTAAAGCGTGTCCACCGGGCGAACTGTTCTGGATCTTGCCGAATGTTAGCAATAGAGGCAGGTAACCCTGCGGCCTGATAGGCTTTGATGGCATCTGCGCCGGCATCTTCAAAATCGGACATGACGGCATCATCATGGTACAGGATGCCCTGAAAAATGGCATGGGCAGCCAAATCCTGATAAATCTCTTTGATTCGTTGGCGATTCTCCGGGTTATAGGGGGATAAACGACGATATTGTGTCGGGTTGACAAACAGCTTGTTGTCACTTTCGTCATAACTCATCACCCGCGGGAGTGAAGGCGCCAGTTCAAATGCCAGCACCGGCATCCAGGCATAAACGTCAATGTTCAACCGGCTGTGCAGTTGCCAGGCAACACGGTTAAAGAGATCGGCTCGCATCGGTAGCCAGCGGTTAGGGAAATAGAGTTCATGGACATTGCCGTCACCTTTGGGATCCGCAAAGGCTTGCAGGAAAACGGTATTGACGCGCAGATCGGCAACACGCTGGACAAGTTTGTCAAGATTATGGGCTTGCTGGACGGGATCAGGATCATAAACATAGTCCAGATCAATATGGGCAATCCGCAAGATCGGCTTATTCTGTACCTGGATCACCTGCTCAGCGAATTCTTTCAGGGAAGGGTTATGTGTGAGCAATATCCGCGGAACGTTATCAAGATTGTTAACATTTGCCAGCCCATTATCCAGGGTCAATGCCATTTTGTAGCCGTAGCGTTTGGCGATTTCCAGCGTAATACCGTTATCCATGCCATAAGGCCAAATCCAAACCCGTGGTGGCTTGCCGGTGGCGGCGATAATTCGTTGGGTGATCGTGGCAATGTCCTTTTCCATTCGCTGGCGAAAGGCTGGCTCGCTTTCATATTGACCGGTTTTCGGGTTGTAAATGCGAATGGCGGCGGCAGGCTCGGTATTGCCTTGCGGGTTAGCGATGGCGCCATAATGATGCTGATAAGTATGAGAGCCGATTTCCACTAAGCCAGATTGGGACATTTCAGCCACCTGTTCCCAGGTCGTGAAGCGCTCCCGCGGCACTATCAACCCACCAAAATCAACGGGTTTTTCGGCGGGTGCATCAACCCAGATCCCAACAGGTGCCAGAATAGCGGGCCAGTTATAGGCTTTAAGCAGTGGAAACACTCGACGGTAAAAACTGCTATAGCCATCATCGAAAGTCAGCAATACAGCTTTGGGCGGCAATGGCGTTCCCCCCTGATTGGCAGTAAGAATTTGATCAACGGTAATCGGCTGGTAGCCATTTTCCCGCAACCAGGCAAATTGATCGCTCAGGGCGCTGGTACGGACTGACATAAAACGCTGATCTGCACCATCATCTTCGACATCATGATAAGCCAGAACCACAAAACCATTTTTAGGCCAAGGGCGTTCATTCATGGGGAGCGGTCGTTGCGCGGGTGGAACGAAATCAGGTTTTTCTGCGTATGCCTGCATGCCAAGCTGAGGAATGAACAGGCTAATGAGCAGTACCAAGATCATTGACCAATGACGAAAAACGTTGTGTGTCATAAAAAATCCTTTAGAACCGATAGGTTAAATCAAAAGCAGCTTGCAGATTACTTTCTCGTTTACCGTCGTAAGGGCGTTTATCCAGCGTGAGCCTGACCCCCGCATCAATGACATCATTCCACATAATGCGTTGGCCATATCCCACCATGGTGATCAGCCCACTGCCGTAGCCTTGCTGCCAATATTGCCCTATGCCGGCCACAATTTGCTGGCTCCAGACGGTTTGATAGTGCCGATACATGATGTGATCAGCTTCCAGTTCGGGCAGGAATGTAAAATCGCTTTTGGGATTGAAATAGGGCGTATTTTGATGGCTATTGTGAGCCGTGCTCAGTTCCAGCTTCCCATCAAGTGTGAGGTAAGGGGCGGTATATAGGCGTTGGAGGCCATCGATGCCATATTCAAAACGACGGTTGCCATCCGAGAAAAATGCAGGGGCAAAACGCGCAGCCCATTGGCTGCGTTCGCTGTATCGCCAGCGCGCATAAATTTGCCCACCATTGGCGTGGATATTGTTGCTCAATGCACGCAGGGGAGTTTGACGGGTAAGGCGCTCTGCAAATCCCCCCAGACGCCATTGGTCATTGAAGTCATACCAGCTTGCAATGCGTAAGCCCATCTTGCTGCCATGACGGTAATGACGCGCAGAAATTTCACCTTCCAGCCAAAGATCCCGCGAACGCCACTCTGCACCGCCTCGTAAATCACGGTTCAAGCCGCGACCTTCTGGAAATTGGCCACGATTGTAAGCCCCCCCGGCAAATAAGCGCCAATTATCCTCAACAGGAGGGCTATAAAGTAGGACATCAATATCTGAACTGTGCTTACCGCTTTCGGGATTATCTGAATTAATGCCTTGATTGACCTTGACTTGCAGCTCTGACATATGATGCACATTGCGCAGACGGTCAAAACGTTTAGCGAGCATATTTTCTGGGGCGCGAGTGATAACGTCATCGGCCAGTAAATCCATCTGTTGCCATTCTTGCAGGGCAAGGGCGGTATAGCCTTGCTGAATTTCCAACGACAGGTTGCGATGATCAAGTCCTTCAATTTGCTTTAATTCACGCTCAGCACGGCGCGGCCAACCGCGATCCAGCCAGATAGCGGCCAGGTCAATCCGTAATTTTTGGTTGCCTGGGGCGGTGCGGGCTAAATGGGTAAACCGTTTTTCTGCTTCGGGAAGATCGCCACGTAATTGGGCAGACTCTGCCAGAAATTGCTGCCCTTGGAGCCAGTCTTCATTAGGGGCGCGAACGGGAGAGCCAAAGACATTAAGCATATAAGGATTACGTTGCTTGATATCAGTGGCAAGTTGTTGAGCGACATCCAGTTGCTCACTTTCCACGTCGGCGTAAAAAAGGACGATATCATCTTCAAGGGGGATGTCAGGCGGTGATATTTTCGCAAGCGACGCAATATTTTCAGCGGGATAATTCAAAGAACGCAAAATATCCCGTGCTTTTTCTGGTTGGCGTAAATTCAGGTAGGCCGCCGCCGCCCATTTCTGCGCATACTCTGGCACATGCATGCCTTGGTGCTGTGCGGCCTGATTTTGCAAGATCAGATATTCATCAACGACGGCTTGCATCTGATGGCGAGAGAGCAGGGCACCAAGCCGATCGATGCGCGCCTGTTGGTAATCTTGTTGCGCATCAGGCAGGTTGTGCCATTGGTTCAGCATCTGCTCGTAGCGGGCTAGTGCCCTGTCAGCGATGTCAAAGCGCTCTTTCTCGCTGTGATTCGGGATCATGGATAAGCGAACCAATTCTGCGGCGGCGTCCGCTTCCAGCCTGCGCAGTTGCGCCGTGGACAATTGTGCGGCGTGTTGTTGTCCCAGGCGCCATGCAGAGCCGTTGAGTCGGTTGTTTTTTAGGCTGATTAGGTACGCTTGGGTGACGGCTTTATTGTCGGGAAACCGTTGATGCGCCGTGGAAAGTACTTGCATGGCATCCCATGTCCGGCCAGCGGCTTGGTCAACGTAGGCCATCAAACGATAATGGGCCGCGTTGGGTTGGTGAGCCAACAAATCTTTTGCCAAACGGCGGGCTTCTTTGTCTTGTTTGGCATCGGCAAGCGTCATGATAAGGCCAGCTTTGATGTCACTGTTCTGCTGATCTAGAGCCAGCGCTGCTCGCCATATTTGTATCGCTTGTGACCATTGACGTTGGTTACGATAGGCTCTGGCAACCGCTGAAACCCCTCTGGCGGGGACAGCCATCGAGTGATAGCGTTGCCAGAGAGCGATGACTTCATCGTCATAGCCAGCCCAGCTGGCAACTTGCAACCAATCAGCAACGTGTGAGGAAGAAAGGCGTTGTCGTTTTTCTTCCTGCCGAATATGTTCGAGCATGGGGGTGGTATTCCCCTTTCTGGCTTGTTGAATTAATGCATCATAATCTGCGTGAGCAGATTCTGATGTTATTAAACAACTTAGTGAAATAAATAACGATAACAGTTTATACCGATATCTATGAAAGCCCATCGGACGGAAATAAAGATATGACACACTATCCCCTTTTTATACCGCTTATTGGTTTTACAAATAGCAGGACCAGACGGAATTGAACTTAATTTAGATTAAGATGGATTTTTACGTTCTTCATTTTTGAAGAGGAAAAATAATACGTACTGCGTGAATTTATATCAATGGGAAAATTTCGCCAAATAATTACATTCATTTGTTTTATATTGGTATTATCTCTATTGGTGATAATATGTAATAATGGCATTAAAGTTAAAAAATTATTTTTACTTGTTTTAAATCAAATGATTGCGTTTTTTGTTTTCTGCTTTATGCGTGTTTCGAAAAATAAGGATCAATGTTAGGCTTCATTTCAATAAAAAAAACTTAGACTGAGTGTAAATATTTTTTATTATCGAGGGGTGAATATTATTGACTATTGGTGTTTTTATTTGAAATAGCTTAGTGGAATCGGTTTTCAGTACAAAAATGTGGTTTGCTAATCGTGGTATGATTATACTTCGAAATTAAATGCTATTTTTAATCCATCGAGTGGTTGTTTAAAAAATGACGGAAATATGTCTGAATGGAAAAATTGATATTGGGTTATTTCCCTTTACGTGTGAATTTCAAACAATATTACCGGGTGATTTACATTAGTAATTATATGGATATTGTGATCATTTGCAGATAATATGGGGTGAACGTATTCAGATTTATCTGAGAGGATATTAGCCAAATCACTCATTAATTTTCAATTTTGTTATCAATTGATTTTATATTTGTTATTTATAGCTGAAATATCGCCAGTTAAATGGCAATTCCTTGAACTAAGATAAGGAAATCGTTTTTATCCGTATTAAGATTAAAAACGCCTTATATAATTATCCCTTACTTCGGCATCATTTTAAAAAAAAGAAGTTTTTGAGCATTATATGTCAAACAGCGCATTTAACCGCCGCTGGGCGGAACTTTTATTGGAAGCATTAACCCGCCACGGCTTGCACCATGTCTGTATTGCTCCTGGCTCTCGTTCGACACCCTTGACATTGGCCGCCGCAGAAAACCCTAAGTTGCTCTGCCATACCCATTTTGACGAGCGTGGATTGGGATATTTGGCGTTAGGGTTGGCAAAAGCGGCGAAAGAGCCGGTTGCAGTGATTGTGACGTCGGGAACAGCCGTTGCCAATTTGTATCCTTCTTTGATTGAAGCGGGATTGACGGGAGAACGATTGGTATTTCTCACCGCTGACAGGCCACCTGAATTAATCGATTGCGGCGCCAATCAAGCGATTCGCCAGACAGGCATGTTTGCCTCTCATCCCGCACGAACCTTAGCCTTGCCACGACCCACCATAGAGATCCCAGCCAGTTGGTTGGTTTCTTCCATAGATAATGAAATGTCAAACCTGAAACAAGGTGCCCTGCATATTAATTGCCCGTTTGCGGAGCCTTTGTATGGCAATGAGATAACCGCGCACCAAGATTGGTTGCAAACATTGGGAGCGTGGTGGCAAGGGGACAAACCGTGGCTAGCCCAGCCAGAAAGTCATACCACGATCAAAGCCGTTGACTGGGATATCTGGCAGAAAAAACGTGGGATTGTACTGGCCGGGAGAATGAGTGCTGAGGAGGGCAAATATGTTGCCCAATGGGCAGAAGAGATGGGTTGGCCGCTGATTGGTGACATATTATCCCAAACGGGGCAGCCTTTGCCGTATGCAGATTTATGGCTGAATCATTCCCGCACCAGAGAGATCCTGGCACAAGGACAATTGGTGATCCAATTGGGTGCCAGCCTGACCGGAAAACGATTGTTGCAGTGGCAGGCCAACTGCCAACCGGAGGAGTATTGGATTGTCGATCCCCTTGTCGGCAGGCTTGATCCCGCAAACCATCGGGGACGCAAATTCACGTGTAAGGTGGCTGATTGGTTACGGGAACATCCTGCCGATCCATGTGCGCCTTGGGCAGATGAATTGAATTTATGGTCAAAAAGCGCCTTTAAATTTGTTGCAGCAAGGTTAGCGGGAAAATTCAGCGAGGCGGCGGTTGCGCACCAATTGCCTCAATTGTTGCCAGAGCAGGGGCAGTTGTTTGTCGGCAATAGCTTGATTGTGCGTTTGGTTGATGCTTTGGGGCAGCTTCCGGTGGGGTATCCGGTTTACAGCAACCGCGGTGCCAGTGGCATAGATGGATTGATTGCGACCGCCGCAGGGGTACAACGGGCAACAAATAGACCGACATTAACGATCATAGGTGACATCTCTGCCCTTTATGATCTGAATAGCCTGGCTTTATTGCGTAACCTTTCTCAGCCCATGCTGTTAGTCATCGTCAATAATAATGGCGGGCAGATTTTTTCTTTGTTACCAACCCCACAGGAAGCGCGCCAGCGTTTTTACTGTATGCCGCAAGAGGTCAATTTTGAACATGCTGCGGCCATGTTTGGCCTGGACTATGTGGCGCCACAAAATTGGCTGGAATTAAAACAGTGTGTCCAACGGGTATGGGAACGTAAAGAGACGACATTGGTTGAGTTAAAAGTGTCAGGCAATGCAGGGGCGGTATGCTTGCAAGCGCTACTCAAGCAGGTGGCTGGCCTGTGAAACTAAACTGTCAAACGTTTCAGTCGCATCATCAAGGGACATGGCTGGTTTGGTTACATGGGTTATTGGGAACCTGTGACGATTGGGCTTCTGTCGTGGGGGCTTGCGATCACTATCCTTCATTGCTTGTTGATTTACCTGGGCACGGTAATTCCCGCGATGTGACCTTGACCGGCGGTTTGGCTGAGATGAGTGAATTGCTGAAAGCGACCCTGTCCGAATATCAAATCAAAGATTATTGCCTGATTGGTTATTCGCTGGGCGGACGAATTGCCATGTACCATGCGATCTATGGCAAACCGGATGGCTTGCGCGGGTTACTGGTGGAAGGGGGAAATCCGGGGCTGTTTTCCCGGCGGGAGCGTGATATGCGATTGCGGCATGATCAGCATTGGGCGCAACGTTTCCGTCAGGAGCCAATGACATCCGTTTTGGCTGATTGGTATCAACAAGCGATATTTGCTGATTTAACGGCAGTGCAGCGTGAGCAACTTATACGTTTACGCAGCCAAAACCGGGGAAATCATATTGCTGATATGCTGGAGAATACCTCCTTAGGCCACCAACCCTGGCTGGTTCCTGCTTTACAGCAAATATCGATGCCTTTCTCCTGTCTCTGTGGGGAAAATGATCATAAATTCCGTCGCATAGCGCAGCAATATACACTGCCATTAACGACCATTCCCCAGTCTGGACACAATTCCCATTATGGTAACCCTGCGGCTTTTGCGGGCGCAGTGAACCATTTTTTATCACTTTTTGGTTAAGGAAACACAACAATGCGTTACCCAAGCGAAGAAAAATTGTACGCCCCTATTGAATGGCAAGATTGTTCCCAAGGGTTTGAAGATATTCTCTACCATAAATCCGCAGACGGTATTGCCAGGATCACGATTAATCGCCCACAGGTACGTAATGCGTTCCGCCCTCTGACAGTCAAGGAGATGATCCAGGCGCTGGCAGATGCCCGTTATGATGACGAAATTGGTGCAATTATTCTGACGGGAATGGGCGAAAAGGCTTTTTGTGCTGGCGGTGATCAAAAAATCCGGGGTGATTATGGTGGTTATCAAGATGACAGCGGAGTACACCATCTGAATGTGTTAGATTTTCAGCGCCAGATCCGTACTTGTCCAAAACCTGTCGTAGCAATGGTTGCAGGGTATGCCATTGGCGGTGGGCACGTTCTGCATTTGATGTGTGATTTGACCATCGCGGCGGATAACGCCATTTTTGGTCAAACAGGCCCTAAAGTCGGCTCCTTTGATGGCGGCTGGGGGGCATCGTATATGGCGCGGATCGTCGGGCAGAAAAAAGCGCGTGAAATTTGGTTCCTGTGCCGCCAATACAGTGCTGAAGAAGCCTTGGATATGGGGTTGGTTAACGCCGTTGTGCCTTATGCCGAACTGGAAAAAGAGACTGTGCGCTGGTGTCGCGAAATGCTGGAAAATAGCCCAATGGCGTTGCGTTGTTTGAAAGCGGCATTGAATGCAGATTGTGATGGGCAGGCGGGTCTACAGGAGCTGGCAGGAAATGCCACTATGCTGTTCTACATGACCGAAGAAGGGCAGGAAGGACGCAATGCCTTCAACGAAAAACGTCATCCTGATTTCAGTCAATTCAAGCGTAATCCATAATGCGTAAAGCAACTTTATACCCATTCAGCCTGCCCATGGAGGCAGGTGTTATTCTGCGCAATCAACGCCTGAAAAGCCGTGACGGTTTTTTAGTGCACTTGCAAGAGAATGGACGAGAGGGTTGGGGGGAAATTTCCCCGCTGCCTGAATTTAGCCATGAAACACTTGAGCAAGCTAAGGATTCAGCGGTGGCATGGCTGCAACAATGGTGTATGAGTCAAGGGGGCATGAACAGGCAGCCAGAAGAGAGCGAGCTTCCTTCTGTGGCATTTGGCATAAGTTGTGCGTTGGCTGAATTGCAGGGTGAATTACCTGAAACGGCCAATTATCGCAAGGCACCATTATGCACTGGCGATCCCGATCAGGTGATCTTGCGTTTGGGAAATATGGCAGGCCAGAAGGTGGCCAAAGTGAAGGTGGGACTGTATGAAGCCGTAAGGGATGGCATGGTCGTCAATGTGATGCTTGAAGCGGTGCCAGATCTCCGATTGCGGTTAGATGCTAACCGCAGTTGGACCCCCACAAAAGCAGAGGGTTTCGCCAAATATGTCAATCCAGATTATCGGCCCAGAATTGCTTTTATCGAAGAACCTTGCAAAACCCAGGAAGACTCTCTGGCGTTTGCCCGTGAAACAGGTATCGCTATTGCATGGGATGAAAGTGTCCGTGAAGCCGATTTTACGGTAAAAGCCCAACAGGGCGTTGCTGCCATCATTATCAAACCGACATTAACCGGCAGTATTGAGCGCTGCCGTCGGTTAATTACTGAGGCTCACCAGTTAGGGTTAGAAGCAGTGATTAGCTCCAGCATTGAGAGTAGCTTTGGTTTGACGCAATTAGCTCGTCTCGCGCAATGGCTCACCCCTGATTCACTCCCCGGCCTGGATACCCTCGATCTTATTCAGTCACAACTCATTCGTCGTTGGCCAGATAGCCATATTCCGTGTGTCATGCTGGATGAGTTGGAAATGGTGTGGAGTCGTGAATGTCAATAACAGGGTGGACTCAATGGCCGTGGCAACATTGGGCTGCGGCTTTGCCTGAAAAACAGGCCATTCAGTTATATGATGAGCAACTAACCTGGCATCAATTAACACAAAGAATCAATGCCATTGCTGCCTATTTTCACCAACAAGGGGTTGGGGAAGGCCGAGGTGTGCTCCTAAGAGGCAAAAACAGTGCGGAACTTTTGCTGTGTTACCTTGCTGTCTTGCGATGTGGCGCAAGGGCGTTGCTGCTTAATCCTCAATTACCTGACCGATTGCTGACGGCGCTATTGCCCCATCTCAATATGGATTATGGGTTGGATTTTACGCATTCACCTTCGCCAGTTATGCAGGTTCAGGTACTTGAGTGGCAACAAAAGTTTCCAGAAAAACAGGGGCTGGGGGGGAAAGGTGAACAAAATAACCTGCCAATATTGTGGGAAAGCCAACGTCCCGCCAGCATGATCCTGACTTCTGGCTCTTCTGGGCTGCCTAAAGCGGCGGTACATTCCATCAGTGCTCATCTTGCCAGCGCACAAGGTGTGCTTTCCCGCCTGGATTTTCAACCCGATGATAGCTGGCTGTTGTCATTGCCCCTGTTTCATGTTTCAGGCCAAGGGATACTTTGGCGTTGGTTACAAACCGGCGCAAGATTGGTGTTGCGCGACTTACAGCCATTGGATCGGGCGCTGTCTGGCTGTACGCATGCATCACTTGTCCCTACCCAACTGTGGCGTTTGTTGGCACAACCCCATAACTCGCCATTGACGTTAAAAGAAGTGCTATTAGGAGGCGCCATAATACCGACGTCACTGACTCAACGAGCCGAGGCATTGGGTATTCGCTGCTGGTGTGGTTATGGGCTGACAGAAATGGCATCAACTGTTTGCGCGAAACGGGCTGATGGGCTGCCTGGGGTTGGCCACCCGCTGCCTGGAAAATCCATCCGGTTAGTGGATGAAGAAATTCAGATCCGCGCTGACAGTATCGCGAGTGGCTATTGGTTTAATGGGGAGTTGAAGCCATTGGCGGATAACGGCGGGTGGTTTCCGACGCGGGATCGAGGCGTCTTTGAACAGGGAGAGTTGCGGATCTTAGGACGCCTCGACAACCAATTTTTTAGTGGTGGGGAGGGTATCCAGCCAGAAGATATTGAGCGGATCATTAACCAACATCCTCAAATTGAACAGAGTTTTGTTGTGCCCATTCCTGATATCGAATTCGGCCATCGGCCAGTCGCCGTGATTGAAACGCAATATCCTGCGCTAACAGGGACACTTATTGGTTGGCTTAAGGATAAGGTTGCAACTTTCCAGCGGCCTGTTGCCTGCTATTTATTACCCACCCAATTGAAAAATGGAGGAATAAAAGTATCGCGCCAACAAGTTCAGCAATGGGTTACGGCGGTAAACAGTAAGCCCAATAAATAGTCACGCAATTTACTTATCTTTATAAATCCAGACATTTCCTTGCTTTCATCATCTATGTCGCCACGCCGATTAAAGTACAATGTCTCAGCCCATATGGGCATTGATTAATGAAAAGGACAAGATGATGAAAGGCTTTATTGCTATTGGTGCCACAAGTTTGCTCTTTATGGCTGGCTCTGCAAATGCTCTCTCGATAGAGGCGCAAGTAGGAAAGCACAACACCAGCACATCGGTAGGAATTGGTGATAAAGATGCCGGCCTGTCGCTGACCGGTAATTGGACTCGCAGTGATCACAACGGCAAGATCAGCAGCCTAGGTTTAGGCTTTGGGCTGCCCTTTGGACCATTGGCTGCAAAAGTCGGTGCGAAAGGGCTATATTTGTCTCCCAAAGATGGGAAAGATGGGGTTGCATTGGCGGTTGGTGCTGGCCTTAGCTGGGCGGTGACCTCTTCTTTAACCTTGTATGGTGAGGCGTATGGTTCGCCATCGGGCTTAACGTCAGGGATGGATTCTTATACTGAGGCGACAGGGGGAGCGCGTTATACCCTTTTCAAACCCCTGAGTGTCGATGTTGGCTACCGTATCATTGATATACAAGGTAGCCATGGTAACCGCAGTAATAAGGTTTCCGATGGCTTTTATGTTGGCGCGGGTTTGAGTTTTTAACCAGACGAGAATGCTGCAAGGTTATCCGCATTAATCTTGATGCGAATAACCTCAGGCAAGATAAAGTTACCCTACTTTTGGCAGCATGCCGGTAACAATGCCAACTTGAATGGCAATAACGGCAATCCCACACAAGAAGATAAAGACTAATACCGGCTTACCGCCTTTGACACGATAGCCTCCCTGATTTTCTTTACGACTGCGCCAAACCAGCAGGCAAGGCAGTAACAGTGCGAGAATGGAGAGGGCAACCGCCGCAAATGTCAGTGCCATAACAAAATTAGGGTAATACAGTGCACAGAACAGTGGCGGAGCAAAAGTCATTAATCCTGTTTGTAAGCGCCCCCTGGCATGGTTGTGGCGTTTAAAAAGGTCAGCAAGGTAATCAAACAGCCCTAAGGCAACACCGAGAAATGAGGTGGCTAATGCAAGATCGGCAAACAGATGGACGGCAAACTCGACTTTCGGTGAAGCGACAACTTCTCTGACTGCCGTCAATAACCCATTCAGGCCAGATTCTTGTGCCAGAATGCCAACAAAGGTATTTGAAGAAATCGCGCCGAGCGTCACTAATTGCCACAGAATATAGGCAAACAGTGGAATGGCACTCCCAATGACAAAGATTTTCCGCAGCTTATGGGTATCCCCTTTCATATAGGTCACGATGCTTGGCACACTACCGTGAAATCCGAATGAAGTAAAAATGACGGGAATGGCAGAGAGGGCTAATCCTTGCTCAATAGGCATGGAGATCAGGTTGATTTTATCAACATGGGGCATCATTACGCCAAGTACGATCACCAGAAAAATAATCTTAGCGGTAAACAGCAGGCGATTAATAAAATCGACGGACTGGGTGCCAATACAGACTATTCCGCCACCAATAAGGGTAAAAACGCAGATCCCGACAGAGACAGAAACAGGTTTATCCAGCCAAGAAGAGAGGGAAGCTGCCAGTAACTCTCCAGCTCCACTAATATAAGCCGTTGTCAGGGCATACATGAGGAAAAGCATACTGAAGCCCGTCAACACCTGCCCACCTAACCCAAGGTAACGTTTCGCAACAGTACCTAATCCGGCATCAAATTTATTATGTTGATACACTTCCACGAGCAAGAGTGCGGTATAACTCATCAGAACCCACAGGCCAACTAGCATAGCCAATGTAGTTCCAAATCCCACACCTGCCGTTGCTAATGGCATTGCCAGCATCCCGGCACCAATCGTTGTCCCTGCAACGATAAAAATACTGCCAATAGTGCGATTTTTCACGCGATCCTCGTTTCTGAATATGTTAAGAAATAGCTATAAGACCAGCAGGTTAAAGGATTGATTTATATCTGTCAAATCTATGATACACGTGATGTAAATAAATAATTACACATTAAGCGATGCTTATAATTCGTTATCAAAATGTATAATTTTTGTAAACAAAAGAAAGTAGAAGCATATTAAGTTAAAAAACAATCAAAAACTTCTTTGTTGAATAACATAATTTATGTGTATGTAAAAAATTGTGTGGTTTGGAGATGAGAGGTGAAATAATCAGACCAATAAAGTAGCAAATTGATAAGGTGAAAAGGAAATATAGGCGGGAAAATTTTGGGGGTATGTAAAGTAAAAACCCGCTATTTCACCGATTGGTTACGGGAAATAACGGGTTTTTGTATGGTGCCGGCTACCGGAGTCGAACTGGTGACCTACTGATTACAAGTCAGTTGCTCTACCAACTGAGCTAAGCCGGCGAAATCTGGCGGAAGGATAGAGATTCGAACTCTAGGATGGTTTCCCATCGGCGGTTTTCAAGACCGCTGCCTTCGACCGCTCGGCCATCCTTCCATGGCGCGAGATTATGCCTATATCGCTTTGATGTGTCTAGCCCTTGAAGAAAAAAAATCGCGTTTTTTTTACTGTTTGCTCAATCTTCGATCTGCAATGGCCTTTTCATTCGCTAACCTGCTAATATTAAGCGCAGTACATAGGCTTATTTATCGACGGGTTGATGTCGCATTGACCAACATATATTCATACCAAAGGCAACTATCCAGAGAATGTATAAACAACCACCTATCAAGCCATCTGCTATTCCTCGTTTTTACGCGTTATTTGTGACTTTGCTTTTTACGTCTCTCTTTTTATTCGGGTATAACTATTTTGATATTTGGTTGATGGAGAAAAAATATGCTATCAGTAGTGTAACAGCTAAGATGAGATTGCAGATTAAAGATTACCGCTATCATGCAAGTCATATCTTTGAGCAGTCAAATAATCTGCCAGTCTCCTCTCAGGAGAATGCATCATTGCTTAAATTGCGTCCCGATGTTTATTGGCTAGAAAATCATTATCAGTCCGTTGATGCCATTATCTTTGGTCAATATAACGCTTCGAGTATTCAACTTGCCCGACACCTATCGGGTTATCTGGATATTCTCTGGGGTGCCCATAATGAATACTTGTCTATGTACTATCTCAATGGACAGGATAATAATTTATTATTGGTAACGACTTATCCAACCCTAAAACCAGAGATCAGGTTCAAAGAGAGTTATCTGACCCTGACGCCTGAAACCAGACGTACTGAAATGCTGGAACAATCCTCCGCATTGGAGGAAAAAGAGAGCATTTCCTCCATTAATGTCTTACGTGATGAAGATATTTATTTCTATACCTATAAAGCTGCATTTAATGCAACAGGGCAATTAACCACCATTATTGCTTTTGATTTACCCATTAATAACCTTTTATCGGTTGATATGTCGCCAGAAAATTTTCGTTTAGATGCGTTCAACTTACATGAACCTGAGGCTTCCGATAAAGTTGAAGTTTCATTGAACGGCTTTTGGCTAGAATTTTCTCAGCCTCTTAATATCATGCCGTATAAATTGATTTATCAAGTTCCGTTAAAAACACTGATTGTAGATTTGTTGTTCAGGAATATCTGGCTTTTGCTTTCAATATTGCTATTCTTTCTGTTTTCTCTGAGTGGGTTATTTTATATCCGCAGGCGATATATTGCACCGAATGCTTCCATGGATCATGAACTGAAAATTAAAAATGGCTTAAACAGTGATATTGTCTCCAATATTCCTATTGGAGTCGTGGTCTATGATTTTGAATCAAACCAGATAATGACAAGCAATAAAATTGCAGAGCAGTTGTTACCACACCTGGATTTGAATAAGGTGAGGGGCATGGCACAGCAGCATCATGGTGTCATTCAGACCTCCATTGATGAGGCGATTTATGAAATAAAAATGTATAACAATAGCCTGTTGCCTGAAACTTACCTGTTTTTATTGCAAAACAAAGACCAGGAAGTGATGGCAAATAAGCGATTACAATTTGCACATCAGGAATATGATAAAAGTATTCAGATTAGGCGGTCTATGCTTTCAAATATTAACAATGAAATAAAAAACCCTATTAAAGATGTTAATGATTTCGCTAACCAATTGAAGCAATTGTCTCAGGATGAAAATCAACAAAATTTATTGGATAAATTATTAACTACATCGAAATATATTACTGAATGGGTTGAAAATGTTTCGTTGCTTAATGCATTGGAGATGGGGGATTGGCAGCCGGAAAATGAAATATTTTCCCTATCTTCACGATTGGAAGATATTCTGAAATCCTGTTTGCCGATATTGAATGTCAAGGGTTTGAGAGTTTATTATCATTTTAATATTCCTCGTGAATCTTTATTCATGGGGGATGGTGAAGCAGTAAGTAAAATCGTTACATTGTTATTCAATTATGCAATAACGATGACCAGCTACGGTAAAATATCATTAGTTGTTAACGGTTCAGCTAAATATGGCAATCATATCCAGATAGAGTTGGTGGATAGTGGTGCGGGTTTGAGTGAGAGAGATTTGGGTAGCTTAAATTATCCTTTCTTGAACCCATCAGTAGAAGACAAGTACTCTACCCATTCGGGCATGACTTTTTATTTGTGTAATCAGTTGTGTAAAAGAATGGGAGGGAGCCTTGATATTAAAAGTAAGTTAGGGCTGGGAACACATTATGTTATCAATCTGCCTCTGTCGCAGCACGATGAAAATAGTGAAACTCCCCCGCTTTTGGAAGGGATCACCGTTTTAATCGATCTCAATAACCCGGAGATCAGCAAAATCATCCATACTTATCTCAATCATTATGGTGCAGCGTATTTTGATAAAAGAAAAGAGGATATTACGGAAGAATACGATATTATACTTACGGATAAGTTGCTCAAGGAAGAAAATCAGTACAAACAGAAAAAACCAACTATATTATTAGTAGGTAGCTCAGCAGGATTTAAGCAATTGGCACCAGGATTGGTTCAGTGCAATTACAATCTTGTTGATGATATTATCAATGCAATATCGTTTCTGGTCGAAGAAAATCTCAGTTTAGATGAGTCCGGAGAAAATTCTGTCATCTCTAAACCAGCGTGTGATCTCGTTAAAGATGTTGAGGTATTTGAGGATATTGATAGCCATATTCTCAAAAGTTATCAAACTCAGTTAGCAGACAGTGACTACAGGAAATTGTTTATAGAGACAGTCCCTATGGATATTACTAAACTGTATACTGATATAGAACGACAGGATTTGATATCACTTTCGCAAACGGTACACCGCCTTAAGGGTGCGTTTGCTATGTTAGATTTAAAATTTCTTAGGTCATCATGTGAGGCGTTGGAAAAACACATAGCAGACAATAATGAAGTAGAAATCAAAAATAGCATCAGCCTCATTGATTCCTTTGTCACAAAGCTGTTGCAGCAAGGTAACCAATAATATGAATAACCTTAATGTCATTATTGCTGATGACCATCCCATCGTTTTGTTTGGCATCCGCAAGTCACTTGAACAAATTGAGTGGGTTAATGTAGTGGGTGAATTTGAAAATTCAACGACGCTCATTAATAGTTTGCCACATATAGAAGCCGATGTTCTCATAACTGATTTGTCAATGCCTGGGGATAAATATGGTGATGGCATCACTCTGATAAAATATATTAAACGCCATTACCCAACATTGGCAGTCATTGTTCTTACAATGAACAATAATCCAGCTATTTTAAGCGCTATACTGGAGCTTGATATTGAGGGGATTGTGTTAAAGCAAGGAGCGCCAACAGATTTACCTAAGGCACTTGCTGCGTTGCAAAAGGGAAAGCAATTTACGCCTGAAAGTGTTTCTAAGTTACTTGAGAAAGTCAATGCGAATGGCTATGGGGATAAGCGATTATCTCCTAAAGAGAGTGAGGTCCTGCGTTTATTTGCTGAAGGCTTTCTTGTTACTGATATTGCCAAAAAACTCAATCGCAGTATCAAGACGATTAGTAGCCAGAAAAAATCAGCCATGATAAAACTGGGAGTCGATAACGATATCGCATTGCTTAACTATTTATCTTCTGTCACTATCGACAAAGATTTTGGTAAATAACCAATGTGTTATTTTTTAATGGAGAATCGGTAACCACAGCTACCGATTTTCCATCATTCAATAACCTAATATATTGGTTTAAAAATCACTGTATTTGACTAATGTTTCTTTTAATATCGCCAGTGATACAGGTTTTGATAGGCAGTCATTCATTCCCACCTTAGCACAACGTTGTTTTTCTTCGGCCAATGCATTGGCAGTAATGCCAATAATGGGTTTGATATAACCTTTATCCCTCAAGTATTGGGTAAGTTCATATCCATCCATATTTGGCATGTTAACATCCGTAAGAATAATATCCGTTGGGTTATTTTTCAGATATTCAATGGCTTCAATACCATCATTCACCATTGATGTATTGAATCCTATTGAGTTTAATTGTTCAACCAGCAAATTCTGGTTAATAGGGTGATCATCAACAACCAATATTTTAACGGAATTTAGGCGAATATCCGCGTGTATAAGTTTACTGGCAATTGCAGTTGTTGATACTGGAACGGCGGGTAATAAAATATGTTCTGCCAGAAGATTATCCAGCATATTGTCCAAATCACTCAATTCATAAGTGTTATATAACCAATAATTATCCCGAATTTGTTCTGGCGGGCCAATATGTTTTTCTGATATTTCTATAAAGTAACATACAGAAATATCGGGCTTATTAGCTTGATCGCTAATTAATATTTCTGTGCCATCTATCTTGCTTTCGTCATAAAGAACGACCAGGAAATGATTCTGTGCGAGGAAATTTTGTAAATATTTTTCCAGAAAGCCATTGTAAATATTTAACAAAACCCTCTTTTGCTTCCGTTGGTTGGATAATGGTTTGGCATGGTATTTCGCACCATACAAAGGGAGACGGATAGAGAAAATACTGCCAACATATTTTTGTGAGACGAATTCAATATCACCATCCATTAAATTGAGAAGTTTTTCACAAATAGCCAACCCCAATCCTGTACCTTGTGAAGCGCTTTCTTTATTGGCGTTGATCTGGAAGAAAGGTTCAAATAATTGAAATTGCAATTTATCCTCGATCCCAAAACCGGTATCTTTAATGCTGATATACAGATAACTGTGCCTTGCGCTAACCTCAATGACAACGCAGCCAGATGCGGTGAATTTGATTGCATTGTTCAGCAAGTTGGAGAGAATTTGTTGTAACCTTACGGGATCGTTACGGATGATATCGGGAACATCTGGCTCAATATAGCAGTATAAGCCCAAGCCTTTTTTGGTAACCAAAGGAAGGTAGTTTGAAATCACATGCGATAGTATCTCTTTGCAACTGAACGCCTTGGGGTCAATTTTCAATTGCTTGGATTCTATCTTCGAGAAGTCGAGAATATCACTGATGATTTTCAGCAACAGTGATGATGAATTGTTCATGGTTGCCAGCAACCGGGCAGATTCTGGTGGCAATATATGGGATTGTATCAGCTCAAGATTACCAATAATGCCATATAGGGGGGTTCTTAATTCATGGCTGACGGTGGCAAGAAACATCGATTTTGCCTGATTAGCTTGTTCTGCCGCCGAAGCCATCTCCTGTAATGATTTTTCCATTTTTACACGGGTACTGACATCTATCAGGACACAGATTGCAACTTCTTCGTTGCGATAACGTGAGTGTACGAAGCTAATTTGCAGATGGTTATTGTTGCTGGTGACGACATCAATATAGCTGCTGGTTTTGTCGCAAATAATATCGACAATGCGTTTTTGATCTTCATACGTCAACATTCGAGTGTAATTATGTGCTAACTCATTACTCAAGATGTTAATGCCATCACTGATCCTTAAAATACTTATTCCCACCGGCGCAGAGGCGACAATTTTATGGTTAAACTGCTCATGTTCTTCAAGACGAATTGCGTTCTCCTCGGCGGGAGAAAACATTTTGCGTTCAAACAACCAAACAAAAAAGATAATTGCAATCGCAGAAATAATATTCAGAATAACGCCATTCATTACACTGATTTTCAGCTCATCGTAAATATGTTTTAGCGGTAACGAATAGACAATGCGTAATGAAGAGGGCGATAAATTCCGCATTAATACCAGGCCGGTAAAATTTTCATCGTAACCAAAATACATGGGTTGTGAGTTGGGGTTTATAACGAGGGGTTTGTAATGAGTTTTTATCGAAAATTGCAATTCGGGTTGGCTAGATTCATTTAGCATCATGACTGTAACAGGCCGATCCCTTCTTTGCAAAAAAGACTCTAGTCTGATAGTTTTTTCGATACCGATGATCCCTGCCATTTGCCCATTAATATAAATAGGCGTAAAAACATAAAGATTACCGCCGTCCGCTTTTGGATTAGGTTGTATCCAAAAGAGCGTCCGTTCATTGTTTTGCTCCCCCATGTTGATCAACCTGCGAGTGTTTTCGTAGATCATTTTTTTTAGCGCATTAGGCTCTATGATGTTGTGATGAGGAAAAAAGTTCACCATACATTTGCTTTTTACCCCAATGAAAAAAGCCTGATTTACGCTGCGTATAGCGGCAAGATTATCTCGCCAAAATGCGATCAGTTGATCTAATGAATATAAATTATTATGTGCAGTCTTACGTAAGAGTTCACAATCGGAATTCTCATTCAAAGGAATGTACCAGAGAATGTCGTTATTATGCGGTACGATTGTTTGATTTTTATCATTATCCTGTGATAAATGCTTTTCCGCCATAAATTGAATATCTCTTAGGATATTGGCGATATGTCGTATATGGGAAAAGGCGATATCGTAGTTGGCATTATATTCTTGGCGAATATCTGATTTGAGAGCATTAAAAAGGTTTGTCAAATAAAAACTGGTTAATAAAGCGCCAAGCGCCCATAGCATAAACCCAAGCACCCGAAAAAGATAACGTGATATCTTTAATGACGTCCGAAAAGAAGATAGATATCTCAAGAGATCGCCTGATGAAATACATGATTAATAATAACTGTTTACAGCATATACTAGTGTAGCAGGGAATACAAAGCAGCATTTACATCTTGCTCATTCTTCGTCAAAAAATTGAACAAAAAAAAGCAGGCACTTAACGGCCTGCTTTTTTGATGATTATTGATACAGTGCGATCAAGCGGATTATTCGCTATGCCCTTCATCAGAAGGTGCCGCTAAATTGTCATTTTCATCATCATCGTCGTCATCGGGTTCAGCGACACGCTGCAAGCCAACGACTTTTTCATTTTCGGTTGTGCGGATCAGGGTCACACCCTGCGTATTGCGGCCAACAACACTGACCTCAGAAACGCGAGTTCGTACTAATGTTCCTCCATTAGTAATCATCATGATCTGATCAGTCGGCTCTACTTGAATTGCACCAACCACATTGCCGTTACGTTCGCTGACTTTGATGGAAATGACCCCTTGGGTGGCACGGGACTTCGTTGGGTATTCGCTTTCGGCGGTACGTTTACCATAACCATTTTCAGTGACAGTCAGGATTTCTCCTTGTCCACGCGGAATGATCAGGGAAACCACTTTATCGCCTTCACTGAGTTTGATACCGCGAACCCCAGTTGCGGTACGTCCCATTGCACGTACACCTTTTACGCGAACAGTGCCATCTTCCAGTGTCTCTTCCTCTTCTTCGAGGAAACGGACAACTTTGCCTTTTGTGGAGAACAGCATGACTTCATTACTGCCATCTGTCAGGTCAACACCGATTAACTCATCCCCTTCATTCAGGTTCACGGCAATGATGCCGGCACTGCGTGGACGGCTGAATTCGCTGAGTTTGGTTTTCTTGACAATACCACTTGCTGTTGCCATGAAGATGTTCAGTCCATCTTCATATTCACGCACTGGCAAAATGGCGGTAATACGTTCGTTCTGATCCAATGGCAGAAGGTTGACGATTGGGCGGCCACGGGCACCACGGCTCGCTTCCGGCAATTGATATACCTTCATCCAGTACAGCTTGCCCTTATTGGAGAAGCAGAGAATGGTATCGTGGGTATTGGCTACCAGCAAACGCTCAATGAAGTCCTCTTCTTTGGTTCGTGCGGCTGATTTGCCCTTGCCGCCACGACGCTGTGCTTCGTAATCGGACAGTGGTTGATATTTGACATACCCCTGATGGGACAGCGTGACGACAACATTTTCCTGATTAATCAGATCCTCAATGTTGATATCGGCTGAATTTTCAGTTAGCTCAGTCCGGCGGGCATCATTATACTGCTCTTTGATAACCAGTAGCTCTTCACGAATGACTTCCATCAAGCGTTCTGGGTTTTCCAAAATGAACAGGAGTTCAGCAATAGCTTTCAGCAGATCACGATACTCATCAAGCAGTTTTTCATGCTCAAGACCCGTCAGTTTTTGCAGACGCAGATCCAAAATAGCCTGTGCTTGCTGTTCGGTCAGGTAATATTTGCCGCCATGGATACCGTATTGTGGTTCCAGCCATTCAGGACGGGCTGCGTCGTCACCTGCTTGTTCTAGCATAGAGGCAACATTGCCCAATTCCCATGCCTGGGAAACTAAGCTGGCTTTCGCTTCAGCAGGTGTGGAAGCGTGACGGATCAATTCGATAACAGGATCGATATTCACCAGCGCAATAGCCAACGCTTCAAGGATATGGGCGCGTTCACGAGCCTTACGCAGTTCAAAAACCGTCCGGCGTGTAACGACTTCACGGCGGTGGCAAACAAACGCAGAAAGAATATCTTTCAGGTTGAGTAATTTCGGCTGTCCCTGATGCAGGGCAACCATGTTGATGCCAAATGAAACCTGCAATTGAGTCAGTGAATACAGGTTATTCAGAACCACTTCACCAACGGCATCGCGTTTCACTTCGATAACAATGCGCATTCCATCTTTATCGGATTCGTCACGTAGTGCACTTATCCCTTCAATACGCTTATCTTTTACCAGCTCAGCTATTTTTTCGATCAGGCGAGCTTTATTGACCTGATAAGGAATCTCATTGACGATAATGGTTTCGCGGCCATTTTTCTCATCAGTTTCAATTTTTGCACGGGCGCGGATATAAATTTTACCGCGGCCTGTACGGTAGGCTTCCTGAATGCCTCGGCGCCCGTTGATGATAGCCGCCGTCGGGAAGTCCGGGCCAGGGATATATTCCATCAGGCCTTCAATGCTGATGTTTTCATCATCAATATAAGCCAGACAACCGTCGATCACCTCAGATAAGTTATGAGGTGGAATGTTGGTTGCCATACCGACCGCAATTCCTGATGAACCATTCACCAGTAAATTGGGAATACGGGTTGGCATGACCTCAGGGATTTGCTCTGTGCCATCATAGTTAGGCACAAAGTTGACAGTTTCTTTTTCCAGATCCGCCAGCAATTCATGGGCAATTTTTGCCATGCGCACTTCGGTATAACGCATCGCTGCCGCAGAATCGCCATCTACTGACCCAAAGTTCCCCTGACCGTCAACCAGCATATAGCGCATGGAGAATGGTTGTGCCAGACGAACAATCGTGTCATAAACAGCGCTGTCACCATGGGGATGGTATTTACCGATAACATCCCCAACAACGCGGGCAGATTTCTTATAAGGTTTATTCCAATCATTTCCCAATACATTCATCGCGAAAAGTACGCGGCGGTGTACTGGCTTCAGTCCGTCCCGAACATCTGGCAGTGCGCGTCCAACAATAACGGACATCGCATAATCCAGATACGAGCTTTTCAGCTCTTCTTCGATATTGACCGGTGTGATTTCTCTGGCAATGTCGCTCATGGAGCCACTGTCCCTCATACTCCGAATTCAAAGGCTTACAATTATACCACAAGATGGCAGTTTTATAAAAATCTGGTGCGGGTATTTCAGGATTAAGGCATGTATAATAGTTTGCTATCACACATCCCCATAATACTGTTACATTTTCTGTGAAGCAGGTTGCTGTGCCCCAGTTTTCTGTGAAGCAGTTCCTAGGAGCGATATTGCTGATGAACGTCAAAACCCCCGATTCACACATTCAATTCCATGCCAATGTAGATCAGCAGGAAATTGAAAAATTTGAAGCCGTTGCTTCCCGTTGGTGGGATCTTGACGGCGAATTCAAGCCATTACATCGCATTAACCCGCTGCGCTTGAACTACATTTTGCAACATGCGGACGGCCTTTTTGGCAAAAAAGTGTTGGATGTTGGATGTGGCGGCGGCATTTTGTCAGAAAGTATGGCGCGTGAAGGTGCAGAAGTGACAGGGTTGGATATGGGGTTTGAACCCCTGCAAGTTGCCCGTTTGCATGCGTTGGAATCCGGCGTTGCCGTTTCTTATGTTCAGGAGACGGTAGAAAGCCATGCAGAGCAACATCAGCATGCTTATGATGTTGTGACTTGCCTGGAAATGCTTGAGCATGTGCCCGATCCAGAGTCTGTGATCCATGCCTGTGCCAAGTTAGTAAAACCGGGTGGTCATGTTTTCTTTTCAACGATTAACCGAAACCGGAAAGCCTGGTTGATGGCGGTTGTTGGTGCTGAATATATCTTGAACATGGTGCCAAAAGGAACGCATGATGCGAAAAAGTTTATTCGTCCTTCAGAACTGATGAGTTGGATAGATAGGACGACTCTGAAAGAGCAACATATTATTGGCCTACATTACAATCCGTTAACAGACAAATTTCGACTTGGACATAATGTCGATGTGAATTATATGCTGCACACGCGATCTGTCTGATCGCGGCAGTTAAGGGATTAATAAAACGGCAATTAGATATTATTTTTAATATTTTATTTTCCCTGTTTCGCCGATAGCCTTATGAAAGTAACATCAAGTAACTACGCAGGTTATCGGCTTTTTGCCAAAATTAATCCTCAAGTTATCCACAAAACTTCTCGATCTTGTACACTTGATAAAACACGAAAATAACATTATCTTGTTATTACCGTTTTAATTACCCCCTATATGTTGTGTTTCTTGTCATCTTGTAGTAGCAACTTGTGAAGTAGTCAGTTGCAATGAGCAGTAACGAAACAGGCGTGAATTGTCACTCAGCCCCCAACTGGCTTTCAGTCATCTTGGGCGCATCGTGCTGTCAAGAGGCCAAGTAAAACAAGATAGGCGGGATACGAAAAAGAGAAGGTGTATTTTCCCATGAACCAGAGTCTGCTAGTTACCAAACGTGATGGACACAAAGAACAAATTGATCTTGATAAAATTCACCGGGTTGTTGCCTGGGCTGCTGAAGGTCTGAAAAATGTCTCAGTGTCACAAGTAGAACTGCGTTCCCAGATTCAATTTTACGATGGTATCAAAACCTCCGATATCCATGAAACCATGATCAAGGCTGCGGCTGACCTGATCTCCGGTGATGCGCCTGATTATCAGTATCTGGCGGCACGTCTGGCGATTTTCCACCTGCGTAAAAAAGCCTATGGTCAGTTTGAGCCACCTGCGCTGTATGACCATGTCGTAAAAATGGTCAACTTGGGTAAATATGATAAACACTTGCTGGAAGACTATACCAAAGAAGAATTCGAGCAAATGGACAGTTTTATTGATCATTTGCGTGATATGAATTTTTCTTATGCAGCTGTCAAGCAGTTGGAAGGAAAGTATTTAGTACAAAACCGTGTGACTGGCGAAATTTATGAAAGTGCCCAGTTCCTCTACCTGCTGGTTGCTGCGTGCCTGTTTTCCACTTATCCAAAAGAAACGCGTTTAGGCTATGTCCGTCGTTTTTATGATGCGGTTTCTACTTTTAAAATTTCTCTGCCAACGCCAATTATGGCGGGGGTTCGTACACCAACCCGTCAATTCAGCTCCTGTGTTCTGATTGAGTGTGGTGACAGCCTGGATTCTATCAATGCGACATCCAGCGCGATCGTTAAATATGTTTCTCAGCGTGCCGGTATTGGCATAAACGCAGGCCGCATCCGTGCATTGGGTAGCCCAATCCGTGGTGGTGAAGCGTTCCACACGGGCTGTATCCCATTCTATAAACATTTCCAGACTGCGGTGAAATCTTGTTCCCAAGGTGGCGTCCGTGGCGGTGCAGCAACGTTGTTCTATCCGCTGTGGCATTTGGAAGTTGAAAGTCTGCTGGTACTGAAAAACAACCGTGGTGTTGAAGGTAACCGGGTTCGTCACATGGACTACGGTGTACAAATTAACAAATTGATGTATGAGCGTCTGATCAAAGGGGAAGACATTTCTCTGTTCAGTCCGTCCGATGTTCCGGGATTGTACGATGCATTCTTTGCGGATCAGGAAGAATTTGAGCGCCTGTACACCCAGTATGAAAATGACAGCAATATCCGTAAGAACAGCATCAAAGCGGTTGAATTATTCTCTTTAATGATGCAAGAACGTGCTTCAACAGGCCGTATTTATATTCAAAACGTTGACCATTGCAATACGCATAGCCCATTCGATCCGGCTATTGCACCGGTGCGTCAATCGAACCTGTGTCTGGAAATTGCGCTACCCACTAAGCCATTGGGCAATATTAACGATGAAAATGGTGAAATTGCACTGTGCACGCTGTCTGCTTTCAACCTAGGCGCTATTGAAAATCTGTCCGAATTGGAAGCGTTGTCGGAGTTGGCAGTTCGTGCACTGGATTCCTTACTGGATTATCAAGATTACCCGATTATTGCCGCAAAACAAGGCTCAATGGGACGTCGAACGCTGGGTATTGGCGTAATTAATTTTGCTTATTATCTGGCGAAACACGGCGTGCGTTATTCTGATGGCAGCGCTAACAACTTGACTCACAAGACATTTGAAGCCATCCAGTATTACCTGCTGAGAGCCTCAAATGAATTGGCAAAAGAGAAAGGGGCTTGTCCATGGTTTGGTGAAACGACTTATGCACAAGGTATTTTGCCAATTGATACTTACAAAAAGACACTGGATAGCCTGACCAGCGAACCTTTGCACATGGATTGGGAAGCCTTGCGCCATGACATTCAACAATATGGCCTGCGTAACTCGACATTGTCAGCATTGATGCCATCAGAGACCTCTTCACAGATCTCTAATGCGACCAATGGCATTGAACCACCGCGTGGCTATATCAGTGTAAAAGCATCCAAAGACGGTATCTTGCGTCAGGTTGTACCCGATTACGAGCTTCTCAAGGGCGCTTACGAGCTGCTGTGGCAAATGCCGAGCAACGATGGCTACTTACAGTTGGTCGGGATCATGCAGAAATTCATCGATCAGTCGATTTCTGCCAATACTAACTACGATCCGGCACGTTTCCCTAATGGCAAGGTTCCGATGAACCAATTGCTGAAGGATTTACTGCTCGCTTACAAATATGGCGTGAAAACATTGTATTACCACAACACCCGTGATGGGGCAGAAGACGTTCAGGGTGATCTGGAAGAAGTTGTTGAGTCAACGGATTCCGATTGTGAAGGCGGCGCGTGTAAGATTTAATTTGAGGAAACTATGTCCTATACCACTTTTTCACAAGTAAAAAATGATCAGCTACAGGAACCGATGTTTTTCGGTCAGTCTGTTAACGTGGCGCGTTTTGATCAGCAAAAATATCCTATTTTTGAGAAGTTGATTGAAAAACAACTCTCTTTCTTCTGGCGTCCAGAAGAAGTGGATGTTTCCCGTGATCGCATTGACTATAACGCGTTACCGGATCATGAAAAGCATATTTTCATCAGCAACCTGAAATACCAGACGCTGTTGGATTCCATTCAGGGTCGTAGCCCGAATGTGGCTTTTCTGCCGTTGATTTCCATTCCAGAATTGGAAACATGGATTGAAACGTGGTCGTTTTCAGAAACGATCCACTCGCGTTCTTACACACACATTATCCGTAATATTGTCAACGATCCTTCCATCGTGTTTGATGATATTGTGGAAAACGAACAAATTTTAATGCGCGCCAAAGACATTTCCGCGTATTACGATGATTTGATCGAGATGACCAATTACTATCATCTGTTGGGTGAAGGAACGCACAATGTTGCAGGCAAAATGGTCACCATCAGTCTGCGTGCATTGAAAAAGCAGCTTTACTTGTGCCTGATGAGCGTTAACGCGCTGGAAGCTATCCGCTTCTATGTCAGTTTTGCCTGTTCATTTGCGTTTGCTGAACGTGAGTTGATGGAAGGCAACGCTAAAATCATCAAACTCATTGCCCGTGATGAAGCACTGCATTTAACGGGAACGCAGCACATGTTGAATCTGTTGCGCTCCGGTCAGGATGATCCTGAAATGGCGGAAATTGCCAAAGAGTGTGAACAAGAGTGCTACGACCTGTTTGTACAGGCGGCAGAGCAGGAAAAAGAGTGGGCTGATTACTTGTTTAAAGATGGCTCCATGATCGGCCTGAACAAAGATATTTTGTGCCAATATGTCGAATATATCACCAATATTCGTATGCAGGCGGTTGGCTTGAAATTACCATTTGAAGCTCGCTCTAATCCGATCCCATGGATCAATTCGTGGCTGGTTTCCGATAATGTTCAAGTGGCTCCACAGGAAGTTGAAGTCAGCTCTTATCTGGTTGGTCAGATTGATTCGGAAGTCAATACTGAGGATCTCAGCGGTTTCGAACTCTGATATGGCTGATTACAAAGTCACCCTGCCTTCGCGGCAGGGGTTATGTATCCATTATTCTTCAGGTTTCCACGGTAATTTACTGGAAGCCTTGGAACACGGTAAGGTCCAGATTGAATACCAATGTCGGCAGGGGTATTGCGGTTCTTGTCGTGTTCGCCTTGTGAAAGGGAAGGTAGGATATTCTTGTAAGCCATTGGCGTTTGTTAATGAAGGGGAAATTTTGCCTTGTAGCTGTTATCCACTGACAGATATTGAAATTGAACCATAAATTAGCTTGCCCCTAAGATAAGTCTTCCGATTTGCAATCTGCAAATTATTCTTGAGCGTGGTGGACATATCGATCAGTACGACGATATGCCCACATCACCTGCCGTTTTTTCCATCCCTTGCATGATGTTCCAAAAATAACTCATTGTGAACTATAGTTAAATGGACTATCCCCACCCTATAGAGGTCGTAAATGAACAAAGCCTTTATTGCCATGTTTGTTCCTTTTATGTTGTTGGCTACATTAGTCTGCATTGCGGAAGGGCAAGCGGCGTCAGTGGGTGATTTTTATAATCAAACGGGTCATTTTGGTGAGGGGAAACTCAATAGGATGAATTTTGATCGCCGTTACGAGGTTAGGCCTGATTGGAGTATTATGGCGCCATTGCTGGCAGGAACAAGCTATCGAATCAACCACTATCTTAGTTTGTATGGCACCGTTGGTATTGCCCGTTTGGAATGGGATCGTGAAAGTAGTAGGGGTACTTACTTTGATACGTATACTTATCCTGGTAAAAATACAGCCTTAGCATGGGGAACCGGAGCCTTACTTAATCCTTTTGAAGACGTTACTTTTTATATTGGTTATGAAGAGATTCAACTTAAACCTGAAAATGAAAACTATCATGTCAATAACTTTAATTTTGGGATTAGTTATCATTTTTAAGCATAAAATCAATCAGTAAGCTAAAGTTTTTGTGAAAAATAAAACCCAGATTAATTAAGACACTTACCCGATAAGTGTCTTTTTTTTACTTTATGGGTATAGGGTGTGTTCAAATATGTTTGTTGATTTATTATAACTGAGATATAGAAACCTATTTTTCTAAGGTAATTTGATGCTTGCGGCTGTCATACAGCAGAAAATAATGGTGAAGCAAATCGATAAGCAAGGAGAACAATGATGTATAAAATTGATTATAATTCATATCGTTCAACCAAAAGTTTTAACAGACGTTCCCGCTTTTTAGTTATGCACTATACTGCTTTGAACTTTGAGAAATCGATTCAAGCATTGACCGGAGAGTTTGTTAGTGCTCATTATCTGGTTCCAAACCCAGATGATCCGACTTACCGGGCTGCTGGGTTTGAAAAGGTTCGCATATTCAATTTAGTTGATGAACTTGAAAGGGCCTGGCATGCTGGAATCAGTTATTGGGATGGACGGGAAGGGTTGAATGATACATCCATTGGCATTGAGATTGTGAATGAAGCCAGTGATGATCACGGCGTTTTCACTTTTCCCCCTTATCACCCTGATCAAGTTGCAGCGATTAAAGAGCTAGCTATCAATATCTTACAACGTTACCCAGATATTAAACCGACTCATGTTGTAGGTCATTCAGATATCGCATGGCAAAGAAAAACAGATCCAGGCCCATCTTTCCCGTGGGAGGAATTATATGATGCGGGAATTGGGGCGTGGTATGATGAAGAAACTAAGCAAAAATATATTGAACAATTTGGGTATTGCCTACCTGATACCGCCGAGATTTTAGAAAAGCTCAAACGTTATGGTTATGACGTTACTGGGGCAGAAAAAGAAGAAAATTTTCAATCTTTAATCAAAGCATTCCAAATGCACTTCCGTCAGTCATATTATGATGGCGTGCCCGATATAGAAACCGTAGCCATTTTATATGCCTTGGTTGAAAAATACTTTGAGAATGAATCTTAATTTCTGATGCATTCTATTTTATAAATGCCAAGTTGCAGCTCACTAACTGGGCTGCAACTTGATATAGGAAAATTATGCCTGTGCTATTTGGGGGCTTATGGCGTAATCACACGAGTATGATTAATACAATGCGCTATAATTTTATACAGATAGACAAAATATAAAAGACCAAAGGTAATAAAAGAGAGGATCGCCCACATAACAACATATCCAATTATTTGGGCGAAATTGATTTCGCACTGTAATCGGCCAATAATTTTTCCGTTGTCTCGATCCATGACATTTGTTTTGCTAATGATAAAACGCGTCATATAGTAGGGAAACACAAAAGCACCTAGCCCTAATGTAAATAAAGTAATCAGGAGCCAGATAACAAGATGTACAATAATTTCAAGTACCCCTAATTCTGATTTTAATTTCAGACTACGAAAGTCCATTGAGCTCATCATGTTCTCCTGATATTTAAATAAATACGACAAGGTTTCAGTATATACCAATCCAACTTCAAGTTGCAGTTTGCAAGCCAATAAGACGCATCTTGAAAGGTGACTGGTATAGAAATTCTATGAAACAGATTAGGTATATAAGACAAATTTTTCGGAATAATAGTTCAACGAGTAGTGTGTAAGTAGTGTAATAAGGAAGAAAATACTTGTCACGCTAAAAAAGCCAGCTCTTTTTGAGCTGGCTTCTCTTTAATAATGCAGTGGCAGCTCTTACATAAAGCGAGTGGCTGATAACCGGATAACAACGCAGTGTACATTTGAGAGGAAAGATTTTACAGATTTCATGATGATTTCCTTTGAGGGTTATAAATTGTGATTTACTTCACGAAAATCTAAATTCTGGGCAAGATTTTATGCTCAAAACAAAATTAGTCAAGATATTTATTAAATAATTTTTTAAAAATTAAAAAAAATTTGCAATATTTGTAATTAATTGAAATTTAACTATTAATTTTTAATTTGTCTTTTTGTTGTACCGCCATCATCCAGTTACAACTGTCGCTTATCTGATTGTTTATTCATCTATACTTGATGTGCGGGTTGTTTTTTAGGCAAGAACTAACTTTGGTGTTTAATCGGGCAGTGGAGAAAATGAATGGAAATTAGTGAAAGTGGTATAAATAAACTCAAAAGTTATGAAGGGCTGAGGTTGCAAGCCTATCCAGATCCTGCCACTGGAGCAGCACCGTGGACAATTGGATATGGCCATACAAGGGGAGTAAAGCCAGGGCAAGTGATTACTGCACAGCAGGCTGAGGAATTTTTGCATCAAGATCTTAACCCTATTTATGGCGCCATTCAGCGGTTAGTTAAAGTGCCTCTAACACAAGGACAATTTGATGCCTTATGCTCGTTTATTTTCAATGTAGGGATCGGTAATTTTACCCATTCAACTTTGTTGAAAAAATTAAATGCAGGTGATTATCAAGGTGCGGCAAGGGAATTTTTGAAATGGGATCGTGCCGATGGGAGAGAATTAGCGGCTCTGCGTATGCGAAGGCAGTCTGAGAAAGAAACATTCTTAACATAACATGATTAAAGAAAATATTTTTCTTGCTTTTTAGGCTATTAGAAATGAAGAATAAAATTTTAATCAGATTACCACTAATAGCCTAATTTAATAAATGACTAAATCGTTGATACACCATGTTGTAATACAACACGATAACCATCAATATCTTCAAACGTTTTTCCACTCTTATCCCAATAGGGATTGTAAGAAGAAACGAGGATAAACCCGGCATCTTGCATTGATTGTATTTGCTTTTGCCATTCAAGTTTATCTTCTATATAAAACACGAATAAATTATCTTTTGTGGGGGCTTTGCCAACATGTGTATTGTGATGATGAGTAAATTCAAGGTGCCATGGATGGTTGGGATGCCCTAACATAATCCCATCAAAACCATCGTGATCTTTGAATTCCCCTAATATGACGAAATTTAAGCCATGACAATACATTTCTGCAATTTTAATAAGATTATCTGTTGGTCTGGCAATTCTAAGAATCGTTGATTTTTTCATATTCATCTATGTATAGGGTTATATTAGGAGAATATATCTTATCTAAAAGAATTTAACTTTACTTAGGGAAAAGTGCTGGCAATTGACCAACACTTTTTGTACCCAGATAATATTAATAAATAGAATATAATTTAGTTAAAAATATTATTTAATATCAACGTCAATAACTTGATAGAAAGCATTGCTGGTATCAGCTATTGTCCACACACCAAGAATAACGTGATACCCTGAACGGTCAGGAATATCACAGTCCAGAGAGACCGTTTGGCTTGGCCTTTTTCCATGATCAAAAAGTTCACAGAAGGGGTTCAAATCAAGTTGAGCGCGTGTTAGAGGCTTGTTTGGATCCCAGTCAGGTTTAGTAATAAAGAATTGCCATGAAGTGGTACTATGCCGGGCTGTTATTGTCCACTTAAATTTATTAATTCCTTTATTGACAGTGACATGATGCCAGCGATCTGTACTTTGCTCATTGAGTTGTTTGAATTGGGCAATACCGGCACTCGCAATTTGTCCATCGGGTGGCCCTCCTTGTGGGAAACCTTTAGGACCTTCAACCGATTGCGGCTCATACATAACAGGCCCGCAGTTTTTATTTATGCCTTTTTGACATAAAAGTGCCCTACTTGGCGGTGTATCTACATATCCATGATTAGAATCGGGTTCAGCAATACCAGAGAATGGGATCGCACCAAAGGCTGTCAATCCCACTAAAAGTAATGACTTTTTAATATTCATAATAAATTTCCTATTCTTTCCTTACTTGACTGTAAAATAAGTGAATTTATTTTTTATTATTGTATTAATGAATTTATGGAGTTTTATTTTCTTGTGTAATGAAAGTGCATAGAAATATTTATACAAAATGAGATAATTATAAATACTTAATTTATGATAGGGGTATACCAGAAAGATATTATTGATGGATACAATGGTTATTGACTTTGATGTGATTAAAAATAGCAGGAAATACCTTATCCTGGAAATTTTTAATCACAAAAATCCCTCCCTGAGGCCAGGGAGGGGAAGAGCGAAATAAGAAGCAAATGAGGGTGTACCAAACAAGTAGGATTTTGAGTACACGTAAATAAGGTAGACCTAAAAGGGAGAAGATGCAATAAACTAACCTTAAACAAAGGGCCAAGTGTAATAATTATTACATTGACTGAACAAAGGGCACACTAACTTGCAGGAAGGGATTATTTGCTGGGTTCGTGTAGTGATGGCCTACAAGTAATACAGTTCGCAATTAGTGAATTATTCCAACCTGTCATTTTAGAACATACGACACATACGACAATGTGAGGTGCTGGATGTTAAGGGGATCGAAATCAATATCAGGGATGTCAAGAGCCATTCCAACGTATCACAATGTGATGAATCATTATGGCAACCCACAGTTTGCGCGATTGACATATCAAGGTAACAATCAGCCTTTAGGATTTTTTATTGATTACACTGTATATGAAATGAGAAGAATACTTATTATCATAGATGTGCAATATCGCGTAGATATGCAGCATGAACCATCGGGTCAGCATGTACGTTTATATAACAGGCATGATATAAATGTAGATGCAGAAATTAGTAGATTTTCCCAAATCATATTGGAATCAGCCACTCATGGACGAGATTTCCACGGCATTTTTCTTGCAATCAGAGTATGGTATTCGTGCCCTGTTCAAATTGTTGAGGAACTACCCGCGCAAGCACCAACGGCATACGATTAGACAAATCATCAATCGCTATGCGCCGTCCAATGAAAATAACACCGAAAGCTACATTCAGTTCGTGGCTAAACAAGTCGGCGTCTCTGCGGATGAGCGGATATCTACTCAGGATAAAAAAATCCTGTTTGCGTTGGCTGAGGGGATTACCAAGATGGAGAACAGCAATCCGCAACCGTATTCTGAGGCAACGTTTGAAAAAGCGTTTGCGCTGCTATGAGCTGGAAACTGAATGCATTTATCGTCATTGCTGGGTTACTACTGGCTGCACTATGGACAGTAGCAAACGGTTATCAGAAGCTTGTTGGCATTTCATCCCCGTAATGAAAGGGATTATGACCTACTTACTCTCTCGCCAAAAGTAGCCTAAAAATTTAGCAGAAAAGAACCCACTCCCACCCCAGAGCCAATGAGACTGGGGTTGCAGGAGTCATCCTGTCTCCTGCTTGATTGTTATTATAAACAGTATCTAGTCGTTCTATCCGGATTTATCACAAGACAGGCAGCTATACAATCTGCATATGCTATGGGTGATAGAACAAAAGGTAAGCAGATAGTAGCATAAGTCTGCATCGAAGCTAAAAGAGTCGTGCCTGCTACTAGGCAAAGAAGAAGATATCTTTTCATAATCATTCTCCACATATTTTACAACGTTATTATCACAAAAACTGGTAAATCTAATAAACCTATTTTCACCCAACAACAAGCGAATAATACTTAACAGTTAGTTACCATCTGAAACTAAACAAGATATTTCTTTACCCATTCCCTGAGTGGCTAAAGGGATACCCATGCCATCACCCCGTTCCTACCGCGTACCTATTCGACCACATGACAGAGTTGGAAGCTGAATCTGGTTTCGGATTCACAATTCAACAACTGCAACATATGTTAGCGGTAGCAAGAAAAGCCTCTGATGAAGATTCCTCCGATGCCGGGCGTCGATTGAGAAAAAGGCAAGATGATTTGGTTATTCTGAACCGCGCTGAAAAGTTAATTGGCGATATTAGTCAAATGGCCCTTGGTCTTGTTGGTGGCGGTAAGGTGAACGCTCATTAGATAGCCTATCTAAAAAGAACACCTTGCCACCCCAGTATCATTTACTCAGGGGGGTGGGATAGATTGGGCGCAGTGTCAGTGAGACTTTGAATAATCAGGGTTGCAACCACTAATACATTTTAGATGGTTGCAGAGAATTGCAGGAGAAAGGAGCCGGAATGATTAGTTCACAAAGGTTCTTTTAACTCTCACTGATACTAAGAAATAAGGTATCCATATAGCAGAGTGAAAAATAGCACGGACAAGATATGTAATATCTTCCATGTCAGGTTTCACATCGAGACCAATCGAATATAGTATCGTTGCACCTTGGATAACAATGTTGAATATAAGTACAGAGATATAGAAACGCGGCGCTTTCTTTGATTTTTTAAAAAAGAAACTAATAGTGAAAATAATTAATATAAGTAATGATATATCTAAGATAATTGCGATTATAAATACAAATGTATACAAGGGTCGCCAACCTTCAGCGAGACCGACATACGTTGTATATGTTAATTGAATACCTGTGATAATTTCATATATACTCGAAATGAGCATAAATATCAGACTGATAGCAGGAAGATACAGCCATCCTCCAATTTCCTTAAATGATTTTTCTCCACATGCAGTGCAAACCTTTGCGTCTTGAGATATTTCTTTTTCACCACATTGGGTGCAATCCACTTATCCATATGAATCGACCTTTTATGTTTACATAAGTTGACGAATTTTAATGCGATTTAAAATGATGGCAATAACTAATTAGGCTTATAGGGAATCAAACATGGCACAAAAGAAAATCCCGTTCACTGATGAACAAAAGGTTCTCTTTGATGCCTTAAAACGCGTCGGTGCCTCTGCGGATGAGCGGATATCTACCCAGGATAAAAAAATCCTGTTTGCGTTGGCTGAGGGGATTATTCGGATGGAGAACAGCAATCAGCAGCCTTATTCTGAGGCAACGTTTGAAAAAGCGTTTGCGCTGCTATGAGCTGGAAATTGAATGCATTTATCGTCATCGCAGGGTTCCTACTGGCTGCACTATGGACAGTAGCAAACGGTTATCAGGAGCTAGGCAGGAAATATAAAGAGCTGGTTGATGATTTTGCGAAACAAAATGTCATCATCACTACCCAGCAAGCGCGGATCCAGCAACTCCACGAACTGGACACCCAACACACTCAGGAACTCGCCAATGCCAAAACTGAAATTGACACTCTTCGGGCTGATGTTGCCGCTGGTCGTCGCAAGTTGCGCATCCAAGCCAGCTGTCCCGTGTTTGAAACCGTTGCCTCCGGCAGCGTGGACGATGGAACCACCGTCGAACTCTCTGGAGAAACTGGATCAACTGTTCTCGATATCCGAGAAGGTATCATCAACGACCGGGCAAAACTGAGATATTTGCAGGATTACGTTAATACTGAATGCAGAGGAACAGAGAAATGATTGACAGTCAAATGCCTATAACAGCCATTGAATATCGAATACAAGCCAATCTATCATCATTCTCACAGGCAATATTCAATATGTACTGCCTAGCCTTGCAGTTAAAGAAAGTGATGGATGAAATACAAGAAAGAGCAGAAATTATGCGGGTAAATAACACACTGCCACCGCAGAGCAAATGATACTGGGGTGGTCGGAGGGGGTTAGGGGCAGTGTTTGAGATGAAAGCCCCTACAATAAGGGGCTATAACTTTAGCTAACTGCAAGTGACAACTTTTTACCTACAGCGGCAAGCGCCCGGCTAATAGTATCAATTTTAGTTGTATGGCGTGGTGCGAGTATCCTTTGGATTTCAGGGGGGCGGATACCTGTTAAGCGCGACAATTCAGCCTTACTGACTTTAGCTTTTAGAAGCTCATTATTAAGCAAGATTTTGGCATACACGCTATCAGGTAAGTATACCCAATGTTCATCCTCTTGAAGCTCGGATGCGGGTGAAGGAAATACCTTATCCATATCGAAGTAAATTTCAACACTGGAAAGTAAAACATCTTCGGCCATTTCCATTGCTTCAGGGGTATCTGCACCACAAGTGATTGCTTCGGGAATACCTCTAAACGTTACTGTATATCCATTATCTTCTTTTGCAAATTTTGCAGGATAGTACATGTTGACCTCTTTAATAATCTATCGGTGCAGTGATAGCCTCGCAGTGAGGGCTAGAGTTTATTTTAAATCTAATTGCTTCTTGACTCCTTCGACCAACCCTGTTGTCAATTCCTGACTTGGGTGTCTGGGGAGGTGGCTTATTTTACCTTTGTAGTAGAGTTTCAAATGCTTTTTACCATTTTCTGTCTCGACTCCTTGAGCTTTTAGCCACTTTAAAAATTCACTTTGCTTCACTGCACCTCCGTTTCGTTAACTTGAAATCATTGTATGCAAAAATGCTAACAATGACAAGCAAAAATTAGCATTTTTGCATACAAGCATCATCGCGCATTCGTACGCGCACATCTAAATCCGAGAACCTTCCAGAAAGTGAGCCTGAGAAAACCGCTAATAGCGTAGTTATCTCGGGGCGGCCTTTCTGTACGAACAGGTTCACTTTCTATAAGGAACTACGCATGAAAACACTTACTTTGTTTAGTACCCCCGTTCGTATCAATGATGATGGCATGGTTTGTTTAACTGACATGTGGCGTATTGCCAAAGCCAGAGTTGAAGCGGGTGATAGTGATTTCTTGGGTGGCAGGGATATTGAAAACCTTCGCCCAAGTAAATTCAAACGACTGGAATCAACTCAATTATTTATCAAGGAGTTATCTAAATGGGATTCAAAAGCCCATTTAGAAACCATACAAGGAAAGCATGGCGGCACATTCGGAAGTCGATTTGTTGCTTATGAGTTTGCTGGCCATATTGATCCGGCATTCAAAGTTGGTGTTTATACCGTTCTTGATAAATATTTCTCTGGTGAATTGGTTTCAGTAGCGAGCTACATGGCTGAGGCAAATATAGCAGCGTATGCCTACAACCAAGAAGCTGAGATTGTCAGCGATTGCGCCCGCACACTTAACTATTGGGGAAGAGGTGGACGTAAGGCTCATTTGCTCGATAACAAGAAACAAGCTGAAAACAGATTACAGATCGCCATGCAATATAAGTAATAGACAGGCTCTAAAATTGGAGCCTCCTCAAAATTGAGTGGACTGATTTCATTAGTAAAAATGGGAATGCCGTCGAGGTCCTCAGTTTGATGACTTCGGTTTATTCAGTAAGCGGGCATTGAGCCAAAGTGTGAAAAAGCACTTTGGTCATTACAGAGCGTAAAAATGCGCTTTGCTTTCAAATCAACTAATTGCAATCAATTTACAAAATTCTCCAAAGCATCCACATTCGGGTGCTTGATAGAGTTTTGTATCAGTTTTGGGCTTCGGTGGTTTCGCCCAAACAGGAGGTTATATGAACCGAGGTAGTTATTTGTTCTGAACCACCCGAAGGTGGCTTTTTGCTATATGGGGAATAAAAAATGGCTAAACCAGATTGGGAGGCCATCGAGTCGGCTTACCGGGCTGGTTTGATGTCACTCCGAGAAATTGCGTCTCAACATGGTATATCAGAAGGCGCCATTCGCAAGCGAGCGAAGCGTGATGAATGGACAAGGGATTTGGCGGCTAAAGTCAAATCTCGTTCCGATGATATGGTACGCAAGGAAGAGGTACGCAATCAGGTACGCAGTGAAACAACGCTCTCTGAACGCGTACTGATTGAAGCGTCCGCGGAGGTGATTACCAAGGTTCGAATAGCCGCTAACAAAGTTGCGGCGGCATCGTCTGTCGCTACGGGTGCGACAATCACCACCGCAATGGCTCCGGCTGCGGCGGCGACCAGCGTAGCAACAATGGGGACAGCCGCGACTTTAGGTATGGCAGCCATGACAGCGGCCGTCCCTGCCATGATTGCCCTGATGGGTGCCCGTAAGAATGGTGGGCCAGTCAGTCCGAACGGAGCCTACCGCATTGGTGAGAATAACAAGCCCGAAATATTCAAGGCCAACAACGGCCATCAATACATGATACCGGGTGACAGAGGCAAGGTGATCAGTAATAGAGATGTTAGCAAAGGTGGCGGTGGTGTTTCTGTTGGTAGTATCAATATTGAATTTAATGTCCAAACGCAGGGTGCCTTTTCTGAACAGGATGCACGGATGGTTTCGGGGATGGTGAAAAAAACTATTTATGATGTTCTGGTGGATGAAGGCAGGCCGGGTGGCATGCTGAATCAGTAGTGTGACAATAACGAGTCATTGTGTCATAAAACCCTTGTTATTCATTGATCTATGCCTTTCCGTCGAGGCATCAATTTACGAAGTATCATTACCCGATCATTATATAAACACCGATATAAGTGTTTGCCGTTTAATATAAGTATTTATTGACTTATATAAGTATTTTAACTTATAATTAAAACATCCTGAAAACGGAGATGCTCTTTAATAATAGGGGAAATGATGGTCAAAGTGATTTGGTCTAAGGTAGCAACCAAGCAGCTAATTCGGATCGATTCGAGATATCAGAAAGCGATAAAAAATAAAGTGAGTCAACTTACTGGTTTTCCGCTTGTGGATTTGGATATCAAAAAATTAACGGGTACAGAGGCTCAATACAGATTGAGAGTAGGCGACTACCGAATTTTGTTTGAGCTTTCGGGTAAAGAGCCGAAGATTTTAGAAGTGCAGGAAGTTAAGCGAAGACAAACAAAAACATATTGACTGGCATGGCGGGGATTCCCCCGCCTGCTTTTTCCTCTATTCATGTCAGGGTCAACACAATATTGGAGATAATATGGCTGGTATCCAGTTTATTACAGATGAGAACGGCAACAAGCAAGCGGTAGTACTGCCTATTGAGGAGTATGAACGCTTACTGGCTGCGGTGGATCATGATGAAGATTATGTCAGCATCCCTTACACCAAAGGCTCTAATGATGATGAAACCATCCCCCATGAAGTCATCAGTATCATGGTGGATGAAGAAATTACACTTCATGCGGCATGGCGTATCTATCGCGGTTTGTCACAAACAGAAGTGGCTGAAAAATTGGGAGTCAGGCAAGCCGCAGTCTCTCAGTTTGAAAAAGCAGAACGCCCCCGTCAGGCCACATTGGAAAAACTGGCGGCACTTTATGAATGCAGGCCAACACAATTAACATTGGATTAAAATCAATCCATTTTTATGGACACGTAACTGTACAAACCCGCTTCGGCGGGTTTTTTATAGGTGAAATATGACAAAACCAGAATTTAAATGGCGACCTCAGAATAACTACGAAGTCAGTCATGAACCGCGTGTCAAAGTGATTAAGTTTGGCGATGGCTATGAGCAGCGTATCAAAGACGGCATCAATAACCAGTTAAAGCGCTACCAGCTCAACTTTGCCGGGAGTGCAGAAACCGGGCGGGCGATTGATACGTTTCTACGTGCAAGGGGGGCTGTGGAATCATTCGTATGGCGAACCAGTGACGATAATCAATTGCGCACTTTCGTGTGTCGCTCGTGGACAGTGAATCGCCATCGGGTGCGATGGTCAATAAGCTGTGTGTTTGAGGAGGTAGTGGCATGAGGGACATTCCAAAAGAGATGCGGATTGAGGTTACCGAACTGGCTCAGAACGCGATTCTTAATCTGTATGAGATAGATTTGACGGCTTTTGGCGGGGATATCTACCGTTTTCATGATGGTATGAACGGAAAGGTGCAGCCGGTTATCTGGCAAGGTATGCGCTATGAGCCGTATCCGGTGGAGGTGACCGGGTTTGAAATGAGTGGCAAGGGACCCAGTTCCCGGCCGAAGATGATCTTTGCTAATATCAATGGGTTGCTGACTGCAATCAATCAGGATTTTAATGATGCGTTGGGGGCGGTAGTTACCCGCCATCAGGTGCCGGAAATTTATCTTGATGCGGTCAATTTCCCCAATGGCAATCCACAGGCAGACCCAACCAGAGAAGCCGTGAGCAAGTACCTGATAGAACAGAAACAAGATTCCAATGCTGATTTCGTGACTTATGTTCTGGCTTTACCCAGTGAAACAGACGGGGCGTTAATTCCGGCGCGGGTAATTCAGGCGGATATCTGTTGCTGGCAATACCGCTCTACCGACTGTGGCTATGATGGTCCGCCTGTGGCCGATGAAAAAGACCAGCCAACCACTCACCCACAGGAAGATAAATGTTCAAAGAAATACAGCGGCTGTCTTAAGCGTTTTCCTCGTCCTTTGTCCATGCCCTTTGGCGGTTTTTTAGGTGCTAACAGGTTAGGTTAATCATGATTGAACAAGACATTATCGCCCACGCGAAAGCGGAAGGGGTGAGGGAATCGTGCGGCCTGATTTCTGGTGGACGCTATTTCCCGTGCCGCAATATTTCACCCGATCCTGAGCGCTACTTTGAAATCAATCCCGATGACTGGATAACGGCAGAGTGCTTTGCAGATATTGATGCCATTGTTCACAGTCATCCAAACGGAAAGCCCCGACTGAGTACTGGAGACAGAGAACAGCAAATAAAAACGGGCTTGCCGTGGTGGTTGGTTTGTGGTGATCGCATTCATAAATTCCGCCCCGTTCCACGGTTATTGGGTCGAGAGTTTATACATGGTACACACGATTGTTATTCCCTCATCCGTGATACTTATCATCTCGCTGGTATCGAGTTAGACGATTTCAGCCGTGACGATGAATGGTGGAATACAGGTCAAAATCTTTATCTCGATAATATTGCCAGTCAGGGGTTGGAGCAGGTTGATGAGATACAGGAAGGTGATGTCATTCTTATCTGCTTAGGCAGTCAGACGCCTTGTCACGGGGCTATCTATATCGGCAATCAACAAATTCTACACCATCGGCCAGATCGCATCAGCAAACGCGATATCTATGACGGTTATTGGCTCAAGTACACACATTCAATATGGAGGCATAAACAATGGTCAAGTTACAGCTTGGAGGCCATCTTAGAAGATTTGGCCGTCGCTATGAGTTAGAGGTTCGTGATGCAGCGGAAGCCGTCAGGTGCTTGTGCTACCAGTTGAAAGGCTTTCAGCAAGCGATTTCTGATGGCCTTATTCGTGTTCGCATTGCTGGACGTGACATGACAGAAAAAAGTATTCCTGCTGGTATGAATCACCCCCTTAATGATGGCGATACGGTCACTATCGTTCCGGTTGTTGGCGGTGCTGGTGGAAACGGGATCGGCATGGCTATTCTGGGTGTTGTGGCTGTTGCAGCGGCGTTCTGGACGGGTGGTGCATCTATTGCGGCATGGGCGAGTATGTCTGGTGCAGTAGCAACCGGATTAGCAATTGCGGGTGTTCGTGCCCGTGATGATCATGGAATGCTGGGGGATGAGTCTAAAGTTCAGATGGTGATTGGTGCCCCGGCTGCTCCTTCAGTTATCAATATTGAACCCGGCTTTTTTGAGCTGAAAGCCATCCCCTATATCAGCGCCCCCAAGACATTGGATACGCAATTTGAATTCTGGTTTTCAGAGAAGCCGATCCGCGATATCAACGAGATTGAAACTAAAGCGGATTTTTTGGGGATAGCGAAGTTCTGGACAAAAGGACAACTGAAAGCAAGAACCTCCTACTGGTTCTACGTTCGCAGCGTGAATGAGTTCGGTAAGTCACATTTTGTCGAAGCACAAGGCAAGCCGGATGATAGAGCTAAAGATATATTAGAGATCACGGGTAGGCAATTTTTGTCCTCCGAAAGCGGAAAGCGTCTGGCGGAAAAAATTGATTTCAACACCGCGAAAACGACTGAACTGGAGCGAGGAGCGCGTGAGCTAAGCAATAAAGCACTAAATCTTGAGCAACAGATTGGGGATGTGGTGGAAGGGGTGATGACCAATACCCATTTCAGTACCCAGATCAGTCATAACTTGCAAGAAGAGGCTCGTGACCGTAAAGCCGACATCACCCGTCTTGAGCAAGTGCAGGCGGACGAACAGGCGGCACACGCTAAATTTCAGGAACAAATCAGTGCTGACGTGGCAGATAACCGGGCAGCGGTGCTGAACGTTCGGGAATCACAGGCCACACAAAAAGAGGTTTTTGCAAAAGAGGTTAATCAGGTTAAGGCCAGCCTGAAAACAACCGACGATAACCTGGAGGATGTCACCGGGCGAGTCACCCAGAACACCGATGCTATCGTCACAGCGAGCGAAGCTCAGGCCAAGTTCGAGCAGACCACAAAAGCCCAGTTTGAGGCTCAGCGCAGTGATATCAGCAAAATGGAAAAGACCGTTACGGACGCTGAAAGTGCGGTATCAGAAGCCCTGATGCAAACCTCGGCCCAGTTTAATTCGCTCAGTGATCAGCAGCTTGAATCGGTAGCCAGAATTTTGCATGTTGAAAAAGCCGTTGCCACGGAGACAGCCGCTCGTGCCGAAATGGGTAATCAAATCAACACCCGGCTTGGGGATGCGGAATCCGCCATTGTGGACGTTAAAAAGAGTCAAACCGAAACGGATAAGGCGCTGGCAGAAAGTCAGACACAGTTGCGTGCTGAAATCCAGAAAGGAGATAAGCAGTTACAGAAAGAAATTGATCAGCAAACGCAGCAGCTATCAGCCATTCACAGTACATTCAATGAGCAAAAGACAGCCATTGCGGAGCTTGAACAAACCTCAGCGAAATTACAGCAAACCCAGCAAAGCCAGTATGACACGCAACAGTCCCAAATCACTCATCTGAACGAGACGCTCATCAATCAGGAGCGTTCACAGGCTGAATCCGCTCTGCAACTGGCAGCCCAAGCCAGCGACTCCGCAGGTGAGCAGCGACAAATCCGGGCAGAAATTAGCCGGGTGGATAAGGCGCGTGTGGATGATCGTCAGGCATTTTCCCAGTCTATTGAAACCCTGACTGCAAAAGTGGGAGACAACGCGGCTGTTCTGGAAGAAAAAGCTACTGCTGTCTTTGATATCGACGGTAACGGCTATGCCATCAAAGATATCGGGGCGGGGGTAAATTATAAGGGGCAATTCTATAAAGCCGGGATGGTTATCGGTGCGGAGGTGAAAAATGGTCAGGTTGAGACGCATTTTGGTGTCAGGGCGAACCAATTTACGGTGGTGAATCCGACCAACGGAAAGATGGAACCGGTGTTTGTGATTAAAAATGGTCAGGTGTTTATCAAGGAAGCATTTCTCGGTACAGCGGTTATTGACGGGGCGAAAATCAAAAACGCGTCCATAACAATGGCAAAAATAGCTGATGGGTTGCGCTCGGATAACTGGCCACACGGTGGTTGGAACTTACCCAAGAGCGGAGCTTTCGAGATGAGAAGTACGGCGGGCGGGGCACGGGTGGCACTCGATCATACTGGGTTAGCCGTTTGGGATGGTAGTGGGACAATGCGGGTTAAGGTGGGGAAAATATGACATGGGGCATGATGGTACATCCCGGCGACGGAGGAAAGCCCTTCCGACTGGATTCCGATCGGGCGCAAATATTGAGCCTAATACAAACAGTACCGGTGGCATTATACGACGATTACCGTAAATACGGATGGCGGCAGTCACGCCATATACCTGATGCGCGGGATTTTAACATCATCCTGATACCGACAAAAACTGTCATGGTCGGACAGCGGGGAATGATTTCTGCCATTGTTGATCTCAGGATTGAGAATATCAGAATGGAGGGGGAATACCTGCATTTTGAATACAGTGATATTCCTACTGGGCATCAAACCGTGCTGGGGGCATTAATTGACGCGTTTACGCCCTATTTCGATGGCGACGGACATTTCTATATTCAGGTGTGCGGCTACCCCAAAAATAGCAAAAATAGCAACTCTTTCGGCATCCAACTGGCAGGTATGAACGGCGTGTCGACGATTACAGACCAAAACAGACTAGGCTATTGTGTTTACCGAGGGCGATTTACTTTGGGTAAAAATGATCAATGGCGGGTGCCGGATACCATACCTAACCGGGCGCAATGTCTGGTGTTTGCCCGGACAGAGACATCGGGAGCCGCAATCGGCATGACGCACGATAAGGTCATTGTAAATAATGATGTGGCCTGTGAGGTATATGTGGTTATTTTTTCCAGCGGCTTCACATTACAAAAACCCGATTGGGGCGTTGCGATTTATAATGCTACGGGACACATGACCTATTCGTCTTATTACAGCCCTTTTTTTATGGGGGAAATGATAGCAGTGAGAAATGGGCGTGGTTCAGCCAACACCATTGCTAGACCGATGGTACAGATTAATCGCCTTGCGAAACTGGTCAGGGACGTAGGGGGAAATTGGTGGCGTTTTGCGGATTCGGGTTTTGTATTTTCAGGTAATACTATTTCAGTCAGTGAAGCCGGGCGAATGGATTTCACGTATGTTCAAGTGAATAACTTTAGTTACAAGTCCATTGACTACGACATCTACGCTATTAACTTCGACGATTACTTCTAATTTTTTCTCTTCAGGAATTTATCATGATTTACACACAAGGCACGATTTCCACCGTGTCCGGCTCGGCTATTGTCCGTGGTACGGGTACACAATTTAAAAGCAATTTGAACGGGGTTGCGCCTGCGCAGCTCATTTTAATCCAGTCCACCAGTGGCAATTTACTGCATATGATACAGGCGGTGAATTCCGATACCGAACTGGTGCTGGCGGATACGGTCAAAACCACCCTGAATAATGTGAAATACCAGATTCAGACGACCGTGCCTAACTCCATCTCAGATGGCGTCCGGCATATGTGTGCCATTAACAGTAATGTCATTCAGTTCCTCCAAAATATGGACAAATGGATGACGCAGAATGACACGGTGGACGTGACCTTGCCTAACGGTCAAACCGTGTCACTGCAATCAATAAGGGCATTGCAGGCGGCGATGCTGGATAAGAACAAGAACGGCGCGGACATTCCAAACAAAAACGAGTTTGTAAAAAACCTTGGTTTACAGGGAACTGCGGAGTTGGCGAAAAATGCAGTGTCGGCCAATGGTGGGAATTATAATAGTAACTTCGGGTTTAAGCGGCTCGAAACGTTACCTGTTGAGCAAAATTCTGTTGCGTTAGTTTCTAAGTACAACGGTAGGACAACAAACAGTCAGGTAGCCTTTACCAGTTATAGTTGGTATGGCAATTCCATTGAGACTGGAATTGTACGTGGAGGTGGTGTAGACACACTAGGATACGGTGTGGATATTAATTCCAAGCGTCGACTACTTATAGACGATGTTGGCATATCTTTACATGTAAATTCTGACTGGGGAGCTATTAGGGTATTTAGACCTAATGGAATACACTGGAGAATAGAAGGAGCACCAGACAATTCTCATGTATTATTAAATTTTATTGAAAGAGACACAAATAACAGGAGCGTTCAGACCCTTCTCAAAGGAAACGGCACTAGGGGTTAACTGTTGGCGTGATAACAACGGATTTATTAAGCAGAGTTCCCCCATCATCCAACTCCACCCCGATGGCTCATTCACCACTAACGACGAATCTGAAGGGGTCACAGTGTCCAAACTCGGCATCGGTCACTATCAGATCTCCGGCGTGCTGGGTTATAACGCCGATGGCGCATGGGGTGTACATGGCGGTATCAGTGTGCCCCGTGACAGCAACGGCAATGAACTGGTGTATGTAGAGGATACGATCCTGCCAGATGGGGCTATCGAACTCAAAATCACCCACCGACAGAATACTCACATGCCTGCGAGACTACAGAACCGACGTATCAAATCTGTGGATGAGCAAACGTATTACACCGACGATGAACTGTATTAGTCACGACGTGATCTGACACTGAACCTTGAAAGGTTGAGAGTTACCCGCCGGAACGCGGTTAGACGTCCGTGTCCAGATGCCGGAAGATTCGGTGTGGAATCAACAACAACAAAAATCCGATGAATTAAAATAATTTTCAGGGGCAGAACATGATGCCCCTACTCCCTCATTCTGATTCAGCCAATTTTTGTTTTTGATTCCAAATAGAATTTTCCGGCATTTGCACCCGAGCGGAAATATACCTGCCGCCGGGGATATCAATCGGGTCGCCGTCAGCGTAACCCTCTCGTGCATTTCTGGCGAATGCGGGTGCACCTGCGTGCTCACGGTGATAGGTCATCAATTTGATTGAACCATCGGGTAACACGCGATAATCGACCCAAATCAACGGTAATTTATTTTTGCACAACGGTATCTCAATCCCGCCATCAACTCCACCCCATGCCGCATCGGCATTGAATCCCAGCACGTTTTTAATGAGGTAGACGCCCTCGGACAAACGCTCAACCGTTGCGCCTGCTGATTCGTCATTTGTGGTGAATGAGCCATCGGGATGAATTTCAATGATGGGGGAGGCTTTTTTGAGGTAACCGTTGTTATCTACCGTTGTATTCCTGGTTCCCCTCAGGTCAACATTAACATAATAATGTGCGTCGTCTTGGCCATAATGATGTGTATAGCTAATGCCTGCATTGCCGTCTGGCGTAATAAACCATCGAGAGCATGCAGTCACACCGGAGTCATCAGGCCAACCCCTGATATTCAATAAGCTGACATAATTGTATTGGGGTTTTTTGACTTGTTCTCCTGCTGCAATACCGGCGCTAATCCCCAGTGGGTAATTACCTGGTATCGCCCAGCTCACAATCCGCCTGAAATCAGCAAATGACTGAAGCGCCACAGGCTGGTCGCTATTAAAGAGCGGGTCACTGACAATATCCTTCTTTGCCGCTGAGCCTAACCCAATATTCCGCACAAACTCCGCCTTATCAGGAATATCCGCCCCATTTGCCGATTTCGACACTGCATTTTTCGCCAACTCCGCGGTTCCCTGTAAACCAAGGTTTTATGGATGCCAGAGCTAGCTAACTAACTGGAATAAAAACGGGGAAATAACCATTGGACGCGTTGAAATTCAACAAAATTTTAGTTCAATAAACGTGCAAAAAGTGAGTTTGGAGGGGCGTTGGGTGGTTTTGAGTGAAATCCATCCAAATGCTGGCTGATTCGGTGTGGAATGTGAGGCAGAAGACTGTAGAGATTACACCGGAGATAAATAGCCTCGAATAGAGATAGGGTGAGAGTAAAGACGAATAACTACCCGCCAATATTTGTGGGTGTTATACCTATAAATATATTGACTGCATATGATTTTATGGGTATTATACCTACACATTAACGCAATGGAGGGTTGATGAGTAGTTCAGAGTTAATCAAACGCCTGATAGCTGACGGCTGGGTAAAGGCGCGACAAGACGGCAGTCATGTCACACTGACCAAGCTGGGAGTGAGAGAGATAATCACCGTACCCCATCCCCGAAAGGATGCGTCAAAGGGAGTTATCCGACAGGCACAGAAAAATTCAGGATTGAAGTTGTTGTAATAATAAAGGAGCGGCTTGACCGCTCCTTCTCTGCACTACTCATCATCATATACGAGGTAATATTATGATTTATCCGCTCTTTATCTTTAAAACAGAAGATGGATTTGATGGTTATTTCCCCGATGTTGACGGCTGTTTTTTCGCTGGCAACACCTTAGAAGAGACTATCCGTGATGCTGAAAGCGCTTTCGGGCAGCATATGGAGGTGCTGACTGAGCAAGGCGGGTATGTTCCTGCGCCAAAAGATTCATCAAATTACATCAATGATCCCCGATTGTCGGAAGATGGCGGGATGATTGCGCTGATTGAGTTAGACCCCGCGAAATACGAATCAAAGGCTATTAAGTTCAATCTGACAATGCCTGGCAATTTGTTAACCGCGATAGATCGCTACATTGAGCAAAATGGCCACTATAAAAACCGTTCTGCTTTTTTGGCTGAATTGGCGCGCAAAGAAATTGCATACCCCTAAATTAAGCCGCTTTATGCGGCTTTTTTTGAGCCGCCTGAAGCGAAAATATCTCAGTGGGTTAGCAAAATATGCCGTAACTCTTACCCAATAGGGCGGGGAGTAGTCACTAAAAAGGTGGGACGCATTTGGGACGGGCATCGAAAGGCAACCACAGGTAACTGCGGGTAACTTTCGGTAAGATGGGACGTGTGAGCACTGATAAATGCGGTAATTGATTGATTTATAAAGTAGGCTTACTCTCTTCTAAGCCGTAGGTCACAGGTTCGAATCCTGTAGGTGGTCTATAGGAAAGATATAAACGGATATTTTTTCTAATGAATCTCAAACAGAAACTATCGAAAAAAATAGTGCGAAAAAGGGTGCTTTGTATACCTTTGGCCAACAACAAAATCCATCTTAACATTAGCGCGCTGTTGTTATTTTTCGTCGGCCATTTTACCAGAATATTACCATCATTTTACCATGAGCAAATTTCAGACATAAAAAAACCAACCTTAACAGGTTGGTTTTCTTGGGGAAATTTGGTCGGCATGATAGGATTTGAACCTACGACCCCCGACACCCCATGACGGTGCGCTACCAGGCTGCGCTACATGCCGATGACTTCTCTTATACTACTGTTTTTTATTCACAAAGCAAGCCCCTAATTTAATGAGTGCCTGATTTTTAAACGATTAGTTTGCTAAAAATCGTTTCACTTCCGTTAGTATCTGTAATAATTGGGCAAGGTTTGGTTTGGCTCCCTGAATTTCATTGCCATCTAAATCATACAGATGATATTCCCCGTCCTTGGAAAGATAGATGGTATTTTTCGCCATCGTGACAATTAATGAGTCATCGTCGCCAGTAATAAGCCATGGGTTTTCTCTTTGGGCATTAAAGAGATCTTCACCCTGTGAGTAATCTTCTGGAGAATTAGTGACATGTAATAAACGCCTCATTAAAGTTGTCATGATATCTTGATGGCTAGTCAACTTATCAATAGTTTGTGCAGGTGTGCCAGGCCACTGGATTATCAGGGGAACATGAAGCTGTTCACGATTAAACTTGTCATCCGTAAACCATCTTGCACTGTTGCCGGCTGTTTCTTGACGCTGTTTGGCTGTAATTACAATGATTGTTTTATTCAGGATACCTTTATTTTTTAGGCTCTCTAAGATATGGCTGATTTCGGTGTCCAGTGCTTTTTTGTCAAATTTGCCAGATGAAGGCGCAAGACCATTAATATCGAGAAATGAGAACCAGGGGGTGGAACCATTGGGTAGCCATTGGCTCCATTGGGCTACTGTTAAATTATCGCTCTGCTTTTTAGCTTCTGGCAGTGAATAGTCGGTTAATATTGCCTGACGGTAAAGTGGCGTTTGGAATCCATCTGAAGAAAAGAGGCCAAATTGATAACCTTGATGTGTCAGGGAATCAATAAGTGCAGAGGATTTTCTGGCGTTAAGGATGCCGTCCAGATAGCCCGATGATATCCCATAGAATAAACCAAATAGCGCAGTGTCATTTCGAATGCCTGTGCTGAAATGTTGAGTGAACTGGATATTGTTCTTCGCGAAATTTTCCAGGCTTGGCATACCCTGGGTGATATCTTGGTTATCCAGCCCATCTACGACAAGCAGAAGTAAGTTATAGCCGCCTCCGGCATCCTGATAAGACAGATTATTCAGCGGATAATTGACACCCAAAGCCGTAGGATTGCCTTGTTGGTTAATACGACGTTGAAACTCTTGCTGGTTCAGTAGGCCATGTCTTTCAAGGAACTTACGGGCAGTCATTGGATAAGAAATTGGCAAGTTTGAGCGCTGCATGGTAATTGGACGGTAAAAATTGGCATCTGCCCAGATATACATGAGGTGTGAAGCGACAAAAGCCGTAATAAATACTGCGGCCAGGGGCTTACCAAATCGTTGCCGACTTAGGCTGCGTAATTTTTGCCAACTCCATGTGCCAAAAAGCATCTGTATCAGAAAAATCAATGGAATACAGATGAACATCAGTTGCCATTCTCGGGCTAATTCGCCTTGTTCTGGGTTAGTGACTAAATCCCAAACCAATGGAGTTAAATGCAGGTGAAAGCGAACATAGACGGATGAATCGAATATCAGGAGTGTTAAGCCTGCTGTTGCCAATGCGGCTGAAAGAAACCTCATTAACCGCTGGGACATAACGATAAATGTCAGCGGAAATAAAATAAGTAAATAGACGGCAAAGACAATGAAACTGAAATGACCGAGCCAACTGACCAGTGCGTAGATACGACCAAACAGCGAACCCGGCCAGTCAGATGCAAATAGATAGCGACTGCCCAGCACAAGACTGAACACAATGTTGAACAGTGCGAACCAGTGTCCCCAACTGATCATCTGAGAAACTTTTTCGCGGTAATGCTGACAGCTAGTCACCATATTTTCTTTACATCAAGGTGTTGTTAATGAAGATTAATGCGCTTTATCTTCGTTGATTGAAGATTGCAACGCGTGTGCAAACGAGTCTGCAATGTGTCTGCGTTGTGCAGGGGCAATACTCGTATTGATCAAATTTGTTACCATATTACCCAAAACCATCAAAGTCAGGTCAGTTGGAGTATGGTCTTTCTCGAAAACATTTACTAATTCAGCTAATAAATGTTCAACTTTTTCATCACTATAGCGAGATGACTGTGGCATAAATCAAATATCCTGGATGTACAAAGCCCTATATCTTACCGTATAGAGAGTGGATTTTCTGCTTTTTTATGACAAATTAATTCTCTGTTGCCGGAGTTACTGCCAATCTTGGATAAGTTGCCTCACTTTCATCTTTGATAGGTTGAATGTTGACAATGAAATGGCGAGTATTTTTTACCATTCGGGTTTTTGGTTGCAGCAGGAAGATAACGATGCTTGAATACGCCGCTAACCGCACAGCCCCATATGCCACAGCTGCAAAAAAGGAGTATAAATAATGAGCTTGGGAATTACCCAGATCGCGCTACATCGGTTGATTAAACGTGATGAGCAGACGCTGGAAGTTATCTTGCGTGATTCTTTGCTGGATACCAACCAAGTGGTTGAAGAGATGATGGCAGAGTTGCACCGTGTATACAGCGCAAAAAGTAAAGCCTACGGTTTGTTCAATGAAGAAAGTGAACTGGCGGACTCCCTCCGTCATCTGCGCAAAGGAGATGAAGGTTTTATCGGTTTTAGTCGGGCTGCAACCGTTCGCTTGAAAGATGAGTTGGCAAAATATCCGTTCGCCGAAGGGGGAACTGTACTGTTTTGTCAATATCGCTATCTTGCCGTGGAATATTTGCTGATTGCGGTTCTTAATAGTTGTAACAGCACGTCCGTCAATGATGAACTCGACGTAAATCCAACACAATATCTTGATATTCCCCATGCTGATATTATTGCAAGAGTCGATCTGACTGAATGGGAAACCAATCCTGAGTCTTGTCGTTACCTGACGTTCCTGAAAGGACGGGTAGGTCGTAAGGTTTCGGACTTTTTTATGGATTTTCTGGCTGCCAGCGAAGGAATGAATGCCAAAGCCCAAAATAAAGGTTTTGTACAGGCTTTGGATGATTATTGTGAATCGGCACAGTTGGATAAAAATGAACGTCAGGCGTATCGTCAGCAAGTTTATAGCTACTGCAATGAACAGTTACAGGCGGGCGAAGAAATTAAGTTGCAGGAGCTATCCCAAGAGTTACCTCCGTTAGATGGACAAAACTTTCAGCAATTTTCGCAGGAAAAGGGCTATGAATTGGCGGAAAGTTTTCCAGCGGATCGCGGAACATTGCGCCAATTGACGAAATTTGCGGGCAGTGGTGGGGGATTAACCATCAATTTTGATGCCATGCTGATGGGAGAACGCATTTTTTGGGATCCTGCAACAGATACATTGACGATTAAGGGGACACCGCCGAATCTGCGCGATCAATTGCAACGCCATGGAGGCGGCAATCACTGATTGGTCATTGTGAAAAAACGAAGTTGTAGAAATAAATAACGCCGCAAATGCGGCGTTATTTACTCGGCGTCCCGATAAAAGCTCGACTGTGGCTAATTAAGCACGCAGGAAATCGATGTGCGTCAGTTTAGGTTTAAACGGGTGACGCTGTACTGCCTGCACTTTAACTTTAGTTTCTTTACCATCAACAACCAGAGTCAGAACTTCGTAAAATTCTGGTTTGCTTTCGTGGTTGATAACTGCATCGTGATCCAGTTCGATAGAAACTGGCTCTTGGTTACCACCGTAGATGATTGCTGGAAACTTGTTAGCTCTACGCAGGCGGCGGCTCGCACCCTTACCCTGCTCTTTACGTACTTCTGCATTAATAGTTAACATTATTTTTTCTCTGTAAAAGAAGAAAATAAATCCTGCTACAGGCGACCCAGCAGCAGGTTCGATACCTGGCTTAATATGAGTTATTACGCTAAGCGGGCGGCATTCTAACGAAAAACCGATATGACAGCAAACATAAATATGCTTTCCGGTTGGGTGGTGGATAGGCTATTTGGCCTATTTAATACAGATCATCAGCCCGTCTAAATCGCCCTTGATAGTCAAAAATCTTTTCCCTAATCTGCCAAAATTGCCCTTTCTTACGTGCAACAACAAAATCAGGATGACGCAATAAAGGAAGTTGATTGGCAACATCTGTCGCTGTTTGCCAGCGAAAAAGGGTTCCTGGTGCACGCTGATGTTGACGAAGAAACAGGCGTTCAAATACGTTCTTTTGGGCTGGGGTGGATAAACGAAAGCGTTCTGATACTTCGGCACCCTCTTCGTCGTAATAGGTGATTTTTAACCATTCTCCTTTGTTATCATGGCCTGGCGTGAGTTGCATACCACCACAACGTAGCACCAGTGCACCTTTCAGTTTTAAGGCTGCTTTTAACATATCATCGGGGTCAACCAGCACTTCTTCGCAACGATGGCAGCGTCGGGCTGCGATATCGTTTTCTGCCCCGCAATGAGGACATGATTTAAAACGAAAACGGAATTCACATTGTTGACGTTTCCCATTTTCGTCTTCTTCCCAGCCTTGGCAGCGGCGTCCAAAGTGTTCAATAATTTCTCCGTCTGTTGTGCATTTTCCCCAAAAGGTATTAGCGAACTGGCAGATAGGGCAAAATACCTGTACAGGTTGGTTTTGTGAATTGGGTTTGTTGCTACCTATTTCAGGCGTGTAAAGATCGTGAGGGTTACCCGCATAGTCCAGGATCAGGCAATTTTTTTTGTCAGGAAATAGACGTAAACCGCGCCCGACGATCTGCTGATAAAGGCTGACGGATTCCGTAGGGCGCAATATGGCGATTAAATCAACATGGGGGGCGTCGAATCCTGTTGTGAGTACAGCAACATTGACCATGTAGAGAAGCCGTTGTTCCTTGAAGGCCGTAATTAAGTGATCTCGTTCAGATGGGGGAGTATCTGCGCTGACCAGAGCGGCTTGCCCTGCAGGCAGCAATTGAAATATTTCTTTGGCATGTTCGACGGTGGCGGCGAAAATCATCACACCTTTTCGAGTTTGTGCATATTCAATGAGTTGTCTAATGATATGGGGCGTGATGCGCTTTTGGCGTTTAAGCTCTCGGTTTAATTCTGCCTCATTGAATATCCCTTGTTGGCTGGTTCGTACCTGACTAAAATCATATTGCATGACAGGCATATCCAGCCTTTCTGGGGAAACCAGAAAATGATGCTTAATCATATAACGCAACGGCAGTTCATAAATACAATCGCGAAAAAAACAGTGTTCATCACCGCGGATCATTCCATGATAATGATATTGGTATATCCAGCCAGCACCAAGGCGATAAGGTGTTGCGGTTAAACCCAGAATGCGAATTTGGGGGTTGTTTTTCCGAAGTTGTTGGATAATTTGTTGATATTGGCTATTTTCGTCATCGCTGATGCGATGGCATTCATCGATGATGAGCAGTGAAAAAGGGTGATCAAAGCAATCCAGGTTGCGGGCAATAGATTGGATACTGCCAAAAACCACTTTTCCTTCACTTTGTTTTTGGTTCAGCCCCGCGGAAAAAATGTCTGCGTTCAACCCATAAGCACAATATTTACTGTGGTTTTGTGCAACGAGTTCTTTGACATGTGCCAGCACCAAAACACGACCATGAGCCAGCCTCGCCAATTCAGCGATGACGAGACTTTTACCTGCCCCCGTTGGCAAGACAATAACGGCGGGATTGCTGTGCTGGCGAAAATAGCGAAGGGTTGCGTCTACCGCTTCTTGTTGATAAGGGCGTAAAGTAAATGCCATTTTATGTTACTGTCACAAATATCAGGTAAAAGATAATGGGTATAGAGAATAACATTTTTCATTTAATCCTGCCGTTGAGAAATAGCATGTCATTATTTTTCTAGGATTATATGGCTATAACGTGTAGCTTATTATTGCTATAGTTACAGGCGTGACGATTTTTCTATGAATTTTCTGCTTAATCTTGTATCCCAATAATGGCCTTGTCGTTGTTCACAATATCAAGGACATTTCATATGTGTTTATTTTTGTCAGGTACATCTATTCATGCGATTGGATAAATTTTTATCACAACAATTAGGTATTAGCCGCAACAATGTGGGGCGAGAGTTGCGGGCAGGGCGAGTGACTGTCGATGATGAGATCATCAAAACAGGGGCCTATAAATTAAAGTCCGATCAGCAAGTGGCTTTTGATGGCACGATATTGCAACAACTCAATGGCCCGCGTTATTTCATGTTGAATAAGCCCCAGGGATATATATGTTCGACAGAGGACCCGTCAAACCCGACGATTTTGTATTTTATTGATGAACCTGTCGCCCATAAATTACATTCAGCAGGGCGTTTGGATATCGACACGACAGGATTGGTTTTGTTGACTGATGATGGCCAATGGTCACACCGTATTACCTCTCCCAAACATCACTGTGAAAAAACCTACCTTGTCACATTGGAACATCCAATCTCTGAGGATACCGAGCAAAAATTTCTGGCCGGGGTGCCGCTAAATGGGGAAAAAACGCTAACAAAACCGGCACAACTGGAGATTATTGAGCCTCAACTTGTCCGCCTGACCATCAGTGAAGGGCGCTATCATCAAGTAAAACGGATGTTTGCCGCAGTAGGGAATCATGTTGTTGTACTTCATCGGGAGCGAATTGGCGAAATTTATCTCGATCCAAAATTAGGGCCAGGAGAGTATCGAGCGCTGACTGATAGTGAAATAAACAGCATACAAATGCCAACGGCTTAATTTTTTATCTTTCGACTGATTCAGGAGTCACTACGTGCAACAACAGCGTTCGTCCTATTTGGGATTAGTGTTGATCCTTGGTTTGCTTTCTATGTTAATGCCATTGGCAATTGATATGTATTTGCCGAGTATGCCAACCATTGCTGAGAGTTTTGGTGTCAGTGATGGTTTGGTACAAATGACACTGAGTAGCTATATCTTGGGCTTTGCTATTGGCCAAATGATTTATGGGCCAATGTCGGATAGCTTAGGGCGCAAGCCTGTCATTTTGGGGGGAGTCATTGTTTTTGCCATCTCTTCTGCTGCCTGTGCGTTGGCACAAGATATTGATACCTTTATTTCCATGCGTTTCTTGCATGGATTTTCTGCTGCGGCGGCTGGTGTTGTCATCAACGCCCTGATGCGTGACAGGTTCACAAAAGAGGAATTTTCTCGCAGCATGTCTTTTGTGACATTGGTAATGATTATCGCACCGTTATTGGCTCCCATGTTAGGTGGGATATTGATGGTATGGTTTAATTGGCACGCCATTTTCTGGTCGATTGCTATTGTTGCGGTCATTGCTGTTGCCTTGGTTGCTCTTTTCATAGAAGAAACCCTACCAAAAGAGAAAAGACAGAAATTTCACTTAAAAACCACTTTAAGGCAGTTTGTCATGCTGTTTCGGCAACGCCAGGTACTTTGCTACATCTTAGCGAGTGGTTTTTCTTTTTCTGGCATGTTCTCTTTTCTCAGTGTGGGGGCATTTGTTTACATTAAGCTAAATGGCGTGCCTGCGCAGCATTTCGGTTACTATTTTGGGCTGAATATTATTTTTCTGTTCATCATGGCCACTATCAATAGTCAATTTGTTCGTAAATATGGCCCATTGAAAATGTTGCATATTGGGTTGTTCGTTCAATTTGTCATGGGATTGTGGTTACTGTTTAGTACTCTGTTTGATCTGGGATTTATTTCTCTGGTTATCGGGGTTGCCATTTATATCAGTGGAATTTCTATGATCACATCTAACACGATGGCTGTGGTGTTGGATGATTATCCTCATATGGCTGGCACAGTTTCTTCACTGGCAGGCACTATCCGTTTTGGTATTGCTGCATCGGTAGGGGCTATTTTGTCTTTATTACCTGAGGAAAGTGCCTGGCCGATGGTCGGTTCAATGGCATTATGCGTGACATTAGCAATGTTGCTTATTATCTATGCACGTGATAAATCGCACAAATAATCAGTAGCATACATAGTCGAAAAAACAGTCATAAGCCGAAAGTAATCAAGATCAGGCATAAAATGTTTTTAGAGGCCATCTGCCAATATAAGATGGCCTTTTGTTTATTTATCGGATGTTTTTTCCCATATTGAATAAAAAATTTTGTTATTTAAGTGCCCTTCCCAACGTGCTTTGAGGCTTTAAAGTACTATTGATTAACCTGATCAACAGGAAATATCGAGCAATCATCAAACAAATGGCGGTATTTGTTAATTCTATCACCCTCATTCAGTCCTGAAGTGTTGTTTTTTTGTTAACTTTTCACAATGGCTTTATGGTTATGGAAGGGATAGGATTGTTATTATTTAACTTATTGTAAATATAAAGATTATTATTTCATTGGCATTTAGTTACGTTTGAAAGAAACAAAGATGTAAATAAAAATTGAACAAAAAGTTGCTGTTTTGCATAAAAATAAGTTGAATTTTTTACCTAAACAGTATAAATATATACAAAATGCGAGCTAGGTCGCACTTTTTTTGAGATGGGAAATGGAGTAAGTGCGGTAACGTAATTTTTATTTTAACCTTTTGTTTACTTTTTTGTTGGGTGGTTATTCGGTTTTGACGAATCGATAATCTACAGCTGGTGGTTAGATGTATTAATGTTGTTTCTGATAGGAATGATACGTGAATAATATCCAACTTTCGGTAGTACACAGGCTGCCGCAAAGTTATCGGTGGTCGGCTGGCTTCGTTGGTACAAAAGTTGAGATTTTACCAGCGGAAGAAACAGATTTAGGAAATAGCCTGATGGGGCTGAAATTATTGAGTCATGAAGGCGAAGAAGCACGGGAAATATTGCATGTTATCAATCAGTCTATCGCTGATATGCAGATACCGGGTGCAGTGATTGAGTGGGAAGGAGAACCATGTTTGTTTTTTGCTAAGGAAGATGAGAGTGCAGTGATATGTCGCTTAAAGACGTTAGGCGCTGCAATTGCAGAAAATATAACAGCGCTGTATCCACTATAATTTTACCCATTATAAAAAACGCTTCTAGTTAAGAAGCGTTTTTTAATGTCTGCAAGGGGAAAAAATACGTTAGGTGCTGATTATACTGAGGTTTTTATGCTATCTGATAACACTCGTCTGGCATCGTAGTAACGTTTACTCCAGTAAGTGTCAGTTAATTTGGAAACGATAACCCCGTTACTGGTTGAAGCATGGACAAATTGATTATTGCCGATGTAGATACCGACGTGACGCATGCGACGCCCTGTCTTAAACAGTACCAAGTCACCCGCCCGCAATTTAGAGCGACTAACGGTTTGCCCTATATTCTGTTGTTCTGATGTGGAACGTGGTAACTCCACGCCAAATTGATCATGAAAAGTACGCTGTACAAAAGCAGAACAATCGATACCACGTTTGGTATTCCCACCAAGCCGATAAGCTACACCTTTCCAGTCTGCGTATTGATTGAGTATCTTAGATTTAATATCTAATTTGCTGATCAGATTTTCAAATTCATCCTGAGATGCTTGCAGTAAATAATGCTTTTGCGTGTTTACCGCATGTGTCTCAGCTTGTTTATTGCGTAGGTTGGAATCTGGTGAACTACATGCGGTCAGTGCTACTGCCGCTATAATTGCGGGTATCAGCCGCAAGGTGTACCTCAGCATTGGTGTAACTCTAACCATTTATTGATTTTCCCTTGCAGTCCTTAACGTGATTTATCACTGTTGTGAAAACACTAAATATCCTAAAGCCTAGTCAGAATAGGGTGAATTAACAAATTTTTTGTCCATAAAGTGTGCGAAGAAACACATTTTATTATTATCTTTACAAAACCTGTTATTTTAATAAACAGGGTGCAGGAAAGATTACTGAAATCAGGCGTAAAAAGCGAGAGACAATAAGAATTCTTTACAAAAAATTAGATTATGAACTAAGGGGTTAGAATGGTTTGTTGCTATTTTGTACTGCCCTGAGAAATATAACACGATATTGAGGAGATAACGGTTATCTCCTCAATATTATGACGTTAATTATTGCGTCTGATATGTGGTAATTTTTTGTCTAGCCATGTTGCCATGATATCACTTAATGGGGTTAGTAATACCCAGCTCATGCCGATGAGTGTCAAGGACAAAGAGCCAACTGCAATATCTGTAAACCAGTGAGCACCAGCCATAATACGGGGAAGGGCAAAAGCGACCATAATCAGTAGGGCAATGCAGAATGCACCGCGGGAGATATAACGCAGAATAAAACTGCTGAAAATTAAGAGCATTAAACCGTGATCACCAGGGAAACTGCCTGTGGATGCATCTTTTGTATGCCAACGGGTCATTTCGTTTATGCGATGGACATTTTCAAATGTCAGTGTTGGGCTAGGTCGGCTGACGGGGATTTGATGACCTATTTGGTTAATGATAACAGCGGAGATAAGCATCACCAGGCCAACCATGAAAAGTCGGCGTTTGCCAGCATAGTCTTGTTTGCGAAATGCGCTGTAATACAGCAGGCCCATGCATATAAGTGATATGACATCAAATGCCCTGATATTCGCGATAGCGACAAATAGGGTAAATTTCGAATTTGGCAACAATTTTTCGTTAAAAAAATAAAAAATAGCGGAGTCAATGTGGAACCAAAAGCCGTGGTTCTCAGGCAAATACCATGAGAAAAACAGGGCAATACCAAGGATATTGAGAATCAGTATAGCGAGTGGGTGACTGCGAGTCATGGGATACCTATTTAACACGTAAAGTGGAGTTTTGTAGACAAATTAACTAGGGAAAGGACTATAACAAAATTTATAGGAAAGCGTAATCGCCATTGGAAGCTGAGGCTAAGGTATGATTATATCAGCATATTTATATAATTTACCACTGAACTTTATTGTTGTTAAATATGTAACTTGTTTTATGATATCGACAAAAGCGCTAAATCGCCACGGCAGTACCGAAAATATATATTTGGGTTAATGTTGATGACTGACTATTATTAAATAACCGCCAATTGATTTTATCATACCCTAACTTATCAGAATATTATATCGAATTGTAGTCTGGATTAATAAAAAACATAAAGAAAGAGTTTCATTTGACGTTATATAGATAGCAGAGCGTTGCACCATTATCTGGTTTCAAATTAGCGCGAGGCTAAAGTTGAAAAAAGATAATAACACCTGTAGTGGAGGTTGAATGCTTATGTTACGAAAAATGACGACTTTCTTATTCATGTCCTTATCTTATTATCCTGTCATGGCGAATTCTCCGTCAGCCTCCAGCTCTGGAACGATTTATTTTCATGGTGCTATCGTTGAACCTCCATGCCAACTTCGCTGGAATGAAAACCATCATACGGAAGTGGTTTGTTGGTATAATGGTAAACAGTTAATTCAAGAAAAAATACTAGAATATCAAAAGGATAGGAAATCATCATTATCGGTTGGAAAACATATTGGAAAAGAAGAAATAAAATGGGTGGGGAAAAATAAGGAATTGGGTATTGTTACTATAACTTATCATTAAATGTTATATAAAAGTATAATAATTATTTCTTTTGTTTCAGCGAAATAATATAAAAGAAAAATCAATAAACTTATCTGTGAGTTAGTTCAAATAATGTATGTTAATAGCAGTTTTATTAATCAATCAATAAGAGGGATATCTTTATTTCTTAGTTAAAAAATCACCTTTGATATTTATCAATAAAAGCTCTCAATGTCGTATTTTTTTCACATGAAATAGTTATTATGGAGATGAAGGAATAAAAGGTAGCTGAGTTTTAGTTAATGGAAAAACGAAAGTGAGGTAACCATGAAAAATTATCTTAAGCTGTTTATTAGTGGTTTATTGGTCTCATGGCTTTCTTATGGATATGCCGAATCTAATGGAGGAGTGATTCGGTTTTCAGGTGCTATTGTTGATCCCGGATGTCAAGTCGTTGTGTCAAACAATCAAGCCAATATCTCTTGCTATCGATTAGGTAAAAGTCTCACCGTCAAACAAACCATATCAACTCACAAAAAGAAAGATAACGTCTTGCTTCCTGGTAACATCGGTGTTTCCAAAGTGAAGTGGACTGACAATCAGAAACGTGTGGCAATTGTCAATGTGGATTATTTCTAACTTTATAGATGATGAGTTGCTCTTTTAGCGAAAATAAGAGCAACTCATGTTAAGGAGTAAAGAATTAGTCACAACGTCCCATATAGCGACGCTCTGCAATATGAATGCGGATTTTTTCGCCTGAATTCAGGTATTCAGGAACTTGGATCGTTAATCCTGTACTCATCTTAGCGGGTTTAGTGCGAGCACTTGCTGATGCCCCCTTGATGCCCGGTGATGTTTCTTCAATGACCATATCAACAGTTTGGGGTAACTCAAGAGCTAACAATTGGCCATCCATTGTCAGGACTTGCATTCCTGGTAAACCCTCGTCAGGAATAAAGAGTAATTCCTCTTCGATTTGATCTTTTTTGAAATGATAAGGGGTGAAATCTTCATTATCCATAAAGATATATTCATCACCATCAATGTAGGAAAAACTGACACTGCGGCGTGTTAATGTAATGGTTTCAAGAATATCATCACCTTTGAAACGTTCTTCCACTTTCTGACCAGTACGAATATCAGTAAAACGCATCTTATATAGCGTGCTGGCACCGCGTGCGCTGGGTGACTGAATATCGATGTCTTTAACTAATAATAACTTTCCGTTGTAGCTGATTGCTGCGCCGCGCTTAATTTCATTGGCTTTAGCCATAGATACCTTCCGTAAAAACAAGGAAATAGGGGAATGAATACTTAAGTGGCGACAAAATTACTCGCAGTCGGGCTATTAGGCAAGAGGGGAATGAATGCCCCAGTAAAAATACTGAGGCGGAAGGAAAATATTAACGATAAGCTGGCAACAAATCAAACAAAGAGAATGTGTGTGCCAGCACATTTATCAAACCGAATAAGATAACAAAGCCAATCAAAAAATTGCCGCCTGGCGCCCGATAACTAGATGTTGGATAGCGTTTACGGCTAGCTCTGGCCATTAAGGCTGGGACAATAACTGCCCAAATCGTTGCGGCTAATCCCGCAAAGCCGATTGCATACAGGAAACCGTTTGGAAAAATTAACGCCAATACCGTCGGGGGAACGAATGTAATCAGTGCGGTTTTGAAACGGCCTCCTTTAGTGTCATCAAACTTAAAGTAGTCTGCCAGATAGTCAAATAAACCTAATGATACGCCCAGGAATGAACTCGCCAAGGCCATGTATGAGAAGGTGTTTAAGAGTTGGGGTATTGCCGCATTATCAGAATTATTATCCATCTGTTGCAATAAGTTACCAATATTACCGCCATCAGCAATGATTTGCTTGAAGTCTTCACGCGGGATATTTCCCTGAATGACGTACTGCCACAAAATATAAATCGCTAATGTTATTAATGTCCCGTATAGCAGGCTGCGTGTGACGGCTTTACTATCTTTATTGTAATATTTAACCAGTCCCGGAACATTGCCATGATAGCCGAATGAGGCCAGCAAATAAGGTAAGGCGATTAAAGCATAGGGTAAATAGTTTGAATTGGTATTGGCTTGATCAAACAAGATGGCAGGCTTAACTTCGGTAAACATGCCACTGACAGACATAATAAAGGTAATGACCATTCCGCCTATCAAGATGGTGCTTAATCGATCTACTGCTTTGGTGGATAACCAAACAATAAAGGCGACGATAAAGGCAAAGCACAAGCCAGATATTGATTGAGGTAGCGGAATAATATTCTCGATATTATGAGAGATAATTGAACTACCTGCTGAAACATAAGCATAAGTTAAGATATACAGAACGAAGGCGATAGATAAATCATTGAGGGAACACCAACCTTTGCCTAACAAATCCTTAGTGACGGTATGAAAACTGGAACCCACGGGGTAGTTCATATTGGCTTCCAGGATCATTAGACCAGAGAAATACATACATGCGCAGGTATACAACAGCAAAATAATTGATCCTGTAAACCAGACACCTGATGTGACAATTGGAATGGAAAACATACCCGCGCCGACCGCCGTACCGGCAATGATCATAGCGCCACCAAATATAGAGGGGCGTTTTAAATTCTGCGTTACCTCAATGGTCATATAGACTCCCTGTTGAAAGGTGTTACCTTGTACTAGCGCGAAGATACATTAATAAATTATATGTGTAAACAAATAATTAAGGAAAATAACTAAATTGTTTTTGGCGTATTTTGCATACAAAAGTAGGGTAGATTATTTGGGAAAATCTGTTTGAAGGAAATACCACGACTGAAACTGATATTTCTTCAATGAGTTCCTGCTTACATTGGTTCAGATTGATTTTAGTCATCTAATAAGAAATGGTTCCGTTGCATATTCTTACTTTGAGATTGTGGTAACACAATGATCGTTCAAGCAGTAATTTTAACTGAAACGATTCAATTTTGATGTTATAAATAATAGATAAAACGTAATGTTACTTATGACTGTTTATTCAGGAGACATCGGGCAAGATGAGCCGTCGAGTTGCCACAATTACCTTAAATCCAGCTTATGATTTAGTTGGCTTATGCCCAAATATTATTAAGGGAAATGTTAACCGTGTACAGACGGCAGGGTTGCACGCCGCGGGTAAAGGGAACAATGTCGCAAAGGTACTGCGTGATTTAGGCATTGATGTTACTGTCAGCGGTTTTCTGGGACGGGAGAATCAGCAAGGGTTCCAACAGTTTTTTAGCGAAAACGGTATGGTAAATCGTTTCCATTTAGTCTCTGGGCGAACGCGCATTAATGTCAAGTTGACCGAAAAATATGGGGAGGTGACGGATTTCAATTTTTCTGGTTTCCATGTGACAGAAGAAGAGTGGAATCGGTTTGTCAGTGATTCTTTGTCCTGGCTGGGGCAATTCGATATGGTTGTCGTCAGTGGCAGTCTGCCTGAAGGGATTAGCGCAGAGTCATTTGCGGATTGGATGATGCAATTACGGCAGTTTTGTCCCTGTGTTATTTTCGACAGTAGCCGTGAAGCACTTGTCGCGGGTCTTAAGGCATCACCTTGGCTGGTAAAACCCAACCGTTATGAGTTGGAGATTTGGGCGGGTAAGCCATTGCCAGATTTGGACAGCGTGATTGATGCCGCTTATGAATTGCGTCATGGAGGGATCGCCCACGTTGTTATTTCACTGGGAGAGCAGGGCGCATTATGGGTCAATGCTTCTGGGGCATGGTTGGCAAAACCGCCACATTGTGAAGTGGTCAGTACGGTTGGGGCAGGGGATTCTATGGTTGGTGGATTAGTTTATGGCTTGCTGATGCGAGAATCCAGCGAACACACATTGCGTCTGGCAACCGCAGTTTCTGCACTCACGGTTAGCCAGTCGAATGTTGGGATTAAGAGCCGTACTGAGCTTGCATCAATGATGGCGAAGATCGCGTTAATTTCGGTCAGATAATTACTTTTGTTGGGATCTTAGCCAGGCGATTTCTTCAGCCCAAATATCTGGATTGATCGTTTCAAGAATTAAGGGAATGCCATTGAAACGGTCATCTTGCATGATATAGCGAAAAGGCGTTTTACCGATATTGCCTTCACCCAGGCTGTGATGCCGATCAACGCGGCTGGAAAATTCGCTCTTGGCATCGTTCAGATGCATGGCTTTAAGATATTTGAACCCAACGATTTCATCGAATGCCTTGAAAGTCTCATCACAATCTTTTTCAATGCGTAAATCGTAACCTGCCGCAAAAGCGTGGCAGGTATCAATACAGACGCCAACACGGGTTTTGTCTTCGACACCGTCAATAATGGTCGCCAGTTGTTCGAATTTAAAACCAAGGTTAGTGCCTTGCCCCGCAGTATTTTCAATAACGGCAGTGACACCTTGTGTTTTGTCCAAAGTAATATTGATGGATTCCGCAATCCGGGCGAGGCACTTATCAATATCAATTTTATTGAGATGACTGCCTGGATGAAAATTCAGTAAGTCGATGCCTAACTGTTCACAGCGTTGCATTTCGTCAAGGAACGCTGAGCGGGATTTTTCCAGACCCTCTGTTTCAGGATGACCAAGGTTAATCAGGTAGCTGTCATGGGGAAGAATTTGTCGGCTACCATAACCATGACGTTCACAGTTCGCCTTGAATTTATCAATGACCTCTGTCGATAGTGGCGGGGTATGCCATTGGCGCTGGTTTTTTGTGAACAGGGCAAATGCCGTTGCGTTTAATTCATGGGCGCGGATCACGGCTTGATCAACACCCCCTGAGGCACTCACATGGGCTCCAACAAATTTCATATTATTTTCTCCTGTGTTTTCGTCATTATGGCACTGTTCGCCTGGTTGATAAAATGTTGGTAGAAGAAGTCAATTTGATTGAGTGTTAACGCCCTCTTCGTGCTGAATTAGCGCAATAAATAATGAATGCCTTGATTGACAACAAGCCCCCCCACGATTAACCAGACAAATAAAATGAGTGCCAACAAAATAGGCTTAACCCCCGCTTGACGAATAGCACTAATATGGGTGGTTAACCCTAAAGCCACCATTGCCATGGTCAACATGATGGTATCAGCGACAATGATAGCGTTCACAAGGGATTCAGGTAATAAATGAAAAGAGTTGAAACCGGCTGTGATGATAAAGAACACCGCAAACCACGGAATCGTGATCGGTGATTTTTCTTGACGGATATTGCAATTTTTAACTGCCGTGCGGCTGAGGTAGCCGGAAAGGAGCAACAGAAAAGGTGCCAGTAGCATGACGCGGATCATTTTACTGATAACGGCGGCATTTTCTGCATCACTTCCTAATGTATGTCCAATAGCAACCACCTGGGCGACTTCGTGAACCGTCGAACCAGAAAAAATGCCAAATGTCTCCTGAGAGAAAGTAAGCCATTGATAATGGTCATTGAGTTGATAGAACCACGGATAAATAAAAATGGCCAGTGTGCCAAAAATGACGACTGTAGAGACAGCAACCGCAACTTTGCTGGCCGGCGCTTTGACAACCGATTCTGTTGCCATAATTGCCGCGGCTCCACAAATACTGCTGCCTGCGCCAATCAAGATCACGGTCTGGCTATCCAGTCGTAAAAAAACACGCCCAATCCATAATGCCATAAAAAATGTTGAAGCAAGCATGAGGACATCAATCAATATCCCAGTTGCACCAACATCAGTGATCTGTTGGAACGTCAGACGAAATCCATAAAGAATGATGCCTGCTCGCAGTAGGTAGTGTTTGGAGAAATGGATACCGCTATCACAGGTGGATTTTAAGAAAGGATACAGTGTGTTACCAATGATAATCCCCAATAAAATGGCAAGCGTCAGAGCCCCCAATCCCAAATTTATCAACCAAGGAGTAGCCCCAATATAGATGGCGAGTGCCGTCATCAGTGCGGCTAATATGATGCCGGGAATGAATTTTAATGCGGTATTTTGCTGAGTTTCGGTAAATTCTCCAGCTTGATTTTCAGGCATAATGGCGGCTCTATTACTTATACCAATCCAACTTCAAGTTGCCGCTTGCAAACCAATGTGAGTGTTGGTCTCTCCCCGCGCCGCGGGGAGAGACCAGATGCATCTTGAGAGGCGACGGGTATATACATTTTAGGAATAAGAATATAGAAGATTTATAAATCAATAAAATTGATAATATTTATATATATAACTACCAAATTAGATTGATTAAGGGTAACTTTTGTTAAGTTGCATAATACTGTCTAAAATCAAGACTACTTCTCTTTCATTTTGCTTCCCGCGAGGCCATATGCGTATCACTCTGAGACAACTGGAGATTTTTGCAGAAGTTCTGAAAAGTGGTTCAACGACACAGGCTTCTCAGCAATTAGCGTTATCACAATCTGCGGTAAGTGCTTCACTGACCGATCTCGAAGGACAGTTGGGAGTACAACTGTTTGATAGAGTCGGAAAACGTCTGGTTACCAATGAACATGGGCGTTTGCTCTATCCGAAGGCATTGGCATTACTTGAACAGGCTGGTGAAATTGAACAACTTTTCAAACTTGAATTGGGAGCGCTACGCTTAGCGGCCAGCAGCACGATTGGCAATTATATGTTGCCGGAAATGCTGGCGAGATATCGTCAAGACTACCCAGAGACACCGTTGGAATTGAATATCAGTAATACTGGCGATGTGATTAAGTCCGTTGCTGAATTTCGTGTCGATTTGGGGTTGATTGAAGGATTGTGTCACGATCCTGAATTGATCACCCAGCCGTGGATGAAAGATGAGCTAATCATCTTTTCTGCCCCAGGAAGTCCACTGTTGCAACATGAGCTGAAGATAGAAGATTTGATCAAAGCCCCCTGGATATTGAGGGAAAAAGGCTCAGGAACAAGAGAGGTTTTGGATCATCTTCTGTTCTCACAACTGCCCCGATTTAATATTGCGATGGAATTGGGTAATTCGGAAGCTATCAAACATGCTGTTCAATACGGCATGGGGATCAGTTGTCTTTCACGGCGAGTTGTCCAGGAGCAATTGAAAAATGGGACTTTATCTGAACTCGTCATCCCTGGGCTGAGTCTCAATCGTACCCTGTATCTGATTTACCATCGCCAGAAACATATGTCCAATGCGTTACGGAAGTTGCTGAGTTACTGCAACTAATATTGAGAATATAATCGTATAGCTAATAATTGGCTATGGATTATGAAGGTATCTTATAACCACGAATCGCCGCTATTCTGGGGACGAGGATTTGTTACAATTCCGCATTAAATTCATTTCAAATGATATAGGAACAGAATGTCTCAAGAAGAAAATATGCCGCGGGATCAGGCTCCCCAAACCTTGCGTCGTGAATTAAAAGCACGACATATGGCAATGATTGCCATAGGGGGATCAATTGGCACAGGACTATTTGTTGCCTCTGGTGCAACAATTTCGCAGGCAGGCCCTGGTGGCGCCTTACTTTCCTATGCATTAATTGGCCTAATGGTCTACTTCTTGATGACCAGTTTGGGCGAGTTGGCAGCTTACATGCCCGTTTCAGGATCGTTTTCAACTTATGGCTCTAAATATGTCGATGAAGGTTTCGGCTTCGCATTGGGATGGAACTACTGGTACAACTGGGCGGTGACGATTGCGGTTGACCTTGTCGCTGCGCAATTGGTTATGGGGTATTGGTTTAATGATATTCCTGGCTGGGTATGGAGTGCGCTGTTCCTGGGCCTGATTTTTCTGTTGAACTTCATTTCCGTCAAAGGATTTGGTGAAGCAGAATATTGGTTCTCTTTGATCAAAGTCTCTACGGTGATTGTATTCATCATTGTCGGCATTCTAATGATTGTCGGCATTATGAAAGGTGCCGAAGGTGCGGGTTGGCATAATTGGAAAATCGATGACGCTCCTTTTGCGGGGGGATTTGCTGCCATGATTGGGGTGGCAATGATTGTCGGTTTTTCTTTCCAAGGGACAGAACTCATCGGTATTACTGCGGGGGAATCGAAAGATCCAGCGAAAAATATCCCTCGTGCTGTGCGCAAGGTATTCTGGCGTATCCTGTTGTTCTATGTGTTTGCGATTTTAATTATCAGCCTGATCATTCCTTATACTGACCCTAATTTATTGCGCAATGGTGTGAAAGATATCAGTGTTAGTCCGTTTACGCTGGTATTTGAAAATGCTGGCTTATTATCAGCGGCGGCAATAATGAATGCAGTGATATTGACGGCTGTACTGTCAGCAGGAAATTCGGGCATGTATGCTTCTACCCGTATGCTATTTACGCTGGCAAAAGAGGGTAAGGCACCAAAAATTTTTAGCCATCTATCTAAAGGTGGTGTGCCGCGTAACGCGCTTTATGCCACGACTGTGGTCGCAGGGCTGTGCTTTTTTAGCTCTATGTTTGGTAATCAAACCGTCTACATGTGGTTATTGAATACCTCAGGTATGACCGGGTTTATTGCGTGGCTTGGCATTGCGATCAGCCATTACCGCTTCCGCAAAGGTTATGTCGCCCAAGGTTTGGATATGAACGAGCTGCCATATCGCTCAAATTTCTTCCCTGTAGGGCCGATTTTTGCTTTTATTTTATGCCTGACTATCACTTTGGGCCAAAATTATCAGGCGTTTTTGCAAGATAAGATCGATTGGTATGGCGTCACTGCGACCTACATTGGCATCCCGTTATTCCTGCTTATTTGGTTTGGTTATAAGCTGAAAAAGAAAACCCGCTTTGTTAAGTATAGTGAGATGGAATTCCCAAAATTCAAATATGATCAAGAATAATTTGTTAACAAATTATCGATGAATTGATGCTTATTAATTAAAGTATTATTGATTTTGTTTTACATAAACTGCCTGTTCTGTGATGGAATTGGCAGTTTTTGTTTTTCATGGACTTAGGGAAGAAATATCGACCGTAAATTTTGGAGATACCAATCCAATCGCATTGATAAGTATTCTTATTTGCTTTATTGTTAGCGGCACAATTGTTGTATGAAGAGGCTAACTAAAGTGAAATTTGTATTTCGAGCAGTCGTGAAAAGTATGAGTGTCAGCCTGATGGCAGGCTCTGCCATGATGGCAAGTTTTGCATCGTGGGCTGAAACAGTCACTGATGTTGCTGGACGTACTGTTGAGGTACCAGAGAAGGTCAATCGTATCTTATTGGGTGAAGGTCGTCTATTCCATTCTATTGCCATATTGGAAGGGGATAAGCCTCTGGCTCGTATTGCCGGTTGGCAAGGTGATTTCCGTAAACTGGATCCACAAACTTACGCTATTTATAAAGCTAAATTTCCTGAAATCGATAATATCCCCCTGATTGGTAACACCAGTGCTGATAGTGTTAGCTCTGAGAAAGTGCTTACGCTCAACCCTGACGTTGCAATTTTTGGTCTGTCTGGACACGGGCCAGGAAAAAACAGTGAGTTAGTGAAGCAGTTGGAAAAAGCGGGTGTACCTGTTGTTTTTGTCGATTTCCGTAATGATCCCCTGAAAAACACCTTACCTAGCATTCGTATGCTGGGTAAAGTTTTGCATCGTGAAGAGCAGGCGAATGCTTACACCGATTTTTACGAAAAAAATCTAAAATTGGTCACTGATATTACGGATCGTATACCCGATGCTAAGAAGCCTTCCGTATTTATTGAACTGAGAGCCGGTTCCAGTGAAGATTGCTGTGGTACAGCAGGCAACGGCAATATGGGGAATTTCATTGATTTGGCGGGTGGCAAAAACATCGCCAAAGGAGTACTGCCTGCGCCATTGGGTACAATGAATCTGGAAAAAGTCATTGCTGAAGATCCTTATATTTACATCGCAAGTGGTGCACAAGACCCAGGTGACAAAGGTGAAGGGATCAAAATGGGCGCCCAAACTTCTGTCGATACTGCCCGTGCTGGCTTGAAAGAAATTACTGAGCGTAAAGGTATCAATAACTTAACTTCCGTGAAGGAAGGGCGTAGCTATGCTATTTGGCATCACTACTATAACTCTCCTTATAATGTTGTTGTTACTCAAGTTTTCGCTAAATGGTTCTATCCTGAACAATTCGCTGATTTAGATCCGCAACAAACATTGAAAGAACTTCACAATAAATTCTTGGCTATTGAACCGGTAGGCACATATTGGGTCAACGGGAAATAAGCAGTAACAGGTAATAAACATGAGCGTCACTACCGAGCCTATGCCAATGGTAAAACAGCAATTGAGTGAGTGCGATATCAAAGCACACTATCGTTATATCCTGCGCCGACGTATTGCATGGATAGTATTTATCGTTCTGGCGATTGGGACTTCTGTTGTACTGGATTTTACCATGGGACCATCAGGGTTATCACTGCAAACCCTCTGGCAAACGCTGGTTTCACCAGAAAATGTTAACGTAGCAACACGGGTGATTGTTTGGGATATTCGATTACCTTATGCCTTGATGGCGGTAGTGATCGGCTTGTCTCTTGGGCTGGCCGGTGCTGAAATGCAAACAATTTTGAATAACCCACTCGCCAGCCCATCAACTCTGGGGGTTTCCGATGCCGCTTCTTTTGGTGCGGCATTAGCCATTGTACTAGGCATTGGTATTCCTGGAATACCGGATCAGTGGGTTATTTCTGCAAACGCTTTTTTCTTTGCGTTCTTGGCTGCCTTGATGCTTGATGGCATTACCCGTTGGACAAGAGTTGCAACCTCAGGCGTTGTGTTATTCGGAATTGCGATGGTATTTACCTTCGAAGCCTTAGTTTCGATGATGCAATTTATCGCTACGGAAGATACTTTACAGGGGTTAGTTTTCTGGACAATGGGAAGCCTTGCCAGAGCGACATGGGAAAAATTGGGCATTATGATGTTAGTTTTTTCCATCATTATACCGTTCTCATTGAGCAATTCTTGGCGATTGACCGCATTGCGTCTGGGAGAGGATCGTGCAATCAGCTTTGGGATCAATATTAGCCGCCTTCGTTTGGGAACATTGTTGCGTATCAGCATCCTGACGGCATCGGCGGTTGCATTTGTTGGTCCTATTGCATTTATTGGCTTAGTGGCTCCCCATATTGCCAGAATGATATTTGGTGAAGATCACCGTTTCTTCTTGCCTGCAAGTGCGTTGATTGGTGCATTAGTTTTGTCCATGGCTTCCATTGCTTCCAAGAACCTGATCCCAGGCATTATTATTCCGGTCGGGATCGTGACATCGTTGGTTGGCGTACCTTTCTTCCTTAGCATAATTTTACGCAATAGGGGAAATGTATGAGTCAGGGATTAAAAATCAATCGCCTGGTGGCAGGATATCCAAAACACACCGTGATTGAAAATCTGGATGTTAACGCCTTGCCGCGTGGTCAAATCACGGTATTACTGGGGCCGAATGGTTGTGGTAAATCCACGCTTTTACGTTCGCTGGCGGGGTTGAATAAAGCCAGTGGTGAGCTGTTGTTGGATGGGCAAGACCTGATGAAGATGAATTTTGCCCAACGTGCTCAAAACGTCGTTTATTTGCCTCAATCATTACCAGCCGGTGTGCATCTTCACGTACTGGAATCGGTGATCGTTGCCCAACGAGCATCGGGTGGCGTGAGTAATAGCCAGTGTGAACAAGATGTCATGGCGCTGCTACGCCAGCTAGGTATTGAACATTTGGCGCTGAGCTATTTGGATCAATTATCTGGTGGTCAAAAGCAGTTAGTTGGATTAGCTCAATCATTAATCCGCCGTCCGACGTTATTGTTATTGGATGAACCATTAAGTGCACTGGATTTAAATTACCAATACCATGTTATGGATTTAGTTGCCCGTGAAACGCGACGTCGTAATATTATTACGATTGTTGTTGTTCACGATATTAATATTGCATTGCGTCATGGTGACCATGTATTAATGCTAAAAAAAGGCAAATTAATTTCCGAAGGTAAGCCAGAGCAGGTTATTACACCCAGTAGTTTGGCGGAAGTTTATGGTATTAAAGGACGAATTGAACATTGTTCTCAAGGGATACCACAAGTATTAATTGATGGTTTAGTGACAGAATTAACAAGTTAGAATAATTAAAACAAATGTCACTTTAATAAAAGTAAAGTGACATTTGAACAATATAACATTGACAGGAATAAATTAATGACTCCTGTGTTGCGGGCAAGTGTCGGTTATCTATATCGATTTAAATAATTCTATTCTACCTTTGGAGAATCGGGAATGGCTGTCTTTGCAAAGAAAAAAATTGTATTAGGTATTATTACTGCTATTTCATCCTGCACGGCTTTAGCGACTCATCATGGAGAAGATAAAATTGTTGTCACCACTGCGTCAGGTTTCCAGCAAGAGATTGAAGATGCACCTGCGTCTATTTCAGTTGTTAGCCGCGAACAGTTGGAAACAAAAGCCTACCGTGATGTGACCGATGCATTGAAAGATGTACCGGGAGTGGTTGTTACTGGTGGTGGTAGCAGTAGCGATATTAGTATTCGTGGTATGGCATCACAATATACTATGATTTTAGTTGACGGCAAGCGCGTGGATACACGTAATACTCGTCCAAATAGTGATGGTTCTGGTATTGAGCAGGGGTGGTTACCGCCGTTGTCATCCATTGAGCGTGTGGAAATTGTACGCGGGCCAATGTCCTCCCTTTATGGCTCAGATGCTATGGGTGGGGTAATCAATATTATTACCCGTAAGGCACAAAAAGAATGGTATGTTAGTTTGCGTGGCGATACCACGTTCACAGAAAGTAAAAATTCAGGTAATAGTTATCAGACTAGTGCTTATGCTGCTGGGCCACTCATTGAGGGAATATTGGGGCTGAAAGTCAGTGGTTTGTTCTCTCACCGTAATGAAGATAAATTTATTGGTGGATTTAAAGAACAAGAAATACGTAATGGTGCGGCAACTTTCTCTCTGACACCTGATGAACAAAATAGTTTTGATTTTGAGATTGGGCGTTATGAACAAGATCGTGATACAACGGCTGGTAAGAGTAGTAAAACAAATGATATAAGCCGTTATAAGCGTAATAACTATTCAATTACTCACACAGGTGTTTATGATTTTGGTTCAATGACTTCTTATATTCAACGGGATGAATCGAACAATCCAGAGCGTGAGATGAAATTTGCGGATACACTCTTTAGTAATCAGACAACATTCACTCTTGATGATCATACATTAAATGCAGGGGGACAATATCGTTATGAAAGCCTGCGTGATAACGAAAATAAAATGATGTCTTCCAAAGGAGTGAATAAACTTACTCGCTGGAGTTGGTCATTATTTGCTGAAGATGAATGGAAGATGACAAATGATTTAGCTTTAACAGGTGGTATTCGCTTAGATAAGGACGAGATTTTTGGTACTCACTGGACTCCTCGATTGTATGGCGTATGGCATGCTGATGAGCAATGGACAATTAAAGGTGGAGTGTCTACAGGATATCGTTCACCTAACTTGCGACAAGTAGCACCTAATTGGTGGCAAGCAACTGGAGGGGCTGGAGGAAATCAGATTATTATGAGTAATCCAAATCTGAAGCCTGAGAAAAGTGTCACTAAAGAAATTGGTGTTATCTGGAATAATCAAGATAACCTAAATGCAAGTGTTACGATTTATCATACTGATTTTAAAGACAAGATAACCGAAGATGTGATCTGTTTGAAAAACTCCCCAAAATGTCCTCTAGGTACTGGTAATTTCGATATAGTTCGAGGCCGTACTAATGTTTCTAAAGCAGCAATGTTTGGTGTAGAAACGACAATGAACTGGGATATTACAGACAATTGGTCATTGGCAATGAACTATACATATACCAATACAGAACAAAAAAGTGGGGAATATAAAGGTAAGCCATTAAATGAAATGCCAAAACATATGGCAAATGCGACCTTGAATTGGCAAACACTACCTGGGATGCAAACTTGGGCTCGTATGAATTTCCGTAGTAAATCATCGGATTATCTGTCTCGTAGGACCAAGATAATAGGTGATAAAATGTTTCTCTCAATGGGAGATGGGCATCCATCCTACACTTTCTTTGATCTCGGTATGACTTATAAGGTAACGAAAAATCTTCGTGTATTAGGAGGTGTTTATAACATTTTTGATAAACAAGTTACTTCTGAAACACACGGTGCAGTCCTGGATGGCCGCCGCTACAACATCGGCATTAATTATGACTTTTAATTAATATTTCGTTTTCTATAAATATTAATCATTATACCTGTCATCCTGACATCATATAGAATCATCCCGTCATTATTTTTGTCATGATGGGATGATTTTTTACTATCAAAAAATCGTGATTCAATGGTAAATAGTTCTCCTCTGTGCTAAAAATTTATCAAAGGCTGATCAATGGATATGATGGCATTTAGTTTTAGCACTAACTCAGTAAGGGCCTACTCCATAAGGCTCTGTAGTGTCGTAAAAAATAATAGATTTTTGGTGCTATCGCGCTTGCTATTTCTGGACTTGACGTGCAAAATGCGTGCACTAAAAATAACTGATGTGTAAATATGCATCAGTTATTTTTTTTGCTTTGAATTATTTTTTACAACACCAAGAAGCCGGATCTTGTCCGGATCAATATTGACCATAAGCAATCATAGTTGAAACTGGGTTGCTGTACTGAGGAATGCAAACATGGAGCAATTATTCTCTTTTGCACTTGTGCCAATTGGCGCTCGTTGCTGCAACGATGACTATGGGGCATGGTCCTCTGTCAATTCACGATCCTCCAACTCTTCTTTCTTTTCTGTTTATAGACAGATGCGAAGTCTACCCAGTAACTATCGATTAAGTAGTTGTATTAGTACCCAGATCGAAGTTATGGGAGGTTTCGCTCATGTTGCATAATACCACCACCACTACGGCAACCGCGCTGGGTATTAACCAAACCAGTACAGACAATCGCGTTCAACTCAGAAGAACATTGACCCTGTTTCAAGTCGTCATGATGGGGCTTGCCTATCTGCAGCCGATGACTATTTTTGATACATTTGGCATTGTCTCTGGTTTGACTGGCGGGCATGTTGCGACATCTTATGCTATCGCATTGACCGCAATTTTATTTACAGCACTAAGTTATGGAAAACTAATCAAGCGCTTTCCATCGGCGGGTTCTGCTTATACTTACGTACAAAAATCAATGAACCCCCATCTTGGATTTATGGTGGGCTGGTCTTCGTTACTGGATTATATGTTGATGCCAATGATCAATGTCTTATTGGCAAAGATCTATCTACAGGCGCTTTTTCCTGGCATTGATCCATGGCTCTTTGTGGTCGTGTTGACTGCACTGATGACAATATTCAATCTGAGTGGCATCAATGTTGTTGCAAATATCAATAGCATCGTTGTGATTGTCCAGATTGCTGTTATGGTCATACTCGTTGGGTTGATGGTTCGCGGTGTTTATAATGGAGAAGGTGCAGGAACCTTACTGAGTATTCAGCCATTTACATCAGAAGAAGCCCAATTAATCCCGATGATCACTGGCGCGACAATACTTTGTTTCTCATTTCTTGGATTTGATGGCATTAGCTCGTTGTCTGAAGAAACACCCAATGCTGGCAAGGTTGTGCCTAAAGCGATTTTTTTGACCGCATTAATTGGCGGTGTGATCTTCATTGCAGTCTCTTATTTCTTACAGCTCTATTTCCCGGATATTTCTCGGTTTAAAAACCCAGATGCTTCCCAACCAGAAATTATCTTTTATGTTGCTGGTGCGTTATTCCAATATGTGATCCTCATATTTTCCAGTGTTACAGTCATGGCTTCGGGTATGGCTGCTCATGCAGGGGTATCTCGTCTGCTTTATGTTATGGGACGTGATGGCGTACTGCCTGAAAAAGTATTTGCTTATATTCACCCTAAATGGCGTACTCCCGCTATCAATGTCATTTTGGTTGGTATTATCGCCTTATCAGCATGCTGGCTGGATCTTGTGACGGCTACAGCACTGATTAATTTTGGTGCGTTGGTTGCCTTTACGTTCGTTAACTTATCAGTGATTTCTCAATTCTACATTCGTGAACGTCGCAATAATACCTTGAAAGACACCTTGAACTTTTTGATCTTGCCGCTTCTTGGAGCTGCAACAGTGGGTGTTTTATGGGTAAATTTGGAAGCAGACTCTATGGAGTTGGGCTTGGCTTGGGGAGGAATTGGCCTTATTTACATGTTCTTCCTGACTCGTAACTTCCGTCAACCCATGCCGCAGTTTACTGAATCATAGTCAGAAAGTATCTTAGGTTACTATTATTGCTAAAAAAACAGCACCTTCGGGTGCTGTTTCTCGGTAGAGATGAAGTGTATGTATTTTACCGGCACTTTGCCTTAGTCAAGTTCTGTTCATCCAACGGAGTTTGCCGCCAAGTTAAGAACATTTCCTCCCCAGATTGACCCACAAAAAAATTTCTCGTTTAATAAGATTATTCTCCGTTGTGTTGCCACAATATCAGTCGTCCCGCTATTTAATGAAAAAATAATCTAAGCATAAGAAACCTGGTCATATATCCCCTTTTAATGGGGGATAATACCGATTAAACGGTGTGAATAACCTAATGAATATGTTGATTTTTCAGATAACAGGTTTGGAGATTGAAAAATGATCACAAATAGAGTAAAAAATGAATAGACATAACGTAAGATATCAGCAATTTTTATTGTTTCCAACAGAGTAACCTTTGGAACAGTAATCTTTTGACGGGCGAGTAATGAATAAAAAGACCACACCTACACCCCATGATGCGGCTTTCAAAGGGTTCATGACTCAGATTGAAAATGCCAAAGATTTTTTTGACATCCATCTGCCGGAAAAAATTAAGAGATTGTGTGACCTTAGTACATTAACATTAACCAACTCTTCATTTATTGACCGACAGTTGCGCTCGAGAATGTCGGATGTCCTCTATTCGGTGAAAACTCAACAAGGGGATGGTTATATCTATGTCCTTGTTGAACATCAGTCCACCCCAGATAAAATGATGGCATGGCGAATGATGCATTATTCGTTTATGGCAATGAATCAGCATTTACAACAGGGAAATAAGGCATTGCCGCTGGTTGTGCCTGTTTTGTTTTACCACGGTAATAGCAGCCCTTACCCTTTCCAGCAGACCTGGACACAATGTTTTTCGTTGCCAGAGTTGGCGGAAGAGATGTATTTTAATCCGTTTCCGTTAGTTGATGTGACCGTGATTGATGATAACGAATTGGTGAATCATCGCAAAATCGCCGTGATGGAACTGGCAATGAAGCATAAAAATTTGCGGGAGGGGTTTAAGGTCGTGACCACGTTATTGGCACAGGCCCTTAAACACAATTATAATAGTGACAACGATGTGGTTACTATCCTTAATTACCTGTTTATCACGATGGATTCACCGCATTTTGAGCTGGTGATCCAGCAACTAATTGGACAGGCAGATAGTCATCAGGAGGTGATTATGAGTATTGCTCAACGATTACAGGAAAAAGGCCGAGAAGAAGGCATTCAACAGGGACTTTTACAAGGTATCCAGCAAGGTATTTCACAAGGCATTCAGCAAGGTATTTCACAAGGCATTCAGCAAGGTAGGAAAGAAGGTCAACGTGAAGCACGATTAGAAATGGCGCGGAGCCTGTTAAAAAACGGTGTCAATATCGAGCTGATTATGGAAAGTACTGGTTTGAGCCGTGATGAACTGCTCTCCTTGCAATAACCCCCAATTTCCCCCCTTTTTCGTGTTGTCTTGCCTGCGTTTTTCGGCGCGGGTAAGGGGCACGCGGGGCGAAGCTGAAAAACGCGCCATTTAGCTTATTGAACCTTCATAATACGGTGCCTAACCTCACAAAGTTTGGCACCGTCGAGCTTCAGCGGCTTACGGGGTATTATCCCCTAATCCGCGACCAGGCAGAGTCTGGCAAGTTGCCCCATTCGAAGGGGGAGCTACCTGTGAGTATTTTTCGTCTGGTGTAATATAAACTTGTGTTGTTGCTACATAACCATCATCAAAGGTTGCTTCTATATACGTAGCCTCCCACCCTGGGCTTGTATAGTTCAATGGAATATCAATTTTTTCGTCTGAGGGAATATCAAGTAATGATGGTATATATCTAATACCACATGCGTAGCGAAAATCTCTGGCTACAGGGTTTATCGCTGTCCAACGGGTGATTTTCACCGGTTTTTCTGAAAAACTTACCGTGAGGGTATTATCATGAATAAGACTCTTGATCTGCGGCAATGCTTCTTTATTCTGAAAGCGATTTACGAAAGAAATAATCGATTGTTCGGTAAATTTCTTGATGCCGTAGTGATCGGTGTTTGGTGCAATGCGTAGGGACTTTTCGCCTGGCAGTTTGTCATAATAAAATCGGGTATTATCAGGAGCATAAAAATCATCCCCGCTAGCATTGATGATATATTTAGGTATGGCGAGGCGTGATTGGTAAGTTGAGTTCATATATTGTAATGGATCTTCTATCTCCATTAATTTCGAAAAACGGGGTGTTTTTATTAACCTGTCGATACCTTGCTGATAATAGGGGTAAAAAGCAACAGGCCAGTTTCCTCCGTAGGAACGGTACATATGTTCCAATCCTGAAGTGGTTCCAAGTAAATCAATAACAAATGGGATAATGGCTTCAACGTCTGGATCGGAGATAGCCGTTAACCAGGTCGTCCATCCGCGTTTGGATGCGCCTGTAACGATGAATTTGTTGACATCCCATTTTGTCAGTTCTTGTTTTGCTACTCTCATCGCCTGAGATACTGAGGTAGCCATTGGAATGTGTAATGGCACCAATTCTCTCTGCTCAGGGGCGTCCATAAACAGTGCCCAGCTACGGGCAACGCTGTAGTCTTCTTTAAGTGGCTTCTTATCATTTTGGTACGTTAAATACTGATTAGGTATGTTACTGACTGAAATGACTATAGTCTTCGTTGAGCGGGCAATATTTGCCAGTACCTCCTCACTAAAATCGGTAGGTTTATTGGCCTCTTGTGAACCATCGCCATAGTTTATTCCATTATTCACCACGACAAGCGCTCGCTGTGATTTTGGCGTTTTCGGAATATACATATCAACATTATGTTGCCATTGGTCAGGGCTGACCAGATTATCAGGAGACCATGATTGTGAGGTCATCTTGTATCTATTTAATTTAATCTGAGATCGTGTTTCTTTACTGGTAAGCGAGTAATTAACCGGCTCTGTCGACAGTTTTTCTCGATAATCCGGTATAACGTGATAAAAACGACCATCACTGTTGTTCTGCCATCTCATTTTATTGTCTTTAGCCAGAGCAAAACTTCCCGTGGAAGCCAATATCATTAGCGTGACAATCATGCTTTTTACTTTCATCTTTTATCCTTAATTTAAAAGTTAAATATAATGTTGCTACTGCTGTTTGTTGTTCCAGGTTTAGTTTCAGTGGGCGACTAAATTGCTTTCCTGCTGATTCAGTTCGTGCTATGCCAAAATGGGAGATGTGGCTTTAGCTCCTACATGCCCTAACTTTGTCGAATGGAGTGCACCTTCGGGTGTTATTTTTATTTGTAATGAGAAAAGAGAGTGTAAATCATACAAACTTTATCAAAAGGCATCATATAATAAGGAAATTTGCCGTGCCTGATTTCATTAAGAACTTTTTTGTCTGGTTGAGTAAGGTAAGAGAATTATTATGAATGATGCTAAAAATCCCCAAAATCAGCGATTAATCGCCACTCTCACGAATATTGTTGGATCTTCTTATCTTTTAACAGAGCCTCGAAAAACGGAACGTTACCGTAAAGGCTTTCGGTCTGGACAAGGGGATGCCCTTGCAGTTGTATTTCCGGCATCATTATTGGAGTTGTGGAAAATATTCAAAGCCTGTGTGGATGCCGACAAAATTATTTTAATGCAGGCGGCCAATACAGGGTTAACGGAAGGATCGACACCGAGTGGTAATGATTATGATCGCGATATTGTCATTATTAATACCTTACGCATGGATAAAATTCAGGTTCTTCAATCAACCAATCAAGTTATTGCATTCCCTGGCAGCACATTGTGGCATCTAGAAAAAGTGTTGAAACCATTGGGACGTGAACCTCATTCAGTTATTGGTTCATCCTGTATTGGTGCATCCATTATTGGGGGAATTTGTAATAATTCAGGGGGATCTTTGGTTCAGCGTGGGCCAGCTTATACTGAGATGGCGCTATATGGCCGTGTCAATGAACAGGGGGAAGCCGAACTGATTAACCACTTGGGGATATCGTTAGGTGAACATCCTGAGGCGATTTTGACTCGTCTGGAAGAGCAAGGTTATCGAACCGAAGATATTCAGCACAGTGACCGAGCCGCTTCTGATCATGAATATTCACGGCGTGTTCGAAATGTTGATGCCGATACACCATCACGGTTTAATGCCGATGAGCGCAGGTTGTTTGAAGCCTCCGGCTGTGCGGGTAAATTGGTTGTTTTTGCCGTTCGCCTTGATACTTTCCCAGCAGAGCCATCTTCACAAGTTTTTTATATCGGCACTAATCAACCCGAAGTATTGACAGAATTGCGTCGTCATATTCTATCGCATTTCCAGCACTTGCCCGTCGCCGGAGAATATATGCATCGTGATGTATTTGATATTACAGAAATATATGGGAAAGACACCTTCATTATGATTGATAAACTCGGCACAGATAAAATGCCACTGTTTTTTAATTTGAAAGGACGGGTGGATGCGATATTAGGCAAAGTGCCATTTTTACCATCACATTTTACAGATCGTGTTATGCAGGGGATCAGTCGCTTATTGCCCTCCCATTTACCCACTCGCCTGAAAGAGTACCGAAATCGTTTTGAACATCACTTGATGCTGAAAATGTCAGGCGATGGGATAAAAGAGGCGGGGGAGTGGCTGGAAAGTTACTTCAAGCAGGCTGAGGGCGAGTATTTTGTTTGTACTCCAGAAGAGGGGGCGAAAGCGTTCTTGCATCGTTTTGCGGCTGCCGGCGCAGCGATCCGTTATCAGGCTGTTCATAGTAATGAAGTGGAAGATATTTTGGCATTGGATATTGCCTTACGACGCAATGATCGTGAATGGTTTGAAACTTTACCCGCCGAGATTAATGCCGCGTTAGTCCATCGGCTCTATTACGGGCATTTTATGTGCCATGTTTTTCACCAGGACTATATTGTTAAAAAGGGGACAGATGTCCATGCATTGAAAACAAAAATGCTGGAAATTTTGAATCAGCGTGGGGCGGAATACCCTGCCGAACATAACGTTGGTCACTTGTATAAAGCTAAACCACAGCTTAAACGTTTCTACCAAGTCATTGATCCAACCAATACTTTAAACCCTGGAATTGGGAAAACCTCCAAGCTGAAAAATTGGGGAAGAGGGTGTGGTTGCCAGGTTACTGAGCATCAACATGATTAGTTTGCTGTGATGATGACAACGTAAAAATAGAAAAAGACAAACATCAGGGTTTGTCTTTTTCTTTTAGGTGATGAACGGATAGAAAAGCCTTATTCGGCTATCTGGATTGCGTAATCAACCAGTGCTTTTAACTGGCGGCACTTTTCTTCATTAGATTGGTATTCAATAAAAAGCGCTTCAATAGTTGTAAGATATTGGCTGATATTTTCCTGTGTCAATGTATCCTGGCGATGGCGTAGCCAACGTTGTTGCTCGTCATAATCTAATGTAGTGGGATAGTTTCTTGCACGATAGCGAAATAATAGTGGCTTAATGCGTTCATCCTGGAAGGTTAAATCCAAGGCAGGTAGATTTTGGGGAGAAGTTTCTCTGATAATTTCCATGGCAGTCTTATCAGCATCACTGAAAAAACCACTGTATAGTTTCGTATCAACATTATCAGATTCTGGGAACGTTTCTGAATAAGAAAACAGCTCAACAACTTTTTCTCTGATCTGCGGATTATTGCGTAAGATAACCCGATTTTGCTCACATTGGTGACGATCTAAACCTATTCGCTCCGCATCTTTTGGTCGCAAGGTATTTTCTGGCGCAATGATGGGACATTTATTAATATGCACGAGCTTAATGGGGACTGGGCTTTGATCTGGCTGCAATTCATCTCGTCGGGTATATAAGCGTTCGCGTAATTCATCTGCACTGAGTTCCAGAAGCGGGGTGATATCGCCTGCCAGATCGCACATGACTACCGCATTACGATTAGTCGGATGCCACGCTAGGGGGGCGATAAGGCTAATATTGCTGCGCAGGCTCCCAAACATGCCCGATACATGAACCAAGGGTTTCATTTGTGGAATATCAATTTGATGACTGACTTTCTGTTTATTTCTTAACTGGAAAAAGTAATCAAACAATTTAGGTTGGGCTTTTTTCACCCGTTTTGCCATTGCAATCGTGGCATAAACATCAGACATGGCATCATGGGCATGCGTATGCTCAACCCCATTGGCTTTTGTCAGATGTTCCAGTTTGAAGCTGGGTAATCCATCCTCATTTTCTGGCCAGACAATGCCTTCCGGGCGCAAGGCATAGCAGGCACGTAAAACATCGAGCAAATCCCAGCGTGAGTTGCCTTTTTGCCAGCTATAAGCATAAGGATCATAAAAGTTACGATAAAAGAGATGACGGCTGACTTCGTCATCAAAGCGAATGTTGTTATATCCAAGAATACAGGTATTGGGTTGGCTGAATGCTTCATGGATCTGTCGGGCAAATTCGGCCTCACGGACGCCTTTTTTCAATGCCAACTGGGGGGTAATCCCCGTGATCATGACAGCTTCAGGATCGGGAAGATAATCGTCAGCGGGAGCACAATACACGACCAAAGGTTCTTCGATGATATTGAAATCACAGTCAGTGCGAACTCCTGCAAATTGTGCGGGGCGATCCAGGGCCGGATGCTTACCGAAAGTTTCATAATCGTGAAAGTAGAAACTTTGGCTTTCTTTACTGGTATTCAAAGTTGTGTATTCTCCGTTGTCGCCAATTTAAGTTTTATTAATCAATGAATTATATTTCCATTGGTGTCTCATTTATCTGGTTCTGTTGCCAGGCTGTACACCAAAAGCGATCATACCCAATGATGTTAAGTTACGTGTTATACATGGTAAACCATATTATGGTGGATCTGAATTATTGGGTATGCACGTCATTGGTCGCTAACTGTGCAGCGAGAAAAGAGATTTGATTAAGGAATATATCTGGGAGACAGTTTATATCAATAAATTGTCGAAACTGACTTGTCTATGCGCTGCCTGAAATTGTATTGTGTAGTCAGCATAATAAATTATCGGTCTGATTAAAAAGGTGTGAAAAATGGACAACACAAATAAACCAACATTCCAAAATGTACTGGAGTTTGTGCGTATATTTCGTCGTAAAAACAAATTACAGCGCGAAATTGTAGACAATGAGAAAAAGATCCGAGATAACCAGAAGCGTGTACTTCTGCTTGATAACCTGGGTGACTACATAAAACCGGGCATGTCGATTGAAGATATCCAAGGCATTATTGCCCATATGCGCAGTGATTATGAAGAGCGGGTTGATGAATATATCATTAAAAATGCCGAGCTATCTAAAGAGCGCCGTGAGTTATCCAAAAAACTTAAGGCAATGGATGGTGGGGCGAAGTAAGTTAAAAAGGTCATTGTTTAGTGCTTAACCACGCCTAATGGCGTGGTTGTTTTTGGGTTTCAGTTCCAACGAGGTTTTAGTTCAGGATCTGCCAGGGCATAGATTTGATAGTAAGTTTGTTCATCTTCCGCCATTTGTGCCAATTGCTTTGCCACATCTTCTCGGCTTACCATGCCATGAACTTCTTCCTGATAACGTTTGCAATGTCCAGTACCCGGTTGATCCGTAAGACCTCCAGGGCGGATGATGGTAAAATCCAGTGTGCTGGTTTGCAGGTAGCTTTCGGCCAGTGATTTATGCCTGACCGATTGCCCGAATAATGACTTGGCTCGTGCTGATAATGTTTTCCAACTTTCACCACATCCAATGGATGTCACCAATAACATGCGGGAAATCTGGGCTTGTTCCAATGCATCTATTATTGCCATGTTCCCGTGGTGATCAGCATCCCCTCCGCCAATAGTTGAGAAAACAACAGGATTTTCTCCCGCCAGCCCAATCGCTTTTTTTATGCTTTCTCTGTCACAAGCGTCACCGTGTATGACGTTAACCCCTGCTGCACTGAGCTCCACCGCTTGTTGTGTATTACGAATTAAGGCCGTGACAGGGTGGTTTTGTTTTAGTGCAATAGTAGCCAAATGGCGTCCAACACCTTTTCCAGCACCAAAAATTAGCCAAGGTTTCATAAACAGGAAGTTCTCCATAAAAATTAACCAGTTTAAATGATAATGATAACTATCTCAGTTTATTGAAATCGATAATTGAAAGGAATGAGATTAACTTGTTTTTGTTATGAATAAGGTAAAAAAATGGCTCCCAACCGGGGGAGCCATTTAACCCAAATCACAGTATCCAATTATTCGGATGGCTGTGGTTTAGACATAGCAGAGGTTGCAATATTTGTTGCAGAATGCCCGCCTGCACCGCCTTTGCCTTTGAATGGATAAGCAGGGCGTTGCCATTCAGTGATAATCACAGATTTGGTCGCCATATCCGGTGCCGGTGCTTTCGTCATTGGGGAATAGGCATGATGATTTTTTTCCACGATGATCGAAGATTCAGCAACTTTTGTCTCTTCCGTTTTAACTTCCTCTGTCTTAGGAGATATTTCCGTTGTGACAGTTGGTTGTTCTTCATGATGTTCCTGTTCAACAATAGACGTCACAATGATGGCATCTGCTGCGTGATCTGCCTTAGGTATTTCTAATGCCGGTTCTATTGGTGTGACGATGGAAACACCATCGATAGCAGGTTTAGCATTGCCATCATAAGCGATGCTACCTTGTTGCTCGGTTATTTCTTGCTCTGTCACTTTCTGTTCTGCTGTTGCAACCTGAGAGTCAGGTATTGCGACAAGTGATGCTGATTCTGCGATTGATGGCATCAGAATAACTTTTTCCTGCTGTACAGGTGCTGTTTTTTCTTCAATCGTTTCGCTCATTACATCAACAAAAGCAGGAAGCTCAGGTTCAGTAACCGTCACAGGAGTAACAGGATAACGCACCCACACTTTGCCTGACGCCAGCTCTGGTGAGACGACAGCCATTTGCAATGGGACTGGCGATTGGGACAGATTGCGCTCATCACGATAGCGACGACGACGCTGGCCGCTGACACGCAAGTGGCGTGGGGAACGGCGGGAACGACGTGGCATGGTGTTATCTTGCTGGTCATTATTTTGTGAAACAACAGGTTGTGATACGGAATTTTGTGAATCTGTATTTTGTACAACGGTATCTTGCGGCATTTCCGGTTGATTAGCCGCTGCAATATGAGTATCAACAACGACGGGGACAGATGCTTTTGCTTCTTTATTCGCGTTTTCTGATACAGATTCAGGCATCACTGCCGGTAAGGCCACAATATTAGTTTCTTGCTTCACTTCGTCAGTGACACGTATTTTTTGCTCAAGTTGACGGCGTTGGCGGCGAGGCATGACTGGCTGACGTTCTTCAACCTCTTCCTCGACAATCTCAGGTTGATTAATGGCCTGTTGAGCTTTAGTTTCCAGTTGCTGCTGACGCTTTTCTTCCTGACGACGGCGTTGGCGTTCAACACGTTGTTCACGACGTTGCTGCTGTTGTGCTTCACGAGCTTCGTTATCTACCGCTGCGTTATCCTGAACAGGATTTTTCTGCTGGACAGTGCCATTATTACGGCCTTTGCGTTGCTCATCTCGTTCACGGTTGTTACGTGTTTCATTCTCGCCACGTTCGCGACGTTGATTCTGGCGGCGTGGGTTGCGGCGATCTGATGGGCGGCGATTATCATTGGCAGAAGATTTTTTGCTCTTTTCTTGAGGTTGAGCTTCTTCTTCACCACTGAACATTTTTTTCAGGGCCTTTAAGAATCGGCTGAACAAACCGGGTTTTTCTGTTTGCTGCGGGTTATTAGCGACGGCTTTTTTCTCTTTTGCTTTTGCTGGTAACGGTGCAGATGCTTCTGCTGCCGGCAAATCAAAAGTTGAAATGGCGGGTTGTTCTGGACGCTTACGTTCATGCTGAACGTCGTCCTGAACATTGATCATTTCTGCTTCATGCAATTGTGGAAGCAAATAGCTTAAAGCGGAAATTTCTTCGCCTTTACGGACACGTAAGACCGAAAAATGCGGGGTTTGCATTTGATCGTTTGGAACAATGACCACCCCAACACCGCCTTGTCGGTGCTCAATGGCGCTGACTGCCTGACGTTTTTCATTCAGCAAGTAGGAAGCAATCTGCACAGGAACAATCGCATGAACTTGATGCGTGTTTTCTTTTAGTGCTTCTTCTTCGATTAGGCGCAGAATTGACAGAGACAATGATTCGTTATCACGAATTGTGCCGGTGCCACTACAACGAGGGCAAACATGGTGGCTGGATTCGCCCAGAGACGGGCTTAAACGCTGACGCGACATTTCCAGTAAGCCAAAGCGGGAAATTCGGCCGATTTGAATACGGGCGCGATCTTGGCGCACCGCATCACGCAGCCGGTTTTCAACTTCACGTTGATGGCGCACTGGGGTCATATCAATGAAATCGATAACAATCAGGCCACCAAGGTCACGTAGACGCAATTGGCGTGCAATTTCATCAGCGGCTTCCAGATTGGTATTAAATGCGGTTTCTTCAATATCTCCACCACGCGTTGAACGGGATGAGTTGATATCGATTGCAGTCAAGGCTTCAGTCGTATCGATGACCACAGAACCGCCCGAAGGTAATCTGACTTCGCGTTGGAAAGCTGATTCAATTTGCGATTCGATTTGATAATGGCTGAACAGAGGGACTTCGCCGCTGTATAGTTTGATTTTACTGGCAAAATCAGGACGTCCCAGCGCGGTAATGTGCTGGCGTGCCAAATCAAGGATTTTAGGGTTATCAATTAAAATCTCCCCAATGTCCGGGCGCAGATAATCACGGAATGCGCGCACAATAACATTGCTTTCCTGGTGGATCAGGAAAGGGGCAGGATGGATATCTGCGGCTTTTTTGATGGCTTCCCAATGCTTCAGGCGGAAATTCAAATCTCCCTGCAAGGCATCGGCTGACTTGCCTACACCTGCAGTACGAACGATAAGACCCATGCCTTCTGGAACTTCGAGAGAAGAAAGCGCTTCTTTTAATTCGATGCGATCATCACCCTCAATGCGGCGAGAAATTCCGCCTGCCCTTGGATTATTTGGCATCAAAACTAAATAGCTGCCAGCCAAACTAATAAAGGTTGTTAAAGCTGCGCCTTTGTTGCCTCGTTCTTCTTTATCAACTTGGACGATGACTTCCTGACCTTCTTTAAGGATATCCTTAATATTAGGGCGACCATGGGAGTGATAATTACTTGGGAAATATTCGCGAGCAATTTCTTTTATGGGGAGGAAACCATGACGTTCCGCACCGTAATCAACAAAAGCAGCTTCCAGGCTAGGTTCAATTCGCGTAATTTTACCTTTATATATATTTGCCTTTTTCTGCTCGTGTCCTGGGCTTTCAATATCCAAATCATAAAGACGTTGCCCATCAACAAGGGCAACACGCAACTCTTCCTGCTGGGTCGCGTTGATTAACATTCTTTTCATTCTAACTTACTCATTATTTTTTACATTAATATAGAGCTGCGGGTAAAAAAGAGGTGAGCTACTGGGTTACCGATGGCCTCGTGTCTTTTACAAAACCGCCAGCCTCACGGCTATCGTCTGTATAGAGGCGCCTATTTGTCGGCGAGTCTGAATTTCATTTGAATACAGTACTCTTTCATTGGGGTTGTAATAAATCGGTACAGATTTTACCCAATCCAGTAAGCTGCCACTTGCAGCCCATAAATTATTTGATCAAACATTACGTCTTACGCCATTGCTGCGTTTTTGCTCGATCAAACAGACAACAAACAATTTCAATCTTGCCATTCATAGTTTAGTAAACCGTGGCCAGAAAGCATTATTCCATTGCTATTGGGGTGATAGCAAGGTGACTTTGTCGCTTTACGGGTTTTTTATTAGGAAATAGTGATAGGTTGTTAATATTTAGTCTTTATCCTAAGTCAATTGAAACAATCAAGTAGAAAAAATGGGTGTTATTTAGACAGAGTTAAAAATGAGTGGCGCTCTGTTTGTTGGATAATTAGAATCTTGTCCATGAAAACAGATAATCAAATTGTACAGTTTGTCACGATTGATGACGACCAGGCCGGCCAGCGAATTGATAACTTTTTGTTGGCGCGTTTAAAAGGTGTACCTAAGAGCTTGATCTATCGGATCTTGCGTAAAGGTGAAGTCCGCGTTAACAAAGGAAGAATCAAGCCTGAATATAAATTGGCAGCAGGTGATATCATCAGGGTTCCACCGGTTAGGGTAGCAGAAAAGCAAGAAACAACACCTATATCCGCCAAGCTGGGTAAGGTTGCTGCTCTGGCGGAGTGTATTTTGTATGAAGATGACCATATTTTAGTCATAAATAAACCCTCAGGAACCGCCGTACATGGGGGCAGCGGCCTGAGTTTTGGTGTGATAGAAGGGTTGCGGGCTCTGCGTCCTGAAGCCCGTTTTCTTGAACTGGTGCATCGGCTTGACCGCGATACATCTGGTATTTTGTTGATTGCGAAAAAACGTTCTGCATTGCGAGCATTGCATGAACAATTACGTTTGAAACAGATGCAAAAAGACTATTTGGCGCTAGTGCGCGGGCAATGGCAATCCCATTGCAAAGTCGTCGAAGCCCCTTTATTAAAAAACCTCCTGCAAAGTGGGGAAAGGGTGGTTAAAGTCAATAAAGAAGGCAAACCGTCTGAAACCCGTTTTAAAGTTGAAGAACGATATGCGATTGCGACATTGATGCGAGCTAGCCCAGTGACGGGGCGGACTCACCAGATCCGCGTGCATACTTTATATGCGGGTCATCCCATTGCATTTGATGATCGTTATGGTGATAGCACATTTGATGCCCAGCTTGCAGGAACAGGACTTAATCGATTGTTTTTGCATGCCAGTTCATTAAAATTTACCCATCCATCCACAGGGGAATCTCTACGCTTCGAAGCCCCAATGGATGATAGGTTGCGAAATTGTTTAAGAATATTGCGACATAATAACCATTGAGATCACACCGTCAGTGGGTTTATCCCCTGGCGGATAAGCATCTCTGTTAAAGTTATTAATGGTAAGCCGATAAGTGTGTTTGGATCTTTGCCATCAAGTTTTTCGAATAATGTAATGCCTAAGCCCTCGCTTTTGAAACTACCCGCGCAATTGAAGGGCTTTTCTTTGTTTAGATAATGAATAATTTCTGTTTCTGTGAGATCTCTGAAATAGACATGGAATAGCTCGCAACGAGTATCGATTTCCCCTGTTTTGCTATTGAATAAGGTAATGCCAGTATAAAACGTGACACATTTTCCACTGGCTTGTTTTAATTGCAGAAAAGCATTCTCAAAATGATGAGGTTTGCCGGTAATTTTGGCATCTAAAACACAAACTTGATCTGACGCTATAATGAGATGGCGAGAGTATTCCCACTGTAATGCGCGGGCTTTTGCCTGTGACAGCCGCATGACCAATTGTTTTGGACTTTCATTTTCCAGCGGGCTTTCATCAATATTGGGGGAAGCACAAGTAAAAGGTAACCCCAACTTTTTCAACAATAGGCGGCGATATTCAGAAGTTGACGATAAAACAATCGGAAGCATCTTTTTTCCATAAAATACGTGGAGAAATGTTTGTAGTCATTTTAAACTATACGTCGCTTAATAAGCGAATATTTGACGGAAAGGCGCAGATGTGTGGCCTTTTTCTTTGACTATGTCTCATTACAAAGATAATATGCGCGCCTTATGCAAAAGGTAAAATTACCCCTGACCATCGATGCGCTTCGAACAGCCCAGAAAAGATTGGACTACCATGGTAGCTATTCTGCTGGGCAAGTTTCCCGTATAGCAGGCTCCGTGGTCAGTGTGGATAGTGATGTAGATAGCTCATTATCATTTGAAATTGATAATCAGCGTCTGGCAGTTGTAAAAGGGCACTCCACAGTGGATGTTACGCTTACCTGTCAGCGTTGTGGCAGTAATTTCAGTCATCATGTTCACACAACGTATTGTTTTAGCCCGGTCGTCAAAGATGAGCAGGCTGAGGCATTACCGGAAGAGTATGAGCCAATAAATGTTAATGAATTTGGCGAAATAGATTTGCTGGCAATGATTGAAGATGAAATAATTCTCTCTTTGCCGGTGGTTCCGGTACATGATTCTGAACACTGTGAAGTGTCCGACGCGGATATGGTGTTTGGTATACTGCCTTCTGAAGCAGAAAAACCAAACCCATTTGCCGTATTAGCCAGTTTAAAGAAAAGTACTTAAGGAGTAAGGTCAATGGCCGTACAACAGAATAAACCAACTCGTTCTAAACGTGGTATGCGTCGTTCTCATGACGCACTGACTGCAACACTTGTCTCTGTAGACAAAACTTCTGGTGAAACTCACCTGCGTCATCACGTGACTGCTGATGGCTACTACCGTGGTCGCAAGGTAATCAACAAGTAATTTCAGCTAATCAATTAGCAAGTTGATATCTTGGCTAATCTAACCTTAGCGTTAGATGCTATGGGCGGGGACTTTGGTCCTCGTGTTACGGTGCCTGCCGCGTTGCAGGCACTGGCATCTAATCCACAACTGAAGCTATTGTTGGTCGGTAATCCCGAAACCATCTTTCCTTTGCTTGCAAATCAAAATGCCGAGCTGCTTAACCGTTTGCAAATTGTTCCTGCGGAACATGTCATTTCCAATGATGCAAGGCCATCCCAAGCTATTCGTTCCAGTCATGGTACTTCAATGCGTATGGCATTAGACTTGGTGAAGTCGGGCAAAGCACAGGCTTGTGTCAGCGCGGGAAATACCGGTGCGTTGATGGGATTGGCTAAACTGATGCTGAAATCCATTGAAGGAATTGAACGGCCGGCATTGATGACAGTGATACCTAATCTAAAACAGCAGAAGACAGTTGTATTAGATCTAGGCGCTAATATTAATTGTAATAGCAGCATGTTAGTTCAGTTTGCGATTATGGGTTCCGTAATGGCGGAATATGTTGCTGGGATAGATAATCCACGTGTTGCGTTACTCAATATCGGGGAAGAAGAATCCAAAGGGCTGGATAATATCCGCGAAGCCGCTATAACCTTGCGCAGTATCCCAGCGATTAATTATATAGGGTATGTGGAAGGAAATGAGTTATTGACGGGGAAAACGGACGTACTCGTATGTGACGGCTTCGCAGGTAATGTTACGCTGAAGACGATGGAAGGTGCGCTTAGAGCGATTCTATCTCTGGTTAAGTCACCGGATGGTCAGCAAAAAAAATCATCTTGGTTATTGAAATTATTCAAGATGAAAATATTTAAAAAATGGTTGCTAAAACAAGTAACCAAACGGTTTGGCCATCTAAACCCTGATCAGTATAACGGAGCAACGTTATTAGGATTGCGCGGCATTGTCATAAAAAGCCACGGTGCTGCTAATGAACGTGCTTTCAAGGCTGCTATTGATCAAGCCATACAAGCTGTAGAGAAGCAGGTTCCTGACAGAATTGCTGCCCGGCTGGATGCAGTATTACCCAAGAGTGAATAAACATAAATGTATACAAAGATCTTAGGTACGGGCAGTTATTTGCCTGCGCAGGTGCGTACTAACGCAGATTTAGAAAAAATGGTAGATACGTCTGACGAGTGGATTGTCACTCGGACGGGCATTCGTGAACGCCGTATTGCAGCAGAAGATGAAAATGTTGCCATTTTGGGTTTTAAAGCTGCGGAAAAGGCCATTGAAATGGCCGGCATCGATAAAACACAAATTGACTTAATCGTTGTTGCTACAACAAGCTCCACTCACGCCTTTCCAAGCGCAGCTTGCCAAATTCAGCAGTTGTTGGATATTCAAGGCGTTGCAGCTTTTGACGTTGCAGCAGCATGTGCCGGCTTCACTTACGCATTGAGCGTCGCAGATAAATTTGTTAAAACGGGTGCGGCTAAACATGCACTGGTGATCGGTTCTGATATTATTTCAAGAGTGGTCGATCCTAAAGATCGCAGCACCGTTATTCTTTTTGGCGATGGGGCAGGGGCAATGGTCGTTGGGGCTTCAGATGAACCTGGTATCTTATCTACCCATCTTCATGCTGATGGTCGTTATGGCGATTTACTGTCATTGCCTCATCAAAGCCGAATAAAATATGATACACCAGAATATGTGACTATGGCTGGCAATGAAGTCTTTAAAGTTGCTGTTCGTGAATTAGCCAATATTGTCGATGAAACATTAGAAGCCAACAACGTGCCTCATTCTCAACTTGATTGGTTAGTCCCTCATCAGGCGAATTTGCGCATCATTAAGGCAACGGCCAAAAAATTAGATATGACCATGGATAAAGTGGTCGTGACTTTGGATCGTCATGGTAACACCTCGGCAGCATCGGTTCCGACAGCATTTGATGAAGCGGTACGTGATGGCAGGATCCAACGCGGTCAATTGATTTTACTTGAAGCATTTGGCGGTGGCTTTACCTGGGGCTCAGCGCTAGTACGTTTTTAATTTAACAGGAAAAAAGACATGTCTGATTTTGCAATGGTGTTTCCCGGTCAAGGCTCCCAATCTCTGGGGATGTTGGCAGATTTAGCCGCAGAATTTCCGCTGGTTGAGCAGACGTTCGCAGAGGCTTCTGCGGTTTTGGGATATGATTTATGGACACTGGTTCAGCAAGGGCCGGTAGAAGAACTGAACAAAACGTGGAAAACGCAACCTGCGTTGCTGGCAGCTTCGGTGGCGATTTGGCGTATATGGCAGGAGAAAGGTGGTAAGACGCCTTCCATGATGGCAGGCCATAGCCTTGGTGAATACTCCGCACTGGTCTGTGCGGGTGTGATTGAGTTCCAGCAGGCCATTAAACTTGTCGAGTTGCGTGGCAAGTTGATGCAGGAAGCTGTACCGGAAGGGCAAGGCGCAATGTATGCCATTATCGGTTTAGATAATGAATCCATTGTCAGGGCATGTGAAGAGTCAGCCCAAGGTCAGGTTGTTTCACCGGTTAATTTTAATTCACCTGGGCAGGTGGTTATCGCAGGTGAAAAAGAAGCTGTAGAGCGTGCGGGAGCAGCATGTAAAGCAGCGGGTGCCAAACGAGCGTTGCCATTATCCGTTAGCGTACCTTCGCATTGTGCACTAATGAAATCTGCCGCCGAGCAATTGGCGATTGCACTGCAAGATATTGTGTTTAACCAGCCACAATTCCCTGTCGTGAATAATGTCGATGTAAAAGTAGCACAATCTGCTGATGCTATTCGAGACGCTTTGGTTCGTCAGTTGTATAATCCTGTGCGTTGGACGGAATCAGTTGAATATATTGCAGGGCTTGGTGTTGAACAATTGTTGGAAATCGGGCCAGGTAAGGTACTCACTGGGCTAACAAAACGGATTGTTGATACTCTAAGTGCTGTAGCCGTAAATGATGTATCATCACTCACAGTTGCTCTGAACAAATAACTGAGGAAAACATGAGCTTTGATGGAAAAATTGCACTGGTCACAGGCGCGAGCCGTGGAATAGGTCGCGCGATTGCAGAATTATTGGTTGAGCGTGGTGCACGCGTTGTTGGCACGGCAACCAGTGAGAAGGGAGCTGAAGCGATCAGTGCCTTCCTTGGTGATAAAGGCAAAGGTTTTGTACTAAATGTCACAGATTCAGCATCCATTGAGAATGCACTATCGAATATTCGTGATGAATTTGGTGAAATAGACATTTTAGTTAATAATGCGGGCATCACTCGTGATAACTTGTTGATGCGCATGAAAGATGATGAGTGGCAAGATATTATTGACACTAATCTTTCCTCGATTTTTCGTCTGTCAAAAGCAGTAATGCGCTCTATGATGAAAAAACGTTATGGACGTATTATTTCCATTGGCTCCGTTGTTGGAACAATGGGAAATGCGGGGCAGGCGAATTACGCGGCAGCGAAAGCAGGAGTTATTGGTTTTAGTAAATCATTAGCTCGTGAAGTCGCTTCTCGTGGCATCACTGTTAACGTTGTTGCACCTGGTTTTATTGAGACTGATATGACCAAAGCGTTGACAGACGAGCAACGTGCGGGCATTGCTGCTGGAATACCTGCTAATCGTCTTGGTGATGCAAAGGAAATAGCCAGTGCTGTAGCGTTTCTTGCTTCTGACGAGGCCGCTTACATCACGGGTGAAACATTGCATGTCAATGGTGGCATGTACATGATCTAAAAATGAGCGAACCTACTGTTTTTGATGTATTTTTTATACAAAAAAAGCAGATTGTGGTTCGACCAGCCGGGATTTGGTTGCATCTTTTCCTGTATTTTATAAACTACGAAAACCATCGCAAAAGCGAGTTTTGATAGGAAATTTAATAGTATGAGCACTATCGACGAACGCGTTAAGAAAATCATCGTTGAACAACTGGGTGTTAAAGAGGAAGAAGTTGTGAACACAGCTTCATTTGTTGATGACTTGGGCGCTGATTCTCTTGACACAGTTGAACTGGTAATGGCTCTGGAAGAAGAGTTCGATATCGAGATCCCAGACGAAGAAGCTGAAAAAATCACTACAGTTCAAGCTGCTATTGACTACGTTGAAAACGCAGGTAAATAAGCGCACATACCTAGGCGGTCATTCGACCGCCTATGTTTTTCGTCCTTAATTTTTTCCCTCCCTGGAGGATAACCGTGTCTAAGCGTCGAGTAGTCGTGACCGGACTAGGCATGTTATCTCCTGTCGGCAATACAGTAGCGTCTTCTTGGAATGCTGTTTGTGCCGGACAGAGTGGTATCGGCCTTATCGAACATTTTGATACCTCTAACCATGCAACTAAGTTTGCAGGTTTAGTGAAAAATTTTAATCATGAAGAGTTCAATATTTCGCGCAAAGAAGCACGGAAGATGGATCTTTTCATTCAGTATGGTATTGCTGCAGGCAAGCAAGCGTTTGAAGATGCAGGAATCGAAGTAACAGAAGCCAATGCTAGCCGCTTTGGTGCTGCTATTGGTTCTGGTATTGGTGGCTTGGGTCTCATCGAAGAAAACCACAGTACATTGTTGTCGGCAGGGCCTCGTAAGGTCAGCCCATTCTTTGTACCTTCCACCATCATTAATATGGTGGCGGGCCATTTAAGCATCCTTTATGGACTCCGTGGTCCGAGTATTTCTATTGCAACTGCCTGTACTTCTGGTGTACATAATATCGGACATGCAGCTCGCATCATTGCCTATAATGATGCTGACATTATGCTAGCAGGTGGTGCAGAGAAAGCCAGCACTGAATTTGGGGTTGCCGGCTTTGGAGCCGCGCGTGCACTATCAACCCGTAATGACGATCCTCAAGGTGCAAGTCGTCCTTGGGATAAAGATCGTGATGGCTTTGTTCTGGGCGATGGTGCGGGTATTGTCGTTCTCGAAGAGTATGAGCATGCGAAAAAACGGGGTGCCAAAATCTATGCTGAAGTTGTCGGTTTTGGCATGAGCAGCGATGCTTACCACATGACATCACCTCCCGAAGATGGCGCAGGTGCTGCTTTGGCCATGCAAAATGCCCTGAAAGATGCAAAAATTTCACCAGAGCAAGTGAGTTACATTAATGCTCACGGTACTTCAACGTCTGTTGGTGATATTGCAGAAGCGCGTGCAGTAGAGTCTGTTTTTGGTGAAGGCACGAAAGTCTTGGTGAGTTCAACCAAGTCAATGACAGGCCATTTGTTGGGTGCAGCAGGCGCGATTGAATCTATTTTCACTATTCTTTCCCTGCGTGATCAGATTGTTCCTCCGACCATTAATTTGGAAAATCAGGATGAGAACTGTCGTTTGGATTTAGTTCCAGGTAAGGCACGCAAAGTTGAAGGAATGGAATACGCATTGTGTAACTCTTTTGGTTTCGGTGGCACTAATGGGTCATTGATTTTTCGCAAGATCTAAAACCATTTTGTGCTTATGAAAAGCCCCAACATTTGTTGGGGCTTTTTTATCAAAAAAAGAAGCTAATATGACATATTGGATTAATGGTAATCAGTGCGATCACTTACCTGTGAATGACCGTGCCGTGCAATTTGGTGACGGTTGTTTTACCACCATAAGGGTTGAGCAAGGGCTACCCGCCTTGCTACCTTTGCACATAAAACGGTTGCAGAAAGGTGTTGAAAAACTCTCTATGCCAGCGTTGGACTGGTCGCAACTTGAAACCCATATGAAACAGATCGTGGAAAGGTGCGAATCCGGGGTCTTGAAAGTCATTCTTTCCAGAGGCGCGGGAGGCCGTGGCTATGGTTTTGATGACACGATGAAACCGACACAAATTTTGTCTCTGAGTTCGTATCCGAAACGCTATATTGCTCAGCGCCAAGAAGGCGTGTCATTGGCGCTGAGTCCCATTTCAATGGGAATTAATCCCCATCTGGCAGGTATTAAGCACTTAAATCGTCTGGAGCAGGTTTTGATCAAACGATTTATTGAACAATCTGGTGCAGATGAGGCCCTGGTACTTGATAGTAATGGCATCTTGGCTGAATGTTGTACTGCCAACATTTTTTGGCGAAAAGGGAAAAATGTTTATACGCCTGATCTCCGTCAGTGTGGCGTGGAAGGCGTCATGCGACAAAAGATCATCGAATTATTGGCAGCAAAAAGTGATTATAACTTATCATATGTTATGCGCTATCCTGAAGTCTTAGCTCATGCAGATGAAGTGCTTATCTGTAATTCCTTAATGCCAGTGGTGCCAGTAAGCCGAATTCAAGCACATAAAAATCAGCCAGAGTGGCAATATCAATCAAGAGAGTTGCATGAGTATTTATTACCTGAATGTTTAAAGCCTTAGTGAGCATTCAGCAGCACAAATGAAAGTGATTACCGAATGAAACTAAAAAAGCGTATTTTCATTCTACCAGGCTTGATTATCGTGCTTGCATTGTTTTTTTTCATCAAAAAAATAGAAAACTTTGCTAATCAAGATATTAATCTTAGCCAGGAGCTTATATTTACTGTGCCGGCAGGAACGGGACGTGCAGGACTGGAAACCTTGTTGGCTCAGCATAAGTTGATTGAAGACAAACAATTACTGCCATGGCTATTTCGCCTTAAGCCGGAATGGGTGAAGTTTAAGGCTGGGACTTACCGCTTGCAAAAAGGCATGACCTTGAAGGCTGTCCTGCAACTGTTTGCCAGTGGCAAAGAAGCTCAGTTTGCCATTCGCTTTGTCGAAGGCAGCCGTCTATCTGATTGGTCAAAAATATTACAGAATGCCCCATACTTAAAGCATGAAATAGAAAATCAGGCACCAAAAGCGTTACTTGATGCACTGGACATGAAAGAGGGGGAATCACTGGAAGGTTGGTTTTATCCTGATACCTATCTGTATACAGCCGGTACGAGTGATATGGAATTGCTCAAACGAGCCCATGAAAAAATGAAAACGATAGTAGAGCAGGAATGGGAAAATAGGGGAAAAAACCTGCCATATCAAAGTGCCTATGAAATGTTGATCATGGCCTCCATTATTGAAAAAGAGACGGCCATTGACTCTGAACGAACCAAAATTGCCTCTGTCTTCGTGAATCGTCTGCGATTAAAGATGAGGCTGCAAACGGATCCGACGGTTATTTATGGATTGGGAGACAAATATACGGGTACGATTTTTCGCAGCAACCTCAATACATTTACACCCTATAATACTTATATGATTGATGGGTTGCCACCAACCCCCATTGCCATGCCAGGTTTGGCTGCCATTAAGGCAGCAGCACATCCTGCCGTCACAGAATATTTATATTTTGTTGCGAATGGTGATGGCGGCCATACATTTACTACCAATCTGGTAGCACATAACAAGGCAGTAAGCCTTTATCGCCAAAGGTTAAAGCAGGATAAATGAGTAGCAAATTTATTGTAATTGAAGGGCTTGAAGGTGCTGGAAAAACAACGGCAATCCAAACAGTGGTTGACACTTTGAAACAGCAAGGTATTTCTGATTTGGTCCTTACCCGTGAACCAGGCGGGACACCGTTGGCAGAAAAATTACGCAGCCTTATCAAACAAGGGGTTGAAGGAGAATTACTGACGGATAAAGCAGAACTATTAATGTTATATGCTGCCAGAGTTCAATTGGTGGAAAATGTGATCAAGCCCGCTTTGGCAACAGGCACTTGGGTCATTGGTGATCGCCATGATCTCTCTTCCCAGGCGTATCAGGGAGGAGGCAGGGGGATCGATCCGCATCTAATGGCGTCATTACGCAAAGCGGCGCTAGGTGATTTTTATCCAGACTTAACCCTCTATCTTGATTTACCTCCAGAAGTGGGCTTACAGCGAGCCATTGAGCGTGGTGAGTTGGATCGGATCGAGAAAGAGTCCTTAGACTTCTTTCATCGTACGCGTAAAAAGTATCTCGAACTTGTGGCGAAAGATGACAGTATCAAAAAAATTGATGCAACCCAACCACTGGAAAAAGTGCAGGATGATATTCGCCATACCTTACTTGATTGGTTAAAGAACATTGACTAAAAGCACAGGAAACTCAGGCATGAATTGGTATCCGTGGCTTAACCATGCATACCGTCAGCTAGTTGAACTTCATCAACAGGGGCGTGGGCATCACGCCATTTTGCTTCATGCTTATGCAGGAATGGGGGCTGATGCACTATTGTATGGTTTGAGTCGCTGGTTAATGTGCCAAAATAAACAGGGTATTAAAAGCTGTGGCCAATGCCACGGTTGCCATTTAATGTTGGCGGAAACTCATTCTGACTGGCATGTTCTTGCACCTGAAAAGGGAAAAAATACCATTGGGGTAGATGCAGTACGTCAGCTCAGCGAGAAGCTCTATGAATATTCTCAGCAAGGAGGGGCTAAAATTGCCTGGATTACATCCGCAGAGTCCCTGACTGATGCCGCCTCTAATGCCTTGTTGAAAACGTTGGAAGAACCGCCGCAAAACACGTACTTTTTGTTGCAGTGCCAAAATCCGGTAAATTTGCTGGCAACACTACGCAGCCGCTGTTTTTACTACTTTATTCCAGTACCTGAATCCTCCATAGGGCTTTATTGGCTACAAAAACAGCTTCCAGCGATATCGCCTGTGGATGCCCAAACAGCACTAAAACTGTCTCAAGGCGCGCCATTGGCAGCAGAGCAACTGCTCCAGACTGAAAAATGGCAGCAGAGAAATTCGCTTTGTCAGGCAATTGAACAGGCATTGCATCAATATGATACCCTGTCACTTTTACCCTTACTGAACCGTGATGACGTCCAGCAATCTTTGCATTGGTTGATCAGCTTATTATCCGATGCAGTGAAATGGCGACAGCGGGCGCAGAATTACTGCGTTAACCAAGATCAGCAGGCTTTGATTCACTATCTTGCTTCTACCCAAAGTGTAGAAACATTATTAAATACCGTTGATGATTGGGTACACTGTCGTCACCAATTATTATCTGTGGTGGGTATTAATCGAGAATTGTTGCTAACGGAACAATTACTCAATTGGGAAAGGCAGTTTTGCCCCGCACAGTAACTTAGTTAGATACGAGCATATTATGTTTTTAGTTGATTCGCATTGTCATCTCGATTGCCTTGATTATGAAACGCTGCACAAAAGTGTAGATGATGTTGTGGCGAAAGCCGCAGAGCGAGATGTGAAATATATGTTGGCAGTGGCGACAACGTTGCCTGGTTTCCAGCAAATGAAAGACTTGATTGGTAAACGAGAAAACGTAGCCTACTCCTGTGGCATCCATCCATTGAATTTAGATGAAGGTTACGATTTCGCAGAGCTTGCCCGACTGGCTGCGGATGAAGATGTTGTCGCAATGGGGGAGACGGGCCTGGATTATTATTATCAGAAAGAGAATGCTGAACTCCAGAGAAACTCTTTTCGTGAACATATTCGCATAGGCCGTGAACTCAATAAGCCGGTAATTGTACACACGCGTGATGCAAGGGATGATACATTGATGGTTTTGCGCGAAGAAACAGTCCAGGATTGTGGTGGCGTGTTGCACTGTTTCACAGAAGATAAAGAAACAGCCAGAGAGTTATTAGATTTGGGTTTTTATATCTCTTTTTCTGGCATTGTCACTTTTCGTAATGCCGAACAGATCCGTGAAGCCGCAAGATTTGTACCACTGGATCGCATCCTGGTCGAAACTGACTCACCTTATTTGGCACCGGTTCCTTATCGTGGCAAACAGAATCAGCCTGCTTATGTGCGTGATGTTGCTGAATATATGGCTGTATTGAAAGGTGTCAGTATTGATGAATTGGCGGCGGTGACGACAAGAAATTTTTGTGAACTGTTTCATATCGATATTAAAGAAAACTAAGTCAGTCATGTCACACTGTGTTTTTAGCTCTCATAACCGATAGGAGAAGTAAAATGGCAGAAGAAACGATTTTCAGTAAAATCATTCGCCGCGAAATTCCTTCTGATATTGTCTATCAGGACGATTTGGTCACCGCATTCCGCGATATTTCCCCTCAGGCACCAACTCATGTGTTGATCGTACCTAATGTATTGATCCCAACGGTTAATGATGTTACCGCTGATCATGAACTCGCCTTAGGGCGCCTGTTTACCGTAGCCGCGAAAATAGCGAAAGAGGAAGGCATTGCAGAAGATGGCTACCGTTTGATCATGAACTGTAATCACCATTCAGGGCAGGTCGTTTTCCACATCCACATGCACTTAGTGGGTGGATGCCCATTGGGACCGCTATTGGCAAATTAATAAATTGGCCGAATAACCTAATTTATAAGTATCGGTACAAGATAGTGATGTAACTGGAGTAGATTAATGAAAAGAATTCTCTTTGTTATGTTATCAGCAATATTGCTGGCGAGTTGTGTCGCTCCAGAAACACAACCGCCTGCTCCTGTTACACCGACGGAGCCAGAGAAAAAACCGGAGCCACCGGCAGGGCCATCAGAAAAAGTCCCACAACCGCCTAAAATGCAATCTATCCATTGGGATAGTATTGTTCAGCCATTAGTTGATCAGATGGTGAATGCGAATAGCGTGGAAGCGGGAAAACTGCTGCTGGTAGATTCTGTCAAAAATAACACGAATGGATCATTGCGGACCCTGCAAGCCACAGATGTGATCACGAATGCAATCAGCAGCCGACAGGTTTTTCAGGTTGTACCGAAATCCCAGATCCATCTGGCCAGGGAGGCATTGGGGTTATCAGCGGAAGATAGTCTGGCATTACGCAGTAAGTCCATTGGATTGGCACGTTATTTAAATGCCGATTATGTTCTCTATTCTGTCGTCTCCAATAATCATGGTCAGCGTGATCTGGAGATGCAGTTAATGCTGGTTAAAACTGGCGAGATATTGTGGTCAGGCCGTGGTGACATCAACTAACGGCAATGCGTTGCTCAGGATATTGTGTCAGTTATGGCCTGATATTCCCGCACACACCTGGGAGATTAGGCCATTAACGGGTTTGACTCAGGGAAGTTATTCTATTTCCAACAAGCATATTGCAAATGATGTGCGTCAGATGGTTGGGCGCGCACCAACGCTGTATAGCGGAACGCTCGGCGTGGATCGACAACGAGAAAACCAGATATTGCGTCGGTTATCTTCCACGGATATTGCGCCTCAGGTGGTGGCTATGCACAAATCCTGGCTATTGCTTGAGTGGATCGCTGGAACAAAAGTAAAATCGGATACATTGAGCCAGCCGGCGTTGCTGCAAGGGCTGGCTCAAACACTCGCTATGCTTCATCATCATTCTCCACTAGGCTATCCCCTTCAATTAAAAAAACAAATTGCCTTCCAGTGGCCGCAGATTGACAGAAAACGCTTGTCTCCTCGTTGGTTACGGTTGCAAAAGCTTTTTATGGCAACCCGATTACCGACTGCGTTAAAGATCGCTCCAGCGCATATGGATGTTCACCCTGATAACCTATTAATCACTGAGACAGGATTAAAATTGATTGACTGGGAGTATGCTGCGGACGTTGATATCGGCTTTTCACTGGCGGTACTGTTCAAGGGAAATCAATGGGGTGAAATAGAACAAAAAACTTTTTTGGATTACTACTGTAACCAGGCATCAGGATATTCAGATATCCAATTATTGCAGCAACAAATTAAGCGATGGGCGCCGTGGGTCAGTTATATGATGCTGATGTGGTATGAAGTGCGTTGGCAGCAAACTGGACAACAACAATTTTTATCTCTGGCGCACCCTTTGCGTCAGGCTTTTCATTTGTCGTAATGATATAAAGGGGATTGGCGCCTGCTCCCTTAAAAAGTTTATTATGCAAAACTATCCTCCCCCCTTTTTTATTCTAAAGTAAGTTGCCCACAAGGTATTTTTCGTTCTCCAAATGGAAGCTATGCAATGAAATGTAAATTTTGGGCTGGGATAATCGACGTAACAGAGAAGCCCTTCTAAAGTTATTTTAGTCTGAGGATCTTTACTATTTTGTTTTCGTTGATAAAAACTTCGATCGAATCTCAGTCCTTTAGCTTTCTTCTTAAACGAGAATCAGGTTATTTAGGGATCTTATACATGAAAATATATAGACGCTCCGTATTATCGATGGTTATTAGGGCGGCTCTGTTTTTTCCTGGATTAAGTGTTAATGCAGTAGCAGCCTCATCATGCGGCGCTTCGAATACAACCACCACGATTTCCGATGACGAAACAGAACCCTGTAATTTGGCAGAGGGTGAAAATCTGATTGTCAATCAAAATGCATCGATTAGTGTCCCTAAAGGGCTACCAAACAGTTCGGATCCCTATGGCCTGAATTACAGTGCGGTCAATGTTGGCAGTAACAATAATCAGGTGCCCGTAATCTCCGTTAGTGATATTGAGAATAAAGGAGATTTGCAGGGAAGTGCTGGAGTCACAGTCACTTACACGGGTTCTGTTGGACAACTGCTTAATCGCGGAACGATAAGTGGAGTGGGCGGAACCATTTGGGTTTCTGGCGAGATAACCACGTTGGATAATTATGGTTCAATTAAATCCATAGATGCTCCTGGTTCAGTAAATTCAATACAGATCCAGCCGGCGAGTAACTCAAATGATAATGGACAATATGGGCGGATAGATACCATCCGAAATCGGAAAGAAGGATCGATCGAGGGGATAGCGGTTATCGCCTCAAGTCTTAATACGCTTGATAATGATGGAGTGCTGTCACAGAACAATAAGAACAATATTGCTGCGACGTTTGATATCGACTCCGGAAGTCATGTCGGCACTTTCAATAATAATGGGGCAGTGACTGGGCTTCGCCATGGCGTTCAGATCCAAGGTGGGGGATACCTTGAAAACTTAAATAATCACTCCGGGAGTCAAGGGATCACGGTTGACCAGAATGCCATCCAGGTCTCTGGGGAAGGTATTCCCATCGGGGCTAGCCTTCCCGCAAAACCGTCTAAAATTCAACAAATTACCAACGCATCCTCTCTATATGGCAAACAAAATGGCATTTATATCGACGATAAAAGCGTCGTCGACACTATCACAAATCTGGAGGGAGGCGTGATACGGGGTGGGCAATTTTCTATCAATAACCAGGGAACGATTACCAACGGTATTTATAATACAGGCGCGATTGACGGCAAAGTGGAGCTAGGCGATACCCGTCTTTACCTGTCTGGCCCCAAGGCAAGCCTGAACGGTAATGTCAGCGGAACCCAAAAATCAATTGTCACTATCGGGGACAACGGCACCTCCCCCAATAATCTGGATCTTACATTTACTGATGACATGAATGTTGGAACGGTGAAAATATTATCGGGAAGTGCGTTACGTCTGGGTAACGGAAATAAAGCGGGAAGCGTCTCCAATGATATTGATAATGCGGGAAACCTGTATTTTAACCGTAACGATAAGGTGACTCATAGCCACGTTATAAGTGGCGCCGGTTCTGTTCACCAAATAGGTAGTGGTAACACTATTTTGACGGGCATAAATACCTATACCGGTGAAACCAATATTGAATCCGGCACTTTACAACTGGGTGATAAAGGGGCAACGGGAAGCATTGATAATACGTCCAAGGTGACAATTGGGCAAAGCGGTGTGCTTGCCTTCGACCGAACAGATCCCCTCCTTTTTGCCGCTGATATTGAAGGCGTCGGTTCCCTTAGCCAGCAAGGTACAGATGTGACCCTGACCGGCAATGTGACCACGGCTAAGCCGATCGCAGTGACATCAGGCAAGCTGCAATTTGGCGATGGCACCAAAATTGGCACACTCTCACTCGCCGGCATTGACAACAAGGGAACCGTTATTGTTGCCGGTGCAGGTGGCAGTGTGGTGACACTTGATGGTGAAATCAGCGGGACGGGCGCACTGGAAGTCACTGGTGGCAAGGCGATTGTAACCGGTAACAGCTCCTACTCAGGCCAAACCACGATTGGCAATGGCGCAACACTGCAACTCGGTAATGGCAGCACAGCCGGAAACCTTGCCAAGAAGAACCACATCTTAAACAACGGCACCTTGACGCTGAATTTGAATGGAACCAGCCGTTTTGACGGTATTATTTCTGGCAGTGGCCATATCCAGAAAATTGGCGCGGGTGTCACAACGCTAAGTTCGGATTCATCTGCCTTTACAGGTTCAACGAGTGTTGAGGGCGGTACGCTTGTCGTTGACGGCCAGCTAGGTACAACAACCTCGACCTTCAATGTTAAAAATGGGGGTTCCGTTAATGGCACCCGCATCATTGGAGGCAAAACAACGATTGAAAGCGGAGGTCACCTTGCGGGCAAACAAGGTAATACTTTGACATTTAACAATGATCTTGTTCTTAGCAACGGCGCAAATGTGGATATTTCTCTTGGGGCGGAGAGTGCGTCCGCACCGACATTATTTGATGTTCATGGTGATTTGACACTGGCAGGAACGCTTAATGTCAAGGATCTGGGGGGCTTCTCAGCCGGTGAATACGATATATTCCACTATGCTGGCACCTTAACAAATAAAGGAATGACATTCGCGGGTGGAAAACCGGGTTCACTCTCGCTTAGTACGAACAAAGATAAAGCAATCCACCTCATCAATACTGGCGGCATGGCCCTGAACTATTGGGATGGGGGTGACACCAGCAAACACAGCAATAATAAGGTTGATGGTGGTGATGGTATTTGGCGGGTTGGCGGAAACGATAACTGGACGACAAAAACCGGAACGTCCAATGCCAGTTGGAAAAATAGTGACCAGTTTGCCATTTTCTCAGGAACCGCAGGCACTGTGCAGGTCGATAATAGCGGCGGCAATGTCGCTGTCAATGGCATGCAGTTTAGCACCGATGGCTACAAAATCACCGGCGACTCTCTGACGTTAGAAAATGACGGAACGGGCAGTGCCAAAATTCGTGTTGGAATGGGTAATCAGTCAACGGCTGATAAGGTGGCCACGATTGAGTCAGCCCTTACGGGGTCGGCGACACTTGAGACAACGGATTACGGTACGTTGGTTTTGACCGGTGAGAATGGTTACACCGGTGGCACGAAAGTGACGCGGGGGATTCTTCAAATAGGAAATGGTGGCACTAAAGGCCGTATTTCCGGTGATGTCGTTACCGGCCATGAAGGTACGCTGATCTTTGACCGTTCAGATAAGGTAACGTTTGGCCACAATATAACTGGCGAGGGAAAGCTGGTTCAAAACGGTGAAGGCACGTTAGTCCTCACGGGCACGAATACCCATTCTGGCGGCACGGCAATTCGTCATGGCGCCTTACAGGTCGGTGACGGGCATGACAGCGGAACCCTTGCCGGATTGATCGAGAGTGGAACCGGTACGAAACTGGTTTTCAACCGTGCCGATCAAATGGCATTTTCCGGCTCCCTGAAAGGGCAAGGGCAATTGGTACAGGCGGGTAGTGGTACGACCATCCTGACCGGCGCGAACCCCTATACAGGCCTGACCGAAGTCCAGAAGGGCGTACTTCGCCAAGGTGTGAAGGGCGCTTTCAGTGCAGCTTCGTCCTATACAATCGGCCAGAATGGTACGCTGGATATGGGGGGATTTGATACCACAATTTCCACCTTGAATAACCGTGGAACCGTCTTGTTTGGCGGAGATGGCAAAGCCGTCGGGCATACACTGGCGATCGCGGGCCACTATAGCGGCAATAACGGTACGGTGAGTTTATCGACCGTGCTGGGAGGCGATAATTCAAAGACTGACAGGCTCGTGGTGAATGGCGGCACATCCGGCACAACGCATCTCGTGATCAAAAATGTCGGTGGCGCTGGCGCACCGACGAATGAAGGCATCAAGGTTGTTGATGTGAAAGGCGCATCGGATGGAACGTTCAATTTGGTGGGTGACTATAACTATAAGGGAGAGCCGGCCGTTGTAGCCGGTGCCTATGCTTATCGTCTTTATAAGAATGGTATTGATAATCAGGATGGAAATTGGTATCTGCGCTCTTCATTGACGAGTCCAGAACCCAATCCAAATCCGAATCCCAATCCTGAACCCAATCCAGATCCGACGCGGCTCTATCATGCAGGCGTTAGCATTTACGAAGCTTATGGACGGGTTTTACAGACGCTGAATATGCCTGATTCTTTGCATGGTCGGGTCAGCGGGCGTGAGGACAGTAGGCTACGGGGCGATGGTTTCAAAACCGCCGTTGGCGAGGGTCGCGCAGACGATAACACAAGCCAGTTGCCCACGGGTGCCTGGGGGCGGATGGGCGCCTCTTATGGCAAGTTATCGCCACGTGTCAGCACATCTGGGGCTGGTAATATCACCTATAATATGGCCCGTGCTCAAGTCGGCGTCGATGGCCGATTTTATGAAAATGACCAAGGCTCAGTGGTTGGCGGTGTTTTCCTGCAATATGCGAATATTAATGCAGATGTAGGCTCTGTGCATGGTGAAGGTAAAATCCGTGCGAAGGGTTATACGCTAGGCGCCACAAGTACGTGGTACGGTAATAATGGATTTTATGTGGATGGATTAACTCAGTTTACCTACTTTGACAATGATCTGGATTCAAAGACCGCAGGCCAGCGTTTGGGAACGGGTAAGTCCGCCCTCGGATATGCATTGAGCCTGGAAACAGGACGACGGCTTGATTTGAATCCAAAATGGTCCCTGATCCCGCAGGCACAACTCATTTTCTCCTCCGTTAAAATGAACGATTTCCAGGATACGTTTGGAACCAAAATTCACTTTGACCAAAGTGAAAACATTAAGTTGCGCGTGGGTGCGACGATAGACTATAACCAAAAGTGGCGTGATGCCCTGAACAAGGATGAGAAAGCGACACATCTCTACGGCCTGTTCAACATTCATCAGGCACTTCCAGGGCATAATGATGTTACTCACGTGGCCGATGTGACCTTTAGCAGGGGCAGCGATCTGACCTGGAGTGAGTTGGGGGCGGGTGGTTCCTATCGTTGGAGGGATGGCAAATATACTGTCTTTGGCCAGACTTCTGTTAACACCAGCCTGAATAATTTTGCCGACAGCTACGAGCTGGGCGCAAAAATTGGTCTAAGGATGACATGGTGATTGAGTAAAGTGCCTGTCACTGGAATTAACTGAAAACCGTGGGGATGCGATGCCCCACGGTGAGACCCTGTTTCTAATTTCTAATTTCTAATTTCTAATTGTTAAATTATCTTTTGAACTTATTCGTAAAATTTCCACCCTGCTATAGAGACAAATAAATCATTGAAATCAATCGAGCCACCATAATCTTCAAAAGCCGCGGTATAGGTTTTTCCTAGCGTTATTTTCCCCCCATTTGCAGTTATATCACTGTTGCCCATGTCAAACTCAAGCCTGGTACTTTGGGGGCAATCAACAGTACATATAAGATTTCCCGATGATCCTGTATAGAGAATTATATTGGCTGTGCTATGAGGTGCGCCAGATGGATCGTATGGTTTGCTCCAAGTATAGTAAATATATCCGGTGTCTTTATCTGATAATGTCACAGTATAATCATAACCAGCTTGTGTCATAAAGTAATATGAAACATGCCAATTATTCTCTATGCCTGTAAAATAAAGTGTTTTCGTTGCCATTTATAATTACCTCTTTAATATTGTCCAATACTATATTTTAAGATCCCTACATAATGATTGGCAGTCACCCTGATAATACAACTCCCTCCCACTTTTCCTTTCAGGTTTATTTGGAATTGTCCGATTTCATCTGTAATCATTGTTCGTATCGTATCGGGATTTAAAGCAATTTCTAGTACACTGATTATGTTTATGGCTTGGTCTATTTTATAATAGACAATCGCGTTTTTAATTGGCTCTGATGTTTTTTTATCGTAAACCTGGACTGTAATTGTTTCATATTCTTCACCAATTTTTTCACTGCCAGTTATTATGACGTTCGCTTCATTAATCGGAGAAAAATAGAGTTCTGCCTTATCATTTATATCCCCTGATTCTATTTGTATTGAAAAAATACCGGCAGCCGCTGAGGTTGCATAAAAAACGGCCTGCCCATTCTGGTTTGTGACACAAGTAGACGGCGTAACATGAACATGGCTGCTATTGGAAGCAAGACGTATTGGGGCACCGGATACTGCCTCCTTTTTTTCATCTAAGGCAGTGATGAGGACAGAATTTGGGGTGTAACCATTGGACGGAATGCCATTTGTCAAAACATCGCTTTTTAAATAGGCAATGACCGCAGGCTGTGGGGAATTTGTCTTTTTAATTGTGACGTGGGTACTTTCAGATTTAGTTATATTCCCTATTAAATCGGTGATGGTATAGAAAATATCATAGCTACCGAGAGGGAGTACAGAAAAAGGGATGGTTATTTGATACGTTGGATCATTGATATTTTCATTTGTGATGAAAAACGGTATTGATGATAGATACGAAGTCAGATGAACAATAATTTTATACTCAATACGAATTTTTTCATTTCTTTTTACTATGACTACTAGTTCGTCTTGGTCTAGTTCTGATTCATCAATAATTCCATTGTAACTTTGTGGTAAAGACGGTGGAACAAGAATGGCATTCAATATTGTGTTTTTTGTAGACATGCTATCACCTTTCACAATCAATGACCTTTAGAGGTGACTGCCAAGAAGCAGTAACGATTAGCAGTCACATATTCTGGTTAGGGTGCTACTCTACCGAACCGCCTTCCCCTGGTGCGACTGTACCAAAACTTCGGGTGAAAAGTTTCGATTTCTGGTTCTGGGCAAGACGACTGTAATCTATCGTGAGTATTGCTACATCATAACCCTCTGCGGAGTCATACCCCATTAGTTTATCGGGCGTGATGGTAGCTTTATAATAGTCATTTGTTATTTCTGTCGATTGTACAGGGTGATTTTTAACCATCACAATCGGTAAAGGCCGTGCTTCTTCTGGGTAGATATCGACATAGTGTGAGATATAAGCGGTAATCGTGATCATATCACCTACGGCGATCGTGTGATCCGGATTATTCGGATCGGATGGCAATCGAACCTCAAGCCCTTTTGTACCGATGCTGTTGTTATTAATTGGGTCATATATGCCAATATAGTAACCGTACTGGTCATACACCCTTGGAGCAACCAAAGTACGGTGCCCGTCATTGGGGCTTGGACCGTTAATACCACCGTTATCATAATTTATGTAATCAAGTTTGGAGCTTTCCGGTATACCTGTTTGGTTAAGCGCAACATAGCTGATATGATTATCACCCGGATACAGGTCGCTGTAAGGGACTTTAAATTTATAATATCCGCTTTCTTCAACGGTTAGCCGTCCAACGAAGAGTTCTTTCTTTAAAACGTCTTTTTTATCGTCCGTCACAAACCCGATGACAAAATCACCGGTTTTAGCGCCTTGGTAGCTCGGAACCATGAAATGAAAATCATCCGCCTCATTTGGCCTTGTTAAAGTAGAAGACAAAAATGTTTCTTCAATGCCTGGTGGTTCAAGGTTGTCAGATACATTAGTTGGAACAGCCGTAATAAATATGATTTGTCTTTGATTGTATTTCTCATCACTGAATATCGTATCAAGTTCAACGAACTTAGAGATACCCTGAGTGGCATATATTTTTAGATTCACCGCCGCGCTTGATGTTTTCTGAATCAGGTAGTAATAAAAATTATTATCCATATCAATATGATAAGGTGTAATTTCAACACTGTCCTCTGTGAATATTCGTAGGCGGGCTGTTGTACGAAGCGGAATATCATAGTTTGAAATTGGACCACCCTTTTCTAACATCGGATTGATTGACGCTGAAACGAATGGGTTGGTTTTAGTCGGGGGAGGGCCAGTAAAATCAACGGGATTTGGGTCATACAGGTAAAACGATGCCCCTCTCAGTGCGCAAGTCTCTGGTTTCAGGTCTGGATTGTCGGCCGCTTTATAGCTGACATCCAGTTTGGGTTGACTTGCCGTATTCGCGGCAAACGAGATGTTGTAATCGCTATTATTTTCACCGGCTTGGAGTATAAATTGCTGGGAAAATATATTCTTAAAAACTGTACCAGGGAACGCCTTGATGAGTTTCACCCCCGATGATTTAGTGATATTGATCTCGGCATTGGTATAATTTTGTTCACCGCTTACAGTTACAACCACACTGAACGGTTGGCCTTTGATAATATTTTTGCCACTTGTCGGAACTGTCGTAAGTTGTCCAGCCATGATATTAACCTCTTTAAAATATAAAACTTATTCTTTACTGCACAAACCACATGTTGTGAATGTGGTCTACAGCAGGTTTTGGTTCTGTCTTGAAAGTGACAGAAGAGACAAATTTATATCTAGGACTGTATTACACTGAAATTAAAGGTGTAATTTTACTGAGATTTGCAAACCAAACTTATACCCAAATAAACAGGTGTCAATAGGTATATATAAAAAAGAATTAATATATTGCTTTACACTTAACCAACTTGTAAATGCAGATTTTAAGATTAGAAAACGATTATTAAAGCGATAAATATACTCAATAAATCTCGAATTTATTTTAACTTTTTGATAAATATTGATTTTTAATTATTTTCTATTGTTCCAATCAGATATTTTTAAATAAACCAAGCATTAGTGACTTCGTTTTTACATAAAGAATGAATGTGCTCCATTAATAGAATAAAATAAGATGTTTTCCCAAAGAAAAATATACTCCCTTGTCAAAATGATTAAATAAAGATTATTTGTACTGCCCACTGATTTTATTCAGGCTTGATAGTAAGGTTCGAAAAAAGAGCGCAAAAATCTTGTTTTTCTCGTGCCAAGAACGGATAGTATCGATTCCCATTTTCGAGGGAAACCTCTTAAATAGTCGCCGTACTTTAGTGAAATTAACGATAATTAATCACAGATAACCCAATAGAGAGAAGTGAGGAATGTTATGGGGCCAGTAATGTTAGATGTTGTTGGCTATGAGTTGGATAATGAAGAGCGTGAAATTCTACAGCATCCATTAGTGGGTGGTTTAATTTTATTTACTCGCAACTTCCACGATACAGCACAATTACGTGAGTTGGTTCGCCAAATTCGCGCAGCTTCCCGCCACCGTTTGGTGATTGCCGTTGATCAGGAAGGAGGGCGTGTCCAGCGTTTTCATGAAGGTTTTACGCGCTTACCCGCCGCCCAATCTTTTGCTTGTACGAATGACATGCTTATCGGGGCACATCTGGCAGAAGAATCAGGTTGGTTAATGGCATCAGAAATGATCGCAATGGATATTGATATCAGCTTTGCGCCAGTGTTGGACTTAGGGCATCAATGTACAGCAATTGGTGAACGTTCATTCCACGAAGAGCTGGAGCCTGCGATAGCAATGGCGGAAAAATTTATCAAAGGAATGCATTCCGCGGGGATGCGTTCGACGGGGAAACATTTTCCCGGCCATGGCGCAGTGACGGCAGATTCTCATAAAGAAACGCCAAGGGATAACCGTTCCATGGATGCCATTAGCTGTCATGATATGGTGATTTTCCATGATTTTATTCAACGCAACCTACTGGATGCCATTATGCCCGCCCACGTTATTTATCCTCAGATCGATCACCGTCCTGCGAGTGGCTCACCGTATTGGTTGAAATCCATACTTCGAGGACAATTAGGCTTTGAGGGCGTTATCTTTTCTGATGATTTATCGATGGAAGGCGCAGCCGTGATGGGCAGTTATGCTGAACGCGCTAAAGCGTCATTGGATGCAGGTTGTGACATGATTTTGGTCTGTAACAATCGGGAAGGCGCAATCAGTATATTGGATAACCTTCCAATCATTAACTCACCTAAAGTCAAACGGTTATATCACCAAGGCAAACAATTTAGTTTGGAAGAGTTACAAAAATCTGCACGTTGGCAAAAGGCTAACCAAGCGTTGCATGATTTATGCGAAAAATGGTTACGATGCGAATAATCGTTGAATTATTTACGCATAAATTCGATTCACCTCTGATTTATTGAAAATCGGTATGCAATTTTTGTGATTGGCGTCTAATTAATCAAAAGAATTTAGTGGGGGTTATTTTTGGTATGACCAACTGACCTGCCATGATATTCTGGTGATATTTTCAATATGAAATTTGTTTAGCCTGACGTTATTTAAGGCCGTTATTCACGTTTTTTACTCCAAAAAACGAGATTAACGCCTTACATAACATTATGTTGTATTTTCAGTGGGGTAGTCATGACAACGCCAAAGACAAGAATTGTCATCATTGGTGGGGGCGCGGGTGGTTTAGAACTGGCAACGCGTTTGGGACATAAATTAGGGCGTAAGAAAAAAGCCGAAATTACGTTGGTGGATCGCAACAATAGCCACTTATGGAAACCGCTATTGCATGAAGTTGCAACGGGTTCTCTTGATGATGGCGTTGATGCATTGAGCTATTTGGCTCATGCCAGTAACCATTATTTCAATTTTCAGCTGGGTACACTCACGAATATCAATCGTGAAGGGAAGAAAATTACGCTGGCTGAGATCCGTAATGAAGACGGTGACTTGTTAGTACCAGGGCGTGAACTGGCTTACGACATTCTTGTCATGGCATTGGGCAGCCAATCTAATGATTTTGGTACGGTGGGTGTGAAGGAAAATTGCATTTTCCTTGATAACCCACAGCAGGCACATCGTTTCCATAATGAAATGTTGAACCTGTTCCTGAAATATTCTGCCAACCAATGCGCAGAAGAAAAGGTCAATATCGCGATTGTTGGTGGTGGTGCAACTGGCGTAGAGCTTTCCGCTGAACTCTATAATGCGGTTAAGCAACTTAACAGTTATGGCTTTGAAAGCCTGAATTCAGATGCCTTGAATGTGACGTTGGTTGAAGCGGGAGAGCGTATCCTGCCTGCCTTGCCGACACGTATTTCCAGTGCCGCTCATCAAGAGTTGACCAAACTGGGTGTGAAGGTATTGACCAAAACCATGGTGACCAGTGCCGATGAACAGGGGTTGAATACCAAAGATGGCGGGCAGATCAAAGCCTCTTTGATGGTTTGGGCTGCGGGAATTAAAGCACCTGATTTTATGAAAGATATTGGTGGATTGGAAACCAACCGTATCAATCAACTGGTTGTGAAACCCACTTTGCAAACGACACAAGATGATCATATTTTTGCCATTGGTGATTGTGCATCATGCCCGAAAAAAGAGGGAGGTTTTGTTCCTCCTCGTGCCCAGTCTGCTCATCAGATGGCGAGCCGTTGCTATGACAACATTCTGGCATTGTTGAATGAAAAATCATTGAAAGAGTATGTTTACAAAGATCATGGTTCATTGGTTTCATTATCCAAGTTCAGCACTGTTGGTAGCCTGATGGGGAACTTGATGCGGGGTTCAATGATGGTTGAAGGCCGTATTGCTCGTATGGTTTATATCTCTTTGTATCGTATGCATCAGGTTGCGCTGCATGGGTATACCAAAACCGGCTTGATGATGCTGGTTGGCGGAATTAACCGCGTTATTCGTCCACGGCTGAAATTGCATTAACAACTAAAAATGGCTTATCTTAAGGTAATTAATTGAGATGAGCCATTCACCTGGCTATTATATTTATTATTATACATATTAGAATTATTCTTCTCTAAAGTTATCTTGATTATTTATTATAATGAGTAAGGCTGTATTTAAATTAATTTCAGATCGGATTTAAATTAATTCGTTATTGTTATGGGTAATAAACGTTTAAAATAATGGCCTGTAATTATATCAATAGATAGGGTATACAGGATGCATTTAATTGACGTAGTTATGCATACCTATCTAATAAATAAGCAAATAACTTATCAGTGTATTTAACTAATCGGGGTAATAAAGACCGTTTTAGTTGAGTTATTCTGGTATCATAATTTCGACCAGTCTGTAGGATATAGAGATATTAGGAGGATGTGTATCTTTTGCTTTTTGTGTTATATGTAATTTTATATGGCAATTTTTATATGATATGAAGCGAGAGAATGCCAAATTCATCTTCATGAATTAAGTCTTAATGGCGACTATATGGAAACTGTTTTTTCGTAAAGTAAACACGACGCTATTCGCCATAATAAATAGCCATGTAGATGATTACTGATAACTTTGCTGAATTAATGGAATAGGATTTTTCTCAAAAAATAAATTTAGCGCATTTTTAGCTTGCTGCATATCGTTGGGGAATATTCTTTCAATCAAATTGTGGGTAAAATTGTTAATATAGTAAGGTGTTATGTGGTTAAACTAACGGTAAGACAGTCCGTAATGGGTTTGATAATGACTATTGCCATCATTGGTGCTGCCGTAACGTTCTATTTTGAATCCCCACGCCCCAGTGTTGCGCACGTATTGTCTTCGAAACCTATTAGGTCAACAGTTATTTTTCGTCAGTCCTATTGTCAAATTTCAGCATTTCCTATTCCTGCTGCTACAGTAAAAGATATTTCAGGCAATCATTTGATTGAATATGAATATCGTATTTTGACACTTCTTTTTCACTTGAACGTGAAGAGGGCATATCCTGCCTTAACCCAGTCAGTGTTAAAAAATTGCACTGAGTTTCATTTTAAGAAACCCCGTATTGTCGCTTATGATGTCAATTATGTCATTGATGGGCAACCGGGAAAAGTCAGGATTGGCTACAAGCCAGATGACACTATCCCTTTAAATGAGAAAGGGCAGTTGATCATAAAACCCAATCCGCAACAATGAGTTTTTCTCGTTCCTTAAGTAGAAAGCCAAAAGGATTGCACGGTTTCGCTTGTAGTTCGCATGGCGAACTGGGCAAAACAGTGCAATCGGGGCATTGCTCAAATGGCTCGATTAGGCATCACTTTTGTGTTGGTCGCAATGCGCTAATAATTGCTGGATAAATGATAAACGGGCTGCCCGCTCGGTTAATTCAGTCATAAATTTCAATTTATGTGGCCCATCCAATCGATAAATATGGGGTTGTGTTTGCAATAAATTAATCAGATAACTCGGATCGACTTTATTGTGACTGCCAAATTCAATGAAACCGCCTTTTTCATGTGCTTCAATGCGTTTGATGCCGAGTTGTTGGGCGATCAGGCGAATGGAAGCCGATTGCAATAGTTGACGTCCCGGATCAGGTAAAACACCAAATCGGTCAATAAGTTCGACTTTCAGTTCATCCAATTCGGTATTATCCTGCGCGCTGGCGATGCGCTTATAGAACGACAGGCGCATGTTGACATCGGGAATATAGTCATCAGGTAACAGCACCGGCATGCGCAATTCTATCTCAGTCTGGTTATGGGTGAGATCGTCGAGCGATGGCTCCCGCCCATGTTTGAGGGCATCAACGGCACTCTCCAATAATTCCATATAGAGTGTGAAACCGATGCTGGTCATTTGCCCGCTTTGGTCTTCACCCAATAATTCACCCGCCCCCCTAATTTCCAAATCGTGTGTAGCCAATGCAAAACCGGCGCCCAGATCTTCAAGAGATGCAATGGCTTCCAGCCGTTTTTGTGCATCGCGGGTCATGGCTTTTGGATGTGGTGTCAGCAAGTAAGCATAAGCCTGATGATGGGAGCGTCCGACACGCCCACGTAATTGGTGTAATTGGGCTAAGCCGAAGTGGTCGGCACGTTCAATAATGATGGTATTGGCACTGGGGATATCGATACCGGTTTCGATAATAGTGGTGCACACCAGAACATTAAAACGTTGGCGATGGAAATCCGTCATAACGCGTTCCAAATCCCGCTCCCGCATTTGCCCATGTCCCACAACAATTCTGGCTTCGGGAACCAACTCTTCCAGCCGGGCTTTGGCCTTTTCGATGTTTTCAACATCGTTATACAGGTAATAAACTTGCCCACCGCGCAAAATTTCACGCAGGATAGATTCACGTACCACGAGGCTGTCATATTCCCGCACAAACGTTTTCACTGCCAGACGACGCGCCGGCGGGGTGGCGATAATGGAGAGATCGCGTATACCACTCATCGCCATATTGAGTGTACGAGGGATCGGTGTCGCGGTAAGTGTCAGAACGTCGACATCTGCCCGGATAGCTTTAATGCGCTCTTTATGGCGGACACCGAAGCGATGTTCCTCATCAACAATCAACAAGCCAAGATCTTTCCAGCGCAGATCACTTTGCAGAAGTTTATGAGTCCCAATAACGATATCCACTTTGCCTTCCGCCGCCATATCAATGACCTGCTGTTGTTCTTTTGCGCTACGAAAGCGTGACATCACTTCAATATGTACCGGCCAATTTGCAAAGCGATCGCGGAAGTTATCATAGTGCTGCTGTGCCAATAAGGTTGTTGGCACTAGAATAGCGACTTGCTTGTTGTTTATGATGGACAGGAATGCGGCACGCATTGCCACTTCTGTTTTCCCAAACCCAACATCGCCACATACCAGCCTGTCCATAGCGACAGGCTTGCACATATCATCAAGCACTGCGTTGATGGTTTGTTCTTGATCCGGTGTCGTATCAAATGGAAAACTTTGGCAGAACAATTGGTATTGTTCGCGATCATTGTTGAAAGCAAAACCCGGTTTAACGGCACGTCGGGCGTAAACATCCAAAAGCTCGGCTGCTACATCACGCACTTTTTCAGCCGCTTTCTGGCGTGCCTTGTTCCAGGCTTCCCCGCCCAATTTATGTAATGGGGCACTCTCCTCGGCACCACCCGCATAGCGGCTAATAAGATGCAGAGAAGAGACAGGGACGTACAATTTATCTTCCCCTGCGTAAGTCAGGATAAGATATTCTGCCTTAATACCCCCGGCTTCTAACGTTGTTAGCCCTTGATAGCGCCCAACACCATGTTCAAGGTGAACAACCGGCTGTCCATGGCGTAATTCAGCGAGATTGCGGATCAGGGTATCGGCATTGATCGTGCGCCGGTTATCTTGACGGCGGCGGCTGACACGTTCGCCAAGCATGTCACTTTCGCAAATAAGTGCGAGATTGTTATCGTCATCAATAAAACCGTGCTCTGCGGCGCCAACCATCAAATAATGGCCGTGGCTATTGGCATCAGTTAACTGGTTTATTTTTATCGGCTTGATTTTGATTCGGGATAATAAATCGTGTATAGATTCTCGGCGCCCCTCACTTTCCACTGAAAATACGATTTTGCCGCTAAATTGCTCTATGAAACGGCGCAATTTATCCAATGGTTCTTTTTGTTGTGTAGCAACGGATAAATCAGGCAGAGGCTGATAGGCTAAGTTGGTGTTTTTTGCTTTTTGCGGAAGAAGTGCATTATCAACTTCAATACGAGGCCAGTTTTTTAATTCTGAAAATAGCTGATTGACGGGCAACCAGAGCTGTTCAGGCTCGAGTAACGGGCGCATAGGATCAACTTTGCGGTTTTCAAAACGTTGTTTCGTATCCTGCCAGAAACGCTCCGCCGCACTGACCAAATTCTGGGTAATCAACAAGGTATTTTCAGGCAGATATTCAAAGATGGCCGGCAAGGGGTGTTCAAAGAATAGCGGTTGCCAATATTCAATGCCCGCAGGCAGCATTTTCTTACTGACTTGCTGATAAATATGTTCAGCGTCACGACGGACTTCGAACTGTTCACGCCATTGGCTGCGAAACAGCTCAATGGCATCCTGGTCGATGGGGAACTCATGGGCGGGCAATAAACTGATCTTTTCTACTTCGGCCAAGGTTCGCTGGGTATCTACATCGAAAGTGCGGAGGCTGTCAATTTCATCATCAAAAAAATCAATGCGATAAGGATACTCACTGCCCATAGGGAATAGATCAAACAAGGCCCCGCGCGTCGCAAACTCGCCATGCTCAAGGACCTGTTCCACACTGCGATAACCCGCTTTTTCCAATTCTGCCCGCAACTTATCACGTGAAAGGCGTTGTCCTTTGTGCATAACCAAAGCGTGTCCCTTAAGGTAGTCATGTGGGCAGACACGTTGCATCAAGGTGTTGACAGGAAGGATTAGTGCCCCTTTCGTCATAAAGGGTAAGTGATAAAGCGTGGACAGGCGGTTGGAGACAATTTCTTGGTGAGGCGAGAAACTATCGTAAGGCAACGTTTCCCAATCTGACAGGGTATTTATTGGCGCGCCGGTGAACTGTTGAATTTCATCACACAATCGCAGGGCATTTTGCATATCTTTTGTCACCAGCAGTATTGGTCCTGGGTGACGTTCAATGATTTCGGCACACTCAACGGCACAAGCGGCACCGGTCAAATGGCCCAGGTGGCGGATATCACCGCGGCGTTCAGGAAGTTGATAACGGTATTTTGCTGACATAAGTGTTTGATGTGTTCTCTAAGATTCAGTCCATTCCCAACACATTTTTACCCCAGTAGCCTTACAATAAATACGCTGGCAGGTTGAGAGAAAGTAAAAAAAACTCCAGAACCGGGATACGGGTGGTTCCATAAAGTATTGCTACCCTTTATTATCCCTGAACACTTTGCTTTGGCAACAGGGGCGTAACAGATTTCATGATTCAATCTGTCTCATTATTTATAGGATTGCGCTATATGCGCGGGCGAGCGGTCGATAAATTTGGCCGTTTTGTTTCATGGTTGTCTGCTATTGGCATTACGCTAGGAGTGGCGGCCTTGATCACGGTATTGTCCGTGATGAACGGCTTTGAACGTTCATTAGAAAGTAGCATCTTGGGTTTTATGCCGCAAGCTATCATTACCTCGGAGAAAGGCGCTATCGATCCGGTTGAACATCCGAGTAGCCAGCTTGCAGGGCTAAAGGGGATTAATCGCATAACCTCCATCGTGCAAGGGGATGTCGTACTACAAAGCTCCCACAATGTTGGCGTTGGTGTCATGTTGGGGATTACGCCTGACGAATATGCGCCACTGGCGAAATATCTTGTCAATGTTGATCGAAGCCAACTACAACCGGGGCGTTACTTTATCATTCTGGGAGAAAAATTGGCTGCCAAATTGGGCGTCAAACGAGGTGATCAAATCCGTATTCTTGTGCCGAGTGCCAGCCAATTAACACCAATGGGCAGAATTCCCAGCCAACGGTTGTTCACTGTAGCGGGGACATTTTTTGCCAACAGTGAAGTCGATGGTACAGAAATGCTGGTTAATCAACAGGATGCAGCCAGATTGTTGCGTTATCCTATTGGTCATATTACGGGCTGGCGTTTGTTTCTCAATGAGCCACTATCCGTCGATGAATTGAGCCAGCAGCCCCTGCCAAAAGGGTTGGTATGGCAAGATTGGCGCGAACGTAAAGGGGAATTCTTTCAGGCAGTTCGCATGGAGAAAAACATGATGGGATTATTGTTAAGCCTAATCATTGCTGTTGCTGCTTTTAATATTATTACTTCTCTCTCTTTGTTGGTGATGGAAAAACAGGGTGAAATCGCTATCTTGCAGACGCAAGGGTTGACTCGCCGTCAGGTTATGACGATTTTTATGATCCAAGGTGCGGGAGCGGGCATGATTGGGGCGATACTGGGAACGGGATTGGGAATATTGCTTTCCAGTCAGTTGAATAACCTCATGCCGATTATCGGCCTGCTATCTGAAGGTATCCAGTTACCTGTCGCGATTGACACGACACAAGTGACGATGATTGCTATCAGTGCCATGTTGATCTCCTTACTATCCACTTTATACCCTTCCTGGCGCGCCGCTGCCACCCAACCTGCCGAGGCTTTACGCTATGAGTAATCACCCATTATTACTTTGTCATCACCTGTGTAAAAAATATCAGGAAGGGAAAATAGCGACAGAAGTGTTGAAAAATGTCACTTTTTCCATGCAACCAAGAGAAATAATGGCCATTGTCGGCAGTTCTGGCTCTGGAAAGAGTACACTTCTGCACTTGCTGGGTGGCCTGGATTCACCGACATCGGGTGAAGTCCTTTTCAAAGGACAATCACTTAACCAAATGTCTTCGTCTGCGCGGGCAGAATTACGCAACAGTGAAATTGGTTTTATTTACCAGTTTCACCATTTATTGCCTGATTTTTCTGCATTGGAAAATGTGGCGATGCCACTTTTGATTGGTGGTCAGAAACGCCATTCTCAACAAAAGGCATTGGATATGCTGGCCGCAGTTGGGTTGGCGCATCGGGCACATCATCGGCCCTCTGAATTGTCGGGGGGAGAGCGCCAACGTGTCGCCATTGCGCGGGCGCTGGTCAACGAGCCTTCATTGGTATTGGCGGATGAACCAACGGGTAACCTTGACCAACGCAATGCAGACAGTGTGTTTCAGCTTTTGCAAGAATTGAACCAGCGGCAAGGTACGGCATTTCTGGTTGTCACCCATGATATGAAATTAGCCAGCCAACTGGCTCGTCAGGTTGAAATGCGTGATGGCTATTTACAGGATGAATTAACCCTGATGACGGGGGAGAGGTAATGGTAAAGCTGCCTCTTGCATTATTTACCGCATTGCGATTTAGCCGAGGCCGCCGTCGCTCAGGAATGGTTTCCCTGATTTCTGTCATTTCGACGCTGGGTATTATGCTGGGTGTCGCTGTGCTGATTATTGGCCTGAGTGCCATGAACGGTTTTGAGCGGGAACTGAAAAATCGGATACTTTCCGTTGTGCCACATGGGCAAATTTATGCTGTGGATCAGCCGTTTCAGGATTGGAAAACCGCCCTTGAACGGGTAAGACAGACATCAGGTATTGTCGGTGCCTCCCCCTATATTGAGTTTACTGGCCTGATGGAGCGTGGTGAAAAACTCCATGCTATACAGGTACGCGGTGTCGATCTGGATACCGAGATGCAGGTGAGTACCTTACCTCAGTTTGTCCGTAATGGGGCATGGAAGACGTTCAGGGCAGGGAAAAATCAGGTGATTTTAGGGCAGGGAGTGGCTAATTCCCTGCACGTGAAACAGGGCGGTTGGGTGACGGTCATGATCCCCAATAATGACGCAAGCCTGAAACTCTTGCAGCCTAAACGCATCCGTTTACAAGTTGCGGGCATTTTCCAATTGAGTGGCATGTTAGATCACAGCCTGGCCCTTATCCCTTTGTCCGATGCCCAGAGTTATTTGGATTACGGTAATGCCATCACCGGTATTGCCATTAAGGCTGATAATGTCTTTGCCGCGGAGCAGCGTGTTTGGGATGCAGGTAATGCCACGAAAAAATATGTGTATATCAGCACATGGGTAAAAGATTACGGGTATATGTATAACGATATCCAGATGATACGTAGCATTATGTATCTGGCTATGGTGCTGGTTATCGGTGTTGCGTGCTTTAATATTATTTCAACGTTGATTATGGCCGTGAAGGATAAAAGCAGTGATATCGCCATCCTGCTTACGTTGGGTGCCAAGGATAGCCATATCAGGGCAATTTTTTTATGGTATGGACTACTGACTGGCATGATAGGCAGTAGCATCGGGGTCGTTGTTGGGGTTTTCACATCATTAAATTTGACGACTATCATTAAAGGATTGGAAAAACTGCTTGGACACCAACTTCTTTCAGGAGATATCTATTTTATCGATTTCTTGCCGTCAGAATTACATGTCATGGATGTGCTTTATGTTCTGTTAACGGCATTGGTATTAAGTTTGTTGGCGAGTTGGTATCCTGCCCGTCGAGCCAGTAAACTTGATCCCGCGCGGATTTTGAGTGGTCAATAGCATATCCGGGTATCAACGCATATCTTGGCTCGCTATCGTATACCGTTGAATGGGTAAAGTGAATCGGCTGAAAGAACATACATGAACACATTAAGGAACAATCTATGCGGGTTCTTCATCGGCACAGTAAATTTTACCGAATGAGGCGATTACGGCGTCAGCGATTACATAAGCAAAATTTTTACAGGGATATCCGCTTGGCAAATAAAATCAAAAAACCCCATGTGGTGGTGCTGACGGGAGCAGGTATTTCTGCTGAGTCAGGCATTCAAACATTTCGTGCTTCCGATGGCCTGTGGGAAGAACATCGCGTCGAAGATGTAGCAACCCCGGAAGGTTTTCAACGTGATCCTGATCGGGTCCAGGCATTTTATAATGCCCGCCGAAAACAGCTCCAGCAACCGGAAATCCAGCCTAATGCAGCACATTATGCGCTGGCGGAACTTGAACATGCGCTTGGTGACCATTTTTTATTGGTGACACAGAATATTGATGATCTGCATGAACGTGCGGGTAGCCATCGTGTCCTGCATATGCATGGTGAATTGCTCAAGGTTCGGTGTTGTCAATCTGGGCAGGTGGTTGGGTGGACAACGGATCTCACTATGGAAGAGCGTTGCCATTGTTGCCAGTTCCCGTCCCCATTGCGCCCCCATGTCGTGTGGTTTGGAGAGATGCCATTGGGTATGGAACAGATTTACTCTGCTTTGGCCGATGCTGACATCTTTATGGCTATCGGAACATCGGGGCATGTTTACCCCGCCGCCGGTTTTGTGCATGAGGCTAAATTGTCTGGCGCTCATACGGTTGAATTGAATCTTGAACCCAGCCAGGTTGAAAATCTGTTCGATGAAAAACACTATGGTCATGCCAGTAAAATAGTGACGCAATATGTTCAATCCCTGATTCAACAGATGAAGGCAGATAAAAGCTGATTTGACGCAATACCGACACTATCCATCTTTTCCATAATGAATTCACATGAATTAGGGAGGAGAAGATGGATAGATTATTAGCCCGTTTTTTTAAATATATTGCATTTAACACTCAATCAAAACCATCCGCTAAAACGATCCCCAGTAGTGACGGTCAATTAGCTCTTGCCGAGTCGCTATACGAAGAATTGATGCAGCTTGGTTTGGTTGATGTGACGCTCAATGAACAAGGGTGTGTGACGGCAACATTGCCATCAAATGTTACAACACCTGTTCCCGTCATTGGTTTTATTGCCCACCTCGATACTTCACCTGATTTTCCTGGCAAGCATGTGAGTCCGCAAGTTGTGGAAAACTATCGTGGCGGTGATATCGCATTAGGGATGGGGGATGAAGTGTTGTCACCCGTCATGTTCCCGGTATTACATCGCTTGTTGGGAAAAACATTAATCACGACTAATGGCAAGACACTGTTAGGTGCTGATGATAAAGCCGGGATCTCTGAAATCATGACGGCAATGGTTCGTTTGAAACAACAAAATATTCCACATGGTGAGATTCGGATTGCGTTCACGCCAGATGAAGAGATTGGCCGGGGAGCGCCCTATTTTGATATAGAGGCTTTCGGTGCAGAATGGGCCTATTCCGTTGATGGCGGTGGTGTCGGCGAATTGGAATTTGAAAATTTCAATGCTGCATCAGTGGTCATCAAGATTGTGGGGAATAGGGTGCATCCGGGAAGTGCTAAGGGCGTTATGGTTAATGCTTTGACTCTGGCAACGCGAATTCACCAAGCCTTGCCCTGTGAAGAAACCCCAGAGCAGACGGAAGGCTATGAAGGTTTTTATCATTTGCAGAGTATGAAAGGCTCTGTTGAACGAGCTGAAATGCACTACATCATCCGGGATTTTGACCGCGTTAATTTTGAAAAGCGCAAAAAAAATCTTCTTGCCATTGCGGAAAGCGTCGGAAAAGGATTGCATCCAGACTGCTATATTGAGTTGGCGATTGATGATGATTATTACAACATGCATAGCGAGGTGCTCAAATACCCACATGTTATTGCCATTGCGAAACAAGCGATACTGGATTGCCATATTGAGCCGATAATCCAGCCGATCCGTGGCGGCACAGATGGCGCCCGGTTATCTTATCGTGGCCTCCCTTGCCCGAATATCTTCACCGGTGGATATAATGACCACAGCAAGCACGAATTTATTGCACTGGAAGATATGGAACAGGCAGTGAACGTGATTATGCGAATTGCTGAATTGACGGTAAGTTATGGAAATCATGTCCCCTCTGAATAACACATCGTTATTCAGAAAAGGAAAGGGGCAAAATGGATTGCCCCTTGGTTTAGATTAATCATTAAAATACCAATAACCGCTATTGACCAAGGCCGTAAGCAGGCTGACAAACCGAACATCATCGATCGCATCGCCCAGCAATTGTGCATTGACCTTGTCATATTGGCAAAGCGCGTCGGTGGCATGGATATGGGGGGTATCCATCAACTCGCCGTTGACAAAACATTGATCACCAATCCGTAAGACACGCAGGCCACTCAATCGATTTAATTCTTCGCCTTGTTTTAGCAAATCATAAATCTCATCGCTCTCATAAGCCGGTTCAGGCGGCGCCAGATCCAGTTCATGGCGTGATTGAGAAATAAACTCACCAAACCAATTTTGGAAAGTTTCTGGTTGTTCCAACACCTCACGCATCATTGAACGCAGTGTGTCCAGTTCGTTTGTCTGGATCAGCGCCGGATTATCACGGAATGTCAGGTCAGGATCGCTGTAGCGCTGGCTTCCTAGTTCATTTGCCAGAACATAATCGGCAAACCCACTGAATAATTCACGGGCATTAGGGGCACGAAACCCCACTGAATAGTTCAGTGAATCCTCAATAGCGTAGCCTTCATGTGGGAAACCTGGCGGAATATAGAGTATATCGCCGGGTAGCATCTCTTCGTCAATAATGGCCTCAAAGGGATCAACCTGTAATAAATCAGGATGGGGGCAATGTTGCTTCATGGCGATTTTTTCGCCCACCCGCCAGCGTCTGCGCCCTTTTCCTTGAATGATAAAAACATCATATTGGTCAAGATGAGGGCCGACACCCCCACCCGGTACAGAGAAAGAGATCATTAAGTCATCCATGCGCCAATCAGACAGTACACGGAATGGCTTCATCAGTGCAGAAGAGGGGAGATGCCAATGGTCAACGGCTTGTACAAGCAAAGACCAGTCTTTTTCGCCTAAATGGTCGTAGGTTTCAAATGGCCCGTGGGAAACTTCCCAGCGTCCATTTTTCTGGCTGACTAAACGGCTGTCGATTTCATTTTCCATCGCCAATCCCGCGAGTTCATCGGAGGAAAGGGGATCAATAAACTGATGGAAACCCTGTTTAATCAGCAATGGTCGTTTTTGCCAATGGTTTTGTAAAAACGCCTGCCAGTCCAGATTGAGCTGATAATCCATGGTGACATCCTGAAGTGAGAAATGAAGTTAGTAAGAAGTGAATTTCTCGCTATTATAACGAATAGTCAATGGCGATATTCGATTTAATTGAAATATTCCGGGATTGTGCTAGCCATTGACGGATCAGGATTGTCGTTATTGGGGAGTGGCTGAATGGTGTTGGTCGCGAAATACTACGTTCACTCTGGTGCCGCCAAGTGGGCTACCATCAATACTGATATCCCCTTCATATTGTTCGACAATTTCAGAAGCTATCGACAATCCGAGACCTTGGCCTGAACGCAATGTATCGGCGCGTAAGCCGCGTTGAAAAATCATTTCACGTTTATCAGGGGGAACACCCAATCCATCATCATCGACAATAATGGTGAGTGAATTTTCTCCCATTGTGGCAGTGACTTTGACCCATTTCAGACAATATTTACAGGCATTGTCCAGAATGTTTCCCATCACTTCCAGAAAGTCGTTTTTTTCCCCTAGCCAGGTCACCTCAGGAGAGACATCGAGCGTAATTTTGACCCCTTTTTCTTGATATACCTTGGTGAGCGCACTGATGAGCCCATCAAGCAAGATGGGGACGGAAGAAAGCTGCCTCAAAAGCAAACTATGGTCGCTACGCATGTTGGCTTTGTGCAGATAATAGCCGATTTGTTGAGATATCCGGTCAATTTGTTCAAGCATAATAGGTTCAGCTTGTTCAATGGTCAGTTTTTGAGGAGGGCGCAGAGAGCGCAGGGTTGATTGCAATACCGCTAAAGGGGTTTTCAGACTATGCGTCAAATCTGACAGCGTTGTGTGATATTTGGCATAACGTTTACGTTCATTGGATAGCAAGTTGTTTAAGTTTCTGACTAGCCCTTTTAACTCGGTAGGTGGGTTTTCTTCCAGTTTTTCCCTCTCGCCATTTTCTAGCGAGTTGATTTGTCTAATCAAAGATTTTATTGGTCGAAGGCTCCAGTCAGCGGCAAGCCAAATTAATGGAATGATTAGAAGCAAGTTAGCGATGAGGACATACCCAAACCATTCCCAGACTTTTGCTGATTCCTGTACATCTTGTGGAATAGTATCAATGATAACGATGGTCATGGCAGGGAGTTTGTCAGTGGCAGGATAAATATTTACGGCAACCGAGTAGGTCAATAACACATCCTTACCATTTTCTGCCTTTTTAGTATTATCTTGATTTGGTGTTGCTGTGGGATTATAGAAAAAATCGCCTTTTTCTTTAAAATAGGCTTCCAGCGTATATAACCCATTTTTTTTCAGCCAATCGGGGTCAATCATGCTTTCTAATTCGGGCACATTATTCTGGCGCCAAAGCACATTACCTTCATTATCATAGATTAATGCTAATGAACGGTAATTCATGGAAAAATCTTTGGGAACAAGAATTTCTAGCTTATTGTTTTTCCATCTGGCCAATGTGAAAAATAGATTGCTTTGGCTACGGAGTATGGAATAGCTTGTTTTATCAAAACTCACTAAATATCCGGCAATGGCAACAATTCCATATGATAGCGTCAGGGCGAGGATAATCGCCGCCGTAGCCATGAGAAACCGAGTTCTTAAAGAAAAAGGTTTTTCAGAAAACCTAGGCATCATAAGATTTCACATCAAAGCGATATCCTTGACCACGAACAGTGATGATGACCTCTTCCGGCCATTCATTTAATATTTTTTTCCTCAAACGCCCCATTAATACATCAATTGTGTGACTTTCGCGTAATTCAGCGTCTGGATACAATTGGCGCATGAGTGTTTCTTTACTGACAACCTTGCCATTATTGCGCATTAAGGTTTCGATAATAATGTATTCAAAGGCCGTTAATTTAATATTGGCATCATTGATAGAAAACTCCTTTCTGGAGAGGTCGATCAAAAAAGGTGAAATTTCAACTAATTGTGATGCCAGTCCACTATTGCGTCGCATTAATGCCTGTATGCGGGCATTGATTTCTTCCAGATGAAAGGGTTTGGTCACATAATCATCTGCACCGGCATTTAGCACGGCGACTTTTTCTTGCCAACTTTCACGGGCGGTGAGAACAAGGATAGGTAAATTAATTTGTTCACCGCGCCAGCGCCGTAACATGCTAAGGCCATCTTCTCCCGGTAACCCTAAATCAACGATAGCAAGATCAGGGTGACTTTCTTTAAGATAGTAATCTGCTTCTTTAGCATTCTCCGCAGCATCCACTTGATGCCCAATATCCCGCAGTTGTACGGTTAAGTGATGGCGAAGTAACGCGTTATCTTCAACGATCAATATCCGCATAATGATTCCTTATGCTAATCAGTCATGTTTATCAAATAAATTTAAAATAGCTAAGTAATCAATTTCGTCAATAAAGATTAAATAAAATTATACTTATATAATTATGAATGAACTAAGTATAGTAACTATTTGGCTTTTTTTGGTATATTAATGATCAGGGCATTTAAAAACAAATGGTTAGATTGAAATAACAAATAAATTTACAATCTATTTATCTTTTATATAAGATTATTGACCTAAATAGCCTTTAAATGACGTGTAGCGATAAGGGAATTTGGTTGGCTCTGGGATTTGAAAATCACGTATGGGCGGGATTAAAACCCGCCCATTTACTTGTATAAACAGGAATTATTTTAACTGATCAACTAACGAAGTAGCATACCCAATATAATTTGCCGGTGTCATGGTTTTGAGGCGTTCTTTTTCTGCTTCAGGCAGTTCCAGACTATCAATAAATGTTTTCATTCCTTCAGCATCAACGCGTTTACCGCGAGTCAGTTCTTTTAGTTTTTCATACGGTTTTTCAATGCCATAACGACGCATAACCGTCTGGATAGGCTCTGCCAATACTTCCCAATTACTCTCCAGTTCATCCAGTAAGTTTTGTGCATTGACTTCTAACTTATTCACTCCCTTCATCGTGGATTGATAAGCAATCAATGCATAGCCCAAACCTACGCCCAGATTGCGCAGTACCGTTGAATCCGTCAGGTCACGCTGCCAGCGAGAAACAGGAAGTTTGCTGGCAAGGTGCCCCAGGACCGCATTTGCCAAGCCTAAATTTCCTTCTGAGTTTTCGAAATCAATCGGGTTGACTTTATGTGGCATAGTCGAAGAGCCAATTTCGCCGGCGATGGTTTTTTGTTTGAAATGATTTAAGGCGATATAGCCCCAGATATCACGATCAAAATCGATCAGGATGGTATTGAAACGTGCCACACAATCAAACAGTTCTGCAATGTAATCATGCGGTTCAATCTGAGTGGTATACGGGTTCCACTGAATGCCTAAAGAGGTCACAAATGACTGGCTGAATTGGTGCCAGTCAACATGTGGATAGGCTGACAAATGCGCATTGTAGTTACCAACAGCCCCGTTGATTTTACCCAGAATGTCTACCTGCTCAAGCTGACGGAATTGGCGCTCCATGCGGTAAACCACGTTAGCAAATTCTTTGCCGACAGTGGAAGGCGTAGCGGGTTGGCCGTGTGTGCGCGATAGCAGTGGCAAATCGCGATAATCATGTGCCATGCGTGTGATGGCATCGATTAATTGGCGCCATTGAGGCAGCAGAACGTCCTCACGGGCTGTTTTTAGCATCAAGGCATGTGACAGGTTATTGATATCTTCTGATGTGCAGGCAAAGTGAATAAATTCTGCCACTTGATGCAGGGCAGGGATATGCGCCACTTTTTCTTTCAGAAAATATTCAACCGCCTTAACGTCATGGTTGGTTGTGCGTTCAATCTCTTTGATGCGCAGTGCGTCCTGTTCATTGAAATTTGCAATAACTTCATCAAGGTAAGCGTTTGCGTTATCATCAAAGGCAGGAACCTCTTTGATTTCTGTTGTTGCGGCCAGTTTTTGCAGCCAACGTACTTCGACCTGCACACGGAATTTTAGTAAGCCGAACTCACTAAAAATAGTGCGTAGTGCGCTGACTTTATCGCCGTAGCGGCCATCAATTGGAGAAACAGCGGTCAGTGAGGATAATTCCATTGGTAGCAACTCCCGGATTTTATTTAACAATTTATGTTTAACAGCGTTGGTTTAACAGTTTTTTTGCCAACAGTTTTTTTCTAACAGTCAGCAAGGATCTCTTTTGCCTGTCGGATCAGGCGCTGGCGAGAAAACATGATTTGCAGGCGGCCACCGCCAACTTGTTGCCATAAGACAGCGCTGCGGATACCGGCCAGTAATATAGATCTGACTTTTGCCTGGATCAGCGTATTACGTAAGACATCAGGTGAACCCGTCACTTGGATGCGTGGCCCCAGCGGACTGATAACATCGATATAAATTCCAGCCAGGGCGTTGAGCATGCCCTCTGACATCGGTTCAAAATAGGCTTGCTGACGTTCTAATTGTTCAATGCGATTTGCCAATTGGGTGGTGGCAGATTGATTTTTATTCAAACGACGTTCCAGTGCCATCAAACTCAACATATAACGGGTAAGCTCGGCAGAAACTCCACTATGTGAACCATTGAACATACCCAACATGGCATCAAGGCCGAGACGCAGGTTGCTGGCATTATTGCCAAAGACATCCAACGTGGATGCCGGGTTCATGTTCAGGATACTGTTGATCATGGTCTCAAAAGCATCAGTATCGCATTGGCCTTCATGGGCAAGTTTTTGCGCTATACGGCCTGACTGGCAGATGCCTGCCAGAGCCAGTGTAATATCGTAATAATTTTTAGCCACAACTACTCCTGTATACGTTGTTCGATCACACCGCCACCGAGACAGACTTCACCTTGATAAAACACGGCTGACTGACCTGGGGTGACAGCGGCAACAGGGCTATTAAAACGAACCTCAATTTTATCTTCGCCCAGAGGGACGACAGTGCAGGGGATATCATGCTGACGGTAACGTGTTTTGACGGCACAACGTATTGCTGTCTTTAATGGCTGGCGATCAACCCAATGCAGTTGTTGTGCAATCAAACCGACAGACATCAGGCGAGGATGCTCATGGCCTTGGGCAACAATCAATAGGTTGTTTGCAACATCCTTATCAACAACATACCAAGGTTCTTCACCGCCATTTTTTGTTCCCCCGATCCCCAATCCTTTGCGCTGACCGAGTGTATGGTACATCAAGCCAGTGTGTTGACCGATGGTCTGTCCATCCACGGTTATAATTGGGCCAGGTTGGGCAGGCAAATAACGCCCAAGGAAGTCTCGGAACTTACGCTCACCAATAAAGCAGATACCCGTCGAATCTTTTTTCTTCGCTGTGACAAGGCCAATTTCTTCGGCGATACGGCGTACTTCCGGTTTTTCCAATTCCCCTAAAGGAAACAGGCTCTTGGCAACTTGCTGGTGGCTTAATGTATATAAGAAATAACTTTGGTCTTTATTGTCATCCAGGCCACGGAGTAATTGGCTAATGCCATTCACATCCCGACGACGGACATAATGACCGGTTGCGATATAGTCAGCCCCTAAATCTTCTGCGGCAAATTCCAGAAATGCTTTAAATTTAATTTCCTTATTGCAAAGAATATCCGGGTTTGGGGTTCTGCCAGCCTGATATTCAGCAAGAAAATGTTCGAATACATTATCCCAATATTCGGCTGCAAAATTGATGGTATGCAGCTCGATGCCCAATTTGTCACAAACGGCCTGGGCATCGGCAAGATCGGTAGCAGCCGAGCAATACTCTTCACTATCGTCTTCTTCCCAGTTTTTCATGAACAGGCCAGCTACCTGGTAGCCCTGCTGTTGCAGAAGGTAGGCGGAAACGGATGAATCAACACCGCCGGACATGCCGACAATGACTTTTTTCTGGCTGTTATCTGACATGGATATATCTCACTGCGGAAAAAAAACAAACGCGATACTTTAGCACGTTGGCAACCAAGGTGCATCAAGCGTCTTTGTGCTCTTTTCATCTAATTATTGTTTATCATGATTATTTATTACGATTATTTGGCAAAAGGTGAACCATAATAATCCAGTATCGATAGCGGATAAGCCTTGCGCTCCAAATAGCAGAGAATACTTTCAGCAACCAGAGGGGAGCGTAGCTGTGAGCTATTTAGGATTTCTTCTGCACTTAACCAGTGGCAATGATGGATATCGCTATCTTGTGGATAGGTCGCCATGATTTTTTCCATTTCAACCAAAAATAGAAAACGGATAAACGGCGTTCCATCCGGTGCAATCCATTGGTGCAGCTTTAAAAATGCTTGTGGTTGTGCACGAATGCCAGTTTCTTCCCATAATTCCCGTTCGGCGGCTTCCGGTAAGGTTTCATCAGCTTCCAGATGGCCTGCGGGCTGGTTCCAGAGAAATTTACCGTTGATCAACTCTTCAACAACCAAAAATTTATTTTCTGCATGAACAATGCAGGCAACCGTGACGTGTGGACTAAACAAGGTTAATTTCTCTCCATTCTCCTGGGGATAACGAGTCTAATTGTATCGAACCCATACTAAAACGGATTAGGCGTAGTGTAGGATAACCTACATGGGCGGTCATTCTACGTACCTGTCGGTTTCGCCCTTCATATAACGTAATTTTAAGCCAACTTACCGGAATGCTTTTTCGTTCCCGAATTGGCGGGGTTCTTTCCCAGAGCCATGCAGGTTCTTCAACCAATTCAGCGCCGGCGGGTAAAGTCGGGCCATCTTTTAATATGATGCCACTGCGAAGTTTATTTAGGGCTGCTTCATCAGGAATGCCTTCCACTTGAACATAATAAACTTTAGCGGTCTTTTTGTGGGGTTGAGTCAATTTAGCCTGCAATTTGCCATCATTGGTCAATACCAGTAAGCCTTCGCTATCACGATCCAAACGACCAGCGGCATAAACATCAGTAAACGGGATAAAATTTTTTAACGTTGTCCTGCCCATCTCATCAGTAAATTGAGGCAAAACGTCATAAGGTTTGTTAAAAATCAATACCCGGCGGGGACCGATTGGTTTTTTGATGGCCTTGTTATTTTTTCTTTGGCTGAATCGGTTAAGTTGGCGTTTTTTAAAAGAGATATTTGTCATGATAAGCCATCGCTAAAAATTAGGGGACGTATTATACCTTAAATCTGCGGCCATTGGCGTTTGCAGAATATTCAAGTAGTATTGACACGTCCCTTACAAAAAATTAACAAGGCATTGCGCTTATTTGAAAGGAGAGGTTAATGGAAAGCAAAGTAGTTGTTCCGGCGGAAGGTAAAAAAATTACTATTGATGTCAAAGGTAAATTAAATGTTCCGAATAACCCGATTATCCCTTATATCGAAGGGGATGGCATTGGTGTTGATGTTACGCCGGTCATGCTAAAAGTTGTTGATGCTGCGGTTCAGAAAGCGTACAGCGGTGAGCGCGAAATTTCCTGGATGGAAATCTACACAGGTGAAAAATCCACGCATGTCTATGGCAAAGATGTTTGGTTGCCAGACGAAACGTTGGATTTGATCCGTGAATACCGTGTTGCAATCAAAGGCCCTCTGACGACGCCAGTAGGCGGGGGTATCCGTTCGCTGAACGTAGCACTGCGTCAGCAATTGGACCTGTATGTCTGCCTGCGTCCGGTTCGTTACTATCAAGGCACGCCAAGCCCTGTTAAGCATCCTGAACTGACCGATATGGTTATTTTCCGTGAAAACGCTGAAGATATTTATGCGGGCATTGAGTGGAAAGCCGGTTCAGCAGAAGCGGACAAAGTGATTAAATTCCTACAGGATGAAATGGGTGTTAATAAAATCCGTTTCCCTCAACAGTGTGGTATTGGTATAAAACCTTGCTCAGAAGAAGGCACTAAACGTTTAGTACGCGCTGCGATTGAATATGCCATTGATAATGACCGTGAATCAGTCACGCTGGTTCATAAAGGCAATATCATGAAATTCACTGAAGGCGCTTTCAAAGACTGGGGTTATGAACTGGCTCGCACTGACTTTGGCGGAGAACTGCTGGATGGCGGCCCATGGGTTAAGATCAAGAATCCAAAAAATGGCAAAGATATCATCATCAAAGATGTGATTGCAGATGCTTTCTTGCAACAGATCCTGCTGCGTCCAGCAGAGTATGATGTTATTGCTTGTATGAACCTGAACGGTGACTATATCTCTGATGCTCTGGCTGCACAGGTTGGTGGTATCGGTATTGCCCCAGGTGCAAACATTGGTGACGAGTGCGCATTGTTCGAAGCAACACATGGAACTGCGCCTAAGTATGCAGGTCAGGATAAAGTCAACCCTGGCTCTGTGATCCTTTCCGCTGAAATGATGTTGCGCCATATGGGCTGGTTTGAAGCCGCAGATCTGATCGTTAAGGGAGTGGAAGGCGCAATTGCTGCGAAGACCGTGACTTACGATTTTGAGCGTCTGATGGAAGGCGCTAAATTGCTGAAATGTAGTGAGTTCGGCGATGCGATTATTTCTCATATGTAATAATTGCTGATTGGGATATATAACGGGATCTTAATGGTTCCCGTTGTTTTATTTTCACCGCGCACCGCAGCGTAAGTCTGAACGTCGAGCCTTTAATGAGACTATGTTGTGTCTATCCAGACGGTTATGTATTCGGAGAACCGAATAGGAAAACATTAGGTAAAAATCGCTTAACAATTGCTTGTCATGGGTTTGGCCACGAGAATGGCATATCACATGTTAAGATAGATGATCAGTATTGCAACCCTGCACAACTTGCCCAGCATATTGAGGCATGGACAGAAGTTAACAATTATCCCTTTTTCTACCCGGAATTCTTGTGAAGGCGTATATGGGAGTTGTTCGTTCATCGTGTATGAACAATCATACTTGGGAACATTATGTAGAAAATGGGTGCAATTTTACTGAAAATATGCTGAGTGAGGATTTTAGATTATACAAGGATATCTCCGGTTATCAGTATCATAGTGTGGTGTTTTTAACTGGTCTGTTTTATAAGCAAAAATACTTGAATAACGATTAAAAATCGTAGGGCCCTTTCTGGAGGGATAATATGATTATTAAGTTATACTGATTGACAAATCATCTGATCATGAGGTGCCTATGTGGAATAGCAATCTTCAGAGAGGAAATATGCAATTATTGGCAAATTTTCTATCGCCAATAGATGCCCATATTGTCCTGGGCAGAATGTTATCAGAAGGTATTTATGCGGTAGTGATGGATGAAGACATTGTATGGAATAACTATATGTATTCCCAGGCATTTGGTGGAGTTAAACTTCTTGTCCACCAATCGGATATCGCGCACGCAAAAGCGATACTGACTGAAATTGAAGATAATCAGTTTTCTTTAGATAAAGATGAACCTAATCAGGCCAATAAGAAAAACTCATCGTTTCAATATCATTCTTCTGCACTAATAGATACAGTTTTAGTACTTTTGTTGTTTTTAATCTTTGGCATAGCGTTGCCGCTAAAAAGCTGAATTTATGTTTCGCTTTAATCTCATCGTTATGAAACTGTTAGCGACTAAAAATGAATTAAATGGTCAAAAGGCGAATAAAATAGAGCGACAACGTAAGTTGGTCGCTCTACAGGTGCTTATTTTGGGCTGTTAGATAAAGCCTGCTTTGTTTGTACTTTGCATGCTTCAACTGATTTAACCAGGGATTCGTCAAAATGGCGAGTGCTGGGGAAGGCTTGTTTATTTTTTCTGACTTCGGTGACGGTTTGTTTGATAGACGCAATAAATTCATCCTGATTGCTATGGATCTCTTTAAGATCAAATCCCTTGCTGCTTAATTCATTGAATGCCTTTTGGGCTATCACGTCGGGTGAGTCGTGGGTTTTAAAGGCTTCTACGGAGGCTTTCCCGAACAAATCACAATAAGTTTCCGCGGTTTTATCGACATTAGCGTGTGCGGCATATGAGAAGAATGAGGTAAGGAAAATCGGCAATAAAAGGTGTTTCATAATTTCCTCTTGAATCGACTATACCATGATAGTGGTAATAACTTTAACAGGAATGACATCATTAACAATAGTATATAATTCCAACGCTTGCGCCGAAACTCAGCGGGTAATGGTTTAAGTAAAGAGAGAGTGATTAAGGATTCTGCGCTGTGCATTTTCCTCTTTTACATACAGCACGCAGTGATCTTACTGGGTCATTATTGCCGTTTATGTAGATGCGGGTGAGAAGTTTGACATTTTTCTGAGTAATTTTGAGTGCATCAACTTCAAGATAATTCCCCGAACCTGCTGTGAGTTTGGAAACTATGAGTTCTTTGGAGCCATCACCATCAATATCGGCAAATGTTATCCTTGGCGTACCATTATCTTCAAACACGGAACCATCACGTTCAAAGACGCCGCCGGTTTCAAAGTCCGAGAGATCTTTATCTTTAAAAACGGCAATGGAATAACTGCCAATTGATTCGCTTTCCAGATCACCAATGGACAGGACAGCAAATCGTTTATCAGGCAATTTAATTAATTTTCCTTCTCTTGCGCTAACAGGTGTTGATAACAATAGCGTCATTAGAGTAGAAATTGCAGCAATTTTCAAAATGTTACTTATACGCATAAGTAATGCTCCGTTGTTTACTGTCTTGATTTAACAAATGTATAGGGTGATTTATATCGTAGCACGAATTGAGGAAGAGTATATTTTCAGCTCAATGCCCATTTATACCAATCCAACTTCAAGTTGCAGTTTGCAAGCCAATGAAAGTGTTTATATCTCCCGCACAGCGGGAGCTTGCAAAAAAGTATTAGTATTTCTTATTGGTGTTATTGGGCGGAATAGCGATTTTTATGCGATATAATAAAATAACATTTTATAATACAGGGGGTTTTTTGTTGTGATTATGGGATCTTATTCAGAGAGTGGTTATCATATTATTATCAACGGGAGTGATGACTCCCGTTTTTATTAACTTCGACATATATTAGGCTCTACGTACTGTTTTTTGCTATTTTTTCCACAATCTTATTATACTCTTTCCAGACAACAGAGACTGGTGAGCTCAAACAGCAGATAGAGATTGAACCGCCTGTAGCAGGATGATATTCATACTTTGATTTTCCTCTATAAACTCTCTTGGGCAGTATGTTGTCTGCGGGATTCTTTCTTTTTCGCTCTAACATCAATTATAACCTCACTTTCAGATTATCTGATGACCAGATAGTGGATTATTAATATCTTACTAACCTGTTATTGTTGTTTCCTACTGTAAAAATAACAACTGAAAATTTTAATATGCAATGATGGCATTTTCCAACTATCACAGTATTAAAATTTAATAATCTCATTTTAAGTGAAATATTGATATATGTTTTTGTAAATATTGGAAATTTCAATATTAAATTTTGTAATTACCCCATTTTTTTTAATGAATTGGATTATTGCTACATTAGTGATATGACAGTGTGTGATTATTCAAATTTGTTTTACATACTGTTTGCTTGGCATAATATCAATAACGTCTAATTAACAGATGCTCTCTATGTAGCCATTAGCGTCAATATTGGATTGACGCTGTTTTTGATAGGTTGTATTTTGGTTGCCAGCAGGTTTCGTATTTTGAGTTCAATTGTTAATTTGTTTATGTTTCTTGCTTATATATAGGAAGAATATTGGCGTGCATTTTTTGTTCTGAAAATACACCTGAATGGCTTGGAATAAGGAATAAAGCGTTTATGAGCATCAAGATAAACGTTCAATAACGCTAAAGTAAATGTAAAAATTTCATTAAAAGTTACCCATTGAAATAAATATTGTGTTACATTCTTTCCGCTTTGATGGCTTGTATCTCTGTATTTTTCGTATACAGACTTAGTTACTTGTTAATTATAAAAGGAATTAATCACAATAAAATTTCGCCGAATCCGGCATTATGGTCAGCTAATGTTTGCTAATTAGTAAGGGGAAAATATCTTGACGGATCTGATTAACTTCATTAACAACATTCTTTGGGACTATGTACTGATATACCTGCTTCTTGGGGCTGGTCTTTACTTCACACTGTGTTCTGGTTTTATACAACTTCGCCATTTTGGCCACATGTTCTCAATTCTGAAAAATAGTAATAAATCAGATGATTCTGGTATTTCATCTTTTCAGGCTTTATGTACCAGTCTGGCAGCTCGTGTAGGAACCGGTAACTTAGCCGGGGTTGCCATTGCAATTACAGCCGGTGGTCCAGGGGCTATTTTCTGGATGTGGGTAGTGGCATTTATTGGTATGGCGACTGCCTTTGTAGAAAGTACGCTTGCCCAGTTGTACAAGACGAAAGACGATCAGGGAAATTATCGCGGTGGCCCGGCCTACTATATGGAGAAAGGGTTGAAGAAGCGATGGATGGGAATTTTGTTTTCATTTTTCCTTATTATCGCGTTTGGTCTTGTATTTAATGCTGTGCAGGCAAACTCAATTGCGGAAGCGGCTGCCTTTGCCTTTAATATCAAACCACTTTATGTCGGTATCGTATTAGTCATTATCTGTGGCGTCATTATTTTTGGCGGGTTGCGCTCTATCGCCAAAGTCGCGGAACTTGTTGTGCCGTTTATGGCGATTGCTTATTTCATACTGGCACTTTGGGTTGTTGGTCACAATATTGAACGTATCCCAGCGGTATTTGCATTAGTTATTAAGAGTGCTTTTGGACTTCAGGAAGCGATAGCAGGAACATTAGGCTATGGTATTTCTCAGGCAATGACTCAGGGCGTTCAACGTGGGTTGTTTTCGAATGAAGCGGGAATGGGTTCTGCGCCAAATGCAGCAGCATCAGCTTCTCCATATCCACCACATCCAGCCTCTCAGGGGTATGTACAGATGTTGGGGGTATTTATGGATACCATCGTTATCTGTAGTGCAACGGCTGTTATTATCCTTTCTTCCGGTGTTCTCAACGAAAATGTCACGGCTATCAGCGGAATTGAATTGACCCAGCGAGCATTGTCATCTGCTGTTGGGCATTGGGGAACAATGTTCGTTGCGATTGCTATTTTCTTCTTTGCCTTTACATCGATTATCGCCAATTACGCTTATGCTGAAAGCAACATGATATTCCTGGAGCGTAACCACACTGCTGGTCTATTCATTTTGCGGTTGGCTTCGTTGGGTATGGTGATGTTTGGGACGTTGGCAGAAGTCCCTCTGGTTTGGAACATGGCTAACCTGTCAATGGCATGCATGGCTATTGTTAACTTGATCGCTATACTTCTGTTGTCCGGTATCGCAATGAGGCTGGCAAAAGATTATAACCAGCAGAGAAAATCAGGGAAATTGCCTGCATTCAATATTAATAGCTACCCAGAGATCAAACATCAAGTTGAAAAAGGTATTTGGGATAACGATGCACCACATAACTGTGAGAAGAGCAATTGCTGAGACTGAATTGTCTATGTAGTCTATCTATATAACATCGTTAGTAACAGAAGATGACTCATGTGGCCAGCTATTCGCCCGTTCCGCGAATAGCTGGCTTTTATTTGTTCTGAAAAACAGAGTGATAAGTAAAAAACGCCACATCTCTTTTCGTTTCATCTAACCTATAATCATCACAATATTTTCTCTTTCCATAAAATAGCTGACCGATCATGATAAAACGATTAATAATATGTATATTTATCACGCTGTTGATTGGTTGTTCTTATTCCCCTGAACAAGAAGATAGGGGCGGTTATATTGTTGACCGTTCCTACCCTTACTCGACTAAGCAATACATTGACTCAATCAAGTTTCTGGTTCTTCACTATACCGCGTTGGATGATAAAAAATCTTTGCGGGAATTAACGGGAGGCCGGGTGAGTACCCATTACCTGATTCCTTCGCGACCGAGGCATAAGGATGAAGAGCCGATTATCTTCCAACTGGTTTCAGAAAAGGAAAGGGCATGGCATGCGGGAAAGAGTGGGTGGAATGGATACCAGAGTTTAAACCGCTATTCTATTGGTATTGAAATTGTTAATTGCGGATTTAAGCAAGAGTTCATTAAAAAAGTATGGTGCCCATATCATCCATCACAAATCGATGCAGTGATCCGATTGGCAAAAGATATTATTCACAGGCATAAAATTCAGGCTGTGAATGTTGTTGGTCATAGCGATATTGCCCCGCTGAGAAAAGCAGATCCTGGGCCTATTTTTCCGTGGCGTGAGCTTTATGAACAAGGAATTGGCGCCTGGCCTGATCAGGCAACAGTCAATAGATATTTGGCCGGTAGGGCACCGGGTATGCCTGCATCAGTAATATCTGTTCAGAAAGCACTGGCACTTTATGGCTATAGTATCCCTCAAACGGGCGTTTTGGACAGTGCCACCCATAAAACGATTCAGGCATTTCAGATGCATTTTCGTCCGTCAGATATTAGTGGTATTCCCGATGCAGAAACGGAAGCGATAGCGCTGGCATTGGTCGAAAAATATCAATAATAACTATTGGAAATGTATGGAAAGGAGTCGTGTTATCCCAAAAGTGAATATGGGTTGAGGTATAGCGGCTGTGATGTGTAGCCGCTAACGATGCCAGGTTTCATGATTCGCAGTCGTAAGTTAGATGGAGTGGAAGTTTAACTTCAAGTTCAATATCTGTACTCTGGCGAAAATCATACGGTGTAATGCCATACTCCTTACGAAACATATAGGTGAAATGGGATTGAGAACCGAAGCCGAAATCCAGAGCAATGTCAAAAATAGGCAAAGAACTATTCCTCAACAGAGAAACAGCGCCAGCCAAACGTCGTTGGCGGATGTACTTCCCAAGAGATATGCCGGTAACTTCCTTGAATATTTTCTGCATGTGCCAAAGTGAATAGCCGGAGTAAGCAGCAAGCTCTTCAAGATGAATGACACGGCCAAGATGGTTTTCTATCCATTTACTCAGTGCGCATACAAGTGCTAAGTGGTTATCTTGTGCCATTACAATTTTAAATTGGTTGAAGGTTGGTGAAGTATACACAACTTCTTTTCAAGATGACAAAACTCACCATTAAATAGAGAGCGAAGTGATTAGACAAAAAACTTTAATACCCTATCATCACGCTATCATTGTGATAACTCTCTATAATATTTTATTATAAAGTTAACAATAATGAAATAATTCTGAGGCTATCTCATTGAACACTAAAAAAATCCTTTTAACTCTGTGCTCGATATTGATATGTTTGTTTTTGTTTTTGTTTTTGTTTTTGTATTTGTTAGCGCTGGATGTACATTGTGACCAAGGTAATGATGTATTCGAATTAGGTGTTTGTTCTATCACCCGATACTTGCCTTTTTGATATTTAATCAACCATTATTCTGCCTGCATGTGTGTTAACATACACTTGCTGTATTCATTCTTTGTAACATCCACCTGATAAGAATTGACCAACTCAATATGCGTTAAGTTAACACATAACTCAATTACAACAATATGTTGGAGTAATTATGTTGAGGAAATCGTGTTGAAGAAATTTTGACTCGACAAAATTTACACCAATCGAGAAGAGCAGGAGAATTTCTGGTTCTATTCAGGTAAATAGGTTCAAAACAACAAATAAAACAGCTTTTAATGAGATGGGTTCTAAGCATCGTAAAAAGAGGACTAGATGGCAGAACAACAAGAACAACAACCTACGCTTAAGCGAGGTTTAAAGAACAGGCATATTCAGCTTATTGCCCTCGGCGGTGCAGTAGGCACAGGGTTATTTTTGGGTATTGCCCAAACCATTCAAATGGCAGGTCCTTCAGTGCTCCTCGGATATGCACTCGGTGGATTTATTGCATTTTTAATTATGCGTCAACTGGGCGAAATGGTTGTTGAAGAGCCAGTAGCAGGTTCATTTAGTCATTTTGCTTATAAGTACTGGGGAAATTTTGCCGGTTTTCTATCAGGCTGGAATTACTGGGCAATGTTTATTTTAGTTGGAATGGCAGAGTTAACGGCGGTTGGTATGTATATCCAATATTGGTGGCCGGAAGTCCCCACCTGGATTTCTGCTGCAATATTCTTTGTACTTATCAATTTGATCAATCTAATTAATGTACGGCTATATGGTGAAACCGAATTTTGGTTCTCTATCATTAAAGTCAGTGCCATCGTCGGGATGATTCTCTTTGGATGCTATTTACTGATTAGCGGTCATGGTGGCCCAGAGGCAAGTATCACCAACTTATGGCAACATGGCGGCTTTATGCCAAATGGGATTTCTGGCTTGATCATGGCGTTGGCCGTGATCATGTTTTCATTTGGTGGCCTGGAAATGGTGGGGATTACCGCAGCCGAAGCGGAAAATCCTGAGAAAAATATCCCAAAAGCAACCAACCAGGTTGTTTATCGCATCTTGATATTTTATATCGGTTCATTAGCTATCTTACTGTCTCTGTATCCGTGGACGAAAGTGGTAGAAGGCGGTAGCCCATTTGTGCTGATTTTCCATGATCTGGATAATTTCTGGGTAGCGAATATCCTAAATGTGGTCGTATTAACAGCAGCATTATCTGTTTATAACAGTGGAGTGTATTGTAATAGTCGGATGCTATATGGTTTGGCGAAACAAGGTAATGCACCTCGAGCACTCACAAAAGTTAACAAACGCAATGTACCTGTCTTGTCTATTGGTTTATCAGCACTGGCAACATCCATTGGCGTATTGATTAACTACGTTATACCCGGTAAGGCATTTGAGCTGTTGATGGCATTAGTGGTAACCACTCTGGTCATTAACTGGATCATGATTTGTTGTGCTCATTTGAAATTCCGTGCCGCCAAAAATAGAGAAGGTATCAAGACGAAATTTCAGGCATTTTGGTATCCATATGGGAACTACCTGTGTTTGGCATTTCTGGCGTTCATTCTCGTCATCATTTTGACGATGCCACCAATTCGTATTTCAGTTATCTTGATGCCATTTTGGGTTGCTGTCTTATGGGTTGGTTATTTGATTGCTAACTCAAAGAAATCCAATAGATAACCCGACTCATCGTTAATTCATTCCATCCCTATTTTTTCAGTCGGGTATAATACCCGACTGATGACTTTTGTCAGTACGAATAACACAGACAACCCTAAACCAGGTTAGCCAGATAAAACGCGCAAACGCCTATAGTCGTATGTGCTGCCAGGTACTTTATGAAGCCAGTTGATCGTATGAGGGCAATTAAATGGAGGAATAGAAAAAAATGGCTCATAAATATTATAATTGAATAATATTTAATAAAAGATAAACAAAAAGTAGTCTGGTTACATGTAAAATAACTATATTGTATGTTCAAAAAGAATAAGATGAAATTAGCCATAATTTTTTTAGTTACTTAAAATGAGTTTTTTATAACGATAACTCTCTGGTCTACGCAATAACAGATATGAAAAACAGTATTATATATTAGGCTTATTAAAGATATTTCTTTGGGTTAATTTTTATTTTTACATTAATTCATGAGGTTATGTTGTTTAAAAGTTATTAGGTAATTTCAAATTGGAATGGGAATTAAGGATTTTAAATATGTGCGTTGGCTCCGGCACCTGAAAAAAATGGCTTGCGATTATATAAAGAGTATGTGATAAAACACATGGGTAAACGAAGTACGGTTCTGTTAATAAATAACAGTAACTAATACTGGTTTGTTTATTTTCATGCCAATAGGCGAATAAAGTGATTCAAAGGAAATTTTTGAAATGGCAAAAATCACTGGTACTGTGAAGTGGTTCAACGAGTCTAAAGGTTTTGGTTTTATTACTCCGAATAATGGTAGCAAAGATGTATTTGTACATTTTTCTGCAATTATGAAAGATGGGTTTAAAACATTGTCCGAAGGCCAACGAGTTGAGTTTGAAATTCAGGATGGCCCTAAAGGTCCTGCTGCTGCAAACGTCACAACTTTATAGTAATAAATTTAATTTGGCTGGTATTTGATTACTGGCTAAATATATTTATCGTTAGCTAAGTTTTATTATCTAACGATAACCTATTGCAAAAATCACTCTATTGGGGTACTAATAGAGTGATTTTTATTTTGACTCGGGGCGTTCTTTATTGAACTGAGAAGTACCCGTATGACCTGATCTGGATAATGCCAGCGTAGGGAAGTCATGGTATCACTTATTCCGATACCCGCTTTTCTTTAGCTGGTGGTAGGAATAACCATCATGAGAATTAACTCCTTGACTATCGCAGGAACGGATCCTAGCGGTGGTGCCGGCATTCAAGCCGATTTAAAAACTTTTTCCGCACTTGGCGCCTATGGTACGACAGTGATCACTGCCTTGGTTGCGCAAAATACGTTGGGCGTACAATCGGTCTATGAGATTGATCCCCTCTTTGTCGCTGCTCAGCTAGAATCAGTGCTTTCAGATGTCAGGATAGACAGTGCCAAAATTGGTATGTTGTCGAATGCGTCTAATATCGCTGTAATAGCGCAGTCGTTGCAGCGTTATCCCATTCCTTACGTTGTGTTGGATACCGTCATGGTAGCGAAAAGTGGTGATCCTTTGTTATCGCCAGAGGCCATGACCGCAATGGTAGAGCAGTTACTGCCGAACGTCTCTTTGATCACCCCCAATTTACCGGAAGCGGCAGCCATGTTGGAATGTGATCTTGCTGATACCGAAGATGAAATGATACGTCAAGGGAGAGCATTACGTTCAATGGGGTGCCAGGCAGTTTTATTGAAGGGGGGGCATTTGGATAATGAGGAAAGCCCAGATTGGCTTTTTACCTCGGAAGGGGAGTGGCGTTTTACCGCTCCCAGAGTAAATACCCGGCATACACATGGGACGGGGTGTACTTTATCCGCAGCCCTTGCTGCATTGCGCCCGCGTTATTCTGATTGGCAAAGCACGTTACCGGTTGCCAAAACCTACTTACAAAATGCACTGACACACGCAGACAGTTTGCAAGTCGGTCATGGTATTGGGCCTGTCCACCATTTTCATCAATGGTGGTGAGAAATAAAATTGCTTTTGAAGAATGGGGATACCGCGATCCCCATCTTGGAAGTAGTGAACTAAGCGATAGTCACTTTCTTATCGAGATAAACATCCTGTACGGAGTGAATTAACTCAACACCCTCTTTCATCGATTTTTTGAACGCCTTGCGGCCAAGGATCAAGCCCATTCCTCCCGCCCGTTTGTTGATAACAGCGGTGCGGACAGAATCACTTAAATCATTGTTTCCAGAAGCGCCACCAGAATTAATTAATCCCGCGCGTCCCATATAACAGTTGGCAATTTGATAGCGAACGAGATCAATCGGATGTTCAGTGGTTAATTTGCTATAGACACGGTTATCCGTATGCCCGAATTTAATGGCAGTATAGCCACCATTATTTTCAGCCATTTTTTGTTTAACAATATCGGCACCAATCGTGGCTGCCAGATGATTCGCCTGTCCGGTTAAATCGGCACTGGTATGGTAATCGACTCCCTCTTTCTTGAAAGCAGGATTACGCAAATAAGCCCATAACACAGTAACCATACCGAGTTCGTGGGCGCGTTCAAAGGCGGCTGAAATTTCTTCTATTTGGCGACGTGATTCGGGAGAGCCGTAATAGATTGTTGCGCCTACCGCAACTGCGCCCATGTTAAATGCCTGCTCGACACTGGCATACAACGTTTGATCATATTGGGCGGGATAGGTCAAAGTCTCATTGTGATTGAGCTTAACCAGAAACGGGATCTTATGAGCATAACGGCGAGAAACCGAGGCCAAAACACCGTAAGTTGAAGCAACACAGTTACAGCCTGCCTCAATCGCCAGTTCAACGATATTTTTGGGATCAAAATAGAGAGGATTAGCGGCAAAAGAAGCGCTGGCTGAATGTTCAACCCCCTGATCGACTGGCAAAATAGAGAGATAACCCGTACCTGCCAGACGTCCATGATCCAGCAAGGTTTGCATGGAACGAAGCACAGTATTAGGACGATTATTTTCGAGCATTACTCTATCGACGAAATCTGTACCTGGGAGATAGAGATTTTCACGTGGAATGGTATTGCACTGATGTTGCAATAAACTCTCTGCGTCTTTTCCTAACAACTTAACGATATCAGTCATGATTAACTCCAGTTTGCAAAAGGCGCTACTGATTGTTATTTATATTTACTTTGATCACAAGGCAAGTGGAGAGGGAAGCCGCAGTGGATCGCTTCAGTTAAGACAAATCTCGCTAAAATTTCACCATTTTGTATAGCAATAAAGTGAAATAATATGGATCTGATGCAGTGATAAATATTGGCGTCGTTCAATAATTGGATAATTTGGATTATTTTTTCTCAAAATTTCCTTCATTAAACTGAATAAATCCTCTTGATATTTATCAAGAGGGGGGTTTTGGGGATTACTGTAAAAAAGGTGGCTCATTGAGGTTTAATAAATGACCAATCTGGAACGATAAACATAAATTAATTTAATGATTAATGATCATGGGTATTTTTATAACGCTTTGATTTTATTGTGTTTTAATTTATTGTCATAAAAGAAAAGGCCAGCCCAAGGGAGATTGAGCTAGCCAAGGAGGTGGTTCCTAGTCTTACAATAAAACTTTTTTAGTTATTTATTTTTCAGGGCTGATAATACGAGAAATAAATTAGCATTGATGTGATCTGTTTCTAAAAAAGTAGATTAATTTCTTTAAAAACCTATTTCGATTTATTTTACTTGCCATTTTGTGGATAAGGTGTCCGGGTATTGCCACTTTTTAGGTTTCGAATAAGTAAAGCATAATCCAACTTAATTTCTTCAGGAATAGGGAGATAAACGATATGTCCATCACCTGGTGCAACTTCCACGGCTTGGCCTTTTTTATTTGTCATGGTTTCTAACGTAAAATTAATATTGCCAGATGGCGTCATCAGTTCCAGACGATCTCCGATCAGAAATTTATTCTTCACGACAACTTCTGCCAAGCCATTGACTCGATTGCCCGTCAATTCACCAACAAATTGTTGGCTGTCTGACACTGAATGACCGTATTCGTAAGTTTGGTAAGCATCATGGGTATGGCGGCGCAGGAAACCTTCCGTATAGCCACGATGTGCCAAACCTTCCAATGTAGTCATCAGTGTTGAATCGAACGGTTTTCCGGCAACGGCATCATCTATAGCACGACGATATACCTGGGCAGTGCGGGCACAATAATAGAAAGATTTGGTGCGGCCTTCGATTTTCAGTGAATGGACGCCCATCTTTGTTAATCTTTCCACATGTTCAATGGCACGTAAGTCTTTGGAGTTCATGATATAAGTACCATGTTCATCTTCAAACGCTGACATATATTCGCCAGGACGCTTGGCTTCTTCTATCATGAATACCTTATCTGTTGGTGCGCCTTGACCCAGTGTTGGCTCAATACTTTTGACCGGAATAGGATCGTGCTGGTGGACAATATTGCCGGTACTATCTTCCTTGCCTTCTTGCACATTGTATTCCCAGCGACAGGCGTTAGTGCATGTGCCCTGATTGGGATCGCGCTTGTTAATATAGCCTGATAACAGACAGCGGCCAGAATAAGCCATACAGAGTGCGCCATGCACAAAAATCTCAAGTTCCATATCGGGTACTTGCTGTCGGATTTCAGCGATTTCTTCCAGCGAGAGTTCACGGGAAAGGATGACTCGTGTCAGTCCCATTTGTTGCCAGAATTTGACTGTCGCCCAGTTAACTGCGTTAGCTTGAACTGAAAGATGAATATCTATTTCAGGGAATGTTTCACGCACCATCATAATCAAGCCCGGATCAGACATAATCAATGCATCAGGCCCCATTTCCACAACGGGTCTTAAGTCGCGGATAAAAGTTTTCAGCTTTGCATTATGTGGGGCAATATTGACGACGACATAAAAACGCTTACCTAATTCGTGCGCTTCTTTAATGCCCTGGGCCAATGTCTCATGGTTAAATTCATTATTGCGAACACGCAGGCTATAACGGGGTTGTCCGGCATAAATAGCATCTGCGCCATAAGCGAATGCGTAACGCATGTTTTTCAAGGAGCCGGCAGGAGAAAGTAATTCTGGAGTAAACATATTCTTAACGTTCTCGATCTGAGTTCAAGTCAGCCCTTACCTAGCTTTCATTACCATTACTAAGGGTAAGGTTTAAAGGAGGGGGATTTTAACGCTTCTCCTACCATTAGCACAAATATATTATGGGAATATCCCCGTCGCCTTTCAAGATGCGTTTTATATCTCCCCGCGCAGCGGGGAGATATAAGCACTTCCATTGGTTTGCAAACTGCAACTTGAAGTTGGATTGGTATATAACGATGCTACGTTGCGTATAAAACCGGTTGAAAATATCTATGGACTGACTTGGCGTTGGGAGAAAGCGCGCCGTCGATACGGCGCGAATCATCCATTGTACTTGTTAATGTTGTTTGGTCAGATCACGAATTTTCTCCGTTGGTCCGACTTTCATGACAGATTGCATACATTTTTTTACGCTTGCTTCATTGGCATGAGTTTCACTGGTCGCAATAATCTGATGGTTTCGGGCTTTCAGGACAAAATAAGGTTTGCCCGATTTGTTTTTTCTCACTTCATGGCGAGTCTTATCGGGAGAGTTGACTTGCACAGAGTGAATACCCTTATTGGCGGAAGCCTTGGTGGTATACATTTCGCTGCTCAGAATAATGTCACCGTTTGTTGCCACCAGATTGAAATAAAATTGCCCGTTCTTTGTTTTCTTAAGATCATAATGCCCAGTAGCCATAAGAAATTCTCCTGATTGGGTAATTATCAGCTTAAGTTTAGCCTGAATTTTGTACAGTCAAACAGATTGACGAGAAAAATTTATTGCCTGTCCTGCTATTTTATAGCGCATGATGACTATTTTGTATTGGTCGATTAATTTGTAACGGCTTCCAAATTGGATGTTGTACGAATATATTACAGTATCTCTTTCAGAGATAAATACACACCGTTGCAATCATCACTTGCTTAATTCAGCCTGTCATTAGGAGTTTTCCATGCCTATAGCTATTTGGGTTTTGGCCATAGCGACATTTGGGATCGCGACAACCGAATTTATTGTCGCGGGTTTACTCCCTGAAATCGCAACTGAATTTAATATTTCAATACCCACTGCGGGGAATATGGTAACTAGCTATGCACTGGGTGTATTTGTTGGGGCGCCCATGTTAATCATACTGGGAGGACGTATAGAAAGGAAAAAGATGCTTTCCATGTTGATGGTATTATTTATCATCGGCAATGCGCTGACTACGTTTTCCCCAACATTTTATCTGGCAATTATTGGTCGGATTATAGCCTCCCTAACCCACGGTGCTTTTATGGGGATCGGTGCGATTATTGCTGCTGAACTGGTGTCTGAAAATAAAAAAACCACCGCCATTGCATTTATGTTTAGTGGAATGACATTGGCGAATTTGGTGGGAATACCCATTGGAACATGGATAGGAAAAGCCATTTCCTGGCGCATCACTTTTGCCATAATTACAGCGATTGGGATTATCGCATTAGTGGGTATTTTAATATTACTACCTAAATTCGATCAGAAAGCGCCTGCCAGTATTAAAAAGGAATTGCTGGCTTTCACCAATATCCATGTGCTTTTGGCGATGGGGATCACGGTATTAGGCCCTGCTGCATTTTTTACAACGATGACTTATATCGCGCCATTGATGATCAATATCGCAGGATTTTCTGAGAGCGCAATAACATGGCTCCTTTTGGTTTTGGGGTTAGGATTTTTCTTTGGCAATATTGTGGGAGGAAAGCTGGCAGATAAGGCAATGATGCCGTTACTGTATTGGACGTTAGGATTACAATCCTTAGTCTTATTTATTTTCTGGCTTTATGGAAACAATCAATTCATTGCTTGTTTAAGTCTATTTTTAATGGCGGCATTAGGTTTTGCCACGGTATCGCCAATCCAGCGTCTGGTGATGGATAAAGCTCAGGAGGCTGGTGCAGCTAATCTTGTTTCCTCGGTTAATATTGGATTCTTTAATTTAGGCAATGCCGTCGGTGCGTGGTTAGGCGGCGTGATTATCGCATCTCATTATGGCTACACCTCCCTCAATTTGGCAGGTGGTCTATTGGCCTTAATGGCATTGTTATTAGCTGTCATTTCAGGTCTTATCGATCATAAAAGAACGCAATAACATGCCAAAATGTAGGACATCCTGGCGCGAGGAGTAACCGTCACTGGCATGGTTAATGCCGGTGGCTGTGTCACAGTAAACGGCAGATTTCTGCTTCCCAGCGATAGCCCAACCCATAAATGGAACGGATAAAAGATTTATCCCCGTCCAATTGCTCCAGCTTCCTACGCAAGTTTTTAATGTGGCTATCAATAGTACGATCATTCACAATGCGATGATCGTTATAAAGGTTATTCAATAGTTGATCACGGGAAAAAACACGCCCTGGTTGGCTGGATATAATTTTGAGCAGACGGAACTCAACAGGGGTCAGTTCCAGCACCTGTTCAAAATAATGTGCCTGAAATTGGTTTTCATCAATAGTCAGGGAACCTTGTTCAGTGATGATATCTTTCGGGCGGTAGCAACGGCGTAAGATGGTTTTGACTCTGGCAATCATTTCCCGTGGGCTATAAGGTTTGCAGATATAATCGTCAGCCCCAATTTCTAAGCCGAGGAGCCGATCAATTTCTTCCGTTTTCGCTGTCATCATCACAATCGGGATATCTGAAAACTTGCGGATTTCCCGGCAGACCGACAACCCATCAAGACCAGGCAGCATAAGATCAAGCAAGATAATATGGGGATGGTATTTTTGAACATGAGCGATGACTTCATCACCACGTTTGAGCCATTGGGTTTGGTAATCCGCCGATTGTAGATAATCAACCAGCAGTTGCCCCAACTTGGGTTCATCTTCAACGATGAGAACAGTATATTGTATAAGAGGTGTACTCATTGTTTTTCAAGTTCAGACGATTTAGCCAACGGTAATTCCAGGTAAATTTTAATGCCACCTAAAGGTGAGCTCCCCGCGCGAATAAGCCCATCATGGGCTTCAACGATATTATAGCAAATCGCTAACCCAAGCCCTGAACCTCCGCTTGCGCGGTTACGGGACGATTCGCAACGATAAAAACGTTCAAAAACATACTGACATTGTTCAGTCGTCAGTCCCGGTTCACTATCCTGCATATCCAATATCCATTTTTGCTGATCTGAATCTCCACGAATGATCACTTTTCCATACTCGTTAGTGTAACGTAGGCTGTTTTCCAGCAAATTGTGAAATAATTGGGTCAGCCGATTTGGATCGGCAAAGATGACCACATTTTCTTTTAAATTAACTAAGATATCTATTTTTTTATGCACAAAGCGGCCGTGATAATTCGCCACAGAGATTTGCAGTAATTCACTGACATTAACCCGCTCTTTTCTATAGGCCAGTGAGCCACGATTAGACAGGGATAATAAATGCAGATCATCAACCAGTTTTGCCAGGGTAGTCACTTCCGTGAGCAAGGAATGGAGCGTTTCCTGTGTTGGTTTGCGCACGCCATCTTGTAAGGCTTCCAACTCACCACGCAAAACAGAGAGTGGCGTGCGTAATTCATGGGAGATATCGGCCATATAATCACGGCGCATCTGTTCATTTTTTTCCAGCGTACTGGCGAGTTGGTTAAAATCTGATGCCAATTTACCTATTTCATCTTGACTGGATGGCGTGACACGCACACTGAAATCCCCTGCCGCAAGTTTATGCGTACCTTCCACCAGCCGTTTAACGGGTCTTAGAAGACCACGGGAGAGCAGAAAAGTGACGATCAATGCCAATAAGGTGGAAAAACCGATAATTGCCCAACGGGTGAATTGCTGCTGGTGGGCGAAACTAATATCAGCCTGACGAGTAATTTTGTCGGATGTGCTGACAATGACCCAACCGACAATATTATTTTTATGGGTGACTGGCTCGCGATAACTTTCCGCCGGAATATCATTAGAATGTCCTACCAAACGATTCATATGATTATCCACGATCCAAAATTGGGGACGCCAACCATGAGACTTGGTTTTTTGATCGGGATTGTCACCCTGTTCAATCGTACGGATGATTTGAAATATCGCCCGATCATTTTGAGTCAGAAACCGCCAATTGCCATATTGCTGGTATTGTTCCGTCAATGCTTCTGCCAGCCTATTTGCCCTGGTCTGGCTATTTTGCTTGATATAGCCAATAAAACCGTGCTGGAAGCTGAGGTAAATGGCCCAATGCATTGTGACTAATACCAGCATACAGGTGGCAAAAATTGCCAGAAACAATTTACCACTGATGCCCATTCTTAGCCTAAATTTCATTTTGGTTCAGTTACCTAAATCAACGATCAGAAATGGCGCTTATCAGGGATAGTCTTTATCCGAGATAGCCTTGCATAGCGAGAACGCCATTTCTCACGCAGTCGGTCAAAAAACAGATACACGACGGGGGTGGTATATAGGGTGAGAAGTTGGCTTATCACCAGGCCACCAACAATAGTGATCCCCAGCGGGAAACGTAATTCTGCACCGTCCCCATGACTCAGTACCAAAGGTAAAGCACCAAACAGGGCAGAAAGTGTCGTCATCATAATTGGACGGAATCGTAATAAACTGGCCTGAAAAATCGCATCTTGGGCACTGAGATTACCGTTGCGTTGAGCCTCAAGGGCAAAATCCACCATGATAATGGCGTTTTTCTTGACAATACCAATCAACAGCATAATCCCAATCATGGCGATGAGACTAAAGGGTGTATTGAACAGTTCCAGAGCCAGCAAAGCGCCTACGCCCGCAGAAGGCAAGGTAGAAAGGATGGTCAGGGGATGAATGTAGTTCTCATAGAGTATGCCAAGCACCAGGTATACCGTGACGATGGCCGCCAGGATCACCCATAACTGGGAACGTTCACTCTCCTGAAAATCCTGTGCGGTGCCGGCGAAAGAGCTACGTACCGCCGAAGGAACGCCCAGCTCTGTGATGGTTCTTTCTATCGCACTGATTGCATCGGACAGTGTATAGCCTGGTGCCACATCAAAGGCAATGGTCGAAGAAGCTGAAAGATCCTGATGATAAACATCCAATGGTGCATTAGCAGGGTGCCATTGGGCGAAGTAGGAGAGAGGAATACGTTCCCCTTTGCTATTAATCACAAACATTTTCTCCAGCGCACTGGGATCTTGGTTATATTGCGGTGCAACTTCCATGACCACTTTATATTGGTTTAAGGGGGCGTAAATTGTGGAAACCGGGTTCTGTCCAAAAGCATTATTGAGCAAACTATTTGCTTGCGCAACATTGATGCCTAAACGGGCCATCACATCACGATCATAGGTAATCGCTATTTCAGCACCTTTAGCTTCATCATCTTCATCGGCGTTGACTTCCACTAACTGAGGCAATTTTTCCAGTGCTTTTTTGACAATCGGACTCCATTTACGCAGTTCATGAAGATCATCGGATAGCAAATTAAATTGATAAAGCGATTTACCTCCCTGTCCTCCCCCGGTTCTTAGATCCTGGACAGGAACTAAATATAGGCGTGCTCCCGCTTCATTAGTGAGTTGACCTCTTAAGCGGGTGATAATTTGCTGGATACTTTCTTTACGTTCTTTCAATGGCTTGAGGGAAACAAACATAAAGCCGGTATTGATACTATCGCCCCCGGTAAAACCCACAACATTATCCACGGTTGGATCATTATCGATGGCCTGCATAAAGCGCTTCATTTTTTCACGCATGGCCTGAAATGAAATTTTTTGATCAGCAACCACAAATCCCAGCATTTTTCCGGTATCTTGTTGCGGGAAAAACGTTTTTGGAATGCTGATATAGAGCCAGATATTCAGGGCGATGATGCCAACCAAGGCCAGCAACACCCAGCGAGTATGATTAAGTATCCATTTCAATGAACGGGCATAGCCTTGCTGAATTTTCAGCAATACTTTACCGAATCCCCGCGTCTGCTTTTGCTCATTGAGGGGGACAGATTTGAGCAGATGTGCACACATCATTGGGGTTAAGGTCAATGATATTAGCAGTGAAATCCCGATGGCGGTGGCCAGTGTGACCGCAAAATCGCGGAACAATCTACCGAGTAATGCATCGATCAACACGAGGGGAATAAATACTGCAACGAGTGATAAGCTCATCGCCAGCACGGTGAATCCCACTTCCCTGGTTCCCTTGAGGGCAGCTTGCATGGGTTTTAACCCCGCGTTCAGATGGCGGGAGATATTTTCCAGTACCACAATCGCATCATCGACCACAAATCCGGTGGCAATGGTTAATGCCATCAACGAAAGATTGTTGAGACTAAAACCACACAGGTACATGGCGGTAAACGTCCCAATGAGGGAGACCGGAACAGCGATCGCCGGAATCAACGTAGCTCGGCCGGAACGTAAAAACAGGAACACGACCAGAATGACCAGGGCAACGGCAATAGCTAGCGCCCGTTTGACTTCTTGCAGGGAAGCGTGAATAGTCGGCGAGCGATCCTGGGCGACATTTAGCTGAATATTGGCCGGTAAAGAGGCTTGCAGGGCAGGAAATTGATCACGAATACGTTGAACGGTTGAGATAATATTTGCCCCCGTTTCACGGCGGATAATAAGGGCAATGGCCGATTTATTTCCAGACATGCCTGCTGCGCGAATATCTTCAACCGATTTTTTGACATCGGCAACATCCTGCAACCTGACAGGCGCACCATTGTTATAGTGGACAATAAGTGAGCGGTAACTGTCCGGTGTTTTCAATTCATCGTTGGTGTGTAACTGCCAAATCTGATTATTCGAATCAACGTGGCCGGCCGGAAGCCGAACATTGGCGTTGCTGATGGCATGACTGATATCGTTAAGGGAAACACCTTGATTAAACAGTGCATTAGGATTGAGTTCAACACGTATTGCCGGTAATGAGCTTCCGTGGACACTGACTCTGCTGACACCTTCTATCTGAGCGATCTTTTGCGCCAATCGGGTGGAAGCCAGATCATACAGTTGCCCCCCACTATAATCGTCCGAGGTGAGAGTCAAAATCATGATCGGGGGGTCTGACTGATTGGATTTATAATATGTTGGTTTGCTTGGCATGCCGGAAGGCAACAAACTTTGGGCGGCATTGATAGCGGCCTGGACATCCCGTGCTGCGCCATTGATATCCCGATTGAGATCAAATTCCAGATAAATAGAAGACGTTCCCAACGAGCTGGCAGAAAACATCTCTTTTACCCCGGCGATCCGGCCCAATGCGCGTTCCAGCGGGGTCGTTACGGAGGACGCCATCGTTTCTGGGGACGCGCCAGGCATGGAAGCCTGAACCATCATAACGGGAAAATCAACTTGTGGTAGCGGTGACACCGGCAGCAAGACAAAACTGAGCGCACCACACAGAGTGATAGCTAAACTCAGCAATATTGTGGCAACTGGCCGCCGGATAAATAGGGCGAAGAATTTCACAGCGGCTCCTGATGATTAACTGAGGCTTTATCCTGCCTGATTTGATTATCTTTCTTATTATTTCGACAATAGTGTGCTAACCGATCAAAGAGCAGATAAATCACGGGAGTTGTGAACAAGGTTAAGATTTGGCTCATGATCAAGCCTCCCACCATACTGACACCTAAAGGACGGCGCAGCTCTGCCCCTATACCGGTGCTTAACATCAGGGGCAATGCGCCCAATAGTGCTGCCATTGTTGTCATCAATATTGGCCTGAAACGTAACAGACAGGCTTGGTAAATAGCCTCATAGGGGGACATGCCTTTTTCCCGCTCTGCGGCCAGGGCAAAATCGATCATCATGATGGCATTTTTCTTCACAATACCAATCAAGAGAATGATCCCAATAACGGCGATGATATCCAGTTCATAGCCGCCGGCCATCAACGCCAACAGTGCACCAACACCCGCAGTCGGCAAGGTTGACAAGATTGTCACAGGGTGAATAAAACTTTCGTACAAGATCCCCAACACGATATACATAGCAACGACAGCAGCCAAAATCAGCCAAAGGGTATTACTCAGCGCATCCTGAAATGCCAGTGTTGCCCCCTGAAATTGGGTGATGATATCTTTTGGCATTTGGATCGCTTGTTCTGCATCCTTGACGGCGTTGACGGCTTGTTCAAGGGACGCCCCTTTGGCCACATTGAAGGAAAAAGTGGCAGAGGGAAATTGTTGCAGATGGTCGATAGACAAGTTCCCCAGCCGCTGTTCAACAGTTGCAATGGTATTAAGAGAAACCATCTTTCCATCACTACCGGCCAGATAAAGATGGTTTATCGCTTCCAGCCCTGGTGAGTGCTGCGTATCTTGCTCAAGAATAACGCGATACTGATTTGATTGGGTGTAAATAGTCGAAATCAGGCGTTGACCAAAAGCGTTATACAACGCGTTATCCACGGCGGCCATCGAGATCCCAAAACGGCTGGCCATATCCCTGTTCACATTGATATAAGCCACTAATCCCTGATCTTGCCAATTGTTTCCGACATCCACCAATTCTGGTTGCTGTTTCAAGGCATGTTGCAATTTGGGCGCCCAGACAGCGAGTTCATCAAGCGAAGTGGCTTGCAACGTAAACTGGTATTGTGTGCGTGATACCTGGGTATCGATGGTCAAATCTTGTGTTGGCTGCAAATACAACTTGGCGTCGGGGACTTTGGCAATCCGCGCCTGTAGGCGTGGGATCACTTCGTCAATACGATCGTCACGCTGACTGAGAGGCTTCAACGTGATTTGCAGACGTGAATTATTCAATGTTGGATTGTTACCATCGACACCGATAAATGTTGTGACATTATCCACGGCAGGATCTTTGAGTAACAGCGCCGTGACTTGCCGCTGTTTATCTGCCATGGCATTGAATGAAATGGACTGTGGCGCTTCCAGCGTGCCCTGAATTAGTCCATTGTCCTGCAAGGGGAAAAACCCTTTTGGGATCATAATATAGAGTAGGGCGGTCAGCACCAACGTCCCGAATGCAACACCCAGTGTTATCCAGGGGTGATTTAACACCCGTTTCAGGAAGACGGCATATACCGCTATCATGCGTTCAAAGCAGCGTTCACATGCCTGTTCGAAGCGATTATGCTTAATATCGGCTTCGGGTTTCAGCATCCTTGCACACATCATTGGCGTTAGCGTCAATGAGACAACGGCAGAAATTAAAATAGCGACCGCGAGGGTAATGGCGAATTCCCGGAACAGCCGACCCACGATATCCCCCATAAACAGCAAAGGGATCAAAACGGCGATTAGTGAGAAAGTTAGGGAGATAATGGTAAAACCGATCTCTCCCGCCCCTTTTAGCGCTGCCGCCAAGGGTTTTTCTCCCCGTTCAATGTGACGGGAAATATTTTCTATCACCACAATAGCATCATCCACGACAAAGCCGGTTGCGATGGTTAATGCCATTAAGGTGAGGTTATTGACAGAAAAGCCGCAGAAATACATCACGGCAAATGTGCCTACCAGCGAAAGCGGGACGGCAATACTTGGGATCAAGGTTGCCGTGGCGTTACGCAAAAACAGATAGATCACCATGACAACCAGTGCAATAGCCAGCAACAGTTCAAATTGAACATCCTTGACGGAATGGCGGATTGAAACCGTACGATCTGTCAGCATTTCCATATTGACAGATTTAGGCAGGCTATTGATCAATTCTGGCAACATGACGCGGATATTATCCGTAGTCTCAATAACATTGGCGCCAGGCTGGCGCTGAACATTGATGACAATGGCCGGTTTCTCGTTTGCCCAAGCGCCCAATTTGCTATTTTCCACGCCTTGTTCAATGGTGGCGACATCACGCAAGCGGATCGGGGCATCATTTTTATAGGCCACGATTAAATTGCGGTAATCATCGATAGACTTCATCTGATCGTTGGAGGATATCGTGATGGATCGGGTTGGGCCATCAAAGCTGCCTTTTGCCGAATTCACGTTGGCTTTCATGATGGCAGAACGGATCACATCACTGTCTAACCCTTGTGCAGCCGCGGCCTGTGCATTCAATTTCACGCGTACAGCGGGGCGTTGCCCGCCGGCCAAGGTCACCAAACCGACACCACTCACTTGGGAAATACGCTGGGATATGCGGGTTTCCACCATATCTTGCACCTGACTCATCGGCAGGGCGTCAGAGGTGACGGCTAGCGTCAATATCGGGGGATCAGCCGGATTGACTTTGCTGTAAATGGGTGGGTAAGGCAGATCATCAGGCAATAGATTACTGGCTGAATTGATTGCTGCCTGGACATCTTGCTCAGCCACATCCAAGGGCAGTGAGAGCTGGAATACCAGCGTGATAACAGAAGCCCCACCAGAACTTCTGGATAACATTTGCTTTAAGCCGGACATCTGACCAAACCGGCGTTCTAACGGTGCAGTTACCGCGGAGGTCATGACATCTGGATTGGCACCAGGATACAGGGTCACCACTTGAATTGTTGGGTAATCCACTTGCGGCAGTGCAGAAACTGGTAGCATCCGGTAACCCATTAGCCCAGCCAGCAAGATCGCAATCATAAACAGTGTCGTGGCAACAGGACGCAAGATAAACAGGCGGGATGGCCCTCCGCCTGTCATTGGAGAATGAGATTGCATCAGGAATTCTCCGCTTTACCGTTTGATTGCCCGGAATTTTTCTTATTTTGATCCGCGTCGAGTGTTTCAATTGCCAGGGGTTTAACAATTTCAACCGTGGCACCTTCAGTCAGGTTGTCAATGCCATCAGTGACAACGCGTTCGCCTGCTGACAGACCACTATTGATGACCACCGATTGATTATCTTGCAAGCCGGCAATCACCTTATGTTTGCTGACCTTATTGGCTTTATCCACTTTCCAGACGAAATTACCGCTATTTCCGATTTGTAATCCAGCCGAGGGGATCACAACAACATCGCTCAATGTATTGACTTTCATCTGGATATTGACGAATTGATTAGGGAATAACACATTATCTTGGTTATTAAACTGGGCTTTCAGCTTGATGGTGCCAGTAGTAACATCGATCAGGTTATCGATACTGGTTAATGTTCCTTGCGCCAATGGCTGCTGATTATTGCGATCCCACGCACTGACGGCCACATTTTTGTGATCTTTTTGGGCCTTTAACACGGCAGAGATATCGTTTTCAGGCAGGGAAAACAGGACATCTATGGGGTCAACTTGCGTAATAACCACAATGGCCGTTGTTCCTCCACCCGATACGTGGTTGCCGACATCAATGCGTTTTAACCCGACGCGACCGGAAATCGGCGCAGTGATACGGCTGTATGCCAATTGCAGTTTGGCTTCATCGATATCTGCCTGATCGGCTTGTAAGCTGGCTTCACTCTGGCGAACTAAAGCGATTTGCTTATCCAAATCTTGCTGAGAGATAAGTTTACTTTTCGCCAATTGCTGAAAGCGGAGCAAATCTTGCTTAGCGTTAGCCAATGTGGCTTGATCCCTGGCATATTGTCCTTGCACTTTTGCCAGCTTGACCTTTAGGGGACGGGGATCGATTTCCGCCAGCAGATCATCTTTTTTGACGTATTGGCCTTCATTGAAATGCAGGGCTATTAGCTGCCCTTCCACTTGGCTAGTGACCGTGACCGTATTTGCCGCCAGAACCGTTCCTAATCCGCCTAAATAATGGGGTACAGATTTGATTTCAGCCGTCGCGACTTGCACCGGTGGTTGAACGGTGTGAGGTAAACGCTGTTTTGATCCTGAATGTTGAGAACCACCGACGGGTGAAGGCGTGTAGAAGTATTTCCACGCAAAGAAAACTGCCCCGACGATCACGGCTAGCACCGCAGCGAATCGGAGAAAATAGGCACGGCTTTTGTTATTCATTTGTTCGACATTCTCTTAATGTTGTGGCGTTAGCCAATCATGTAGCATCTTCTTCCAGACGAGATGCAAGAATATATTATTAGTGTAACCAACAAGAATTCGTCAATAATGAAGAAAATATGGAGGTTATGTCAAAAAGATAATGTTTCTGGTCGTGATTTTCATGGGATTTGTGATGGGGTATCCAATGGGTCATAGGGAATTCTGTTATGCAGAAACAGAATATCCTCTTTGTGGTTGATGATGAAGCACTAAGAGGATAAGTCAGGATAGAAAACTAATTGATGTCAAGTAAAAGTTACAGAGTGGTAAAATTTTACAGTAGTATAAAGGATAGGCTTCACTGGTCTAGCGATGGTAGGTAATATGAAAAAATTAACAATGGTCTGCATCATGTTTTTCTTTTTATGCGGATTTACTTTGGCGTCAGACAATATTATTCCAAAAGATTTGCAAGAGTATATAGATAATGCAGAAGACTGCCAACATTTTGCCGGTGAATGGGATAGTCATTTGTCTGATGAACGCAAGAAAGAAATAGAAAATGATATTGAACAATATTGTACGAAAGCAAAATTGTTACAGAATAAACTTAAGGAAAAATATAAAAAAGATACTCGAAAAATAGAAATAATAGAGAATTATGATATTTAATCGGGGGTGATGTTATGTTTATTTTTATCACGCTTTTTTACATAACAATTTGAATTTAAAGATATAAAACGCATCTTGAAAGGCGACTGGTATATTATTTGTCGTCACCATATGGCAGGAACATCGGGTTATAGTGTTTGGGATGACAGGATGTATTAATTCATTGAGAAAACGCCGATTGAATTATCGGCGTTACTGTAAACTGAATTAAACCAAAAATAACGTTGCCAGCCCCAGAAAAATAAAGAACCCGCCAGTATCTGTAATGGCGGTAATCATCACACTGGAGCCGATGGCCGGATCTCTTCCCAATTTCATCATAATAAACGGGATTAAGACGCCCATCAGCGCGGCCATCAGTAGGTTCAATGTCATTGCCATTGTCATGACTCCCCCCATGGCAAGATCGCCATAGAGCAGATAAGTGATAACCCCCATGAGCCCGCCCCAGATAATGCCGTTGATAAAAGCAACCCCAAATTCTCTTAATAGCAGATAGGAAAAACTGCCTGTCTGGATTTGATGGAGCGCGAATGCACGGACGATCATAGTAATGGTCTGGTTACCGGTATTGCCACCAATGCCGGCTACGATGGGCATCAAGGTTGCAAGGGCAACGAGTTGGGAAATGGTATGCTCAAAGAGTCCGATGACCCGTGATGCCACAAACGCAGTACACAAATTGATGGCAAGCCATGTCCAGCGGGTTTTGACGGCCTGACCGACAGGGGCAAAAACATCTTCTTCGCGGCTTAAGCCTCCCATTCGACGAATATTGGTATCCGTTTCTTCACTTAAGGTATCAACAATATCTTCAACCGTCAGGCGTCCCATCAGGCGCCCGTTATTGTCCACCACGGCGGCAGAAATCAAGTCATAACGTTCAAATGCACTGGCGGCATCTTCACCTTTTTGCTCTGGCAGGAAAGTCACGGTATCCGTATTCATGACTTCGGAAACTAACTTATCCGGTACGTTGATCAACAAAGTGGTGAGGAGAAGCTCTCCCTGTAGGCGGTTCTTGCGGTCAATAACAAAAATTTTATCGGTGGCTTCAGGGATCGTGCCCCTGGAACGTAAAAAACGTTGAACGGCGCTGAGTGTCACGTTGGCTCTTACTGTGACTAACTCGAAATCCATCATTTGGCCGATACTGTCTTTATGGTACTGCAAGACTTCCCGGATCCGATTGCGTTGGCTCGGCTCCAGATAGGTCAGTAAGCGGCGGGTGGTATCACGGGGAAGATGTTCTGCAATATAAGCTTGTTCATCTACGTGCAGCTTACCGATGGCGCGTAACAACTCAACGTCCGTCATGTCCTTGATCAGGTTATCCCAAACGGGAATAGAGGCTTCTACCAACACCTCACCGCGCTGGTTATTGTCGATCAGACGCCATAAGGCAAGACGTTCATCATAAGGTAAGGCTTCCAGTATGTCGGCAATATCGGCAGCATGCAGGTTGACCAGTAACGCACTGACTTCCTCCATTTTTTCCAATAACTGTTCGTCACTGATAGCTGAATGTTCATCAGCTTGACCCAATAGTGTATCGACAAATCGTTTATCGTGGATGAATAGGGAAAGCAGACGTTGACGAATATGTGCCAGTTTTTGGGAATGTTGGCTGGCAATCGTTGAATTATCAGGTGTAAAGACCGATTGTGACATGGTGCACCTTTAAGGCAGAAAATAGGGCAAAAAACCGGCGTTAGCAATAATATTGCCATAAATTTGAGAACTATAGGGTATTATATTCTGTTTTCTGGCGAGTGAGAGATTTCACCGATGTTGCTGTGTTTGCTGGTGATACTCCAATGCGGCCATAAATGAATAGATAAAACGGCCAAATAAAATTAAGAAGCTGATAAACAGCACCAATTTTATCATTTGGACCGTTTTCTTGTTTTTTTTCATAATGAAATATCGTTAAGTCGATTCCTCTTGAATGTATAAGTTCCAGCCAGTCACATCATTCCAGTAGTTTTGCTCCTGCTCGAGATCGAGCAACACCAGGGCATTGTGCTTTAAATAGTTTTTGGGTAAGTAGAGCGTCCAATGACCATGATCGGTTTCCAGCCTCAGGGTATCCGGTGTCGTAGTGGATTGGCGTTGATTATTTAACAAGGTGGCCAATCGTAATATCTTCAGCATGGGAAGATACTGTTTTTTCTTAAACAGATAAAAACGGGGATGCTCATGCACTTTAATTGACTTACGGTGGTAACGTACCAGTGTTGCCAGCAACGATTGCTGTTCCTGGGTGAACCCAGGTAGATCGGTATGTTGCAGGATATAAGCGGAATGCCGTTGCAACCCATTTAGATTAATGCTTAAACCCACTTCATGCAACATGGCTGCCCACAGTAGGATCGATTCCAGTTGTGGATGTACGCGTTTGGGATTTTGCTCCGACCATTGACCATACAGGCTGTTGGCCGTATTCCAGACACGGTTTGCTTGTTCCCGATCGATATTATAGTGTTCGGCAAGGCTTTTGGCGGTTCGTTGACGAATATCCTGATGGCGGAAACGATCTTCCATTTCGTAAAGTACACCTTCCCGCAATGCGCCGTGGGATAAGCGTAGTTCCTGAATATGTAAGGCATCGAAAATACCGCACAAGATTGCTAATCCGGGAACGAACGTTTGCTTGCGATCATTGGATAACCCAGGCAATACCAGGGCATTGAAATTTTTGTATTTCAGGACACGTTTCATCAACATGTTTAAACGCTCAGGGGTAATCAGGCCATCTTTTTCACCCAGCTCGACCAACAGTTCGTGTATTGCCTTGATCGTTCCCGACGCACCTAGGGCAAAATCCCAGCCTTTTGTCCGAAATAGCCAGACGAGATTCTCCAGTTTTTGTGCCGCCTGAAGCCGTGCCTTGCGAAAATTATGCTCATTAATGACTCCGTCAGGAAAGAATTGGCGGGAAAAACTGACACAACCCATACGGCGGCTTTCAATCAACAGCGGTTCGAAGTCTTCACCAATAACCAATTCCGTGGAGCCTCCGCCAATATCAATCACCAATTTTCGGCCTTTTTCCGGTTGGGTGTGTTCAACGCCCATAAAAATCAGGCGAGCTTCTTCATGACCAGAAATAATTTCAATGGGATAGGGAATGACTTCTTTTGCCCGTTTCAGAAATTCTTGTACGTTGGTGGCTTCACGTAAACTGTGTGTTCCCACCAAGCAGACATTATCTGCGGAAAAACCCTGCAACCGTTCTGCAAACAGGGCAAGGCAATTCAGGCCGCGGTTTATGGCTTCTTCGCTTAATTCATTTTTATTGTTTAAGCCATCGGCAAGGTATACCCGTTGCTTTAAACGACCAATAACCTGTAGCGCGCCGTTGACAATGCGGGCGATGACCATATGAAAGCTATTGGAGCCCAAATCAATCGTGGCAATTTCTTGGGGCTTGGGCATGGGAGTGTCGTGTTTCAACGGCATAGATCAGGCTCTTGGTTCCGGTTGTTCGAGGTTTTTCAAATAATCATAAACAGCAAGCTGCGCGCGGATTTTACGCCTATTTCCTCGTGGAACATAGCGATTGCTCAATTCCTTATCAATATAGCGTGATTTGACGGTATCACTGAATTGCAGTTCAAGGATATCCATAACGTGTTGTTTTAACATCGGGTCAAGCAGACAAACTGCCACCTCAATGCGATAGTCAATGTTACGGGTCATCCAATCGGCGGAAGAAAGGAAAACTTTTTCATTGCCTTTGTTGGTGAAAACATAAACGCGATCGTGTTCCAGAAAACGATCCACAATACTGGTGACTTGAATGTTTTCACTAAAACCGGGTTGATTAGGCACCAAAGAGCACATGCCGCGTACAAGAATGCGGATCTTAACGCCAGCTTCAGAAGCATCATACAGGCGATCGATCAATTCCTTGTCTGCAAGGTTATTGATTTTCAACGTGATACCTGCCAATTCACCCGCCTGGGCATTTTTGATTTCTTGGCTGATCAGCCGATTGAGCATAGCCCGTGAATTTTGCGGCGATACCATTAAATTATCAAATGTGACAGGCCGATAAGGATTTTCAATGAAGTTAAACACGCGGCGAACTTCATTGGTGACTTCGGGTTTGGCCGTCAGCAGAGAATAGTCAGTATAGAGGCGCGCGGTTTTTTCGTTAAAGTTTCCCGTGCCAATGTGGGCATAGCGAATAATTTCTTCCCCTTCCAGACGCGAAATGATGAAGAGTTTGGCGTGAATTTTTAAACCAGGGGCGGAGAAGATAACATGGACACCGGCTTCGGTGAGGCGTTTCGCCCAATGAATATTGGCTTCTTCGTCAAAACGTGCCTGTAACTCCACCACAACGGTTACTTTCTTGCCGTTGTATGCGGCATGGATCATGGAGTCAATAATGCGTGAGTCTTTTGCGACGCGGTAGATATTAATCTTGATCGAGAGCACGCTGGGATCGAAAGAAGCCTGACGCAGCAATTCCAGCACATGTTCGAATGTGTGATAAGGATAATAGAGCAGGACATCCCTTTCACGGATCGCGTCGAACCCATTGCGGAAATGCTCAAACCAGGTATGGCGCAACCGCGGTACGGGTTTATTCAGTAAATGCCGATTTCCTTCATTGGGAAATTTGATGAAATCTTTAAAGTTATGATAACGGCCACCGGCAATCACCGAGTCATCATTGGATAATCCCAGCTTGCTGCGCAGAAGTTCAACCATTTCATCAGGCATATCGCGCTGATAGGCAAACCGGACGGGTTCCGCCGTCAGCCTTTGTTTCAGCGTGGAAGACATCAGTTCCAGCAGACTGGATTCCATCTCCGTTGCTAAATCATATTCGGAATCGCGGGTCATTTTCATCGAATAGACGTTCAAGGTATCGTAATCGAAGAACCCCTTGAAAATTTCATCCAGCGTGTAGCGCAGAATATTGTCAAGCAATATCATTGATTTGCGTTTTTTCGGCATCTCCGGGGGGAGGTTGACGAAACGCGGGACTTTATCTGATGGAATTTCCAACAACGCATATTGCGTTTCTTGCCCCTGAATAATTTCAACGGCCAAATAGGTATAATCATCCTTGAGAAACTCAACCAGATTTGTTTCTGAGTTGATGACGATGGGGGTGATATGTGGCCGCAAATGCTGGCGAAAATATTGCCGCAGCCAGATTTGTTGATTTGGGGATATCTGCCGTTCATTGATCAAGAAAATCTGATTACGCGCCATTTCCAGCAATAAATCATTATAGAGGGCATCGAACTCCTGATCGATTTTGGCAACCTTGGCCTGGATCTTTTTCAACAATTGGCGAGCGGTAGTGGCTGAACCCCGTTCTTCACTGATAAGAATGCGTCGTTTTACATCGGCAAAACGCACTTTATAAAACTCATCTAAATTATTGGAGTAGATCCCTAAAAACCTCATTCTTTCAATCAACGGATTACTTTTATCAGCCGCTTCCTGAAGTACACGTTCGTTGAAAGAGAGCCAGCTAAGTTCTTTCTCGGTATAAAGACGATCGTGGGACATGACTACTCCTTGCTACTCCATTGGGTTTGCCACTGAGTTTAATGGGTGGTGTTTAATGAGTCGATGTATTGATTTGGGCTTTATTGGCGAAATAGTGGTGCTGGAAAGTGCACATCCTAATAGCGGTATGATAAGAGCCGTTGACAAAAAATTCATCGATTAATTCACCCTCAGTATAGAATCCCAATTTATTGTATATATGAATGGCTTTCGTATTCTCTTTATCAACAATCAGATACAGCTTGTAAAGATTTAAGACAGCAAAAGCGTATTCCATCGCAAGTTTGACAACCACCTCTGCATACCCTTGCCCTTGGTAGGCTGGTGCGATGATGATCTGAAATTCTGCACGACGGTGGATATAATCAATCTCGACTAATTCGACTAATCCCACTTTAGAATTCCGGCTTTCGATGATAAAACGGCGCTCACTTTGGTCATGAATATGCTTGTCATAGAGATCGCATAATTCCACAAACGCTTCGTAAGGCTCTTCAAACCAGTAACGCATAACACTGGCGTTATTATCGAGTTGATGAACAAAAGGGAGATCTTCCCGTTCAAGAGGACGTAAGTTTACCGATGGACTTTCTGAACCACTGGACATTGGCTACCTCAGTGTTTTTTTTATTGAAATCTGTAGGGTGTAAATATATTTGATATTAAATAATATTCGAGCAAATAATGATTGCCGGATTAATATTTTTTATATAGGTAAATGGCTAAAATTTTCGTGGGTAGAAAATAAATTATTCCAAGATAGCAACTTACAGCAAAGTCTCACTGAAATATAGCACTTAAAAAATATTATAACAAAATCCGCTAACACAAAGCTGTAAGTTGAAGTCTGCTAATAAAAGTTATTCCGATGCGTAACCTTGTGGGGGAAGAACGTTGCCATCCATAATCGCAGTACCACCTTCCATGACCAAACGTTGGTTTAAAAACCAGCCGATGACCAAAGGATAAATATTGTGTTCTTGGCTCTGTACCCGCTTGATAACATCCTCTTCTTTATCGCCCTCAAAAATGGGCACCTTAGCCTGTAAAATAATCGGTCCTCCATCTAACTCTTCAGTCACGAAATGGACGGAAGTGCCATGTTCTTGATCACCGTTTTCAATGGCTTTTCGATGGGTATGCAGGCCCGGATATTTGGGCAAGAGAGAAGGGTGAATATTGAGCAGGCATCCATGATAGTGCTGTACAAATTCGGGCGATAAGATCCTCATGTAACCCGCTAAAACCACGACATCGGGAGCATATTGATCAATGGCTTTGAACAGGGCGACATCATAACTTGTCCGATCCGCATAGGCTTTTGGGTTGATAAAGTGAGCAGGGATATCTGCCTGTTTAGCACGTTGCAACCCATAGGCATTAGCATTATTACTGAAAACGGCAACAACATGTCCATTAATTCGGTTTTGTTGGCAGGCGTCTATGATGGATTGCAGGTTACTGCCAGCGCCGGAGACTAAGACGACAATTTTTTTCATAATCGGTTTTCACTGAAGAAATTCATTGGCTGATATGCCCCTCATTTTTTCAAGTTACAGCCTTATTGGCTGTAACTTGAAATCAATCAGACGAAATATTTATTTTGTAATCGCTTATCTTCTGACATTTATTTTGTAATCACTACAGGTTGCTCGCCAGTATGAAGTTCAGCAATTGTACCAATTTGCCATGCTTGTTCGCCTGACGCAGTCAAATGCGAAATCGCCAGCTCTACCTGAGATTGGGGAAGTGCGATTATCATACCGACACCACAGTTAAATGTGCGATACATTTCGTGTTCGCTGACGTTACCGGCTTGCTGTAACCAGGTAAAGATTGCCGGCCACTGCCAACTGTCAGCGTTGATTTTGGCTTGCATGTTTGCTGGCAGAACACGAGGAATATTTTCCCAGAAGCCGCCGCCAGTCAGATGTGAAATCGCATGAACATCAACTTTTTCAATCAGTTCAAGAATGGCTTTGACGTAAATTTGGGTTGGGGCAAGTAAGTGATCTGCAAGCGGTTTTCCTTCAAGCTCGGTCGTTTCTGGATTTGCCTGGCTCACCTCAAGAATTTTTCGGATCAAAGAATAGCCATTGGAGTGTGGCCCGCTGGATGCAAGTGCAATCAGGGCATCACCAGCCTGAACCTGGCTGCCGTCAATAATGGCCGATTTTTCCACGACACCGACGCAAAAACCTGCGACATCATAATCTTCACCATGATACATGCCCGGCATTTCTGCGGTTTCACCACCGACTAATGCACAGCCCGCTTGTTTGCAGCCTTCTGCTATGCCCGTGATCACACTGGCGGCGGTATCGACATCCAGTTTGCCGGTGGCATAGTAATCAAGAAAGAAAAGCGGTTCGGCTCCCTGCACAACCAGATCATTGACACACATGGCAACCAAATCAATGCCGATCGTATCATGGCGCTTCAAATCCATGGCCAGACGCAGTTTGGTCCCAACGCCATCTGTACCGGAAACCAATACCGGTTCACGATATTTCTGTGGCAGGGCACATAATGCACCGAAACCACCTAATCCTCCCATCACTTCGGGGCGACGGGTCTGTTTTACGACACCTTTAATTCGGTTGACTAAGGCGTTACCAGCATCAATATCGACACCAGCATCTTTATAGCTAAGAGAGGTTTTGTTGGTCACTGCGTAGCTCCCAGGCGGTTGCATTTTTATGAATAAAACAGAACGGCGACAATTCTAACAGTCTAAGCAAACGTTTGCGATAGCTTTATATCGGTTTCCTGTTAGATCGGGATCAACGAAAACGACGTGTCATTGATAAAATTGACGCGATAGGTAGTGGCTTGCTGCTCAAAAGGAGTTATAATCCCGCGATTTTTTTATCTGCCGGTGATATTAGGAGAAACCCATGAAGATCGTTGAGGTTAACCACCCGTTAATTAAACATAAACTTGGCCTGATGCGAGATCATGACATAAGCACCAAACGCTTCCGTGAACTGGCCTCAGAGGTAGGTAACCTTCTGACATATGAAGCAACTGCTGATTTAGAGGTGGAAAAAGTGACCATTGATGGATGGTGTGGTCCGGTAGAAATAGAGCAGATTAAAGGGAAAAAAATTACTGTCGTACCTATCCTGCGTGCGGGTTTGGGCATGATGGATGGTGTACTGGAAAATATCCCTAGTGCCCGGATCAGTGTTGTTGGTGTATATCGTGATGAAAAAACGCTTGAGCCAGTACCTTATTTTCAGAAATTAGTCTCTGATATCAATGAACGTATGGCATTGGTTGTCGATCCGATGCTGGCAACCGGCGGCTCTATGATCGCAACCATTGATTTACTGAAGAAAGCGGGATGCCCCGTCATTAAGGTGCTGGTTTTGGTTGCCGCGCCAGAAGGGGTCGCTGCACTGGAGAAAGCTCACCCTGATGTTGAGCTATATACCGCTTCGATTGATAAGTGTCTCAATGAGCATGGATATATCGTCCCAGGTTTAGGGGATGCAGGCGATAAAATATTTGGCACTAAATAACATTGATAGCCGACTTAACAAGTCGGCTTTTTTTTGTTCCTAGCAGGATGAGATAAGAGGATATCAATCATGACCCGTCGGACTATTGGGGTGGAAGAAAGACCGCCTTTGGCACAGACTATTCCTTTAAGTTTGCAACATCTATTTGCCATGTTTGGTGCAACCGTTTTGGTTCCCATTTTATTTAAAGTTAATCCCGCGACAATTTTGTTATTCAATGGCATTGGAACATTACTGTATTTGGTGATTTGCCGAGGAAAAATTCCGGCTTATCTTGGCTCCAGTTTTGCTTTTATTTCGCCTGTATTGCTGTTGTTACCTTTGGGATATGAATTGGCATTGGGGGGATTTATTGTTTGCGGTTTGTTGTTTTGTTTGGTTGCCCTGATTGTCAAAGTTGCGGGAAGGGGATGGATCAATGTGATGTTTCCACCGGCAGCGATGGGAGCCATTGTTGCCGTGATCGGCCTGGAATTAGCGGGTGTTGCGGCTGATATGGCGGGATTGCGCCCGGCGGCAGGGACTGAAATTAATGTGACCCATTTGACCATATCCATGGTAACGCTGGGGACGACCATTTTAGGATCGGTGATATTCCGTGGCTTCATGGCGATTATTCCGATTTTGATTGGCGTCTTGGTCGGTTATGGGCTGTCATTTTTTATGGGCATTGTTGATTTGACGCCAGTACGTGAAGCCCCGTGGTTTGCCTTGCCGACGTTCTATACCCCGCGTTTTGAATGGTTTGCCATTATGACCATTTTACCTGCGGCGCTGGTGGTCATTGCGGAACATGTGGGGCACTTGGTGGTGACGGCAAATATCGTGCAGAAAGATTTATTGAAAAATCCAGGGCTGCATCGCTCAATGTTTGCTAATGGGATTTCAACCCTATTTTCGGGATTTTTTGGTTCAACCCCTAACACGACTTATGGTGAAAATATTGGTGTGATGGCGCTGACTCGTGTGTATAGCACATGGGTGATTGGCGGCGCTGCGGTGATGGCAATATTGCTTTCCTGCGTGGGTAAATTGGCGGCTGCGATCCAAATGATCCCCGTCCCCGTGATGGGAGGCGTCTCACTGTTACTCTATGGCGTGATTGGCGCATCGGGCATTCGGGTTTTGATTGATTCAAAAGTTGATTACAGTAAGGCTCAGAACCTGATATTAACTGCTGTTATTTTGATTATTGGGGTCAGCGGAGCCAAAATTCAGATTGGCGCAGCAGAATTGAAGGGAATGGCGCTTGCAACGGTTGTCGGTATTGGTTTGAGTCTCTTTTTCAAATTGATAAGCATTATCCGGCCAGAAGAACAGTATATTAACGCCTCTTTAGGATCAATGAGACCGGATAAGAAGAGTGAAGTGGCAGAATAAAATACGTTGATGACATTGATTAGGAAGGGGGTTTTTAAAAGCCCTTCCTGTTTTTTAACTTTATAAAATAGCTTATACTCTATATACGTACTTTTTCCCTTAATTTTTCGGCTGATTATAGCAGGCGAGATATGAGTGGAAGCTGGGAGAAATCACTATTTAAAGAAGCGATTTATTCATCCATATTAAGTACCCCCAAAGATGTAAAAACAGAATTATCAATATTGCTTATATCATAAGGCATTATTTTTTCGTTTTTTGCTAATGTGGTGATGTTTCCATCTTGATCAAAGAAAGCTAATTCTAACACATCATACGTTGAATTTTCTTGGATTGTATTGAAGACTTCGGGTCTTAAAGGAGAAAATAATGATTCGTATCGCCCTGTGTCATTTATAGTTCTGTCATCACTATTGGGTGTTCTAAATATATTTGCATGATACCAATCTGTCATTTTACTTCTCCATTTATAATGAAATTCTTTTCCTTTACAAATAATATCTGCCCAAGGATCACATATCCATGACTCGGCCTGAACATGTGAGAGTGCCTCAATTATCTCCTTTTTGCTAATTTTATCTTCCATATAATGGATACTTAGAAAAACATGGTCATAAGGTTTCTGCGCCCCATACATGATTATATAGATTATTTTTTTGCGATCGGGATCTTGTTGCCTGTAATAATTGAAAATTTGGAGAGAATGATTTTTGATTAAATAATGAAAAGCATAGGTAGAAAGCTCATCGCAATTTCCAACAAGATTGGTCTTAAATTTATTTTTAGTATAATAGGTATAGCATTGTGGAATGTTTTTCATCTTATTTTGATTTTCGCGTAATTTATCAAGGAGTTCAGTTTTTTTCTTCAGTAACTTTGTTAAGTCATGAACTTCAGGGGGTTCATGTTCACCCACTTTATCAATATTTTTTGTTTTAAAATAAATTTTGTTGTTAGATCCCCCCATGAAGACGCTTTGTGTTTTTCTTATCACGTTGCGTAATATGTTTTCTATTAACATGTTAACCTCCATTAAAAATAATTTAACCTTGATAAGTAGAATCTTTGGTAAATACAGAGTATTTTTACTTTAGGTTGAGGAAAAATAGGTGCTGTTTAGTTACAGTCGCATTGTTATGGCAAGCATCTCCAGATAATAATCTGAAAGTTCGGGAAAATACCAGTTAAAAAATCAATTTGTATTATCTGGTTGGTCGTAATTTATCCATTTTATGGAGGGAAGCGCTTTGATGATAACCTCCTGCTTTAAATAAAGCATTCATTTCATTTATAGCGACTTTTTGTGGTAAACTTAGCGCTGTTCGTTATCCGTTCTGTTTGAGGTGCTTCTGAATACACCGTCGCAGCTTTCATTGCCATTATATTTGCCCGATGATGAAACTTTTGCCAGTTTCTTTGCAGGTGAGAATACTTCCTTATTAGCTGCAGTAAAATTGGCTATTAGTCAGTCACATGGCAGTTATATCTATTTTTGGTCCCGCGATGGCGGGGGCAAAAGCCATTTGCTTCACGCCGCCTGTGCCGAATTGTCCCAACAGGGAAAAGCTGTAGGGTATGTACCACTGGATAAACGCGCCTATTTTGTTCCCGAAGTTCTTGATGGTATGGAACATTTATCATTGGTGTGCATCGATAATATTGAGTGTATTGCCGGTGATCAGGAGTGGGAAATGGCGATTTTCAATCTTTACAACCGGATTGTAGAAATTGGTCGAACGTGTCTTTTGATCACCGGCGATCGCCCTCCACGGCAAATTAACCTGACACTACCGGATTTGGCATCTCGTCTGGATTGGGGGCAAATTTACAAATTACAACCGCTGTCAGATGATGAGAAAATCCAGGCATTGCAACTACGGGCGAAATTACGGGGTTTTGAATTGCCTGAGGATGTGGGGCGTTTTGTGTTGAAGCGGCTCGATAGGGAAATGCAAACATTGTTCAAAACCTTGGATGAGCTTGATCGGGCTTCCATTATGGCGCAACGCAAACTGACGATCCCGTTTGTAAAAGATATCCTTGAGCTTTGAGTGAATAAAGCGGTAATAAAATAAGATCAAAATAAAAAAGTGATAGGAATATATTCCTATCACTTTTTTATTGAAAAACGCGCTTATTGAAAAACGCCCTGATTAAAAATGGTTATAGCAGAATTTCTTTGACTTGCTCAGGAGGGCGCCCCAAACGAGCCTTATCACCAACAACCACAATCGGGCGTTCTATCAATTTGGGATTTTCAGACATCGCCTGGAGCAAGGCGTCTTGGGATAATGAGAGGTCACCAAGGTTCAATTCTTTGTAGCGCTCTTCCTGAGTACGCATCAGTTGGCGGGCATCTTTAAAATCAAGCTGTTTTAATAATACGGCAAGTTGTTCTGCTGTCGGTGGTGTATCAAGATAGTGAATGATTTCTGGCGTAATACCAAGTTCTTCAACCAACTTAAGGGTTTCACGGCTCTTTGAACAGCGAGGATTGTGGTAAAACGTCACTTTTTGTGTGTCAAAATTTTGCATGTAAAAGTCCCTCATTTTTCATATTGTTTGTAACTTTGTTGTAATTGGCGCAATTGATCAATGCGGGCATCATACCGCTCTTGTTCATAACTGCCCAATTTTGCCAATGCACTGGCTTTGCTTAGCTGTTCTATCGCGGAGTCAAAATTACCTTGCAATGCCATGATTTCCGCATAGGCGGCCAGTTCATCATTGTGTTTTCCTTGTGCACCGGCTGTCTTTCTTAAAAGTATCCAGGCATTAAGATCGTCAGGGTGGTTAAAGGTGTAACGAAACAGAAGTTGTGATGCCTGAGGGTACTTTTTGTCCATAAAATAGGCATTTGCGAGGTTAATTTGCAATACCGGTTTGTTTTTCTGCTTTTTAAGTGCATCCTGCAAGCGAGTGATAGCATTGGCATACTGTTTTTGTCCGATATCAATATCAGTCATTGTATCAATAAACCAAATATTATCCGGTTGCTTATCCAGTAATGGCGATAATATAGCCCTGGCCTCGGCATACTTTTTCTCTTCAGTAAGCAAAATGGCGCGTCCATAGGCCGCAGCAAGCTGTTCCTTGGCGGTTCCCTGGCTATATTTCTTTAGAAATTGATCAATGTAGGGACGTTGATCAGTTGAATACAGGGTTAAAATGCGCACACGGGCAAACAGAAAATCTTGAGAATCTGAAACCGTTTTCGCTGGATATTGATTGGCCCGATTGCGGGCGTCAGATAAACGGCTGGCCGGTAATGGGTGAGTGTATAGCATTTCAGGGAGCTTGGAGCTGTAACGGGATTGATCGACCAATATTTGCATGAAATCAGGCATACCGTGGGGATCAAATCCCGCCCGACTGAGCGTCCGCATTCCAATTCGATCCGCTTCTTGCTCGTTCGCCTGAGTAAAACTGATTATGCCTTGTTGATAGCTTGCCAGTGTACCGCTAAGTGCTGCCATACCAGCCTGTGGATTGGCTATCATAAGCAGGATAGCACCCAATGTGCCCGTCCATGCCAGAGGGCGGGTACGTTTTTGTTCTTCCATCCATCGTGCTAAATGCCGTTGGGTAATATGGGATATCTCATGTGCCATGACAGATGCCAGTTCACTTTCATTGCGGCTATAGCGAAATAAGCCCGAATGAAGAACAACATTACCACCGAAAAATGCGAGGGCATTAATATTAGGGTTATCTATCAGATAGAAATGGAAAGGGGTTTTGACTGAATCGGCATGAGTGACTAATTTTTGGCCTAGCTGATTAATATATTGAGTCAGCAACGGGTCATAAATCAGAGGAGCCTGAGCCCTTATCGAGCGGATATATAAATCACCCATCACCATTTCCTGATTGATGCTGAGGGTTGCTCCGGCTGTCGTGCCGATATCAGGCAGTGAATCTTCAACCGGGGCAGAGAACACAGGAGGGTTCCCCCATAACAACAGGCTGATAAAAACGGTTATCAAAGATTTTTTTGACGTTTTTCTCATAAAGCGATTCTCATAAAATAGTGTGCTCCGTTTTTAGCTATCACTTTCATGAATACTTTTTATGATAGAAGAGTATCTTAAAATCATTAACTATAATAAATTTTCGTGAAAAATACTTATTAAGTATTATCGCAAAGGAGTTGTGTTTATGTTGGATATGGTTATGCAATGGTATCGTCGCCGTTTCGCTGATCCACAAATTGTTGCATTATTAATCATTTTATTGGTTGGTTTTGGGATCATCTACTTCTTTAATGGCATTCTGGCGCCTGTTCTTGCAGCCATTGTGCTGGCTTATTTGTTAGAGTGGCCGACAGTACAATTGAGCAAGTTAGGATGTAGCCGTACTCTCTCGGTGGCCATTGTATTGACGGTTTTTATGGGGATCAGTGCGTTAATGATTTTGATTGTTGCCCCAACTGTCTGGCAACAAGGTTTAAATTTGTTTTCCGATCTTCCCAATATGATTAATCGATTTAATGAGTACGCGCATACTTTACCCTCTCGTTATCCTGCCCTGGTCGATGCCGGCATAATCGATATGGTTGCTGATAATTTGCGTAGCAAACTCTCTTTGGCGGGGGAGTCCGTTTTTAAGTTTTCGGTTGCATCTCTGATTGGATTATTGGCACTGGCGATTTACCTGATCCTTGTCCCCTTGATGGTGTTCTTTCTGTTGAAAGATAAAAACCAAATGGTGGTGGCATTGAAACGTATATTGCCTCGCAATCGCAGTCTGGCAGGGAAAGTATGGCGCGAAATGAACCAGCAGATTACCAATTATATCCGCGGTAAAGTGACAGAAATGGTGATACTGACTCTCTGCACGTATGCGGTATTTGCCTTCTTTGGGTTGCGCTATTCCCTGTTGCTCGCCGTCTTAGTGGGTTTGTCTGTACTCGTTCCTTATATCGGCACCGTACTTGTTACCATGCCAGTGATTGTGGTGGCATTGTTTCAATGGGGATTTGGGGCTGATTTCTGGGCGCTATTTGTCGCATATCTGGTGGTACAGGGGTTAGATGGCAATCTGCTTGTGCCAATCTTATTTTCGGAAGCCGTCAATCTTCATCCCCTTGTCATCATCCTTTCTGTTGTTATTTTTGGTGGATTATGGGGATTTTGGGGTGTTTTCTTTGCTATTCCACTTGCGACCTTAATCAAGGCGGTTATTCATGCCTGGCCAGAAGAAAAAGAGTGACTATGGCAATGAGTAAGAACCAAATTGTTTTGAGTACGATGCCATAAAACAGCAAGCGCAAAAATAAGTTGCCGCTTTATGACTTGCGGCAACTTAAAAACTATTGCACCTGTAGTGACAGGATCACGATGAATGTTGTTTCAGGTAATCCAATACAACCTGGTGATGTTCACTGGTTTTAAATTTATCAAAAACGTGTTCAATATTACCTTGTGGGTTAATTAAGAAACTGATGCGATGCATTCCGTCATAAGTTTTTCCCATGAACTGCTTTTTCCCCCACACACCAAATTGTTCAGCAACTTGATGATCAATATCAGAAAGTAGTGTGAAGTTCAGCATCTCTTTTTCTACAAAGCGGGATAACTTTTCTGGTGCATCGGTGCTAATACCCAGCACTTCAACATTGGCGTCTTTCAGCTTATCTATTGAGTCACGTAAGCCACATGCCTGAACAGTGCAGCCTGGTGTCATTGCTTTGGGATAAAAATAAACTAAAACACGTTGGCCTTTGAAATCAGGTAAACTAATGGTTTCGCCATCTTGGTCAGGAAGGCTGAATTGAGGGGCCTTATCACCGGCTTTCAATGGGCTCATCACTCGTTCTCCGTTTAATCGTTTTGATTTAAAAGATTTTGTACCATAATACTGCCTTGTGCGTTTAATTCTGTACATAGATGATGAAAATTTTCTTTAAATATCGAGCCATTATCATCAAATGGGTTGTGGCCTGTAATTTGGATTTGCAGGCGGGCAGGGTGATCGCCTTCGGCTGGGTGAGTTTTTGATATCAGTTCGGCGATATTAAAATCTTGGGTGGTAAATAAATTGGTAAAACGTTCAACAATGCCTGGTGAATCATTGACATCTACCTTAACGGTGATAGTTGAAGGAAATTTTTTCTGAACACCGCATCGAGTACGTTTCATCACGATGAGTAATTCAAGTTCTGCGCCCTTTTGCGGCAAGGTGGATTCGATCAACGTAATGGCGTTCCAGCTACCAGATAGCAACATGATAAAAGTAAATTCTTCGCCAAACATTGCTAACCGGCTGTCTTCAATATTACAGCCGCATGTACTCACGAGACGGGTGATAGTATTGACGATGCCGGGACGATCTGCACCCAGGGCGGTGATCACTAAAAAATGCGGTTCTGATGTTGGCAAAGCGATTTTCCTTTAATTTTAGTTGGTGATTGTTGTGGAGGTTGTGTTTAAACATAAAAAATGATCAAGGGAAGGTCAATCGCATTTGTCGCGAGAGCAAAATTATAATTTCTGTTTAATTGGCTACACTTGATATTAACAAAATTCATTGAAATCGCGTGGTTAAAGAGTTTTCTTCTGTCTGACAAGAAAGTACCATGAACTTCTCATTTGCAGTTTTAGGTTTAACTAAGGGGAAATGGCAATGGTAAGCAATCATTCTGGTTTCACAGGCAGTATAGTTGCATTGATAACACCGATGGACTCCGCAGGTCAGATTGATAAGGCCAGTTTGAGGAAATTAGTTGATTATCATATCGCCAGTGGTACATCTGCGATTGTGTCTGTTGGAACAACGGGCGAGTGTGCAACACTTAACCATGACGAACACGTTGATGTTGTACTGACAACGCTGGAAATCGCTGATGGGCGTATTCCGGTGATTGCAGGAACAGGGGCAAATGCTACAGCAGAAGCCATCTCTCTGACTAACCGTTTCGAAAACACCGGTGTTGTGGGTTGCCTGTCAGTCACACCTTATTATAATAGACCCTCACAGGAAGGTTTATATTTGCACTATAAGGCAATAGCTGAGAATACTGACTTACCACAAATTCTGTATAATGTGCCATCTCGTACCGGATGTGATTTATTGCCGCCGACCGTTGCTCGCTTGGCGAAACTGAAAAATATTGTTGCACTTAAGGAAGCGACGGGGAACTTAAGTCGTGTTAGTCAGATCCAAGAATTGGTTAGTGATGAAAATTTCATTCTCCTGAGTGGTGATGATGCAAGTTTTGTCGACTTTATGCAGCTTGGTGGTAAGGGCGTTATTTCTGTCACTGCAAATGTTGCGGCAGCAGAAATGGCACGGGTGTGTGAATTGTCTAAGCAAGGTGAATTTTTGCCAGCTCGTGACCTGAATAACCAACTGATGGAATTGCATCATCAATTATTTGTTGAACCTAGCCCGACGCCAGTGAAGTGGGCTTGTCGCCAATTGGGGTTGATTGCCGATGATACATTGCGTTTACCCATGGTTCCGTTAACGCAAGAAGGGCAAATTCCAGTTGGCAGGGCCTTGAAAGTAGCTGGATTACTGTAAATATTTAGGGAATTTTAATGGCAACATTATTGCAAAAATCGAAGGTCATGAAAGTTGCTGGTCTGTCATTGGTGGTTTTTTTAGCTGCCTGCTCCAGCGATCAGCGCTATAAACGTCAGGTAAGCGGGGATCAATCCTATCTTGACGCGCCTCCACTGAAACTGTTAAACGTTCCTGCGGGAATGATATTGCCGTTGCAAAATGGTGAGTACAATATTCCGACACTGGATGCAGCAGGGACTGTGGGTAAAGATTTGGATATACGTCCTCCATTGCAAGCTCTTGCATTATTGACAGGTTCCCGCGTTGAAAATAGTGCTAACAGCAGTAAGTTGTTGCTTGAAAACACTCCTGAATACAACAATTTATGGTCGCAGGTAAACAAGGTGCTGGCGGAAGACGGGTATAAAATCAGCCATAAAGATGACGCTGCACAAACCTTGACGACTGATTGGATTACCTGGCAACGGGCAGATGAAAATGTTCCTTATCAGGGGCGTTACCGCATTTCAGTCACCAAACAGGATTACCAAATCGCGCTATCTGTCGCAAATGAAGGTTTGAAACAGGCAGACAAGGAAATTACCGATCCGGTACAAATCCGGCGTTACAATATAGTGATGCTGAATAAATTGGCGAGTGACTTAAGCCGGCAACAAGAAACCGCGGGCCTGAGCGGTGCTAAAAATTCAGGGCCATTATCTGTACAAAGCGGTAGTGATAATACCGGGTTGCCGCAAATTATCGTGCGTGCACCCTATAACATAGTCTGGAACAGATTGCCATACGCGTTGGAAAGCATAGGCATGAAAGTCACGGATCGCACTCGTTCCACCGGAGCGATAGAAGTGACTTATGGAGAACGCAGTGCCTCTGATTGGAAAGCGCTGGGAGTGGAAGCGCCGTCGATCCGCGGAGGAAATTATAAGTTACAGGTGGGGGATTTGGATAACCGAAGCAGCCTGCAATTTATCAGTGACAATGGTAAGCCATTGACCCAATCTGAAAATGATCAAATGGTGGCTGCGCTAGAAGCCGCATTTAGTCAATCCAAAGAGAAATAATCTATAAAGGGGCCTAAGGCCCCTTTATATTTTGGCTGAGTTTTTTGTTTAATTAGTTACGTTTAAAGACGTCATATTTCTGGAGTGTAAGATGCAGAAAAAAGCTGAGTTGTATCGTGGAAAGGCAAAAACAGTGTATGCCACTGATAATCCTGATTTACTTGTGCTGGAATTCCGTAATGATACATCAGCATTGGATGGTGAACGCATTGAACAGTTCGACCGCAAGGGAATGGTGAATAATAAATTCAATCATTTCATTATGAGCAAACTGGAAGAGGCGGGCATTCCGACGCAAATGGAGCGACTGTTATCAGATAATGAATCCTTGGTGAAAAAACTGGATATGGTGCCTGTTGAGTGCGTTATTCGTAACCGTGCCGCAGGTTCCCTTGTTAAGCGACTGGGGGTGGAAGAGGGAATAGTGCTTAACCCGCCACTGTTTGACCTGTTTCTGAAAGATGATGCCAAACACGATCCTATGGTCAATGAATCCTACTGTGAAACATTCGGGTGGGTGAGCAAAGCGCATTTATCTGAAATGAAGCGTCTGAGCTACAAGGCCAATGAAGTATTGAGCAAACTGTTTGATGATGCGGGCCTGATTCTGGTGGATTTTAAATTAGAGTTTGGTTTATTTAAGGGGCAGGTCATATTGGGCGATGAATTTTCACCGGATGGTAGCCGCTTATGGGATAAGCAGACGATGGATAAAATGGATAAAGATCGTTTTCGCCAAAGTCTTGGTGGCTTGATCGAAGCGTATGAGGAAGTAGCACGTCGTATTGGCGTTATTTTGGATTAACGACGCAAACGATTACCTGAAAAGTATCAGGTAAAATAGCAGGATGCCCGATGATAAAAGGGCATCCTGTCTCTGGTGGACATATTAAGTCAATTTTAGTTTAGAGCAGGGACTTGGTTTGTTGTTTCCAGCCTTTTTGTTGCATGCAGTTGTAATAAAACCCACTTCTGGAATCCTGATTAACATCTATCACGTAACTTTCAGTCATGGGAATACTTTGGTAGTAATAACCGTCTTTTCCACATTGGACACCATTCACGCAAGGTTGCCGCACTGTTTTTATCTGTGATCGTTGGGCGACTTCGTTTTTTACAGGAAATAAACTTGATGCTGACAGATGGCATTCAGCAGTAGCTTCACTGAAAGGAACAGGATTACTCGTTGCGGGTACCCATTGAGTGGTACAACCCGCTAATGAGAGACAGATTATTATGGAGGAGGTTAATTTTTTCATATCGTTTATATGAACGCATCTGAGCTGCAAGGCACTTCTTACAATCTTTCTGCATTCGCCTTAATAAAAATGTTGGTGTTTAAAGATTACACTATCAAGAAACAACGTTGTGTCTTGATTTGTGTGAGTAATTATTTATCGATGTGATTGCTTAAAGCAAGAGGGTTAACAAATTGCCAGTCGCTACGCTATTTAGCCAATCTTGGGATGGTACTTTATAAATATTTTTGATTAAGTACAAAAATTTTAAGTTATCATCTTGTCCGTGCCAGAATTTATGCTGCCTGACATAAAAAATCAAACATTGTCCTATCGAGGTTTACAGGAAATAAAAACTCATGAGCCATATCGATCCCACTTTACTTATTTTGCTCGTGCTTGCAGGGCTTGGCATCATTAGTCATAACATAACAGTGACACTTGCCATGTTATTTCTGCTGGTTGTTCGTATCACGCCATTGAATCAGTTTTTCCCTTGGTTGGAAAAATATGGCTTAACGATAGGTATCCTGATTCTGACTGTAGGAGTCATGGCACCTATCGCAAGCGGAAAAATCTCAGCGCAGGAAATTCTTGGTTCTTTCTTAAATTGGAAATCACTGTTAGCCATTGCTGTTGGCGTCATGGTGTCGTGGTTGGGAAGCCGTGGTGTGACTTTAATGTCTAGCCAGCCTTCTACCGTGGCTGGATTACTGGTCGGCACGGTGTTAGGTGTGGCTCTGTTTAGGGGCGTTCCTGTCGGCCCCCTGATTGCTGCTGGTCTTTTATCGCTCATGATTGGTAAGTCATGACGGTGCGGGTAACTATTAGTGCGTGGACAATGTTGCAGACACAGATGCAACAGCAGGGACAACGCCGTTTGGTCGTTTTGAGTGGTGAGCCGCAATGGAGTGAATCGATTGTTAATCAGCTAGCAAAACAGTTTCAGGGGGATTGGCTTACGGTTTCCGCTCACTTATCCGGTGCGGTTGATCCAACAAAAGCCGTCCGCTTACTGGGACGTGAATTCTTGCATGGTGTTTTTGATGCCACTCAAGGATTTAATGCGGAAGCATTGGCAATACTGGCTGGCACGCTAAAAGCGGGAAGCTGGTTGGTGATGTGCGTACCCGCCTGGACACAATGGCCAGAACAGCCTGATGAAGATAGTTTGCGCTGGAATGAATCGGCTGGTGTTATTTCGACGCCGAATTTTATTCGCCATATTCAGCAGCAAGTCCTTGCGTTCCCTGAAGTCTTATTATGGCGTCAGGAGATCCCTTTTCAGATATCCCGAATGTCCCTGTTACCTGAAACTGGGGCATGGCAGAGGCCTGATGGCAACCCAATAGCAAGCCAGCAATCCATTCTTGACGAGTTGTTACAGGCGACACACGGTGTCTGGGTGATCACTGCACCGCGAGGCAGGGGAAAATCGGCTCTGGCAGGCATGTTAGTGCGATATTGGCAAGGCCAATGTTGGTTATGTGCCCCTGCCAAAATAACCACAGAAGTGATCCGACGTTACGCTGGCATGCCCGATTTTGCTGGACAACAATCTTTAGAACACGAAACGCCTTTTTGGGCGGTGGACAATTTATTGAAATATTGTCGGGCGAAAGAAGGTCAGCGGGAAAATAACAGTGATGCTGATTGGCTATTGATTGACGAAGCCGCGGCGATCCCTACATCACAATTAGCGGAATTGATCCGCCATTTCCCACGGGTATTATTGATTTCAACCGTTCAGGGTTACGAGGGCACGGGACGCGGTTTTTTGTTGAAACTTTGTGCTAAATTGCCTGGTTGCCATATTCGTGAATTGAAAACGCCTATGCGCTGGGCTGAAAATGATCCCTTGGAAGCATGGCTGGATAGCGCCCTGTTATTCGACGATCAACAGCCCGTTGATGGCACGCGATTCAGCGCAGAAAAATTGCATGTTCACCCGATCTATCAGCCTGAATGGTTACAACATCCCACATTATTGCGCCAATTTTATGGTTTATTAACCAGTGCCCATTACCGCACATCACCCCTTGACCTGCGGCGATTAATGGATGGTAACGGAATGACATTTCTGGCCGCCCTTGCCCGTTTTTCAGCGCATAAGCGCCAATTGGTTGGCGCTTTGTGGATGGTGGACGAAGGGGGATTGTCACAGACATTGGCGCATGAGATCTGGGCGGGGCGTCGGCGGCCAAGGGGAAATTTGGTGGCTCAATCCCTGGCGGCACATAGCGGTTTTCCGCAGGCTGCAACCTTGCGATCACAGCGGATCAGCCGCATTGCCGTGCAGGCTCAGTATCGCCGTTGTGGTATCGCACGACATTTGATAACCCAGCAATGTCAGGCAGCCAGTCAGCAAAAGCTGGATTTCCTCTCTGTCAGTTTTGGTTATACCGCTGAGCTGTGGGCTCTTTGGCAAAAGTGTGGTTTTCGTCTGGTGAGAATGGGTAGCCACCGGGAAGCGAGTAGTGGTTGCTATGCCGCGATGGCTGTCTTGCCTTTGAGTGAACAGGGGGAACAGTTTACCCAATCCGCGCAACAGCGATTATCCAGAGACGCTCGTGAATTGGGATCGTTACTCGGCTTTACCTTGCCCGTTGAGCATGATAATGACGAACGGCTCAACGACAGCGATTGGCAGGAGTTGGCCGGGTTTGCATTTGCCCATCGCCCCCTGTCAGCATCTTATTTTGCATTGCAAAGGCTATTGCTGGAGAGCAACTTAGCTTTGCCTGCGTTGAGAAAGCATCTTCAACAGCGGTTAAGTGTCGAACAATGCGTCCGTGACTTATCGCTGAGTGGCCGAAAGGCATTATTGGAACATTGGCGGGAAGAAACCGCAGGTGCATTGGCAAGCATAGATAAAATGCTTGCCAGACACTGGAAAGATTGGGTTATTTCTTGCGATCCTGCTGCGGCCAATCATCCTCATCCTCATCCCATTGAGCGTTAAAATCTCGGTGTGGAGGCAATTCGGGTTTATCTTCTAAGAAAGTTTTTTTATCGACGCGACTGAGTGCTTTTACCGCATTCACAATAATACCGATGAGCACCAGCAGTACAATCCACCAATAATCTATCAACCATTGCATGGTATTTTCCTCAGAATGTTAAGAGCCTCTTCTATGAGGCTTGGGAGCCTAATGTGTCATTTCTGTGAATCAATGAGTATGCATAACCCGCTAGTTTGCTGAACTGTCATGATGGTCTTCTTAGCTTATTATCCTGATATATTTTTCAACTATATAAGATAGATTGATTTTTAACCAGCCGATGCCGGCAATATCACGATCTTTCCAGGTATTTAACAGGAGTTGTTCATTGAATAAATTTTCGGCTTCATGGGATAAGGGCCAATAGCTGATATGCCACGGCTCATAAGCGACGCCAGCGTCATGGCGCGTAAAGGGGCGGTAGAAATCATAGAGAGACATATTTTCTGTCAGCCAATGGGTTAATGGTTCAAAATACCCTCCGTTTTCATACTCCCACGGCTCTAGCTGCAATTTTTTCCCCTCTGGAAGCAGAAAGGGGTCATAAATATCCAGCTCCGTTCCCCAATGATGGCGGCTTGCCCCTGGCAGGGCTGACCAGCGGAGAATGGCTTCACAACGTTCCCCTTCGCTCATTTTCGAAATATCAAGGGGCTGGCTATTATCATCCAACACGGGACGTTGACCACGAAACTTCTCATTCCAGATAGTTTGTTGGCGCGTGAAATCGCGGAACGAGCTGGCAGGTTGTAGCTTAAAGCCTGCTTTGGCTGCTTCTTTTTGCATGGCAAGAAACGCTTTGGTGGCATTAAACTGCAAGCGGTGGTTGCCACTAAGGGTCACTAAATGATCGGTGGACAGGCCGGTCAAAGTTTCAGGTGTCATCATTTGATTAATTGCTCCATGATACGTTGATAAATCAGGCTCAATTTTTGTAAATCAGACACCTTGACACATTCATTTATTTTATGGATGGTGGCATTAATGGGTCCCAATTCCACAACCTGAGCGCCCATCTTGGCGATAAAACGCCCATCTGATGTACCGCCACTCGTTGATAGCGCTGGCTGATAGCCACAATAGTGTTCAATCGATTCAACCACAGCATCAACAAGATCACCCTTGCAGGTCAGGAAAGGTTGGCCTGATAACCACCAGTCAATCTCATATTTGAGGTGATGTTTTTTCAGCATATCTTCAACCTGTTGGCGGATCTCGCTATCTGTCAGTTCGGTGCTGAAACGGAAATTAAATTGAACCCACAGCTTACCCGGAATAACGTTATTACTGCCGGTTCCCGCCTGAATATTAGCGATTTGCATACTGGTGGCAGGGAAAAATTCATTACCGTTATCCCACTGAGTATTGATGAGTTCTTGCAGGAAAGGCACTGAGCGATGGATAGGGTTATCTGCCAACTGTGGATAGGCAACATGCCCTTGGGTGCCAAAAAGCGTTAAGCTGGCCGTCAGGGAACCCCGTCGCCCGTTTTTGATCATATCCCCAAGGCATGTCTGGCTGGATGGCTCCCCTACCAGGCAGTAATCCAAACGCTCCTGACGAGACATTAACGCCTCAACTACTTTCACCGTGCCATTGGTCGCCTTGGCCTCTTCATCGGAGGTGATCAGAAAAGCCAGACGGCCTTTATGTTCAGGATGTTCTGCGACAAAACGTTCAGCCGCAACAACCATTGCAGCCAGAGAGCCTTTCATATCCGCGGCACCACGGCCATACAGCATGCCATCACGGAGAGAGGGTTCAAAAGGGGGCGTTTGCCATTGTGAAATATCGCCGGCAGGGACGACATCGGTATGTCCGGCAAGGGCAAAAGTGACCCCGGTTCCACGATAAGCCCAGAAATTCAGGGTATCGCCAAAAGGCATGCGTTCTATTGTGAAGCCAATGTTTCGCAGGCGCTGGATAAGCAGTTCCTGACAACCTTGATCATCTGGGCTGACAGAATGTCGCTTGATTAACTGTTGAGCAAGGTCAATTACTGGACAAGTCATGATGTTTCCCTTCTCTAGTCATGCGAAAAAAATTGTTGATACTGTTCCGCCTTAAAACCGAGTAAATACTTTCCTGTTGCTGTCTCACTGCTTTTTGAATCAGCGATGCTTGAGACTAAGAGAGGGCGTTTTATGATCGAGGGATGCTCCAGCATCAATACCTTGGCCGCTTCTGCATTATTGATGGTTGCTTTTTGCTCGTCAGGCAATTTGCGCCACGTTGTACCACGGGTATTTAGGAGGGCTTCCCAGCCAACTTGTTCAATAAATGATTGGAGTCGTTCAGGGGATAATCCATCAACCCGATAATCATGAAACTGATAAGGAATACCGTGATCTTCCAACCAGCGACGCGCCTTTTTTATGGTGTCGCAGTTTTTGATACCGTAGAGAGTGGATACTTTGTGATAAAGGATATCTGACATGATAAGAGCCTTGGTTTTGTCTTGTTTAACATATCCGACATAATGCGGGAAATGAGCTATTTTATCCAGATGACGCGTGGTTGCTATACCCGTTACCTTTCAAGATGCGTCTTATATCTCCCCGCTTCGCGGGGAGAAATCAGGTTTCATATCGTGTTGTAAATTGCAACTTGAAGTTTAATGCGTATAGATGCATTTTATATAATAAATTTATAAATAATATCCTTATTTATTATATACGAAATTAATTTCACCCTAATTAAGTTATCTTCCTTGATAACCCACAATTTCCCCATCGGTGAGACTAAGGGAAATTGTGTTGCATATTGAGACGATGAAAAAAGAATCCAATGCTAAATGAACGCTGTCTTTCTCTGTTTTAGGTAGATGATAGTGGCTTCGAGGCGGGAACGAGATTTAAGTTTTTTCAATAAGTTACGGGTATGCACTTTCACTGTCTCTTCCGAAATAAAAAGGAAGTCAGCAATTTCTTTATTTGTCATCCCTTCTGCAATTTCTTTTAAAACATCTAATTCACGTTTGGTTAATTTTGATAACGGATCAACATAAAGATGGCGAGTGGATAAATATTGGTGGACTTTTTCACTAAACACGGCATGACCATCAGTGGCTTTTTTTATGTTGTTCAATAGAGAAGTGAGTTCGATATCTTTTAATAAATAACCATTCGCACCCGCATCAACAGCATCGTAAATATCACTTCTGTGATCGGAATCGGAGAGTACCAGGATATAGGAGTCAAGTCCCTTGCGACGGAGGGATTTAATGGTATCAATCCCTGGAAGGCCATGGATTTTCAAATCCATCAGAATAATATCGGGTTTTATTTGGCAGGCGATATTAATTGCATCTTCACCATTGTCAGTTTCGGCAGTCACAATGAGTTCTCGTTCCAATTCAATCAACCCTTTTAAGCCGTGACGAATGATAGGATGATCATCGACTATCATGACTGAATGATTATGCATATTCTTCTCCCATATAGAAATGCAGATTTATGTTTAATAAAACATAAAAGGCAGGTTTTCTGCTTTATGTTAAATTGCTGTGTGATTTTTATGGAGTATATTGAATCATCGCTAATGAGATTCTGGAAATATATCCTGATATAAAAATAGAAATGGCGCAAACAGGTTTAACCACTTAGGTGAAACAAAATTCACTTTCATAAGAGAATGTGTTTCCTTAATTGCCAATAATTTTCCATATAAATTTGGATGAATATTTTATAGATTAAGTTTTGTTTTTGTAAACTTATTTTAAATATTAATTTAAAAATATATCTTTAATTAATTTATCAGGTTATTAATTGAAGAAAAAATACCTCCATATGGGTATCTTTGGAATAATATCGATATAATATTGATTAACACAAGGTCATTGTTTGTTTGTTTTTTGCCCCTTGATTTCAAAGGTTATGAACAAAATGTTGCCGGCATCATGATTTAACCTTCCGTAACTATTATACTGGAACAATTTTCACAAAGACATGACGCGTAAAGGATTTGATGATGGATGAAAAATTAAAACAGAGTGCTCTTGATTTTCATGAGTTTCCACAACCGGGAAAAATTACGGTTACACCCACCAAGCCACTCGCAACGCAGCGTGATTTGGCACTGGCATACTCACCAGGCGTTGCTGCGCCTTGTCTTGAAATCGCAAAAGATCCTTTGGCGGCCTATAAATACACTGCACGTGGTAATCTTGTTGCGGTTATCTCCAACGGCAGCGCGGTCTTAGGGTTGGGAAATATCGGTGCATTAGCCGGCAAACCGGTTATGGAAGGCAAAGGGGTTTTGTTCAAAAAATTCTCAGGCATTGATGTCTTTGATATCGAAGTGGATGAATCTGATCCTGATAAATTGATTGATATTATTGCGGCTTTGGAGCCTACTTTCGGTGGTATCAACCTTGAAGATATCAAAGCACCAGAGTGTTTCTACATTGAGCAGAAACTGCGTGAACGCATGAAAATTCCGGTATTCCACGATGATCAACATGGCACGGCGATTATCTGTACCGCTGCGGTGTTAAATGGATTGCGGGTGGTTAACAAAGATATTGATCAAGTGCGTATGGTGGTATCAGGGGCAGGGGCGGCTTCAATTGCCTGTATGAACCTGTTAGTCGCATTGGGTTTAAGGCGTGAAAATATTGTCGTCTGTGACTCAAAAGGGGTTATCTATCGTGGCCGCGAAGAGAACATGGAAAAAACCAAGGCGGATTATGCGGTTGAGGATAATGGCAGTCGTACATTGGCAGAGGTGATCCCGGATGCCGATATTTTCCTCGGTTGTTCCGGGCCAGGCGTGTTGACACAAGACATGGTGAAAACCATGGCAAAAAACCCGCTCATTATGGCCTTGGCCAATCCTGAGCCAGAAATTTTACCGCCGTTGGCAAAAGCCGTACGTCCTGATGCCATTATTTGTACTGGCCGCTCTGACTTCCCTAATCAGGTGAATAACGTTCTCTGTTTCCCATTCATTTTCCGCGGCGCATTGGATGTTGGGGCAACGACCATCAATGAAGAGATGAAACTTGCCTGTGTGCGTGCCATTGCTGATCTTGCTTTGGCTGAACAAAGTCAGGAAGTGGCTTCTGCTTATGGCGATCAGGATCTGTTCTTTGGCCCTGATTACATTATTCCGAAACCGTTTGATCCTCGTCTGATTGTAAAAATTGCACCGGCCGTCGCGAAAGCCGCCATGGCATCAGGTGTGGCGACCCGACCTATTACCGATTTCGGGGCATATATTGAGAAACTCAATGAGTTTGTCTATAAAACCAACCTATTCATGAAACCCATCTTTTCCCAGGCGAAAAAAGAGAAGAAACGCATTGTATTAGCGGAAGGGGAAGATATTCGGGTCCTGCATGCGACACAAGAACTTGTCTCCCTTGGGCTGGCATTCCCTGTGCTGATTGGCCGTCCGAGCGTTATTGAAATGCGAATTAAAAAGCAGGGGCTGCATATCGAAGCCGGTAAAGACTTTGAAGTGGTGAATAACGAAAATGACCCACGTTTCAAAGAATATTGGCAAGAATATTATCAAATGATGAAACGCCGTGGTGTTTCGCAAGAGCAAGCACGTCGGGCCGTGATTGGTAACCCAACGCTGATAGGTGCCATCATGGTACATCGTGGCGAAGCGGATGGTCTGATTTGTGGCACGGTGGGTGGCTATAGTGAACATTATCAGGTGGTGAAGGATGTCTTTGGCTTCCGTCAGGGAGTGCATACTGCGGGCGCCATGAATGCCTTGATGTTACCGACGGGAAATACTTTTATTGCCGATACTTATGTCAATGAAGATCCCAGCCCGGAAGAGTTGGCAGAGATCACACTGATGGCGGCTGAAACAGTTCGTCGTTTTGGTATTGAGCCGAAAGTCGCCCTGTTATCACGTTCAAGTTTTGGCTCTTCTGATTGTGATTCTGCGCGAAAAATGCGCAAGACACTGGAATTAGTCCAGCAAATGGCACCATCCCTTGAAATTGACGGTGAAATGCACGGCGATGCGGCGCTGGTGGAAAGTATCCGCCGCGATATCATGCCGGATAGTCCGCTAAAAGGTTCAGCAAACCTGTTGATTATGCCGAGCATGGAAGCGGCTCGTATCAGCTATAACCTGCTGCGCGTCACCAGTTCAGAAGGCGTAACCGTTGGCCCCGTCCTGATGGGGGTTGCGAAGCCTGTTCATATTCTGACCCCGATTGCATCTGTACGTCGTATCGTGAATATGGTGGCGTTAGCGGTGGTTGAAGCACAAACAAACCCGTTATAACGAACGTTTTTCCGTGCCTTTATCCCATTCGTGAATGTGGAATAAAAGCATAAACACTGCCCTGCTAAGATTATGCTTAGCAGGGCTTTTTATTTGTAAATAATTCTCATTATCTATAATATGCGGGCAATTTTTCTTTTGATGATCAATCACAATGCAAACATCTACCCGTACAAAATCAACTTATTGGGCCTGTTCCCTCTTGCTTGGCAGTTGTGTTCTCGCCGGATGTTCCGCAATGCCAAACGGTGCCCAAAATAGCCCTCAGGTGGTATTCCAAACGCTCCCCAGTGAGTTAGTGCGTCCTGGTGTGGTGCTTGATATGACAACAGGCAAAGCCATCACGCCAGATCAGTTGCTGGAACAATTGGCCAATTACCCTCGTGTCATTGTGGGTGAAAAACATGACAATCCTTACCATCACCAAATCGAGTTATGGCTAGTTCAACAACTTGGGCAAAAACGTTCCCACGGTTCCGTATTACTGGAAATGATTAACCCAAACCAGCAAGAAAAAGTGAATAAAGTGAAAAGTTGGTTACAGGGCAATCCGATCGTCAGGGAAGAGCGGGTCCAGCACTTATTGGCATGGCAAGCAGGTTGGCCGTGGAAATGGTATGGTGATTTGGTTATGGAACTGATGAGGGCGCCTTATCCGCTGTTGGCCGCCAATCTGGATCGCAGCGAAATTGACCAGGCGTATAAAAATCACACTATTGAAGATAAAAATTCATTTGTTTCTGATGATGTCAAAAAACTTATTGAAGCGACCATTAAAAATTCCCACGGTGGAAATATAGCAGCCCAACTTCTTTCCGGCATGACCAAGATCCAGCAAATGCGAGATCAACGGATGGCAGAGCAACTGCTTAAGGCACCATCGCCTGCTTTACTCTTTGTTGGGGGATATCACGCGGTAAAAACCATGGGGGTTCCTCAACATATCAAAAAAATAGCGCCAAATGAAAAAATAGCTGTTGTTGTCATTGCAGAAGAGGGCGTTTTGTTAAATCACGAATATGCTGATTTTGTCTGGTTTACGCCTAAAGTGAGCGAAAACTTAACCAAATAGTGGTAACTATCATCAGGATGTGACTAATTAACAAATAAAAATAGTTTTCATTTATGTATTGAATTGATTATCATTCACGACCCATTGATTATTGACATAATGTGCTATAAGAAATGTTGACGTATACCACGTATCAAAATGCTCACACGAGTCATGTGACAAAATCCTTTCTCGCCGCGATCACACTGCATGTTTTGTTCGTAGGATGGCTGATCTATAAACCAGAAGAGATGGATATTGAGGAATTTCTTCCTCCGCCAGCGGTGATGGTAGAACTGTCAACGCAGACAGAAGCGCGATATAAAATACAAATACAACCCATTGGCATTGAACAACAACTTTCTGTTGCCAGTCAGCAGCAGGAAAGCAAAGTTGACCACATTAACATGCCTAAATTGGATATAAATGAAAATGCCCTGCTTTTAGTGGATAAGCAGAAGAAAAACAAGAAAAAACAAGATGCACCGAAGAAAACACAGCCTGTTAAGCGCGTGAAAGCAAAAGAGCAAGAAAGTGAAAAATCCCACAGCAGTGCCGCGCCAACGACCAGTAGTGCAACAGCGAATAATGTGACCACCCGTACCGCGGCATCCTATGAAAGTAATTCTGAAGCCATTGCTGATGCCAAAGCCGTTTGGCAGGCCGAAGTGACCGGACATTTGAACCGTTATAAAAAATATCCAGAAGATGCCCAGAGAAGAAGACGAACAGGGCGACCAATGGTGAAATTTATGGTTAACCAATCGGGTATCGTGATTAACAGTGAATTAACCCGTCGTTCAGGGACTAACTCGTTAGACAGGGAAGCAAAGAGGGTATTGGAAAGGGCACAGCCTCTGCCTAAGCCACCTTTAGACATTTTAACTCACGGCAGTATTACAGTTGAACTGCCGATAGATTTTTATTTATCTCAATAAAAATACAAGGTTGATGGCATGTCACAACATAAGACGGTATTTTCAGCAGATACAAAAAGGCGGCATAAAAAAAGGATCGCTTGCGGTAATACGAGGGGCAGTAAAAGAGGGGTGCTTGGTCTGTTGCTCGGTGGTAGTTTATTGGGCCACAGTTTTGCTACTACGGCAATGGAGGAAAATAGGGTGCTACCTATGGCCGCAAAACAGCCACATAAAATGGAAATCCATGGCGATGTGCGTGTTGATGATTATTACTGGCTGCGTGATGACAACCGTCAGGATAAAAACGTTATTGATTACTTAAAGGCTGAGAATCAATATGCCGGGCAGATGCTGAAATCAGGCCAGGCATTGCGAGAAACCCTCTATCAAGAAATGACTGACAGAATGAGGAAAGACGATCAGTCAGTTCCTTATACCTATAATGGCTATATTTATCGTACCGTTTATGAGGCAGGTAAGGATTTTCCTATTTATCAGCGCAAGCCGGTCGATAATTCAACCGATTGGCAGGTGATGGTTGACGGTAATGAGCGGGCAAAGAGTCATAAATTTTATCAAATTGGTGGCTTTGCGGTTTCATTGGATAACACGCGTATCGCTTTGGCAGAAGATACCCACGGGCGCCGTAACTACAAGATCTCGTTTAAAAATTTCGGCGATACCGACTGGCAGAATAATGTGATAGAAAACACGTCTGGCAACATTGTGTGGGCAAATGATGGCAAGACACTGTTTTATGTGCGCAGGGAGCAACAAACATTGTTGCCTTATCAGCTAGTCCGCCACCAATATGGTACTGATAGCCGGCAAGATCAGATGGTCTATCAGGAAGATGATGAGCGCTTTTACTTGTCAATTTCGGAGAGCACCTCACTTGATTATATTTTGATATCAAGTACGAGCTATTCGAGCTCGGAATATCGACTGATTGACGCTAACAACCCACAATCAGAACCGCAGGTTTTTTCTGCCCGCCAGACGGATCGTGAATATGATCTGGACCATTTCCGTGGCCAATTCTACATCCGTTCTAATCATGAGCATCCATTATTTGGCCTATATCAGACAGATGCCATTAATAAATCTTGGGAAACGGTGATTGCACCACAGGAAAATACCGATCTGGAAAATTTTGCCCTGTTCAATAATGGGTTGGTTATACAGGAACGCACAAAAGGATTGTCGTCGATCCGCCAGATTGAGTGGAAAACCCGGCAGGAGAAACGTGTCCAATTTGATGATCCGGCTTATATGGCATCATTGGGCTATAACCCAGAACCCGATACCCATTTCTTGCGCTATAGCTACTCATCCATGACAACACCCAGTTCAGTATTCCAGTGGAATATGCAAACAGGTGAGAGTGAATTGTTAAAGCAACAGGAAGTAAAAGGATTCAACAAAGAAAACTATGCAAGCCAGCGTATCTGGGTCAAAGCCCGTGATGGCGTGGAGGTGCCTGTTTCTTTGGTATACCGTCACGCTTTGTTCAAAAAAGGTGAGAACCCGATCCTGATTTATGGTTATGGTTCTTACGGTATCAGTATGGACCCTTATTTTAGTTCTGCCTTGCTGAGCTTGCTGGATCGTGGCTTTGTCTATGCCCTGGTGCACGTCCGTGGTGGTGGCGATTTAGGCAAGAACTGGTATTTACAGGGTAAACTCAAAAATAAGCTAAACAGCTTCCACGATTTTATTGATGCAACCAAGAGCTTGGTTGCCGATGGTTATGGCAATAGCAAGCGTGTTTATGCCGAAGGTGGCAGTGCGGGCGGTTTATTAATGGGGACGGTTATTAATCAGGCACCGGAATTATACCGTGGTGTGATTGCAAAAGTACCTTTTGTCGATGTTTTGACAACCATGCTCGATCCCTCTATTCCGTTGACAACCGGTGAATATGAAGAGTGGGGTAATCCAAATAACCAAGAAGATTACTTCCGTATGAAATCCTATAGCCCTTATGACAATATCCAACATCAGCGTTACCCTCATTTGTTGGTCACAACAGGTTTACATGATTCCCAAGTGCAATATTGGGAGCCAGCAAAATGGGTCGCAAAATTAAGGGAAATGAAACAAGGTGACAGCCTGTTATTGTTAGAGACTAATATGGATACCGGTCATGGCGGAAAACCAGGGCGTTTTAATCGCCTGAATGATATTGCCTCTGATTATAGTTTCCTATTAATGTTAGATGACGCTAAGACCTATTTCCCAGAATTAAAGGATTAATAAAAAATATCTCATTATTACTCAGGCGCTGATAATTTCTATCAGCGTCATGGGTATTTTATTATGCAAATTTGTGAAGCAATGTGAGCAGCAATCAATATTCTTCAATTTAGGATAATATATTCATGAAAACTGTGGCAAAAATAGCTGGAGCCAGCGTAATGCTGATTGGGCTTCAGGGCATCGCTTATGCTGAAAATGACAATAAAAAAGAAAAGGTCATACGATTTAGCAGCCTGAAAATATCAGGCTCTCAGGATAGTCATAATTCTCCCCAGATTGAAGCGATGGAGAAACCTGGCGCTTATAGTTCCGTGGGGGAAGATCATAAATTAGAATCCGTAGATAGCATATTACGCAGCTTGCCAGGAACTTATACCCAGATGGATACCAGTCAGGGGCAGGGGGTCGTCAGTGTTAATATTCGTGGATTAAGTGGTTTTGGTCGCGTCAATATGATGGTGGATGGTGTTAGCCAGACCTTTTATGGTACGGCGCCCAGTGAATTCGCGCATGGAGGTCAGCCTTATAACCAGTTTGGTGCTTTGGTTGATCCTAATTTTATTGTCCGGGTTGATATTGCCAGAGGGCAAGCTGACGACGCTGATTCCATCAATGCCTTAGTAGGAAGTGCCAATTTCCGTACTATTGGTGTTGATGATGTCGTACTTGAGGGCAATAATCTGGGAGTCCGGACTAAATGGACATATGGAAACAATGGCATCGGTCGAAGTGGCATGATGGCTGTTGCTGGAAAAACCCAGGCATTCAGCCCGGAAGGTTCCTTGGGCGCCCTATTCGCATTCAGTGGGCACAATATTGAAGCGCATTATCGAAATGCAGACGGCATCAGTAGTGAAGAGTTTGGTACAAGCAACACATTTAAACAAAAGCCAAATTCTCAATTGATGAAATTAAACATTAAACCTAATGATTTTCATGATCTGGAATTAAGTGGTCGTCTTTATCACAATAAATTTAACCATCGTCATGTTGATAATTATGATTATTATTTGAAATATCATTACACGCCATTTAGTGAGTTAATTGATGCCAAAATTATGCTGAGTAAGGCAAATGGTATTCAAAGTTTCAATGATAATAGCCTAAGTGGCTTGGGTAAAAGTGAATCGAATAATAAATCTGACACCATTGATGTTAAAAATACGAGCAGATTTAGTTATGCCGATACTGATTTTTCATTTACGCTTGGTAGTAAATTGATGAGGACTAAATATAATAAAAAAACAGGTATAGATCTGGATGAGGAGTATAAATCAACAGAGGAAAATAATACCTTTTCACCAAATGGTAAGCAAGATATTAACAGTATTTATAGTAAGTTAAAAATTGAACATGGGATCTATACTGCTGAGCTGGGGTTGAATTATTTGGATTACAGCGTAAAAGGATTAAAACCTGCTTGTGACGAGCGGGTAAATTGTTTTCCACAAGGGGAAGCACAATTAAACCTAAAAGAACGTGGATTTAATCCAAGCATTTTATTGTCGGCAGAAATTATTCCTGAATTTCAACCGTTTGTAAGTTATTCGCATACAATGCGAGCGCCTAATGCCCAGGAAATTTTTTATACCAATGACAGTGGCGGTTCTATTAATCCATTCCTGAAAGGAGAAAAAGCGGATACTTATCAAATTGGATTTAATAGTTACCATCCAAACTTAATCGTGGAAGAGGATTCATTCCGGCTTAAGGCTACGATGTTTCGTACTAAAATCAAAAATTACATCCTCAATGAATCTTATTTGCTTTGTGCAGAAGGTAGAATGTGTAAAAATGATGGAACATTGACAGATGAAGACTGGACGGGGATCGATCCTAATTTTAATTTTTACATTCATACTAATAGCCTCACCCCAGTAACTATGTATGGTTATGAAATTTTTATGAATTATGATGCAGGTATATTCTACAGTACACTCGCATATAGTCAGCAAAAAACAGAGCAGCCCATTTCACTCTCATCTGTCATTTTTGGTGCAAGTCCTGCGTCTCAATTGCCAGAGCGTTATGTTACTCTGGATATGGGGGTACGTTTATTTGATGAAAAAGTACGTATTGGTGCTATTGCAAAATATACAGGAAAATCTTATCACCAGGATCCTTCAATGGAACTGAATGAGGATGGTGCTATGCTACCGTCTATGAAAAAGGATAACAAAGTACCGACTATTATTGATTTATATTCCGATTATCAAATTAATAAAAATATTTTAGTTAAATTTTCTGTTCAAAACCTCACCAACCGAAACTATTCTGATGCATTGAACCGTATGAATTCATCGGCGTTCTTAGGAGAACAAGATGCTAAAACCCAAACAGCCCGCGGCCGAACCTACGTCATGGGCGCAGAAATTCGCTTCTGATGGTGTTTAAATAATCCCGTACAGATAGCGGTGAAAGCTCACCGCTATCCGGTTTTTCAGGAACTTATTATACAATCGAAACATTTATCATATTCCCAACTCATCATTATTGTCCTCTATTAAGTTGAGAAATACACCATAAAACCAATCTATTGCACCCATGATACCCTTTACAAGCGGATCAGATATAGCATCAAAATCACCTAACAGTTTAATTATACCTTTGAGTACTGAACAAAAATTTTTAACTATATTTTCAAGGTCGTTTTTTAATGTATCACTGATAAAATGACTTTCTGTTACACTAGTTGATTCATTCATAAATCACTCCTTAAATTAAATGTAATATGATTTATTTGGAAATGAATTAAACAATTAATTTTAAAATGACAAAGTAGTGTTTTATAATTAATGTGTTGTTAGAGTATCTGTATCTGGCAAATTGAATGCCATCTTAATGCCTGAAATAATCAAATCTATACCTGAATCTAATCTGTTTATTATATTTTTATTAATAATTCCATAATCCGACAGTAATTTAATTATTTTTTTAATTAATTTAGAAAGATTGGTGATAAATTCAGAGATACCTTTTAATACATTTTCACTAATAGCAAAGTTTACAGTTACATTTGTTGACTCTTTCATAATTTCCTCGGTATTTAATCTTTGGATAACTTTACAATTTAGATAAAAGGTGAGAGTAACCACTCCAAAAAAATACACTGGAGTGGTTGCCAATTTATTCGCTGACTTTAAATATTTTGTCTAAAATTTTTAAAACAGCATTAACCAATTCATCTATGCAGGTGGTTGCGATTTGCACTGATTCCGCAGAAATAACATTGTTATCACGTAACGTATATAATATCCCATCTATTAATTTAGATGCGCTGGAAATAATGTCTTTAATATCCTGCAAAATATTTTCATCAAGAAGTTTGACTTGTTCTGCTGTTGTTGATTCTGTCATAATAGCCTCGCATATTTCGTGTTGTGTCCGTCATTCCGCAGCTATATCTGTAATATACTGATTTTAAATAAATCGCATAAATTTTATGCTATTATTTAATTTTAATTAAATCAATAAATTACGAATGCGGTGCGGAATGTCGGCTGTGTATAATATTTTTGATAAATAACCAATTAATTAAATGTGAAATAAATCAGTACCATTCAATACATGAATATACTTGTGTATTTTTATGGATAATTTGCACTTTTATTATTCTGTCTATTTCATCAAGCCATATCAAAATGTTACCCAACAAAATAGTTACTCTATGTGATTAAGTATAGAATAAAGATCCCGTTCATCAACTCATAAAATGAAAAAAAAGATGAACAGGCGGAAAGTTGAATGTAAGTCCTTTATTAGGCTAAAATTATCACGCTAATTTAATTTTTTCTTTTGCTGATTTTTTTCACCTGAGTCACCTGGCTCTCAACCCAGCCATCCTGTAATCGCGTTTTCAGCATATCACCGGCTTTTACCTGTTTAACCTGTTTTAACAATTTTCCATCAGGTACTTCACTGATACTGTAACCGCGACTCAATGTTGCCAGCGGGCTAACGGCCTCCATACGTGAACAGGAAACTGCAAATTTTTCCCGATAACGCCCTAATTGTCGTTCAATGGCCTGTTTCAAACGAAAATCAAGTTGCTGAATTGATTGGCTGTAGCGCTGAATTTCTCGTTCAGGATGGATTTGTGACAGACGTTGATTCAACGTTTCATATGAAATTGAATGCTGTTTTAGACAACGTAATAAACTATCAATCAATTTTTGCCGTAGCTCAGCCAAATGATTTTGCTGACGTGCCAATCGCAAATCAGGACGTTGCTGCTGGAGGCGGTGCTGCAATACACCCATTTCTTGCTGTTTTTGAGCAAAGAAATAATCCATTGTCATTTCCAGACGTTGTTGCAGGGATTGTATTTGCCGCAATAACTCGGTTTGATTGCGGCTAACTAACTCTGCTGCCGCAGAAGGCGTCGGTGCACGTAAGTCAGCGACAAAATCCGCGATGGTCACATCCGTTTCATGGCCGACAGCACTAACAATGGGAATACGGCTTTGGAATATTGACCGTGCAACTTGTTCGTCATTGAAACACCATAAATCTTCCAGCGATCCTCCGCCACGGCCGACAACCAAAACATCACACTCTTGTCGCGCATTTGCCAGTTCGATTGCCCGGATAATCTGTAATGGCGCCTCGGCTCCCTGAACCGCCGTAGGATAAATGACAATGGGTAAGGAAGGATCACGGCGTTTCAGGATATTCAGGATATCGTGCAGTGCTGCGCCACTGGTGGAAGTGATGATACCGAGCCGTTTAGCAGGAGAGGGCAGCGGTTTTTTATGAATTTGTTCAAACAAGCCTTCTGTGGAGAGCTTTTGCTTCAACATCTCAAACTGCTGTTGCAACAAACCCTCCCCGGCAGGCTGGATACTTTCTACAATCAGTTGATAGTCACCCCTGGGTTCATACAGGGTAATTTGCGCCCGAACCAATACCTGTTGACCATTTTGTGGGCGAAATGTTGCCCTCAGATTGTGGCTTCGAAACATGGCAGCACGAACTTGCGCCCGTTCATCTTTTAATGTGAAGTACCAATGCCCTGACGATGGCTGAGAAAAATTGGATATTTCCGCAGACAGCCAAATTCTGCCCATCTCCAGTTCAAGTAACTGACGAACAGTCTGATTTAGGCGGCTAACAGAAAAAATTCCGGTATTGATAGGTAGTGACATGTGAGCTAGATCAAATTTCAAAACAATGACTTAATTAACTGATATTAATCTCATCATATGACTAATCAAGAATTTTTTTCAAAAAATGCTGGAGGCAACCGATTTCGGCCTGTATAATGCCGCGGCAATATTTTATCCCTCTTATTGCTCCATAGCCTGGTGAGATATTGCCCATGTTACGAATTAAAAAAGAAGCATTAACCTTTGACGATGTATTGTTAGTTCCTGCCCACTCAACAGTCTTGCCTAATACCGCAGATTTATCCACTCAATTAACGTCCACCATTCGCCTGAACATGCCTATGCTTTCTGCAGCGATGGATACTGTGACGGAATCTTCACTGGCTATCGCACTGGCACAAGAAGGGGGCATTGGCTTCATTCATAAAAATATGTCAATCGAGCGTCAGGCAGAAGAAGTTAGCCGCGTGAAGAAGCATGAAAGCGGTGTGGTGACCGATCCTGTGACTGTGACACCACAAACGACCCTGCGCGAAGTCCAGGAATTGGCCAAACGTAATGGTTTTGCCGGTTACCCCGTGGTAACAGGAGAAAACGAATTAGTCGGTATCATTACGGGTCGTGATGTGCGTTTTGTGACTGATCTGGAACAGCCGGTGACTGCGGTGATGACACCGAAAGAACGTTTGGTGACGGTAAAAGAAGGCGAAGCGCGTGAAGTTGTGTTGCAGAAAATGCACGAACACCGTGTTGAAAAAGCGCTGGTTGTTGATGATCATTTCCACCTGCTTGGCTTAATTACAGTAAAAGATTTCCAGAAAGCAGAACGTAAGCCAAACGCATGTAAAGACGAACAAGGTCGCCTGCGGGTTGGTGCGGCGGTGGGTGCAGGTTCCGGTAATGAAGAGCGTATCGATGCACTGGTTGCTGCGGGAGTCGATATCCTGCTGATTGACTCTTCCCACGGTCATTCTGAAGGGGTGTTGCAACGTATTCGTGAGACTCGCGCCAAGTACCCTGATCTGCAAATTATTGGCGGTAACGTAGCAACGGGCGAAGGCGCCAAGGCGCTGGTGGAAGCGGGCGTGAACGCCGTTAAAGTGGGTATCGGCCCTGGTTCCATTTGTACAACCCGTATTGTTACTGGTGTGGGTGTTCCTCAAATCACGGCAATTGCAGATGCAGTTGAAGCCCTGGAAGGCACGGGCATTCCGGTTATTGCGGACGGGGGTATCCGTTTCTCTGGCGACATCGCCAAAGCGATTGCGGCAGGCGCATCATGTGTGATGGTTGGCTCTATGCTGGCAGGGACAGACGAATCTCCAGGTGAAATTGAGCTTTACCAAGGCCGCTCGTTCAAATCTTATCGCGGTATGGGCTCGTTGGGCGCGATGTCCAAGGGATCTTCCGATCGTTACTTCCAGTCTGATAACGCGGCTGACAAACTGGTTCCTGAAGGTATCGAAGGCCGGGTGGCGTATAAAGGGCTGCTGAAGGGCATCGTTCACCAGCAAATGGGTGGTTTACGCTCCTGCATGGGGCTGACAGGTTGTGCAACCATTGATGAACTGAGAACTAAAGCCGAATTCGTTCGTATCAGTGGTGCGGGCATTCAGGAAAGCCACGTTCATGACGTCACGATCACCAAAGAATCACCAAACTATCGTTTAGGCCTGTAATTTATTGAGAGTGGCTCATTATTGGGCCACTGACTTTTTTTATTTTTTCATTGCCACTTGTTTTTGGAATTCACCTCAAATGACAACTAATATCCATCAGCATCGCATTTTGATCCTTGATTTTGGCTCGCAATATACCCAGCTTATTGCTCGCCGCATCCGTGAAATCGGTGTTTATTGTGAACTTTGGACATGGAATGTCACTGAAGAACAAATCCGTGAATTTAATCCGAAGGGTATTATCCTTTCTGGTGGGCCGGAAAGCACCACTGAGCACGATAGCCCACGTGCCCCAGAATATGTTTTCAATGCGGGTGTACCGGTACTGGGGATCTGCTATGGCATGCAAACCATGTCTACGCAATTGGGAGGACAAGTTTCCAGCTCGAATGAGCGTGAATTTGGTTATGCACAGGTTGAAATCAAGAATGATTGTGAACTGTTCCGCGATATCCAGGATGCCCTGAGCGAAACAGGCAACCCACTGTTGGATGTATGGATGAGTCATGGTGATAAAGTGACGTCTATCCCTGATGGCTTTACAACCATTGCCAGCACAGATACTTGTCCATTTGCCATCATGGCCAACGATGAAAAACGTTTTTATGGCGTGCAGTTCCATCCAGAAGTCACCCATACCCACCAAGGCATGAACATCCTGCAACGTTTCGTGCTGGATATTTGCCAAAGTGAAGCGCTGTGGAATCCTGCATCGATTATTGACGATATCGTAGAACGTCTGCGTGCGCAGATTGGCGATGATCATGTTATTCTGGCGCTGTCTGGTGGTGTAGATTCTTCTGTCACTGCACTGCTGTTAAACCGTGCGATTGGCAAGCGTTTGACTTGTGTTTTCGTCGATAATGGCCTGCTGCGTTTGAATGAAGCGGAACAGGTGATGGCGATGTTTGCCGGTAAATTTGACCTGAATATCGTTCACGTTAAAGCGGAAGAGCGTTTCCTGTCTGCATTGGCGGGAATTGATGAGCCAGAAGCTAAACGCAAAACCATTGGTCACGTATTTATTGATGTGTTTGATGAAGAAGCCTCGAAACAGACTCAGGTTAAGTGGCTGGCACAGGGTACGATTTACCCGGATGTGATCGAATCAGCGGCATCGGCAACGGGTAACGCCCACGTTATCAAATCTCACCACAATGTCGGTGGCTTGCCAGAAGATATGAAACTGGGTCTGGTTGAACCGCTGAAAGAGTTGTTCAAAGACGAAGTTCGTCGTATCGGGCTGGAATTGGGTTTGCCATATGACATGTTGTATCGTCATCCATTCCCAGGTCCAGGCCTGGGTGTGCGTGTATTGGGCGAAGTGAAAAAAGAGTATTGTGACTTGCTGCGTCGTGCCGATGCCATCTTTATTGAAGAACTGCATAAAGCGGATCTGTACCATAAAGTCAGCCAGGCATTTACCGTGTTCCTGCCCGTTCGTTCTGTGGGTGTCATGGGCGATGGCCGTAAATACGACTGGGTTGTGTCCCTGCGTGCGGTAGAAACTATTGACTTTATGACTGCTCATTGGGCGCATCTGCCCTATGATTTCCTGGGACGTGTATCGAACAGGATCATTAACGAGGTTGATGGCATTTCGCGGGTAGTCTATGACATCAGCGGTAAACCGCCCGCGACGATTGAGTGGGAATGATTTAAAGCCTCAGCAAATCATCGTGATTTTATAGTTAAGGCCCTGAATTCAGGGCCTGTATTTATAGGTAAAATGTCGTGGGTTTGCCTAAGTGAGTGAAATTTCCAAAAAAGATAGTCAATTATCATGGTTAAGCATGTTTTCCATCACTGCTCTACTTTTTGAATAAATCATATACATTAATAAAAATTAATGATTGGCACTGCTATCGGTATTATTTCCCATCAGAGCATCGGCAAGAATCTCTGTAATATACCAATAGTCTTTACTTTTATCTTGCCGTAAAAAATATTGATGTCCATCAATGGAAAATGGAACCATGTATTGATAACTCCTATCAAATAGTTCTTGACTCTCATTCCCATGAATGTTTTTATCACCTAGGTAACTGAAAAAACAAGAATAATCGTAGAGGTTCTGTCCTACGTAATAATGAGTGTCTCCAATAGAATATGGAAACGTTGGGTAGTAATAACCTCTCAGATGCGAGGTACCGTCCAAGTTACCTATCTTTCCATCCACATTTAATTCATAAGTAAAAGCAGAATAAGTAGAAATAAAATAAAATGAGTCCGAATGGATGTATATATAATATTTCCCTTTTATTGAGAAGAAGAAGGTAGCCCCATAAAACTGATCCCAACAGCTTTGTTCTATTATTGTTCCCATTTTTCCATTTGGCAGTATTTCTCGTATAAGATAAGGGAATTTACCTTTGTCATTTTTATCTTGACTATGGAGATAAATAAATTGTCCTTTATCCGTTTTATAGGCAAATCCGACATCATAATCGCTATCCCAATAACCATGATCTATAATTTCTTTGTGTCCTTTCTCATCTAATTTTGCAATTATCCAATAGGAATTATACGTATTCTTTGACGTATTAATAAAATTCTTGGCTAACCCAAAAATATATTGTTCTTCCCCAAGCACGAAAGGAAACATTAAATCATAAAAATTGACCCATTTCTGCCCAGTGGAAGTTTGAACTCCCTGGTGTCCGCCGGCTGTCAGTTTATGTACAGTCACTAAATGATCACATTGACGCTGGCGCAAAAGATATTGTTGATTATTAATGGAATAAGTAAAAATAGTTCTAATATATATTCCATTAGCGGGAGGCGAAACCTCACAATCTAGATTAGGCTGAAAATGGACTTGTTCGATGGCATGAGCGGTTTTGCTGACATCCAAAACACCTGTGAGTGTGACCGTTTCACCACCTTTATTGGTGTTATAAAGCTCAAAACTCCCATTTCCTGTTGCATCAGTCTCTATGGAGGTGGTCTGGGTTAAGTGATTTTGTTCAAAAGAAGCAGAACCTGTAACACTTAAATCCAGCTTACGTTTGGTGAGATTTACCTCTGAACCGGTTCCGGTAAGTGTCGCAGTGACTTTATTGCTTTGTACACCATCAGCCATTGCATAGTCATTAATCACATTAAAGTTAAGCGTATAATGTGCGATAGCGTTGAAATGGTAGGGTTGTATACCAATTTGCTTATTATTTTCCCTGAGGGAAACAGTTAACTGGCCATCACCGCCTATTTCTGATCCTACGATCGAGACAGAAACCTCACCTGCACCATCTGTAGAACAAGAAAGGTGATTTTGGCCTGTATCCTGACCATTAACGATAAAGCTACCTAATGAGCATTCAAGAATGAGGTCTAATTCAGCCAATTCAATCAATTCTTCATGAACTAAAAGCTGAATATCAGTAGCAGACCTTCCTTGGTAGAGTTTATAAGATTGAAAAAATTTTATTGAAATATTCATATTATTTTACTCAAAGTACAAGTGGGTCGACAAAAACAATAGTATTTTTAATTTGATCCATAGAAATACCGCTAACATTAATAGTAAAACTTGAACGAACTGTTTTCGTGGATGTCAACTCATAAACTAATATCTTGTTAATATCAGGGTTAACTATTTCTAATGTATTACTCCAATTATTAATTTTAATATCAGGTGAATCGAAACCCACGTAAATACCAGTAATATTCTCTGTGAGAAGTTTAATAAGAAGAATACACTGACACTTACCATCAGCGACACCATAAGAACTATAGGTATAAGAGAGTTCTTCTCTTGAAGAAGACATCCAGTTTCCAAAATCCAAAGGAACTTTATAGGCAACGACTGGATCTGCATAGTTAAGAATTAATACGCTATTTTTAGTAACATTATCACTATAAATATGAAAATAGCCTACACCATTTTCATCGATCTTATCTATTATTGTATTAGAAGTACCATCAATGAATTTAGCATTTGTCAATTGAGCAGTTATTATATTGTTATTTGAACCAGTATATATTACTGCGGTTAAATAAGGTCTTATGTCAGGATATTCACTCAGACTACTGCCTATGTTTTTGGTTGTTTGCACTTTAATGTTGACATTATCTAAATCATTTAAAATAGAAACTTGTGTAAAATTTTGATTTATTGTCTTATTAACTACAGTGAAAGATGCAATAATATATTTCACGTCTAAAAAATTAACTTTATCTGTTTTGGTTATATAATCCTTATAACCATTATTTATTGCATCTGAATCTAAGTTGATATTATCAGAAATCAATGTTATTAACTCTACACTATCTTCACCTAAAAATTTAGCTGTTATAACTATATTATCATAAAGCACAAGATTTTTAAATTTAGCACGAAGCCTAACGCCTTCTTTAAGGTTTATGGTGCGCAAACTTAATATGGATTTTTTAGCATCAAGGAAAATGACTTCATTATCAGCGTTATTCATGTATTCCACTCCAATTATAGTGATGTTTGATGTTGGTGAATCAATGTGATTGCCAATCAAATCTTTTACTGTATATTTCGCTTCATATAAACCAGATGTTTTTATATCATAAACATGGAACAATAAGAGATAAAAATCTTGTTCTAGTTTATTTGGTGTTATATAATAAGGAACACTTTTAATTTTAGTGTTTGTATCATTTTTTACATAAATTTCTCCTTCTATTTTATCCTTTATTTCCACACCATCATATTTGTTCACTTGCATTATTATGTATTTGGTTTTCGTTGCTATAACATCGGGAATGTTAATTATTCCCCCTGAGTTTTTTTGGGGGAATTTAGGGGCTAATAAGATATTATTTTTTTTCATAAAAAACCTTTTTAAGAATTTTTTAAAAAATATATATAAAATAATAAAATTTAATAATAGGTTGATTTATTAAATGAATTTAATTATTTTAAGGGAAATGATTTTTCATTCTGATAATGCAGATATAATAATGTTGTGTAAGTCCATTATTACCACAAATAGATGAAATGGTAACCAAATTAAACTTTATATAATACATATAATTTCTTTTTGTTACTTTTTTCAGTGAAATAATCGGCTTGTTAAAATTTAATGTGATAACAAAAATAATATATTGAACAATGCTTAAGTCTGCGTTGTGCAGAATTGAAGCTTCCATTTTATAGTTATTATTTGACATATTATAATCTCATGCCTAAATTGAAATTGGTTATAGTTGATAACTGTTATAATTAAGTAAGGTTGTTGCGTTGATTATTTTAAATATTAACGTCATCAACTCAATGAAATAGTCATTCAGTGTCATTTTCACTAAAAAACTGAGCTTCTGATGTTGTTTTAGAATAAACAGAGTGAAACCCAAAAACCAATGATAAAATATTATCAACTGATAGCTTTTTGTTATCAATGATTTCGTATAATAATAAGTGTAGTACGGTTATCATCAAAGCGAATGACCCCGCATGAAATTTGTTTTCTTCGGGTATAGAGTGTCTCTGAATAATTTCCCTGATTTCAATTACGCAGACGATATTTCAATTGAGTCAAGGAATAGCCTTAGCATGCCCTGCAGGTCATGTGATAACCATTTTGAATGATGACAATTTTAATTTTCTTAACTAAAGTTATAGATAGGGGATGTTTAATAGGTTAATAGTTAAGTAAAAAGATCATCTGAGATGAAATTTTTGAGGCGCTTATATATGTCATCATATGCTAGAAAAATGATTAACTTGTTTATTGTTTTCTACACATTATTTATGCCTTCAACAGTAATTAATGCTTTAGCGGAAACTAATGGAAAAACGGACAATAATTTGCCTATTCATTTACAAAAAACGACTGATACCTCGAAACTTATCCCTCCCCATACCATTATCAGCAATGTCCAAGCAGTCAATCATATTTTATCTTCTTCCCCTTCAGAACTTGCGGAACAAGCAAAATCCTATGCTTTGGGTAAAGTCAACAGTACCTTATCCTCAGAAACTCAAAAATGGTTATCAGCGTTTGGTACTGTCAGAATTAACTTCGGGCTAGATAGAAAATGGGCATTGAAAGATAATTCACTCGACATATTATTACCACTTTATGATAACAAAGCCGATTGGCTGTTCTTTTCCCAATTCGGTTATCGTAACAAAGATAGCCGGAATACCATTAATTTGGGTTTAGGTGGCCGCTATTTTTATCAGAACTGGATGTATGGATTAAATACTTTTTATGATCATGATGTTACTGGGAAAAACCAACGTTTGGGGCTAGGGGGAGAAATTTGGGGTGACTATATTAAATTTTCTGCTAATACCTATTATCGTTTAAGTGACTGGCAACAATCACGAAACTTTCAGGATTATTATGAACGCTCAGCCAACGGTTATGACATTAATGGGGAGTTTTTCTTGCCTGCTTACCCTAATCTGGGAATGAAGCTGACATATGAGCAATATTTTGGTGATAATGTTGTTTTATTTGACCGTGATACCAAACAGAAAAACCCCAATCTGGCTAAGTTAGGCCTGACATATACCCCGATCCCACTATTCACCCTGGGTGTGAACTATAAACAAGGAGAAAGTGGTCATACAGAAACACAGTTTTTGGCAAACTTAAATTTTAAATTTGGTATTCCCTTTAGTACCCAATTTTCACCCGCTAACGTAGCTTCCATGCGGACATTGGCAGGTAGCCGTTACGATTTGGTGGAAAGAAATAATCATATTATTTTGGATCATTTAAAAAGAGAACGAGAAATATTGATCGCGCTAGAGCCTATTGTTGGATATGGTCACCAAGAGATCCCCGTGAATATCCCACTCCCTGATGATATTAATATTAAAAACATTCGCTGGATTGTTGCAGATGAAGCATTTCTACATAATAAGGGTAAACTTTCTGCTGATACCGGTAAGAATATTGTTATTACTCTCCCCAGCTATCAAGAAACACATAAAAATGATTACCTGCTTGACATATTATTAGAATATATCATAGACGGTCGAAAAAAAGAAAAACCGATTCAGGTTCCTATGAAAGTTTTACCTTTTATAATAGAGGGAAAAATAAATATCACTCCACCTGAATCACCGATAGCAACCGGCAAAAAAGAAAATGGGTATACATTTAACGCGCCCATTATTACTTATGAAGGTTCCCCATCGGGGAAATTTGTTAAAAATGCCAGAATCGATAACGTTTCCTGGACAACTGAGCCGGCTTTAGGCACTGACTCTGGCTTAACGGTTATCTGGAATAATGAGCCTGCCCAAACGAATGACAAGGGTGAATTAACTGATGCAAAAGGGCAATTAATGCCTAACATTTTAGTCAGTGAAAAACCGCATGACAAAGTCGATGTCTATATACAATTAGACGGTGCCCCACGGCAAAAAATAGACTCAGTGACATTTAGCCAGAATAAGCCTCACTACAAAATAAAAGACGATAAACTGAGTGTGACCCCTGACCCCAAAAAAGCATTGTTGGCTGATGGGACACAAAAATATACTTATACAGCAGAAATCATCACTGATGGCGGTGTGGTGGCCGACAACGTTGATAATGTGAAATGGAGTGCCGTCGGTAAAAATTTATCGGGTAAGGAAATAAAGGATATTGCTGTCGAGGGTCCAACAGGCACGGTTAAAACGGATAAAGGAAAATTAACGGCAACATTAAGCAGTAAAATTCCGTTAAATGACGTTGTGGTTACGCTTTCTATTGAAAACAAAGAGTCTGCTTCAGCAGAAGCCGTTTCTTTTCTCGCCGATCTTAACAAGATTGATTTAACCTGTAAGGCTGATGGCGAAAGCCCTGTATTAATCACTGAAACCTACACTTGTACAGCAACAGTTGTCGATGTGACGGGTAAAGACGTAACCGGTAAGAAAGTGCATTGGTCGGTTAAAGATGATGCTAACCTTAAACCCATACCCCTTTCAGAAACAACCGATGGTCAAGGAAAAGTGACAGCAACATTGACCAGTCCTATTGCGGCTTCAAATATTGTCGTTATAGCTTCTGTTGAAGGCCAATCCGGCAAAGGCGAATCAAAAGAAAAAATTAATTTTACTTGGCCAGAAATGACTATAGAAAGGAAACCTACGGATCATGATGTCACTATTGGTGGGCAAAAAAAATATGATCTTACGGCAACTGTATGGCGTGAAAAAAATAAAACAGTATATAAAGGGCAAGGTATTACGTTCCGATGGCTTGGACCTCAAAACCAGGATGGTACAGATGCGGCAGATGCAACTTTATCCCCATCAACAGCACAGTCAGTGAACCCTAATGATGGCACCCTGAAAGCGAATGTCGTTAGCAATAAGGCACAGCAGGTGAAAGCATGCATTGATATTGATGGCAGAAACCCCGCTTTGCCAACATGCTCAGATATGATGAATTTTATTGAACCTCCGCCGGAATTCGACATTTCCCGTGTTGAAGTAATAGATTTTGATGAAAACAAGCCATTACAAGGTAATGGCACAGATAAATATCATTACAGGGCATTGATTGTCAAAAAAGGGACGGTAGAGCCTCTTGCTCATTATACGTTTAATGGTGTGCAGTGGACGCACGACCATGACAAAATAGGAGAATCCAAATTTCCTCAACCTGAAGCCTATTCACCGACAGATCCCACAAACAAGAAGGATAAATTTAAAACAGACGGGAATGGCTATTTATATGCAACATTAAAAAGCTTTGTTGGTGTTGAAAAGGTCACGGTAACATTAAAAATGACTGAACCAGATGGTACTGATGATGTGAAGCATGATGCAGATCAACACGTCGTATTTAACCCTGTTCCGCAACCGGCGGTGTTATATGTTTATAACACTGAAACAAGTGAAAATAAGTACTTTGATAATGAGAATTATCCCCATACTTTTTTTACGACTTTACGGGGGGAGTTGAGGGCATCCAAAAAGTCTGGTCCCTTCGACAAGGATGAAGTTATTTATACACTGACTGATTTTAATTCATTATATGGGGACGAAATGTTAGCCTTTGGTGAAGAAGGGCACGGCCCCATACAATTTCAAGCGACGGGTTATGGCACAATAAACGCGACAATAACAAAGAAAAACGGCGAAATTCAACTGTATAAATATAAAATAACTCTCGCCAAAGGGGCATACGCTGACCCTAGCAGTGGGACAGGAGGATATAACAACGTAACTGATAATATTAGCTGTGACTATAAGTCTGAATCAATTATTGATATAGAATTCCAAGATTTATTTTCAGATAAGGAAGTTTCAGATAAAGGTAATAGTTATACTCTGTATAATGAATTTGGTAATTTATATAACTGGGGGGTATTTAAAGACGTACCTGGAATAGATAAAAATAAATTCACTATTATAGTGAAAAACACCGACCCTTCTATTAAAGATCCATTCAGGGTTTATGATTTTAAAAGTAATACATTTGATCAATATTCAGAGGGGATTGTTTTATGTTACATAGCTATTAGAAACTAACTCACAAGGAATGAAACAGATCAGGTAAAAAGGTTGTTTAATAGATACCAATGACAAAAAGTTATCACATGATAACTTTTTGTCATTGGTTTTTTTCGTTTTTATATGTTTACTCTAAGAACACGGAAGCTCGTCTTCTTTTAAGGAGGTAATAATAATGTTGAATTACTATTTTCTAGAGTTAATTTTATTTACTTTAACAATTGTTAAGGTGATGGATTGATTCTAATTAAAGAAGACATTAACTATAACTAGCATTAATTAAATCATGAGGTGATAAAATGGTAGGTAATAAAAATAAAATTGAAGTTTCAATTCAACCTAACGCAGATTTAGTCGTTGGTCAGTATGTTAGTTTTGTTGCCACATTAAGTTCGGATAAATCTATTCTCCAACTGAAAAATGTAATCATAAAAAATGCCAGTAATAACATAAAGTTTGATAAAGAGACTATTTCACTTATTTATGAACAGGGAAGCCGCATCGCTTCTGCGCAATTGGGGTTTACCGTGCTTACGGAAGTCAGTGGTAGTCCTGTAAAAGATGGTTCTCCTTTTACATTTGAAGTACATACGGATGTGGCTGATTTTAATCCTGTACCTTTTAAGGGTACTGTCAATGAAATTGATTTAAATTCACTGGCACTTTTTATTGAAAAGCCTTATTTGAAAACAGTTGTTACGGGTGATGATAAACCATCGGAGAAAGATAACTTTACAGCAATACATACAACTTTGAAAAGTATATCAGGGAAAATATTGGTAGGTACTCCTATTTTTGTTACATCATCTGTTCATCATAAAATGAATGATTTTCAGTTCAAAGATGCTAATAATAAACAAGAAATTCTTCCTGAGAAAATAGGACCTAATGAAGGAATATCCATTTCTTCAGATCAGCATGGATTGGTAAAGTTTTATCTCTATCCAAAAGTGTCAGAGGTAACCTCACTTGTGTTACAACTTGTTATTCTGAATGATGTTGCTGATATCCGCGCTAAAAAAATACTTTATGTGGCTAATTATATTAATCCAGGTTATATGGATTCTATTGGCACTCCAGATATTGCTGGGTTTTCTATGGGAGATCTATTTGCCAATCAAGGATTAGCATATTTTCTAACTACTGTGAGCAGTTACGATAACGTAGCAATTGGTGATGTGGTTTTATTTTTTGTTAATGGTAATTATACTGGCTACTCCGTGACTATCGAGGATGAAAAAAAACAGTTAGATCAACCTAGTATAAGACTTCCTTATACTATATTTGAACGAGATGTACTCTCTGAATTTTCCTATACTGTAATTAAAGAGGGTGGAGACGCGTTATATTCGTTACCATTACCATTGAATTATGTTGGGGGAGTTCCTTATGAACCGGATCCGGATGCTAAAAGAGAGTATGAACCCTGTATTGTTCATACTAGTCTTGGTGTTGATTCTGAACATATTATACCATCTGGTTATGGTAATTATGTTAATTATGCTGCAATAATGAAATATCCCGGATATAAATATAACGGATTGTTTGTTGAGATCGTACGATCTAATACTCATGACCCTAAAGAAAAAATAATACCTGTACCATTAAATATAACAGATATTACTTTGAATATGTATATAAATTCACAAAATAGAAATTTTGTAAAACATTATACCCAACAGATTAATTTAACAGAAATAGGTGATCCAGGTAATAAAGATTCTATTTATTTTCATATTCCTTATGAAGATATAGTTGATGTAACAGAAGTTGGTGATATCACTTTTGACTATCAGTTTTATCAAGATATAGATTTTAAATATGGTATTAGTTGGAGTGCAAATATTCAAACCACTCCATCTCCAGGTAATCATTAATTGACAAAAAATAAATGAGCGCTGCTGGTTGGTAGCGCCATTAATATTTTTTACACTAATAAAAAGGAATATAAAAATGTCTAATGCAATGAGATTTTCTTTGCCTGATAATAGTAATTTGATAATAGGGCAAAGTTTTTTATTTACTGTGACAGTATTATCTGATAAAGATATTGATGATAATTCTACCATCACATTTTATAATAATAAAGATATTACTGTACCGTCTAATGCTATTGCTTTAACATTGGATAATAATAATAAAAAAAAGGCCATAGCAATAATCACTCTCACTGTATCTAATACAGTATCGGAAAATGAAAAAATTTCTTTTAGTGTAAAAACATCATTAAGTGGTATTCAACCGAAAACTCTGAAATATACAGCAAGAACAATTGATTCAAGCTCATTGGAGCTGAAGGTTGAGGATGTTTTTTTGCCGATGCCAATCACATTTGATGATTCCCAAGTAGGATCTATATCAACGAAAGTTAACACAGTTATAAGAGATAACAATGGAAGTACGTTATCAGGAGTACCTGTATTTATCAAGAACAATGTTATTAATGATTTAGATGAAAGGTATATTTACGTTGATGATAAAAATACAGAGATAAATATTCAGAAGTTTGGTCAATATTCCGGGATCTTTGTGAATTCAGACGAAAAAGGAATAGTGGAATTTTATGTTGTACCTAAAAAATCATTGTCATTAATCATTCAATTGTCTTCTATCATACCAAATTCAACCGATTTTGTTTTTTCTCAAAATCCTATTTTTATCATTGTTGATAATGTTAAAGATTATCAAAAGCCTCCGGAAATAATTACTGCTATTGACGGTAATTTCAAATCTGAAGGAGAAAGTAAATGCTGGGTAGATATATCACCGTGCAATGAATATGAAATTGGTGATTTTGTGTTGTTTTTTGTTAACAAAGAATGCAAATACTATACTAGAATTATTGATGACGATGAACATCGTAATCCATGTTTAATGAAGTTGCCTTATGTTTTTTTTCAGAAAAACGAATTATCACGATTATCTTATCTCGTAATTAAACCAAGTGGAACTATATTGGCTGAATCCAGCCCCACAGACGTCACTTATCGAGGAAGACCAAATAAGCCGTGGACAGATGTTGATAGAATATATGAATCTTGTAAGGTTTATTCTAGCTCTGATGTGCTTATAGAACAGGATGGTGGTATCAATAATCAAGTGATATCCAATCATATCAATAATCCCAATGATGCAGGGTTATTTGTCAGAATAACGGGAACTAATGATAACAGTGATAGCACTAAAGTAAGATTTGGTTCGGAAGTTATTTTAACTTTATATATTAATTCAAGTAATAGAACGACAAAGCAGCCATTTAAAGGGATCATGCCGTATCAACCAGATAAAATAGGTGGAAAAACAGCAACGCTGACTTTTGATATACCATTCAATTTATTGAATGATAATCTTGCATTTCCATATCATGATGGAGAGATCTTCTTTGATTATCAAATTGGTAATGATAATGATAGGGGGGTGACGTATGGCGGTATTTGGTCAGGACATATTGTTACTTTTTTATAATGGAAATAATTTTTCCTTGAAAATAAATTAAATAGCTCTTTATTGTTTTGCTAAATCATATATACCCGTCGTCTTTCAAGATGTGTCTTATATCTCCCCGCTATACGGGGAGATATAAATAATCACATTGGCTTGCAAGCTGCAATTTGAAGTTTGGATCGGTATCTTATTGAGCTGGAGCGAGTTGTCTGATTTGACCATTTCTTCATGATGCCAAGGCTGCAAACTATTTCAGCTTCACGCTTTACTGAGCAAAGAATGTGATATCTTTGCAAACGCCCAATTAAACAGTGAACATTTCACAATACCGGTATATACCAATCCAACTTCAAGTTGCAGTTTGCAAACCAATGGAAGTGCTTATATCTCCCCGCTGCGCATAGGTATCTACACATTTATTGAAATTTATGTTATTACCTTTCAGCATGCTCTTAATTTTACTCTCGCCGGGTTTGATGCCCGGCTTAACCGCCGATACCCGATGCTGGTCAAACAACATATGACACCTTCAGATCCTCTCGCCTGTGCAATTAAAGACGTGGCCAGCGCACAGAAAACCACGTTCGCCACC
>NZ_NJCX01000010.1 GCF_002632875.1 Xenorhabdus kozodoii
TGTATCAGCAACGACTTTAGCGGCCTCAATAATGGTGATCCCCTTGGCTCTTACCAGCAAATCCAGTCCATCACCATGATTCGGCTCATCACACTGGCGACAATGCCAGTTACCATCCCCGTGATCGTCTATGAAGTGAAAGCGATCAGTACCGCCACAGACGGGGCAAGCACCATGCTTGCCCTTTGCCGGAACGTCCACACCGCAGGCAGCCAGTAAACCTTGCCAATGCCCTTGCGCCGCTGCTTTCACCGAACGAATATCAATATGGCTTACCATTTCGGGAATCCCTCGCGGTGATGGATTTCAAACTGTGCGGTCTGCTCAGTGTCATTCAGGGCTTCGGCTATCCTTGGCAGATACATCAGGGCTTCACCGATGCGGCGTAAGTCATCCCTAGCCTGACAATCTGCATAGTTTTCATTATCCGTTGACCAGAAAGCCAACTCCCCCATTACAGACATCGCCGCCATTACGCCACTCAATGCCCCTTCGGAGTTTTTGCGCAGATCTTTGAGTTCTTCGATGCTCATAGCGCTAAAGTTGTTGCGTACCAAATGGTTATAAATATCAGACATGATCAGGCTCTCCCTGCGTAGGTGTATTCTTGAGTGAAACGGCTTAATGGCATGATGCACGGGTAGGTATAACCCCCACGGACAAACGTCACGCGGTTAAAGGCGACCGACAACACCTGAACGGTTTCCCCGTTCTTATGGGTGTAATAGTCATGGGGTTCAGGGTTACGCATGGTAAGCTCCTTGAACAGTGGACATATCACTACAATCGAAAGGAGTATCGATATCCCATGCCTGACGGGAAACAAATACCAGAGAGGGAATGCCGACCAGTAGACGGGCTTCACCTTCACTATCCGCCAGAACAGTAATGAGACGTACAGGGTGAATATCCACCAGCCGTTGAGTGCCGGATGCAATTAGGAATGTAAATTTTAGGCGAGTTTGGTTATGCTGTGGTGTATCCATAGCGTAAGACTCCTTTACGTTTTTGGTTAGCCCTCGTTTGGTACTGGTAATACCATTCGGGGGCGTTCTTTTTTCTGACTTTACCTCTCTCAAGGTGTACGCACACTTTATTTTAAGGTGTGCGCACATGTCAACACTTTTATTTGTTAATTTTTTATAGTAAGGTGTGTATACATAAATAATGTGACAGAGGTTGGAAATCGTGGCTACAGGTAACAAAAACAATAAATCAGATAAAAAGAATATCCGTTTTCCCCATGAACTGATTGATGGAATAAATGCAAGCGTTGAGATTGAAAAAGCAAATAATCCCAATGTTAATTTTTCATCATGGGTCATTGATGCCTGTGAGAAAAAACTTAAGCCAGTGAAGCGCAAAGCCAAAGCATCATCTGAGCAATAACTAACCGAGTGAACATTATTCACATGGTTATCTGAGTGATAACTAACCAAACCTCTTAAAGATATGAGGTTCTTAAGCTCTTGTAATTCTCCGTAAAGCAAATCTGATTTACGCCAAAGGGTAGCATTCGCCGTGCTATCCTTTTCTTTTTGCGCTCCACTCAATGAGGATCGCAAATTAACCGCGTAGCTAAATGATACGCGCAAATTCTGTGAGTCAGCATTACTGGCGCTCAAATTATGAGCAGACTGCATATTTGCAGCTTGACTATATTTCAATGGGTTAAGTAACCACCCCGATAATTTCGGGGAGCCTCCCAAAGTGAGGACTACGACAACAGGACTCCTTAACCTCAAGGAGTCGCCAGAAATAATACTTTCGCTTAAATCGATAGAATGGCTTCCGTGTATCATTGCTTTGATTCCATGCGCTGCGCTAACCAACGCTGAGCCAGTTCCGTTAATTGGGCTTTCCGTGTCTCTGGCGGTGTATCTAAATCAAGAAAGGCGCAGTTACGCGATTCCAGATAAGCCAGTAGCTGTAACTGATCTACAGTCATATTGTCTCTGACTTCTTTAGATTTAATGCCCTTATTTTTAGCCCATCTGATAGGGTCTGTACCCAGCACCAATTTATTGATGAACCGGGATTCATTGCTATAGGCAAAGCCCTTTTGATTGTCTCCGGTGCGCTCAATATATCCTCTCATCGCATCAGCCATGCTTTTATGATCTTCACAGGCAGCGACACGATTTTTACGCCAGTTAAGCAGAGCGGCTTTGTGTTCCTCTGGTGCAATACGGCGCAGACGTTTTTCACAATCGATAAAGTACTGGCGAGCCTCTTTACCTTCTTCGGTGCGCTCCACCATAGAAAGCTCTTTCGCCATATCAGAGCTAATACGGTATTCAGTTCTCGGACGACCTTTTTTGGAATTTTCCAAATAAGTCTCGTAGTCCTCATTTTCAATAAAACCGTATTGTTCAATGCGCTGTTTTATCCAGCTAGCGAACAGTTCCTTATTGCCAAGAAACTTATGCAGGTTTCTAGCATCAGTAACCATCGCCGCCTTTCCATTAATAGCTCCCGCTGTTAACGGGATCATTTCGGCATAATTCTTTTTTCGTTTCTCTTTGTGCTGAGCCAAAATAGGTTCTTGGCTATTTTCAGCATAAGCAAATCCCTGACCATTTAAGGCCATATTTTTAGATGTCATAGTTTTACCCTGTCTTAATTAATTTGATTTTCGGCTATACGGGTTATTAACGTTCTCTACTGTTGGCGGATTGCGTACCCACCATAAAATATCACTTAATAGCCATGCACAGGAATTACGCCCAAAATGACAGCGTGGAGGAAATAAACCCAATCCTTCCAATTTATGACAATGGCTGCGAGAAATACCGGACATTTTTTCTCGTTCTCTTTCTCTTATTCGCCTTTCATTTTCACCATAAGCAGAAAGAATATATTTACGCTGTTCGTCGGTCGGTAATATAAATTTTGTCATTACATTACCTCGCTGCGTGATTCAGCAATACGTTGTGATATCCAGTCATCAATTTCTGATTCAATAAAAGCAACTGAGCGAGTGCCGATTTTGACTTGCTTTGGAAATTTATTGTCTGCAATGAGTTTGTAGATCCACGCCTTACCGTATCCAGTTCTGCGCTGAACTTCGGGTAAACGGATAAGGTTTGCTCTGAGCGTTGTGATTGTTGGCATATATCCCCCTGTTATCTAGTCCTTAAGATGTTGTAATGGACGTTGTTTGATTTCAGGGAATGCTATGCTAATTTGCTTGAACAAGGAATGACACATTAATTTGAATATATTCATTAATATGTCATGTTAATAACTAGTCCCATAAGAAGGTATAGAGTCATGACAAAAATGAGTTATTTTCTCCCTATTTTTGTCCTTTATAGGTTTTCCAACTCATACTTAAATTTATGTATCAATAAGTTTCTTCTGCTAGAAAGCGGGTTTACATATTGCCTTCCTCTCTTATAAGCGAGTGTAGAGTAACGCTGTGATATTTCTAACTCTTTTATTTTATTTTTATTCTCACTTATAATTTCGTTGTAATGAATTAAAGAATTGTCTTCTTTTTCCTTGCTCTCCTTTGTTTTTTTTACAATCCTAGATATTGTTCTTGGGTCAATATAATTATTTAAAATGGGTGATGCGGATATTAGAGTTAACACTCTTGTAATGTTATTTTTTTTATGGGTCAATAGAGATTTTGCAATTTCAGAAAGAAGAACTCTTTCTCTTTTTGTTTCATCATCTCTTTTAGTTATTAGTTCATTCTTAAGTGTGTTTATTTTTGAATCTATTACAATAGGGTTTAAGTTACTGTCTCCATTGATAATATTATGATAATCCTCATTAGTATTTGAGGATAAAATCCAATGTGTATTTAACTCTAATACCTCATTCAGCTTTTCTTTATATTCTTCTAAAAAAGTTATTTTTCTTTCAAAATAGCTGGTTAAATCAAATCCTGCCAAGTATGCAGCGAAACGACTCACTATTGTACATAATAATCTTATATCATTAATTTGCTTAAATCCGTAGCTATCAAAATTTCTTTTTTTAGATTGTATATTGGATAAAAAAGAAAGACTATACTCGTAAAAGTCCACATTGGAGTTATATTCTATGCCAAGCAATTCAAGTGCTCTATTAATAGATATTGTGGATATGAAATCATTAATAATCTTATGTGACTCATTAATTTTCATATCAAATGCAAACTTTTCTAAAATCTTCTCACATTTTTTTGCCGATTCCATTTTATCCTCAATGGAATCGCTGCTTACTGTGCGAGAAGCTAACATGCACAACCTTATATCCCAGTAAAACCGAAGAGTTTTCCTTGCATGATAATTGATTAAATCAAAATCAATCGATTTAACATCCATACGTCACCTCATGCCCTCTAATATTAGGAGCTATGCCAATCCGTAGAGGTGTACGGGTTTTCGGTGATCAGCCTAGACATAGCTTTATTCTTTAACGTCTGCGATAGTCTACTAAAGACAATTACCGCTGTCTATTCATCCAGTTAAGCACGCTTCCCAAATGTGCCATGTACCACATTTTCGCCCCGTTCGAGTGTTTCCATGTAGTCGGCATACCATTGCAGCATTTCCCTGCGACCATCCAGATATTGGGCGTGGTTGTAAGTTCCTCGAATACTGTTCTTATCAACATGGGCAAGCTGAGTTTCAATCCATTCAGACGGATAACCTTGTTCATGCAAAATAGTGCTCATAGTGTGGCGGAATCCGTGACTTGTCGCCTGCCCAGTGTAGCCAACTCGCCTAATTAATAAATTTAATGCCATTTCACTCATAGGCTTATTTGCATCATTTCTGCCCTGAAAAATATACTTTCCTTGCCCTGTGATTGGTTTAATTTGTTCTAATATATCAATAGCTTGACTTGATAATGGAACAATATGAGGACGGCGCATTTTCATTTTTGTAGCAGGTATTTCCCATTGAGCTTTATTAAAATCAACCTCTGACCATTCGGCTTTACGCAATTCACCGGGACGGGCACCAATTATCATTTGTAATCGCATTCCCATTTTTACGATGAAACTGCCTGTATAGGCATTTAAGGATTTATAGAACTTGGGGATTTCATCAACAGTTAAAAATGAATAATGTTCTTTTTTATGTGGAGCAAAGGCAGACACTAAATCAGGGGCGGGATTATATTCAGCTCTCCCCGTTACTATTGCATATCGCCATACTTCGCCACAGCGTTGACGTACCTTTCTGAGTTTTTCTGTCGCTCCTCGATCGTTCATTCGTGATAAAACAGCCATAAGTTCCATTGGCTTAATCTCAGCAATAGGCCTATTGCCTATGTACGGGAAAACATCTTTTTCAAATGTTTCCATCATTTCTTTGGCATAAGGAGCTGACCACCTGTCTACACGTTTCTCGTACCATTCATGGGTTATGTTTTCGAAGGTGTTTTTTATCAGGTTTGCTGCGGATATCTTTTCAGTTTTTCTTACTTCACTGGGGTTAAGCCCATTAGCAACTAACTTTCTTGCTTCATCGCGTTTGGTTCTGGCTTCGTTGAGTGTGACTACCGGATAGATACCTAATGAAATCATTTTGGTTTTACCTGCAAATTGATAACGGTATCGCCAACCCTTAGAGCCATTAGTATCAATTAACAAAGATAGCCCGTTACCATCGGCCAATGTATAGGCCTTTTCCTTTGGTTTGGCTCGCTTGATAGTCATATCTGTCAGCTTCATAAATCACCGAATATTGTATAGAAAAATTGTAGAGGGAATTCCTATACAAAAAACTATACAACAAATTGTAGAGATTTAGAAAGACACCACTAAACTTCAAAAGATGAGATAGGCAGTGAATATATTGATTTTAGTGAGATTTATTTACTTGAGTAGACCGCGAGAGATGTTCATTTGGCGTCCCCTGCAGGAATCGAACCTGCAACTAGCCCTTAGGAGGGGCTCGTTATATCCATTTAACTAAGGGGACAACGGAACACAGTATACCTGTTTTTCTTGTTAGAGATAAGGCATAACGAACTGTTTGCCTATATAATCACCACTCTTTTTGATTACCATTAATGAAAGATTGGCAGTATATTTTACATATTGGGTACATTAGTTGGTATGCAGTGTGGTAGTTGATGCTTAAAAAAATTATATGGAGAACAATATGAAGTATCGTCTGAGCGTGGTTGCTCTTACAGCCGGCTTACTTGTGGGATGCGCCAGTTCATCGAATACGATGGAACAGGGGCGTTCTGATCCGCTGGAAGGGTTTAACCGTACTATGTTCAACTTTAATTATGATGTTCTCGACCCTTATGTTATGCGCCCTGTTGCTGTAGCCTGGCGTAATTATGTGCCGACGCCCGCGCGAAACGGCATTCGCAATTTTATGAGTAACCTTGAAGAGCCAGCCAGCATGGTTAACAGTTTTTTGCGTGGCGATGTTCATGAAGGTGCAAAACACTTTAACCGTTTCTTTTTGAATACCCTATTGGGAATGGGTGGATTAATTGATGTTGCGTCAATGGCGAATCCTAACCTGGTAAAAGACGATCCGATGCGTTTTGGTAGCACGTTGGGGCACTATGATGTGGGCTATGGCCCCTATGTTGTTCTGCCTGGTTACGGGAGTTTTACCTTGCGTGATGAGGGCGGCAACATTGCGGATATGACTTATCCTGTGTTGAGCTATCTGACTGGTTGGATGTCAGTAGGCAAGTGGGTGTTCGAAGGCATAGAGACCCGTGCTCGCTTGCTGGACTCTGACAGTCTGTTAAAGAACTCTTCAGATCCTTATTTGATGGTGCGTGACGCATACTTCCAACGCCACGATTTTATGGCCAATGGTGGCAAGTTAGAACCAGAACAAAATCCGAATGCGGCAAGCATCCAAGATGAATTGGACTCTATAGATTAATGAGTGACCGATAATCAAAAAAGGATAGCGTCTGCTATCCTTTTTCTAAATGACCGTGTGCGGTTAGAACGTATAGTTAAAGTTTACACCGTACAACCATGCTGTTCCTTTGGAATCGAACTCATAGGGTGCAGTGAAACCTACTTTCTGGATATTCTCTGGCAGTTTTTCACTAACATGTACTTTTTTACCACGCATATAGGAAACACCGATGTCCACGGAAGCATCTTTATTGAATGCGTAAGTGGTTCCTAAGCTAAACCAGAAACGATCTTGATCCGGAATGGAAATAGAACGATTTTTGGCAGGTACTGGGCTTTCATCAAAGGCGATACCGCCACGGAATGTCCAGTTATCGTCATAGTAGTAAGTTGTACCTAGCGAGATACGGTAAGCATCGCGGAAACCTTCGTGTTTTTGGAATAAGGTATCGCCGGAATCTTTGCTTTTACCACGTAACTCTTTGAATTCGCTCCAGCCTGTGTACAGGAAGCTGTAATGAATTGCCCATTGTGGTGCAACGCGGTTATAGCCTGAAAGTTCCCACATATCAGGTAAGTTCAGATCCAGCGTGCCTTTAATGGTATTGCCCTCAAGGCCGTCAGGAAGCACCTTGGGTACTTTGGGTAACTCATTGCTGTAATCCCCATTTTTGAACTTCACTTTGACCTTAGAGCGATAGGTCAGGCTATAGCGGTTATTGTCATCATACTGATACAGGAATCCTGCATTCCAGCCGTAGCCCCAATCCTTACCTTCCAATTTGGCCGCTTCAGTGGAGGCCGGAATATTGAGACCTGTATATTTAGATATCAGAGGACCTGCCTCACCCATATGACGGACGATTTCAGCATCGGCATAAACCGCATTGACACCCAAACCAAAGCTGAATTGCTCATTAAATTTGTAAGCACCGCTGAGATTGAAGTTCACTGTCTTGAGCGATGTCTTGCCGCCAATCAGGCCAGCAGCATAGTTATTACTGAATTCGGTGGCTAAGCCAAAGTTGCTCGTAGCCGATGCGCCTACATACCACTGGTCATTGATTGGCGTGATAAAATGCAGGTTTGGGATCAAGGCATGTGGTGCGATGTTTTTTGCATCAGTGCTATTTTTGGTGATAGGTGATGCCCCGGTAATATCAACTTTCGGGTTGACATACACCAAGCCACCGGAAAACGATGGGGAATTAAATAAGGTCATGGCCGCAGGGTTACGGCTTCCTACGGAAGCATTATCTGCAACAGCGCCTGCCCCAGAAAATGCACGGCCTAGTCCTGATGATGAGTATTCACTCAATTGAAAACCGGCAGCACCCGCATTGGATGAAAGAATTGCAACCGCCACTGCTAATGCTGAACGTGTAAATAGGGTTTTCTGGTTCATAACCAAAACCTCATTGTTTATTTATTATTAACATGCCACTCAAGTAGCTGAGAGCGCGGAATTGTAGAGTCGGTTTGTCGCAATGACAAATCAGACCAGTGCCCGGAGTAGAGAAGTATAGGCATGATGATAGAATATGTTGCAATAATGTTTTCTAAATATGACCAAAATGATTCTTAAATTGGGACTTACTTAACAAAAAATCGCCTACTTCGGTTAATGAAGTGTAAACGGATTTTTGTTGATGGGGTCAGATCAATAAATAGTGAGATAAATGGCGTCAAACAGCGCGAATGCTGGTTATCGGTAACCAGTAGGACATAGAATTATCAGTAAGTTTTTATAGCTGGAGAAACTCAATGTCTGGTGCGATTAACCGTTGTAATGCCGAAGAAACGGCGGCTTGCTGCTGTGTTGATGTGGGAACTGTGATTGATAATGAAGACTGCACGGCTTCTTGCCGGTATGTTTTTGTGAATGAACAAGAGGCTGAAATGATGCTTAATCAATTGATTAAAAAAGCAAAAGCTGTGGAGTCTGATCCGTGTATCATACGCCATAGCATCGAAGCGATTAATGGCGAAGTGCAATTATCGGTAGATTTCACTTTTAGTTGTCAAGCAGAAGCCCTCATCTTTCAGTTAGGCTTGCGTTAATTTACGCTAAACAACGGTTTTCTTACGGTCTTGTCATGTCAAACAGTGAGAAAACCGCTGATAATAGATTGTAAATCATTGCCTCTTCTTTGCACTCCTGTCGCATATTCTTCGTTTAAGTTGTATAAATTATAAATAGTTTAAAGTTGAGTTTGCTCTCATTTTTAGTTTATTCCTGTTTGCTATTTCCCAACATTGCGTTAACAATGCTCAGCAGGTCTGACCTCTTATGAGGTGAGTAAATATTTTTAATTTTTAATCAATCAATTGATTTAGTTAATAATAATGATTAGGAGTTGCTATGGGTCGTTCTTCAACAAAAGTCATACCGCAGAAGGAACGTGTCGCTATTGTCAGCGGATTACGCATTCCTTTTGCGAAACAGGCAACGTTCTACCACGGTATTCCGGCTATTGACTTGGGAAAGGCTGTCGTAAGCGAGCTGGTCATTAGGAGCGGTTTGTCGCCTGAGAAGATCGACCAATTGGTTTTTGGACAAGTTGTTCAAATGCCGGAAGCCCCCAATATTGCAAGGGAAATTGTCTTAGGTGCAGGTTTAAGCGTGAATACTGACGCCTATAGTGTTTCCCGCGCCTGTGCGACGAGTTTTCAGGCAATTGCAAACGTGGCTGAAAGTATTATGGCAGGAACTGTCAATATCGGGATCGCCGGGGGAGCGGATTCCTCATCTGTTTTGCCTATCGGAGTGACGAAGACATTGGCTCGCACTTTAGTTGACATGAACAAAGCCAAAAACCTTTCCCAACGATTAAAGCTACTTAGCCGATTGAAATTACGTGATTTATTGCCTGTATCTCCTGCCGTTGCTGAATATTCCACCGGATTGAGGATGGGGGATACCGCAGAGCAGATGGCAAAAACGTATCATATCAGCCGCGAAGATCAGGATGCATTAGCCCACCGTTCTCATGTATTGGCCGCCAGGGCCTGGGAACAAGGGCTGTTGCAAGCGGAAATCATATCGGCCTATTTCCCGCCATACAGTAAGACGTTGGCAGAAGACAACAATATCAGAAAAAATTCAACCTTAGAGTCTTATGCCAAATTGCGCCCGGCCTTCGATCGTCAACATGGCACAGTGACAGCGGCAAACAGCACACCACTGACAGATGGTGCCGCGGCCGTGCTGTTAATGCGTGAATCCGTTGCCAAAGCACTCGGTATGACGCCATTAGGCTATTTACGGAGCTATGCGTTTTCTGCCATTGATGTTTGGCAGGACATGTTGCTAGGGCCATCCTATGCAACACCGCTGGCACTGGATCGGGCGGGCATCACGCTGAATGATCTTGCGCTTATCGACATGCATGAAGCGTTTGCAGCCCAAACGCTAACGAATTTGAAAATGTTTGCCAGTGAGAAATTTGCCCGTGAAAAGCTAGGGCTGGCGCAGGCAATGGGTGAAGTGGATATGGATAAGTTCAATGTATTGGGTGGATCAATTGCTTATGGTCATCCCTTCGCGGCGACAGGAGCCAGAATGGTTACCCAGACATTGAACGAATTGCGTCGCCGTGGTGGTGGGCTTGGGTTAACGACAGCTTGTGCCGCTGGTGGTTTGGGTGCAGCAATGGTATTGGAGGTAGAATAATGACTCAGGCTGAAAAAGAAACGGTTATGTCAGCAGCAATGCAATCAGTATTTAGTTTTTCTGTCGGGGACGACAAGGTGGGAATTATCACCATTGATGTACCGGGAGAGAAAGTTAACACACTGAAAGCAGAATTTGTTGAACAGTTCCTGCTCATGTTTGAACAAGCGCAACAAGTTTCAGGTTTGAAAGGGTTGGTGATTATCTCCGGTAAGCCAGATACCTTCATTGCGGGTGCTGATATTAGCATGATAGCTCATTGTCAATCTCAGGAAGAGGCAACCGAATTGGCTGAAAAAGGTCAAAAACTGTTTGCGCAGATTGCTAATTATCCTTTACCTGTTGTGGCAGCGATCCACGGTGCGTGCTTAGGCGGTGGGCTGGAGTTGGCATTGGCTTGTCATGCACGCATATGTTCTTTGGATGAAAAAACACGTCTTGGCTTGCCAGAAGTTCAGCTTGGATTATTACCCGGTTCAGGTGGAACGCAGCGATTACCGCGTTTGATTGGGATCAGCGCAGCGCTGGATATCATATTGACTGGCCGCCAGCTCAAGCCAAAACAGGCACAACGGTTAGGTGTTGTGGATGAAGCGGTTCCCTTAGATATTTTGCTGGATGTTGCTGTGCAATACGTTAAAAAAGGGATTATGAAGCGCAAGCCATTGGCATGGTCACAGCGTATGCTGGCAAGTGCATTAGGCAGGCCGTTGTTATTCCATCTGGTTCATAAAAAAACGCGAGAAAAAACGCGTGGTCATTATCCCGCTCCAGAGAAAATCATTAATGTGATCCGTGCTGGTTTGGAAAAAGGTTCAGAGAGCGGTTTTCAGCGGGAAGCCAGGGCATTTGGTGAACTGGCGATGACGCAGGAATCAGAAGCGTTGCGCAGCCTGTTTTTTGCTTCCACTGCGTTAAAAAATGAAACCGGCTCTTCGGAACAACCCGCTGAAATCAAACAGGTGGGGATTTTGGGAGGCGGTTTGATGGGCGGCGGTATTGCCAATGTCACCGTGATCCGAGGAAACTTGCCTGTTCGCATTAAAGATATTAACGAAAAAGGCATCAACCAGACATTAAAATATACCTGGGATCGCCTTTCTAAGCGGGTAAAACAGCGTCGCCTGAAATCAAGTGAGCGTTCCCGTCAGATGTCCCTGTTGACAGGAACCACGGATTACAGTGGATTTAAGCAAGTTGATATTGTCGTTGAAGCGGTATTTGAAGACTTGGTCTTGAAACGCAAAATGGTTGCAGAAATTGAAGAGAATACGAAACCTGAAACTCTCTTTGCGTCTAATACCTCTTCCTTGCCAATTCACAAGATCGCTGAAATTGCAGCTCGGCCAGAACAGGTGATTGGCCTGCACTATTTTAGCCCTGTAGACAAAATGCCGCTGGTGGAAGTTATTCCCCATAAAGGAACGAGTGAAAAAACGATTGCAACTGCCGTGGCGTTGGCCAAAAAACAGGGAAAAACCGCCATTGTTGTGGGGGATAAAGCCGGGTTCTATGTGAACCGCATTCTGACACCTTACATTAATGAGGCGGGTTATTGTTTAGTGGACGGTGAGCCGATTGAACATATTGATAATGCCTTAATGAATTTCGGTTTTCCTATTGGCCCAATCAATCTGCTGGATGAAGTTGGCATCGATGTGGGGACTAAAATTATCCCTGTTTTGGTAGAAGAATTAGGCCGTCGATTTGCGGCGCCAGAGTTTCTGGATGTCATTTTGAAGGATGACCGAAAGGGCAAGAAAAATGGTCGTGGTTTCTATTTGTATGCGAACAAAAAAGGCTCATTTTGGCCTTTTGGCAAAAAAGCCAAAAAAGAAGTGGATACCTCGATTTATTCCTTATTAAAGATCAAGCCAGCGATAAAAATGTTGCCGGCTGATATTGCCCAGCGTTGTGTGATGCTCATGCTGAATGAAGCCGTGCGCTGTTTGGATGAAGGGATTATCAGAAATCCCCGTGATGGTGATATTGGTGCCGTATTTGGTATTGGGTTCCCCCCCTTTCTGGGAGGGCCATTCCGTTATATTGATCAGCTCGGCAGCGAGAAAGTGGTAGAAATTTTACGTCGTCTGGACGCCCAATATGGAGAAAGATTTGCTCCTTGTGAGCATTTAGTACAGATGGCTGAACAGAAAAAGAAATTTCACCCATAATTTGAATATATTATACCCGTCGTCTTTCAAGATGCGTCTTATATCCCCCCGCTGCGCGGGGAGATATAAACACTCTCATTGGCTTGCAAACTGCAACTTGAAGTTGGATTGGTATAGATATATAAATTTTTTAGTCATTTTATCGGCTCTTGTTTTAGGACAGAATGCAGACTAACGCTAACCGAAACGTTTTTAACCCTTCGTCAATCATCAAATATTCGCTTGGTAATAACACTTGAGCTTACTGATTAATGCCAATACCTTTTCATCATAGTAAGGCACTGATATTTATGAAGATCCCTGACTCCCCGCGGCGCAAGGAGTCAGGGAGTGCTCTACAATATTGAATTTTTATTTATAACCAATAAATTATCTCAATAAGCGAATGAGTGGGTTATCTTGGGACAGATTCGCAATTAATTAACTAAACGGTGGATTATGTACGTTTTTATTATGCGTCATGGTGATGCGGCTTTGAATGCAATCAGTGATGTAGCACGGGAGCTTACACCGCAAGGGTGCCAGGAATCACAGGAAATGGCTCGTTGGCTTGCGCAACAATCGCCGGATGTTGATTGTATTTTAGTCAGCCCTTATCTGCGTGCGGAACAAACGTTAAAGGCGGTGCGAGATAATCTGGCGCTTCCTGATCATGAAGAAATATTGGCTGAATTAACACCATCGGGTGATGTAGCGCTGGTTGCCAGCTATTTACATGCCTTATCGACACAGGGGCATCAATCTGTATTGGTGGTTTCCCATTTACCGCTGGTCGGCTATTTGGTTTCTGAACTTTGCCCTGGGCACACTCCCCCAATGTTTGCTACATCCAGCATTGTTTGCGTCGAGTTGGATCACCAAACAGAAAAAGGGTGTCTGTTATGGCAAACCTCTCCAGCACAAGTGGCGGCGAAATCCTAACCAGACACCTTATTTATTAAGCAATATAGTTAACGATAAAGACGAAATTAGCGCTGCGTAAGCCCATCCATCTCAACCAAAATGAGTAACGCAGCGCTGCCTCCCCACGCTTTGGGAGCCTGATGGAAGGCAATGATATCAGGATGCTGGGCAAGCCATAGCGGGGCTTGTTGTTTGAGAATATGTTTACCGTGACCATGCATAATGCAGGCACAATAGACATCCTCGCGACGACAGGCGGCGATTAATGCCCCAATTTCTTGTTTGGCCTGTAATTGGGTTAGCCCATGTAAATCCAGAAAAAGTTCAGGGGAATAATCGCCACGCCGCAATTTCTTTAATTCATAATGGCTGGCACCTTCCCGAATGTAACGGGTCGGGCCTTCCATATCCAAATTTGGCTGGAACTCATCAGAAAAATAGTAACTGGCATCAGCTTGTTCTTGTATCAAACGTTCAGGTGCAACCTGATGAATTTTTTTTCTTTTCACGGAATGGGAAACCGTATCTTGCGTGATGCAACGGGTCCCTGTAACCGATGTCCTGAATAGATTGATGTCTTCTGGGTTTAATTGGTATTTTTTCTTCATTACACGTTCATTTATTCACAACTTTTGGCAAGTGTACCCGATTTTTGGTGATTTTTCCTGACAGCTATCATTTTAAGTAACAAATTGTTCACAAAATGATTTGACAATTATGTTGGGTTATAAAATAAATGTATATACAACATGAGGTCTGATACAAACAAGAAAAATTACAGGATAGTACAATGTCGATTGAACTGAGAGACACTGATGTCATATGGCGCAATGCCAAACTGGCCACCATGAACCCTGCCATTAAAAATACGGCAGGCAAAAGCCATTACGGTATGTTGGAGCAGCATGATCTTATTGTGCGGGATGAAAAAATCTTGGCGATTTTACCGGCAGGTAGCGTGCCCGCTAACCAATGCAAGGTCATTGATGCAGGGCAACGGTTGATCACCCCTGGCTTGATTGATTGCCACACTCACTTAGTTTTTGGTGGCAATCGAGCCTCTGAGTGGGAGCAGCGCCTGAATGGGGTTTCTTATGAAGAAATTAGCGCCCAAGGTGGCGGTATTAACGCCACAGTCAATGCCACCCGCAATAGTTCAGCCCAACAACTGGAAATTGTATCCCAAAAACGCCTCAATGCCTTGATGGCCGAAGGGGTGACAACGATTGAGATGAAATCAGGTTATGGCCTGGATCTGGTAAATGAAGAGAAACAGTTAAATGTCGTGCGGGCATTGGCACAGAAAAATCCCATCGAAATTAGCCCGACATTACTTTCTGCCCATGCCGTCCCACCTGAGTATAAACATGATCCTGATGCCTATATCGATTTGGTTTGTGACGCCATCCTGCCCGCTCTCTGGCAAAAACAGTTATTCGAAGCTGTCGATGTATTTTGTGAAACGGTCGGTTTCAATCTGACGCAGACCCAGCGCCTGTTTGAAACAGCAAAGCGTTTAAATATCCCCGTAAAAGGCCATGTTGAGCAACTTTCCAATTTGGGCGGAAGTGAACTGGTTGCTGAATATCAAGGTTTATCCGTTGATCATATTGAGCATTTAGATGAAAAAGGCATTGAAGCGATCAAACGTAGTGGGACAGTGGCGGTGTTGCTGCCGGGGGCATTTTATTTTCTGAGGGAAACAAAACGTCCACCTATTGCATTATTGCGCCAATATGGTGTCCCAATGGCGATTTCGACAGATTTTAATCCCGGCACGAGTCCTTTTGCTTCCCTACGCCTGATGATGAATATGGCTTGCGTACAATTGGGTTTGACGCCGGAAGAGGCATGGCAGGGAGTAACCCTGCATGCCGCTCAGGCACTGGGACGGTCGGATAGCCATGGTCAATTAGCAGCAGGCTTTATGGCAGACTTTGTCGTTTGGGATGCCCAAAATCCGGTTGATATCTTCTATGAGCTGGGACATAACCCGCTGGTTTATCGTGTCTATCATGGCGAAATGACCCATTGTGATGACTTACATGGCCTTAATTAATGGTGGTAAGGGAAAAATATGAACTTATGGCATCCAACATCAAAAAATATTTGGCAAGGGCGTAATGATCTTGCCGAAGCCAGTAATGCCTTACGTCTATTCCAGACAATCAAACAGCCAGCCCGTTTTTCACCGGCAGAATTTCCGCATCACATTGCGCTATTGGGTTTTGAATGTGATGAAGGCGTTAAACTTAACCAGGGACGTCCCGGCGCGAAGTTGGGCGCTGAATATTTGCGCCAATCGTTGGCCAATCTGGCGAGTTATGAAGGCCATGATAGGTTGGTGGATTTGGGAAATATTCGCGCCAATGCCGGTGAACTGAGTGAAGCGCAACAGGCACTCAGTGACGCAGTTTATGAATGCCAGCAGCATAATATGAAGACGCTGATTTTTGGGGGTGGACATGAAACGGCATTTGCCCATGGGATGGGAATTTACCGAGCGTTTCCTGATCAGCGTGTCGGTATCATCAATTTTGATGCCCATTTGGATCTGCGAAACTCGCCGCAGCCTACATCAGGCACCCCATTTCGGCAACTTGCACATGACTGCCAACAACAACAGCGCCTATTTAATTACAGTTGTGTTGGCGCCAGCTTAGCATCCAATACCCAAGCCTTGCTGGATGAAGCGAATCATCTTAATGTCACAATCATTTGGGACACTCACTGTGTTGAGTCTATGCTGGATAAGGTACAGCAGCAATTACGAGATATCATTCATCAGGTTGATGTCATTTATATGACTATCGATTTAGACGTGCTACCCATTTGGCAAATGCCCGCCGTTTCGGCTCCCGCGGCACTGGGGGTTCCGTTGGAGCGGTTATTACCCTTGGTTCAACTCGTTTGTCAGAGCAAAAAACTGCAAGCCGTAGATTTGGTTGAGCTTAATCCTTTGTATGATATCCAGGGAATGGGAGGGAAAGTGGCTGCGCGCCTGGCATGGCAGTTGGTGCACTGGTGGAATAGATAGGTTGACCGGGGAAAGTAAACAGTGAGAAGGAAGGAATAGTGGCAGACGATTTACCAGACACAGATACCAGGCCGGTGCCTTTGTATGCAAAAGTCAAGCAAGTGATCATTGAAAAGATCTATACAGGGGAATGGAAACCGCATGATCGGGTTCCTTCGGAAGCGGAATTGGTCAAACAATTTAGCTGTAGTCGCATGACGGCTAATCGGGCATTGAGGGAGTTAACGGCGGAAGGTTTTCTATTCCGTTTGCAAGGTGTGGGATCGTTTGTTTCTGAGCCGAAAGGACAATCTGCATTATTTGAAATTCACAGTATTGCCGATGAAATTGCTTCCCGCGCTAACCGGCATCATTGCAAGGTGCTGAAACTGGCTGAAGTGAATGCCAATATGCCGCAGGCGGCGGAATTCAATATTGCAGTCGATGCGCCTCTCTACCATTCCATCATCGTACATTATGAAAATGATGTACCGGTGCAAATTGAAGATCGCTTTGTCAATGTTCAGGCGGCACCAGACTATTTGCGGCAAGATTTCCGCCAGAAAACCGCCCATGATTACTTATCCCAAGTCGCGCCATTGACAGAAGGGGAACATGTCGTTGAAGCCGTGGCGGGAGATGCCCTCTCTTGTCGATTGTTACAAATTGAAGCCAATACGCCTTGTTTGTTAATTAGCCGCCGAACCTGGTCGAAAGCATTTATTGTTTCCAGTGCCAGGTTATTGTTTCCTGGACATCGATATAAATTGAAGGGGCGTTTTAGCTCGTAGTCTTCCTGCTAAGTTGCAAAAAGTTAAACGGCAAAAACCTCTTTTTCTTGTTTGAGTGGAAGAGGTTTTTTATTTGTCATTGTGACAACAATGTAAAATAAATGTGATATTAAACACAAAACCAGCAAAAACATTTTGCTATTTATTACGGAATAAATAAAGCTCATCTTATTGATTTTTATCATAAACAACATTGTTTTCCGCGTTATCGACCTTACCTTTGTCACATTTTTGCCTATTGAACATACATGTATATACAACTATACAGTTAACAAAATTCACAACAATGAAATAGGAAAAATCCGTGACGACGCAAAATAATAAATTCCGCAACGTAACCATTCGCTCTCCCAGAGGGACACAACTCACAGCAAAAAGTTGGTTGACTGAAGCACCCCTTCGTATGCTCATGAATAATCTTGATCCCGATGTGGCGGAAAATCCCTGCGAATTGGTTGTTTATGGTGGCATTGGTCGTGCCGCCAGAAACTGGGAATGCTATGAAAAAATCGTTGAAACCCTAAAGGTTCTGGAAAATGACGAAACCCTGCTGGTGCAATCAGGTAAGCCGGTGGGCGTATTTAAAACACATGAAAATGCCCCGCGTGTATTAATTGCCAACTCGAATTTAGTCCCACACTGGGCGACGTGGGAACATTTTAACGAACTGGATGCCAAAGGGCTGGCAATGTATGGCCAGATGACCGCCGGTAGTTGGATTTACATCGGAAGCCAGGGCATTGTTCAGGGAACTTACGAAACGTTTGTGGAGGCAGGCCGCCAACACTACAACGGCAACTTGGCTGGACGTTGGATATTGACTGCGGGTCTGGGGGGCATGGGCGGTGCTCAGCCACTGGCTGCAACATTGGCCGGGGCTGCTTCATTAACCATCGAGTGCCAACAAAGCCGCATTGATTTTCGTCTGCGCACCCAATATGTCGATGAACAGGCGGTTGACCTGGATGATGCTTTGGCGCGCATTGAACGTTATACCCAGGAAGGCAAAGCCATTTCGGTCGCATTGTGTGGCAATGCTGCGGAGGTTTTACCTGAATTAGTGCGCCGTGGCGCGCGTCCTGATATGGTGACAGACCAAACCAGCGCCCATGATCCATTACATGGTTATTTGCCAGCCGGTTGGACATGGGAAGCGTATTGTCGCCGTGCCGAAAGCGAACCCGAAGTGGTGATCCAGGCGGCAAAAGCTTCAATGGCGGTACATGTTGAAGCCATGCTGGCGTTCCAGAAACAGGGCATCCCTACCTTCGATTATGGCAATAATATCCGCCAAATGGCGAAAGAGACGGGTGTCGAACACGCCTTTGATTTCCCCGGATTTGTGCCTGCTTATATTCGTCCCCTGTTCTGTCGTGGCATCGGACCTTTCCGCTGGGCGGCACTCTCCGGTGATCCTGAAGATATTTATAAAACCGATGCCAAAGTCAAAGAGTTATTACCGAATGACGCCAATTTACACCGCTGGTTGGATATGGCGAGAGAACGCATCCGTTTCCAGGGTTTGCCTGCCCGTATTTGCTGGGTGGGGTTAGGCGATCGCGCCAAATTAGGGTTGGCATTCAATGAAATGGTTCGCCATGGGGAACTTTCCGCGCCAGTCGTCATTGGCCGTGACCATTTGGATTCCGGCTCCGTCGCCAGCCCCAACCGTGAAACTGAAGCCATGCAAGATGGTTCTGATGCTGTTTCTGACTGGCCATTGCTGAATGCCTTACTGAATACGGCGGGTGGCGCGACATGGGTTTCCCTGCATCATGGGGGTGGCGTTGGGATGGGTTTTTCCCAACATTCCGGCATGGTTATTGTTTGTGATGGCACGGATGAAGCGGCTGAACGCATTGCCCGCGTATTACACAATGATCCCGCAACCGGGGTGATGCGTCATGCAGATGCAGGCTATGAACTGGCTATCCAGTGTGCGAAAGAGCAGGGATTAAACCTGCCAATGGTTAATGTGAAATAAGGAGCGTTGTTAAAATGAAAAATATCACCATCCAGCCAGGAAAAATGACGCTCGAAGCGCTACGCCATGTTTATCAGCACCCTGTCCACATTCGCCTGGACGAGCAATGCGTTCCTGCCATTGAGAGCAGTGTGGCTTGTGTGAATCGCATTATCAGTGAAAATAAAACCGCTTATGGTATCAATACCGGTTTTGGCTTGCTGGCGAATACCCGTATTGCCGCGCAGGATCTGGAAGAGTTGCAGCGTTCTATCGTGTTATCACATGCTGCGGGAGTGGGAGAACCGCTGCCGGATGACATTGTCCGATTGATTATGGTGTTGAAAATCAATAGCCTTGCCCGTGGTTATTCTGGCATTCGTCTGGAAGTCATTCAGGGGTTGGTGGCTTTGGTCAATGCTGAAGTTTACCCCTGTATTCCAAGCAAAGGTTCAGTCGGTGCCTCCGGCGACTTAGCCCCACTGGCACATATGAGCTTGTTATTATTGGGAGAAGGTAAAGCCCGTTATCGTGGGGAATGGTTACCGGCAAAAGAGGCTCTGGAAAAGGCGGGACTAACGCCGATTTGTCTGGTAGCAAAAGAAGGATTGGCACTGCTCAATGGTACGCAGGTTTCTACGGCTTTTGCCTTGAAGGGATTGTTTGCCGCCGAAGATTTACTCGCCTCTGCGATTATTTGTGGCGCCTTATCCGTTGAAGCGGTTCTCGGCTCCCGTAAGCCATTTGATGCCCGTATCCATGAAGCACGTGGTCAGAAAGGCCAAATTGATGTGGCCGTCCTCTACCGTCTGGTATTGGCAGAACAAAGTGAGATTTCGGCATCCCACAAAAACTGCCCGAAAGTTCAGGATCCTTATTCATTGCGCTGCCAGCCACAAGTGATGGGGGCGTGTTTAACCCAAATCCGCCATGCCGCTGATGTCATTATGGTTGAAGCCAATGCCGTCTCTGATAACCCACTGGTATTTACGGAAGAAGATGAAGTCATTTCGGGGGGCAATTTCCACGCGGAACCTGTCGCGATGGCATCGGATAATCTGGCGATTGCGTTGGCAGAAATCGGTTCGTTGTCAGAACGCCGCATTGCCTTGCTGATGGATAGTAATATGTCCCAGTTGCCGCCATTCTTGGTTGAAAACAGCGGTGTTAACTCTGGTTTCATGATTGCACAGGTAACCGCGGCGGCGCTGGCGAGTGAGAATAAAGCGTTAGCGCATCCTTCCAGTGTCGATAGCCTGCCAACATCGGCTAATCAGGAAGATCACGTTTCGATGGCACCCGCCGCAGGCCGTCGCCTATGGGAGATGGCCGATAACGTGCGTGGGATCTTGGCGATTGAGTGGTTGACGGCCTGTCAGGGCATTGATTTCCGTCATGGCTTGAAAAGCAGCCCGATATTGGAAAAAGCCCGCCATATTCTCCGCGATAAAGTGACACATTATGATAAAGATCGTTTTTTTGCGCCGGATATTGATGCCGCAATCCAGTTGTTAGCCGGGCAGCAACTTTCTGCTTTATTGCCTGCTGGCAATATCTTAGAAAAATAAGCACAGACACACTGTCTGAGGCCGGATAAGATCCGGCCTTATCGTCATATTTATCTTTTCCAATCTAATAATAAAAGCCACAAGGATAAATCTAAATTATGCAGAACATTTCACAACTCAAGCGAGGGCTAAGCGTTCGCCACATTCGATTTATGGCGCTGGGTTCAGCAATTGGCACCGGTCTTTTTTATGGCTCAGCAGGCGCTATTAACGCTGCGGGGCCTGCGGTATTGCTGGCTTATGCCATTGGTGGCGCCGCTGTTTTCATGGTGATGCGGGCATTGGGGGAGATGGCGGTACATCGCTCTGCCCCCGGCTCTTTCTCTTATTATGCCACTCATTACTTGGGACCATTAGCGGGTTTTCTGACTGGCTGGACTTACGTCTTCGAAATGCTGGTTGTCTGTCTTGCTGACGTCACCGCATTTGGCATCTACATGAAGCTCTGGTTTCCCCATGTTGACCAGTGGATTTGGGTGCTTAGCATTGTCTTTTTTATCGGGGCAATCAACCTGTGTAACGTCAAGGTCTTTGGTGAAATGGAGTTTTGGTTGTCCATCATCAAGGTGGCTGCAATTATCGCCATGATTATCGGCGGTTTTTTTATCATGATGTATGGGTTTGGTCAGGAAGCCGGACATGTCGTGGGTCTATCGAACTTGTGGGAGCATGGTGGATTTATGCCAAACGGCATAGCGGGGGTCATTGCTTCGCTTACCGTCGTGATGTTCGCTTTTGGCGGCATTGAAGTTATCGGCATCACTGCCAGTGAAGCTAAAAATCCAGAAAAATCCATTCCACGCGCAATCAATGCCGTTCCGTTCCGTATCTTACTGTTTTATGTCCTGACCCTGTTTGTTTTGATGTGTATTTATCCGTGGAATCAAGTGGGGCAAAATGGCAGCCCATTTGTCCAGATATTCTCCAGCTTGGGCATTGAGTCCGCAGCCAATATTTTGAATGTTGTCGTGATCACCGCTGCAATTTCCGCGATCAACAGTGATATTTTTGGCGCTGGACGCATGATGTACGGCATGGCACAGGAAAAACAGGCACCCGCCTCTTTTACCCAATTGACTAAAAACGGGGTTCCGTGGGTGACGGTGCTGGCGATGTCAGGGATCTTGTTGATAGGTGTTCTCCTGAATTATTTACTGCCGGAAAAGATTTTCGTCATCATCGCTTCTATTGCAACATTTGCGACCGTCTGGGTATGGCTGATGATTTTGCTGTCACAATATATCATGCGCCGGAAAATGCCCGCAGAAGAGGCCAAACAGCTTAAATTCCCGGTTCCCTTCTGGCCTGTCGCACCCACTTTGACGATTGCATTTATGGGATTTGTTATTGCGGTATTAGGCTATTTCCCCAATACTCGCATTGCATTGTATGTTGGGGTTGCATGGGTTGCGTTATTGACAATCAGCTATTACCTATGGGTGAAAAGAGATAAATAACAAGCAACTAACCTAAATAAGCCACCCTGCCTGTGCAGGGCGGCTGATCCCCTTCGATATGCACTTTTTGCCCTTAAAATACTACAGCCGTGATTGCTCTGTAATCAGATGCTTTTCCCAGAGAGTTTCCACTTTCCTACCACTTCATCTGCAATTGTGGCAGCGATATTAATTTTGTTCACAAGGGTAATTACCAAGACAGCTTTCTGGAGGTAACACCATGAAACAATTCAATAAAAACGCAAAGGCTTATGAGGTTGTCAGAGACAAAATCACCTATCCTGAAAAACTGTACCGTTCACTCGCTGCCCGTACAGCAACGAAGGAAACAGCACTCGATATTGGTTGTGGTAATGGTGTGTCTACTATTCATTTGAAAAAATATTTCGCCCATGTTGAGGGGGTTGATCTGGGTGATGCACTGATCGAGCGGGCACGTCATAACTATCCCGATATCACCTTCAGCATCTCACCGGCAGAAACTTTCTCCGTGTCACGCCCATGTGACCTGATCACAAGTGCCACCTCTTTTTACTGGATGGATCGTAAGGCCGTGTTGATGAACCTGAAAAGTTGGCTGAAACCTGGGGGACTCTTTTGTGCCTATAAATATGATTTCCCTCTGGTCTATGGCCCATTGCGCGATTACATCGAAAAAGAGCTGGTCACTCGCTGGGCTAAATATCGCGATCCACGACTCACTCAATATGATGATACTCTGGAGCTAATGTGCGAATGCCCTCATTTGTCTGATCCACAGCGCGAAGTGTTTGCCAACATTATTTTCCTTTCGTCAGAAGAAATAGCGCTCTTTTTCTTATCTACCAGTTATGTCACCCATTATATTGAGCAGGAGGGGGGAAAGTTATACGCCAATGAATTTATGAGAAAAGTAACAGAAATTGGTGGTCATGAACCTGTGGCTGTTAATTTCGATATTCATGCTTTTATTGCGGTTAACAGCTAATTACAGCGCAATTACGACGGTTGTATTAACACAATTCATCTATCCAGCATGCTGATTTGTGTCCGGGATCGTGGCAAACTAGCGCGGTTGATATATTTTTATTATTCGGAGGTGTTTTTTGGATAAGATTTTAGTCGATGAGGCGGTTACAGAGCTGCGTACCATTTTAGATATGTTGCGTTGGTCTACCAGCCGTTTTAGCGAATCGGGTATCTATTGTGGACATACTGCATGTAATCCGTGGGACGAGGCTTTGCAATTAGTTCTCCCCTCATTGCGTTTGCCTATGGATGTCCCTGATTCAATGATGGCTTCACGCCTGACATCAACAGAGCGTCAACACATCGTGGAACTTGTCTTGCGTCGTATTAATGAACGTGTTCCTGTTGCTTATTTGATAAATCGGGCCTGGTTCTGTGGTCATGAATTTTATGTCGATGAGCGAGTGTTGATTCCTCGTTCACTGATTAGAGATGTGATTGAAAACCACTTTGAAGGACTGATCTCTCATCAGCCATCGGCAATTTTGGATCTTTGTACAGGCAGCGGTTGTATTGCAATTGCCTGTGCCCATGCCTTCCCAGAGGCCGAAGTTGATGCTGTTGATATTTCCCCGGATGCTTTGGAAGTTGCAGAAATCAATATAGAGAATCATAAACTTTCTCACCGTGTCATCCCGATTCGTTCAGATCTATTTCATGATATACCACCGGTGAAATACGACATCATTGTCACTAATCCTCCTTATGTCGATGAAGAAGATATGAGTGATTTTCCTCAGGAATACGATCATGAACCTGAATTAGCCATGGCTGCCGGTATTGACGGGTTGGATTTAGTTCGTCGTATTCTGGCAACTGCCCCGGATTTCCTTGCAGAAGATGGAATACTGGTATGTGAAGTCGGTAACAGTATGGTACACCTGATTGAGCAATACCCTGAAGTCCCATTCAAATGGCTGACATTCGAACATGATTATGGTGATGGAGTTTTCGTACTGACTCGCCAGCAGCTTGTTGAGCATCACGAATATTTTCATCAGTTCAAAGATTAATCATTTTTCATGACACTCAATGGCTAAAACAGGCATAGTATTAAATTATACCAATCTAACTTCAAGATGCGTGTGATTTCTCCCCGCTTCGCGGGGAGAAATCAGGTTTCATATAGTGTTGTAAATTGCAACTTGAAGTTTAATGCGTATATATCCAATAAATATCAAACCATGGCGTCGCCAATTGAGTTATGGTTTGAGAGATAAAGGCTCTATAGGCAAATAAAATTGCTCAAATAAGATAGGTTTTAACCATTGAGTGAGTTATTGTTATTCGATCTCATTTTTAACGCATAAATATGATGGCAGGGTAGGAATGGCAGGAAATAGTATTGGGCAGTTTTTTCGTGTCACCACATTTGGTGAATCTCACGGGATCGCACTGGGATGCGTTGTTGATGGTGTTCCACCAGGCATTGCTATTACAGAAGCTGATTTGCAAGTCGACCTAGACAGGCGTCGTCCGGGGACATCCCGTTATACGACACAGCGCCGAGAACCCGATCAAGTTCGCATCCTTTCTGGTGTTTTTAACGGCGTAACAACAGGCACCAGCATTGGTCTGATGATTGAAAACACCGATCAGCGTTCACAAGATTACAGTGCGATTAAAGATGTTTTCCGCCCAGGCCATGCTGACTATACCTATGAACAGAAATATGGACTGCGTGATTACCGTGGTGGTGGGCGTTCATCTGCCCGTGAAACCGCCATGCGCGTTGCCGCAGGGGTAATAGCGAAAAAATATCTATTCGAAAAACACGGCATTCTTATCCGTGCCTGCCTGACTCAAATGGGTGATATTCATTGTGAATTGAAAGACTGGGATCTTGTTGAACAGAATCCTTTTTTCTGCCCCGATGAGAGTAAATTAGCCCTGCTTGATGAATTACTCCGAACCCTGAAAAAAGAGGGTGATTCCATCGGTGCGAAAATTAGTATCGTTGCCGAAAACGTCCCCGCGGGATTGGGAGAGCCCGTTTTTGACCGATTGGACGCCGATATTGCCCATGCTTTGATGAGCATTAATGCAGTAAAAGGGGTGGAAATTGGTGATGGTTTCGGGGTTATCAACTTACGTGGCAGCGAAAACCGTGATGAAATGACAACGCAAGGATTTACCAGTAATCATGCTGGCGGCATTTTAGGTGGAATTAGCAGTAGCCAGCCGATTGTTGCGCATATCGCCTTGAAACCGACATCCAGCATTACGGTGCCAGGCAGAACCCTCAATCGTCAGGGAGAAGAAGTGGATATGATCACTCGTGGTCGACACGACCCTTGTGTCGGTATTCGTGCAGTGCCTATCGCAGAAGCCATGATGGCGATTGTGTTGATGGATCACTTGCTACGTCAGCGGGCACAGTGTGCCGATGTGACACCTCCACTTTCACATGACTAGTTCGGGAAGAAACTCCTGATACCAATCTTGGTTGGTGCTGAAAGGCATCATGATAATGGGCAAGCAGTTTTCTGGTGAAATGCATAATGGAATGGTCATTATTAGGACCGGAAATTTACGGTATCCTCTTTTTGGTTGCGATAGTTGCAGGTTTTATCGATTCTATTGCAGGAGGCGGTGGATTATTAACCATTCCTGCGTTGCTATCGGTAGGCGTTTCCCCTGTCCAGACACTGGCAACCAATAAATTACAGGCTGTAGGTAGTTCGTTCTCTGCCAGCCTCTATTTTATCCGCCGTGGTGTCGTGGATTTACGTTCCCAACGTTTTGCTATTGTCATGACGATAATTGGCGCTGTGTTAGGGGCCTTGCTGGTTCAATTTATGTCACCGGATTTTCTGCGTTATTTATTGCCAGTGCTGGTGATCATGATCGGCCTTTATTTTCTATTAGTACCAAATATTGGCGCGGAAGATCGGCGGCATCTTCTTGGCCCAATTGCATTTGGTTGCCTTGCCGGGTGTGGCATCGGCTTTTACGATGGTATGTTTGGACCAGGAACGGGATCTTTTTTCGCCCTCTCTTATGTCATGCTTTGTGGCTACAATTTGGCCAAAGCGACAGCTCACGCCAAGGTATTGAATTTTGCATCTAACATTGGAGCGTTGGGATTCTTTATTCTTGGTGGACAGATCTTATGGCTGGTGGGCGTTGTGATGCTAATAGGACAAATGATTGGTGCGCGATTAGGGGCGAGTTTGGTACTGAGCAAAGGGAAGAAACTCATTCGTCCGCTGCTGGTAACCATTTCCTTTTTGATGAGCATCAAACTTCTTTATGATCACCATGGAGAGACTCTCCGTTCTTGGTTGGCATTTTATTTTTGATTTAGGAACCAGCATTAATACATGACTGCACATCATTATCAACAACTGATTGAAATTTTTGATAATTGCTTTAGCGATGACTATAACACCCGTTTGATAAAAGGTGATGATGAGCCAATTTATCTGCCGGCAGATGATGAAGTGAGCTATAACCGTATCGTGTTTGCTCACGGATTCTATTCTAGTGGATTACATGAAATTTCTCATTGGTGTATTGCGGGTGAAAAACGTCGCAAACTGATCGATTTTGGTTACTGGTATTGCCCCGATGGGCGCGATGTCCACACGCAGGAAGCGTTTGAAAAAGTGGAGATTAAACCGCAGTCACTGGAATGGTTATTCTGTGTCGCCGCGGGATTTCCTTTTAATGTGAGTTGTGACAACCTTAACGGCGATTTTGAGCCGGATCGCCTTGCTTTTCAGCGGAAAGTGCATACACAAGTCATGCAATACCTGGGAAATGGGATACCTACCCGCGCAGCATGCTTTATTCAAGGTCTGCAATCGTTTTACAATACGCCACCACTAAAAGCAGAACATTTTCCTTATCCGGAAGATCCCTTTGCTAATTGATATTGATTTTGAGGAAAAAATAATGCTCGCAGAGTTTGAAACGCGTATTCTGGCGCACATTGATAATATGGTTGAACATGCCAGTGATGACGAATTATTTGCTGGAGGATACCTCCGCGGGCATCTGACATTAGCTGTTGCTGAATTAGAGCAAGAAGGAGCAAAGACGATTGAACAGCTCCATCAGCGCGTTGAAGAAAGCGTCCATAAAGCGATTAAAGCGGGCGAGCTGGCTCCACCCGATCAGGTTTTGGTTTTGGCAACCTGGAAAAAACTGTCGGACAGTGCACAAGATAGTGTAATAGCCTAATTTACTGATATAAAACAATGTTATTTGGGCTATTTAATTAGCCCTTTGTTTTTCTGCGTAAACAGGCGACTTTTTATCCTCAATTGCAAAAAAATTCGTAGTACTTCTCAATAAAGTTAATCGTAGATTCATAAGAGTCCATTTTCTAATATTCAATAACGTCTAAATCGGATTTCTTTATTTCCATTTTAATATGAGCTGTTCCATTAACCATCAATGAGCTCGGAGGGCGAGGTGTATCACTTATATCAATCATCGCTTCGACCTTACCGCAAAATGCTTCATCCCGCCCTTCTGACAGGATGTTTGAGGTATTTGCATTGGCATCAATATCAAATGTCACCAAACATACTTTCTCAATCCCTTTATCTTTATCCATTATAATAACTTGAGACAAAGATTTTATAACCCGATCCGAATATATTTGCTCAGGTGTCTTTTGTTCTTTTTCGCCACACCCTGCCAATGCCATTAATGACAACAACAAACAAACTGACTTTTTCATCACATTCTCATTGTTAAATATTTCTCATATTTAAGCACTAAGCTAACGCTAAGTGTTACTGGTTATTGATCAGCAAGTGCAGAAAATGTGATGAATTTCACAAAGGACTGTTTCGACTTTCAGAGAAAATCAGTTATCACAATGTCCTTGTTTTGCAAGACGAACACTTGCCTTAGATATTACTTTTTTCCCTTTTTCCTCTGTTGACACATTCAGACCAGCGCCGCCAACAAAAACGCCCATTTTTATGTATTGCCTTATGAAGTCATTTTTCCAGATTCGGTGAAATTTAGATAAAAAAACTCAATGCCATTACTTCCTATTTTTGGTTATAATTAAATCAATTTAAAACGATAAAGCTCTTTATTTTAATAATACCAATATGAAAATAGCGATATTACGTCGAAATGGATTCGGTGATCTGATTTGTACCCAGCCATTAATCAAGTTTTTACATAAAACATATCCCAATGCAGAAATTAGCCTGTTTATCGATCCTGGCAATGCTGAACTTGCTCATTATTTGTGCCCTGAAATCAATGTCCACATCATTCCTAAAGGAAATAAATACCTCTCTATTATTAAAACTGCATTGGCATTTCGTCGAAAAAAATTTGATATTGCTATATCAGCCAAACCGACACCGATGAAACTCAATAATCTATTCCTATGGCTATTAGGTGCGAAAGAACGCTATGCGGTGGTTAACGAGCAACAGTGGCATTCAAGGTTAATCAACTCCCCTGTGAAGCAAGAACAGGTTAATGGTTACCATCAGGCATTAAAAGTATTACGTACATTCTCACCGGGTGAGAATAAATTATCACCTGAACTTTTCCCTTATATTAAATTTAATAAAACCTTGCAGACTATTGAACAACAATCACCCATGATTTTATTTTCTGTATCTAACAATAGGAAATACAGCCTCATTAATAATGAACGTCTTACTTTGATGGCAAATAAAATTATAGAAAATTACCCAGATGCCAAGTTTTTTATTTCTTCATATAAGCAGGACATTTCTTTAGCTGAGGATTTAAGTGCGCGTATAGGAAAAAATAGTGAAGTTATTGTATCTGATTCATTGGGTTCTTTTTTAACTTTATTGAACAGTATGACGCTGATTATTGTCGGCGATGGTGGTATTTGTCATTTAGCCGCCGCGTTACAAAAAAAATGCGTTGCTTTTTACGGTGTTACAAGACCGGCAAACTGGGCACCATTGGCTACAGAAGATCAATGCATCACATTATATGATCCTAAAGATGTCAATGATATTGATTTAGATAAAGTTTACCCAGCCATATTTTCCTTGCTTAAAAAGTAAAAACACCCTTAATAAACTTAAAGTTGTGGTTTTATAACTACAACTTTCAGGAAAGTATGTAACCTACTGAAATACTCTATTGACTCAAAAAATAACCCTATAGCCCCACTTATTCCATAGGTCGGGAAACACCCTGACAACTAAGGTTTTAATAAGGTGCGACTTATTAAATCACTTCAATTACATTTCAACGAGATAAATTTATCTTGAAAATAGAGATAACTTAGTCACATAATCTCTTTTTAAAGAGGCCTGCTTTCTATTGGAAATAGGGTCTTTTGAGGATAAGGTTATTTTACCTAAGTATCGATCTTAAACATCAGATAGTGACATCTGGTATGAATCAAATAATCAACTCTCAATCTCAGTTACAAGATAATCCCTGTATTAGCTGCGGTGCTTGCTGTGCCTATTTTCGTGTTTCATTTTATTGGGCTGAAACTGAAGATGGTGGCGGTACAGTTCCCGTAGCTATGACCGAAAAATTGAATAATTTCATGTGCTGTATGAAAGGCACCAATGAACCCCATCCCCGATGTATCAATTTATGCGGAGAAATTGGTCAATCGGTTTCCTGCTCTATCTATGATAAAAGGCCCTCTCCTTGCAGAGAATTTCCCCAAGCCTGGGAAACGAGTGACTATAATGAAAGTTGTGATCGTGCCAGAGCGGCTTATGGCCTCCCTCCTCTACCAAAACCTCAAACATAGCTGATATACCAGTCGCTTTTCCAGAGGCGCCTTATATCTCCCCGCGTAGCGGGGAGATATAAACACTCTCATTGGTTTGCAAACTGTAACTTGAAGTTGGATTGGTATATTCGATTATCGATTCGATCAATATCAGTTAAATAAAAACAGGTAATGCTAAGCCTGCCAATATATCGCCATTGCCCGCATTTCTTATGCTTAAGATTAATGCAGCAATGGTTGCCAATGCCCTTCTTACGCCTTTACTCGATAGCAATTCGTTAGTCCCATCACAGACACCTTACTTTTGTATATCTATAGTTGACCGGTGTAAATTCCATTACAGCAGAATGAGTTATCGCTGTGCAGTTTATGAACTTTCCTTCATGAAATTATCAGGATGAAAAATAATGTCTGCTCATTTCCCTACAGGGTATATCCCACAAACTTGCAGCTCTTTATCACACTATCTTGCTCACAATTTACCACCGGCCATTTTACCGGACGGTTCTCCTGAAACCTGGCAAGTTCAAGAAGTGGGTGATGGAAATCTCAACTTAGTTTTTATTGTCTCAGGAAAAGAAAAAACGCGGGTTGTAAAACAAGCCCTGCCTTATGTGCGGGCAGCGGGTGAGTCATGGCCGCTTTCGCTTACTCGTTCGCATTTTGAATATCATGCCTTGATCGAAGAAAAAAAAGTCGCCAAAGAATATGTGCCTGATGTTTATTTTTATGATGAGAAAATGTCTCTTTTTGTCATGGAGTATTTACCCCAGCATATCATCTTACGTAAGCGTCTCATTGCCGGAGAAAAATTTCCCCAGCTTGCCGAAGATATGGGTATTTTCCTTGCAAATACGCTGTTCCATACTTCCGACATTGGCATGGCTGGTAAAGATAAAAAAGATCTTACTGCTCGCTTTGCCAATAATCATGAACTTTGCAAGCTCACAGAAGATCTAATTTTTACTGAACCCTACTTCAACGCAGAAAGAAACAACTGGACTCGCCCCCAGCTTGACGATGAAATCGACTCCATTTGGCAAGATCGGGCACTCATCCAAGCCGCCATGCAATATAAGTACCAATTTATGACACAAGCACAAGCCTTGCTGCATGGTGATCTCCATTCCGGTTCAATCATGGTGACGCCAAATTCCACCAAAGTCATTGACCCAGAATTCAGTTTTATGGGGCCAATGGCGTTTGATATCGGTAACTACATGGGTAATTTATTGATGGCTTACTTCGCCCAACCAGCCCTACGGGAAAATAAGGCGCAATGTGCTGACTACCAAACATGGCTGTTAGGGCAAATAGAAACAACCTGGTCGGTGTTCGAACGCCATTTTCGTCAATTATGGAATGAAAAAGAGATTGGGGATGCCTATCCTGCCGTGCTTTATCAACAGGGGACATTCGATACCTCCTTCTTAAAAACCGTACAGGACGATTTTCTGTCTACCTTATTTAAAGATACGCTCGCCTATGCTGGTCTGGAGATCAATCGCCGTATTATTGGATTTTCTGGCGTGGCCGATTTCAAACATATTGAAGATAAAAACCAGCGTGCCACCTGTGAAAAACGGGCGCTGAAATTGGCACGGGAATTGACAGTCAATCGAGAAAATTATCCCACCTTTTCGCTCATCAGGCGCTATATTGCACAGTGTTAAGAGGCTGATATGAAAATTGATGGCACACATTATCGTTCTGTTTGGCTTGCTGACGATGGTTATACTGTCGAAATTTTCGACCAAACTAAGCTCCCTTTTGAAGTGCAGATGATTCAACTACGCACTATGCAAGATGCAGCAACAGCCATCAAAGAGATGTGGGTACGGGGAGCGCCGTTGATTGGTGCCGTCGCCGCATATGGTATGGCCTTGGCAATGCGTCAGGAAAGTAGTGATGAACATCTGCGGCAGGCTTACGCTATTTTGGTTAAAACCCGCCCCACGGCGATCAATTTAAAGTGGGCTTTGGAGCGAACATTCCGTGCACTCGAAAATATCGCACATTCACTGCGTGAAGCCACTGCTTATCGTATCGCCAATGAAATTGCAGATGAAGATGTGGAACTCTGTCGCAAAATTGGTGAGCACGGACTCAAGATCATCCAGAATATCGCAGAAACCAAACCAGCAGGCGAAGCGGTCAATATTTTGACTCACTGCAATGCCGGCTGGCTTGCGACGGTAGATTGGGGAACCGCGCTGGCACCAATTTATAGGGCACATGATGCGGGGATCAAGGTTCACATCTGGGTTGATGAAACCCGCCCACGTAATCAAGGAGGATTAACGGCTTTCGAATTAGGCTCACATGGCGTACCACACACGTTAATTGCTGACAATGCCGGCGGGCATTTGATGCAACATGGCAAGGTCGATCTTTGTATTGTCGGAACAGATAGAACCACCGCACGAGGTGATGTCTGCAATAAAATCGGCACTTACCTTAAAGCATTGGCAGCCAAAGCTAATCAGGTGCCTTTTTATGTTGCCCTGCCATCCCCGACACTGGATTTTACAATCTGGGATGGTGTAAACGAAATTCCCATTGAACAACGTTCAGGCGAAGAACAATCCCACGTATATGGCATCACCCCTGAAGGGGTACGCAATTGGGTCAACACGGCACCACAAGGGACATCTTGTGGAAATTATGCTTTTGATGTCACACCGGCTGAACTTATCACCGGATTGATTACTGAACGTGGCATTTGCGAGGCCAGTGCAGCAGGATTGCAGGCGCTTTTCCCCGATCTGTGGAGGCAACCGTCATTATCAATGCCAGGTAAAAATGATGAATAGAGAGCAAATCGCCCAAGAGATTATCGAAACTTGCCTTAAAATGAACGCACTTGGATTGAATCAGGGAACATCAGGCAATATCAGTGCCCGCTATCAAGACGGTTTTCTGATTACGCCCAGTGGCATAGCCTATGAAAAGCTCACCCCTGATCAAATCGTATTTGTCAGTTATCAAGGGGAATATGCAGCCGATAAAGTGCCTTCAAGCGAGTGGCATTTTCATCTCTCTTGCTACCAGGCACGTTCTGATCTCAATGCCGTTGTACATAACCACGCCGTTAATGCAACGGCAGTCTCTATCCTCAATCATGCCATACCCGCCATCCACTATATGGTTGCCGTTACGGGAACGGATCATGTTCCTTGCATTCCTTATGCCACTTTTGGGACGACTGAATTGGCTGATAATGTAAAAAAAGGGATCACATACAGTAAGGCATTATTGATGCAGCATCATGGCATGATTGCAATGGAAGCTAACCTGGAAAAAGCGCTATGGTTGGCCAATGAGATTGAGATATTGGCACAACTTTATTTAAAAGTGCTTCCAATTATGGAGACAGTCCCAGTACTTTCGCGGGCAGAAATGCAGCAGGTTCTGGAAAAATTCAAGGGTTATGGTTTGAGGAGAGAGAAATAACACCAAGATGAAGTAAAGTGGTGGGCGATACCAGATTCGAACTGATGACCCCCTCCTTGTAAGGGAGATGCTCTACCAACTGAGCTAATCGCCCACTTCAGCATTCATATCTAAATGGTGGGTCGTGCAGGATTCGAACCTGCGACCAATTGATTAAAAGTCAACTGCTCTACCGACTGAGCTAACGACCCAACGAGGTAATTCTGCTTTTGATATCTAAATGGTGGGTCGTGCAGGATTCGAACCTGCGACCAATTGATTAAAAGTCAACTGCTCTACCGACTGAGCTAACGACCCAATTAGATAATTTTGCTTTTGATATTTGAATGGTGGGTCGTGCAGGATTCGAACCTGCGACCAATTGATTAAAAGTCAACTGCTCTACCGACTGAGCTAACGACCCATTTTCAATATCAATGTGATACTAGAGACGAAAAAACATGATGAAGTGGTGGGCGATACCAGATTCGAACTGATGACCCCCTCCTTGTAAGGGAGATGCTCTACCAACTGAGCTAATCGCCCACTTCATGATGACTATTAACGACATCAATACCACTGACTTATGATTGGTGGGCGATACCAGATTCGAACTGATGACCCCCTCCTTGTAAGGGAGATGCTCTACCAACTGAGCTAATCGCCCAATCATAAAATCATTTTTATCACTACGTTTATCACTAACGTTGTTTATCACTACGAGAGATATGGTGGGCGATACCAGATTCGAACTGATGACCCCCTCCTTGTAAGGGAGATGCTCTACCAACTGAGCTAATCGCCCCGTCGTGATGGAGTCGCATTATAGGGATAGTTCGAGGTGAGTCAACGCTTTTTATTACTAAAACAATCGTTCGTCGTAAAATTAAACAGAATGAAACAATTATAATCACGCCAAGGTATCATTTAGGCAACCTATTTTCGCTTTTCTCAATGACCGACTATTAACGCCATTGAGGAATTGAAGTGCAGTGATAAAATAACCCCCACTATTGTGACTTTAATCATCCAACACGCTCTTCCTAACAAAGAGAAACGTAATTAAGGCAATTCCTGATGAGTAAAATTAAAACCCGTTTTGCACCAAGTCCTACTGGCTATCTTCACGTTGGTGGTGCGCGTACTGCGCTTTATTCCTGGTTATACAGTCGCCACAATAAAGGTGAGTTTGTTCTTCGCATTGAAGATACCGATCTGGAGCGCTCCACCCAAGAAGCCATCGACGCAATTATGGACGGGATGAACTGGTTAAATCTGAATTGGGATGAAGGCCCTTATTATCAGACCAAACGTTTCGACCGTTACAACCAAGTTATTGATGAAATGTTGGGGCAAGGTACAGCCTACCGCTGCTACTGTTCTAAAGAGCGTTTGGAACAACTGCGTGAAACTCAAATGGCAAATGGCGAAAAACCACGTTATGACGGGCGATGCCGTGATAGCGAATGCCAACACAGTCACGATGAGCCACATGTTGTACGTTTCCGCAATCCACAAGAAGGTTCCGTCGTCTTTAATGACAGCATCCGTGGCCCGATTGAATTTAGTAACCAAGAACTGGACGATTTGATCATTCGTCGTACCGACGGTTCACCTACTTATAACTTCTGTGTGGTCATTGATGATTGGGATATGGAAATCACCCATGTTATTCGTGGTGAAGACCATATCAACAATACCCCACGTCAGATCAATATCCTGAAAGCGCTCGGTGCACCAGTGCCAGAATATGCCCATGTTTCTATGATCCTTGGCGACGATGGTAAAAAGCTGTCCAAGCGCCACGGTGCCGTCAGTGTGATGCAATACCGTGATGACGGTTATCTGCCAGAAGCGCTGTTGAACTATCTGGTTCGTCTGGGCTGGTCACATGGCGATCAGGAAATTTTCAGTGTTGCAGAAATGACTGAACTGTTTAGCCTTGATGCCATCAGCAAATCTGCCAGCGCATTCAATACGGAAAAACTGCAATGGCTGAACCATCATTACATCAATACCCTGCCAGCAGAAAAAGTTGCCGTGCATTTAGCATGGCATATTGAGCAGCAAGGTATTGATACCCGCACTGGCCCAGAACTGGTGGATTTGATCAAACTACTGGGTGAGCGCTGCAAGACCCTGAAAGAGATGGCGGGATCTTGCCGTTATTTCTATGAAGAATTTGCTGAATTTGATGCGGATGCGGCGAAAAAACATCTGCGTCCTGTTGCCCGTCAGCCATTGGAAGTTGTCCGTGCGAAACTGGCCGCGATGACGGAATGGACACCTGAAAATATTCATCATGCGATTCAGGCCACCGCAGACGAACTGGAAGTCGGTATGGGTAAAGTCGGTATGCCATTGCGTGTTGCCGTCACAGGTGTGGGGCAGTCTCCAAGTGTTGATGCAACCCTCTACGCGATTAACCAAGCACGTTCATTATCCCGCATCGATAAGGCTCTGGCTTATATTGCCCAGCGTGAAGCGCAATAAACCGCCATTTACCGATGTTGTGTCAATAACGTGGCGTGAATAATGTGAATGATAAAGGCACCCCATTCATTGCGGTGCCTTTATTTTTGTCCTTCAAATGGGTCATTGATGGCTTTTTCAGCGCTTGCACAGAGAATATTAATGAATTCATTGACAGGATCCTCTGGGTTTCATATGATTCGCCCCGTTCCACAGGATTTTGATTTGGGGCTATAGCTCAGCTGGGAGAGCGCTTGCATGGCATGCAAGAGGTCAGCGGTTCGATCCCGCTTAGCTCCACCAAATACTTACCGATAAGGGTAATCCGTATTTGTTCATTAAAAACCTGAACCATATTTGTGGGGCTATAGCTCAGCTGGGAGAGCGCTTGCATGGCATGCAAGAGGTCAGCGGTTCGATCCCGCTTAGCTCCACCAAAATTCTGAATCCCTGAAGACGCAAGTTTTCAGGGATTTTTCTCATATGTCCGTAGCAATCATTCTGTTAATGGCAATGTACAGCTAAGTCCCCGTTAACTATATTTTTTATAGGGTAGATTGGGTGTCTATCAGGATCTTTTCAACGGTTTTACCAATGAGTCCACCCCTTCAATTTTCATTGCAAGCGTCATTTCCATCAACTCCCCCAGCTTTCCCTGTGGAAACTCCCCTTTGCGGGCAAACCAAAGTAAATATTCTTCCGGTAAATCAATCAGGACTCGCCCTTTATATTTACCAAAAGGCATCGTTGTATTGGCTATTTGCAACAAATCTTCTTTGGTCATTATATCAACCCCATTGCTTCATTATGGATACAAGATAGGAATACAAAAAAAGTGGCACCTGTCAGGATGCCACTTTCGATTATTCTTATAAATCTTATCAAATAGATTAGAAGCTCAAAATCAGCCCGGCAATTGCCGCGGACAGGAAACTCACCAATGTTGAACCAAACAGTAATTTCAAGCCAAAACGCGCAACCGTATTACCCTGTTTTTCATTCAATCCCTTAATGGCACCCGCAACAATACCAATAGATGAAAAATTAGCGAAAGAAACCAAAAACACGGACAGGATACCTTTCGAACGCTCGCTCAGTTGGGTAGCCACTTCTTGCAAACTCTGCATCGCCACAAATTCGTTGGAAACCATCTTGGTCGCCATAATACTACCCACTTTCAGCGCTTCATCACTTGGAATACCAATGATCCATGCAAACGGGTAGAACACATACCCCAAGCATTCCTGGAAAGTGATACCAAATATCAGATGGAAAATTGCGTTAACGCCGGCAATTAAGGCAATAAAACCGATCAGCATTGCAGTGACAATCAAAGCAACTTTGAAACCCGCCAGAATATATTCACCCAGCATTTCAAAAAAACTTTGCCCCTCGTGGAGATTGCTCATCTGGATATCTTCTTCACTCTCAACAGAATAAGGATTGATGAGGGATAAGATGATAAAGGTGCTGAACATATTGAGGATCAGTGCCGCGACCACATATTTTGCATCCAGCATCGTCATGTAAGCACCGACGATAGACATCGATACTGTAGACATTGCCGTGGCCGCCATTGTATACATCCGGCGTTCAGACATTTTGTCTAATACATTTTTATAAGCAATAAAGTTCTCTGATTGCCCTAAAATCAATGAACTGACCGCATTGAATGATTCCAGTTTACCCATTCCGTTAATTTTAGACAGTACCGTACCTATCGCACGAATAATAATCGGCAGCACTTTGATGTGTTGCAAAATACCAATCAGGGCAGAGATAAAGATAATAGGACACAATACATTCAGGAAGAAAAATGCCAGGTTTGCTTCTATCATGCCACCAAAAACAAAGCTGGTGCCTTTTGCTGCATAAGACAGTAGATGGACAAATAAATCGTCAAATCCTTTAACTATCCCCAAACCCACGTTAGAGTTCAGGAAGAACCATGCCAGAAAGAGTTCGATTATAATTAACTGAATAATATAGCGAATCTTAATATCCTTTCGGTTATTACTTGCCAATACCGCCAGGCCGCCAATCACGACCAATGCGAGGAAAAAATGAAAAATATGAGACATAAAGAAAAGCTCCAAACACGATTCTGTGCAAATTTATTGCTGTATTTTATGTAACGTATAACAGTAAAATTTGATTACTATCACATAAATTTATTATTTGGTGGATGACAAACTCTATTTAGCTAGCCTGATCACACTTTCACCATTACCGCCTTAGGCGGGAGGCGGATTATTCCTCCAATAAACGGAGCATCTCCTCTTCGTCAATAACAGGAATTCCCAATTCATTGGCTTTAGCTAACTTGGAACCCGCTGCTTCACCCGCGATAACCAAATCTGTTTTCTTAGATACGCTTCCAGTCACTTTGGCACCTAAAGCCGTCAACTTGTCTTTGGCTTCATCTCTGGATAAACGGCTTAATGAACCCGTCAATACCACTGTCTTGCCTGTAAATGGACTGTCGCCCTCCCCCAAACTCAGGCTTTCAGCCGATTCCCAATGGATACCCATATTGTTAACCAGATCATCAATCACCATCTGGTTATGCGATTCATGAAAGAAATTCACAACATGGCGGGCAACAACGCTCCCCACATCCTGCACTGCAACCAGCGCTTCAATGTCTGCTGCCCGCAATTTTTCTAACGAGCCAAAATGGGAAACCAGGTTAGCGGCGGTTGCTTCGCCAACTTCACGAATGCCCAAAGAATAAATAAAGCGAGCTAAGGTGGTTTTCTTTGCTTTTTCCAGAGCATTGATGACATTTTGCGCAGACTTAGGTCCCATCCGCTCAAGGCCGGTTAATTTACCGGCAGTCAACCGGAAAAGATCGGCCGGCGTTTTGACGTACTCTTTGTCCACAAGTTGTTCAATAATTTTTTCGCCCATACCATCAACATCCATAGCACGGCGGGAAACAAAATGCTTCAATGCTTCTTTACGCTGTGCTGGGCAGAACAAGCCTCCGGTACAACGGGCAACGGCTTCACCTTCAACACGCTCTATATCTGAGCCACAAACCGGACAATGTGCGGGAAAAATCACTTCCTGAGTTTCTGCTGGCCTGTTTTCATGAACAACGCCCACCACTTGTGGAATAACATCTCCAGCACGGCGAATAACCACCGAATCCCCAATGCGCAGCCCCAGACGCTCAATTTCATCGGCATTGTGCAAAGTGGCATTACTGACCGTCACTCCCGCCACCAATACCGGCTCCAAACGAGCAACCGGCGTAATGGCACCGGTACGCCCTACCTGAAACTCAACATCGCGGACGATAGTCATCTGTTCTTGGGCCGGAAATTTGAAGGCTGTCGCCCAACGTGGCGCTCTGGCAACAAAGCCCAGTCGCTGTTGTAATTCGAGGGAATCGACCTTGACGACAATCCCATCAATATCAAAACCCAGTGCCGGCCGTCTCTGCTCAATGTCATGGTAAAAATCCACCACCTGCCGGGTTCCCTGACATAACTTCACGTTGTCATTGACAGGCAGCCCCCATTGCTTGAATTGCATCAGACGTCCATAGTGACTTGCGGGTAACTCTCCACCTTCCAGAACACCCACCCCATAGCAATAGAAAGTCAGTGGACGTTTCGCAGTGATACGAGGGTCGAGCTGGCGTAATGATCCCGCCGCCGCATTGCGGGGATTCGCGAATATTTTATTGCCTGTGCGACGCGCCTCTTCGTTGAATTTTTCAAACCCGGCTTGCTTCATAAAAACTTCACCGCGGATTTCAACGCGAGCGGGAATATTGTCTCCTTTCAGGCGCAAAGGAATCGCGTGGATAGTGCGAACGTTAGCGGTAATATTCTCCCCTGTTGTCCCATCGCCACGGGTGGCAGCCTGCACCAATTCCCCGTTTTCGTACAACAAACTGACCGCCAAACCATCAAGTTTTAATTCACAGCAAAACACCAAATCCTGGCTGTCTTTCAGACGATCACGAACGCGCTTGTCAAATGCCAGATAGCTCTCTTCATCAAATACGTTATCCAGAGACAACATGGGGATCTCATGACGTACCTGTTCAAATGCCGTTAATGGCGCTGCTCCCACACGCTGGGTAGGAGAATCCGCAGTCACCAGTTCGGGATGCTGTTCTTCCAGTGCTTTTAATTCTCGCATCAGACGATCATATTCTGCATCAGGGATCTCTGGCGCATCCAGAACATGGTACAAATATTCGTGATGACGTAATGTGGCTTTTAATTCATTGATTTTTTGAAAAATATTTTCCATGATTTCTTACCAGAGATGAAAAACCCCCGACTAGCGGGGGCTTGATACTAAAAAAGAGGAGTTATTCACCGACGTTGAGTGTATCACGGATACGCGCTTTATAGTGTTCGATCATCTGTGGTGTCAGCATCTTGCGTTCACCATCCAGAACGACACCGCCTACATCAGCAGCGATGCGCTGTGCTGCCTGCAACATCAGTTTAAAATTTTGATTGGCATCGCCATATGAAGGCACAAGCATAAATATGGAAATACCGGGGGTAGTAAAGTCTGTCATTCGGTCTGGGTCAAATGAGCCAGGTTTTACCATGTTAGCTAAACTGAACAACACAGCACCGCTACCCGATGGGTTCAGGTGACGATGAAAAATATTCATTTCACCAAACCGGAAGCCTGCCTGTAAGACGCTTTGGAGCAGTAGCTCACCATTCAGTTCTTGCCCATGATGGGCGGCAACATGTAATACCAACACCGTCTCTTTTTTAGCGTGTTCAGATTTAGACAGTGCTTCATTTTCCGCTTGCCCTTCCACAACCTCTTCATGACCTGACTCTGCTCCTCCTGTTTCTTTCGATTCAGTCGCTTCAATCGGATCAAACAATCCAAGTTGTGGTTCTACCTGTTGATCATCGACACCTTTCACTTTAGCTGCGGATACATCAGATTGATGCCTTGCAAGTAAAGGATCTGTACCATCATCAGGCATGACGGCTGACGATTCAGACGCACGATGTTCGATAACAGGCTCTGCACGATGTTCAGTGTACGGTTGCACCGACTCCCGAACATGCGATTTTGACGCATTATCAAACAGTTCATCGCCATCATCATCCCGTAACTCTTCCTGACGCCCCTGTTTATGACGTTTAACGGGGCGATCACGAAAGAGTGATGAGCGCTCTTTACGGCTGGTCCACAACCCATGTAATAGCAGAGCTATTATGGCTATCGCACCAACAACGATTAATATCAGACGCAAATCCTGCATCATTGCTATCTCTGTTGTTTAAATTAATTGCCACCACGGCGGAATATTCTTTAGATAAGAGTATTTGTCAAATAGGACAAGTGCAAGTCTCTACACACTTTTCTTACCATAATGAGAGAATTCCTCTGTTTTTTCGGATGTTTTTTACCCACAAAACGACTAGTCAGTAGAAAATCCTGCCTATATCATACCGTCTCAATCATCGAAGAGAGAATAAGAAAATATGGCGAATTCGACAAAGTTGCCAAAACATTCTAATGGATTTCACTATATTGCCCAAGGTTGGCAACTGATCACCCGTCCTGGCATTAAGAGATTCGTTCTATTACCTTTATTGGCTAATATTTTATTGCTAGGTGGCTCATTTTGGTGGCTGTACCATAAACTGGATGGCTGGATACAGTGGACCCTTGATAAAATACCCGGCTGGATGCAATGGTTAAGTTATTTAATTTGGCCACTTGCGGTTATTTCTATCCTATTGGTTTTTAGCTATTTTTTTAGCACGCTTGCTAATTTTATCGCTTCACCATTTAATGGCCTGCTGGCGGAAAAACTGGAAGCAGACTTAACCGGCATCCCAACACCCGATACTGGCGTTATCGACTTACTCAAAGACACTCCCCGCATTCTGAAGCGTGAAATAGTGAAAATTCTTTACTACATCCCACGTGCGCTTGTCCTATTGTTACTTTACTTCATTCCAGGAATAGGCCAAACCATCGCTCCTGTCCTTTGGTTTATTTTTAGTGCCTGGATGCTGACGATCCAATATTGTGATTATCCGTTTGATAACCATAAGATCAGTTTTGCCACTATGCGCAATACATTGCGCCAGAATAAAATAGATAACCTGCAATTCGGCGCAGCAGTCAGCGTTCTGACGATGATCCCTGTCGTGAACTTGTTCATTATGCCCGTTGCTATTTGTGGCGCCACGGCCATGTGGGTTGATCGCGACCGTGTCCAACATGTTGGCTCGTAAATCATCGAAATAATTTAGCTTTCTGCTTACAACCACCCATAACCATAAAATCCCAGACAGATCATAAAGATGGCTGGGATTTTATTTAAAAAATCCGCCCATCTTAAATAATCCAAAGAACATAAAATGACTATCAAATATTCTTTTATATAATAAGAATAGACTGAATCCTTATTTCCATAAATATGATGTTAGCGTATGGTTAACTAGTATTTACAGTATGTTAGGGGCAATCGAACAATGAGCAAAATTTATGAAGATAATTCGTTGACTATTGGTCACACTCCGCTGGTACGCTTAAAAAATTTCGCCAATGGCCGCATTCTGGCGAAAATAGAATCCCGTAACCCTAGCTTCAGTGTAAAATGCCGCATTGGCGCCAATATGATTTGGGATGCCGAAAAACGTGGCATTCTGACCAAAGATAAAGAACTTATCGAACCGACCAGTGGCAATACAGGGATTGCACTTGCCTATGTTGCAGCCGCCCGTGGTTACAAGCTGACGTTAACTATGCCTGAAACCATGAGCCTTGAACGACGTAAGCTGCTAAAAGCACTGGGCGCCAATCTGGTACTGACCGAAGGCGCAAAAGGCATGAAAGGCGCCATTGATAAAGCTAACGAAATCCGTGACAGCAATCCTGACCGTTATATCCTCCTGCAACAATTCAGCAATCCCGCTAACCCAGAAATTCATGAAAAAACCACTGGCCCTGAAATTTGGGAAGACACTGACGGTAATGTCGATGTTTTTGTTGCCGGTGTAGGGACTGGCGGCACAATCACGGGTGTTGCCCGTTACTTAAAAAATACGCAAGGCAAACAAGTGACTATCGTTGCGGTAGAGCCAGAAGGTTCACCTGTTATCAGTCAAAAATTGGCGGGTGAAGAACTAAAACCAGGCCCACATAAAATCCAGGGAATTGGGGCTGGTTTCATTCCTGATAACTTAGATTTAACATTAGTTGACCGCGTATTTAAAATCAGCAATGAAGAAGCGATGCAAATAGCCCGTGAAGTTACTGAAAAAGAAGGCATTCTTTCCGGTATTTCTTCAGGTGCTGCTGTCGCAGCGGCCATCAAAATAGCGCAAGAAGAGGCATATAAAGACAAAAATATTGTGGTGGTCTTGCCTTCTTCAGCGGAACGTTACCTCAGTACCGCACTGTTTGCTGATTTAGTTAGCGACTAAAAAACAATCAATAGAATTTTTCATTACCTTGACAAAAAAGCACCTCCAGGGTGCTTTTTTGTGCATCAGATCAAAGTTTAAAACTTTCCTAGATGATTTATTCAAGTAGCTTTAGTATTTAACCAGTAATTATTTTGATGCACGAAATTAATCGCCCAACAGGCAGGCAAAAGGTTATTCAACTAGCCCATTTATTTGGATAGCGTGTATTAACACCAAATCAACAATTGAGCGCATCAGATATGTTAATTTTTTGATAATGATTATTATAGTCCCACCAAATTTCAAGTTAAAATTAACAGAGCAATAACTTGAAAAAGCGAGGGAATACGCTTTATTTCATTATCATTTTAATGGTTGTACAAGCTAAAGCGAATTCAACGATACCCAATGGATTTCGAGTTGCAGCGTGAAAGCAAGAAACGTGTCCTCCGAGCGCATAGCCAGTCTAGGTGACCAAGGTACATGAGCTAGCCAGCAAAGCAGCAACTTGAAAGATCAAGGGCATGCACTAACTTTAGAATTCTCTTAGCTTATCGACGAATATTTAAGTTATTGAGGAAATACTATGTTCCAGCAAGAAGTGACTATTACTGCGCCAAACGGTCTTCACACTCGCCCTGCGGCACAATTTGTCAAAGAAGCAAAAGGCTTTGCTGCCGACATTACCTTAACGTCTGGGGACAAATCAGCCAGCGCAAAAAGCCTGTTCAAATTACAAACGCTGGGATTAACTCAAGGTACAGTAGTAACAATTTCTGCTGAAGGCGAAGACGAGCAACGGGCTGTTGAACATTTAGTGAAATTGATGGGTGAATTGGAATAATCGTCCGTTCAATCAAGCCAATCTATTTCATTCAGCTCATCCCCAGGGCGATAGAATCTGGGGATATTTAGGCTCTCCCCTTGAAGGCTTAATGAAAGATAATCACCCGCAGTAAGGTCATATAATATGATTTCAGGCATCTTAGTATCACCAGGAATTGCTTTCGGTAAGGCGTTACTACTGAAAGAAGATCCCATCATTATCAATCATAAAAAAATTACTCCTGAACTTGTCGAACAAGAAATTTCCCGCTTTAAGCAAGGCCGTGACAAAGCGTCCGCACAGTTAGAAACCATTAGAGAAACAGCCGAAAAAAATCTGGGTGCAGAAAAGGCCGAAATTTTCGAAGGCCATATTATGTTGCTGGAAGATGAAGAGCTAGAGCAGGAAATTATCACGCTGATTAAAAAAAATCTGTTAGCAGCAGATGCAGCCGTTCATTCCGTTATTGAAGATCAAGCTAAAGCATTAGAAGAACTGGATGATGAATATTTGAGAGAGCGAGCCGCCGATGTCCGTGATATTGGTAAGCGCTTACTGAAAAATATTCTCGATATGCCAATTATCGACTTAGGTTCCATTAATGAAGAAGCCATCCTAGTTGCCAATGACCTGACCCCCTCAGAAACCGCACAACTCAATTTGGATAAGGTGCTGGGGTTCATCACTGATCTTGGTGGCCGAACGTCTCACACCTCCATTATGGCTCGCTCTCTGGAATTGCCAGCGATTGTGGGTACAACCAACGCGACCAAACAAATTCAAAATGGCAGTTTTCTGATTCTGGATGGAGTCAATAACCACATTTATGTCGACCCATCTGATACCGAAATCGAGAAACTGAAAGCAGCGAAAAGCGAGTATCTGACAGAAAAAGCGGAACTGGCGAAGCTGAAAGACTTACCCGCCATCACATTAGATGGTCACCAAGTTGAAGTTTGCGCCAATATCGGTACGGTGCGTGACATCCAAGGCGCTGAACGCAATGGTGCCGAAGGTATCGGTTTATACCGGACTGAGTTCCTGTTTATGGATCGCGATTCCCTGCCAACGGAAAACGAACAATTCGAGGCCTATAAAGCCGTTGCAGAAGCCGTTGGCAACCAAGCTGTCATTGTCCGTACCATGGACATTGGGGGAGATAAAGACCTGCCTTACATGAATCTGCCAAAAGAAGAGAACCCATTCCTTGGCTGGCGCGCGATCCGTATTTGCCTTGATCGTAAAGAGATCTTACATTCTCAATTACGTGCTATCCTCAGGGCTTCTGCATTTGGTAAACTTCGCATTATGTTCCCAATGATTATTTCAGTTGAAGAAATACGGGAATTAAAAGCTGAGCTTACGTTACTCAAAGCGCAGTTACGCAATGAAAACAAGGCATTTGATGAATCGATTGAAGTTGGCATCATGGTAGAAACGCCTGCTGCTGCAACCATTGCTCATCATCTTGCAAAAGAAGTTGACTTTTTTAGTATTGGGACAAACGATCTAACTCAGTATACTCTTGCGGTAGACCGTGGTAATGAGCTGATTTCTCATCTCTACAACCCAATGTCACCAGCAGTGTTGAGCTTAATCAAACAGGTTATTGATGCCTCACACGCAGAAGGTAAGTGGACTGGCATGTGTGGAGAGCTTGCCGGTGATGAGCGCGCCACGTTATTGCTCTTGGGCATGGGGTTGGATGAATTCAGCATGAGTGCAATATCAATTCCACGCATTAAGAAGATCATCCGTAATACTCATTACGATGATGCAAAAGCACTGGCAGAGCAAGCCTTAACTCAGCCAACAGCAAAGGAATTGATGGATTTGGTTGACACCTTTACCAGAGAAAAAACACTCTGCTAAAAATTAGCCAGAATACGGTCCCATTAAACAATTAGGAGAAGATTCATGGGTCTGCTTGATAAATTAAAATCTCTGGTTTCAGACGATAAAAAGAACAGCGGCAGTATTGAAATTATCGCCCCATTGTCAGGTGAGATAGTCAATATCGAGGATGTTCCAGATGTTGTTTTCGCCGAAAAAATCGTTGGTGATGGTATCGCCATCAAACCAACTGGCAACAAAATTGTCGCTCCTGTTGATGGCACCATTGGTAAGATCTTCGAAACTAACCATGCTTTTTCTATCGAATCTGATAGTGGCATTGAGCTATTCGTTCATTTTGGTATTGATACTGTTGAACTAAAAGGTGAAGGCTTTAAACGCATTGCCGAAGAAGGTCAACGAGTACAAAAAGGCGATTTGGTTTTAGAGTTTGATCTCGCATTTCTGGAAGAAAGGGCTAAATCAACTTTAACGCCTGTCGTAATTTCTAACATGGACGAAATTAAAGAATTAACGAAAGTAAGCGGATCAGTCGTCGTAGGTGAATCAGTCATCATGCGAATCAAAAAGTAACAGATAAAGTCATTGGGGGGATATTTCCCTCTTTTTCTGTTAGCCGATTTATTTTAATTGATGTACTGCTTGGGAATCGCCACTGCTTTATCAGGCTAGCCAGTAAACTATCTGATAAAACAGGGCGATTTTTTATGGATAAGCCAAAGCTACCGCTTAAAATTATGGCGACGCAAGCAAAAAAGGTGAAAGAAAGGTTAATTAAATACCCCAGTAGATAAATATCTGTCACCACGATCACAAATAATCGCGACAATAACTGCACCAGGATTTTCGGCTGCGATGCGTAATGCCCCAGAAACTGCCCCACCAGAACTGACACCACAGAAAATGCCCTCCTTTTGCGCCAACAAACGCATGGTATTTTCCGCTTCCATTTGAGTGATATCCAGGATCTGATCCACCAACTCTTTCTGATAAATTTGAGGCATATAGGCCGGGGACCAACGACGAATACCCGGAATGTGGCTATTTTCCGCAGGTTGCAATCCCGTGATGTTTACCTTGTCTGACTGAGATTTCAGATAGCGGCCGACACCCGTAATCGTGCCGGTTGTTCCCATACTGGAAACAAAGTGCGTGATCCGTCCTTGGGTTTGCCGCCAAATTTCCGGGCCAGTCGTATTGAAATGGGCCAGTGGGTTATCCGTATTATTAAATTGGTCCAGAACTTTTCCTTCTCCATTTTTCTCCATTTCTTTCGCCAAATCCCGCGCCCCTTCGATTCCTAACGCCTTACTGACCAAAATTAATTCAGCACCGTAAGCCCGCATTGATGCTTGTCTCTCAAGGCTCATATTTTCAGGCATCAACAATTTTAAACGATATCCTTTTACTGCCGCGATCATCGCCAGTGCAATACCGGTATTGCCACTCGTTGCTTCAATCAGAACATCGCCGGGGGCAATTTCCCCACGCAATTCAGCTTGCTGGATCATCGAAAGCGCGGCCCTGTCTTTCACGGAACCCGCAGGGTTATTGCCTTCCAGCTTTACCCAAATTTCCGCATCAACGCTTTTTGTCATTCGTTGTAATTTTACCAGTGGTGTATTACCTATAAATTCTGCCAAGATTGCCACAGCATTACCCAACCCAATTCGTATAAAAGTGAACAATCAAATAATCATATTAAGGAAACTGTAGCAAGACATTAAGCAAAAAATCCCCGCCCCTGACATAACAGAGGAGACAAGGATTTTATATAAAGATGAATTAAATTAGGCAGATTCAGCAAGTCGCAAAACTTTTAATGGCAAATCCCCCGCATACAAACGAGCGCCTGTGCCACCAATAAAATAGTGACTTCCCCTCATCGGTACAGACGAATCATCTTGCCAAATCACTGACAAGTACTCTTCCCCCCACCCTAGCGGCTGAACAGATAACAGGAAAAAATGACCACGCGGGCTAACTTCCACGATTTGCACGGGCAAAGGGCAAGCCGATGTTTGTCTGGTACTGAGCACCATATCCCAAGGTCGGAAAAAAACATCCACGTTTCCTTGATGCAGCGGTGTGATATTCAATGGAAAAATTTTCCCGCCAATCCAGAGTTGAGAGCCTTTAATTTCCCCATCCAGTTTGTTTATTTCCCCCATGAACTCAAGGACAAATCGACTTTCCGGCTCATGCCATACTTGCTGCGGAGTGCCGACCTGTTCAATGCGTCCTTGATTCATAAGTACCACCCTGTCAGCCACTTCCATTGCCTCTTCCTGATCATGGGTGACAAAGACACTGGTGAACTTCAATTCTTCATGTAGCTGACGCAACCAACGACGTAATTCCATGCGAACCTGAGCATCTAATGCACCAAAAGGCTCATCCAACAAGAGGATCTGTGGCTCAACGGCCAATGCCCTTGCTAATGCCACTCGCTGTTTTTGCCCACCAGAAAGCTGCGATGGATAACGCTCTGCTAAATGGGAAAGTTGCACCATCTCCAGTAATGCCATGACCTTATCACGTAATGCCCCAGCACCGGGACGCTGGCGACGAGGAAGCACCGTCAGGCCAAAAGCCACATTATCAAATACCGTCATATGACGAAATAAGGCATAGTGCTGGAATACAAAGCCAACACGCCGATCTTTTGCATGTAGCCGGCTGACATCCTGCCCGTGGAATTTCAATTGGCCTGCACTCTGCTGCTCAAGCCCCGCGATGATCCTCAACAATGTTGTCTTACCAGAACCCGATGGGCCAAGCAGGGCGACCATCTCACCAGATTCAATATCCAATGAAATTTCATTCAGTATCTGAGATCGACCAAAAGATTTACTGATTTTACTGATTTCAATACTCATATCCCGCTCCTAACCTACCCTTGCTGGCGGCTTAAACGCCATTGCAATGCACTTTTGACAATCAGAGTCATAATCGCCATCACCGCCAATAAGGCCGCGGCCGTAAATGCGCCAACCGTGTTGTAATCTTGATATAACAGCTCAACCTGCAAAGGCAGCGTATAGGTTTCGCCGCGAATTGCCCCCGATACCACAGAGACAGCACCAAACTCCCCAATCGCCCGCGCATTGGTCAAAACAACACCATATAACAATGCCCAACGAATATTTGGCAACGTCACATGCCAGAACATCTTCCAGCCAGATGCACCCAACAATACGGCGGCTTCATCTTCCTGATTGCCCTGGCTCAACATCACCGGCACCAGTTCACGGACAACAAACGGGCATGTTACAAATACCGTCACCAATACCATGCCAGGCCATGAAAACATCAATTGGATATCATCATTCCCCAACCAACTTCCTAACCAACCATTGGCCCCATAAAACAGCAGATAAAGTAACCCCGCCACCACTGGCGAAATCGCAAACGGAATATCAATTAATGTCAGCAATAATTGTCTGCCGGGAAATTGGAAACGTGTCACTAGCCATGCCGTCATCACACCAAAAACTAAATTAAGGGGGACAGTGATAAGTGCAATCATTACTGTCAACCAGATAGCATGCAGCATATCGGGATCGAAAAGGTTTTGGGCAACCCTATCGATACCTTGAGAAAAGGCAGTCAGGAAAATCCATGCTATCGGTATGACCAACAATAGAGCGGAAAAAAATACACCCGTACCAATCAGTAACCATTTTCCCCAATTTATAGCGGGACGTTGTGCCACTGTGTATGTGGATAATTCCGTCATCAATGTCCCCCTATCCGTTTGCCGAAACGGTTTTGCAATATATTGACGCTAAACAACAATAATAACGATGCCGCGAGGATAACCGAAGCAATCGCACTGGCAGCCGGATAATCAAACTCTTGCAGGCGAACAAAGATCATTAAGGAGGCGACTTCGGTTTGCCAGGCAATATTGCCCGCAATGAAAATCACGGCACCAAATTCCCCCAAACTACGCGTAAAAGAGAGCACTGTTCCGGCAATGAGTGCCGGCGAAACCTCGGGTAAGATCACTCGTTGAAAAGTTTGCCAACGGCTTGCTCCCAATGTCTGTGCCGCCTCCTCATATTCAGGGCCTAACTCTTCAAGGACAGGCTGAACAGTGCGAACAACAAACGGCAGGCTGGTAAATGCCATTGCGACCGCAATGCCCAGCCCGGTATTCACGACTTTGATATCGAAATTGCCAAGCCAGGCACCATACCACCCCGTTGCAGAAAAGAGGGTTGCCAGCGTTAAACCGGCGACGGCTGTCGGTAAGGCAAACGGCAAATCCATCAGACCATCCAGTAAACTGCGTCCGGGGAATTGATAGCGCGTTAATATCCATGCCATTAACATGCCAAAAACCATATTGAACAAACTGGCAACGGCGGCGGCCAACAATGTCACTTTATAAGCCGCAACAACCTGCGGATTGATGATAACTTGCCAATATTGTTCCCATGTCATACTGGAAAGTTGTACTACCAAGGCGCTTAATGGCAACAACAAAATAAGGCAGACATAAAACAGGCTACAACCTAAACTCAGCCCAAATCCGGGCAAGACACGTTTGCTGGATATCCACATTATTGACGCCCTTCTTTCAATAACTGCTCAAGCGTGCCGCCCGTGTTGAAGTGAGTTTTCATCACTTGTGACCAACTACCGAATTGTTCTTCGAGGCGAAATAGTTTGGTTGCAGGAAAACGGGATTGCTGCGCTTTCATCACATCTTGATCAATCACCCGATAATTAAAACTGGCCATGATTTGCTGGGCTGCCGGACTATACAGATAATTTAAATACGCTTTGGCCACCGTCTCAGTACCGTTTTTCTCAACATTTTTATCCACCCAGGTCACAGGGAATTCAGCCAAAATATTCACCGGAGGCACAATAACCTGATAATTATCTTCACCGTACTGTTTGCGAATGTTATTGACCTCAGATTCGAAGCTAATCAGCACATCCCCTATTCCCCGCTCAATAAAGGAAGTGGTTGCCCCACGACCTCCGGTATCAAACACCGCTACATTCTGTAAAAAGCGCAACATCAGTTCGCGAGCCTGCGGATTTTTTTGCTGAAAAGCGCCCCATGCAGCCAAATAGGTATAACGTCCGTTACCTGATGTTTTGGGGTTTGGGAAAACCAACTGCACATCACTTCGTACCAAATCTTCCCAACTCTGGATATGTTTGGGATTGCCTTTGCGTACCAGAAAAGCCATTGTGGAATAGTATGGAGAGCTGTTATTCGGCAAACGCTGCTGCCAGTCGGCGGGAATAAGATTGCCACGGTCGTGCAAGATCTGAATATCCGTGACCTGGTTATAAGTAACAACATCCGCACGCAATCCATGCAAAATAGCCAACGCCTGTTTCGATGAGCCAGCATGGGACTGTTTGATGGTCAATTTATCCTGCGGGTTCTGTTCATTCCATTGTTTTTCAAATTTCGGATTCAGGCTCAAGAACAGTTCTCGTCCAATATCGTAAGAACTATTCAACAACTCAACAGCCAAGGCGCCAGCGCTATAAGCATTGAGACAAGCAAAAAACAACAGGCTAATCACACCGCTTAATAATTTATTTTTTATTGCCACTATTTTCATCTAACACCTTACTCATCACGCTATTTGACAACAATTTCTCTACTGTATCCAGAATCTTTATAACAGGGTAGTTTACTAGCCTCTGTTTTATATACCGAATTTTTATGAGAAATGATGAAAAGCGATAAGGTGCTGAAAATATCAAAATACAGGTGCCAACCACTTTTTAACGACCTAAAGCGGTTTGAACGCTGGCACCCTGTATTCATCAGGCAGGCGGATTAAAAGATTATTGACTTGCTATAAAAATTTTTTAAGGGTTCTATACCCGTCGTCTTTCAAGATGCGTCTTATATCTCCCCGCGTAGCGGGGAAATATAAGCACTCTCATTGGCTTGCAAACGGCAACTTGAAGTTGGATTGGTATATCATGATTTCCAAATAATACGCGAAACTTTCCAATCCTTTAAAACATCATCAGAAGGCATTAATCCTTCAGGACCATTCCAATCTCCGGTAAAAACATAGCTGACATGCAGGCTTTGTGGCGCTGCGCAAACGACTACAGGTTGCACAGTCACATTTTGAGAGCGCTGACATTTCCCAAAAGCCTGGTTATAAAGAGCGGAAAAAGGTGTGCCTATTTTTGTCCCCCAAACGGTTTTCACCTCGTCATCCAATACATCAATACGATTAATTTTACCGTTGACCAGACCATGAAATTCCAGTTTCACCTGACCATCTTCCATCCCTTGGACGATGCTCACTAACTTGCCATCTTGCATTTCCATACCACTACGCAGGCGATATTTACCTTCCAATCCCTTGTCGATCGCAGATTGAGTCATATCCGTCCGGTTATTGATTTTGCCTATTCCCTGCTCAGAAACGTTCAAGGAACTGCCAAACCAATTAAAAGGCGATAAAGCAGGCCATGACGCTCTTAATGTTCCAGCACAGGCCGTCAATAAAAGTGAGCACCCTACCAGACTGCTGGCTGCCATCACTCTCTTCTGTTTAAAACCGAAATTAAATACACAAAATTTATCCATCACTGTTTTCTTACCCTTGGCTCTCTGAAATTGTCACTTGCTCTCTATCAGACCACACTCTGAGAAAATCATTCCATTGTGAATAAACAAACCATTCATCAACAGAAACATAAAAATCACGTTTAGAAGATTTCATTTATTAAGTATTGCATATCTATTTATAAAATAAATTGTATGATTAAATAACATTATAATTTTTAAGCCATTATTTGTTATTTACCTGAAAGTACTTATTTTAAAATTTAGTCAGATAATATCAATCAGGAGAAACATGATGAACATTTCTTATCAATATTATGATTATGTTGATTACCATCAACCCTCTAATTTGATCGTATTAAAAGGAAAGACGACATCCTCTATACCTGAGCATTATTATCTATCTAAAGATAAGAATGGAAATATTAAAGTAATGCTTTACATTAACAATAAAAAACCCGCAATGCCAAAAAACCTCCTTGTGATAAAAAATCCCTATATCAGAAAATGGGTTCACTCCATTTATACTTTATCAAAAAAGTAATAACTGGGAAAAATCCTGGCTAAATAGCACAATTCTATTTAGCCATTTCATATGGTATATTTAATCAATAATCAATCGCTTACTAAACATCACACTTTCCTGCTCCGAATAATCATACTCCATCTTTTCACACATACAGATTGTTGCATCATTCTCTTCTGGAACGATGATCAAAATATTAGGACAACCTCTGGCTAATAATTTTTTTTCAAGGCGAGAGATTAATGCATTGGCTATTCCCCTGCCTCTAAATTCAGGGTGAACGCCCAGATAATAGGCATGGCCACGATGCCCATCATAACCGCCCATAACTGTACCAACCACTTCTCCTGCAACTTCAGCAACCAGAAATAAATCAGCGTCATGGGTGAGTTTACGCTCAATATCTATTTCTGGATCATCACCCGTGTTGATCAAATCACAACGTTCCCAGAGTGTGATAACGGCTTCAAAGTCATCTTGCCGAAATACTCGAATTTCCATAGTTAGTAAGCCTATTTAATAAGCAATTGAATCAATGTTAATTATCACTGCTTTTATTTTGGAATCAATATGAAAATGCGTTTACTGATACTAACAGGTATACTGCGGATCTTCATAACTTAACCAAAATGAAAACAGAAATGAATACACCTAATATATATTAGTTTCATATTTCGGTGTTTGTCGATGTTTATTTTTTTATATAAAAATCAAATAATTAACAATCCAATCAACTGTATATTGTTCCAGTGCTTATTGACGTTTTCCTACTATTGCAACACACTACGTATAAACATTTGTATAAATATATTGGGTGATCATGGCTGCCGAACTAAACAAGCTCAGTGACAAAAAACTTAAAACCCTACACGGAAAGGAAAGGAACAAGATTGAATTTTTTGCCGATGGTGCTGGATTGAGTGCAAAAGCATCTAAAGCTGGTGGTATTAGTTGGGTCTTTACCTACCGACTTGATGGCAAGAAGCTAAATCGCCTTACTATTGGACGCTATCCTGATATGCCCCTCAAACAAGCTCGTGAAACACGGGACAAATGCCGTAACTGGTTGGCCTCTGGTAAAGATCCAAAGCTGCAATTTAATTTAACGATGCAGGAATCATTAAAACCAGTTACTGTAAAAGACGCTATCGAATATTGGATAGAACACTATGGCAGAGAAAACCGAGTAAATATTGATAGCCTCATTCGTCAATTAGGAAAGCATATTTATCCCCACATTGGGGAAATGGCATTATCTGACTGCGAAATAATATATTGGCTGCAATGCTTTGATAAAATGAAAAAAGAAGCTCCGGTGGCTTCTGGTGGCATGCTTCAATTGTGCAAGCAAGCCCTGAAATTTTGCCGGGTAAGAAGGTATGCAATTAGCCATGTATTAGATGATTTAACAATTCAAGATATAGGAAAAAAACAGAATAAAGGCCAGCGGTATTTAGAAGATAATGAACTTGGTCAATTATGGAAATCCATCAATGAAGATATTTACCTACCTTATTATAATAATTTATTGAAAATTTTGGTTGTATTTGGTTGTCGAACACGAGAGATCAGATTATCTAAATGTTCAGAATGGAATTTAGATTCCATGCTGTGGGCTGTTCCAAAGGAAAATAGCAAGACAGGTGAAAGAATTATTCGCCCGATACCTGAATGTATGAAACTATTCTTAGAAAATATTATTTATCAAAACCATAAAAATGATTACCTATTAGGTGCGTTTAAAAGCACTGAAACAGTATCAGAGTATGGAACAAAGATATGGAAAAAATTAGGTCATGTGGAAAAATGGTCTTTGCATGACTTAAGGCGAACTTTTTCCACAAAATTAAATGATATGAAAGTAGCTCCACATATTGTAGATCAGCTTTTAGGCCATATTTTACCGGGCGTCATGGCGATATATAATAAGAGCCAATACCTACCAGAGAAGCTAGACGCCTTAAACATGTGGTGTGAGCGACTGGATGTATTGTCGGGTAATTATGAGAATGTCGTTGTATTAAAAATAGCTCAATAATGGGAATTAATGAGTTTAATGATGAGTGTGATCATTGTGGTATATACGTAACAAATATTGCTTTCTTTTGTAATGATTTATTTTAAGTAAAATACCCTCACAAAAACAATTAAACAGTGAGGGTAACATGACTATACAATACAGCATTCCTACACCTGAAGAACGCCGCAATATCCTTTCCGAGTACGGCGAACCTTACGATCGTCTTGTACGTGAAAAGGAACGCCATCACATCACCTCTATTTCCAGAACGTCAGCATGGAAACTGGAAAATGAAGGCCGTTTCCCTGCCCGTAAGCCATTAGGTCGCAATTCCTGTGCTTGGTTGCTCAGTGATTTGCTGCATTGGGTACGTAATCCGCCAACAGTAGAAAACGTAAATAACCCATATAGTCGTAAACGTACCAATTAAAGAATGACATCATGGAAAAATTAACTGCCTTAATTGGTTGCGATCTAACTCACTCTAAAATCAGCTTAATTTTTGGGAATCAGTGGATTAATGGTAAGTACTAGATATAGAGGTTCTTTAAGATTAAGCAGCCATCAATTTGAGAGACAACCCTCTTTAAGAGGGTTAATTGATTATTCTTGCTCAGATGATGCTTTGGATTTCCGCTGGCGGCGTTTAATTTCACCTGTCATAGCCGAAATTATGAATTGTGCGGTACTTTCACCCTCTTCTTTAAGTTTTTCCATTGAGTCAACAAGTTCATGCGGTACACGTGCTTCTAATTTTTTTGACTTTGCATTTATTGCTTTCGTTGCCATATCTGTATCCATTAGTAGTTGGTGGCTGACAGTATACACAAAAAATTTTCATGAAAAAGGATTGACGTGGCTGACACTTAAAAATAACATAGTGGCTGACACCTTGAGTCATTCAAGGAACAAAAACAGCGACGCCCCGAAGTGCGGTAACACTATCGAGGCGTCTAACCACAACATTATTGGAGCTAATGCTATGGCTTATACACAGTCTAACCAAACTCGCCCAAAATTTACATTCCTAATTGCATCCGGCACTCAGCGGCTGGCTGATATGTTCTCCTTGATCTTCGCATTACGTCAGGGGGCATACCATGAGTCATAAACCTATCTCACTAAAACAGGCACTATATCGTGCCGGTCTGGGTATTTCACTTTTCGCGTACATTACCCAAAAAGCCAAAGATGAGTGTTCAATTGACTTAAATAACCTGATTGCACTGGCGCACGGCATTCATCAGGAGGTTCACCGCGACCTGTTGAAACACGTCCCGCAGAACCCGGTGAATAAATTAGTCAATTGCATTGTACGCAGGGAAATAGATCCATTAGGTCAGTCCTCGTTTCGTGCGGGCTTATGCACTTCTTTATATGAAATCATTCTTGAACAGGCCAGCCAACATTGTTCGGAAGAGTTACATGATTTGTTGTCGCTGGCCTGTGATATCAATCAGGAAGTTTACCACGCGCTTTATGCGGTGGTTAATGGTGAGGAAGAATGATCATGAGTCAGGGAAATCATAACCCTAAAAGCCGCCCGATTGACGTCATCCGCGCTGTGAAGCAATCCGCCGCCAATTATTGGCAAAACCTGTTGCCCGCTTGTGGCGTTGATGTTCCCGCCAAGGGAAAGCATGGGGCTTGCCCGATATGCGGCGGCACTGATCGCTTTCACTTTATTGACGATAACCATAACGGCGACTGGCATTGTCGCCAGAACATCATCCCACGGGCACCGAGAATGTATTTATATCATGCTTATCTTTCTTTTATGGAAGCGCACGGCTTTGAACGTCCGCTGACATTAACTAAGTTTGGTGAATCCATCCCCAAGATTATGCTGGAATACCGGAAAGAGTATCGGAAAGTGAGAACCAAGAAAGGCTATTCCTATAACGTTGAATTATCGGAAGAGGCCGAAGAATGGTTACCCTCTGTGCCTGAGTTACGAAACAGTTAAGCCTGCTGCATAAAACTTTTAGGTTTAGGTCTGCATTCCCTGCACCATTTTAAATATCTATCTGTATTTAAAGGAAAATAATAGGTGTATAGTTATTTTTTAGCTATACACCTATTATACATTCTCTTCATTAATATAAAAAATGGGTGAACAGGAGATACAGTCAATGAATATCCTATTAATTGCGGCAAACCCAGATGTAGCAAGGCTTTCAGGGAATTATGCAGAGGGTGCACAGCGGAGAAGGTGAAAAAGATTTTTAGGGGGGGTACCTTTGGTAGGAAAACAAAAATATCTTTATGTTTTGATATATATCAAAACATAATTAAAATTAGCAGATTAAATAGTCGTTTTTAGAGGCTATCTAATGAAATATTTCTTCATATCAGAATTATCAAAATCACTCAATGTAACGTATGTTAGTACCATTGAGTGATAATATTTTAGAACCCTATATTATATTTTTTATCGTTGTTATTTTGTTTTATGATAAATTATGAATATGACTATTGACAGGCAGATAAATAGCTATATATTTTATGACTATAAAATATATAGCAAAAGGAAAGGAAAGGAAATGGCTAACATTATTTATATGACCTTAAACGGCAAAAAGCAAGGGCTGATATCAGCAGGTTGTTCAACCTATGATTCAATAGGTAATAAATACCAAGAAGAAAATAAAGATAAAATATTGGTTTATTCTGTAGATCACGATATCAGTAGAGAACAGAATGTAAATCATCAACCTATAATAATAACAAAGCCAATAGATAAATCATCTCCATTATTAGGCGTTGCAATATCAAGTAATGAGCATTTAGATTGCCTGCTTGACATATATAGGAATAGCTCAGCAGGAGGATTAGAAAAGTTTTACTCTATCAAATTAACAAATGCAACTATAAAAAATATCTCAAGCCACTACCCCAACTCACTAAGCCACAATGATATGCAACCATATGAAAGTATAACAATTTCATATGATAGCATAACGTGGACACATCACATCGCTGGTACATCAGGCTACAGCATAAGAGAAGAGAATGTATTTTAATTTTTCTCCACTAAAAACAAAATGGTACGCTCAGTATCATTTTGTTTTATACTTATAATGGTATTATCTTTACGCCAGCGTTCATCTTTCCAATACTTATCATAGTATTTTATAAAACCCATATTTTCAGTGTATTTTATTAATTCTGCCAGACGACTCAATTTTACATTTGAAAATATAATTTCGTTAGTCATGGTATTATTACCATCAGGGGAGTCATAATATATGATATAATCATTTGAAATTAAAGGTACACTCTTAATCTCATCAAAGGTAAATGAGTAATAGTAAATAAAATTTCTTTTTGTATATGATAAATTAACATTCGCTAATGATGCAAAAAAAAGAATAACGCCAATAGCTAAAATAAATATAACTATACATATACGTATGAAATTACTCAACCGCAATCCCAGCATATTCTTTACCTATATTAATCCAGCTTGTATCTTCAATAAGCATTACGTCCTGACCAGTTTTTATATCGCTTATAGGCGTTATTGTATTTAAAAAACTAGGCAAGGGAACATTATAAGGAATTGTATTATTTGGATACTTTTCAGGGTCAGGGAATAATAATGGCTTAAAATATTTATTTTTAAATTTCCCTATATCCCCGTAGTAATCCCATCGTTTATATGCTTTTTCTTTACTTACTACCCCTACTTGAGGTAAATAATTAATACCGTTGATAGCTTGATAAAAACCGAATAAGTTAGAAATCAAATCTTCACCACTATAGCCACTATCCGAAATTAAAGTAAAAGGAAAGGAATCTTGATATGATTCAAATGAATGAGTTGTATACATCATAATAGTAAGAGAAACTCTTTTTTTATCATGTAAAGATAAACCTCTTCTAACTCTCCATCTTGTTTTTATAGATGTTCCTAGGCTACGCCCCCTGCCCATATATTGAACATACCTAACAATAAAATGCGATTTATTAGTAGTTTCATCCCCCAAAGCAAGAGAGAGCATTAACTTCCTTGCATCATCACCGTTAGCATGTCCTAAATCTAACCACCCTAATTTTTCTGTATAAACCAATCGTCCATCTTTTATATCAGATCTTTTAGTCATTAGAACTCCTGTAATTTAGTTAAGTGTGCCATAAAATCTTAGACGTATGACACTAAACAAAATAATTAGTAGAATAATTTTAACAAAAATCAGCTATTCTACCCTCACACTAACCTCCTGTAGAATATGATGATATAATTACTTACTAAATTAGTAAATATCAATATTTTCGTAAGATACAATCATAATCTTAGACTATAAACATGATTAGTTAATAGTATATACCCATCGTAATTGAAGATACTTGATTTTTCATTCGTATCAGATCAAGATCGCGCCCATGAAAATTACTCTGACAGATGCCCAAAAAGAAGCCCTCGAATTGATGCACGATACGACTCGTGATGGGCGCGTACGTGACCGCATCAAGGCCGTGCTTTTGGCCTCAGAAGGCTGGACTGCCCAGATGGTTGCCCAGGCTTTGCGTATTCATGAAAGTACGGTGAGTCGCCATCTGAAGGATTACGTCTCTGAGGAAAAATTCGCCCCTGAAAATGGCGGCTCTGAAAGCCGTTTATCTGCCGAACAAACGACAGAATTAGTGGAGTATCTGACGGCAAATTTGATGCACACTACCGCGCAAATTGTGGCTTGTGTCTGGGCGCGCTGGCAGGTGACTTTCACTGTGGCTGGGATGACAAAATGGCTCCACCGCCAAGGGTTCAGCTACAAGAAGCCGATGGGAACGCCTCATAAATCCGATGCGGGTAAACAGCAACACTTTATTGAGACCTACAACGCGTTGAAAGCTGAATGTGGCCAAAATGCGCCTATTTTGTTTATTGATGCGATGCATCCTACCCAGTCCACAAAATTAAGTTACGGCTGGATGAGGCGCGGAAGAGAGCATGTCAACGTGGTCGAAACCACAGGCAGCCGGACCCGCCTTAACATCATGGGCGCACTCAATTTGCAACGGATTGGAGAGACCATTATTCGTGAATATCCGACGATTAACGCGAAAAATGTTGTCCTGTTTTTCGGCTCAATCCGAGAAACCTATCCGCTTTCACAAAAAATTCATCTCATTCTGGATGGAGCCGGTTACCACCGCGCTGAAATAGTTCAATTTTTTGCCGAGGTTCTGAATATCGAGTTGTATTATCTGCCCCCTTACAGCCCTAACCTCAACCCGATTGAGCGATTATGGAAGTATGCGAATGAGCAGGTACGAAACAATATCTATTTCTCGGAGGCAAAAACGTTCCGTGAAACACTGCATCACTTTTTTCATGTCACATTGCCAGAAAAAGCGAAAGAACTCACCACCCGGTTGACAGATAATTTCCAGACTTTAATTCCTGCATCTTCAAGTTAATTGCGTATAGAGTATTTTCTTCACAAAAAATTATGTGTTAATTTTTAACATATCAGTAACAAAGTGTTTTCAAATTTATTTTTATAGTAAGTAATATCATCTTAAAACTGTAACCTTTATTTAATTACTTAAAATAAATTTTACTCAGTAATATTACACTTGATTGATTTTTAAGTTAACTACTCTGGTTTGGTTTTTAAACTAATGAAATAATATGAAAAAGATACTGATTATTTTTATTTTTTTACTTTATGGTTGTGGGAATCCAACGCCAAAATTTTTACCAAAATCAGAAGTTCTTCCTGATGCTGTGATAAACGAACCATATCAAGCATCAATTACCATCACAGGAGGCGCATTAAATGAAAAAAGCGTTTGGGTAAAAATTCATCCTATTGGCTCAGGACTAACATGGAATCCAAAAGAAAGTTCTTTCCAATGGGAAGGAAAAGAAGAAATAAGAAAAGATTATCTTCATATAAATATAACAGGCATCCCAAAGAAGACAGAGCTGATAAAAATTGAAGTGGTAGGGTTTACTTTGGGTACAATGTACCCAGGGAAAGATTTCGATAAAACCTATACTATAAAAGTAAAAAACAAATAGCTTTAGTAGAATGGCGATTTAAGTCGCCATTTTTGTATGCTCGCTCAACATAACAAGGATTCTTTCTTATTATTTTTCATGGTGTTAAAAATTATTTTTTGCAAAAATAAATTAACTACAAAGACACCATGAAAAAACTACTCGAATTACGCCAGCAAAAAGCCGATTTAACCCATCAAATGCGTTCCTTTCTCACCAAAGCTGGAGATGAAAAACGCTCACTAACCAATGATGAAACCAAACAGTTTGACGAACTGCGCAGCCAGTCCGATTCCCTGAATGCGGAAATTGCCCATTATGAAACCCTTGCCGATGATGAGCGCAATCAGGCAGGTAAAACCCAACCAGCTAGCAAAAACTTCAGTAATAGTGATGTGGATGTTCTCGGCTGGCTGACCTAAGAGATTGATGACACCTTTGTTGATACCGAAGAAACTTGGTGACGGTGGCAAAAAAGCTTTCTGACTTATTTGAAGCAACGATTTAAGGCGAGTTTTTGAATATCAAGAACGACGGCTGGGATATATATTGACCGCGCACCACTACAGATAAGAATAGGTACTATTATCATCTGTTATAATATTGTTTGTCTTTGTCAAGGGAAAAATAATTTTAGGTAGCGATAGATTTATCCACTACCTGATGTAATTGAAATCATTAATCTGAAATTAAAAATGTGGTTTTTATATCCACTGTAATTAATTCAGTATCTTTTTACCAGTTCATTGTCTCTTTCAGGTTTATTCTTTCTTCTTCAACTAAACTAACAAGTTCAAACAAACTATTAGTTAGTTCAGAATGATCTCCTTTTGAAGACTTATAATGAAGAATGGTTAAATTTAATGTATCTTCAATTAATTTAATCATGTCTTTATGAATACTTTTGTCTGAGGATATCATAAAATGTGGTTTTGTTGCGTCATGCTTGAAAAATGAATCTTCAAGTAATAACTTAATATCTGGATCATTTACACCACAGCCTATAAAAAGGAAAGTATGTGTTAAGCTCAAGGCATTTATAAGCTCATAAAAATCTCTATTTTTTGATCTGGCTTTAGCATAATCAGACCTAGAAAATATTAAATTTTTTGTATCCGTCTGCTGTACCATGTATTTTTATTATTAACCTACCTATATCTTTAACGAAAGTAACAATATCTAAATCAAAATAATTTTTTATTACTACTGATCCCTGTGTTTCAGTAGTTACATAAGTATCATATATTTTATCGAAATTAGGGGTTATAACTATCCTACTATCTAATTTAAATAAACATTCATGTATAGGCGCTGGTTTATATTTAGGAGTTAAAAAACATTCTTTTATTAGTGTCTCAAATTCACCCTTGCTCGAGTTTAATTTGATTAGTTCACAAGCAGTCAGATAATCTTCATTACGTATCAATTTTTTTATTTGGTTAGCATTAGGTAAATTACGCATGCTTTTTTCTAAAAAATTTTTCCAGCTTGGAGGTCGAATATTATCTATGCCAACACTGTTCATAGACACACCTGAGCCTAAAAAAAGAATACATTTTCGCCTAGCGAGATCTTGCACTAATGTATTAGTCCATTTTATCATGGTCATCATACCTTAATATTATTTAATAACTTTTTACATATATTACTATATATTTTTTTGCATCATTTACTTTTGCAAAATGAGCACCTACCACCCCATCTATACCTTTTAATGAAAACACAGGTGTATGAGCAAGTTGAGACATGGGTATCAGGCTATTCATATTCTCTATTTCTCCAAGTTTTGGTACAAGATCTTTACTTATGCTAAACTCATCAGAAATATCTGATTTAATTATTGTGGGGATTTTTCTTGCTATTTTCTCAAAAGATTTAACCTGAACTTTTTTGCCTCTAACAGTTTTGGCCCTATATTGCTGCATTACATATCCAATAAAAAATAGTTTCCACTTCATTTCCTTATCTTTGATATAAAAAGAATCTCCATCCCCCTCATATTTTTCATAGATACTAAGACCTCTACTTATATTATCTCTCCAATTAATTAATGAGGTCTTTATATTTTTTATAGCCATCAAACTAAATGTGTCAACAGACATAGGAATTGTAAAGTAATCACTTGATATTAAAATAGCTCTATTTAATGCTCCTAAGGATGGTCCAACATCAAAAAATATAAAATCATAGTCATCATATAAATAAGATAAATGTGAAAACACGAATGTTGTTTGCAACCCTCTATATTTCCCAACTATTGCCTCAGACCAATCAGAGGCCAATGAATCTTCGCTTAGAGCTAATAAAGGGTCTCCGGGTATAAGGTCGAAACCAAAATTATCGGTTTTTATAGGGCTTATTCTTTTTTCTAGATAACCAGTACCTCTCCTTACTGGTTTTAGGAAAGACTCTATAGTATCTCTTTTATCAGTTAAATATAATTCATCTAACTTTTCATCACTTAAGCAATAAGATGTTGCATTGCACTGAGGGTCAGCATCAACTACTAATACTTTTTTATCTAATTCCAGAGATAAATATGCTGCCACATTGCATATTAGAGTGGTTTTACCTACCCCACCTTTGTTATTGAAAAAAACTATACTTTTCATGATACGATTCCTTTTTAAACTAATTAAAAAACAATAATATTAGTAATATTCTTGTTCAATAAGTCATAATTTATTATAGGCGATTATAAAAAATAAAATTTAATATCCTTTTCCTAATTTATATCATCAGAAGAAATGTAACTAACATACTGTTTTTTCAGATGTTATTTTCACATCAGGACAATCATGATGGAAATTTTCGCTATATCTCCATACATAAGGACAGTGATAGCACAGTACCTCACTAGGGGATTTTTCAATTTCACTGAATCATTCCAGAAACATGCCCCATAGTGTCTTTGCCACACTAGCCTCCTTAATGCCGGAACAAATTGTCATGATCTATCTACCATTATGTGAGGGGCTATTTGATGCCGTGGCAACCGTTAAAGCGTTGTAGCTATCCGGCTTGCCGCGAGCGGGTCAAGTCCGGTCGCTGTACACAGCACCAGCGGGAAGCCAGACGGCATCAGGATAAGCAGCGGGGAACCCGAACCCAACGAGGCTACAGTAACCGATGGGGACGCTATCGGCTGCAATACCTGAAAGCTAACCCGTTGTGTGTCCACTGCCTACAGCAAGATATCTATGCCTCTGCAACGATTGTGGATCACATTATCCCGATACAGGGTGAAGCTGATGTGTTGTTCTGGCCTGCATCCAACCATCAATCGTTATGCCAGCCCTGCCATAATCGCAAGACCGTACAGACAGACCCTATCACCAAAGCGAAGCGCAAACAGGGTATCTATCAGGAACGGGAAGCAGAAGCGGCAAAGCGTCGCGGTTGGTTAGTCGCAGAATAATAACAAATGAAATAGTGGGTGGGGGTATTAAAAATGACAAACGCGCTTCTCAGCGGAACCGACCCCCTCCTCAAATTTTTACGCACGGCACTTTTTTTGAAAATAAACTCACAAGGAAGACAGAAAATCATGGCAAGAGCACCCAAACCCCCGACGTATCTTAATGACATTGCCGCCAGTCAGTGGAAATCCAAGGCAAAAATCTTAGGCGAACGGGAAGATCTGACCGCCGCCGACTGGAACAACTTAGAACTGTACTGCGTCAACTATGCCATTTACCGAAAAGCGGTGGCAGACCTTGATATTCGGGGCTTTAGCATTGTAAACAGTCAGGGCAGCGAAAACCGCAATCCGTCACTGAGTGCCAAATCCGATGCAGAAAAAATCATGATAAAAATGTCGTCGTTGCTTGGCTTTGATCCGGTGTCACGGCGTAAAAATCCGGTCGAAACCGAGGAAGAAGACGAGTTAGACCGCCTATGAATGCATGGGAGCAATACGCTTTTGATATCCAAAACAGTAACATTCCGGCCTGTAAGCGACTAAAACAGGCCGTGAAACGCTACTATAACGACCTGAATAACCCACGTTATACGTTTGATTCTGAGGTTATAGCGCGTTTTATTGCCTTCTCCCGTCTCTGTCCGCACGTCAAAGGCCATTTACGCGGTAAGCCGATTGTACTGGAGCCGTGGCAGCAGTTCGCCTTTGCCAATCTGTTCGGCTTCAAGGTAAAAGCCACGGGGCGCAGAAAATACCGTAGCGCTTATATTCAGGTGCCACGTAAAAATGCGAAATCCACCGTTGCCGCGATATTGGCGAATTGGTTCTTAGTGATGGAGTCAGGCCAGCAGGATATTTACACTGCCGCCGTGAGCCGTGATCAGGCGCGTATCGTGTTTGATGATGCCCGCCAGATGAGTTTGTTATCAAAGCCGCTGAAAAAGCGGCTATCTATCCAGCAACATAAAGTGACCGACCCGAAAACCAATAGCCTGTTAAAGCCACTGGCAGCCAAAGCCTCTACTATTGAAGGAACAAACCCCAGTCTGGCCATTGTCGATGAGTACCATTTGCACCCCGATAACGCGGTGTACTCTGCCCTTGAATTAGGCATGGGCGCACGCCCCGAAGGTGTCCTGTTTGCCATTACCACAGCGGGCAGTAACGTAATATCAGCCTGTAAGCAGCATTATGATTATTGTTGCCAGATATTGGACGGAGAAGAGCAAAACGCATCACTGTTTGCCCTGATTTACGAACTAGACGACGAGAACGAGATTGATGATGAAGCGCTTTGGATCAAGGCAAACCCCAATCTGAATGTCTCGGTAGACAGTGGCGCTTTGCATGACACGATACAGAAAGCCCGTGGCATTCCTTCACAATGGACGGAGATGTTAACCAAACGCTTTAATATCTGGTGCCAGGGCGAAACGCCGTGGATGGGTGAAGGAGCTTGGAAAGCCTGCCAGACAGAATACGATGAAAATGACCTGAAAGGCTTGGAATGTTACGCCGGATTAGATTTATCCTCAACAGGCGATATCACCAGCATCTGTTACACCTTCCCCGTGGATAACGAACTGTTATTGCTGACTCGCCATTACCTGCCCGAAGCCCAGTTACAGAACCCGGCTAACAAGAATCGGGCGGTTTATCGCCAGTGGGTGAAATTGGGCTGGATACGCACCACAACGGGCGACTGCATTGACTATGATCGTATCCGTGATGACATTCTTCGTGACAGCCAGCACTTTGATATCAAACTGGTAGGCTTCGACACATGGAACGCTACCCATTTAAGAACGCAATTACAGGGCACAGGTATTGAGGTCGAGCCGTTCTCGCAAACCTATATGCGGTTTAGCCCCGTTGCCAAGTCTGCCGAAGTCTTTGTTAACCGCAAGGTCATTCGTCACAACGGCGATCCGGTGCTCGCTTGGGCGATGTCCAATGTCGTGATGGAAACGGACGCGAACGCTAATATCAAACCGAACAAGAAGAAATCAGCGAATAAAATCGACCCTGCCATCGCGTTCCTGATGAGTTTTGGCACATGGCAAGCAGAGCATGAAGACTTTGCGTTTAGCCAAAATGATGAACAGAAACAGAGATTAGCTAACTTTGATGGAATTTAGATAACTAATTGATTTTTTTAATGCCTGTGCAGTATAGGAATTAATGAAATAAAATGCTCAGAAGGTTAGATATCACACACCTTTTTGGGATTAGTCGCTACTTTATCCGACATTCCGCACCGCATTCGTAATTTATTGATTTAATTAAAATTTAACAATAGCATAAAATTTATGCAATTTATTTAAAATCAGTATATTACAGATATAGCTGCGGAATGACGGCTTTATCTGACAGTGTTTTGTAGAAAAATGCGACTAAATCTGACAGTCAGCTATGAGCGAGAAGCGGACGTTACGTCCGCATTTTTCGGTTGGTTTTGAGCGCAGCGGAAAACCAGTTCGACAAGATACTCTTTTTAGTACGTTATTTTTGTCTCGATAGCGTAACTATAATCTTCTGGATATCTATCGAATACTTCTTTCCATTCCACATCAGGAGCGATCGAAGTCACATCATTTCCTGATAACAATAACTGTTTTGTCAGATGGGGGTAGTGCTTACAATACATATCCCATGATGAGGCATATTTTTTCCGCACTGATTCTGGGTAATTATTATTTTTTGAACCTATATACATGCTATTAATATACTGTATTTCGGGTAATATAAACCACTTTGAGTCCGTGCAATCTATTAATTCAGAATGTATCTGGAAGCTTCCATAACTATATTCCTCAACGTCATCTAAGCTTTGAGTAACATATACAAAATTATAATTATCGTTAAATTCTCTATATTTGAATATATTACAGTAATGAGAAATATTTTTGTCTATGAATAATCCGATAGCTTTTAATTCTTTTTCAGAATTATAAGCATCAATTAGTGCATTTCCGTAAAAACATGGTATGCCATTTATTTCGTAGTGAGTGAAATCGCCATACGTAATGACTGCACGGAAATAAACTTCTCTTTCCGTGAGCCTGTGCATAAGCTCTCTGACAAATTCACACATAAACATAATGAGATACCTAGCGTCTTCTGGGGTATCTCCGCCAATTACGTTGTAGACGACCACTGTGTCTGAAAAAACAATAACCTTAAATGCATAGTGTTCATGAGCATGTAAGCTGGCAATGACCTCATATAGATCATCAATCTTTTCACTTCCTTGCCTTACCAATTCAGTAAAACCAAGTATATCTAAATAGAGAAAGAATCTTTCGTTCATAAGTATCCTGAAGGGCTAATAATTTAAGGGAAGGCACTGTGCTTGCAAGTTGAAGACTTTCCGGCCTTCCTTCATGATTTTTATTTATACTAACCTAAAGACAATGCAAATTAATTTCAATTCGTTATTGAAAATATCAGCTACTAAACAGCATAAAGTTAGTAGGGCTCAAATTTTTCCAAAGTCCGCTATTGGCACTGAGCTGACTGTCATATTTACTTGAATCCAGAGTAGCAAGAGTGTCAGCTTGCATGGGCTGTTTAATAGCATATAACGCAATAAAGGTAAGCACTTTTACTGATTCGCTTATTGAACCAGATAAACCAATCAGCTAAAGTCCCCCCGCCACTGGCAAAATCTAGTGGTCAGGGTTTCGCAGCCTTGTAAACATACCCCACTGGTAGGAAATTTCTACCAGTGTGTCTGTTATCGCCTTTTCAATGGCGGTTCTGGTAGGGGAGGTTTCGGCCTCGCCGGGTGGGTATGTTCCGGTACTGCGAACCCTGTCTGAATCGCCACCATCAATGTTCAATTAATGGAAGGGGTAGCAGGAATGAATAATGTTAAAATTGACTGGCATCAAGCCGACATTATTGCTGCATTACGTAAGCGTGGTACAACCTTAGCGGCTGTTTCTCGTGAGGCGGGACTCAGTTCATCTACACTGGCAAATACTCTTAGCCGTCCGTGGCCTAAAGGCGAATGGATCATCGCTAACTATCTTGAAATACATCCCTCTGAAATTTGTCCTAGCCGTTATTTTGATATGTACGGTCAGCTTATTGAGCGTAAAGTTCGAGATAAATCATAAAAATAGCAGTCCACCACTTGAAAATCACCGGGAAGATAGCCGTAACAGGGTATCTTCTCACTAGCAGTAACACTCATCATTGTCACCTCAATAGCTCCCGACGAAGTGCGCTGCAACCTCTCATAAGTTCAGAACGTTTAGCGTACTGACCTCTTTTTATTGAGCACAAATTCACTCTTATTCTTTCTTTTCTTCCACATTGTTCTTATCTTATGTTTTGTTTATAGGTTTGTTCAGCGTTTTATGTATAAACAATTGTATAAATAAACAAAAATAAACCCATTAAAAAATGATATTTATCTAAACATTATCAATAGGTTATGATTTAATTATGAATATACCTAATATATATCAAGTTAAGAATTTTTTCCTTTCATTACAGGATCACCTCTGCAAGCAACTGGAACAACTCGATGGTCAGGCAACCTTCATGGAAGATCGCTGGCAACGGGAAGAAGGTGGTGGCGGGCAAAGCCGGCTATTGACGGAAGGTCAGGTTTTTGAAAAAGCGGGCGTCAATTTTTCCCATATCACAGGGGCTTCACTGCCCGCTTCTGCCACAGCCCATCGCCCTGAATTAGCCGGCCGCAGTTATCAGGCTATGGGTGTTTCTCTTGTCATCCATCCAATTAACCCTTATGTCCCAACCAGTCATGCTAATGTGCGTTTCTTTATTGCTGAAAAAGAAGGAGAAACGCCGGTATGGTGGTTTGGCGGTGGTTTTGATCTCACGCCTTATTATGGCTTTGAAGAAGATGCTATTCATTGGCACACCGTTGCCAAGAATTTGTGTCAACCTTTTGGTGATGATGTTTATCCCAAATATAAAAAATGGTGTGATGATTACTTTTTTATTAAGCATCGCAATGAGCCGCGTGGTATTGGGGGTCTGTTTTATGATGACCTGAATACGCCTGATTTTGATACCTGCTTTAGTTTTACGCAAGCCGTCGGGAATGGATTCTTATCTGCCTATTTACCTATTGTAGAACAGCGAAAAAATATAACCTGGGGTGATCGCGAAAGACAATTTCAATTATATCGCCGAAGCCGCTATGTTGAATTCAACCTTGTTTGGGACAGAGGAACACTTTTTGGCCTGCAAAGTGGCGGAAGAACGGAATCAATATTAATGTCCATGCCTCCATTAGTACGTTGGGAATATGGTTATTCTCCAGAAGCTGGCTCGCCTGAATCTGAATTACACACATCATTTTTGATAAAAAAAGATTGGGTATGACAATTAAAAACAGGAATATAAGATCATTTATTTATTCCTGTTTTATGCCTTATTTTTAACAAAATAAATCTAAAAAATAAGTTATTTATCATAATACTGATAAAAACATTTATTATTTTTCATTAGCAATACCCTGCCATAAAAAGTCAATGCTTATACTAATGACTCCCCTATTAATTAAAGCTAGTATCCAATTCGGGCCCGAAAAAAACGAATACAATATCTAACAACAAAATAGGGTATTAATATGAGCAATAATCAAACCAATATATATAGCTTAATTCCTCCATTTGTTCTGGAGTATATCTCTGATGATTGTGATACATGTGCTCATCAATATGTATTAAAGACATTAGATCATGTTTATCAATTGATGAATGTTCCTACTAAAGGGATTATTTCCCGGCAGGATAAACAAGAAACTAAAACAGAGATGGATGATAAACTGTATCGCACTATCTATGATGCTGACCATGAAGAGAAATTCCCAGGAGAAAAGTTATCCCGCAATGAAGGTATGCCAGAGAGTTCAGATAATTCAGTTAATGAGGCTTATGAGTATCTTGGTAAGACTCATGAATTCTATAAACACGTTTTCGGCCGCAAATCTCTTGATAACAGAGGGATCAAGTTAGTTGCTACCGTACATTATGGAGAAAATTATCTGAATGCATTCTGGACCAGAAAACAAATGGTATTTGGTGATGGTGACGGGAAATATTTCAACCGTTTCACCTCTGCTATCGACATCATCGCTCATGAATTAACCCATGGCGTCATCGAAAGTGAAGCCAGCCTGGATTATGTCTACCAATCTGGTGCACTGAATGAATCCATCGCAGACGTATTTGGCATCATGGTCAAACAATATGTCAATAACCAAAAAGTCGATGAATCCAACTGGTTATTAGGCCAGGGTTTACTGGGACCAAAGTTTAACCCGGAGAATAAACCAGAGGTTGCCTTACGTAGTTTTATTAACCCCGGCAGTGCATTTTCTGGAGATAAGCAAGTTGGTCATATGGATCAATATGAAGACCTTCCCTTTGTCATTGATAATGGAGGCGTTCACCTATATTCAGGCATTCCAAACAGAGCGTTTTATTTAGTAGCGATGGAATTGGGGGGCTATGCCTGGGAAAAAGCAGGGAAAATTTGGTACGAAACGCTACTGGATAAGCGTCTGTCTTCAGATGCTGATTTCGAGGATTTTGCCAAACTGACAATTGATAATGCCGAAAAGTTATTTAGCAAAAAGGTATCAGATATTGTTAGTAATAGCTGGAAAGAAGTGGGGGTTCTACTTTCCAAAAAATAATTTAATTAATATTAATAAAATATCAATTCCAATTTTAAGCAGTAACACTAAGATAATCTTAAAATAAATAATAAAGGGTTAAGGACTACCCTTTATTATATTTATAAATTAACACATTAGAACCTAACAAAAACACCTTCCATTAGTAGTAAACACCACCATTTGGACTAATAATTAATTAAGGCCCTAGAAATAAAAATATGCATAACACCTAAAAAGCGGGGGTAATATCATGTGCAATCATCAAGACAAATTAAATAAATCAGGTATCATTCCACCCTATTTATTAGAATATGTTGTTAAAATTTGTGGTCAAATCGATAAAGCATACATATTAAAAACATTAGATCATGTTTATAATTTAATGAATAACCCTGCCGAAATGGATATTTCCATTCATGGATATCAGCCAGGTTCTGACAATAAATTAAACAGAACTATTTATAATGCTGAATATAATGATCAATATCCAGGAAGAAAATTAATTTTAAGAGAAGGAATGACTATAAATTCTGATACTTCAGCCACTGAAGCTTATCATTATCTTGGTAAGACATATGAGTTTTACAAAACAGTTTTTGGCCGCAATTCTATTGATAACAAAGGTCTTAAATTAGTTGCTACAGTGCATTACCAAAAAAACTATATGAATGCATTTTGGGATAATAATCAGATGGTTTTTGGCGATGGTTATACGCCCTATTTTAATCGCTTTACCTCCTGCATCGATATTACTGCACATGAACTCACCCACGGGGTAACTGAAAGTGAAGCAAATCTTGATTATGCTTATCAATCAGGGGCACTAAACGAATCTATCTCAGACGTATTCGGTATTATGGTGAAGCAGTATGCTAATAACCAAAAAGCCAGCGAATCTGATTGGTTGATAGGCCAAGGAATATTTGGTCCAGCCCTTAATCCAGACAAAAATCCTAATGTCGCCTTGCGTTCATTCAAAAACCCCGGAACTGCAAATTCCAAAGATAACCAAATCGGTCATATGAACGAATATCAGGATTTATCTGTCAGAGATGATAATGGCGGTGTTCACAAATATTCTGGTATTCCCAATAAAGCCTTCTACTTGTTGGCAACAGAATTGGGGGGATATGCGTGGGAACAAGCCGGAAAAATTTGGTATAACACATTATTGGACAAACGATTATCCCATAAAGCCAGTTTTAATGATTTTGCACAGCTCACCGTTGACAATGCTAACACATTATTTGGTAAGAAAATTTCAGCCATTGTAACCCATTCATGGAAACAAGTCGGAACCCTAATTTAAAAGCATATTTCTTTAATCACTAAAGACCAGGGAAGGTCTTGATTATATTTTACGTTTTCGTTATTCACCTTTACCAAAAAATCAAGCAATAAAACCAAAGCATTAAATTTTTCAGGCTCATAGCTTACCAATATCCTCTAATTAAAGCCCTATACCTTCGATCACATCAAATTAATGATCTAAATTTACATCTTTAGTAGTGACTAACATGGTTAGTTTGACTACTATTTGAATGAGTCAAAATATACACCAGCACGATAACAAACAAAATAGGGCATTGCTATGAGTAACAATAAAGCAAGAAAACAAAATATAATCCCCCCTTATTTATTGGAGTATATTGCAAAAATTTGTGATGCTAATGATCAAAAGTGTGTTTTGAATACATTAGATCATGTGAATAAACTGATGAAGCAATCAACCACAGAATCCGCCTTAGACTCTAAAGATGAGCCGGTAGTATATAAAAATAAAAACCTTGAACCAGAAGAGAGTTATTCATTATCAGGGAAGTAGAATTACTCATTGATTTATCTACTCTTTAAGACAATCAGGAAGAAAAAATCTATGTTAATCGCGTCTGGTATACAGTGAAGTCACCGGTGGCTTTGAAAATTTGAATAACCAGCTATACCAATCTAACTTCAAGATGCGTGTGATTTCTCCCCGCGAAGCGGGGAGAAATCAGGTTTCATATCGTGTTGTAAATTGCAACTTGAAGTTTAATGCGTATAGATTAACTCTATTTATCATTTTTTATGATGATTAACTCACTCTTTAAAAAAGAGTGACAGGAATGAAACCACTAAGCTATTATTTGCAATAAAAAATAATCATAAATACACTCAATAATAAAGGGCTAAAAATAGCCCTTTATCTATACCAAGATTTTAAATCATTAACGTTTTTTCATATGTTCCATTAAACGTTTACGTTTACGAAGCTGAGATGTTGTTAATGTATTTTTCTTATTTGCATAAGGGTTGGCCCCTTCCTTAAACTGGATGCGAATAGGTGTTCCCATCACTTTTAAAGAACGGCGGAAATAATTCATTAAATAACGCTTATAGGAATCCGGTAGATTTGTTACCTGATTACCATGAATAACCACGATAGGTGGATTATGTCCACCAGCATGGGCATATTTCATTTTCACCCTGCGACCGCGGATCATCGGTGGCTGGTGATCATCTTCTGCCATGTGCATTATACGGGTCAATAAAGAAGTACTAACGCGACGGGTCGCACTTTCATAGGCTTCCGCAATTGACTCAAATAAATTCCCAACGCCACTACCATGTAGCGCAGAAATAAAGTGAACACGGGCAAAATCAACAAAACCTAAGCGTAGATCAAGCATATCCTTGACGTGATCTTTATCTTCCTGACTCATGCCATCCCATTTATTGATGGCGATGACCAGAGAACGACCACTGTTAAGAATAAAACCGAGCAGGGAGAGATCTTGATCAGAAATGCCTTCACGGGCATCCACGACCAGCAGCACAACATTGGCATCTTCAATCGCCTGAAGCGTTTTAATCACAGAGAACTTTTCAACCGTTTCAGTGATTTTTCCACGCTTACGAACACCCGCTGTATCAATCAAAATATATTCACGGCCATCACGCTCCATGGGAATATAAATGCTGTCACGGGTTGTACCTGGCATATCATAAACAACAACGCGTTCTTCACCCAGAATACGGTTGGTTAATGTGGATTTCCCCACATTAGGGCGGCCAACAATCGCAAGTTTCAGAGGCAAGGTTGAATAATCAAATACCTCTTCCTCTTTTTCTTGTTCAGCAGAAGCCTCCAATTCGGCTTGTTCCATTTCCGCCCAATATGCAGCGTTAGCCTCTTCTTCCGTTAATTCGACTTCTTCTTCCGTCCCTTCTTTATCAGAAAACGGCAGCAACGCACGCTCGATCAGTTGCGTGACACCACGACCATGAGAAGCAGCGATGGAGTAAATATCGCCCAACCCCAGTGAATAAAATTCAGCTATAGAAGTCTCAATATCGATACCATCGGTTTTATTCGCTACCAAAAAAGTGGCTTTTTCACGGCTACGCAAGTGCTTGGCAATCGCATGGTCGGCCGGCATCAATCCCGATCTAGCATCAACCATAAACAGAACAATATCAGCCTCTTCTATGGCCATAAGAGATTGCGCAGCCATGTGCGTTTCTACGCCATCTTCTGTACCATCGATACCCCCTGTATCAATGATGATGAACTCCTGTCCTTCAACCTCTGCCCGTCCATACTTACGATCACGGGTTAAGCCAGGGAAATCCGCTACCAGCGCATCTCTGGTTCGGGTTAATCGGTTAAATAAGGTGGATTTTCCAACATTGGGGCGCCCAACCAGCGCAACGACAGGTATCATTTTTTTGATGCCTCATGACTAAATTTAAATCGATATCCTGCTGGCAGTGTCTTCTTACTCTCATTCACCACAGCAAGATACAAGATACTAAAAAGACGAAACGGCTCCTGTTACTGCCCAGGAGCCGTATAATATTGTGTTAGTTAAAACACGCTTAGCATTAGCGGGTATACAGATAAACTGTCCCGTCCTTCGCTTGTACCATCAGCTTATCACTGGCAACAACCGGACGACTCAACAGGCCGGAACCATCCACCTTATTTTGCGCCACAAATTTGCCATCAGCCATATTTAACCAATGCAGATAACCTTCAGAGTCACCAACAACCAAATAGCCATTATACATTTCCGGGGCTGTCAGGTTACGGTGCGAGAGAGAATTTTGCGACCATAATGTCACACCATCACTCTTACGCAGAGACAAAATACGGTCGTCTTGATCAACAATGAAAATGTTGCTGTCCGTGACCACCATATCATTCACTGATCCAAGATCACGTTTCCAAATGATCTGGCCTGAACGCATATCCATTGCCACTAAGTTGCCATTATAGGCAATAGCGTAAATGACATTGTCAGAAATGATCGGTGTCATATCAACATCATTCAGGCGATCTATTTCGGTAGAACCTGTTACCTGAGAAATACGCTGTTGCCAAATCAGTTGCCCCTCAGACAACAGAACTGCACTGACTCGACCATTGTCACCACCGACAATAGCTGCACCATAAGCCACGGCAGGGGCAGATTCACCACGAACGGATAATGGAAGTGTATCCAGGTTAACTGACCAGGCAACACTCCCATCGGTTTCGTTCAATGCCTGCAACATGCCATTGCCTGTATGGATCAAGACCAGGCCATCACTCACTACAGGATGGGACAACGCTTCGCCAGCAACTGTTGACTCCCATTCAACCTTACCGTTTGTTACATCCAGTGCAATAACTTTTGCCCTTTCCGTTCCGACATACAGGCGATCACCGGATACCGTCAAACCACCAGAAAGCAGTGCCGACAAGCGAGATGACAATAAACCGGTTTTTTCTGACAGATCCGTTGCCCATAGCTCTTTACCGCTGTCTATGTCAAATGCTTTGACAATACCGCGACGATCGGCAACATAAGCTGTTGAACCCTGCCAGGTTGGCGACAAATGGGAATAATACTGCCCAGTGCCACTCCCAACAGACTTATCCCAAACGATACGCGGTTTGAATTGATTTTCAACCTTCGGTAACGGTGACATTGTTACCGTATCCTGTTCGCTTGAACAACCGGCCAGCAGAACAGAAGCAACCAGCCCAACCAAGAGTGTTTTTCGCAGTTGCATTATAAAGTTGACTCCCTTAGTTGGATAAATTATTAAGTTTGATTTTCATAAGATTCTTAATTACCTGCGGGCCATCAAGTCCAAGCCCGGTGGAATAAGCTGCACGAGCACCCGCAATATCCCCTTTTTTCGCCAGAATATCCCCACGAATATCCTCAACCATAACCTGCCATCCTTTGCCTTTGACCAGTTCCAGCGTTTTCAATGCAGCGTCCGTTTTATCTTCCGCCAATTGAACCCTGGCCAGACGTAGGTTAGACAGTGTCTGCATGTTTTCATCTTTAGCTTTACTGGATGCTGTCAGCAAATTTTTCTCTGCCTGAGCCAGGTTATTCTGGGCAACAGCCTGTTTTGCGAGTTCCAGATCAGCCATGACACCGTAAACATTATCCGTTTCATTAGCGAATTTTTCGACGGCAGCAACACCTTCCTTCGACCCTGACGCCAACGAATTGTTCAATCCTTCAAACACTGCCGCCGTATTATGTAATTGGTTTGTTTGGTGAGTTAGCCAGTAGCGCCAACCGACCAAAGCCCCAATGCCCAGTACCAAGCCAACAGCAAGGTATTTACCGTTAGTAAAGAAAAAACGCTTTATCGCGTTAACTTGTTCAGTTTCAGTGGTATAGACTTGCACTAGAGTCTCTCTCCTTAGCCTAACAATTCGCTCAAACGCGCTGCGACCGCTTGTTGTGACAACGTTTCTTGTTCACCGTTGCGTAAATCTTTCACTGTGATCGTACCCGCTTGAATTTCATCTTCCCCAAGGAGCAAGGCAACCTTGGCACCGTGTTTACCTGCACGGGTTAACTGTTTCTTAAAGTTACCACCGCCATGATTAGTCATCAGACGTAATTCTGGCAGTTGATCACGGATTGTCTCTGCCAGTATCAATGCCGCTTGTTGACTGCCTTCACCCAAGGAAGAGAGATAAACATCGGCAACTGTCAGATCAGCGACAAAATCAGGATTAACCTCCTGCACTAACAACACCATGCGTTCCATACCCATGGCAAAACCAACGGCGGGTGTTGCTTTACCGCCCAATTGCTCAACCAGGCTGTCGTAACGACCACCGGCACAGACAGTTCCCTGTGCACCCAATGCCGATGTTACCCATTCAAAAACAGTGCGGTTGTAATAATCAAGGCCGCGAACCAGACGCTGGTTGATACGGTATTTGATACCTGCGTTATCAAGTATCTGACACAATCCAGCAAAGTGCTCTTTTGACTCGGTATCAAGATAATCAAACAACTCAGGTGCGTCATTCAGCAGTTGCTGAATTTCAGGGTTTTTAGAGTCCAGTACGCGCAGTGGGTTGGTATACATGCGGCGTTGGCAATCTTCGTCCAACTTCTCTTTGTGTTGTTCAAGGAACGCCACCAGTGCCTCACGATAATTGGCACGCGCTTCTAATGAGCCAATTGAGTTCAATTCAAGCGTCACATGATCAGCAATGCCGAGTTCGCGCCACCAACGTGCGGTCATTAAAATCAGTTCAGCATCAATATCTGGCCCTTGCAAGCCAAACACTTCAGCCCCCAATTGGTGAAATTGACGATAGCGGCCTTTTTGTGGACGTTCATAACGGAACATAGGCCCGATATACCATAAGCGCTGTTCCTGATTGTACAGCAGACCATGCTGGATACCGGCGCGAACACATCCTGCGGTATTTTCTGGGCGCAGGGTGAGACTTTCACCATTGCGATCGTCAAAGGTATACATCTCTTTTTCGACAACATCGGTGACTTCCCCAATTGCACGTTTGAATAACGGGGTCTGCTCTACAATCGGTGTCCGAATTTCGCTGAAACCATAACCTGACAGAACACGTTTTACCGTTGATTCAACTCGTTGCCAGATGGCTGTTTCGGCAGGAAGGCAGTCGTTCATGCCACGAATAGCTGGGATATTTTTTGCCACGTTTTATCTCTTATTAATATTTATACAATGCCGTCGATTATAAAAGCGAATACTTACCAGGTTCAATCTGCAAGCAAAAGTATATGCCTATCTCCCCAATAAACTCGCTAGATAAGGGGCATAAAATAACAGGCATAGCTGACCCATAATAATATGAGCCAGCATTAAACATATTACTCATCAATCTGGTTGATGCTGATCCGGTTATTGGTATCAAGGATCGCAGCCTTCGCCCGGATTTTCGCTTCAAGTTGATCAATCAAGTTGTTATTGTCGAGACGCTCTTTTTGACGGATGCCATCTTCATAGAAACCACTTTTTGTTTTCGCGCCCGTTACACCCAGCGTTGAAACTTCTGCTTCTCCAGGACCATTCACCACACAACCAATGATAGAAATATCCATCGGTGTGACTAAGTCTTCCAGTCGCTGCTCAAGTGCATTAACCGTACCGATAACGTCAAACTCTTGACGTGAACACGTTGGGCAGGCAATGAAATTAATGCCCCTTGAGCGAATACGCAATGCTTTCAGAATATCAAAACCGACCTTAACTTCTTCCACTGGGTCTGCGGCCAACGAGATGCGCAGCGTATCACCAATGCCTTCTGACAACAAAATGCCAAGCCCAATGGAAGATTTCACCGCGCCAGCACGGGCACCGCCTGCTTCAGTAATCCCCAGATGTAACGGTTGATCGATTTTCTTCGCCAGTAAACGATAGGCCCCAACCGCCAGGAAAACGTCAGAAGCCTTGACGCTCACCTTAAATTGGTCGAAATTCAGCCGATCAAGAATATCCACATGACGCATGGCTGATTCAACCAACGCTTCTGGTGTGGGTTCACCGTATTTTTCCTGGAGATCTTTTTCCAGCGATCCCCCATTCACCCCAATGCGAATTGGGATGTTATTGTGGCGGGCACAATCCACCACCTGACGGATACGATCTTCGTTACCGATATTGCCAGGATTGATGCGCAGACAATCAACACCATATTCCGCGACTTTCAATGCAATGCGGTAATCGAAATGAATATCGGCAACAAGCGGAATATTGACCTGTTGTTTGATGGATTTAAACGCTTCGGCTGCATCCATTGTTGGTACAGAAACCCGAACGATATCAACACCTACACGCTCTAACGCCTTAATTTGGTTGACCGTCGCGTCAACATCCGTTGTTCGTGTGTTAGTCATTGATTGCACCGCAATCGGTGCACCATCCCCGATGGGAACATTACCGACATAAATACGCGTAGATTTACGTCTTTTTATCGGTGATTCATTGTGCATTTTTACATTACTCCCCTACATCCCTGTATTTTTGTTTATAAGAATTACAACTATGCTGTGGTGAATAATTTTGCCAAAACCGTTGAAGAATTTATTTCAGTGTGAGTTTAGCCGCAGTGCCTTTTTTCACGAAGGCATTCAGATCCACCGGTTTTCCCTGGAACTGGATCTTAACCTGAGCAGGAGCACCAATATTCACCGAGTAAGGCAAATCGCCGGACAGTTTTAGGTTATCCCCTTTCTTTTTGATCCCACTAAACAGCATCTTACCTTTAGCATCTTTGACGGATAACCAGCATTCACCATTGAAATCTATCACTAATTCATTGGTGCCCGCAGCGCTGATACCGGTGATATCAGTCGATGACGGACTTACAACTGGACTATTTTTCCCTGTCACCCCTGCATTAGCGGCCACTGTATTTTCTGATGTTGCATTTGCTGCTGATTGATTAACTGACAGGGGTACAGTTTTAGGCTGCGCTGCTGTAGAGGTTGAGATATTGCTGTTTACTTCTGCGCCATTTACCTCTGTTGGCAATGTTTTTTCTTGCGAAGCAGGATGTTGGTCAGCCGCTGCGGATTGATTTTCTTTAAGAGATGCGGCGACATTATCTTCTCCAGTGGCGGAATTTTCAGAACCTGTGACCTGACTCTGACTATTCTGGGCATGGGATTGTGCAGCCATTGACGACAGTTCTGTTTGTTGTACCTTATAGTTCTGCCACCACCACAAGACTGTCATTCCTAATAATACAATGATCACAGCCCAGGTTATCTTCATTAACCAACCGTCACGCTTCTTACGTTTTTTCCCCGAAGAGAAACTTTGCATAGGGGCAGTTTTTATGGCTTTGGAGGGTATCTGTTTATCTAAGAGACTCAAAATCTCAGATTCAGGCACCTGAACCAATTTTGCATAGGCACGAATATATCCACGGAAAAACGTCGGTGAAATATTTGGCGGGATATTATCTTCTTCAATATCACGAACAGTGGACAGTTTAAGACACAAGCGATCTGCCACAGTTTGCTGAGAAAGTTCATGTTTTTCACGAGCCTGACGCAGGATCTGACCTGTTGTCAGATTGGCTTCTTCTGGGTAAGTTTCAGTCTTCATTAGCAAGGGATACTGGTACTGTTCTAGGTTAAAGAATTTACGCAAATTAAATTAATAGGACACATCAATTTAACTTGTGTAGCGAAATCATCAAATTACTGTGTTCAACACAGAAAATCATCTATCACAACTATAACGGCTTGTATTATCTTGCCTATTCTCCGTGATCAATTGCTCAGCTTTTTCATACTGTTTTTGCTCACAAAGAAAAATATAATAGTGACGTACTACGGTATCACTTCCAGCCGCATACTGCATAGCCATTCTATAATGCTGGCTGGCGGTTTCTGGGTGGCCTGCATACTGTTCATGCAGTGCCATACCCAGGTGTGCCTCTGGATGACGAGGGTCCGCCAGCAAGATTTTTTGAAAATGATATTTAGCGGCCGACAAATTTCGTTCCGCCAAATAAGCCTTCCCTAACTGTAATCGTGTATCTATGGCAACACCCTGATGAACGCGATGCGGCGAGCGTTCTGCACACCCCGTTAACAGGCCAAAACAAACTATAGACCAAATTATTGATTTCCGTATCATAGCATCTTCATTTATAAGGATATGTTAAACTTTGCCAAATTTTTAGCCAGTAATCGATTTTAAACAAAAAATTAGACTGTTTTTACCTGAATAGGTTCACCTGTCAGGCGTTTTTTCAATGTCCGTTTTGTTCTATCGATGACATCACCGGCCAGCTGTCCACAGGCGGCATCAATATCATCACCCCTCGTTTTACGCACGATGGTTGTAAAGCCATATCCCATCAGAACCTTGGAAAAACGGTCGATGCGACTGTTCGAGCTGCGTCCATAAGGTGCACCTGGGAACGGGTTCCACGGGATCAGGTTGATCTTGCTGGGCGTATCTTTCAGGCATTCTGCCAATTGATGGGCCTGCTCAACACTGTCATTGACATGGTCAAGCATCACATACTCTACGGTCACCCTTCCCTGATTAGCATTGGATTTTTCCAGGTAACGACGTACTCCTGCCAGGAACTCTTCAATATTATATTTACGGTTAATTGGCACAATTTCGTCACGAACGTCGTCAGTCGGTGCATGCAAGGAAATGGCTAATGCAACATCGATCATATCCCCCAATTTATCCAATGCAGGGACAACACCAGACGTTGACAATGTCACACGGCGCTTCGACAGACCAAAGCCGAAATCATCCATCATAATTTCCATTGCGGGGACGACATTATTCAAATTAAGTAATGGTTCTCCCATCCCCATCATTACCACGTTAGTAATGGGGCGACGGCCACTGGATTTCAGTGAACCTATAATTTTGGCGGCACGCCAGACTTGACCAATAATTTCGGAGACTCGCAGGTTACGGTTAAAGCCCTGCTGAGCCGTAGAACAAAATTTACACTCTAAAGCACATCCCACCTGAGATGAAACACACAATGTCGCGCGATCATCTTCTGGGATATAAACCGTTTCAACCTGTTGATCACCGACAGTAATCGCCCATTTGATAGTGCCATCAGCGGAGCGTTGTTCTTCTGCCACTTCGGGCGCCCTGATTTCGGCAACTTGTTGCAATTTTGCCCTGAGCACTTTGTTGATATCGGTCATCTGCTCAAAATCGTCATAGCAATAGTGGTAAATCCATTTCATGACCTGATCGGCACGAAAAGGTTTCTCGCCCATATCGATAAAGAATTGACGCATTTGTTTACGGTTAAGGTCGAGCAAATTGATTTTGCCGCTTTTCTTTTCAGGCGTGACAGATACGGCGGAAGTTGAAGGTGGTACGGTTTCGTTAAGTTGGGACATTGTTACATTGCCTCGTTGTTACACTTTCGGCTCTATGCTGATCTAATTTCAGCATTAAGTTTTCATGCGGTGACTGCCAGTTCAATGCTCATTCGCTCTTTTAACACGAGCTATGTTGAATGGACATCGAAATAAAATAATAAACGCCCCACTGAACCAAATCAGTGGGGCGCCTCATTGTACAAACTTTACTGTTTATATGCTATATGCAGCCAAAAGCTTTAGCAGCGAGGAAAGACTTCATCATGACTGAAAAAATAAGCAATCTCGCGGGTTGCAGATTCGATAGAGTCCGAGCCGTGAACTGCATTTTCAGTAAAGCTGTCCGCGTAGTCTGCACGTAAAGTGCCTGCCAATGCATTAGCGGGATTAGTGGCACCCATCAGATCACGGTGACGTTGTACGGCATTTTCACCTTCTAAAACTTGTACCATGATTGGGCCAGAGGTCATAAACGCCACCAGACCATCAAAGAAAGGGCGGCCTTTGTGTTCAGCATAAAAACCTTCCGCTTGTTCGCGAGTCAAATGCAGCATTTTAGCCGCAATGATTTTAAACCCTGCGCTTTCAAAACGGGCATAGATAGAACCGATAGCATCTTTCTTTACGGCATTGGGTTTAATAATAGAAAAAGTACGTTCAATTGTCATTGAGTAACCTCTTTGGCACTTTCAGCGATGATTCATTTTAATTTTTATGCCCCAGACAAAACTAAGGAGCAACGCTACCCTGTATCTGACAGGAATAAAAATAGGCGTTGATTATAGGAGGAGAGTTTCTGCTTGCCTACAAAAAACATAACATTTCATTAAAACTTTCTTAGCGAAAATATCATTTTTTAGCATAAATCACATTTTCGCTCCGTGACACCCGGTAAAAATGATAATTCTATAAAACAATGCCCGTTCAGGCGATGAAATTCCAGACAGCCAAGCTGACTAAGATCATGGAATTGGCATTTTTCACGAAATCAGTTTGCATAATATACCAATCCAACTTCAAGTTGCCGTTTGCAAACCAACGAGAGTGTTTATATCTCCCCGCTACGCGGGGAGATATAAGACGCATCTTGAAAGGCGATTGGTATATATCCTGTTTGCTCTCATCAGAGACTTGAAATTGCCCGGTAAACTTTTCTTTGGGATTTTGGCTGGTTTTATCTGACGTACCAATGATGCTGATAGTATATTTGTGCCCTGCGGGCAATAGATCGGTACATTCTCTCAAGGCGCCCTGACCGGTTATCTTTTGATTATCCGTTATTAATGTATCAGCAAACGAAACAGGTAGATAAAATGCAGCCAGCAGCAAAACATAGGAAAAAAATTTTCATTTTTTCCTCACTCTATTTACGTTGAATTAATAATAAACACGCTCTTATTTATGCTAATTCTTTGCCTTAATCGTCTTTGAATTCCAATATATCTCCTGGCTGGCAATGCAAATATTGGCAAATAGCATTCAAGGTAGAAAACCGAATCCCTTTAATTTTTCCTGTTTTCAACAAAGAAAGATTCTGTTCAGTAATACCAATAGCTCGTGCTAAATCTTTAGATTTAACTTTTTGTTTCGCCATCATCACATCCAGATTGATAAGAATTGCCACGCTATCCCCTACACAATGCTCTGATTTTCGTCGTATACGCATTAAACTTCAAGTTGCAATTTACAACACGATATGAAACCTAATTTCTCCCCGCTTCGCGGGGAGAAATCACACGCATCTTGAAGTTAGATTGGTATATATATTACATGCCTGGTAAAGAATACGCGAAATAATAGCCAGACAAACTGAAATAAAAATCGCGACAAAATGACCCGTCGTTAAACTCAATGAGATAAATCGTTCACCCACTGGTGCTCCCATTGTTAACCACCCTGTTAATATATACCCGTCGTCTTTCAAGTTGCCGCTTTGTTGGCTGCGCTCATTCACCCCAGTCACAGAGTTATCTATGCTCCTGGGGGTTCATTCCCTTGCCGCCGCGCCGCATCTTGAAATCCATAGGGTATAGGCTCGCAAAAAATGTCTAAAATACTCCATAAGATGACTCCCCAACCTGCATATTCCAAATACTTAACAGTACGCTTGGAAAAATAATCCCCTTTTCTATAATTGCCAAACAATCGATGAAAAGCGAAAAAACGCCCAATCAACGATAGGAGTGGGATCGTCGATATCAAATATTCCCCCCGTTAATCTCCATGCGCTCAATGTCCCCCGGTCGAAGCTGGACAATATTCTTTCAGTTAACGAAAAACCTAATCCATATCTTCCCAAAATTAGCTTTGGCTCCAACCAACTGAAAATATTGATCGCTATCATGAGAATAATAATTAACAAAGATAATCTGGACATCACCAGGCTGAGTGTCGTCATGTATGTCAGTTTTTCAGAGGGTATCATGCTTATGTCTCATCAATTAACATGATCAAACCATAGACCATTATTATCGTAAAACAATAATTTATTCATCTAAAACATGAATAAATTAGATGTAAAAAAACAAAATAAAACAGTAAATCACTTCACCACAAAGTTAATTGAGCTGACTTGTCCAGCCAAGTCTAAAACACTAAGCTGGTATTTTCCTGATTGTGATAACGTCCTGTTCCAGGATTGGTTATTTTCTGTTACAGCCACTTGTTCGCCATTCAAAAACCACCACTGCTTACCGCTGCCGCCTTGGGTTGTGAGCCGCAAATCCAGGTTCATTTTCCCCGGAATGCGCTTCAATACGTCGCCTTCCCGAACGCCAATAATCAATAATGGGGCTTCATCCATTTTCATCGGCGGGCATTGTGGATTAATGGGAGGAAGTCGATTAGCCCGACGCTCCTTGGCCGGTAACCATGCTTCCAATGCGATCGGCCATAAGCTGATTGTTTCAGGATGGGCGGTAGGGCAATCAGGAGCAACACGCAACCCATTTTTATCTAACCAAATTCGCTCATTAATCCCAGAAATACCCTCCTGTTCAACCGCAGAGAGTGTCGGGGGGATCGTATTATCCAAAATCCAGCTTAGGTGATGCTGCCGACAATTGTCGCTGCGCTGAGGCAGGATAGTCCCGCTCGGCCAGCAAATAGTTGCCTGAGTGACACTAGCAGGCCGGGGATCAACAGGGGTGCGACGCAAGTTCTCCATCAACAAGCCATTGACTTGATTCATAATGGGTATCGCCGTGGCATACCCAACCTGACCCATAACAGGCGTGCCGTCTGGCCTGCCAACCCAAACACCTATGGTATAGCGCGCATTCAGGCCAATTGCCCATGCATCCCTGTAGCCATAACTTGTGCCTGTTTTCCATGCCAACGGAACACTGGCAGGCAAAATATCATCAGGTTGAGGCCGCCCTTCTCCGGCCATAATCCTTCTGACAATCCAGGCTGCCCCAGCAGAGAACAGTTGCCTGTCCCGTATTTTTTGTTGCGGAGTAAAGCGCAGCGGAGAGACTTTTCCCTGACGGGCGAAGGCACTGTAAGCCGCAACCAATTGATCCATTCGAGCCGCAGTCCCTCCCAAAATCAGGGATAAATTGGGTTCACTGCCTAACGGGAAACGCAGTCTCATCCCCACATTGCGTAAATTAGCCGTGAATCGTTTGGAACCATAAGCTTCGAGCAGTTGCACTGCGGGTAAATTCAGCGATCTGACTAGTGCTTCACTGGCACTCACCGGCCCGTTGAACCCACTGTCAAAATTTCCTGGTCGATAATCATTAAAACGGCGGGGAACATCTTGTAATAAAGATCCCGCATGGATTAACCCATCATCTAACGCCATTGCATATAAAAACGGTTTTAGTGTCGAACCAGGTGAACGCCACGCACTGACCATATCCACATGCCCGAAACGGCTATCATCCTGAAAATCCACTGAACCAATATAGGCTTTGACTGACATATCGGTATGATCCACGACTAATACGCCAATGGATGTTTTATCCGCTAACTGATATTTCCAATTCAGCACCATGTCTTCTAATTGACGTTGCAAAGCGGTATCAATCGTGGTTTGGATCACTTCCTGCTGATTTTCGTTCGCCATTCGCCTTGCCAATAGTGGTGCAAGCTGGGGAACCTGACGTGGAGCCAGCCATATGTTTTCTTCCTTGATATCAGCAACTTTTTCCTCTGACCAAACATGATATTGCGCCAATCGCTGCAATACCTTGTCACGTGCTGCTTGCGCGCGTTCTGGGTAGCGATCAGGCCGTAATCGGCTGGGTGCTTGTGGCAATACGGCCAATAATGCCGCCTCTCCGGCTGAAAGTTCTGACGGTGACTTCCCCAAATAGGCCCAGCTTGCTGCCCCAATTCCCTGTAATGTTCCACCAAATGGCGCACGATTCAGGTACATTTCCAAAATCTCATCTTTTGAATAGTGCCATTCCAGTTGCAGAGTGCGCCAAATTTGTTTGAGTTTTCCGGCAAGGGTGCGGGGATGTGGATCAATCAGTCGGGCAACCTGCATGGAAATAGTACTTCCCCCTGACACAATTTTTCCTGCGCGAAGATCTTGCCATGCCGCCCGCAAAAGAGAGATCGGGTTAATCCCCGGATGTTGATAAAACCAGCGATCTTCATAAGTCAGTAATGCCTGAAGGTAGTCAGGAGAAACGTGATCTAATGTGACGGGATAACGCCAAATCCCTTCACTGTCAGCAAAGCGCCATAATGGTGAGCCATCAGCCCCGATCACTACCCGTGCCATTTTGACGTTATGTATTGGCAATGGCCAGATTTTATCTGCCAGCCACAGTGCGGCGGGAAAGGCGAATAAAACAGCCACCATCATCGTCACAATAAATTGATGATTGCGGAAAGACAGTTTTCTCATTCAAGCCATACCGAAATAAGGCAGCCCCTACCTTCTGAAAATAGGGGCTGTTGATGATTAGCGGACAACTTCCAGTTTTGGGTTGGTTTCACCCACTGCCCGCCAGTTAGGGACATACATGGATTCAACCTGCGGTGCCGGTATTTGATAAATCCCTGGTGCAACGGCGCGAGCCAAATACAGCAATGTCACTGGCTTGTAGGATGGCACAGCCACAGCGGCAACGAAGCGATCATCGCGGTATTCGATATGACGGATATCCGCATTCTGCATTTCTTCAACAGAATCTGTCAAACCCGTCGCGCTCTCACTCAGGCTGGCACTGCTGGCGGCCAGATTTTGGTTTTCTATCTCCAATCCGGCTGGCAGTAAATCAACGACCAACGCATCGGGCACTGATTGGGTTGCGCTAATCTCCAGCTTCACGACAACCATTTCACCACTTTTCATACGCTCTATGGCGGCAGGATGGCCGGCTAAGTCAAGATAAGTGCGCTTAATTTGCAGGACATTTGAGTAAGGGACAGGGGTATTCAGTGGATATCCGACGATATTCAAGCGCGAATACAACGTACTGTCTCCACGGTTACGGATATCCACGCCTTTCGAAAGCTGGCTTTCCGTTACGGCTTCGGTTAGGGCACTGTCACGGTTAAGTGGCGGCATCTGTTGATTAATGACCGCTTGCCACGGTTGTTCAGTCATGCCAATAAAGTAACGTCCGGCCAGATACAGCGAATTACTTTCTTGTGTTGAGAAATAACGGCGACTTGATAATTCATTGGATAAACTAAGCAACTTGGCATCACGCTCTTTTTGCAACATATTGTGCTCTGTCAACAGAGCGACAATCAATGCGTTATCACGGATAACGCTGCCATAGTCCCCTAATCCATAACCCGCTTTGCGGGGCTTATTCACACCCAGGTGAACGGCTTCATTACCGCGGGTATTATCTCCCATCATTTTCAGTGCGATACCCAATTGAACCAAAGACAAGCCATTTTCTGCCTGTTCCCGACGTCCATAGAGCTGCCTCAATCCACTCAGCGGCGCTTTTTGTTGGCTGGCCAAAACCAAGCCGGCGTAAGCCTGCACAGAAAATTGTGTCGCCAAATGTGAAGAAACGCTGTAGCGATCATTGATGAGGGTTCTATCCTGTAGGTAACGCAGTAACCGGTTATCAGCGGCTTTCAGCGCATCAACAGGAACGCTGTAACCCTGCTGGGTTGCGCGGAATAGGAAATCCGTCGCATAGGCGGTCAGCCAAAACTCTTCATAGCCATTGCGATCCCACAACGAAAAGCTACCATCATGGCGTTGCATACTGAGCAGATGGGTAATTCCCGCTTCAATGGCTTGTCTGCGGTTCTCATCACTTTGGGTATGAATACCCAGCTTTTTCAATTCGGCTTCATTGGAATAGAGCGATGGATAGAGCCCACTCACCGTTTGCTCCAAACAGCCGTAAGGGTAGGCATACAATTCACGAATATAACGCGCGATTTGCAATGGCGGCCTGCTGGTCAGCAATAACTGCCCTTCTACCGTTTTGGGTGCCAGACCCGAAATGGCTGTCGGCGGTAATTGCCAATTTTGCCCTTGATGGATGACGTCAGAAAATTGAATGGTTCGGGCTGGATGTGCAGGACGCACGCCTATTTTCCAACTATTTTTATATTGCGCCAGTTTTTCGTCGGGCAGGTTCAAGCCATCAATAGTTAGGAAGATTTCCCCTTGCCCAAATCCATAGTCAGCTTTGACCGGAATTTGAACGGTGGTACGTTTCCCTTTTTCCAAGGTGAGTTTTTTGCTTATCACACCTTGTAATTTAATCAGCCCCTGGGCGGCGAAATGCAAGGTCAAGACTTGGGGTTGCTCCGTTAAGTTGGTGAGATCCAACGACAACTGGGATTCATCGCCACCTGCCATAAAACGGGGTAGTGACATTTGGGTAATGACCGGAGCCGCCACAATAATCTTACGCTCACCGTGACCAAATTCTTCATGACTCCATGCCTGAGCCATTAATCTAAGCTCGCCATTGAAATCAGGGATCGGTAAGGTAACTTCGCCTTCACCATTGGCGTTCAAGGTAACAGGTTTAGCTTGCTCTGCGATAATTTTGACTTCCGTCAGTGGCTTTTTGCCGCCCCGCTCCAGGTCACTATCACTACCATCTCCCCCAAAACGCAGATTTGCCTGTCGTCCTCCAGCTTCAATCAGATGGCCATAAACATCATATTGATCAACGCTATACCGTTTACGACCAAAGAAACTTTCATAAGGATCTGGGGTTTTAAAGTGAGTAATGCTTAATACGCCTGTATCCACCGCTGAAAGCAGGACATTAACCTGTTGCGGAAGGGGTTGCCCTGGTTGGGGGGTGACTTTGATTTTAACTTTTAGCGCCTGATTTGGCCGCATCTTATCAGGCGCGTTTAAGGTCAAGTTTAGCTTACGCCCTTCATCCACCAATGGCAGGTGTAATACCCCGATTGCCCTCTTCGGCGTTGCCTGACGGGATTTATCTCCTGGACGAATAACAACGGCCGTGAGATACAGATCATGGCGCGCCCACGCCTGATTAATCGGGACTTCAACATCCAGGCCCTTTTCTGGAACCGCTATTTCTTGCCACCACAACGGGCCATCACTGGATTCCACCAGTAAATAACCTTGACCTTCTTGTGGTGCAACCAAACGTACTTGCATTTTTTCGCCTGGCTTATAGGCGGGTTTATCCAGCGACAATTTAACCTGATCCGGGCGTACTGCCCCTGTGCCGCCGGTATTATCCTGCCACGAATAACCCGCCCAGAAATTCAGGCTAGTCACGAGTTGATTTTGGGGATTGACCACTTCAATACGGTAACTTCCCCAATCCACAGGGAAACTGATTTTCGCTGTACCATTTTCAGCAATCTGGATATGTTGTTCGGCCATAACCAGATCTTTCTGGTTATAATCCGAATCCCAACCACTACTGTCTGACCAGCGCCAGTAGTAATCACGTCGTTCATACACCAAACGCGCGGTTAAGTCTGGTGCCGCATATTTTTTACCACTGGCGTCGGCATAAACGATTTCAAATTCTGCCAGTGAGTTTTCATCCACGTTATAGCGATTTTCATCACGATTAGTGCGGTAATCATAAATGGCTGCTTTATCGAAAAGCGGGCGTATACCCACTAACTTATCAGCCGGCCAGATAGCCTGTTCAGCACGGCGGGTTACCGGACGTCCGCCAGATTCCAGCAAGCTGGCCTGTAGAATAACTGTCGCCGGTGATGCAATGGCTTTCCAGTTATCACTGCTGACTGAAAGGTTAGTTTTCCCCTCACTGTTTAAGGTCAGGTCAAATTCATCCAATGTCCGCCGCAAATCCGTCTCTTTTATCGAGCCAAATTCGTATCCAGATAATTTTGCTACCGCATTGCGGGCAGGACGCAGGAACAGTTGTCCTTGCAAGCGATTATCCGCGGCAGGTGCGCCATACAAGTAACGACCCGTAATGGCGAATTCAACATCTTTATTGGTTGATACTGGCTGGCCGGAAGCGTTTCCTTTGATTTCCAATGCCATTCGTTCAGGCATAAAATCTTCAACATTAAATTTGTAATATCGTGGCGTGTTATCCCCTAAATCAAACCGGAGTGACCACATCCCTGTTTCAGCCTCACGAGGAATTGGGTAACGATATTGATATAGCCCGTTTTCCGCTTGCCAAACAAAACTGTGGACAACCTGATTATCCGCTTTTAATACATCCACCTTAACTGGCTGTGATTTTAACGGGTGACCATCTGCATCACGCAGTAACCCATTAACGATCAATGTTTCCCCTGGCCGGTAAAGATCCCTTGGACCAAATACAAAAAACTGCTTGCTATATCCTTGTGGCCCACCAATATCAAATTCAGAGAGGTCTAATGCCGGGGAGGTCAAATCAATCATGCTGGTATGTTCACCCTGAATAGCCAGCAATAATTTGGCCTTGTTACTTTTTTCCAGAGAGGCATGCCCATCGCTGTCTGTCGTCGCCTTTGCCACAAGTTGCCCTTTGGCGTCCAACATACGGATCTCAACACCTTTCAGGCTAGTACCTTGCGCCAAAGATTGGGTAAATATATCAACCCTGTTCAAATAACTGTGTACCGAAACACCAATATCGCTCAATGTGAACAGGGCAATCGGGTTACTATAGGTATATTTTCCTGCCTGCTGCATAACAGCCAAATAAACGCCATCTCTTTGCAGTTCTTTGATATGGCTTAAGGGCAGTGATATTTTTTCGCGGGTATTGGCGGTAGGGTTGAGGTCAAAACGGCCGGTGTAGACTAACTCCGTGCCTTGCAATAATTCCTTTGAATCCCAATTGCTCATGTTACTGCTGTATTGCCAGTTGGCGATGAATTCAGGCAATGCTGCTTCTTTAATTCGGAAAAAGTTGACATCCACCCGGTCAACATTAAGAGCCAGAACAGGCAACCCTTCCGCTGCCTTGCCCGGTAACAAGAATCCCTTGCTGGCGAAACCCACTGTCGGTGTAATCGGTGCGGTATTAAATTTTTTCTCATAAGCCTTCGCCAATTGACGCTCATTGATGCCTTTTATACCTGCGTCAACTGTCAACTGTAATTCGCGAGAAGGGGGCAGATGGCGTAACCTGAGTTCCATCTGATTATTGGAAAGCTCCCATGCACCATCCAGTTTTCCCGATTTCATATCAACAAGATGTATCTTTTGCGCAAAATCCTGATTAGGTTCCAGAGGAACGGAAAATGTCACGACCATTGCGCTGGCACCATCCAATTGCAGCTCAGAAGCATCTAAGATAGTGACATTTTTACCCGCATAGCGTTGGGCTGATATTTTGGAGCTTACATCTTTATTTGTTGATGTAGTTGTTGATACTTCTTCCGATTGCGTTTTTTTATTCTGGGTATTGCTAGTTTGCGATGATGAAGAATGGGGCTTGTCTTTCTCCGGGCTTTCGGATTGATCGCACCCGGAGAGTGAAAAGAGCGAAAATAATATGGCAAACAACACTACCAGATATTGCTTTCTCCGTACCACCCATTGCTGCAATTGTCGTTGATACATAACCGTAATCCTTATAAGTTTACCGGATATTACTTTTTGGATATTTATGATGGTACTTCTGATCGCGCATCATCAAAGCGCAGAAAAAAGTAACTCACTTCCTGACAAAGAGAAATATGCCTGACTATTTATGCCCCATGTTTTTGCTGATTTTCGATGCTCTTCGCAATATGAGTTTAGCAAGTGTTATTAAATGACATGAAAGCCGGGCATAAGAAAGTCACAGAGCAGAATTGATGAGTTATGTTTTAAAATAGCGCCTATGCCGTAGAAGCTCATTTAATGATGAAGAAAATATCGTTATAGAAAATAAATCAATGCGTTATTGATTAACAATCGGGATAGAATCACGCAGCCAACCCCCTAATTTTCGCTGATAAAAAGGTTGAGTATGTTGGATCAAGTAATGACTAATGCCACTTTCTTGTTCATCAAGCAGGCAAAAATCGACAGATTCATCTTCATCAAGATATTCGCAAGCCAGCTCACCGGCTTCCTGGATCAACAAATTAATCTCATTTTCTGTCAGTGCCACACTGAATTCCAGGCCAATTAATAAATTGGGATTTTCATCCAGATGTTGATCATGGGCCATCACTAAAAAAGCCCGCCGAATCGATTTATGCTGTTTGAATAAATTAATCAGGGATTCAATAAGCTGAACCGGCTGTTCCTCTGGCTGACTTAGCGTAATACGGCTGCCACCAGGAACGTCTATTTCAGTCGCGATAGCCCCATTTAATGCGTTCATGAAAATCTCCGACAATACTGTTTTAAATGAATGCTGTTTGAAGTTGAAGTTAACATCTTGGAAAAGTTCAACAATGGCTCCCTTAAGGGAGCCATTAAACAGGGTATTTCCCTGCTATTTTGCTTTTGCCAGCAATAAATTAGCAATGGTGCGTACGCCGTATCCCGTTGCCCCCGCAGCCCATTGTTCAACCGATGATTTACGGTAAGTTGCTGAACAGTCGATATGTACCCAACCTTTTTTGTAATTTTTGACAAAGTGCGATAAGAACGCGGCCGCGGTACTTGCCCCTGCTGAGTGTGCAGGTGACGCGATGTTGTTCAGATCAGCAAAATGAGAGGGCAGTTGGCTACGATGGAATTCAGCCAGCGGCAAGCGCCAGAACAATTCATGTTCATGATCAGCCGCAACCATTAAGTCAGATACCAATTGGTCATCGAAACTCAATACTGAGTGGTAATCATTTCCTACTGCTGTTTTGGCTGCACCAGTCAAGGTGGCTGCATCAATAATTAACTGTGCTTTCGTTGCACTGGCATCGATCAACCCATCAGCCAGCACCAGACGCCCTTCTGCATCGGTGTTCATCACTTCAACCGTTTTGCCATTGCGGTAGCGAATGATATCTCCCAATTTGAAGGCATTACCACTCACCATATTATCTGCAATGCTCAGGAACAGTTTTACACGATGTTTTAAGCCACGGCTGATTGCCAGAGCCAGTGCTCCCGCTAATGTTGCCGAGCCGCCCATATCCGATTTCATGGATTCCATGAAATTAGAAGGTTTGAGACTGTATCCACCGGAATCGAAGGTAATCCCTTTACCAACCAGGCAGGCAAAGACAGGCGCTGTTTCATCTTTTGTTGGGTTAAAATCGAATGCCAGAAAGACCGGAGCACGCGAAGAGCCACGGCCGACAGTATAGACCCCCGCATATCCCTGTTCACGCAACTCATCCCCTTTGATGATACGATAACTCATGGCATCACCCGCTACACCACTGAGTAAATCAATCGCTTTCTGGGCAAGCCGCTCTGGCCCCAAGTCTTCTGCCGGAAGGTTGATGGTATCACGCACCCAATCAATGAATTTGATCCTGCTTTCCAGCTCTTGTTTTTCCGCCGCAGGGAGTTGTGGCCATTCGATTGTGCGCAATCCCTTAGGGGAACGAAAGCCCAGCCAAAATGACCAACTTTTTTCCAGATCCCAATCATCACCCACTAAGGCAACATTGCGAATTCCTTGTCCATCAATTCTACGTCCAGCGCGTTGAATGGCGCCCAGCTTGTCATTACCTTCCAGGTGGATAGTGATCCCCTGCTCATTTGGACTAATTAGTGCTTTTTCACCCCAGCAAGCGTTAGCTGGCTCATAAGACAGTGTTATTGGCATGATTTGCTTTGTCATTTTTTCTCACTTCTTATCTTATTTATTTACTGTTTCACAGTAAGGGATTATAAAAAAACTGGCAATTGCCAGTTTTCCACTAAATACAGACTATGCCAAGCTATTGAGCAAGAATCGGTGAGCTTAGGCTATTTTTTACCCTGGACAAATTGACGACTATTCATACTCATCCAGCCACACCAACAAGATAGCTTCCAATGTTTTTTCGTTAGATTTCTGTGGATCATCATCAAAGCCATCCAGCTCACAAACCCATTGATGCATGTCGGTGAAACGCACTGTCTTAGGATCTAAATCAGGAAACTTATCATACAGTGCTTCGCCAATATCACGACTGTCAGACCATTTCATTTTTTATTCTCCTGTCAGTGTTCACGCGCATGGTTAACGGTGTATTTCGGAAGCTCGACGACCAAATCCTCATCGGTCACTTTGGCCTGGCAGCTCAATCGGCTTTCAGGCTCCAACCCCCATGCCTTATCTAGCATGTCATCTTCCAGTTCAGAGCTTTCTTCCAGTGAGTCAAAGCCTTCCCTGACGATACAGTGGCAAGTGGTACATGCACAGGATTTCTCACAAGCATGCTCAATTTCAATGCCATTACGTAATGCAACATCCAGTATTGATTCGCCTTCCTGAGCGTCCAATACAGCTCCTTCAGGGCAAAGTTCGTTATGAGGTAAAAATACAATTTTAGGCATAATTAAATCTCATCCACAGAATGACCCGCCAAAGCCCGGCGGATTGAAGTGTCCATACGGCGTGCCGCAAATTCCTGCGTTTGCTTGTCCAATTGTTTAATTGCACTTTCAATCGCATCAGGGGAGGTTCCCTGAACACTTTCAATTAATACTTGTGCGGCAGCATCAATAGCAACCTGCTCTTCTTGGCTCAGTAAATCTGCATCTTTTTCCAATGCACTGGTTAAATTTTCCAGTATTCGAGCTGCTTCGACTTGCTGTTCAGCTAATCTGCGTGCCTGAATATCTTCCTGTGCATTCGTCATGGATTCCTTGAGCATGCGGGCAATTTCGCCATCCGACAAACCATAGGAAGGTTTGACCTGAATGGAAGACTCAACACCTGTCGATTTTTCCAGCGCACTGACGCTCAGCAGGCCATCCGCATCGACCTGGAAGGTCACACGAATGTGGGCGCCCCCCGCCGGTAATGGCGGAATACCGCGCAGCGTGAAACGCGCCAGTGAACGGCAATCATTGACCAATTCTCTCTCGCCTTGCACTACATGAATGCTCATCGCGCTTTGGCCATCTTTGAAGGTGGTGAACTCTTGCGCTTTTGCAACAGGGATAGTGGTATTACGTGGAATGACTTTTTCAACCAGCCCTCCCATTGTCTCCAGGCCAAGTGACAGCGGGATGATATCAAGTAGCAGCATTTCACTGTCTGGTTTGTTACCCACCAGAATATCGGCCTGAATGGCAGCGCCAACCGCGACCACTTTGTCTGGATCGATAGAAGTTAAGGGTTCACGGCCAAAGAATTCTCTCACCATACTGCGTACCAGCGGCACTCGTGTTGAACCGCCAACCATGACGACCTGCAATACTTCATCAAAGGTCACGCCGGCGTCTTTTAGCGCCCGGCGACAGGAGAGTAATGTGCGTTTGACCAAGGCGGTAATCAATGCGTTAAATTCGGTACGGGTAATACTACCCTGCCAACCAGCAATACTGATTTCCGCCCTATCTGCCTCACTCAAGGCAATTTTGGTTTGGATGGCAATATCCAGCAATTGACGCTGCAATTGATGGCTGTTATCACTGATCCCGGCCTGTTCACGTATCCAATTTGCCAGCAGCAGATCAAAATCGTCCCCACCAAGGGCCGTATCTCCCCCCGTTGCCAGCACTTCAAATACGCCGCGGCTCAGGCGGAGAATGGAGACATCAAATGTCCCGCCACCCAGGTCGTAAACCGCGATCACCCCTTCCTGACCGGAATCGAGGCCATAGGCAATAGCCGCCGCGGTGGGTTCATTCAGGAGGCGGAGAACATGCAATCCCGCTAAGCGAGCCGCATCTTTAGTCCCCTGACGCTGGGCATCATCGAAATAAGCCGGAACCGTGATCACCACACCATCAAGTTTACCATCCAAGGTTTCTTCTGCCCGTTGCGCCAACGATTTCAATATCTCAGAAGAAACCTGAATAGGATCGACCAGCCCCGCCACGGTATTGATCAATGGCAAACCATTTTCACTGGCTTGAAGCTGGTATGGCAGGTTGGGATAACGTTGTTGAACGTCAGTCAGGGAGCGTCCCAGCATTCGTTTAACTGAACTGATGGTATTGGCAGGATCAGATGCCGCCTGCTGACGCGCCTGCCAGCCAACTTGAATATCTTCTTTGCGATACTGTACAACAGAAGGAAGCAAGTGACGGTTATCGCTGTCTGCCAATGTTTCCGCCTGACTGCTACGGACGGTCGCAACCAGGGAGTGAGTTGTACCAAGATCAATCCCCGCAGCCAGCCGACGCTGGTGCGGTGCGGCAGATAAACCAGGTTCGCTGATTTGTAATAAAGCCATGTGTGCCCCTATAAATCTCTATCAGCCGAAATTGATTCAACTGAAATTATTCAGCCTGAACTTATTCTAAACTGTGTGATTCGGCTAAAAGTCAGTTAAAAATCATCCAACAACCGCTCTTCCAGTTGTTCAACCTGCTGTTGCAATTTATCCAGAAAGCGTAATTTACGGACGGTATCGGCTGCAATTGACCACTCGGCAGCATTGAGTCGCTGTTCCATCTGCTCACTGCGTGTTTTAATCATTTTATGCAAGCGAGACGAAAAATCACTCAATGCTGTTTCCGGATCTCCGCTATGTTCAATCGATTCAAGCTCTTCACGCAATGCCAACTGCTGCATTAAAAAAGCGGTATCCTGCATCGTGTGCTGTTCGTTGGATAGATCGAATCCGTGCTGAGACAGTATATATTCTGCGCGTTTCAGGGGATGTTTTAGCGTCTGATAGCCATCATTGATGGTAGCAGCTTGTTGGAGTGCCAGCGTTTTTTCACGTTCTGGCTGGTTGGCAAAACGATCAGGATGAAACTGGCGTTGTAATTCCTGATAACGGGTCACCAACTGTTCGCGATCAATCGCATAACGTGCAGGCAGCCCAAATAAAGTAAAGTAGTCCATAAGTTACTCTTGGTTTCGCAAAATACGGTTCAATACAGGGGATTAAACGTGGAAACTTTCTCCACAACCGCATTCGCTGGAAACATTGGGGTTGTTGAATTTAAAGCCTTCATTCAAGCCTTCTTTCACAAAATCCAACTCAGTACCATCAAGGTAAAGGATGCTTTTACCGTCAACGATGACTTTTACGCCCTTATCTTCAAAAACCTGATCTTCTTCATTGACTGCATCAGCAAATTCGAGCACATATGCCATACCAGAGCAGCCGGATGTTCTCACCCCCAGGCGCAACCCGACACCTTTTCCCCGATTGGTAAGAAAGGCTGAAATACGTTGGGCTGCACTTTCTGTCACGGAAATTGACATACAACACCTCACTTTAAAACTAGTAAAGGTGGATATTGAAGCAATATCCACCAGAATTATTTTCTTTTTACGATAAAGCGTTATTTGGCCTGGCGCTTGCTTTTGTAATCAGCTATAGCCGCTTTGATCGCGTCTTCTGCCAGAATAGAACAGTGAATTTTCACGGGTGGCAGTTCTAACTCTTCTGCAATCTGAGTGTTTTTGATTTCCTCAGCCTGATCTAGCGACTTACCTTTCATCCATTCTGTAACTAAAGAACTGGATGCAATTGCAGAGCCGCAGCCATAGGTTTTGAAACGTGCGTCTTCAATGATGCCTTCATCGTTGACCTTGATTTGCAGTCGCATGACGTCACCACAAGCAGGTGCCCCTACCATGCCACTGCCCACGGTTGGATCTTCGCTATCGAATGAACCAACATTACGTGGGTTTTCATAGTGATCAATTACTTTTTCGCTGTAAGCCATATCGTTACTCCTGAAACCGTCTGATTAATGATGAGACCATTCGATGGTGCTAATATCCACGCCTTGCTTGAACATTTCCCACAAGGGAGAAAGATCACGCAGATGACCAATCGCGTTGTGAATCAGCTTAATTGCATAGTCTATTTCTTCTGCTGTGGTAAAACGTCCCAACGAGAAACGAATAGAACTGTGCGCCAGTTCATCATTCATGCCCAGTGCGCGCAGGACATAAGAAGGCTCCAGGCTCGCGGAAGTACATGCCGAGCCAGAAGATACCGCCAGATCTTTCAATGACATCATCAATGATTCACCTTCAACATAGTTGAAGCTGACATTCAAAATGTGTGGCGCCCCCTGCTCCAAATCACCGTTCAGGTAAACTTCTTCGATGTCTTTAATGCCATTCCACAAACGCAGACGCAAACCGCGCAGACGCTCTGCCTCTGATTCCAGCTCTGCTTTCGCGATACGGTACGCTTCACCCATACCAACAATCTGGTGAACAGGCAATGTACCGGAACGCATACCGCGTTCATGACCGCCACCATGCTGCTGAGCTTCAATACGTACGCGAGGCTTACGGCGAACATAGAGTGCACCAATCCCCATCGGGCCATAAAGTTTGTGGGCAGAAAAGGACATCAGGTCAACTTTTAGCTGACTGAGATCGACAGGTAATTTGCCAACGCTTTGGGTTGCATCAACATGGAAAATAATGCCACGACTACGGCACAATTCACCAATGGTCATAATATCCTGAACAATACCGATTTCATTGTTGACGTGCATGATAGAAACCAGAATGGTGTCTTCACGCAGGGTCGCTTCCAGCTCTTTCAGATCAATCAGGCCGTTGCTCATCGGCGCCAGATAAGTGACCTCAAAACCTTCACGCTCCAACTGACGGCAGGTATCTAAAACCGCTTTGTGTTCAGTTTTGCTGGTAATAATGTGCTTGCCTTTCTTTTGATAAAATTTTGCAGCACCCTTGATTGCCAGGTTATCTGATTCTGTTGCGCCTGAAGTGAAGACGATTTCGCGTGGATCTGCGCCAACTAAATCAGCAATCTGATTACGTGCAATATCAACCGCCTCTTCAGCCTGCCAACCAAAACGGTGAGAACGAGAGGCTGGGTTACCGAAGACGCCATCGATAGTTAAGTAGTTCATCATTTTTTCAGCAACACGTGGATCAACCGGTGTTGTTGCTGAATAATCCAAATAAATGGGTAATTTCATTGCTCACATGCTCCGTAAGACACTTTCAATACTTTCATTGCCAACAAGTATTTAACAAGTATTTGACTCAAGGCTACGCACGCAGATTAACGTTTATCGTCTCTTGATGTCTGCCGTTAGAGGTTCGACGCTTATCGCCGTCTTGGCGATCAGCTACATCCAATACTTCTTGGTTATTGACTAATTCTTCTAAACTGATGCTACTCAGGAAGCCGGTGATGCGATCACTGAGGTCACGCCATAAGGTATGCGTCAAACACCGATCACCGCCTTGACAGCCTTCTCGTCCCTGACAACGAGTGGCATCAACGGATTCATCAACAGCAGAAATCACTTCGGCAACGAAAATTTTACCGGCATCTCTGCCCAATAAATAGCCGCCACCTGGACCACGGACGCTCGAAACCAGACCATTTTTACGCAGGCGGGAAAACAACTGCTCAAGATAGGAAAGGGAAATACCCTGACGTTCAGAAATGTCGGCTAACGGCACCGGCCCTTCTTGTGAATGCAACGCCACATCTAACATGGCTGTTACCGCATAACGTCCTTTTGATGTCAGTCTCATAACAAAAACTCCGTGGTGAAATATGGGTGAAATTGTGGCATTCCTGAGTATTTTAGTCAACTATTTAACCGAGTAATTTACTCAACTATTATTTGGCTGTCTTGCCGCTTTTTTCACCCGCTTGTCTCCTGAGTTCCGCCTGCTTTCCGTTACTGTCCAGTCACGATATTGTCCAGTCACGATATTGTATTTCCCAGCGACTTCGTCCTCTTACTTCCCGCTATATTTTTTAACAGCATCAGTTTATTTTTTAGCCCACTTCTCCATGGACGTCAGTATACCACGCAGGATATTCAGTTCTTGGGTTTCTGGCCGTGCACGGGTGTAAAGACGCCTGAGTTTGTTCATGATTTGGCCTGGGTGCGATTTGCGAATAAACCCGGCTTCTTTTAATACCTGTTCAAGATGCTGGTAAAAACGCTCCATATCCTCGACAAGTGGATATTCAGCTTCGTGCCCTACAGACGCCACTTTTTCTGGCTGTTCTTGAGCGGCAAGGTGTGCCATGCGAATTTCATAGCTGACCAACTGAACCGCCATCGCCAAATTCAGTGAACCATACTCAGGGTTAGTTGGGATATAAAGGTGATAATGACACTTTTGCAACTCTTCGTTGGTCAAACCGACGCGTTCACGGCCAAAAACAAGCGCAACCGGAGAGTGGCTGGCGGCGTTGACACAACGCTCACCACATTCACGGGGTTCAACCATTGGCCAAGAGAGGGTTCGTGAGCGGGCACTGGTTCCAATGACCAATTCACACCCCGCCAATGCTTCATCCAACGAATTTACAATGGTTGCATTGCCGATAACATCACTGGCACCGGCTGAAAGTGCGATAGAGTGAGAATCAGGTTGGACAAGCGGATTCACCAGATACAGATTGGTTAATCCCATTGTTTTCATGGCCCTGGCGGTTGAACCCATGTTCCCTGTATGGGAGGTTTCTACCAGAATAATGCGGATATTCTCTAACATGGCGGCTTTTAATCTCAGTATAAGAGCCGGATATCTTAACACAGCATTAGTCATTTTGACGAACTACTGCTATACTGCGCGCCGATTTGTTTCCCGTTCTTTAAAATTCTGGTGGAAGATACCCCATGCATCCGATGCTAACCATCGCTATACGCGCTGCACGTAAGGCCGGCAATTACATTGCCAAAAGCTATGAAACTCCTGATGCTGTTGAAGCAAGCCAAAAAGGCCAAAACGACTTCGTTACGAATATTGATCGTGAAGCGGAAAAGCTGATCATTGACATCATCCGTAAATCTTATCCTAAACATACGATTATCACCGAAGAAAGCGGTGAGCACTTAGGCGAAGAGAACGATTTCCAATGGGTTATCGATCCACTGGATGGCACAACTAACTTTATTAAACGTCTTCCCCACTTTGCTGTTTCCATTGCTGTGCGCATTAAAGGCCGCACAGAAGTGTCCGTGGTTTACGATCCAATGCGTAATGAGCTGTTCAGCGCAACCCGTGGTCAAGGCGCTCAATTGAACGGTTACCGTCTGCGTGGTACTAATGCCCGTGACCTGGATGGCACGCTCCTTGCGACAGGTTTCCCATTCAAAGCTAAGCAGCACGCTACCCCTTACATCAATGTACTGAGTAAATTATTTGAACGCTGTGCCGATTTTCGTCGCACGGGTTCAGCCGCACTGGATCTGGCTTATGTCGCTGCCGGACGTGTCGATGGTTTCTTCGAAATTGGCCTGAAGCCCTGGGATTTTCTGGGCGGTGAATTGTTGGTACGTGAGTCAGGTTGCATCGTCACTGATTTCGTCGGTGGCCATAACTATATCCATTCCGGCAATATCGTTGCGGGTAGCCCACGTATCGTTAAAGACATCCTGTCTGAAATGCGTGAAGAATTGACAGAAGCATTAAAACGTTAATTCGTTAATTCGTTAATTCGTTAATATTGAATAATATAATTTGAGCAATGTTGTTTTTAGGGCACCTATTTATTGGGTGCCCTTTTTTCTTATCTTCGATTTTGATTAGTGCGAACGGGCATGGGCTTCAACTTTTGGTCTCAGGAACAGGGCAGGCAACGCAACCAGCGCCATCATCCAAAAGATACCACTGCCTATATGCTCATACATGAAACCCGCAATCATACTCATGACAGCAATACCGCCTCCCATTGCTACCGCCGAATAAGTCGCCTGCAAGCGGATAATTTCATTTTCTTTTCGGGCACCAATAAAACGCATCGCCGCCAAATGGCAAACGGTAAAAGTCCCACAATGCAGAATTTGGATAACAATCAACATGGGTAATGCGGTCGATGCTCCCATAAGCCCCCAACGGACGACACCACAAATCCCTGACAATAAAAGTAAATTACGGGCACTCCAACGACGGAACAGTTTCTTACTAAAGGTAAAGATCACAACCTCAGCCACCACCCCCAACGACCAGAGATAACCAATGGTTGATGAGGAATAACCCGCCTGCCCCCAGTAAATGGAGCCAAAACTGTAATACCCCGCATGGGCAGCCTGTAATAAAGTCACACAGACTAAAAACTGCCACACTGATTTTTCGGATAACAGTTCTTTAAAGGAAACCGCATTGGTATTGGCAGTCTTAATCTTGCCTACCGGCATGATGGAGGGTTTCAACATCATTCCCAATAGCATGGCTGTGACACTGAATATTAAAAAAGCAAGAATGATACGGTGTGTACCAAATAAGTGGTAACCCAGCCAATGATTTAAACTATCAAACCCTATATTCCAGCCAAAATTCAGGCTGCTGATGGAGAAACTCATCCCATTGGCAGACATCAATATGCCCGTCAACGAAGAACTGATAATAAAGGCAATCGATCCCCAGACTCTGACCTTGCCATAATCAAATGTAAATTGTTTTTGCCATGTACCGGCTAAGGCATCTGATAACGGGACTAAGGGGGAGAAGAATAAGTTGAAGCTAACCATAATGAAGAAAAGCCATACCCAATGGCTATCGACGGCAAAACCAATAGCAAACATCAGTGCCAACACAGAGAGCAAGCGCAATGCCTTAATTAATTTAGCCGGATCTTTGACTGTAGGGGAGATAACCAAGCTACCGACAAAGCGGGCTACCATGCCAACGCCTAGCAATATTCCTATCATTGAGGCCTCAATGCCTTCACCTTTTAACCAGACAGACCAAAAAGGCAAGAATATGCCATAAGAAAAAAAATAGGTGAAATAGCCCAATCCCAACCAAAATGTCGATGGAACAACCATCCAAATGCCCCCGTTTTTGATACAAAAAACCCGCTCAAAACTGACGTTATGAGTCGGGCTTATGACTAAACGATATTGAGTTTAAATTATGCGTAAACCGGATATTTTGCGCAGATATTCAATACCTTTTGCTTCACACTTTCAATGGTCGCTTCATCATTGATGTTATCCAGCACATCACACATCCAGCCTGCCAGTTCGCGGGACTCGGCTTCCTTGAAGCCACGACGGGTAGTGGCCGGTGTCCCGACACGAATACCTGAAGTGACAAATGGGCTGCGCGGATCGTTAGGTACGCTGTTTTTGTTAACTGTAATATTGGCACGTCCCAATGCCGCATCAGCATCTTTACCCGTAATATCTTTATCCACCAGATCCAACAAGAACAGATGGTTTTCGGTTTCCCCAGAAACCACTTTGTAACCGCGTTGCTGGAATACCTCTACCATCGCTTTCGCGTTCTGGGCGACTTGATGTTGGTAGGCTTTGAATTCAGGCTCCATCGCTTCTTTTAATGCAACCGCCTTACCGGCAATCACGTGCATCAAAGGGCCGCCCTGGGAACCCGGAAAAACGGAGGAATTCAGTTTCTTGTAAAACGCTTCATCGCCACCCTTGGCTAAGATCAAACCACCACGTGGGCCAGCCAGGGTTTTGTGCGTTGTAGTGGTCACAACATGGGCATGAGGAACGGGATTTGGATAAACCCCTGCGGCAACCAGCCCCGCTACGTGAGCCATGTCAACAAACAGATAAGCACCGATTTCGTCCGCGATTTCACGCATCTTCGCCCAATCGACCACCCCGGAATACGCAGAGAAGCCACCGATGATCATTTTAGGATGATGTTTTTGCGCTTGATTACGAATATCGTCGTAATCGATTTTACCCGATTCATCAATACCATAAGGCACGATGTTATAAAGTTTACCAGAGAAGTTAACCGGAGAACCGTGCGTCAAATGACCACCATGAGCCAGATTCATCCCTAAAACGGTATCACCCGGTTTTAACAGTGTCATATACACCGCCGCATTTGCCTGAGAACCAGAGTGTGGCTGGACGTTAGCATAATCGGCACCAAACAGCGCTTTTGCACGGTCAATCGCAAGCTGTTCAACTACATCGACATACTCACAGCCACCGTAGTAACGTTTACCTGGATAACCTTCGGCATATTTGTTAGTAAGCTGGGAGCCTTGTGCCTGCATAACTCTTGGACTGGTGTAGTTTTCAGAAGCAATCAATTCAATGTGTTCTTCTTGGCGACAAACTTCCTGTTCCATCGCTTGCCACAGTTCGGGATCGTAATTCGCAATATTCATTTCACGCTTTAACATTTGGTTCTCCTGACTCAGCTACATCTCTTAAAAAATACCCCTGAGGGCCAGAATGTCACACAGTGTAAACCCTTTTTATCGAATGAGATAGTCTTGACAAAACAAATTACGCAAACGTTTGCATCATGCATAGTTCCCCCATAGGCAGCTAAATAATCTGTCGTTGCGATCATGTTTGCGGATTTATTACTGATATTTGTGACCACGATCCAGATCAGTATTGATAAAAACCCTAATTTTTTGATTTAAAGAAAGATAATTCTCTTTTCTTGGTCTGGCATATTCCCATCCCTATAAGTTGCATTTAAAATGCAATTTATAAATTTCAGCATCGTGTGAAGAAAATTCAGGAGATCCCCATGCTAGATAGTCAAGTTATCGCAACCATAAAATCGACCATCCCATTAATTGTTTCTACCGGCCCTAAACTCACAGCGCATTTTTATGAACGTATGTTCAATCATCATCCTGAATTAAAAGATATTTTTAATATGAGTCACCAGATCAATGGCGATCAGCGTGAAGCGCTGTTCAATGCACTTTGTGCCTATGCTGCCAATATCGATAATCTGTCGGCGCTACTGCCTGCTGTAGAAAAAATTGCCCATAAACATGCCAGCCTTAACATTCAACCTGAACACTATCAAATTGTCGGTACGCACCTTCTGGCAACCCTTGATGAAATGTTCCACCCTAGTGATGAAGTGCTCAACGCGTGGGGAAAAGCCTATAACGTATTGGCTGATGTCTTTATCCATCGAGAAGAGGAAATTTATCAAAGCGCTGAATCCCTGACAGGCGGTTGGCGTGATCTGCGCCCGTTTCGTGTCAGCCGCAAACAACCCCAAAGTGACGTCATCACGAGCTTTGAATTTGTACCTGTCGATGGTGGCGAGGTGATGGACTATAAACCGGGGCAATATTTGGCGATCTATGTCGAAGATCCGACACTTGAAAACCGGGAAATACGCCAATATTCGCTGACTGCCGCTCCCAACGGAATCGGTTACCAGATTGCCATTAAACGTGAACCTCATGGCAAGGTTTCAAACCACATGCTTGATAAGGTACAGGAAGGGGATATCGTGATGCTGGCCGCCCCGCGCGGTGATTTTTTCCTTGATGTACAACCTGATACGCCGGTGACACTGATTTCTGCCGGTGTTGGTTTGACACCGATGATGAGTATGCTGCAACACCTGCATCACCAGCACCATGCGGGTACAGTAAATTGGTTCCACGCCGCAGAGCATGGCGGCCATCACGCCTTCGCCAATAAGGTGAATGAAATTGCCCAATCCATGCCAAACTTGCAGTCACAAGTTTGGTATCGTGAACCCAGGGACATCGATCAGCAAGGCACGCATTACCAGCATACCGGACTGATGGATTTATCTTTCGTGAGAGATGCAATAACGGCGGAAGGGATGCAATTCTATTTCTGTGGGCCTGTCGCTTTCATGCAACATATTGCCAAACAGTTGCTGGCAATGGGCATTGATGAACACTGTCTCCATTACGAATGTTTTGGCCCACATAAAGTCATTTAAGGCTGCTTATTTGATAAACAAGGATAAGTGATAACGGATTGAAAATCGGCCATCCCACATTTTATCTCCCATTAGGGTGTGGGCTAACTGATAATATTTCCGTTATCACTTTTTGTCGGTGATTTTAGTGCGTTGATTAAATCGCTTCTTCGTCCTGTTCACCCGTACGGATACGCACAACACGGGCAACATCGAAAACAAAAATTTTGCCATCGCCAATCTTGCCGGTTTGTGCAACCTGCATAATGGTTTCGACACAGGTATCAACAATATCATCCGGTACAACAATTTCTATTTTTACCTTTGGCAGAAAATCCACCATATATTCCGCACCGCGATACAGTTCAGTATGTCCTTTCTGACGACCAAACCCTTTTACTTCTGTTACGGTCATACCCGTGATACCCACTTCAGCCAGCGCTTCACGCACGTCATCCAGCTTGAAAGGTTTGATAATTGCATCAATCTTTTTCATGAAGTTTTCCTGTTATTACCAGTTGTTACGCCCAAAACCAGACGTAATCGGGTAACGCCGATCTTTACCAAAATCACGCTGCGTTATGCGTGGGCCAATGGGTGCCTGACGACGTTTATATTCATTGATGTCAACCAGTCGGATCACCTTACGGACAATGGCTTCATCAAAACCTTCAGATACCAGATCAGCCACTGATTTATCTTTTTCCACATACCCTTCGAGAATAGCATCCAGCATGTCATAGGGAGGAAGGCTGTCCTGATCCAGTTGATTGGGTGCCAACTCCGCTGACGGCGGACGATCAATCACACGCTGAGGAATAGCCGAGGATACGGTATTACGATATTTAGATAAGGCAAATACCATCGTCTTAGGGACATCTTTCAACGCATTAAACCCCCCCGCCATATCACCATACAGGGTTGAATACCCTACTGCCGATTCACTTTTGTTGCTGGTGGTCAAGACTAAACGACGACGTTTGTTCGACATTGCCATCAAAATCACTGCGCGGCAACGTGCCTGCAAATTCTCTTCTGTCGTGTCTTTTTCTGTTCCCGCGAACATCGGTTCAAGTTGTGTCATAAACGCATCAAACATGGGTTCGATGGAGACAACGTCAAATTCAACGCCCAACAGTTCCGCTTGTTCCCTGGCATCATGGATACTCATTTCTGAGGTATAGCGAAATGGCATCATAACCGCCTGTACCTGATCTTTCCCCAAGGCATCCACGGCAATCGCTAATGTCAATCCTGAGTCAATTCCGCCAGACAAGCCAAGCAAAGCGCCTTTAAAGCCGTTTTTCTGTACATAATCACGCACAGAAAGTACCAGGGCTTTATAGACTTGCGCCAGAGGTGGCAATTGAGGGGTTGGGTTTGCCATGGGTTCAATGTTCATCTCATTGAAACGGCATTGCTCAACCTGCTCCTCAAATGCGGCCATGCGATGGGTTATTTCGCCATTGGCATCAAAAACCTTAGAACAGCCATCAAAGATGAGCTGGTCTTGCCCACCTATCTGATTAAGATAGATAATTGGCAATTGGGTACGCTGGCAATGGGACTTAATTAATGTGCCGCGGATATTCGGTTTTTCACGATTATAAGGCGAAGCATTAATCGACAAGATGATTTCCGCACCCGCCTGTTTCAGTGCATCAACCGGGGCATCAAACCACAAATCTTCACAAATCAATAAACCGAGGTTATAACCTTTAAAGGGGATAACACAGCTTTGATCACCGGCTTTGAAATAACGCTCTTCATCAAAAACACCATAGTTTGGCAATAACTGTTTGAAATAACGCGCGATAGTTTCCCCTTTCCAAAACAGGGAAAGCGCATTGTAGAGTTTGCCATCCTGTTGCCACGGGTGCCCTACCAAAATTCCCACCTGAGCGCTTGCCGCTTGTAAACGCACCAACTGTTCACGGCAACGCTGATTAAGATCAGCACGGAACAACAAATCTTCAGGGAAATAGCCAGACAATGCTAGCTCAGAAAACATAACCAGATCAGCACCTTTTGCTTGCTGTTCCTGGACTGTCTGCAACATACGTTCGCTGTTGCCTTCAATGTCTCCTACCAGCCAATTTAACTGGGCAAGAGCGATATTAAGAGTACGACTCATAGAATGCGGCTCTCCTGGGCCATAAATCATCTACTTGCCTTACTGAGCTTCAGCAGCAAAGCAATTCATCTCTATACGCATTAAACTTCAAGTTGCAATTTACAACACGATATGAAACCTGATTTCTCCCCGCTTCGCGGGGAGAAATCACACGCATCTTGAAGTTAGATTGGTATATACCCTATATTTTCCAAGCGGCCTGCATCTTCAATGCCGCAATTTGAAATTTATCGGGATATATTATTTCTACTTAGGATAAAAACCAGTGTAAGAATTTCATTTCTGGGGTAGCAGAAAAGTTATTCCTTAAAATCATTAGCATCTAATTCGTGGCGCGCCAGCAATTTATAAAACTCTGTCCGGTTACGCCCGGCCATGCGAGCGGCGTGGGTAACATTACCCTTGGTTATCTGCAACAATTTACGCAGGTAATTCAGTTCAAACTGCCCACGGGCTTCCACAAATGTCGGCAATGCCGTGTTTTCGCCTTCCAATGCCTGGGTCACCAGAGCATCACTAATGACTGGCGCCATCGTCAACGCCACACACTGTTCGATAACATTGACCAATTGCCGAACATTGCCCGGCCAACTTGCTGCCATCAAGCATTTCATCGCCGTGGTGGAAAAGCTACGCACAAAAGGTTTATGGCGTTTGGCTGTTTCACGTAACAGGTGATTCGCCAGCAAGGGAATATCTTCTGCACGTTCGTTCAGGGCGGGAATTTTCAAATTAACAACGTTGAGTCGATAGTAGAGATCTTCCCGAAACTCATTACGCTGCATTGCCTTCGGTAGATCGCGATGCGTGGCCGAAATAATTCTGACATCAATGTCTATATCCCGATTACTCCCCAATGGGCGGATATTGCGTTCCTGTAACACTCTCAACAGCTTAACTTGCAACGCCATCGGCATATCACCAATCTCATCAAGGAATAATGTCCCGCCTTGCGCCGCTAAAAATAACCCTTCCCGACTGCTGACTGCCCCCGTAAATGCGCCTTTGGCATGGCCAAATAATTCAGATTCAAGCAATTGCTCAGGTAAGGCACCACAGTTAATGGCAATAAAGGGTTTCTTCGCCCTGGGACTTGCCCGATGGATAGCCTGGGCCAGTACCTCTTTACCGGTGCCACTTTGCCCATTAATCAGGACACTCACATCGGATTGAGCCACCATTTTTGCCTGTTCCAACAGACGCAACATCGGAGGGCTTCGGGTGACAATTTTCTCGCTCCATTGCCCATCGACGGCGGGTGTTGACAGTTCCAGCGCATTATCAATCGCTTTATAAAGTGCATCGCGATCAACAGGCTTGGTCAGGAAGCTAAATACCCCCTGCTGCGTTGCCGCCACTGCATCAGGGATGGATCCATGCGCGGTCAGAATAATGACAGGCATCCCCGGATGCTGTTTCTGGATCTCCACAAATAGTGCCATACCATCCATTTCATCCATGCGTAAGTCACTGATCACTAAATCTACTTTTTCTCTCACCAGTATGCGTAACGCTTCATGGCCACTCTCTGCGGTTGTGACGCGAAATCCTTCACTACTCAAACGCATTCCCAATAGTTTTAGCAAGCCAGGATCATCATCAACTAAAAGAAGATGGGCGGAATTGCGCACTGTCATTATTATTCGGCTCCTTTTTCTTCTGGGGAATGGGCTTCCGCTTTAGTCTCCGCATCGGTTGCGGATTTGTCTTTCGATTCTACTTTATTATTCGATGAAGTATCTGTATTAGGTGAAGTCCCCGCGCCGGATGGTGTTCCTGTGGATGAGCCACCTGGAATAGCAACATTATTTTGTTCTTGTTTACGGGAGGAAAGTTGACGCTCAATATCTGTCAGGTTTTCTAATTTGCGGGACATTGAATGAAGTTCAAATTCTAAGTGTGCTCGTGTTTCTTTCAAGCGATCAATTTTATTATCACTGTCCAATTGGAAGCGCTGGAATTTGGCTTTTTCTTCAGCGAGATTAATTTTCAGGTATTGCTGTTCGCGCCACAATTGGAGTAATGGCCGCAAAGCGACAGGAAATTGCGCACTATACCGATTAAAGTTTTCCACAATTTTCTTGCGTTCAGCTAATACCGACGTCGCCCTGCTAATCAAGATGCTTTGCTTAAACACGTGATGCCAATCAGTCGAGGTATCTGAGTTAAACCGTTTCGCCATTTCACGGGCGTTTGCCGAAGAGAGCCGATCTGTGCAATCGATAAACTTCAACCAATAAAGCCCGTTTTCCATCGCGGCGGGTTTGGTGATGTCCCAGATTAAATCACAATCCTTAAGACGATAATCCGTGACACTTTGTTCTGGCAGAATAGACTGCGCAAGGGTTGCCAGATTATCTGCCCCATTCGTTTTGACGCACCCTGTCAGCAAATAGGGAACAAACAGTAGCAACATGGCACGGAAACGTAAACGTGCCAAGACAGGTTGCATAATGGCCGTTTTTTTCATTGGCTTAGTCACAAGATTTTGCTGTTCCGTCTCCGTCATAAAGCGGTAAATAAACCTGTTATACATATTAGTTAGTCATTCTCTGCGGTTAATGGCAGTTCAATTCGAAAACATACGTCAGCAAATTCGGATTCTATCAGGCAAAGCTCTCCCTGCATCTGTTTAATGCAATCTTGCGCGATGCTTAAGCCAAGACCACTCCCTTTCACTGCGCCTTTTCGTTGTAGTTTTCCCTGGTAAAATGGCTCGAAGATCATACTTTTTTCTAACTCAGGGATAGGGGTTCCGGTGTTGGCAATGTCAATCTGAAGATTTTTCCCCACTTGCCGACTAGCAATCCAAATGTTACCGGATTCAGCGCCATAGTGCACTGCATTGGAGTAGAGATTATCAATGACCCGCGTCAATAAACCAGGCTCTGCCCAACAATAATCCGTATCCAGTTGAATTTTTGTATAAATATTTTTCGCGCGCGCGGGCAATTGGTGTGATAATACGACACCATCCACAATTTCTTTTAAAGAGACAATCTGACGCTCGGCAGGCCCATCCGCTAATTTGCGGTTATATTCAAGCAATTGTTCAATAAGCTGCTGTAAGTGTTTACTACTACTGTCCAGGATGCTGACCACTTCTTTTTGATCTGCCGTCAAAGGCCCTGCAATCTCATCAGCCAAGAGCTCCGTCCCTTCACGCATACTTGCCAACGGTGTTTTTAATTCATGGGAAATATGGCGCAGAAACTCATGGCGCTGAGACTCAAGCCAGGATAAACGCTCACTCAACCAAATAATGCGCTGAGCCAACGATCGCAACTCCCGTGGCCCTTTAAAGGCGTCAATCTGATTTTCCAATGACTGCCCCTCACCAAGCCGGTTGATCATTCGCTCAATACCTTTTACTGGCCCGATGATCATACGCGTGAACAAGGTTATCAAAAAGGCACTTAGCAAGAATAAAATAAGACTTTGCCAACCAAAAAATTGCCCTTTATCAGCGATATCTTTTTGCAGTTGTTCACCACGACTGAAAATGATATTACGGGTTTCCTGTACCAAAAGGTTATTAGCCCTGGAAAACTCTTCAAGTAATTTAGACGAGGCGGGTTCTGGCACGCCATTGTGACAAGAAATTTTGGTTAAACCTGACAATAAGTCATTAAATTTCTTTGTATATTCCGCATTAGCCAGCATCGCCATTTGATTACCGAGCATATTCATGTATTGCCGATATTGACGTTGATAAAGTTTTTCTAGCCGACCATCTCCTAATACACAGTATTGACGGTAACTGCGCTCCATCTCAAGGGCTACGCCAATCATCGCTTCGCTACGACGGGCATCCGACAATGTTGAACGATTAATCTCAGCAGCCTGAGTGCTGAGCTGATCAAGGCTTTGATAAGCCTGATAAGCCAAAACTAATAGTGGCAATAACACCAGCCAGAAAGCCATGACAACGAGCTGGCGCAATGAGCGGGGGAATAAACGCCATTTTTTCAAAGAAATCATCTCATAACCTGTAATGACACTGACGATACAGTGGCTTTTTCTTCTTTAATTTGAGAATGGTCGAAATAATAGTTGAAAACAGTGGATAATTGAAACAATTAGGTAATTGAAAGCGATGCGGGTGTGCATACATAGACACACTGGACAGCGTGACCTGTAATAATGACGGCGGGATAGTCACTTTTTAACTATCCCGCCAGCGAGGACCTTCATGTTATTCGATGAACGATGAACATGTAGGTGGTGCCTCACTCCACGTGTCGCCCTGTGTTTGATAAGGCCCGGAGGCGAATATCATTAAGTTGGACGGTAGGCACCTGACTTCGGCATCATTCTGGGCTTTATGTGGCATGTTTCCACCTTTCGCGGGCCGACATAAGAAATTGAATGAGCAACTGCCCGTATTATGCATGTTACATGCCAACCTGTAAAACTATTTTTAATATATTGATATTATTATAAAAAAATATTTACCGTCTTTTTTTATCAGTATTTTTTCATACTTGATAAGTATTAGTGTCGCCTAATTATGACATCTCGCCACAAAAAAATATTTTCCATTAAATATCAATCTACTGGGTGTCTCCTTTTTGAGACAACATAAGGTGCCATTGTCGCGATATGGAGACACGCCCATAAAAAGGTTAATAACATCAAAAAATAAAGGCTCTGATGAATTTTCAGAGCCTTCGGCTGGAAGCCTAAATAGCTAAAAAATGGTTGAAGGAATTACCCTAACTGTTTGCGTGCATTACGGAACATCCGCATCCACGGACTGTCTTCGCCCCATTCTTTAGGATGCCAAGAGTTGCTGACAGTTCGGAACACTCTTTCAGGATGAGGCATCATCACCGTGACCCGTCCGTCAAGGCTGGTCACAGAGGTAATACCATTCACTGAACCATTCGGGTTTGCCGGATAGTTTTCTGTCACCGAACCGGTGTTATCCACAAAACGCAATGCAACTTGCTGATGCTTTTCAAGCGCCATCAAACTCTGGTTATTCCTAAACTCGACCTGCCCTTCGCCATGAGCAACGGCTATCGGCAAACGAGAACCCGCCATATCTTTCAGGAACAGGGAAGGGCTGTTTACCACTTCTACCAGACTAAAACGGGCTTCATAACGCTCTGAACGGTTACGGACAAAACGTGGCCAGTGCTCTGTCCCTGGGATCAACTCATGCAAGTTAGAGATCATCTGACAGCCATTGCACACACCCAGTGTTAAGGTATCCGGCCTTGCGAAGAAATTCGCGAAATCATCACGCACCCGCGAATTAAACAGGATCGATTTCGCCCAACCTTCACCGGCACCCAGCACATCCCCATATGAGAAGCCACCACAAGCCACCAATGTCTGGAATTGATCTAATGTGATCCGCCCATCCAATAAGTCACTCATATGAACATCCACAGCCTCAAAACCCGCCCGGTGGAATGCGGCTGCCATCTCAACATGCGAGTTAACGCCCTGTTCACGCAGCACCGCAACGCGCGGGCGTACTTGTTTCGCAATATAGCAAGCAGCAATATCTTCCGCGGGATCGAAGGTCACTTTCACATTCAAACCCGGATCATTCACATCTTGTTTTGCCTGATGTTCTTGATCTGCGCATGCTGGGTTATCACGCAGACGCTGCATTTGCCACGTTGTTTCTGCCCACCATAAGCGCAATGTATTGCGATTCTGGCGATAAACGTCCATATTGCCACTGGAAATCACAAAATCATCGCCTGCCTGGGCTTTACCCAGATAGTGCACACATTCCCCCAAGCCATAACCCGCCAACAGGTTTTCAACGTACTCCCTGTCAGTCTCACGAATTTGAATGACCGCCCCCAGCTCTTCATTAAATAGTGCAGCCAGGATATCTTCATCAAATGCACTAATATCGGCATGTAATCCGCAATGGCCGGCAAACGCCATTTCCGCCAATGTCACCAACAACCCGCCATCTGAACGGTCATGGTAAGCCAGCAATTTTTGTTCCGAAATTAACTGTTGGATCGCATTAAAGAAACCCGCTAATTGTTCAACACTGCGAACATCTGCGGTTTTATCGCCGAGTTGACGATAAACCTGGGCTAATGCCGTTCCGCCCAGCGCATTCTGCCCTTTACCCAGATCGATAAGCAGCAACGCATTGTCATCTTCGATAGATAATTCGGGTGTCACGGTGCGGCGCACATCTTCTACCCTGGCAAATGCACTGATCACCAATGACAGTGGTGACGTCATTTCACGGACTTCACCGTCCTGGCTCCAGCGTGTTTTCATTGACATCGAATCCTTGCCAACCGGAATCGTCAATCCCAATGCCGGACACAACTCCTCACCCACGGCCTTGACGGCGGCATACAATCCCGCATCTTCACCAGCATGGCCTGACGCCGACATCCAGTTAGCGGATAACTTCACGCGTTTCAGATCTTGTACATAGGCGGAGGCAATATTGGTCAATGCTTCACCCACGGCCATGCGTGCCGAGGCGGCAAAATCTAATAATGCAATCGGCGCCCGCTCGCCGATTGACATCGCTTCGCCATAATAGCTGTCCAGGCTGGCGGTCGTCACCGCACAATCGGCGACTGGAATTTGCCAAGGGCCAACCATTTGGTCACGGGCAACCATGCCGGTTATGGAACGATCCCCAATCGTAATCAGGAATGTTTTTTCAGCGACAGCAGGCAGATGCAAGACACGTTTTACCGCTTCCGCAAGATCAATGCCCTTGCGATCCAGGCTTTGCCCCTGGGCTTGCAAGGTCTGCACATTTTTCAGCATTTTTGGCGTCTTACCGAGCAAGACATCCAGTGGCATATCGATTGGCTGGTTCTCAAAATGGTTGTCATTGAGCAGCAAATGCCGCTCTTGCATTGCTTCCCCAATCACCGCATAGGGAGTACGTTCACGACGACATATCGCTTCAAACAGCGCCAACTGTTCTGGCGCAACCGCCAAAACATAACGTTCCTGGGATTCATTGCACCATAACTGTAATGGACTCATGCCAGGTTCATCGTTAAGAATATCGCGTAATTCAAAACGCCCACCGCGGCCGCCATCACTGACTAATTCAGGCATCGCATTTGATAACCCCCCCGCCCCGACATCATGGATAAATAAGATCGGATTTTTATCGCCCAATTGCCAGCAACTATCGATGACTTCCTGACAACGGCGCTCCATCTCCGCATTGTCACGCTGCACAGAGGCAAAATCCAAATCAGCATCAGACTGGCCCGATGCCATGGAAGAGGCCGCACCGCCTCCTAAGCCGATATTCATACTTGGCCCACCCAACACAATTAATTTTGCGCCGACCGAAATATCCCCTTTCTGAACATGCTCTTCACGGATATTCCCGATCCCGCCGGCCAGCATGACAGGCTTGTGGTAACCACGCAGCTCGGCACCATTATGGGAACAGACTTTTTCTTCATAAGTTCTGAAATACCCCAACAACGCCGGACGCCCAAATTCATTATTAAATGCCGCGCCCCCTAATGGACCTTCCAGCATAATATCCAATGCACTGACAATTCGGTCTGGTTTACCAAAATCCGCTTCCCACGGCTGTTCAAAGCCAGGAATTCTCAAGTTTGAAACCGAAAAACCGACCAATCCGGCCTTGGGTTTGGCACCTCGCCCCGTTGCACCTTCATCACGAATTTCGCCACCTGAGCCGGTCGCCGCGCCAGGCCAGGGGGAAATGGCGGTTGGATGGTTATGGGTTTCCACTTTCATCAAGATATGGGCAGACTCTTGGTGGTAGTCATAAATGCCGGTTGCAGAGTCAGGGAAAAAGCGGCCAACATGAGAGCCAGCCATCACTGCCGCGTTATCTTTATAAGCAGAGAACACATATTCCGGTGTCTTTTCAAACGTATTTTTAATCATTTTGAACAAAGACTTAGGCTGAACCTGACCATCAATAATCCAGTCGGCATTAAAAATCTTGTGGCGACAGTGCTCAGAATTTGCCTGAGCAAACATATACAGCTCAACATCCGTTGGATTACGTCCCAATGTCTGGAAAGCGTCCATCAGATAATCAATTTCATCCGTAGCCAGCGCCAATCCCAGCTCAATATTTGCCGATTCCAGGGCAGCCCGTCCCGATTGCAAGATATCAATCTGCTTCAACGGCGCAGGTTGCTGGTGAGAAAACAGGGCTTCGGCCTGCTCAAGCTGAGTGAACACACTTTCCATCATGCGATCATGCAAAAGTGCCGACAACGTTTGCCATTGCCCGTCATTCATGCCAGTACCCTGAATATAATAGGCAATCCCCCTTTCTAAACGGACAATCTGCTTTAACCCACAATTGTGGACAATATCTGTCGCTTTCGATGACCAAGGGGATATCGTGCCCGGACGCGGTGTGACTAATATGAGTTGTCCTTTAGGCTCCAGTTCGTCCAGAGAAGGGCCATATCTTAAGAGTTTATTTAATTTTTCTCGCTCACCTTCTGGGATTGGGGCATTAACGTCTGCAAAATGGACATACTCTGCATAAATGTCGGAAACAGGGAGACGGTGATCTTGACACTGGGAAAGGAGCTTAGCGATACGAAATGCTGATAAAGCGGCGGAGCCACGCAGAATTTCCATAATAATAGGTTCTCTCATCTTAGAAGCAAAGCCTGATTCGTGCCTCAGGGGAAACTGCGAGCATTATAGAGGAATGTTTTCTCTGACGAAACCGTTTGCGTGGTTATTTGTCAACCCAACAATACACTCAATAAGTTGTCAAAATTGGTTTAATAGGGTTGCACATCCCCATTTTGTTACGCAAAATTCTCGATTACTGGAAATTTGATCATGCTATTATCTTGCACTTCACACAGTTCCAATCGTTCTGGAAAGAGATAACTATTTGAATAATATAAAGATAAATTATTTTGTTATCGTAATTATCGCGCTTCTTTCTGCTGCTATCATTGGCCTTAATATCAATTGGCCCAATAAGCAGCAGGAGCAGATAAACAAAATTCTGGCACGAGGAGAGCTACGGGTTAGTACCCTAAGCTCTCCTCTAATTTCTCTTAACAACAAAAATGAACCAACGGGATTTGACTATGAGCTAGTCAAACGGTTCGCCAATTACCTGGGGGTGAAACTGGTCATTAAGTTTCGCCCCAACATTAACCAGCTTTTTGACGATCTGGAAAACGATAAAGCCGATTTTCTGGCTGCCGGCCTTATCTACAATAAAGATAGGCTGGATCAAACAAGCACTGGCCCTGCCTATGCTTCAGTCATACAACAACTGGTTTATCGCAAGGGGACGACTCGCCCACACTCCTTTGGTGATTTAAAAGGCAGACTCGTCGTCACGGAAGGTTCCGCCCACGTCAGCGAACTGAAAAAATGGAAAGAAAAATCTTATCCTGAGCTAAGCTGGGAAGAATCACCCCGCAAAAATACGCAACAATTGCTCGAACAGCTTTCCGAAGGAAAAATCGACTATACCATCAGCGACTCCATCAGCTTAGCCTTGCAACAGCGTATTCACCCCAATTTGGCCGTCGCTTTTGATGTCAGTGAAGAGAGTCCCCTGACCTGGTATTTAAAGCGTAATAGTGATGATAGCCTCTACTCTGCCATGCTCGATTTCTTTAGTATGTTGACGGAAAACGGCATCATGTCGCGGTTGCAAGAAAAGTATTTCGGCCACGTTGGTTCATTCGACTATTTCGATACGATTTCATTTATTCGCGCCATCAATAGGCTCTTGCCGACCTATCAGCCCATTTTTCAACAATATGCAGGCTCGCTGGATTGGCAATTAGTGGCAGCTATCGCATGGCAGGAATCACACTGGGACCCACAAGCCACTTCACCCACTGGTGTGCGGGGTTTGATGATGCTGACTCGCCCGACAGCCGAATGGGCGGGTATCCGTGATCGGCTAGATCCCGTGGAGAGCGTAAAAGGTGGAATGGATTATTTACACTATTTAATAGCGCGATTACCAAAAACCATTCCTGAAGATGAGCGAATTTGGTTTGCCCTCGCCGCTTACAATATGGGGTATGGCCATCTCCTTGATGCCCGTAAATTAACCGCTGCACAAAAAGGTAATCCAGACAGTTGGCTGGATGTAAAAACGCGCCTTCCCCTGCTTAGCAAGAAAAAATACTACGCCAATACCACCTATGGTTATGCCCGTGGCTATGAGGCTTATCGCTATGTTGAAAATATTCGGCGTTACTATTTAAGCCTGGAGGGTTACCTTCGGGCAAAAGCCAATCGGGAAAAAGCAGAAGGAAGCGAAACGCCCATAGATACGACGATCATCAGCCATCCCCAAGCTGGAGATACTAAAATTGACGCGACTACGGCTGAAAGTAATAACAAAGAGGACACTAAAACAGAAAGCCCCAAGGTAGAAGAAAATACCAAGGCGAAAGATGACAAACTAACAGGTACTGACACAGCATCTCACGAAAAAGCGCCGGAGAATAAGACGCCGACGCAATCCGAAACAGCCGCCAGGCCATAACTTGCTATGGCATTGTCTGTTGCTGAGCTTTCAATTTCTTATGTTGCTCCCTGCGCTGTTTAAAAAAACAACTCAGCATAGTGGAGCACTCTTTCGCCAGTACACCCGCAGTAATTTCAATTTGATGATTCATCCCTGGGTGACGCAAAATATCAATCAATGATCCCGCAGCCCCTGTTTTCATATCGCTGGCACCATAAACCAACCGTTGTATCCGGCTGTGTACCATCGCACCGGCGCACATGATGCAAGGCTCTAACGTGACATACAGTGTTGTGTTCAACAGCCGATAATTCTGCAATTGTTCCCCACCCCGCCGTAACGCAATAATTTCTGCATGGGCGGTGGGATCATGGTCAGTAATTGGATGGTTAAACCCCTCAGCAATCACCTTATTATCGGCCACTAATACCGCACCAACCGGGATCTCTCCCTGTGCTTGTGCTTGCATGGCTAAATCGATTGCCCGGCGCATCCAATATTCATCACTAAAATCTTCGGTCACGGTATATAATTCTGTCACTGCCCATTCTCTTACTTATGAAAATTCCGCCTATTATACCCAATCACCTCAATCTGCGGGTTCAACCTGAATCTCATCCAAAAAAGCGTCAAGGAACAACTTCATACGTGCAGTCCTCTCACTGGCCATTTTTTTGCCTGAGGCCGTCTGAAATCCTGATTCAATTTTAAACAATTTAGTAAAGAAATGGTCGACCGTATAAACCTTATCATCATATTCGCGCTGTGTTGCCAGCGGATCATGAAAGTCATACAGTAAAGAACCCATTCGACCCGCGGTATAAAAACAGCGCCCAATGCCAACCATGCCAATGGAATCCAGCCGATCCGCATCTTGCACGATTTTCGCTTCCAATGTTTTTGGAGTCAGGCCGGCTGAAAAACTATGTGCTTCAATGGCATGACAGATGGCATTAATATCCTCCTCACTCCACGCCAAATCTTTCAATATCAATGCGGCTTTTTCTGCTGCCATGCGTGAAGCAAGGTGTCGGTTTGGGGCATTTTTTTCAACATTCACACAATCATGCAAGAGCACAGCGACAAACACTAAGCGCAAGTTACCCGATTCCGCTTCACAAATTTGTTGAGCATTGCGCCATACTCGATGAAGGTGGGCAATATCATGGGCACCATCATCACTTTCTATTGCCATCGGTAAAAGCTGTTGAGCCAAATCTTCAAACGGTGAAAAAGTTAACATCGCCAAAACCCCTTAATGAATGGAAATATCATCTTAGCAAAAAGAAAACAGAACATTTTATTAGTTGTTGAGTCCCTCTTACCAGCACGCCCGCGAACACGATTTTTGTGATCATGATCATTAAATGAAAATATTCATGCCATTAAAGACAAGCGTCATTTTAATAGAAAATCCTGATATTACTGGCTGGCGTCAATTTTAACCGTCAACAATGGGTGTTTGTAAAAATCATTTAGCGATTATGAATGATTATTTTTGTTCGACCCATTTGTTTTAAGTTTGTTTAAATAAACATAATTATATTACCCCCATAGTTATAGAAAAATAAACCATTTCCACAACCACATCGATAACAATATTTAATGAATATCAATAAAAGCAATCAGGATTATTATGATGAATGAACAAAAAACCATTTTCTTTTCCTGTTTTTTATTAGTTATTGGCTTAATGACCGTTGACTTTTTTAATCCATCCTTGCCTTTTATTTTAAAAGAATTTCAGGTATCACAGGGAAGCATCAAAAATTTAATTGTTATTTATATGATAATTCTCGGTGTATCCCAATTTTTCTATGGCAGTATGAGTGACCGTTATGGCAGAAAACCAGCTGTTATTATAGGATTTATGATTGCAATTATTGGCTTAATGCTATCAGGTTACAGTGAAAAAATCAGTCAGCTCGATTTATCCAGGGCAATAACGGCATTTGGTGCAGCCAGTTTTACTGTTATATCAAGAGCCATTATTGTGGATACGTTTAAGGATAATTCAAAACTGAAAAAAGCCTTTTCTTATTTTTCAATGTCTAGCCAACTCTCTCCGGCACTGGCTCCCTTGTGCGGTGGTTGGCTCCAACAGAAATATAACTGACATATGTCATTTTTTACGCTAGCCGTTATTTATTTTATTGGGCTGATCATTGTGTTATATACCATGAGGGAAACTAATACAAAAACGCAAAAACCATCCGGCATTTTTATTCCTTATATCAATTTAGTAAAAAACACACGATTTATTGCGTTTAGTATCGCATCATCATTGATATTTTCTTTCACGATTGGGTATTATTCAATTTCGCCTTATGTTTTTCATCAACTTGGCTACACGCCTGTGGAGAATAGTTTCTTTTATCTTGTTTATTCTTTTGGTATTTTTTCTGGATCATGGTTAATGGGCAGAAATTTTATAAAAACACCACCTGAGAAAATCTATTTTTTAATGCTAATGTCTTATATGGTTATTCTTTTACTTTTTCTATTGTCAGACTTAAATATCCCCATTACCATTATTGCACTCTCTTTTTTATTGGCTATCATTTCAGGTGCCTCTGCCCCCTTAGCTTTAGTGCTATGCATGGAGGATGTCACTGAAAACAAAGGAGCCGCTAGCGCATTACAAGGCGCGCTAAAAATGAGTTTTACCGGAATATTCATGATCTTTTTTGATTTGTTCCATATAACATCATTTTACCCATTAATTCATATCGTTATAATTTTTACCGTAATGCTGTTTATCATATATTTCTTTTGTAAACACCTTCCCCAATATCAATAATCCTTTCTATTCCCCTAAACCGATCCGGTGCTCATGCTTAAGTCACCGGATCATAATGGGCAAACTTGAAGTTCGTGCGGGTTCCGTCTTGGGGGGCTGACGAAAAGGGGGATGGTATTAATATCCGCTACTGGATTGCTGTTGCCATAAGTGCGCCCCCACCAATGCTTTCCAGGGAGAAAAATCGGCCAGCCATTTTTCTGCTTGTTCCGCGCTAACTTTATCTTCCTGGCTGAGCAAATGTTGGAGATTACGTCTTACGGCAACATCGCCATGCAATGAACCATCCAGATAACTGAATCCTCGTAGTAAGGCATAATTAACGGTCCACATGCCAATGCCCTTGATAGCAAGCAAACTATTCGTCAGCCGTTTCATTTCATCTTCTCCTGCTGGGATATTAAGTTCCAATGCCCCAGAATCAATAAGTTGACAAACATTCAATAAGGCATTGGCCTTACTCACAGAAAAACCACACTGACGGAGCTCAGGCTGCGAACATTGCATCACCTGCTGATAATTAGGGAAACACAGTAACCCAGAAGAGTGTTGCAAACCCAGCGCCTGAATAAAGCGCCGCCGAATGGAAATTGCGGCACTTAAACTAATTTGTTGCCCGATAATCGCCCAACTAAGCGCTTCAAAAGGTGTCGCAGACTGGTAAATGCGTAAGCCCGTTTGCCTGCTAACCAACGCCCCAATCACGGGATGATCCTGATAGGCAGATTCGAATACGTCAACAGGTTGTTCCAAACCAAGCATATGGGAAGCCAGCGTCGATAGCGCTTCAGGTTGTGGAGAGCAAACTTTATCACCATCAATATCAAGCTGTATTTTCGCCCTATTGTTTTCCATTGTCATGGTCAAAAGAGCGGGATTTTCGTGCCAAATAATGCCTTTTTTAACCTGGCTATCTCGCACGATTTCAGCAACCCCCATTTCATCCCTTTGATGAAAAGCCAAAAAGTCTTTCGTGTGATAATTATTGGGTAATATAATTTCCGTTAAACAGCTTGCTTTCATTGGAGTAGCTCCAGAGACACACAGTATGAAGCCACTATCTAACAGACTTTAAGTTTAGATACAATGGCAAATCAAGCCATTTAGATTACAACGCAATATCATCAATCTTATATTTGGTTAATTCCTGGTTTAATTTTTGGATTTGATATTTTGACGGACTTAACATTAATAGATAGATAGCAATCCCCATAAGTAAAATCATACTGAAAGTGGCTAGAAAGAAATCTAAAGCACTCCCGATGCTATTACTCAAGGCATCGACTTTGAATAAAAACACAACCAATACAACGAATGCCAACGTGAAAAAATACGTTGATAATGTTTTTTCAAAACAATAAGTAAAGTAATAGGAAGGACCAACCTTGACTTGAACTATGCCAGAATTTAGGGCGGTATATGTTTTCAACTTTTTAAGAATATCTATATATTCTGGACTCAATCCATTTTGTTTCAGCTTGATAAATATATTTCTAAATTTATCAGACTTTATTTTTGTAATATCACACATTATCTCAGAGGCGATTTCATATCTAATATAGTTTTTACTCAAATCATCTAAATAAGCATTGTACTCATTGAGGTATTTAACGTATTTTATTGCTCTTCTCTGCCTAAAAACACTGACATCGGCATAAAAATTTTTTAATACAGACAGAATAATACCAATAAAAGTCCCGATAGTTCCCAAAACTTTCACGATATCATTGCCATGTTTTATGATGTATTCAAGCATGCTTTTACTCTAAAGAATTTAAAACATACTTAAGTATATACCCGCCTGTCAGATTATGAGTAAAAATTATCCGTCAGGATAACTGGCGAAGCATAACAAACAGTATGGCAATCGAAAATCAATTCATTGCCTTGATTCTAATCAACAGACAAGGGCACACTTAATCGCTGTGAAAATCCCAGATGTGTTAACATATGCGCCCGATCGTTTTTTGTAAAATGCATTTCGTTGTAACCCTTTCTTTGTAAGATATATTTTTAGTGAAATATATTGTATGCATAACAAGGAATGGTTCAGAGCAACAAATCAGGAAGAGAATTAAGCCGTTAATTAACAGGCTTAGTTTATGTAAGAGGTTGAAATGGCACTATTAATTACCAAACGTTGCATCAATTGTGATATGTGTGAACCCGAATGCCCTAATCAGGCTATCACGATGGGTGCCGAGATCTACGAAATTACGCCCGAACGCTGTACTGAATGCGTCGGGCATTACGAAAAGCCAACTTGCCAATCTGTCTGCCCAATCACAAATACCATTATCCTTGATCCTGACCATCAGGAAACCGAGGAGCAGTTATGGGATAAGTTTGTGCTTTTGCATCATGCTGATAAGATCTGAATTAACTTTCCAATATCACCGTCGCGCAGGCATAACGCCGTTCATCTGCCAGTGTGACATGCATGGATTTAACCTTCAGTTTTTCAGCCAACACTTCGGCTTCTCCATGAAGTTTTAACGTGGGTTTTCCCAACGGATCATTAATCACTTCAAATTGATTAAAGGCCAGCCCATTGCGGATACCGGTTCCAAATGCTTTGGCTACCGCTTCCTTGACAGCGAAGCGCTTTGCCAAAAAGCGAATAGGCTGGTTATGTTGTTGATATTGCTGCCACTCTCCGTCACTCAAAACGCGCTTTGCCAGGCGTTCGCCTGAACGCCCGACAATTTCTTCAATGCGGGATATTTCAACAATATCAGTGCCTAATCCAATAATGGCCATTAACGGCGAGCTTCCCGCAACAACGTTTTCATATCCGCAACCGCCGCAGGTAAGCCACTAAATACAGCACGGCCAATAATGGCATGCCCTATATTCAACTCATAAATTTCAGGTAAGGCTGCAATACGTTGTACATTGTGATAGGTCAAGCCATGGCCTGCATTGACTTTCAGCCCTTTAGCTGCCGCGTAAGTTACAGCTTGTTTGATGCGCTGGAACTCTTTTTCCTGTTGTCTTTCATCCTCAGCATCGGCATACGCACCAGTGTGGATCTCAATAAAGGGTGCACCAACCTCGACCGCAGCATCAATTTGCTGGTGATCGGCATCAATGAACAAAGACACCAGAATCCCCGCTTCCGATAAAGCCTTAACAGCCGCCGCAATGTGCCCTTTTTGCCCCAGCACATCCAAGCCGCCTTCGGTTGTGACTTCTTGTCGTTTTTCAGGCACTAAGCAACAAAAAGCAGGCTTGATTTGGCAAGCAATCCCCACCATTTCGTCTGTCACCGCCATTTCAAGGTTCATACGAGTTTGGATTGTTTTTCTTAATAATTGAACATCTCTGTCAGTGATATGGCGGCGATCTTCACGCAAATGAACGGTGATACCATCAGCACCGGCTTGCTCGGCAACAAATGCAGCCTGAACGGGATCTGGATAGGGTGTCCCACGGGCATTACGTAAGGTTGCAATGTGATCAATGTTGATACCTAACAATACCTCAGCCATTTTTAGCTCCTGCAATAACATAAGATTCAATAAAGTCTACACTCTTCATCATGAAAAAGCGGCCTACTTTAATTTTCATTTTTCTTGTTGGGATTATCAGTTTTTTTACGCACAAATTGACGAAATAGTTCACGGCTCTTTAGCGGTTTCCCCCCTAAATAGGGCTTCAAGGCAATGCGGGTAAAACGCTTCGCCGCTTTCAAAGTCGCCTGATCGGGAAATTCACCACTTGCCAGCGCCTTGAGTTCATAGCCAGTAAAACTGTCATGATCTACCACCAAACTGGCGATAAACCCTTTTTCTTCACGATAACGGTAAGTCATTGTATCCAATACAGGTTCGCCACTTCCTGCACAGTGAAGATAATCGACACCGTAACCCATATTGGTAAGTAACGCTAATTCAAAACGACGCAATGCACATTCGGGTGTCAATTCACTCGCCGCAAGAGCCTGTAAGCATTGGAGGTAATCAAAAAAAAGCGCGGGATAGGCTGTTCCTTGCTCAAGAACTCTGGACAGCAGTTCATTCACATACAAGCCGCTGTAGAGCACACTTCCGGTTAAGGGGAGAGCCAATGAAATAGGCTCTGCATCCCTTAATGTCTTGATTTCACCCCGCCCACTCCAGCGAATGAGCAACGGGGTGAAAGGTTGCAAGCAACCCTTTAAATGAGAGCGACGGCTGCGTGCCCCTTTCGCTAAAACACGTACCCGCCCTTCATTTTCAGTAAAGAGATCCAGCAGTAAACTGGTTTCACTGTAAGGGCGCCCATGAAGCACAAAGGCTCTCTGCCAGCCGTCCACTAATCAGCCTTATAAGTCGTCAACGTAACCGAGGCTACGCAGCGCCCGTTCATCATCAGCCCAACCGGATTTGACTTTCACCCACAATTCTAAGTGGACTTTCATATCAAACAGCTTTTCCATATCTTGGCGGGCTTCTATGCCGATTTTCTTGATCTTGCTGCCTTTATTACCAATCACCATTTTCTTCTGGCCATCACGCTCTACCAGAATCAAACCGTGGATTGTATACCCTCCACGTTCATTGGTAATAAATTGTTCAATTTCCACTGTCACGGAATAGGGCAGTTCATCACCCAAGAAACGCATCAGTTTTTCACGGATAATCTCGGACGCCATAAAACGCTGTGAGCGATCAGTGATGTAATCCTCAGGGAAGTGATGATCCGCCTGTGGCATATGATCACGCACTAATTTGGCGACTGTATCAAGATTCATGCCTTTTTCGGCGCTAATCGGCACAACATCGATAAAATTCATCTGTTGGCTAAGGAAACCGATATGTGGCAGCAAAATCGCTTTATCTGTCACATTGTCCACTTTATTGATAGCCAATAAGACAGGGCAACGCAAATGACGCAACTTGTTCACCACCATTTCATCATCGGGTGTCCAGTGCGTGCCTTCCACAACAAAAATAACCAGTTCAACATCACCAATAGAGCTGCTCGCCGCACGGTTCATCAATCGGTTGATCGCACGCTTTTCTTCAATATGAAGACCGGGTGTATCAACATAGATAGTTTGGTAAGCCCCTTCCGTATGGATCCCCATGATGCGATGCCGCGTCGTTTGAGGTTTACGGGAAGTGATGGATACTTTTTGCCCCAATAATCGATTCAATAATGTTGACTTACCGACATTGGGACGACCGACTATTGCAACAAATCCACAATAGTTTTTTTCTTCGCTCATTCAAGCTCCAGTTGTTTTAATGCTTGTTCTGCAGCCGCCTGTTCTGCCTTGCGGCGACTGGAACCAACTCCTCTGACGGGTTGTTCAAATCCACTGATCTGGCAGTGAATGGTAAATTCCTGATCGTGTGCTTCCCCACGAACCTGAACAACCAGATATGTAGGCAACGGCAAATGACGCCCTTGCAAATATTCTTGTAAACGTGTTTTGGGATCTTTTTGCTTATCGCCTGGGCTAATTTCATTCAAACGGGCTTCATACCAATTCAGGATGATCATTTCGATGGTTTGAATATCGCTATCAAGAAAAATAGCGCCAATTAAAGCCTCTACACTATCCGCTAAAATGGATTCGCGACGATGCCCTCCACTTTTTAACTCACCCGGCCCCAGACGCAGGCATTCACCTAATTCAAATTCTCTGGCCAGCTCTGCCAACGTATTACCACGCACCAGTGTCGCTCGCATGCGGCTCATATCCCCTTCATCAACACGGGGAAAACGCTGGTAAAGGGCGTTAGCAATGACAAAACTCAGGATTGAATCACCAAGAAATTCCAAACGTTCATTATGCTTACTGCTGGCACTACGGTGAGTCAACGCTTGAAGCAACAAATCGTGCTGTTTAAAGCTATACCCTAGCTTATGTTGTAACCGGTTCGTTATTATGGAGTTCATGTGCTACCAATTCAGTTAGAATTTATCAAATAAAAGCACACGCAACAGACCTGTGAGGCGATACCATTGCGGTATACCTTACAAAACTGTTGCGTTTGCACTGGCTCCCAAGGGATTCGTTATCTTAGGGAGCCAGTCATCTCGTTTGAAAGAATATTCTACACTGTGGGATAAATTAATGCTGCGCTAATATAGAAATATTAGTGAATTCCCCCAATGCGGCTGAAACGCACGCCGGTCGGCCATTCACCTTCCTGTTTTTCAAAGCTCATCCAAATGGCGGTTGCACGGCCTACCAGATTTTTTTCCGGTACAAATCCCCATGAACGACTGTCATCGCTATTGTCGCGGTTATCCCCCATCGCAAAATATTGCCCTTTAGGAACAACCCAAGTGCCCATTGGCAAACCTTCCTGAGAGAAACTGGGGACGCGTTGTATGATAGGGATGGTCAAAATAGAGTGTGACACATTACCTAGATTTTCGACCCTTTCATTCTGGCGCAGAGAGTATGGCCCTATTGGTTCATCAACTGGCACTTGATAAACACCATTTATTCTCATTCCTTCTGGTGTTATATCTTCTTTTAGCGTCCATTCACTTGGAAACACACTCCGATAAGTCACCGGTAAGTCACCTTTACATTCCGCATTCCAACCGCAGCCAGGGTAAACCTGAAGCTCTTTTTTGACGTCATCGTAAACGATCTTATCCCCAGGCAAGCCAATGATTCGTTTTACAAAATCTATGCTTGGGTTCTTCGGATATTTGAAAACAGCAATATCTCCACGCTTAGGTTCGCCAGTCTTAATTAAGGTTGTTTGCGTAATCGGATCTTTTAAACCATAAGCAAATTTTTCAACCAGAATGAAATCCCCGATCAGCAGTGTTGGCATCATTGAACCCGAAGGGATCTGAAAAGGTTCATACACGAAAGAGCGTAGAACCAATACAATGGCTAACACGGGGAAGACAGATGCAAGTGTCTCAATCCATGAAGGTTTATTCAGTTCTTTAGCCAAAGTTTCCTGAGTTTCTGCGCCTGTCGCCTGTCCCTGAATGTGAGCAAGTTTTTTCTTACGTTCAGGTGCGAACTTGAATCGCTCTATGCACCAGAGAATACCGGTGATTAACGTTGCTAACGTTAATATCAAGGCAAAAGTGTTAGCCATTTGATCTCCTTACGGATCTTTGTTAATTATCTTTGCCAACGTGCAGAATCGCTAAGAAGGCTTCCTGCGGCAGTTCAACGTTTCCGACCTGCTTCATGCGTTTTTTACCTTCTTTCTGTTTCTGCAATAGCTTTTTCTTACGGCTGACGTCACCACCATAACATTTCGCCAATACGTTCTTGCGCAACTGTTTAACGGTAGAACGCGCAATAATATGAGCACCGATGGCAGCCTGAATGGCAATGTCAAATTGCTGGCGTGGGATCAAATCCTTCATTTTTTCCACCAGCTCACGCCCACGATATTGCGAATTGTCACGGTGAGTAATCAATGCCAGCGCATCAACACGCTCGCCATTAATCAAGACATCCACACGAACCATGTCTGCGTTCTGGAAACGAATAAAGTTATAATCCAGGGACGCATAACCACGGGATGTCGATTTCAGGCGGTCAAAGAAATCCAGCACAACTTCAGCCATTGGGATTTCATAAGTCAGTGCAACCTGATTGCCGTGGTAGACCATGTTCGTCTGCACACCGCGTTTTTCTATGCAGAGTGTAATGACATTGCCAAGGTACTCTTTCGGTAACAACATGTGACATTCTGCAATCGGCTCACGCAGTTCTTTAATGTTGTTTAATGGCGGTAACTTGGATGGACTATCAACGTAAATAATATCATCACTGACTGTCTCAACTTCATAAACCACTGTTGGAGCCGTGGTGATCAAGTCGAGATCATATTCACGTTCCAAACGCTCCTGAATAATTTCCATATGCAGTAAGCCAAGGAAACCACAGCGGAAACCGAAGCCCAATGCAGTGGAACTTTCTGGCTCATAGAATAATGACGCGTCATTTAAGCTCAGTTTACCCAATGCATCACGGAACGCTTCATAGTCATCAGAACTTATCGGGAACAACCCCGCATAAACTTGCGGTTTGACCTTTTTAAAACCAGGCAGGGCTTTTTCCGCAGGCTGACGGGCCGTTGTCAGTGTATCCCCAACTGGCGCCCCCAGAATATCTTTGATGGCACAGACTAACCAGCCGACTTCACCACAATTCAATACATCACGATCAATACGTTTTGGCGTGAAGATGCCCAAACGATCAGCGTTATAGACTTGCCCGGTGCTCATTACCTTGATTTTATCACCCTTGCGTAACGTACCGTTTTTAATACGGACAAGTGAAACAACACCCAGGTAATTATCAAACCATGAGTCAATAATCAGGGCCTGCAACGGTGAATCAGGATCGCCTTCTGGTGGGGGTATCTCTTTCACCAGACGTTCAATAACATCTTGTACGCCCACCCCTGTTTTCGCAGAACAACGAACAGCATCTGTTGCATCAATACCAACAATCTCTTCAATTTCTTCTGCGACACGCTCTGGTTCAGCGGCAGGGAGGTCAATTTTGTTCAGAACTGGCACCACTTCCAGATCCATTTCAATGGCGGTATAGCAGTTAGCTAATGTTTGAGCTTCAACACCCTGCCCCGCATCCACAACCAACAAAGCGCCTTCACAAGCAGCCAGAGAGCGGGAAACCTCGTAAGAGAAGTCAACATGGCCTGGTGTATCGATAAAGTTTAATTGGTAAACTTGCCCGTCATTTGCCTTGTAATCAAGAGTGACACTTTGGGCTTTGATCGTGATCCCGCGCTCACGTTCAAGATCCATTGAGTCCAGTACTTGCGCTGCCATTTCGCGATCAGACAGACCACCACAAATTTGAATAATCCGGTCAGATAGCGTGGATTTACCGTGGTCAATGTGGGCGATAATGGAGAAATTTCGTATTTGCTTCATTATTAAATCTTTTTTGCCTTAATATTTCTGAATATTCGCCTATGGACACATTGATGGACATAAAGCGACAGTTTATGGGTTCGGCCACTGGCCTAAGGGATCGTATTCTACATGCCAAACCCGTGAAAACCAAACTCATGAAAACTTAGCCATGCCTGTCGTTTTCAGTATGACCGGGTCATTTTCAGTAATGATAAATTAAAGTTGAAATTCGAATGGTAAAACAGATTATTCTTGCTGTAGAACCTTAATCGAATCAGGAGGTAAACCAATTTGTAACACAACAGGTTGGTATGCTTGCAAATTATCCCAATACGCAGCAATCTTGCGGGCAGTGAAGAAACCAACAAATCCACCGCTAATTCCCCCTAAACAGATCCATAATTGGTCAATCGTCCAAAACTGGAAAAGTGCGGCGCCCAAAAACAATCCCAACAAGGGGGTCAAATAAACCAGCATAGCTGAGCGTAGCAGGCTGCTTTCAGGAATACCGACTTCGACCTTCTGGCCTGGTTGCAGCGGTTGGGTAATTTCCAGCTCCAACTGATGGATGCTTTCTGGCCCTATTTTTTCCAGTAAATAAGAACCACAGGCGGCTTTAGCCTGGCAGCTACTGCAACCTGAAGATGAGCCATAGCGTAACAATGCACGCCCCTTTTGCCAACGGACAACCGTTGCCCACTCTTTAACCATCAGTTTTTTTCTCCCGTAAACATCACGCTTGCCGCAATTCGCTCGGCTGTTGCAAAAGGCAATTCACCAATGACTGTGATGCTATGTTTATCTCCGGTCAAAGTATAAACCGTTCTCCTGCCTTGTCGAAAGGGTGGCCCATCAACAACCTTTGTACCTGAGTTCACGACATTGACCGAGAAATTAAACAACCCATCACTATACATGATAGATTCCAACCACTCTGTCTCTGATATCTTCCCGCTGTTACGGGAAATTTCTTTGAAACCCTCCGGCATTTCTGCAACCCGCCAATTGAACTTCAGTTTGTTGGCCGGGGAAATGAGTAACATAGGCGGCAATTTCAAATCAGTAATCGCGTTCAGTGCCGTTTTAACATCGCCATTCACCGTTGATGACACGACACGGAATTGCTCAATGACTGTTTTATTATCCTTATCTAATAGGTCTATCAACAGAGGAAGATGATTTTTTTCATCAATCAGGAGGTTATAGTTATAGCGGGATTTATCTTTCGATATGATGCGAACAAAATTCACGGGATGATCGCCAACGTGCGTACTCCCTGCATCAATGAAACGATAAAAATTTTGCAATTGGGTAAAATCAGCGAAGATGATTGGCGGAAGATAATCGACGATATGGGTGCTACGTATACTAAATGAATCCAATCCAGGCTCGTAATAGCTGATTTGGTCACCGCGCTGGATAATTTCTCTACGTGAGCCATCCATTTGGATGATTTGGGCGATAACTTGTCCATCAATAATGGCATGACGGTAACGCAAGGGAACAAGAAATTGTTGCCCTAAAATGATAAAACCAAACTCATAATCCAGCGTTTGTACCGCCTTACTCATATCCTGCAACAAAGCCTCAGCACGGCTTTGTTGCGCTGAGGCTTTTAGAGGATTGATCAGGCTACTCGCCAATAAAAAAACGACAACCCAAGTCTGTTTCATCACTGTTGTTGTGGCTGTTGTGGTGCTTGCTCTTCAGAAACGGGATTAGCCTGGGTGGCGCCATAATTTTTTTCCGTGTGAATGCGTCGAGCGAGTTCATATTGCTGCAACATCGCATCAATCCGTTTATTGCTTTCTCGCACTTGCATACTCAAATCGCCACCAAAAGTTTCTTCTTCGACTGGCGTCGCTAAACCCACTGTTGAGGCGGTTCCCATCACAGGCAACGTGTTAAAAGCTGGCGCTTCAAATTGGCTATCTGTTTCAACACTATTATCGCCATTATTATATTGTTGGACACCGGCAATCACCGCCAACGATACGCAAGCTGCAACACCTATTTGTGCAATTTGGCTCTTCCATGTGCGAATGTTGTTCCAAAACGGCATATTAGCCCATGTTTCGGGTTTTGGCTGAGATTCCAAAACCGCCGCCGGGTTAATATGGATGGGTTCTTTTTCAAGTGCCAAAGCTACTCGACTCGCAATATCCACATGTAATACATTACCCACATCGCCACGCAGTACATCACGCACAAGGTGATATCGTTCCCACTGTTTCTGCATGACCGCATCTTCAGAGACCCAATGAACTACTTCACTATCAAGAGCTTCTCCATCCATTAATGCGGAAAGTTTTTCTCTTTGCATGCCAAAGTACCCTTAAGTATTGTTTTGCCCAACCCTGTTCCACTATTGTTGGATCAATGGTTGAACTTTATTATCAATTGCTTCTCTTGCCCGAAAAATTCGTGAACGCACAGTGCCTACAGGACATTCCATGATGTCGGCTATTTCTTCATAGCTCAACCCCTCTAACTCCCTCAACGTAATCGCTACCCGCAAATCTTCTGGCAGCGATTCGATCGTGCGAAAAACCACTTCCTTTAATTCTTCAGACAACATTAAGTTCTCAGGGTTCGAAATTTCTTTTAATGAATTCGACGTATCATAATTTTCTGCGTCGTTGGCATCCAGATCATTGGATGGTGGACGACGTCCCTGAGCAACTAAATAATTTTTCGCAGTGTTAACGGCAATACGGTACAACCATGTATAAAAAGCACTGTCACCCCGGAAAGAAGACAGTGCCCGATAAGTCTTAATGAAAACCTCTTGAGCAACATCAGGAACGTCGCCTTGAGGTACGTAACGAGCTATCAAACTCGCTACTTTGTGCTGGTATCTCATCACCAGCAAATTAAATGCCTTTTGGTCGCCCTTCTGGACTCGTTCAATCAGCATTTGATCCGTTAACTGCTCGCTCATCCGAGGTTCACTCTCCTGAGGTAAAACTCCACATTTATACTTAAATTAAACCAATATGATGCTCTAATTTCCCGAACAAGCATGACTTTGAGTATCAATTTATTGTGAAGTTCAACGTTAGCTGTAATTTTAATGGCAACCGCCTGTTATTCTCGTATTGCATCTGTCTAAATCATAGCCACTATTTTACAGGGCACGCGATTTTAATCTGAGAAAAAGAAAACTCTTGTTTTATTGTAGCGAAAAATATAATTCGCCATCTCAATAGTGCTAACATTATCAATAATAAAGATAAAAATCCGTTACTAACTGACGAAATTCGTCTGAGTATGAGCCATCCGAAGAACGAATTGTTAACTCACTCACTTGAGTATCTCGTTCTTGTAGTGACAATCCCAGCAATAGACGATGCAACGGCTTCCCTTGCCTGTCACGAACATTGACTCGGAAATGGGTAAACCATCCCAAACCTGACGCCATTTTTTCAAATTGTTCACCAATGTTATAAGGCAGTACCAAACAAAATAACCCCGTCGGGGTAATCAACGCCTGCACACACGCCAGCAATCCTTGATGCGTCAATGATTCCGTATAACGAGCCTGATTACGCGCTTCGTTTCGGCATGCATTAGCCGGCTCAAAGTAGGGAGGATTGCTAACAATCAAATCATATTGGAGATCAATGTTTCGTAACTCATTTTGCTGAACATGTTGTCGCACGAAATCATGAATATCCCGCTGATATACCGTAATGCGGGAAGACCACGGTGATTGCTGCGCATTATCAACGGCCTGCATAGCAGCAAGTGCGTCCAGCTCCACTGCATCAATAATAGTCTCTTCTTTTGTACGTTGGGCGATCATTAACGCAATCAAACCACTACCACATCCAATATCCAGACATCTTTTCCTGTTATATACTGGCGCCCAGGTTCCCAATAACACACCATCCGTCCCGACTTTCATCGCACATTTATCATGTCCAACAAAAAACTGTTTAAATGTAAAACCACCGCGGCGAAAAGCGGGTTTCTGTATCGATGCCATGACCTATATCTGCTGAAATGAGAATTTGTCATAGCATAAATCTTATGGCCTACGGATCAAAGCAACCTGCTTATTGGATGCTTTTATAGGGTGAAGAATGCGCCTAACCCGTTTATAATCTGCGGCCCTAACAGAGGTATATGATGACTGCGACAAATTTTTCCGAATTCGAACTTGATGAAACCCTGCTTGAAGCACTGAATGAAAAAGGCTATGAACGCCCGACCGCCATTCAGGCGGCCGCCATTCCTGCGGCCATGGAAGGACGGGATGTATTAGGTTCTGCGCCAACCGGGACAGGCAAAACGGCGGCTTTCCTGCTGCCGGCACTACAGCACTTACTGGATTTTCCTCGCAAAAAATCAGGGCCTCCGCGTATCCTGATTTTGACGCCAACCCGTGAACTGGCCATGCAGGTTGCAGAACAGGCAAAAGAACTCGCGGCCCATACACATTTGGACATTGCCACCATAACCGGTGGTGTTGCCTATATGAATCACGCGGAAGTATTTAGTGAAAACCAGGATATTGTTGTCGCAACGACAGGGCGGTTGCTGCAATACATCAAAGAAGAAAACTTCGACTGCCGTGCAGTAGAGACGCTGATCCTTGATGAAGCCGATCGCATGCTGGATATGGGCTTTGCCAATGATGTCGAAACTATTGCAGGTGAAACCCGCTGGCGCAAACAAACGTTATTATTCTCCGCAACGCTGGAAGGGGAAGCCATCCGTGATTTTGCCACGCGCCTGTTAACGGATCCCGTTGAGATCGATGCCGAACCTTCTCGCCGCGAGCGCAAGCGAATTCAGCAATTTTATTATCGGGCGGATTCGTTAGAGCATAAAACCGCTTTGCTGTGTCACCTTCTCCAACAACCCGATGTGACTAAGTCCATTGTTTTCGTACGTAAACGAGAGCGAGTACGTGAACTTGTTGATTGGCTGAGCCAGGCAGGCATTCAGGCCGCTTTCCTTGAGGGGGAAATGGTGCAAGCCAAGCGTACAGATGCCGTCAGACGCTTGAATGATGGTAAGGTCAACGTTCTGGTCGCAACCGACGTAGCCTCCCGTGGGTTGGATATCGAAAATGTCAGCCACGTCTTTAATTTTGATTTACCGCGTACCTCAGATGTTTACTTGCACCGAATTGGGCGTACTGCCCGCGCAGGCCGTAAAGGAACCGCCATTGCGCTGGTTGAAGCACACGACCACTTACTTTTGGGTAAAGTCAGCCGTTACCTCAATGAGCCGTTGAAAATGCGGGTAGTTGATGAGCTTCGTCCACAAACCAAAGCACCCAGTGAGAAAAAGGGCAATAAACCATCCAAAAAAGTATTGGCAAAACGTATAGAGAAGAAAAAAACAGAAGAAACGAAGAAAAACCGCGTTAAAGTTCGCCATCGCGACAGAAAAAATATCGGTAAACGCCGTACTTCTTCTGACAAATCCAAACCAGAATTAATTGAATCCAGCAATGATTAATTCTAGCAATTATCAATTGTAACAATCGGTTGTACAAATCGGTCGTAGAAATTGATTGCAGAAATGGGCGAAGCCATGCAATGAATTCGCCCATCTTCTGGCAGGCTGAACCCTAAATATTACCCAGCATAATACCGTTCACTTTGTTGTGGTGTGGTATCAGTCGCTGTAGCATCCGTTGACGCCAGCAGGGTATTGCCCTTGTCCAACCAAGGCTTTTGCTCCGCCATCAATTCGAGGACGGCTTCCAAAAAATGCGCTTTAAAGACATGTAAGCCATATCGATTAGGCAAGATGACATCCCATACGTTCTCCAATTCATATTCATACTTAAGTTCTATTGTATGTCCCATCGGTTGATCCAGTGGCAATGTTTTTTGCAAATTACCCAGCCAATCGTGTTCAACGGCATAATGGCGTATCAAGCCACTGTCAGCCATTTCACGAGCGACTTCGGGTGATATTCCCATATATTTCAATGTCGCGTCAGAAACACTCACAGAATTGTAGATAACGGCGGGTTTTCCGGTTGTCAATGCGGCCACTGTTGCTAATCCCCCCCCTAATGAGTGCCCTGTGAAAACTACATTTTCCCCAAATACCCCTAGCGCCTTATGTGCCAAGTCTACCGCTTGGTTATATTGCTTTTCATTGTAACCAAGTCCCTGACGAATACTGACCATAAAGTCCTTTAGTTCATTCGAACCCGTGAAAGAGACAATATATAGCCCCTTGTTATGGTATACCCCGGCCTGAAACCCTGTTGAATAATCATTCAGGGTGTCGGGATCAATGCCTACTTTTAATAAATCTTCATCAGACAGACGTTCATAATCGCCAATCCCTAAACTACTTTGCCGATAAACATCACGGGTAAGCAGCGTCAAGGTATAATCGACCCGTTTCGATTGTTTTCCCGCAATATCATTGGCTTCCAATCCAGGCACTGCCATCGCACTGGCATTTGAGTTGCTCACCAATGATTGATAGAGCGCATTAACCTGTTTGGTGTTTTCTGAAAGCGAAATGTTTGGGGGAGAAATAGGATTAACTTTGTCTGGGGGTGGCTGGGCTGAAGAATTAGATTGAGGTTGCAGGGAACTCCCTTGTAATGAATATACCCCTAAGTTACTTAACAAATTGGTATTGATTGATAAAGTCATAAAGTTCTCCCATAGATTATTCAAGTTTGATGCAATTAAAAAACCTAAACTCTCTATCGGCAGAATGATTAACAAATTTAAAACAATTTTAATTTTTAATTAACAAAATAAATTTCCATAACTTAAATATGGGATTGTATTTTCTCGTTTATGCCAATAAAAAAGGGAGTATTCATTCTCCCTTTGGACTTTTTGCTTGGTATAAAAATTACATACTTTCTGTAAAAGTACGCGCAATCACATCGCGCTGCTGTTCTGGGGTCAGTGAGTTAAAGCGCACAGCATAACCGGATACGCGAATAGTAAGCTGAGGGTATTTTTCGGGATGTTTGACTGCGTCTTCCAACGTTTCACGCCGCAGAACATTAACATTCAGATGTTGCCCGCCTTCGACACGTACAGTCGGTTCAATTTCTAGCGGGATCTCGCGATACTCAAACTGCCCCAACTCCTGTTTATCAATAATCTGGCCTTCATCGTAATCTGCTTTGGCACAGATACAACGCGCTTCATTTTTTTCATCATCCAACAGCCAAAAAGAGTTCATCAATGCAGCGTTGTCAGATTGGGTAATTTGAATCCCAGTAATCATTTATACCTCCAACATCATCATTTTGGTTATTTAGCCAAGCCATTATTTAATCAACCATCATTCTTGGTTTCCTGTATACCAGCCCAAATGAGAAGATTCTTTGATTGTAATCAACTAATTTTATAAGGTTATTAATGGGGAAATTATAACACCATGTTTTAAATCATTTTTTATGGACAGCCTGAATAAAATTATTTTTATATATTTTCAAAAAAAATGATAAAAACAGATTTTCATTCTGGAAATTCAGCGTGGATTAGGATCTGAGGGTTTCCCTATCCCAAGGGAATCGGTAAGCTTAAGCCATCTGATAATCATCTAGAAAGGGATTGGCTATGTCCGCACCTCTCACATGGCACGATGTCATCGGCAATGAAAAGAAGCAGCCTTATTTTATTGATACAATCAATTATGTTACCCATGAACGTCAGGCTGGAAAAACCATTTATCCGCCTCAGAAAGATATTTTCAACGCATTCCGCTATACCGAATTGGCTGATGTAAGAGTGGTGATTTTGGGACAAGATCCTTACCACGGCCCGAACCAAGCCCATGGCCTGGCTTTTTCTGTACAACCAGGCATTCCTGCGCCACCTTCTCTCGTCAATATGTACAAAGAGCTGGAAGCGGATATTGCTGGATTCACTCGCCCCGATCACGGTTGCCTGATCAGTTGGGCAAAACAGGGGGTGCTATTGCTCAATACCGTGCTCACCGTTGAACGCGGCAATGCACATTCCCATGCCCATTTAGGGTGGGAAACCTTTACTGACAAAGTTATTGCAGCAATCAATGAACATCGTAGCGGGGTCATTTTCTTGCTTTGGGGATCTCATGCCCAGAAAAAAGGCCGTTTTATTGATACCCAACGCCATCATGTATTAAAAGCACCACACCCTTCCCCTTTGTCTGCCCATCGTGGTTTTTTAGGCTGTAAGCATTTTTCGCAGGCCAACAATCTGTTGGAAGCTCAAGGATTATCGCCAATAGACTGGAAACCTCAATTGCCCCAATAACCCATTTTTGCTCACAAAAATGCCGCCTTTTAACGGCGGCATTTCATCACGGGATACCGTAGCGTTATTTAGAAACAGCAACCATTGCAGGACGTAATAGGCGGCCATTTAGGGTATAACCTTTTTGCATCACCAACATCACCTGATTAGGTTCATGCTGTTCAGATTCCATCATGGTCATCGCCTGATGCACTTCTGGATTGAAAGGGACATTGATGTCACCAACCACTTCAACACCAAACTTACCCACGGCATTAATAAAAGATTTCAGGGTCAGTTCAATACCTTCAATCATTGGCTGTAGCGTTTCATTCGTACGATCAGCCACTTCTAATGCACGTTCCAGATTGTCGATAACAGGCAGAAGTTCATTGGCAAATTTTTCCAATGCAAATTTATGTGCCTTTTCTACATCCAGCTCAGTACGACGGCGAATGTTTTCGATTTCAGCACGTGCACGCAACAACGCATCACGTTCATTAGCCTGCGCCTGTTTCAGTTGTTCTTCCAGCTCAGCAACACGCGGGTCAACAACGTTTTCAGTCTCTGCCGCGTCTGCCTTTTCCGCATTCATTTGTTGCTCTAATACATTTTCTGTATTTTCTGCGACTTGCTCGTCAGGTACTTTTTGGTCTTTACTACTCATGGATATCTCCGCGTATTTTGTATTATCTTCGCCATTTGAGCTTATTATGGGGATCAAAACGTGGGATTCAAGGGAACAATCATCATTGTGAGGGCAAAACCATATGCTGAAGGAAGTAACAGCAATGAATAATGAATTCAAATGCATCGGTATTGTCGGTCGTCCACGTCATCCTGAAGCGCTGGCCACCCATGAAATGCTGTACCACTGGCTGGTGTCTAAAGGTTATTGCGTCATTGTGGATAGACAGGTTGCAAAAGACATTAATTTAAAAGACGCCCAGACTGGAGGGTTAACAGAAATTGGTCAGATCGCCGATCTTGTGATTGTTGTCGGTGGTGATGGCAATATGCTCGGTGCTGCCAGAGTGTTATCGCGTTATGATATCAAAGTCATTGGCATCAACCGAGGTAACTTAGGTTTTTTGACGGATTTAGATCCCGATAATGCTTTGCAACAGCTATCCGAAGTTCTGGATGGCGAATATCGGGACGAAAAACGTTTTCTGCTCGAAGCACAAGTGACAAAAACCGGACATAAATCCCGACGTAGCACTGCACTCAATGAAGTTGTATTACATCCAGGCAAAGTTGCCCATATGATTGAATTTGAAGTCTATATTGATGAGCGCTTCGCTTTTTCTCAACGTTCAGACGGTTTGATCATAGCAACCCCCACAGGCTCCACTGCCTATTCATTGTCTGCGGGAGGGCCGATATTAACCCCAAACTTGAATGCTATCGTGCTAGTCCCGATGTTTCCACATACACTCTCGGCACGCCCTCTCGTTATCAGCAGCGAAAGCAGCATTCGCCTGAAATTCACCCAAAACAGCAGTGACTACGAAGTCAGTTGTGACAGCCAGATTGTCCTGCCAATCCAAGATGGTGAAGAAGTGATCATCAAACGCAGTGACTATAATCTGCACTTAATTCATCCAAAAGATTACAACTACTTCAATACGCTGAGCACAAAACTGGGCTGGTCGAAAAAAATGTTCTAAAAATACGTTTGCCTACTTTACTGTATAAAAAACCAGTTTATACTGTATGAAAGCACAGACATGTTTTTATGCACAGGGACATGTTTTATATACAGTAAAAAAGGAGGGGCACGGTGCTGACTCAATTAACCATCAGTAATTTTGCTATCGTTCGCGAACTTGAAATTGATTTTCGCTCAGGAATGACGGCAATCACCGGTGAAACCGGAGCCGGTAAGTCCATCGCGATTGATGCATTAGGTTTATGCCTTGGTAATCGTGGTGAAGCCAATATGGTTCGCCCAGGTGCTCCACGTACCGATCTTTGTGCCCGTTTTTTATTGGCTGATGCCCCTTCTGCCCGCAAATGGCTTATAGATCACCAGCTTGATAGCAGTTTTGATGATGGCAATGAGTGCCTGCTGCGCCGTACGATCACCGCTGATGGGCGCTCCCGCGGTTTTATCAATGGCACTGCTGTCCCCCTTTCTCAATTACGTGAATTGGGTTCGCATCTGATCCAAATCCACGGGCAACATGCCCACCAAATGTTGTTAGAAAATCGTCATCAAAGGCACTTACTGGATATTTACACGGGTGATTTCGAACTTCAGCTCGAAATGAAGCAGGCCTACCAGCAATGGCGCCAAAGCTGCCAAGCACTCTCCCAATTTCAACAACAAACCCTTGAGCGTCGCTCGCGTCAGCAATTGCTGGAATATCACCTGAAAGAGCTGAACGAGTTGTCACCACAAGCAGGGGATTATCAAGAACAAGATAGCGAATACAAACGGCTGGCAAATTGCGGGCAATTTTTGTCCGTCAGCCAAAATATCCTCCAGATGTTAAGTGATAATGATGAGCAGAATATCGTCAGCCTTCTCAGCTATGCACGTAATGAACTGACAGAGCTTGCCAGCATGGATCACAAACTCAGTGGCCTGCTTAACATGCTGGAAGAGGCGGCTATCCAAATCAATGAAGTGAGTGACGAGTTACGTCATTACAGTGACCAATTGGAACTCGATCCTAATCGTTTATTCGAACTGGAACAAAAAATCTCCCAGCAGATCAGCATGGCTCGTAAGCACCATGTTGCGCCAGAAGAGTTGCCTGCATTACACCAGCAGTTGTTGGAAGAACAATATCAATTATCCCAGCAGGAAAACGATTGTGCCCACCTAAGTGAACTGGTCAGCCTGCATTATCAACAGGCGCTGTCAGTGGCAGAAAAATTGCACCATATTCGCCAGAAATATGCCGCAGAATTGGGTCAATTGATAACAAACAGTATGCACCAACTTTCTATGCCGCATGGTCGTTTTACCATCGATATTACTTTTGAACCGGAGCATTTAAGTATCGATGGAGCCAGCAAAGTTGAATTCAATGTCACAACTAACCCTGGTCAACCCCATCAACCATTGGCGAAAGTCGCATCAGGTGGTGAACTTTCCCGTATTGCCCTGGCAATTCAGGTCATTACCGCGAAAAAGATGGAAACCCCTGCGCTTATTTTCGATGAAGTTGATGTCGGTATCAGCGGCCCAACAGCGGCAATTGTCGGTCGCCTGCTACGTGAATTGGGGGAATCAACCCAGGTTATGTGTGTCACCCATTTACCTCAGGTTGCAGGCTGTGGGCATCAACATTTTTATGTCAGCAAGCAAACAGACGGCGAAGAAACAGAAACCCAAATGCAACTATTGGATAAAAAAGCACGGCTTCAAGAGCTGGCACGGCTTCTGGCAGGAAGTGAGGTTACAAAAAATACGCTGGCTAATGCAAAAGAGCTGTTGGCGGCATAAATTGATCCAACTTTCTTGTATAATTGCAGTCATAGGTAAATGCGTAGAGGTTTTCAATCTCTTCAATGTTTATTATTATCGACGACCTAACTCCTAAAGGAATGTAATTACTATGCGCTGTAAATTGTTGACTGCCGCTACTGTATCACTGGTTATGCTGACTGCGGGTTGCTCCATGTTTGAGCGAATTGTTTATCGTCCTGATATTAATCAAGGAAACTACCTCACGCCGGCGGCGGTAGCCAAAATCCATAAGGGGATGACTCAGCAGCAAGTTTCTTACACTTTGGGAACGCCAATGCTGACCGATCCGTTTGGGAGTCAAACCTGGTATTACGTATTCCGCCAACAACCTGGTCATGGGAAAGTCACTCAGGAAACCCTGACACTGACTTTTGATGACAAAGGTGTGCTAACTGATATCGAGAATGAAAAATCACTGCCAGAGAATCAGTGATGTGTGTTTTATTTATTCGCCAGCAGATCACCTGGCGAATAAATAGGCATTATTGTGCACTATTTTTAGCGCGCTCTGCTCGTTTACGGCGCATTTCTTTTGGATCAGCAATCAGAGGGCGATAAATCTCTACACGATCACCCTCTTCCAGCGTATCGCTCAGCTTGGCTGGACGGCTATAAATTCCAACTTTATTTTTAACCAAATCGATATCGTGACGTAATGTCAAAAGACCAGACGCGATAATCGCCTGTTCAACAGTGGCTCCTTGCGGTAATTTCACATTACGCAGATATTGCCGTTCAGGCAGAGCATAAACGACTTCGATATTGATCTCAGACACTATAAACCTCACGTGCACGTTGGGTAAAAGCCTGAACCATATTACCGGCTAACTCTTTAAACACTTTGCCAAAGGCCAGCTCAATCAATTTATTGGTAAATTCAAAATCGAGGTGCAACTCAACCTTGCAGGCATCTTCACTTAACGGAGTAAAATGCCATCCTCCCATCAACTTACGGAAAGGGCCATCAACAAGCTGCATGCTGATTCTTGTATTATCAAATAACGTATTGCGCGTTACAAACGTCTTACTGATCCCTGCCTTAGAGACCTCAACGGAAGCCGTCATTTCATTATCACCACTACTTATTACACGGCTCCCCACACATCCCGGTAAAAAATCTGGATAAGATGTCACGTCGTTGACCAATTTATACATTTGTTCCACGCTATAAGGCACTAGCGCAGAGCGACTAATCTGTGGCATATCATTTCCTGTAAAACATAACAGCGCTGAATAGTATCACTTAAATGTGGTTAAATAAAAACCTGATGACATTTAGAACAATAAATATGCACTTATCGCTAAATATCATGCAGAAGAGATTTCTTTCACTAACGCATACAGTATAATACAACGCATTATGACAAAGAAAAAAGCACACAAACCCGGTTCGGCAACAATTGCCATGAATAAACGAGCCCGCCACGAATACTTCATTGAAGAAGAATTCGAAGCAGGCTTATCCCTACAAGGTTGGGAAGTCAAATCACTGCGAGCAGGCAAAGCTAACATCAGTGAGAGTTATGTTTTACTTAAAGATGGTGATGCTTATCTTTTTGGTGCCACCATTACGCCATTAAATGTTGCTTCTTCCCATGTAGTTTGTGATCCGACACGGTCACGCAAACTACTACTTAACAAACGCGAACTTGATTCACTGTATGGTCGAATCAATCGAGAAGGTTATACCATCGTCGCACTTTCCATGTATTGGAAGAATGCCTGGTGCAAAATCAAAATTGGCGTTGCAAAAGGCAAAAAAGAGCACGATAAACGTTCAGACATTAAAGAACGTGAGTGGAAATTAGACAAAGCGCGAATTATGAAGAATTCTGGGCGTTAATCGCTAGCGTTATCACCCAATATTCTGATATACTTGCCTTTAACACTTGGGGCTGATTCTGGATTCGACGGAATTTGCGAAACCCAAGGTGCATGCCGAGGGGCGGTTGGCCTCGTAAAAAGCCGCAAAATAATAGTCGCAAACGACGAAAACTACGCACTGGCAGCTTAATAACCTGCGCAGAGCCCTCTCTCCCTAGCCTCAGCTCTTAGGACGGGGATCAAGAGAGGTCAAACCTAAAAGAGATCGCGTGGATGCCTTGCCTGGGGTTGAAGCGTTAAATCCAATCAGGCTAGTTTGTTAGTGGCGTGTCTGTCCGCAGCTAGCAAGCGAATGTAAAGACTAGACTAAGCATGTAGTACCGAGGATGTAGAAATTTCGGACGCGGGTTCAACTCCCGCCAGCTCCACCAAATTTGGTAGGACAGTGTAGGGACAACAACTTGAAAAACAGTAAGTTATGAAAGTTGATTGGTCACTGTC
>NZ_NJCX01000100.1 GCF_002632875.1 Xenorhabdus kozodoii
GGTGGATACCATTTATCAGGTGCGACTGGGGGTTGGCATGAGCCCGCAACGCAGCCTGCACAAAGATTTCAACCCGGCGAACCCGCGCTACCCCCTCTCCCACCTGCACAGCAGCGAGGGCTTCCGCGATTTTGGCAGCCAGACCCCTTACACCGTGTTTGAGAGTTACGGGCGTTTCCAGAAAGATGCGGCCGCCAAACCGTTTTTAAAATACCGGCAGGAAGCGTGGGATAACCAGAAACAGACCGGCAGCGGCCACAGTAACTGCATCAAACTGATGCCGGGCAAAATCTTTGAGATAAAAAACCACCCGCACGCGCCGCTCAATGCCCGCTGGCAAATCGTCGGCATCCACCACCACGGGCGCTGCCCGCAGGCGCTGGGCGATAACCGTGGCGAAGGCACCACACTCAGCAATACTTTCAGTTTTATCGATGGTCTGGCCGACTGGCGGCCGCCGTTCCACTACAAACCGTTAGCCGATGGCGATGAAACGGCGATAGTCGTTGGCCCAGAGGGCGAGGAAATTTTCGTCAATAAAGACGGCGCCATTAAAATCCATTTTCACTGGAACCGTTATGACGAACCGGATGATGGCGCGTCGTGCTGGGTACGGGTGGCACAGGGCTGGAACGGCCACGGCTTTGGCTTTATGGCGATACCGCGTATCGGGCAGGAAGTGATT
>NZ_NJCX01000101.1 GCF_002632875.1 Xenorhabdus kozodoii
ATTGTTCTGTGGGTGAGGGAGCCGTGTTGCGACAGCGGATATATTGCTGTTTGCGGCTATTTTGAATCACCAGACCGCAGCATTCATTGGGGTATTCGGTCTGCGCGTGATCCATGATGGAGTGGATAATATGGGGGCGCATGTAAAGCTCCATAACAAAAAAGCCCCAAAAAGGGGCTGATTTTTCATTCAATAATAACAACGAATAAGTTTACGATTTTTGTATCTCTTCAATTTCCTGTAATCTTTTCTCTATTTCTTTTTTGTGTTCAGCAAAATTGCGTATATCACACTCTTCTTTTTTGAGCTGAGTTTCTAACTCCCCTTTGCTGTATTGCTGCAACTCGCTAACAGATTCGACAGGAGTTCTTATCGATTCATCTAATGCCTCCTTTAACCCTCGCTCTGAATACTTCGGGCACCCCTCATACCAATACCCTTCCTGAGCAGCAGCATATGAGGATAAAAACAACAACGCAGTGACAACAAAAGGTAGGCGATATTTCATGTTATTGTCCTATCTACAAAATTTAGACTGGTCATCATATCACCTATTTGTAGCAAATAATCACCGCCTTAACAAAGCAGAGCCGGAAAACCCACCAAACGGCAATTGTGCATCTTCTCCATGTCGGCTTTTGCAATCACTCATTAAGCCACCACATG
>NZ_NJCX01000102.1 GCF_002632875.1 Xenorhabdus kozodoii
CCCCAGCATCATTTGCTCTGAGGTGGCAATGTGTTCTTTCCAAGCGATTTCTTGGCTATAGAAAAGAAGTAGATAACCACTTCTTTCATTACAGGAACAAACTTCCAGCAAAAAACAACGTATGCCACTGTACCAATAATAGAAGAAGGGTAATTACCATCCTTGATGGATAAATACCAATTAACGGGAACCATCGCGGTGAAAGCTAGAAAGAAGAACAGCAACCCCATTGCTGCCATTAGTTTCTGGTAATTAAAATCATTTTTCATCGACACTGGCTCCGAACATAATCCTGCAAATATCTCAGTTTTGCCCGGTCGTTAATAATTCCGGCTCGGATATCGAGAACAGCTGATCCAGCTTCTCCAGAGAGTTCGACGGTGGTTCCATCGCCCACGCTGCCGGAGGCAACGGTTTCAGACACGGGACAGGTGGCTTGGATGCGCAACTTGCGACGGCCAGCGGCAACATCAGCCCGAAGAGTGTCAATTTCAGTCTTGGCATTGGCGAGTTCCTGAGTGTGTTGGGTGTCCAGTTCGTGGAGTTGTTGGATTCGCGCTTGCTGGCTGGCGTTAATGGCGACTTGTTCGTCATACTGTCGCGATAAACGAGCGTATTCTTCGGCCTTGTCCTGATATTCGCCGTAATAGA
>NZ_NJCX01000103.1 GCF_002632875.1 Xenorhabdus kozodoii
TGGGTTTACCAAAAACGGCACCTGCTTCTTGTGCAGCATCCTGCATTACCAACATCACAACCTTAGACCAGTCATTGGTAATCTCACGGTACAATACCGCCGCTGACGCGACTTGTTTTTGGAAGCGTTCCAGATCATTGCGGGGGTAAAACTGGTTATTTTGCCATGTTTCCACTTTCACCTCGTTGTTGTGAAGTAACGGGGCAATAGTGGGATAGTTTCTCATCTGAGATAACTCATTCTGTGCTTTTTTATATATCCAGGTAGCGTTATTGGGAGTACTTTCATCTATTGTAAGACTGCGTGGCCGGGTAATAAATAATCGTTCTGTTTCGATAGGATTATAGCCACCGCCAATATCCGAATGGGCGCCAGGAAATATCAGCTCTGGGTAATCAGGGTTGACACTGTTTAAAGAAAAGTTATAACGACATTCATTTGCAGCCGTAATGTGAAAAATATGTTCTGCAATGCCTGCGGGTAAACGAATATCAACATCCCCTGTATCAGCGGTATGGGGGTTAAGCCCATTGCTTAATGTGCCAATTGCCGCAACCGTATCAAAGAGACCCAGAAAACGGCTTTTCCCCGTGGGATAAGTGGATTGATTCAGATAACGTCGTTGATTGAAACCATC
>NZ_NJCX01000104.1 GCF_002632875.1 Xenorhabdus kozodoii
GCGTTCATATTTGGTGGTTGTCTTGCCATCAGCGGCGGTACGCAACACTTCCTGATACGACCCGCCATCCGTGGCGACTTCAATCACATAATCAATGCGATAGCCCACCGTATCCCCGTTCTCTTCCTGCTTTTGCAATTGCGGCCACGATAACCGAATGCGCACCGCAGAGAGCTGGGTATTGGTGACGGATCTCACCCATGACTCATTTAATTCCGTCCCGACGGTCAACTCATTTTCTACTGCGGGCATACCGGGGATATAATCTTGATGAGGCGTGCCGGGGCGAAACTCCCACCGCACACCCTCGAAATTGGGCGTACCATCGGGGCCAATAATCGGTGTATTGTCCAGAAAGATGTTGGCGCCATCGAGTCCACCTGCAAATTCCCCCTCCCCCAATGCCAATACGATTTTGGCGTACGAGGTCGATTGCAGGGAATCCGGTGATTCGACCGGGGTACGTGGGCTGTCGCTGCCGCCCTTGCTGCCCTGAATCAGATGCTGTTCCATATTTCACCCATAAAAAATCTATGGTCACCCCCGTTTTTGCAACACAAATTTTGATGTATGGTGGGCTTGCTTAAATCTATTCGGCATCTAATGAGCATACTGCCCGTGCCA
>NZ_NJCX01000105.1 GCF_002632875.1 Xenorhabdus kozodoii
CGCGGGTTCAACTCCCGCCAGCTCCACCAAATTTGGTAGGACAGTGTAGGGACAACAACTTGAAAAACAGTAAGTTATGAAAGTTGATTGGTCACTGTCATGACAGTAAAAGGACTTCAAAGTGCACGTAAAATGCACGTGAAGTTAAAAATCGAAACACCTCAGATTCCCCCTCTGAGGTGTTTTTGTTTGTGACTAATGCATTTCTATTTGTAAAAAAGTGTAACAAAAATACACGGTATCTTGCCCGTTTTGTGTCTGGTTTACTCCTCAGATCACCCCCTCCAAAAATCATATCGAAGAACGGACATCATTATTTTATTCGAAAAATTCACCGTCAAAACCCCTCTCTGAACTGACGCATTTCTGTACACATAAACAGTACTTTTAAATATTCAGATTTTTTGATGGTATTTGGCGATGAGATGAAATTTTGCCAAAGGGTCGGATTTGTAATCCTGCCCTTTTCTTTTTGCGAACCCCTGAGATGACTCCAAATGACGGCAGTGAACCAAACCGCTCAGTATTTAATCGCTACGTTTGAAACGGAAGCATGTTGAACTAAAAGTCGGGAAACCCCGCCTTTATGTAAGTTGTTGATTTTTCCATTTATTCTTACTTT
>NZ_NJCX01000106.1 GCF_002632875.1 Xenorhabdus kozodoii
TGTATGGGCCCACGGAGACCACCACTTTTGCCACTGTCTATGAGATCGACGAATGCGTCGGCAGAAAAATCCCGATCGGCCAACCGATCGGCAATACCCAGATTTATATTCTGGATACACAAGGCCAACCCGTCCCGCTTGGTGTCGCGGGGGAAATTTACATCGGCGGAGCCGGTGTCGCCCGCGGTTACCTCAACCGCCCGGAACTGACCGCCGAGCGTTTCCTGGTCGATCCTTTTGCCACAGAGCCGGACGCCCGGATGTACAAAACCGGCGACCTCGGCCGCTGGCTACCCGACGGCAATATTGACTACCTTGGCCGCAATGATTTTCAGGTCAAACTGCGCGGCTTCCGGATCGAACTGGGGGAAATCGAGGCCAAATTAACCCAATGCGACGGGGTGCGCGAGGCGGTGGTGATCGCCCGCGAAGATGAACCCAACCAGAAACGGCTGGTCGCCTATGTGCGGCCAGAGGACGGGACGGAACTGGTGCCGGCAGAACTACGCCAGCAACTCAGCCAGCATCTGGCGGACTATATGCTGCCCAGTGCCTTTATCACGCTGGATGCCTTCCCGCTCACCCCCAATGGCAAACTCGACCGCAAGG
>NZ_NJCX01000107.1 GCF_002632875.1 Xenorhabdus kozodoii
GGTCTGGTGATTCAAAATAGCCGCAAACAGCAATATATCCGCTGTCGCAACACGGCTCCCTCACCCACAGAACAATTCAGTCTGCACCCCACGGATTACGCCAATGCTGAGGATCTGGGTACTATTGTTGCGATTGTCCACAGTCACCCGGATGCCACAACACAACCCAGCCAGTTAGATATCGCCCAGTGTGACCTGTCACAACTCCCGTGGGTGATCGTCTCATGGCCGGAGGGGGATATGCGCACCATTATGCCCACGGAGGGAATTAAACCCCTGATTGGCCGCCCGTTTGTACACGGTATTTGGGATTGCTACGCCATTGTGCGCGACTGGTATCGACTGGAGCGCGATATTGCTATCCCTGATTTTGCCCGTGCTGATGGCTGGTGGGAACGTGGCGAAAATCTGTACATGAAACACTATGCATCGGCGGGTTTTGCTGAGTGCAGCGGTGAATTGCAGGCGGGTGATGTGATCATTATGCAGGTACAGGCCAACGAACCCAATCATGCCGGGGTATACATAGGTGATGGGCTGATGTTACACCACATGTACGGACAGCTCAGTAACCGTGTGCATTATAGCGGATACTGGCAGGAGCGA
>NZ_NJCX01000108.1 GCF_002632875.1 Xenorhabdus kozodoii
GCAGTGGCACAGCAACCTTGCCATAATCCCGATCCCCACCAATTGGGGCTTAAGCCACACCATCTGGCCTATATCATCTATACCTCCGGCTCCACCGGCCAGCCCAAGGGCGTGATGCTGGAACACCGCAACGTGGTGAATTTTATCCATGCCCAGCATAAGACCAGCGAACCGAAAGGGGGGGATCGCATCCTGCAATTCGCCACCATCGCATTTGATACCTCGGTTTCCGATATTTTCCCGACCCTCGCCTCCGGTGCGACGCTGGTTCTGCGCCCGCCCCATATCCGCATCCCGGATATGACCTTTGTGAACTTCTTGCGCGAGCAGAAAATCACCATTATGGATATGCCAACCGCCTTCTGGCACCACTGGGTGCAGGAGATGATGGCCGGACGCAGTGGTTTTAGCCCACACCTGCACACCCTTATTGTCGGCGGCGAGAAAGCAGAGCATCGCCATCTGATGAACTGGCTATCCCATCCCGAAACCCAGGGCTGCCGCTGGATTAACTCCTATGGCCCGACGGAAACCACGGTGATTGCCACCACCCTGAAACTGGACAACCAAAACCTTCCGCCTTTCGACGGGGCTATCCC
>NZ_NJCX01000109.1 GCF_002632875.1 Xenorhabdus kozodoii
GAAAACGACTCTGGGCAGAAAAGAATTTAACCCAGATTTAACCTGACAGACACCTGTATAAATAACCGGTAGTTGTCAGATCTAATCTGGACTAATACACATATATCACTCTCGTGTTCGAGGGTGTGCCTGCCGTAATGTTAAAAAAACTGGCATTATTATCCAGAGTACCGGATAAAAATAAGGGGCTTTTTTGCCCCTTAATTAGTACGTGACGTATAAGATGTGAACGTTTAAAATGTGGATGGATGATTATTAATTTCCTTTATAATCATAATATTACATGTCTACAGAGGCCATATGTTTATGGCTTAACGCCTTTGAGGAAAGTGCCAATCAAAAACCACCCCCTGATTTTTAATTAAACTAAATAACCAGGGCAAGAGCGTGAATGTTCACTTCTTGCCTAACGCCTTAAATCCTGCGACTAAGACCTTATCCAAATAGTTAATATCCATACTCGCAAACCGCCTTTTTCGGCGAATGCTGGCTTTTTTGGTTGTTTCTGCCCGCAACATATTGACACTCATGTGACGCATACATCCCAATATTTCAGCCGAT
>NZ_NJCX01000011.1 GCF_002632875.1 Xenorhabdus kozodoii
GAGGGCGCGTTTTTGTTCTGGTGTCAGATGAATTTTCATGGTCGTAAGCATGATCGGGTTTGGATAAAAAATCAAGCATCTTCAATGGCGATTGGTATAAATCATTCCCCGTAGCCGGATTCAGTATGCGGTTTTTCGGGATATAACGATGCACTCCAGTTACTGTAAGTGCAGACAAATATTGAAGGATCTTTGTTTGAAAATGGCGTGGCGATGGATTTGATTTTTTCCGCCAATTCAATGGACTCCATCGACGAATTACCGATATAAGTTCCGCCAGGCAGGTGATGCCATTTTCCATTAGGGAAACGGATAGATTGGCTAAATTGATTCGCCGTCATCCTTTTATGTAATTTTTCATAACCCTCAGGACCTGTGCCATAAAGCTCTACGCGAATCAAATAACTTGCCATTTCTCTTTCCTTGTTTTGACTATCGGGCAGACAAGTTATCAGTTTTTGTTTACTGTTTAAAGTCAGAAAAACGGGAGAAAAACCGATATTAATGGCAATTCTGCCAATGACATTATATGCATTTGATATAAAATCCCTTTTACATCAAACAGTAAAATAATTACATTGGTTTATTTAAAATATGGTCTTCCCAATCCACCACTTCCGCTTCACGCACAGCGATATATCTGACAGAAATACGCTCTGCATGCATTGCCGATTTTGAGCCACTAACCAGTGGATGCCAGGGAAGGAGCCTTTTCCCTTCGCCAATCAGACGATAAGCACACGTCTTAGGCAACCACTCAAAAGTGTTCATGTTCTCACGGGTTAATTTGATACAGTCAGGCTCGTATCTGAAACGATCTGCATAGTTCTTGCACTGGCAGGATTTAATATTGAGTTGATTACAGGCAACATTGGTGAAATAAATTTCATCCGTATCTTCATCCATCAACTTATGCAGGCAACACTGGCCGCAGCCATCACATAGTGCTTCCCACTCTTGGTCTGTCATTTGTTCTAAGGTTTTCACCTGCCAGAAAGGTTGGGACATAATTTCTGTCATTCCTCGTTATTAAATCACTCTGGTTGTCAAAACGTGCTCATTGAGAGCGACGTCTAGTACATCACCAGATTGCAATGGCCCTACACCTTCAGGGGTTCCCGTCAAGATAATATCCCCTGGGCGCAAGGTAAAAAAACGTGACATATAGCTAATCAACGGGACGATAGGTGTGCGCATGTCACTCGTATTGCCGTTCTGGCGCAATTCACCATTGACTGTCAAAGACAGTTGGGCATTTTGTGGATCACCAAAGGTATTGACCGGGATAAATCCCGATATCGGGCATGACCTATCAAATGCCTTGCTTTTTTCCCACGGTTGCCCCGATTGTTTAAATTCACGCTGCAAATCACGTAATGTCAAATCCAGTGCAACTGCAAAGCCCGCAATCGCCTGGCTAACTCGCTCTTCATTGGCACTCTTAAGTGCCGAACCCACCAAGACGGCCAATTCTATTTCATGGTGCACAGAACCCAATTCCTGCGGGATAAAAATGGGTTGGCACAGATCACACAGCGCGGTTTCAGGTTTGATGAAGATCACCGGCTCTTCCGTGGAGCAGGAGCCCATCTCTTTCATATGCTTGGCGTAATTACTACCGACACAAACAACTTTATTAGCAGGAAAATCCAACAAGACTCCCTGCCAATCCCGATGCTGGTACATAAAATTGTTCCTTTATCTTGTTTTCAAGCTCTGATTTTCAGCGAGTGAGGAAATGAGTACGTTGCATAATACCGTCTGCCATCATACCAACACTCAGGGCAAAATAGTAAGAACGATTCCAGTGCATAATAGTACGAAAATTTTGCGTTACCCAAAATGCCCGTCGTGCCGCGTCATCAAGGATGACTATCCAGCCCTTGGTATTTGCCGGCAGGTTAGCAAAATGCGGGGATGAAATCCCCAATGCCTGCCATTGGGCAATGGTTTTTCCCTGTTCGGGTTTAACGCCTTCCAATGTAACATCAAATCCCGCAGGTAACGAGATGCTATATCCCCAAGGCAAACCCTGTTGCCATCCTTCCTTATGCAAGTAATTGGCGGTTGAGGCAAAGACATCTGCTTTATTCTGCCAAATATCGATTTTGCCATCCCCATCGCCATCAGCACCATAGGTTAAATAAGAAGTTGGCATAAATTGATTTTGCCCCATTGCCCCCGCCCAAGAGCCTTTGAGTGTTTGATCTTCATCAATATATTGATTTTCCATTATTTCCAATGCGGCCAATAACTGTTTTATGAAAAGCACTTCCCGGCGCCCTTCAAAGGCCAGCGTGGATAATGCTGAAATGACATCTTCTTTTCCCTGAAACTTGCCAAAACCACTTTCTAGCCCCCACAAAGCAACAATGTAAGCGTTTGGTACACCGTATTTACGGCTGATCCTTTCTAATTGCGGCTTATTAACTTCATACTCCTTGACACCCTGTTCAATCTTCCTGATTGACAACACACGGTTTAAGTAATCATCCAGAGTCACTTTTTTTTCTGGTTGGTTACGATCAGCTTTAATAATACGCGGCATAAAACGGACATTGGCAAATGCCCGATCCAACGTTTTTTCACTGAACCCCTGCTTCCGGGCCTGGTGTTTCAGCAAAGCCACATAAGCAGGAAACTGAGCGGGTTCACGGGAGTTCAATGGAAAATCATGTTCCAGCGCCCTGACTTCGGTTTGGGACCGTTCAGATAACACGGATTGATTATACAATTGCTTACTACTTGATGTACTGCACCCTGCCAGCAGAGTTGTTGTCAACAAAGTTAGCCCAGTGATTAATTTCATAAATCAGCGCCTTCTCAATTTAGGATCAAGCCGTTGCCAGCGATTTTTATTGTCTGGATGGTCTGTTTGATGCCAGATGTTCATTGAGCAGACTTTCCACTGGTGGTGGTACTTGCAGGTAAAAACCTTGCTCACTCAACGCAGCTTTTACTTTTTCAATATCAGCATTAGCCAGTTTTTTTCTTTCAGATAATGAAATCATCATTGCATATTGAGGTTCACCAAATGCTTTTAACAGCGCTTCAGGAACGCGCGAAAAATCACCTCTTCGCTCAATATACAGATAGGTATGGTCACGTTTTGGGCTTCTGTAGATTACACAAATCATTGTTATAAACTCTTTTAAATTAACGCTGTGACTTGCTTGAATAATTCACTAACTATAACATGCTTATTATATTTAAGAATATCGCCTCCCAGAGGCTATTCCAGGAAAATGTTTGTGTAAACCACTTTGAGAACCTTAACTTTGCTGAGTCAAAATATCGATGTCACAGTCGCCAATTGAGCTAAAAGGCAGTAATTTTACGCTTTCAGTCGTTCATTTGCATAATGATCAGCCGGAAGTTATTCATAAAGCTATCCAGGATAAAATGGAGCAAGCGCCTGAATTCCTGAAAAATGCGCCCGTTGTTATCAATATCTCTGCTCTCCCTGTTGATGCAGATCTTCTCGCACTCCACCGAGCTATTGAGTCAGTGGGATTGCGCATCGTTGGCATCAGCGGTTGTCAAGACGAGGAACAACGAAAAATTGTTCTAAAATCTGAGCTTCCTTTATTGAAAGAAGGCAAAAGTCAGAAAGTTCTTACCCAAGAAAATAAACCGACTGAACCTATTTTCAAAAAAACTCGTATAATTAATACACCTGTTCGTTCAGGACAAAGAATTTATGCACCAAACAGCGATCTTATTGTGACAAATAATGTGAGCGCTGGTGCAGAATTAATCGCTGATGGAAATATTCATATATATGGTGTGCTGCGTGGACGAGTATTAGCAGGCGCATCTGGCGATCAAGAAAGCCAGATTTTCTGCACCCATTTAAACGCCGAGCTCACCTCTATTGCAGGTCAATATTGGCTCAGCGAAAAAATTCCAGACAATTTTGTTGGCAAGGCAGCAAAATTACGTCTGGTGAATAATGAATTAACTATTGAAACCTTAGTCTAGCCCTTATAACAAGGAATCGCTTCATGGCACGCATTATTGTTGTTACATCTGGTAAAGGTGGCGTTGGCAAAACCACTTCAAGCGCGGCCATTGCTACCGGTCTCGCCCAAAGAGGAAAAAAAACCGTCGTTATCGATTTTGATATCGGTTTGCGGAACCTCGACCTCATTATGGGCTGTGAGCGCCGTGTAGTTTTTGACTTCGTGAATGTCATTCAAGGTGATGCCAGCTTGAATCAAGCCCTTATCAAAGATAAGCGTACAGAGAATCTGCACATTCTACCCGCTTCTCAGACCCGTGATAAAGAAGCCCTTACGCGGGATGGTGTTGAAAAAATTCTGGGTGAATTGGATCAACAGGGATTTGAATTCATTGTCTGTGATTCTCCCGCTGGTATTGAAAGTGGTGCATTGATGGCACTCTACTTTGCCGATGAAGCCATTATTACGACAAACCCAGAAGTTTCTTCTGTTCGTGACTCTGACCGTATTTTAGGTATCTTGGCATCCAAATCACGCCGTGCAGAACAAGGTAAAGAACCCATCAAAGAACATCTTCTACTGACACGCTATAATCCAGGGCGTGTGAACCGCGGCGATATGCTGAGTATGGAAGATGTCCTGGAAATTCTGTGCATTCCTTTGCTGGGTGTCATTCCAGAAGATCAGTCTGTTCTCCGCTCATCTAACCAGGGGGAACCCGTCATTTTGGACAAAGATTCTGACGCGGGTAAAGCATATGAAGATACTGTTTTACGTTTACTTGGTGAAGAACGGCCTTTCCGTTTTATCGAAGAAGAAAAAAAGGGCTTTTTAAAACGCCTGTTTGGGGGGTAACACATGGCTTTGTTAGATTTCTTCCTGTCGAGAAAAAAACCGACGGCCAATATCGCCAAGGAGCGGCTGCAAATCATCGTGGCAGAACGGCGCCGTGGTGACTCTGAGCCTGCCTATTTGCCCGAGATGAAGCGGGATATTCTGGCTGTAATTTGTAAATATGTACAGATTGATCCCGATATGCTTTCTGTGCAGTTTGAGCAAAAAAATGATGACATCTCTGTGCTAGAACTTAATGTAACCTTACCAGAGGTTGAGGAATCGCCAAAATAACCGCCACAAATGAGGCTAGTTAATTTAAGGCGGTGATTTTCCCTGTCTGGTATACAGGCAGGGAATTAAGATTACCTTTCTTCGATATTATATCCGTTAAATAAAACAGGGGTTATTATTGAAACTAACGCTATTATTCCGCATAGTTTGCCAATATCTTAGCAATAGGTTCTGCCAGTAACTTGCCGCGCCAGCCCCGAATTAATTCAGGTTGATGCTCCGGTGATTTCAATTTCCAATGCCAACAAAGTAATTGATTAATTTGGCGGCGAGAAGCCAGCAGCTCGGCACTGAAATGATGAGATTCCCCCACCTGAGTGACCAAGGATTTAATTTCCTTGAACGCCTGGCGATAATCAGGGTAATCAACAAAATTCACAATTTGAGGCGGACATTCTTCTGTTGGAATATCCCTGCACTCCGCAACCATTGCCAACAACCGACGACCATGACAACGAATTTCTTGCCCGCTCAATCCCAGGGCATCCAATTCGGCCAAAGAAGTTGGCATATAGCGGGCAACCTGCCATAAATTTTCTTCGCGGATCACAAAATTGATCGCCAGATCACGCTCACGAGCCTGATTTAAGCGCCATGCCGCCAGTTTTTTCAAACAGGCCAATTGCCTTGGGCGCAGTTGCCATGCATTACCAATATCTTTATAAGCATATTCCGGCATCAATACTTCTTTACGGCGCTGGGCTATCAGAATACTTTCATCTTTTGCCGCCTCTAAATATCCCGCCTGCTCTGTTTTTTCCATCAGAATATCGGCCAGCGGTAATAGATAATAAACATCTGCCGCAGCATATTGACATTGCTTTTCGCTCAATGGCCGAGCCAGCCAATCAGTGCGGGATTCACTTTTATCTAATTCGGTATGCAAATACTCAGCAACCAATGTCGCAAAACCGCATGACATGGGATGACCAATAAATGCGGCCAATACCTGGGTATCAATCATAGGTTCTGGCAAACACTGGAAACTATTACCAAAAACTTCCAAATCTTCACTGCCCGCATGGATAAATTTTAATACATTCGGATCAGTCAACAGTTCCCTAAGAGGTTGCCATTGCGAAATTTCGAGGGGATCAATCAAAGAAAGTTGTTCGCTATCAAACAGTTGTATCAAACCTAATTGGGGGTAATACGTCCGTGTACGTACAAATTCAGTATCGAGTGCAATTCTTGCGTGTTTTTTCGCCCGCTCACAGGTTGACTGCAATTGAGCATCGGTAGTAATCAACTGAAACAAAATATCATTCTCTTAGCCATTCATAAGGCGTACACAACAACGCCGGTAAAAACCGGCGCTATCAATGTGCAATAGGGTATAGCAATAAATAGACTCAATTTTTAGCAGCATTATCTATTTTTGCCAATTCTTCATTGCGCAGTTCTCTGCGAAGAATTTTACCTACATTGGATTTGGGTAACTCATCGCGAAATTCAATGAGCTTTGGCACCTTATACCCTGTCAGGTAACGACGGCAATGCGTTTTAAGTTCATCTTCAGTCAAGCTGGGGTCTTTACGTACCACAAACATTTTGACAATCTCTCCTGAGCTTTCACTCGGAACGCCCACCGCTGCCGACTCTAACACTTTAGGATGGGAAGAAACAACATCTTCTACCTCATTTGGATAAACATTAAATCCAGAAACCAGGATCATGTCTTTTTTCCGATCAACAATGCGGAAAAACCCTTTTTCATCTACGCTGGCAATATCCCCGGTTGCCAACCAGCCGTCTTTCAATACCTCATCCGTCGCATCAGGACGATCCCAGTAACCTTTCATTACTTGTGGCCCACGCACCCACATTTCCCCCACTTCTCCATATGGCACTTCATTGCCATCACTTCCTACCAGTTTGATTTCTGTTGAAGCTACGGGGAAACCAATACTGCCACTGTAATAGGTCAAGTTATGCGGATTAGCGGAAACCAGAGGCGAACATTCCGTCAGTCCATAGCCTTCCAATAAATGACGGCCTGTCAGGTCTTGCCATTTCTCAGCGACCACTTTTTGTACGGCCATGCCACCGCCAACAGATAAACGCAACGAAGAGAAATTCAGTTTCTGGAATTCGGGATTATTCAGCCAGGCATTGAATAACGTGTTAACCCCCGATAACGCAGTAAAACGATAACGAGAGAGTTCCTTGACCGTGCCGTTAACGTCGCGAGGGTTAGTGATCAATAGATTCTGCCCACCTAACTCAATAAAGAACAGGCAATTTATCGTCAGGGCAAAAATATGGTACAACGGCAATGCCGTGACCACTATCTCTTGCCCTGGCTGCAATAACGGAGAATAACAGGCTCTGGCCTGTTCGATATTTGCCAACATGTTACGATGGGTCAGCATTGCACCTTTCGCTACCCCTGTCGTTCCCCCCGTATATTGCAGAAAAGCCAAGTCCTCGATTTTCACGTCCGGTTTGACATACTGCAAGCGATAGCCTTCATGGATCGCGCTACGAAACGAAATGGCATCCGGTAAGTGATATTTAGGGACTAGCCGTTTGACATATTTAACGACGAAATCAACAAGAGTTCCCTTGGGACGGGAAAGCTGGTCACCCATGCGCGTCAAAATAACGTGCTTGACTTGTGTGTTGAAGACGATCTTTTCTAGGGTATGTGCGAAGTTAGAAACGATAACAATAGCAGAAGTCCCACTATCATTAAGCTGGTGTTCCAATTCACGCGGGGTATAGAGTGGGTTCACATTGACAGCAATCATGCCTGCACGCAAAATGCCAAATAGTGCGACGGGATATTGCAATAAATTTGGCATCATCAATGCCACGCGATCCCCTTTTTTCAGCCCTAACCCATTCTGTAAATAGGCAGCAAAGGCACGACTACGCTCTTCCAATTTACGGAAAGTCATTACCTCGCCCATATTGATAAATGCGATTTGATCGGCGTAACGTGTTACAGCATTTTCAAACATCTCAATCAACGATGAATAACGATCGGGATCGATTTCTGCTGGAACATCTGCCGGATAATGTTTTAGCCAAACTTTTTCCAAGTTGAATACTCCTGAAATCTAATTGCGATGTAACCACTGACCATAAAACAAACCAGGACTGTATATTTAACAAATTATTAACTCAGCGTACCAGTTTGAAAAGCGACAATGTTCAGGTTGGCGATGCACATCACTAATTTAATATTATCAACTACTGCAAAAAAATAAGGCAGCTTTTGCCGCCTGGTTGTTTTTTGTTATTTATCAATAAATTAGTTAAACTATTATTAATTTGATTTATAATTTGCTGATTATACATCAAGTTGCTAATTTTTGGTTTAAAGTTCTATCATTATTCTAAATGGTTATAATCAGGATTTTCCAATAAAGGATAATCACCAAGGGTTAATATCACTCACGCGCGGAAAATTGTCTTTTTTATATCCGGGATAACTGACATGCGGAATAATCCTGAATATCCTCAGTGGCAAGTTTAATGCCTGCCACCCGATACCCTTGAATTCAGCAAAAAATTTATTCAGTCAACACTTTTTCAACTGAAGCAGGCTGGAGTGGAGAATAGCCGTCCCAAAATGGGTCGTAAGGATTGCCATAATAGTTCCATGGATCACCCCCTACACCAGAAGGGAAGATCATTCTCTGCGATTCATGCCAACGCTTCACCCCCGTGGCGTTCATCACCACATACTCATACGGGCTATTGCCTACCTTTCCTTTTTCAAGGCCAGTAATCAAGCCTACGACTGTTACATAGTGATTTTTAAAATCACTGGGTTCCAAAAAAGTATTGACATAAGCATACACGCGTCCCAGAGAAGGTGTATCCAAACGTGGGGCAGCATTACTTGCCAGTGGCATGGCAGATATTTCTAGCCGGGTATGATCTTTTTCATTTAAAACACTAAGGACTTTCCCGCCAAATCGCCCTTCATGCCCAATGTATAATTCGGGTATATTTTTGACAGAAAACAGATCCTCCACCGGCGTTTTGGTCGTACCTTTAATAACATCAGGAACGGAGACACAGCCTGCAAGTACTAAAGTTCCCAACAGTACCACCACTTGCAATGCGCTTCGATAGTATGTTCCATTGAGCATAAATCCTCCAATACAGAAAAGTCTTATTAAGCTAACTTAAATCTGGTTAGCCATACTCTGGCCCTTTATACTGATGGACACCGCTTTCTGCCACAAGTTGCATGAATTTTATTGCCTCGGCAGAAGCACTTTAACGGCCCGGCAATTTTTTCCATGTCACTTCATTACGTAAGTAAACAGGTTCAGCCTGTTCAACCGCTGTCGCTTCCCCTGCTTCCCACATCTGAATGGCCAACGGCAACATATCTTCTGCGTGGGGCAAAATAATATCGCTTGCTGTCAGCGTTAAATGGCTATTCGATAATTGGGGATAAGTTTCCCATCCGGTTCCGGCAATCATCCACTCGCCGGACAAGGATGCCATCCTTTCTTGCACCTGTTCCGGTTTCAAAACCGCTTCCGTTTCATCACCTTGCCATTCACCTTGAGAATGACGGGTGTATTGTCCCCAGTAGACTTCCCCCATCCGTGCATCAATGGCAACCAAAACGTTTGTTGCGCCTTTTAGACGAAAAGCCCCTTGTGCCATCGTTTTCAGGGAAGAAACCCCAATCATCGGTAATTCAGCACCTAATGCCAGCCCTTGGGCGATACCAACGCCAATCCGTACACCGGTAAAACTCCCTGGCCCACGCCCAAACGCTAACGCATCCAATTGTTGCAAGTTTATACCACCTCTCGATAATATTTCTTGAACCATCGGTAAAATACGCTGGGTATGTTCTCGTGGGGAAATTTCAAACTGTGCTTCAACAGCACCTTCATTCCAAAGTGCAACAGAACAGGCTTCAGTTGCAGTATCAATAGCTAAAATTCGCGTGGACATGCCTTAACTCCGGCAAGATATAGGTTCCAAAAACAAGGGGCTATACTACCATAGCCCCAACGCCATCGCCCTGACAATTTTATCCAGACCGCGATGGGCGTGATTTCAGAAACGCAATTGCTTTTGATAAATCACGGGTACGGGAAGCGGGAGGCAGGCTATTGAGAAAAACTTCACCGTATGGACGCATCACCAATCGATTATCACAAATGACGACAACGCCATAATCGTCAATATCACGGATCAGCCGTCCAACCCCTTGCTTCAAGTCAATTACGGCATCGGGAAGTTGGACTTCATTGAAAGCATCCCCACCCTTAAGCTGGCAATCTTCAATACGAGCCTTAAGCAAGGGATCATCCGGCGCCGTAAACGGTAATTTATCAATAATAACACAGGACAATGCATCGCCACGGACATCGACCCCTTCCCAAAAACTGCCTGTCGCCACCAGCAATGCATTACCCGCAGAGATAAATTGTGCCAGCAGTTGTGTCTTGCTCGTTTCGCCCTGCACTAATACCGGCAATGTCATACTGGCACGGAACTCTTCTGCCAAATTGCGCATCATTTGGTGAGAAGTACAAAGGAAAAAACAACGTCCTTTATTGCTGTCAATTAATGGTTTCAACATCCTGGCCAGCCATTTGGCTCCGCCATTTTGGTTAGGTGATGGCAAATGGCGCGGAACACATAACAACATTTGGCGCTGGTAATCAAATGGGCTGGGCAGCAGTAACGTTTGGGCTTGTTTTAGCCCTAAACGCTCAGTGAAATGGCTGAGTTGTTCATTGACCGACAACGTTGCCGATGTGAAAATCCAGCAACCCGATTGTTCACGGATCATCTCACTGAACTTATCGGAGACTGATAATGGTGTCAGTGCCAGCAAAAAATGCCGTCCATAACTTTCGAACCAATAACTGTAATTAGGTATATTGACATCAATCAACCGCTTAAGGCGATTACGGTAAATTGTTGCCCGTTCAAAAGCCGCATCCAGCATAGCTGAGCGCCCCAAAGAGAGCTTCATCACGTCATAACAAAGTTCAAGGGCATCATCCAACCGCACCAATGCCCGCTGAACTTGCTGCTGCTGTAAGGCCTCACGAAGATTGCCCCGATAGCTGTTCTCACCCAATGACAAACGAAAATCTTGCGCACTCTGGCTGAGACGATCGGCACTTTTTTGCAATTGTGCTTGATCCCGTACTTCAGTGCGGTAAGCCATGATGATATCACGCGATAAATCCATCAATTGGCGGCTACTTAGCTGCTGGCCGAAATATTGACTGGCAATATCGGGGATCTGGTGAGCCTCATCGAAAATCACGACATCGGCCTGCGGGATTAATTCACCAAATCCGGTATCTTTAACCACCCTATCTGCCATAAACAGGTGATGGTTAACAATCACCACATCCGCTTCCATCGCTTTTCGGCGAGCTTTCAGGACAAAACATTCCTGATAGCGTGGGCAATCACTGCCAAGGCAATTGTCATTGGTACTCGTGACTAACGGCCAAACCGAGCTGTCTTCCGCCACCTGATGGCAGTTGCTGGTATCACCATCTTCTGTGTGGCCTGACCAATGCTTCAATTTGATAACTTCCGCCAATATTTCAGCTTCCAGTTGGGAGTTGCCAATTGACTGTTGTTCAAGGCGCTCAAGGCATAAATAATTCGCGCGCCCTTTTAATAGCGCCAGATTGCCTGTAAAGCCTAACGCATCAATAATGGTAGGAAGATCACGATTGAAGAGCTGATCCTGCAACGCCTTGGAGCCAGTAGAAATGACCACTTTTTTACCGGAGCGCAAAGCAGGCACCAAATAAGCAAATGTTTTACCGGTTCCCGTTCCTGCTTCTACGACCAATTGTTGCTGTTTTTTAATTGCAATGGTAATAGCCGAAGACATTTCCCGCTGAGCATCGCGTGGTTTGAAACCCGGTATGGCTTTGGCAAGTATGCCATTTTTCGCAAAATCGTCTGACACAGCCTGTCTCTTTCAATAAAATGTGGCAGAATTATGCCAATACTGAGTTGTAATAACTACCCAAATTCAACAAGAAACTGTATAAATTAACAGGAAATTTAATGACTATTAAACGCATTGATCCAGATACCCGTTGGTCAGAAGCGGTCGTTCACAATGACACTATCTATTATACCAGCGTACCAGAACAACTGGACGGTGATATTACAGAGCAAACCGCCGATACGCTGGCAGCCATTGATACCCTGTTGCATCGTCTTGGTTCAGATAAAAGCAAGATCCTGGATGCTACGATTTTTCTGGCAGACAAGGCTGATTTTGCAGGCATGAATGCCGCCTGGGACGCATGGGTTGTTGCCGGGAGTGCCCCAGTCCGTTGTACGGTTCAAGCGGCGTTGATGAACCCAAAGTATAAAGTAGAAATCAAAATTATCGCTGCTTTATAATCTGCACTTATCAAAAACAAATATGGCATTGAAAGAGTGATTGCCCGTTCAATGCCATCTTTAGAAATGAATTTAAGGTATGGAGCGTAAAAATTAAGCCATCTTAATCATAATCATGCCAATCAACAGCAGCACAATTCCACTCCATCCCTTAAAATTCAGTCGTTGGTTAAACATTATCCATCCGGCGGCCATGGTGGCAATAATGCCGAATGCTCCCCATAGAGCATAAGCAATGGAAAGCTCAATTCCCTTCACTGCCTGAGCCAATGCACTGAATGCCCCCAAAACAGCAAGCAGAGATAAAATACCCATCCAAAAACGCTGAAAGCCATTGGATAATTTTAATAAAATATTTGCCACAATTTCCAAAACAACCGCCAAAACCAGGAATGCACCATGCCACCATTCAAAGTGATTTAGCATATCATGCCTCCTTGATTTGCTTGCTCAAAGTACCGCTTAATGCCCTTGATGGATGATTCCTGGAAGTATTGTTTGAAGCGTTGCTCTGGTTTTTTTTCACTCCCATTTTTATCAAGGCAATGCCAGCTATCAACAATGTCAAACCACCAATTTTCATCAATGACAGTGACTCATTGAACCACACGACACTAAAAGTGGTAATGACCAAGATCCCAATACCTTCCCAAAGCGCATAAGCCACGCCCAATGCCACTTTTTTCACAGCAAGTGCCAGCAAGATATAAGAAGTTGTGATCATGGTGTACATCACGATCATACCTGTGACATCACCCGAAACGTTGGCTTGTTTCATTGACAGAGTACCAATCACTTCTGTCATAATCGCCAGTACAAGAAACACCCAATAAATCATTTTTTTCTCCTGAACACACTGATAAGCATGCCAAGATATCAAGCTATAAATACCAACAGATCAGCCGCAAATATCATTACGCAATATCAAAACCAAACTGACTTTTTAGCGAAATATTTTGGCAAATAAGAATTGCCGGTGAAGAACCGGTTATCAGGAGAAGGCCCTAAAGGGCGCCGCACCAGTAGTGCTCACTGGATAAGATAGTTGAGAGGAAAAAGACATGGGTACAACGTTGAATTTTGTTACTATGTTGAATGTTGACGCTTTTGGCGCTATTCATGATATTTTTATTCTTTCATCACACGACAACCCCCTGACAAGCGGTCTAACTACGCGTGATATACTACGAACCCTCATATTTGTGCATTAATGTCACATTTCTACCACAACCAAAAATAAAAAGCAATAGTTTTTATTGGGTTAGTCAAACCTCACTTTGAGTCAGAGGTGGAGTAAAAAATTCGTTAGATTAAAAATTGCAGGAAGCTCCCTTACTCCTCGCGTCGCGAGGAGTAAGGGCTGTACTGAATTTGAGTGTCCCACTACGATGAAAGGCTATATATTTAATAAAATCCCCGTCGGGGATTTTATTAATGCATATTTTTGTGCAAACTAACAACACGCAGGCTATTCAAACTCATTCCATGAGCGACCATCGCGCGTAATCATCGCGATAGAAGCCACGGGTCCCCAGGTGCCTGCCTGATAAGGTTTCGGGGGTTCATTATCTGCCGCCCATGCATCCATAATGGAATCCACCCACTTCCATGCTTCTTCGACTTCATCACGACGGACAAACAGCGCCTGAATGCCGCGCATCGCTTCCAGCAATAATCTTTCATAAGCATCAGCAAGGTGCGTCTGGTTAAATGTTTCGGAGAAACTCAGATCCAGTTTGGTCGTTTGCAAACGATGTTTATGTTCCAGTCCCGGTGCTTTATTTAGCACTTCAATATCAATGCCTTCATCTGGCTGTAAACGGATCGTCAATTTGTTTTGCGGCAATTGCTGGTAAGATTCAGCAAACAGATTCAGGGGAGGCTCTTTGAAGTAGACAACAACTTCAGAACACTTAGCCGGTAGACGTTTTCCGGTTCTCAGGTAGAAAGGTACACCAGACCAGCGCCAATCATCAATATCGACCCGTATCGACACAAAGGTTTCTGTTTTACTGGCTTTATTTGCGCCCTCTTCTTCCAGATAACCAGGCACTTTCTGACCATGCACAAAACCCGCGGTATATTGTCCGCGAACTGTTTTTTCCCTGACGTTGGTCTGATCAATCCGGCGTAATGAACGCAACACTTTCACTTTCTCATCGCGAATACGATCGGCGGTCAAATCGGCGGGTGGAGACATGGCAATCATAGTCAGAATTTGCAGAAGATGATTCTGGATCATGTCACGCATCTGCCCTGCCTGATCGAAATAGCCCCAACGCCCTTCGATACCCACTTCCTCGGCAACGGTAATTTGTACATGGTCAATCGTGTGATGATCCCAATTATTGACAAACAGTGAGTTGGCAAAACGCAGCGCCAACAAGTTTAATACCGTTTCTTTCCCCAGATAATGGTCAATGCGATAAATTTGGCTCTCATTGAAATATTTTGCAACTTCATCATTGATCGCTTTGGAAGAAGCAAGATCTGTTCCCAGTGGTTTTTCCATCACGACACGATTGGGTTCCGTATTCAGCCCCGCAGCCCCTAACCCATGACAGACTGCTCCAAACGTACTTGGCGGCATGGCAAAATAGTGAATAGCAGGCAACTCATTCTTATTAAGTCTTTTTGCCAATTCGGTAAAATGCTCTGTTTCATTGACGTCCAAATTACAAAATTCCAGACGTGAACTGAGCTTTTTCCACAATTCTGAATCTGGTTTCTCGGACATAAACGTAACCAGCGCTTCTTCAACGACTTTGGTATAGGCTTTTTTATCCCAGTCAGCTCGGCCAACGCCAATAATTCGGGTATCAGGATGGATATACCCCGCTTTTTCCAACTGGTAAAGGGAAGGCATTAATTTCCGGCGTGCTAAGTCTCCTTTCGCCCCAAAAATTACCAAATTACAAGCCTGAGCTGTAGACGTCACCGCCATGTTGCATCTCCTCAATTACGGGATATTGTAATTTTTTTACAGAACCTGTGGGTAATGTACTCTTTTGGTTATATACAGTAAACACTGATTATTCATGTCATTCTTCGTATTTCACGTTGCGATTGGGTTAGTGACAAGATGAAATCTATTTGGCACAGTCTATTAAACAACCACTCTGCTATTTTCTGTTTACTGCTTTCACCTCCACGATAGTTTTGTATCCACTAACAATATGATTGTAATTTATACCAAACGGTGACTATCAACTGAAAATTTACAACGATTAAGAAGTAATCTTACCAAGTTGAAAGTTAGACACTTGTCATACTTTCATGAAAAATCCCACGTTATCCGGTTATTGCCACTGCCAGCTTTCAATAACAAGTAGTATATTTTCATGAAAATGACATAGATTTCTCCTGTTAATGAAATCGTTAAAACCGAGGTTAAACTTCGTTTTATGAACACACTGGAACGGCTCCAAAATAGTCTTGATGTTTTGAGTAAGTCAGAGAAAAAGGTTGCTCAGGTCATCCTTGCTTCACCACAAACGGCCATCCATTCAAGCATTGCCACTCTGGCTAAAATGGCGAATGTGAGTGAACCGACGGTTAATCGCTTCTGCCGTCGCCTTAATACCAAAGGATTTCCTGACTTTAAATTGCATCTGGCACAGAGCCTCGCCAATGGTACACCTTATGTGAACCGCAATGTGGAAGAAAGTGACAGCGTCACCTCCTATACAAATAAAATTTTCGAATCCGTCATGGCAAATCTGGAAACGGTCAAAAATAATCTGGATATTGCGGCAATTAACCGCGCAGTTGACCTTCTGACACAGGCCAGGAAGCTCTCTTTTTTCGGTTTGGGGGCGTCAGCCGCTGTAGCCCATGATGCCATGAACAAATTTTTTCGCTTCAATATTCCAGTGACCTATTTTGACGATATTGTGATGCAACGAATGAGCTGCATTAACAGTAGCGAAGGTGATGTTGTTGTGCTTATCTCCCATACCGGAAGAACAAAAAGCCTCGTAGAAATTGCCAAACTGGCTCGCGAGAACGATGCAACAGTCATCGCCATCACTTCAACAGGTTCCCCATTGGCACACGAAGCTACTCTCCCCATTCTGCTGGATGTGCCTGAAGATACAGATATTTATATGCCTATGGTTTCAAGGATTGCTCAATTAACCATTATTGATGTGCTGGCAACGGGCTTTACACTGCGCCGAGGCTCAAAATTCAGGGATAATTTGAAGAGGGTCAAAGAAGCATTGCGCAATTCACGGTTTGATAAGCATGAATAAACCAGAAAATAGACTGTGTTTTTGTTCACTATTTATCAACTCTCCAGACTGATAGCATAGGTAGACTTCTCCTCATCTGCCTATTTGCAGTATGGAGTTAATGTTCAATAAATTTAAAGGTTATCCTACGGTAACCGAAAACTCATATACCCAATGGGTTTCGAGTTATAGCCCAACGACGCTGCAACCTGAAAAACAAAGGGTATATCACAGGTCAACGGAGTAATACATGTCCAGACGGCTCAGAAGAACAAAAATCGTCACTACACTTGGCCCGGCTACAGATCGTGACAACAATCTGGAAAAAATTATCAAAGCGGGAGCCAACGTCGTCCGCCTTAATTTCTCCCACGGCACAGCGGAAGATCACATTCAACGTGCTAACAAAGTGCGCGAAATTGCTGCCCGTTTAGGTTGTCACGTTGCTGTCCTCGGTGATCTTCAAGGGCCTAAAATACGCATATCCACATTTAAGGAAGGCAAAATTTTCCTGAATGTTGGGGATAAATTCTTGTTGGATGCCAATCTGGGTAAGGGAGAGGGAAATAAAGAAAAAGTCGGTATTGACTATAAAGGGTTACCCTCTGATGTAACGGCGGGTGACATACTGCTATTGGACGATGGTCGCGTTCAATTAAAAATCCTGGATGTTCAGGGTATGAAAGTTTTTACGCAGGTGACTGTAGGTGGCCCTCTTTCCAACAATAAAGGCATCAATAAACTAGGGGGCGGGTTATCGGCCGAAGCACTGACGATAAAAGATAAGGAAGATATCATCACAGCAGCCAGCATTGGTGTTGATTATCTTGCGGTTTCTTTCCCTCGTTCAGGTGAAGATTTGAATTATGCGCGCCGTCTCGCACGGGATGCCGGCTGTGAAACCCAAATTGTCGCAAAAGTTGAGCGAGCAGAAGCCGTCAGCAGTGACGAAATTATCGATGAAATCATTCTGGCGTCAGATGTTGTCATGGTCGCTCGTGGTGATCTCGGTGTTGAGATCGGTGATCCTGAACTGGTTGGTGTACAGAAAAAATTGATCCGCCGTGCTCGCCAACTGAATCGTGTCGTGATTACTGCCACGCAAATGATGGAATCCATGATCACCAATCCTATGCCAACACGCGCTGAAGTCATGGATGTCGCCAATGCAGTACTGGATGGCACTGATGCTGTTATGCTCTCTGCCGAAACAGCGGCAGGCCAATACCCTGCGGAAACCGTTGCCGCTATGGCGCAAGTGTGTATTGGGGCGGAAAAAATGCCAAGCGTCAATGTCTCTAAGCATCGCCTGGATATTACATTTGATAGCATCGAAGAAGCGATTGCAATGTCTACCATGTATGCCGCCAATCATCTAAAAGGCGTCAAGGCAATTATTGCTATGACTGAATCTGGCCGCACAGCTCGCATGATGTCCCGCATTAGTTCAGGCCTGCCTATCTTCTCCATGTCTCGCCATGAATCAACCTTAAACCGTACAGCCCTTTATCGTGGAGTGACACCCGTTTATTGCAGTTCGCACACAGATGGGATCGCGGCGGCAAACGAAGCGGTGAATCGCCTGCGTGATAAAGGTTATCTCATCTCTGGGGATTTGGTACTCGTCACCCAGGGTGATCAGATGGGAACTATTGGCAGCACCAATACCTGTCGCGTACTTGAAGTAGAATAATTATACCGAATATAGGGCTGTTACTATCACAGCCCTATTTTACCAATAAGTTAAGTCATAGCCTGGAGCCAACAACTACCATCATGCTTTCAATCACAGATCTTCCCTTTTATAAGGTTCAATGTCCCCTTCTTTGCGCGTCTTAAGCAATTTTAAGATCCAAGTGTATTGCTCAGGATTAGGCTCCACCAATGCCTCCAACTCCTCATTCATTCGGCGAGCAATATAGGCATCGTCCTGCCCTGCAATATCATCCATTGGTGGACGGATATAAATATCTAACTGATGGGTCTGGTAATTATAAACCGGAAATAAAGGAACAACGGTTGCGCGACAAACTTTCATTAAACGCCCAAGCGCAGGTAATGTCGCCTTATAAGTGGCAAAAAAATCGACAAATTCGCTATGTTCTTCACCATGATCCTGATCAGGCAAATAATAGCCCCAAAAGCCTTCACGCACTGAAGAAATAAAGGGTTTAATGCCTGCATCACGGGAATGTAAACGTCCACCAAAGTGATTACGCGCTTTATTCCATAAGTAATCCGCTACAGGGTTACTTTGATGGTGAAACATGCCCGATATTTTCTGTCCACGTGCAATCAATAACATAGCCGGGATATCAACAGACCAACCATGTGGAACCATAAAAATCACATTCTTGCCTTGGGCTTTTAAGGATTGAATGATCTCTTCGCCATGCCATTGGGTACGTTCAAGTGTCGCTTTTTCACCCCTAAGGCAGAGTTCCGCCAACATCACAAATGATTGGGGGGCGGTAGCAAACATGCGATCAATCAACTCTTCGCGCTGTTGTTCTGTTAATTCAGGCAAACAGTAAATTAAATTGATTTTCGCCCTGCGACGAGCACTTTTCGCTTTCCTGCCCGCCCAAACTCCAATCCTGGCTAACAATGGATCACGCCATTTTACAGGGACATACGATAATCCTGCCAATATTCCCACGCCAGCCCAAAGCCCCCAATAACGGGGATGTAAATAAGCTCGATGAAACCGAGGGACATACCCCAACTTACTATCTGTATCTTTTTCTTTATTCATGAGCTAACTCTGATAATTTCAACACTTGATTTTAAGGCTCAAGTTTACAACAAAAAATAATATAAAAGCGGATGATAGTAATCATCCGCTTTTATATCTGTCAATAATCAAAAGTTGGTGCACTTAATCCAGCAACAATTGGGGCTTAATCTCCTTAACCATTGCCGTATATTCCGCACGCTCTTTGCCACTCAGCCCACCAGAGCGCGGTAATTTTGCCGTAAGCGGATTCACCGGCCGCTGATTATCCCAGAATTCAAAATGCAGATGTGGTCCTGTTGAACGCCCGGTACTTCCTGATAGCGCAATACGTTCACCTCGTTTCACTTTTTGGCCTGGTTTTACCAAAATTTTCCTCAAGTGCATGTATCGTGTTGTATATTGGCGACCATGCCGAATGGCGATGAAATTACCTGCTGCACCATCAAACTTGGCTACAACAACTTCACCATCACCGACTGCCATAACCGGGGTTCCTACCGGCATAGCAAAATCAACCCCTTTATGTGATGTGATCCTGCCTGTTACCGGATTTAAACGATGGGGATTGAAAGAAGAGGATACCCTAAATTGTTTAGTTGTAGGAAAACGCAGAAAGCCACGTTCCAGACCGGAAGCATTACTGTCATAGAAACGACCGTCATCGGCACGGAAGGCATAATAATCGTCACCACCACTCTGTAAGCGAACACCTAGCAATTGGCTCTGTTCACTTTTTCCATCAAGCATTTCACGGGACATCAGTACAGAAAAACGATCGCCTTTACGCAATTTGCGGAAATCTATCTGCCATTGCAACGCTTTTGTCACTTCTCTGGCTTCACTGCTTGTTAATCCAGCAATCAAGGCACTGCTATTAAAACTGCCATCGACTGTACCTGTAATGACACTGTTTTTCCATTCTCCCTTTTGGAATTCCTGCGTTTCGTTGAAAATATCCCCTTCGCGGGTATAAACGCGAGTTTCACGTCGTGATATATCCCATGTCAGCGTTTTTAAATTCCCATTATCGTCAGTCGTCCACGATAATGACTGACCAATACCTAGGTTACGCAATATCTTATATCGGTTTGCTAATAAAGCGACATCGGAGGAATCAATGCCGAACTGAGTTAAAATTGAACTCAGGGTATCACCACTGGAAACAACGTATTGATGCGGGATATTTGCTGTTGTGTCAGCAGAACTGCCATCGTCATCCTCAATACCTTCATTGGGAAACTGTTCATCAGTATCCCCAGCAACATCATCTGTTGCTTCTGGGATACTATCAGAAGTACTGAGAATGATACTACCTGTTCGTTCTTGTTCATGGTAAACAACAGGCCGCCATATCGCGATAGCCAAAGTGACCAGCGTTAAAGATCCAAGCATGATCTTGTGTGGTTTGGGCAGGTTGTTGTATACCAGAACGATAGTTTTAGCTATCTGCTGCACTAATAAAATTCCTTATTGTACTAATTCAGGCAGCTCGCGTATTGTTTCGATAGTTGAGTTATAAATTTCATATAACTATCTTTGTCCAATGCGATGCCACTCCCTAAAGGGTCAAGTATTCCGATACGCACATCAGTACCTTTTGCTACGGCATGAATAACGGCTGGCCTGAATTGAGGTTCAGCAAAAATACACTTCGCTTTTTGCTCAACCAATTGTGTTCGTATTTTGTGTAATCTCTGCGCGCCAGGTTGTATTTCAGGATTAACCGTAAACACACCTAACGGAGCCAATTGGTAATGTTTTTCAAAATAGCCATATGCATCATGAAAAACAAAATAGCCCTGTCTTCGTATGGGCTTTAAAACATTAGCAATATTCTTATCAGTTTGTGCAAGCTGTCCATTGAATTTACGTAGGTTTACTTCTAATTGCTGTTTTCGTTGAGGATACTGCTCAAGTAGCTGATCATAGATTGCCTGGGCGGCTTTTTCCGCAATTTCTGGAGAAAGCCAAATATGCATATTATATTCGCCGTGATGATGATGTTCGTGATCTTCCTCATGTTTATGCTGATACGATTCAGTATAATGAACATTATTCTCGTCACTATTCTTTAATACTTCACTGTTTTTCAATAATAATGGCTTAATGGTAGATAATTCAGCCAATGCCAGTTGTTTATTTCTTTCAATTTTAGCGATCGGTTTTGCTAAAAAAGTTTCCATATCCGGCCCAATCCAAACAACCAAATCAGCTTGATTAATTTTCTGTACATCCAGAGGCCGTAGCGCATAATCATGTGGAGATGCGCCATCAGGCAGCAGTACCTGAGTATTGGTCACACCATCAGCGATGGCCGCAGCAATAAAACCTAATGGACGAATAGACGTGACAACATCTGCCTGCGCAGAGCCACTCGCGCCTGCCACTAACACAGCCGCTAATGCAGCCTTACGAAAAAATTTATGCGCGTATTTCTGTGAGTTGTGTAACATAATATGAATATTCCATGCAGAAAATCGAATAATGTTATATTATAACATTCCAATGATTCTGCAAGACACTTTTAACTTGTCAACTATGATCACCTTAAAAAACATTACCGTTGAATTTGGTCACCGCAAGGTATTAAACAACATCTCATTCAATCTCAAGCAAGGGAAAATTCTGACCCTAATCGGCCCAAACGGGGCGGGAAAATCGACATTGGTTCGTGTCGTTCTTGGTTTAATCCAACCCACTTCGGGCACTATCGAGCAAAACCCTGCGCTGAGAATTGGTTATGTTCCGCAAAAACTTAACCTTGATCCCACCCTGCCCCTGACTGTTAAACGCTTTATGCTGCTAAGGCCCAATGTGAAACCCGCCGATATCATGGCGGTATTAAATCGGGTCAAGGCTGTTCATTTACTGGAACACCCCATGCAAAAGCTGTCTGGTGGAGAGACTCAGCGAGTGTTACTTGCCAGAGCCTTACTTAACCAACCCCAGCTTTTGGTTCTTGATGAACCCACACAAGGTGTTGATGTCAACGGGCAACTGGCACTTTACGATTTAATTAATCAAATCAGGGCAGAGCTTGATTGCGCTGTACTTATGGTATCCCATGACCTGCACTTAGTGATGGCGAAAACAGACGAAGTTTTATGCCTTAATCAACACATTTGCTGCTCTGGCACACCCGAAGTCGTGGCAATGCATCCAGAGTTCATTGCCATGTTTGGGCGTCATGGTGCAGAACAACTGGCAGTTTACCGCCATCACCACAATCATCATCATGACCTTAAAGGAAAAGTTATTTTGAAAAATAATGGGGGATCACGTCGATGATTGAGTTATTGCTCCCTGGCTGGCTGGCCGGTATCTTTTTGGCCATTGCCGCAGGACCTCTTGGTTCTTTTGTTGTTTGGCGCAGGATGTCCTATTTTGGCGATACACTGGCACACGCATCATTGCTTGGGGTTGCATTCGGTTTCTTACTGAATGTCAATCCATTTTATGCCGTTATTGCGGTTACGCTTATCTTGGCGACGATTTTAGTTTGGCTGGAAAAACGGCCGCAATTGGCAGTTGATACATTATTAGGCATTTTGGCTCACAGCTCCCTGTCGCTGGGTTTGGTTGTCGTTAGTTTTATGACCAGTGTCAGGGTCGATCTCATGGCTTATTTATTTGGCGATTTATTGTCTGTGACTTATGAAGATCTCTGGATGATTGCATCGGGTGTTGCGATTGTGACCGGATTACTGATATGGCAGTGGCGTGCCCTGTTATCAATGACAGTCAGTCAAGATCTGGCTTTTGTCGATGGCATAAAAATCCAACGTCTGCGTGTTCTGCTGATGTTAGTAACAGCTCTAACCATCGGGCTGGCAATGAAATTTGTCGGGGCGTTAATTATCACATCCCTGCTAATTATCCCTGCCGCTACTTCCCGTCGTTTCTCCCGCACGCCTGAACAAATGGCGGCTTTTGCAATTATTGTCGGGATGCTTTCTGTGACGGGCGGGTTAACCTTATCGGCATTTTATAACACACCGGCAGGGCCTTCCGTTGTACTTTGTTCGGCAGTGTTATTTGCATTGAGTTTAACGAGCAAGGCAAGAAGCTGATATTGATCCCCTTTGCCTTTCAATTTGCTGCTTTTTAGTCACAATCCAAATAAAACTAACAAGGGTTATAACTTAGATAAGTTATAACCTTTTTTATGATGAAAGTTATAAGCAAACAATGTAAAGGTTGTTATTCGCTTTCCCTGCTCAATCCAAAATGCCGGTATGCATGATGGGTTGCAATGCGCCCGCGGGGTGTTCTTTGAATAAATCCTTGTTGGATCAGGTAAGGTTCCAGCACATCTTCGATAGTTTCCCGTTCTTCACCGATCGCCGCCGCTAAGTTGTCCAACCCAACGGGACCGCCCATAAATTTATCAATGATGGCAAGCAGCAACTTACGATCAAGATAATCAAACCCGGCTGAATCCACACTCAGCATATCAAGGGCCTGGGAGGCAATATGACTATCAACCGTGCCATTACCTTTCACTTGGGTAAAATCACGTACACGACGCAATAACCGATTGGTAATACGGGGAGTGCCACGGGAACGCATCGCGATCTGCCTGGCGCCATCATCTGAAATATCTAATCCCATATAGCGTGCACTGCGGGAAACGATACTCTGCAAATCATCGACGTTGTAAAATTCAAGGCGCTGTACGATACCAAATCGATCACGTAATGGTGAAGTTAGAGAGCCGGCACGCGTGGTCGCGCCAATCAAAGTAAAGGGAGGGAGATCAATTTTGATGGAGCGAGCCGCAGGCCCTTCGCCAATCATGATATCTAGCTGATAATCTTCCATGGCAGGATAAAGGATCTCTTCCACCACCGGCGATAAACGGTGAATTTCATCAATGAAGAGCACATCATGCGGCTCCAGGTTAGTCAGCATGGCAGCAAGATCCCCCGCCTTTTCCAATACCGGACCCGAAGTGGTACGCAGATTAACCCCCATCTCATTTGCAACAATATTGGCCAGTGTGGTTTTGCCTAATCCGGGGGGACCAAAAATCAATAAATGATCCAGTGCATCACCACGCTGGCGTGCCGCCTGGATAAAAATTTCCATCTGCTCACAGACATGGGGTTGCCCGACATATTCAGCCAGAAACTTCGGCCGAATAGCACGATCAACAACTTCATCATCTTGCAGAATTCCGGCCGAAACCAGACGGTCAGCTTCAATCATCACTTAACTCCTGCGATTACAAAGCCGCACGAAGCGCTTCTCGAATAAGGGTTTCACAATCTGCGCCTGGTTTAGCGATTTTGCTCACCATTCGGCTGGCTTCCTGTGGTTTATAACCCAGGGAAACCAGCGCTGCTGCTGCTGCCTCAATATCGGCAGCGGAATTTGTTTGTTTGGTGGCAACAGGCAAATGAGTATCACTACCTTGGTTAAACAGATCGCCGTTAAGCCCTTTAAAGCGATCTTTCATCTCTACGACCAGCCTTTCTGCCGTTTTTTTGCCAACACCCGGCAACTTAACCAATGAAGTAATCGCTTCTTGCTCTATCGCTGTAACGAATTGTTGGGCAGACATACCTGAAAGGATGGCCAGAGCCAATTTAGGCCCAACGCCATTGACCTTAATCAGTTCACGAAACAGCGCCCGCTCTTGTTTATCATTAAACCCGTATAATAATTGAGCATCTTCGCGCACAATAAATTGGGTAAATAAGATAGCTTCCTGGCCAATTTCAGGCAGTTCATAAAAACAGGTCATTGGCATATGGACTTCATAACCGACACCATTCGTTTCCAATAAAACCAACGGTGGCTGTTTTTCCAACACGGTTCCTCTCAAACGCCCTATCACTGTTTACCCCCTGAAAATAAAATAAATCGTTCCGCTAGCTTATAGCACAAAAAAAGCTGGACGTATATCCAGCACATACTATTTCAGGCGGCCCCGCGTTAAATTTAGTCGCGTATTACCGACCCGAAGTAAATTTTGACTGAAATGGCAATGGGTAATCGCAATCGCCAACGCATCGGCGGCATCGGCCTGCGGATCAGCAGACAATTTCAACATCGAACGTACCATGTGCTGGATCTGGCTTTTTTCAGCCGCGCCCGTCCCGACCACAGTCTGTTTAACCTGACGGGCTGCATATTCAAATACCGGTATTGACTGGTTAGATGCCGCCACAATCGCCACACCACGCGCCTGCCCCAATTTCAAGGCTGAGTCTGCATTTTTTGCCATGAAAACTTGCTCGATAGCAAAAACAGTGGGCTGGAATTGGGTGATGATTTCAGTCACTCCGGCATAGATCTTCTGCAAACGACCGGGTAAGTCATCGACTTTTGTTCGAATACAACCGCTACCGAGATAGATAAGTTGTCGTCCCTGCTGGCGAATAACGCCATATCCCGTGACCCTGGAGCCAGGGTCAATACCAAGAATAATCGTCATATCGAATTATTCACTTAAATTTTGCCTAAATCGGTTCGCCTGTAATATGAGTAAAAACGTTAGAGAAAGTGCCCTGATTTGAGGAACACTTTCTCTACGCTGTGGCATTAATGCCAATTACAGCTGTGCTGCAACCTCATCAGAGATTTCACCATTATGATAAACTTCTTGCACATCGTCAGAATCTTCAAGCATATCGATCAGACGAAGTAATTTAGGCGCAGTTTCTGCATCCAGTTCCGCTTTCGTGGATGGGATCATAGAAACTTCTGCGGAATCTGCCTTGAAGCCGGCTGCATCCAGCGCGTCTTTAACTTCACCAAAAGACTCTGGAGTAGTATAGACGTCAATCGCACCATCATCATAAGTTTCAACATCGTCAGCACCTGCTTCCAACGCGGCTTCCATCACTGCATCTTCATCCAGGCCTGGTGCGTAGGAAATAACCCCTTTTTTGGTGAACAGGTAAGAAACGGAACCGTCAGTCCCCAGGTTACCGCCGGTTTTGGTGAACGCATGGCGAACTTCAGAAACGGTACGGTTACGGTTGTCACTTAAGCATTCCACCATCACCGCTGTACCACCAGGGCCATAGCCTTCATAAATGATGGTTTCCATGTTATCTGATTCATCGTTGCCAACACCACGGGCAATCGCACGATTCAATGTATCGCGAGTCATGTTGTTGGACAGCGCTTTATCAATGGCAGCTCGCAAACGTGGATTAGAATCGGGTTCACTGCCGCCCAAGCGTGCAGCCGTCACCAATTCACGGATAATTTTAGTAAAAATCTTACCGCGTTTTGCATCCTGTGCTGCCTTGCGGTGTTTCGTATTGGCCCATTTACTATGACCTGCCATGAAAATATCTCCGATAAAACGTCTTGTAGACTAAATTACAAATTCTTCAATTGCTTGCCGATTGCTCCACGACTTTGTCAATTTAGCTGCTTCTTCCGCAACTAACCATTGATAAGTCAGATGTTCCGTCAGCAAAATCTCGCGTTCCTCAGGTAACGCCAGAGAGAACCAATGCTCTTTATTGCGCGTTACCCCTGGAGCATATCGATGTCGTAAGTGTGAGAAAATCTCATAATAAAGACAGCGTTGACAATCTTTCAGTTCAAGATCCTCATTGATAATATCAATGCCTATCTCTTCCTGAACTTCGCGTAACGCCGCTTCACACGGTTTTTCATCCCTTTCAAGGCTACCTGTCACGGATTGCCAAAACTCAGGATCGTCCCGTCGCTGTAGCATCAGCACCCTTTTGCTGTCAACGGCATAAATCATAACCAGTACAGATTCAGGGCGCTTATAAGCCATTATTTGCTCTCTTTTTTAACCACAGAAATAGCCAGTTCTTCCAGTGCTGCTGAGCTAGCTGGGCTTGGCGCATCGGTCATCAGACATGCGGCGGCGGTTGTTTTCGGGAAAGCGATCACATCACGAATATTATCAGTATCTGTCAGTAGCATGACGAGGCGATCTAAGCCGAAAGCCAGACCAGCGTGTGGTGGCGTACCGTATTTCAGCGCATTCAACAGGAAACCAAATTTCTCCTGTTGTTCTTGCTCATTGATACCCAAAATACGGAATACAACTTGCTGCATTTCATTGCGATGGATACGGACAGACCCCCCACCCACTTCATAGCCATTGATAACCATGTCGTAAGCGTTCGCGGTAGCCGATTCTGGGTTACTTTCCAGCTCAGCCGCCGACATATCGCGCGGAGCAGTAAATGGATGGTGCATTGCCGTCAAGCCACCTTCCCCGTTGTCTTCGAACATGGGGAAGTCAACAACCCACAGCGGCTTCCAGCTTGCCAAATCGGTGATATTCAAGTCGCGTCCCAATTTCAGGCGCAGCGCCCCCATCGCATCAGTGACAATATTTTTCTGGTCAGCGCCGAAGAACAGGATATCACCATCCTGTGCATGGGTACGGGACAACAGGCCTTCGACCACCTCCACAGACAGGAACTTGGCAATCGGGCTTTGTACCCCTTCCAGACCCGCGGCACGATCATTAACTTTCATCCATGCCAAACCCTTCGCACCATAGATGCCAACAAATTTACCGTACTCATCAATTTGCTTGCGGCTTAGCTCTGCCCCGCCAGGTACACAAATCGCGGCAACACGACCTTTCGGATTGTTTGCCGGTTCTGCAAAAACAGAGAATTCCACGTCTTTAACCAGATCGGCAATATCCACTAATTCCAGAGGGTTACGCAAGTCGGGTTTATCCGAACCAAAACGACGCATAGCTTCTTCGAATGTCATGGTCGGGAAACTACCCAAATCAACGCCTTTTGCCTCCAGCCACAATTCGCGGATCATTTTCTCCATGATTTCACGAACTTGTTCAGCGGTCATAAATGAGGTTTCAACATCGATCTGGGTAAATTCAGGTTGGCGATCGGCACGTAAGTCTTCATCGCGGAAGCATTTTACAATCTGATAATAACGGTCGAAACCGGACATCATCAAAAGCTGTTTGAAAAGTTGTGGGGACTGCGGTAGTGCATAAAATTCGCCTTTATGAACACGGCTTGGCACTAAATAGTCACGCGCACCTTCTGGCGTTGCTTTAGTCAGCATTGGGGTTTCAACATCGATGAAACCTGCTTCATCCATAAAACGACGCACAAAACTGGTGATCTTTGCACGGGTTTTCAAACGCCGTGACATCTCAGGGCGACGCAGGTCAAGATAGCGGTATTTCAGACGCTGCTCTTCGCTGTTGTTCTGGTTGCTGTCCAGTGGCAATGGTTCTGAGCGGTTGAAAATCATCAAACTTTCTGCGAAAACTTCAATTTCGCCAGTGACCATGTCTTTGTTGATTTGGTTATCAGGGCGCGCACGCACGACCCCCGTAATTTGAATACAAAATTCATTACGCAGTTCAGAAGCCTGAGCAAAGACCTCTTTCTGGTCTGGGTCAAAAAATACCTGAACGATACCCTCGCGATCTCGCATATCAATGAAGATCAAGCCACCTAAATCACGGCGACGATTTACCCACCCACAAAGAGTTACTTTCTGGCCTTCATGGGCCAGGCTTAACTGCCCACAATAATTAGTACGCATACAATATCCTTTTACTCAGCTCGTTATGCTTTCTGCTGCGGAAATTTTGGCATTGTTCTTTTTTAAAAAAGAATGGCAAAAAGGCCGTTATTATACTGGAAATTCTAACCGTAGATAAGGCCATAACACCGTTCTTGCCAAGACAATTTTCTGTTATCCGGTTACATTCATAGAATTTAGTATTAAATACTATGATTTATAGCGACAGTTTTCTTTTTGAGGTTTATCATCATTTGGCCGTTTTTTGGTTAGGCGATTGGAGTTAAAAAATGGTTAGCCCGCTTTATATAGTACTAGGCGCACTACTGCTCATTAAGCTATCTTTGGATGTCGTCAAATTGAGAACGCAATATCAGGTAGCCTATGGCGATGGCGGTTTTTATGAATTGCAAACCGCCATTCGGGTTCATGGTAATGCGGTTGAGTACATTCCAATTTCAATGTTGTTATTGATTATGATGGAGATGAATGGGGCACCCGTTTGGATGCTGCACATTTGTGGCTTAGTATTACTTTCAGGCAGAATACTACACTACTTTGGCTTGCGTCATCGAGAAATACGCTGGCGACGTATGGGTATGGCTGCAACCTATATCTCAATGATAGTAATGATTATTAATAACCTTTACTATTTGCCGTGGGAGCAGGTTTTTTCCCTCTATATATAATCTATTTCCTCTATATACATCCTCCCGCATATTTTGCTGTATAGCTCAATGGCAAGAAAGAGGCTTTCTACAAATATTGGTGATTAGAACAATACCTCAGGCGGTATACGACTGCCTGAGGTTTTATCTATTGATTATCCCCCTTTCTGACTTTTCCTGCATTCTGTTAGAATAACCTCTTCTTATTGTTTCCAAAATCAATGTTGTTATGTCAAATCAAGAACCCCATAATCAACGGGACAGCCTGTTCTCTGCCCCAATTGCCAATTTAGGTGACTGGAATTTCGACGAACGTGTTGCCGAAGTCTTTCCTGATATGGTAAAACGCTCAATTCCCGGTTATTCCAATATCATTTCCATGATAGGCATGCTGGCAGGACGTTTTGTCACGCCAGACAGTCAAATTTATGATCTCGGCTGTTCCCTTGGCGCCGCCACATTATCAATCCGCCGTGCCATGAGTGCCGAAGATAGCAATGCCAGTCCTCGTACAGAGGGTTGCCGTATTATTGCCATCGATAACTCACCGGCAATGATCGAACGCTGCCGCCGCCACATTGACGCTTTCAAGGCCAGCATCCCCGTTGACGTCATCGAACAGAACATTCTTGATACCGACATCCAAAATGCATCAATGGTCGTCTTGAATTTCACATTACAGTTCCTGCCCCCTGAAGATCGGCAAAAAATGCTGGATAAAATCTACGCCGGCTTAAAACCTGGCGGTGTTTTGGTCTTGTCGGAAAAGTTCAACTTTGAAGATGATCACATTGGCGAGTTGCTATTCAATATGCACTACGATTTCAAGCGAGCTAATGGTTACAGTGAACTGGAGATCAGCCAAAAACGCAGTATGCTGGAAAATGTTATGCAGACAGATTCTGTTGAAACCCACAAATCACGCCTCAAACAAGCAGGATTCCAGCACGTTGAAGTCTGGTTCCAATGCTTTAACTTTGGCTCACTACTGGCAATAAAAGGGGCTGATCAATGATTGATTTCAGTAACTTTTATCAATTAATCGCCAAAAATCATTTGAGCCACTGGCTGGAATGTTTGCCGGCACAATTAAGCCAGTGGCAGAAAGATTCATTGCATGGTCAGTTCAATTCATGGGTAAAAATTCTGGCGAATCTGCCTGAACTTCATCCCAACCAACTCGACCTCAAAAATGGCGTCATTGCCAACCATGAGCCAGCGCTATCAAAGGGTGAAAAAGCCCGTATCCAAAATATCCTGAAGCTCTTGATGCCGTGGCGTAAGGGACCTTTCTCACTGTATGGCGTGGAAATTGATACGGAGTGGCGCTCTGACTGGAAATGGGAGCGTATCCTTCCCCATATTTCCGCTTTAGAAGGCAAAACCGTACTTGATGTCGGCTGTGGCAGTGGCTACCACATGTGGCGTATGGTGGGTGAAGGCGCCCATTTAGTTGTCGGTATTGACCCAACCCAGCTTTTCCTTTGCCAATTTGAAGCGACCAGAAAATTACTGGGCAACGACCAACGCGCCCATCTTCTGCCTTTAGGCATTGAACAATTACCAGAACTGGCAGCCTTTGATACGGTGTTTTCAATGGGCGTGCTGTATCATCGCCGCTCTCCCCTCGACCATTTATGCCAACTGAAAAATCAGCTAGTTTCCGGCGGTGAATTAGTGCTGGAGAGTCTGGTGATTGAAGGTGACGAGCATCAATGCCTTATCCCAGGTGAACGTTATGCTCAAATGCGGAATGTCTACTTTATTCCGTCTGCCAGAATGCTGAAAGTTTGGTTGGAAAAATGTGGTTTTATTGATGTCAGAATTGTTGATCAGGCGGTCACAACCTTAGATGAACAACGCCAGACAGAATGGATGCGCACTGAGTCGCTGATCGATTTTCTTGACCCAAACGATCACGGCAAAACAATAGAAGGCTACCCGGCGCCACTACGGGCGGCCCTTATTGCCCGCAAGCCCTAATTTTTCTCTTGATCTTTTAGATTGCCACTTTGCTCCCCAGTGACATAGTTAACGACGTCACTGGGGATTTTAGTTTTTCCGTTGAACCAAACTGATCACCCCTTTCATCGATTCAACTAATTGCCCATCGACACAATGATAAGCATACTCATCCACATCACGATCGTCAGAACTCATCGTCACACCAGCTTTTCGATATTTCATGGAAGAAGGCACTATCTTGCCGGCTGAACTATGAACTTCCGTTATGCCAATTTCCAGAAACTTACTGATATTACTCATTCTGACACCCGCCCCGGCCATAATGATCGGCCCTTGGCTGGTTTGTAACAATTCTTTTAACAGAGGCAAACCCAATTCAGCATTTTGTTGCTGGCCTGACGTCAAAATGCGTTTGATACCAAGCCCTGTCAGTTGCTCCAACGCAACATGGGGATTGAAACACATATCAAAGGCGCGATGAAAAGTGATTTCCATACTGCCTGACAATGAGATCAATTGCCTCATGCGAAGCCGATCGATATGGCCTTCTTCAGTTAGCATGCCAAAAACGACACCAGGAAACCCCATATCACGGATACGGGCAACATCATTTTTCATCACTTCGAAATCAGTATTGCTATAACAAAAATCCCCCCCTCTTGGCCGTACAATAGGATGCACAGGAATTGATAAACGCTGTCGCGCGTGCTGCAACGCCCCGAAACTCGGCGTTACCCCGCCTTCCGACGGACTTGCACATAATTCGATGCGATCAGCTCCCGCCTTTTGTGCGACCAAGGCACAATTGATGCTATAACAGCAAATTTCCAGCGTTATCATTCCAAACCCCTCGGATATCAACTCTCAATAACTTATTTATCTATTTATGAAATATCATTGGTGCACTAGGGTCGATTAGCCTACACGTGTCACCTTTCCCACAAGAAAGATATAGGAAAGTGCCCCCATCAGGGTGACAACGGAGATGTAAACCAGTGCTGGTGCAAAACCGTAACTCTGAGCCAAATAGCCAATCACAAGAGGTACAGAGATCCCCCCCAATCCACCGACAAAATTAAAAACGCCGCCGGTCAAACCAATCAAACGTATCGGCGCTAATGAAGAAACCAGTGACCAGGTAATGGATGCAAAGCCGTTACCGAAGAATGCCAGCGCCATGAGTACCGTGATCCCTATCGGATTATTGGTGTAATTGGCGCCCATAATACAGGTGGAAATGATTAAACCGCAAATAATCGGGGTCTTACGCGCCGCGCCCAAAGAAAAACCTTTACGTACCATTTTATCTGCCAGCCAGCCGGAGAGGAGTACGCCGAGAAATGCCGCCAAGAACGGAACGGTTGTCATAAAACCCGCTTTTAGCGCGGTAATTCCTTTCTCTTGAGTCAGATAATTCGGGAACCAGGTTAAAAAAAACCACAGCGTTGAAGCGACGGCAAATTGCCCCAGATAAACGCCCACCAGCTTACGATGGAACACCAATTTCCAGTCAGCAATAGTCAGGGAGTCGCGTGCCGCTTTCTTCGCGGGCGAGTCACCCTCTACCAACCCCCCTCCACTGCGGATATACTCAAGCTCCGCATGACTAAGACTTTTGGTTAACCGTGGAGACCGATAAACACCAACCCAGATGAGTGACCAGATAATCCCGATCCCCCCCGTCATGAAAAAAACCCAGTGCCAGCCCATTAATTCCTGAAACCACATAAGAAATGGCGTCAGGAAAGCCAACCCAACAAACTGCCCTGAGGTGTAAAAGCCAACCGCAAAGGCACGTTCATGTTCAGGAAACCAACTTGTCACCATGCGGTTATTGGTGGGAAATGTCGGGGCTTCAAAAATACCCGTCAGGGCGCGTAGTCCCATAAGTGACACCCGTCCAATGGCAAAGCCCTGTAATAACGTCACCACCGACCAGCCAAGAATGGCAATAAAATAGGTCAAACGTGAACCAACACGATCGAGGAACCAACCGCCGGGAATTTGGCATAGGGTATAAAGCCAGGCAAAGGCGGAAAAGATGTAGCCCATTTCTGTTTTCGTGATCCCAAACTCTTTCTGAATATTTACTGATGCAACAGCAAGGTTGGCTCGATCAACATAACAGATAACGACCGTAATAAAGATCATGATCAGGGTCAGATAGCGCCGACGCCCGATTTTCGCAGTGATTACTGAAATATTCATGCCAATCTGTCTCCCGTTATTGGGCACAGTGAAATCCTTCACTCTGCCCTGTCGTTAAGAGAGGATGCAGAAGAAATGATTAACCTAGTTATTTAATAACGGACCTCATTACCATTCGGCAATCGAGCCATCTTGATGCCGCCACAATGGATTGCGCCAGTCCGGTGCATTTTTGCTGCGCGCAATGACCTGCGGTTCGTCAATTTCAACGCCAAGACCCGGCTTCATTAATGGCTTAAAGAAACCACCTTCCATACTGAAATCGGCTTTATTTCTTACGAAATCAAGTAACTCCGCACCCTTATTGTAATGAATACCCATACTTTGTTCTTGGAATATCGCATTACGTGATATGAAATCGATGTGCAGGCACGCCGCCAGCGCAATCGGCCCCAGTGGACAATGCGGTGCCAGCGCAACATCATAAGATTCAGCCATGCCCGCAATTTTATAACATTCAGTAATTCCTCCCGCATGTGATAAATCTGGCTGGATAATTGCCAGGCTGCCCGTTTCCAGTATCCGTTTAAATTCAAAACGGGAGAACATACGCTCACCTGCCGCAATGGGAATATGGGTTTGCGCCGCCAAACGTGGGTAATATTCCGCCTGTTCCGCCAGCACAGGCTCCTCAATAAATAGAGGACGATACGGTTCTAATTCCTTAATTAATACCTTCGCCATAGGTGCGCTAACCCGGCCATGAAAATCGAGCCCAAATTCGATTTCATTACCGAACACTTCACGGATTTGCGCTACGGTATTGACCGCCGCATCAATTTTTCGGGAATCATCAATGATGCCCAACTCTTCACAACCATTTAATTTGAAAGTATCAAAACCGATCTTCCGTAAGGTCTTAATGCCGTCAATCACCTCCGACGGACGATCGCCCCCCACCCAGCTATACACTTTGATTTTGTCGCGCACCAGTCCCCCCATCAGTTGCCACACCGGTGCGCCCAGGACCTTCCCTTTGATGTCCCATAAAGCCTGATCGATACCCGCTATGGCGCTCATCAGAATTGGACCGCCACGGTAAAACCCTGCGCGGTACATCACCTGCCATAAGTCATTGATGCGGGCAGGATCTTGTCCAATCAAATATTCACCGAGTTCGTGCACTGCGGCTTCTACCGTGCGGGCACGGCCTTCAATGACCGGTTCCCCCCAGCCTGTAACACCTTCATCTGTTTCAATTTTTAGGAACATCCAGCGTGGTGGTAAACGGTAGGTTGTAAATTGAGTGATTTTCATTGCACGGCCTCTCGATAAGCATTAACAAACAAGGTGGCTTGTCGTGCGGTTCGTTCAACCGATTGGCCGGCACGATAAAGATCGTTGCCTAAACCGGCGCCAATGCAACCGGCGTTAATCCACTGGGACAGATTATCTGGCGTGACACCGCCCACGGCGAAAACAGGCACGTCTGGCGGTAAAACGGCTTTCAATGCCTTGATATAAGCGGGGCCGAATGCCGATGAAGGGAAAATTTTTAATGACTGTGCACCCGCTTCCAGCGCGGTAAAGGCTTCTGTGGCCGTCGCACAACCAGGGCACACTGTCATACCATGGGCGACTGCGCAGCGGATCACATCGCGGTGGGTATTCGGGGTAACAATCAGTTTGCAGCCCATTTCCGCCAGCACATCTACCTGCGCTGGTTTCAGTACGGTGCCTGCCCCAACCAGCGCCTGGCCGCCAAACTCTTTCACAATGGCCGGAATACTCTGCTCCCAGTGTGGGGAATTAAGGGGGATCTCCACCGTATCGAACCCAGCATTAATGACCGCAGCGACGTGTTCGAGTGCCTCGCCGGGTTTAATACCGCGAAGAATGGCGATAAGTGGAAGATTGGTTTGCCACTGCATTTGCGATACTCCTTATGCCTACCTGAAAAACGGTATCGCCGTCTGCCAAAGAGACATTGCGCCCGATAACGCTGAACGCGTGCTGATAACGGGCAGCTAATGAAAGTCCGGCAACGAGGGTGATAGTCTGTTGATCCGCAAAATAGTGACTCATGTTCGCCACTTCCGCGCCAATTAACAGACCGGATAAAAATTCACTGACATGTTCGCGTGGCAAGGTTCCCAATATGTGTGAAGCGCGAACTTCGAAGAGGTGCGGCAAAAGTGCCGGAGAATCCATTCCCCGTTGAAGACCCGCATTAAAAGCCTCAGGGCAAGCACGTTGTTCTGGCAACCCCGCTCCCACCAGTGAATGATCCAAAAGTAAATGATGGAGTTCACCGGTCATCACCGTACGGAAATCATGGATTTGCTGGTTGTCAGCCAACACCCATTTGCTGTGAGTGCCAGGCATGACATAAAGAGAAGAAGGAAAAAGCTGATGGGCACCCAATAATTGAGTCTCTTCGCCTCGCATCACGTTATGGTTATCCTCACGTGAAACACACAAGCCTGGAATAATCCAGACATTGTCTGCGACGGGAGTTAATTGCTCGCCTATTGCAGAAAACCGGATGGGAACCGGCAGATAGGGAACGGTTTTCCAACCCACGTTACTACCAATCATACCTGCCATGACAATCGGCGTTTTGTCATTCCGCCAGCCTTGAGTCATTTCGGCTAACACCACTTGCGGGGGTTTTCCATTGAGGCGGGTGACTCCCGCTGCGGACTGCCTGCTTTCCAGACACTCATCGCCCTCATAGAGCCAGGCCCGCAAATTGGTTGATCCCCAATCAATAGTGATGCAGCGTGCTGTTATGTTATTTCCAGTCATTTTCCAGCACCCACTGTAGCACGTCGGAATTCAGGTCATTCCATGGGCTTATGGTTCGGTCAAAGCCCCGGAACCGTTTTACTTCGATTAGCCGTTTCGCCATTAGTGAGACGTTGATGTTGCGTGATGTTTCAGACTCTTCGCACGATCCGGCAAGTACAGCATTGTGTTACAATTTAACCAAATAGGACTAAGATAGAGATCACAAAAAAAGCACCCGTTTTATCGACGACTCGCTTTTGATGATCTCTTTGAGAGAAAAAGGGTGAAATTTGATGGTGACTTCGCCATTTGTCACCGCTAGCGTTGGGTTTGGCAAACGTTCATTATCGCCTTTCGGCTGACTTTCTTTGGTACGAAACACGGCGGGTAGCGGATCAGGCAGTAACTTATAGGCTTCGTGTATCAGTTGCTCTGGTGATACAGGCAGAACAAATTCAACATGTTCCCAACCTTCGTGAACATATTGTTTGTTACCCGGATAAGGCAATTCGACACAATCAATGTGCCAGCCAAGTAAAGGGATTGGCTGTTCTAACTCAAATAAACAGATCGGCCGACCATTAATTCGGCTTTCAGACAGCAATTGACCACATTGCAGAAAACCCTGACGCCAGCGATCAGCGATTGAAATGTCATTACAACGCAGGGAAATGTGGTCTGCTGAATAGGGCGTAATTTCTAAACCAAGCGATTCACCAAACTGCTTTAGCTTTTGTTCAAATCTGGATAAATCAGCCACTAAATCCTGTAATTCAGAAACTGTTGAAAAATGTGTCATCTTTTCCCCATCAAAAAAACCAACAAAATCGTTTTCTCCCCTTGCCCTAAAATCCGGCGGATTTTAGCTGGAATGGCAAAGAATTGTCTGAAAGGCGAGCTTAAAACCCAAAGTCATCTTGTAAGCCACGGCTGATGGTAGCATGCAGGATGTTGAATATGGTATAAAACCCGTTATTTTCTCATAACCCACACGCTTAAAAGTATCTGCATAATTCAAATGCAGGCACTTTTGTGCGTCATTGAAGGTAACACGGTGAATATTCAGGCAATCCTTTCAGAAAAAATCAGCCATGCGCTGATTGCGGCTGGTGCTCCGGCTAACAGTGAAGCTCACGTTCGTCAATCTGCAAAAGTTCAGTTTGGTGACTACCAAGCAAATGGTGTCATGGCGGCAGCAAAAAAAGTGGGCATGCCACCTCGACAATTGGCAGAAAAAGTCGTCAGTTTGCTGGATCTGCAAGGCATTGCCAGCAAAGTTGAGATTGCAGGCCCTGGTTTTATCAATATCTTTCTGGATAAAGCGTGGGTTGCTGCCAATATTGAAACAGCGTTGAAAGATGAAAAACTGGGGATCACCCCGGTAACACCACAAACCATCGTTATCGACTATTCTGCACCGAACGTTGCAAAACAAATGCACATTGGGCACATTCGTTCCACGATCATTGGCGATGCCGCGGCACGTACCCTGGAATTTTTAGGGCACAAAGTCATCCGTGCCAATCATGTTGGTGACTGGGGCACTCAGTTCGGCATGCTGATTGCTTATCTGGAAAAAGTCCAGAATGAAGATGCCAGTGATATGGCATTGGCGGATTTAGAGGTCTTCTATCGTGAAGCGAAGAAAACTTACGACGAAGATGAAGAGTTCGCTGTTCGTGCCCGTAACTACGTCGTAAAACTGCAAGGCGGTGATGAATATTGCCGTACCATGTGGCGCAAACTGGTGGATATCACCATGTCACAGAATCAGGAAACCTACGATCGCCTGAATGTGACGTTGACCCAAAAAGATGTCATGGGTGAAAGTCTGTATAACGATATGCTGCCTGGCATTGTTGCCGACCTGAAACAGCGTGGGTTTGCTGTTGAAAGCGATGGCGCTACCGTGGTTTACCTTGATGAGTATAAGAATAAAGAAGGCGAACCAATGGGGGTTATCATCCAGAAAAAAGATGGGGGCTACCTTTATACCACGACGGATATTGCTTGCGCCAAGTACCGTCATGAAGTCCTGCATGCCGACCGTGTTCTTTACTACATCGATTCACGCCAACACCAGCACTTAATGCAAGCTTGGACAATAGTACGCAAGGCGGGTTACATTCCTGAGTCTATGTCACTCGAACACCATATGTTCGGCATGATGCTGGGTAAAGATGGCAAGCCATTCAAAACCCGTGCAGGTGGTACAGTAAGGCTGTCTGATTTGTTGGACGAAGCCATTGAACGCGCAAACGCTCTGATCCGCGAAAAAAACCCGGATATGCCGGAAGACGAACTGAAAAAGATTGTCAACGCCGTAGGTATTGGCGCAGTGAAATATGCTGACCTTTCCAAAAGCCGTACGACCGATTACGTATTTGACTGGGATAACATGCTCGCCTTTGAAGGCAATACCGCACCTTATATGCAATATGCCTATACCCGTGTGAATTCCATCTTCAAGCGTGCAGACATTGATGAAAATAGCCTGACACAACCTGTCCTTCTGAACGAAGAACGTGAACAAGCCCTGGCGACGCGCCTGTTACAATTTGAAGAGACGATCACAACCGTTGCCCGTGAAGGCACGCCTCACGTGATGTGTGCTTATCTTTATGATCTGGCTGGCCTGTTCTCCGGTTTTTACGAACATTGCCCGATCCTGAATGCTGATAGCGAAGCCGTACGCCAGAGCCGCCTGAAATTGGCACTGCTGACAGCGAAGACGTTGAAGCTAGGCCTTGATACCCTGGGGATCGAAACGGTAGAACGGATGTAATCACTTTGTTCCCACCAAACTGGCATGATCAGGTCATGCCAGTTTCAGGCCGCCCAATCCATCATTGGGCGGCCATTTGATAACAGCTCGTTTACTGCAATCCTCGATGAGCAAAATCCTTTAATCGGAATCCCATCAAAGCCAGTGCGGCAAAATAGCTACCTGCACCTGCAACCACAACCCCCATCAACCGCATCAGGCGTAATGCCATATTGCCCTGTTCCCAGGCGGGCATAACCCACAGTATCGTCAGCAAAACCCCAACCATGACTGCGATTGCCCCCGCCAGTTTCAACAAAAAGATCCCCCATCCTGCCAGCGGCTTAAAAATCTCACGTTTACGCAGTTGCCAATAAAGCATACTGGCATTGAAGCAGGCAGCTAAACCGATAGAAAGCGCTAACCCCGCATGTTTCAACGAACCAATAAAAGCAAGGTTCATTAACTGGGTCAAAATCAGGGTTGCAATCGCAATTTTGACGGGGGTTTTAATATCCTGGCGGGAGTAAAAACCCGGTGCCAGGACTTTAACAACAATCAATCCCATCAGGCCAAAACAGTAGGCAATTAACGCCCGTTGTGTCATTTCTGCATCAAAGGCGGAGAAATTGCCATATTGAAAGAGTGACACGGTCAAGGGTTTTGCCAGAATGCCCAACGCCACCGCACAAGGCAGGGCCAACAAAAAGCAAAGGCGCAATCCCCAGTCCATTAACTTTCGATATTCCTCGTGATCGCCATTGGCAAAACTTTTTGCCAGTGACGGCAAAAGGATCGTGCCTAACGCAACCCCCAGCACCCCCGAAGGCAATTCCATTAAACGATCGGCATAATACATCCACGAAACCGAGCCAGAAACGAGAAATGAAGCAAAAATCGTGTTGATGATCAGTGAAATTTGACCCACTGAAACCCCTAAAATAGCAGGCCCCATCTGACGAATAACACGCCATACCGCGCTGTCACGGAAGGAAATCCGCGGTAATACCAACATGCCTATTTTTTTCAAGTGAGGAAGCTGATAAGCCAATTGTAAAATCCCACCAGCAATCACGGCCCAACCCAATGCCATCACAGGCGGGTTACAGTAAGGGGCGACAAACAGCGAAAAAATAATCATGCTGACATTGAGCAGTGTTGGCGCAAAGGCGGGGACGGAAAAACGGTTCCACGTATTGAGGATCGCCCCCACTAAGGAAGCCAGAGATATCAAAAAAATATAGGGGAACGTCACCCTGAGTAGATCACGGGTTAAAGTGAACTTATCCGGCGTATCAGCAAAACCGGGCGCCGTCACATAGATGACCCAAGGGGCGGCAATCACCCCAATCACGGTGACTATTGCCAAAATCAGCGTCAACATCCCTGATATATAGGCAATAAAAGTGCGTGTTGCTTCATCCCCCTGCTGATTTTTATACTCAGCAAGTATGGGAACAAAGGCTTGTGAGAAAGCCCCCTCAGCAAAAATACGGCGCAATAAATTAGGTAATTTGAAGGCAACGAAAAAGGCATCCGTCGCCATGCCAGCACCAAAGATACGGGCAATGATGGCGTCACGAATAAAGCCCAAGACGCGAGAGAACATCGTCATTGAGCTGACCGCTGCCAGTGATTTCAATAAATTCATAGTATTTTCTAAATTAATTTTTATGAAATGGACATAAAAGATGTAAAGCAATTAGGCCAAAGAAATCAAGATAATATTGTTGAATATTAATAATTTCTATGGCTGGATGAATTGCAAACACCCCACATACAACCAAATGTTCCTGCAAAATGTTGGTTTTTTGTAACCCAAATGCTACTCAGAATCTTCGTTCGTATCCTTATCAACCCTATCTCCTACCCTCAACCCCATGTACCTTAGAGAAAATACCCATCTTCATAAAAACAACTTCATAAAATTCACAAAAAAGAAGTTAATGATTAAAAAACTTATTTATGCCTATTTCAATCATTAAAATCAAAGAGATATTTTCTGATAGAAACTATGTTAACCAGCTTAAAAAGCATTCTATCCAACAAGGCATTCAGGGTTCAATAATCAGCCTGCTTTTCTCAAATATACATTATAAATTAATCTGTTATGCGCTCCAATCTAAAACAATCCCTAACCAATAGGTTTGCCTTATTATCGGGTTAAACAATTTAGTATTTCTTAAAAAATATTATTTAATAAATACATAGACATCTATAGAGACAAAATAAAATAAAACAATAAAAATAAACTTATATATTTCATAAACAGGATAGCGTCTACAGATTGCAAACAGTGAACATTATGCTTAACTCATATCAGAGAAACTATCACCCTATTATTACTCCATTTTCTGTATGTTCCTTAGGTTGCAAGGAATATGCGGTAGCTATGACCTCATGCAAGGATATCCTATGGAAAGACAGTTTATCGCACATACCATATTGCCGAATAAATCTTTATATTTCAAATCCCTTAGAGGGAGAGAAAGGTTATCTGAAGTCTATGAGTTTGAAATTGAATTATTAAGCAAGAAAAGATTATCAGACCCAGTATCCCTGCATAATACGGTACTTACTGTAGAAATAAAAAATAAGTCAGCGCCAACAAGATACTTAAGTGGACAGATAGAAAAAATATCCTACGATCCATTTTATAAATATGATGACAGGCTTTATTTATATACCGCCACCGTCAAGCCTAAGTTATGGGAATTGCAACAGAAATTTGGTTATAGTATATGGCAAGATAAAACTGTACCGGATATTATTGCCGAAGTCCTGAATGAATCTGGCATTTTGTTTGAAAACCAACTTGTTGAAAAGTATCGCACATGGGAATACTGCGTCAAACATAATGAAACTGATTTCGATTTTATCCACCGTCTAATGGAACATGAAGGAATTTACTATTATTTCAAACATGATATGGGAAACCATACCCTGATTTTGGTTGATGCTCCTCAATCACATGAACCAATGCCTGGATATAATAAGATTAAATACATCAATACGGGTAACTCACTGCAAAAACATCTCACAGAATATATCTACCGTTGGAATGTCTCTAGTATCACCATCCCGAACACTTATAGCCTTGACGACTACGACTTCCGTAAGCCACGGGCTGAACTGTATACAGCCATTCAGACTCCAGCCAGCTCTATTGATAATACGGAGATATTCATTTGGCCAGGACACTATGTAGAAAATGAACAAGGACAATTTTATGCCAAAGTTCGTCAGCAAGCTGCCGAAGCAAAAAGTGAGCGGGTTAATGGGAAAGGAAATGTGCTGGGAATGGCGCCTGGGCATATTTTCACACTATCCCTACCCAGTGGCATTAAAGGCGATGATCATGGTGACTATTTAATTATAGGCACACATTACTCTCTTCATGAAAAGCCTTATATGGCTGCACCTTCTGACGATATTTTTGATGTTGTTACTGACGAAATTTTTAATGCCATCACGGGCGACCTTTTTGATTCAGATTCAAATTCAAATACAAGAAAAAATGCGATTCAATTTGAAGCAGTGCCTGCCAGCACCCATTGGAAACCACTGGCAGTGACACCATGGCCAAAAGTGACGGGTCTTGAAACCGCTATCGTCACCGGTCCCAAAGATAAGCAAATATGGACTGACAAATACGGCCGGATAAAAGTGAAGTTCCGTTGGGATAAAGACGACAAAAAAGATGATACCCGCTCTTGCTGGGTACGAGTTGCAACCCGTTGGGCTGGCTGGCGTTATGGCAGCATATCTGTCCCTCGTGTGGGCGAAGAAGTGGTGATTAGTTTTGTTAATGGTGATCCTGATAAGCCTTTAGTCATCGGCAGTACTTATAACAATGAGAATATGCCACCATGGGAGTTACCCAAACATGAAACCCGTGTCGGTATTATGTCGAATACGAAAGGCGGTAAGCATGATCAGGCCAACTATCTTTTTTTAGATGATGAACCCAATAAGGAGTTATTTGATCTGCATGCGGAACGTGACATGAATATCTCGGTGGAAAAAGATAAGAAAGTCACTGTTGATGGAAACCGTACGACTGAAATAAAAAAACAGCAAAAAGACACCGTAACGGGAAATGCCAATTTCACCTATAAAGCAGATCATGAAACAACGATTAAGGGTAAAGATATATTAACGGTCGAAAGTGGCCAGAAAGCGTCTATTAAAAATGGACGAAAAACCGAGATCAATGGCGGTGATACTTACAAACTGACGGGGGATCTCAAAGCAACTATTAATGGAAATTGGATTCAGGACATTACCGGGGTGACAAAGATCTCAAGCCCTAACCTTATTACCATAAAAAGCGATACCAATGTAATAATAGATTGCCCGCAATCTATTTTTTCATCGAAAAATACAGCTATATCCATGGCAGGGTTCGACATGAGTATAGTCGGAACATCAGTATCTTTTATGGGATTACACATGGGTTCGACTGGGACGAATATTTCATCAACTTTATTTGATATCAGTAAGACTATTTGCTCCATCACTAAAGCAGATGTAGGCCTGAATAAATCCACTGTGGAATTGGGCAATTCAACAGTTTTCATTAACATTTCAAACGCCAATATCTCAAATAGCAGCTTACACATCATCAGTTAATAACATATACCGGTTGCCTTTCAATATGTGTCTTATATCTCCCCGCGCCGCGGGGAGATATAAACACTCACATTGGCTGCATCTACAACTTGAAGTTGGACTGGTATAAATCAAAAAGTTATATCACATTGAGATTGTTATGAAAGTGATCAAACCACTGCGACTGAGTATGCTTTATCGACCTTATCGTTGGTCACAAAAAAACCACCTTGGGGTCTCTATTATGGCGCTAGCGGATATGGGTCCTTCCCCACGTTTGCGCCCGGAAGCAGAGCTTTGGCAACTTGCAGCGAGTGAGCTGGAAACCTGTCAGGGTATTATCGATCTCGCGATGCCTAAACCTTGTGCTGAATTTCTGGCTACAGGATATGCCTATACCCATCATCAGGCTGATAAAACCGCCAGTGCTGCCCGTATCCAGGTTGGACAGTTGGATAAGACACTGATTGCTTTCGGTGATCGCCATTGGATCGATGATTCGCCCTCAAAACCACAGCCTTTTGAGCAGATGAGGTTGGACTGGAGTCGAGCTTTCGGCGGCGAAGGCTATGAGGAAAATCCGCACGGAATAGGTTTCAATCCAGAAGAGCTGGGCAATGGGATGAAAATCCATCGTCTGCCTAACATTGAATCACTGCATAATCGATTGATATCGCAACGACAATTAACTTCACAGCCGGAAACCCCTGTTCCGGCAAGTTTTTGCCCCTTAGATTTTATCTGGTCACGCCGTTTTAGCCGTATTGGAAAAAAATATGACAAGGCATGGCTGGAAAACGAATTCCCCGGTTTTTCCAATGACATTGATTGGCGGTTATTTAATGCCGCCCCCGAAGATCAATGGTGGGAAGAAAACACCACATTGCCTGAGCAAGCGAAGTGGCGTATTTGGAATATGCATCCAGAAAAGCCTGTCCAGCAAGGTGTTTTGCCGACATGGCAAGCACGTTGCTTTATCAAACGATTACGTCTCAATGAGGAGATTTTTGAAGAAATTCTCATGCGTAATACCACCGTGTGGTTTTTTCCTCACCTGGAAAAAATGATCCTCATTTGGCATGGCAGCACACAAATTAATGAAGATGACGCCAAGGATGTCTTGCAAATGGTATCAGCACTGGAATTGGGCGATAAACCCCGTTCAACGGAGCATTACTTGCGGGTTGTTGAACAACGTCTGGATAAAGAAAAAGGGGCCTTATACAGTTTTCGGGAAAAAGATCTTATCGCTGAAGAGATTATTGGCCCATGGCTGGATACCGAACAACCTGCTGGTGACTCACCCTTGCTACAAGATTTTAAAAATCATGAAAAACGCCTGCGGGAGCAACAACAAGAACAACTTGATCAATATGGTTACGATATCAATACCTATCTCCCGGCGGAAACAGATCCCCCCTTCCCCTCCCAGCCGAAGCTGGATGAATTACCGGAGTTCATAGAAAAAATCGAACAATATTCTGCTGAAAAACAGGCTGAAGCCCAATTGCAACAAGCAGAAATGAAAGCCTTAGGGACAGAAAAAGGGGTTGATATTGAAAAATCGACGAGTGAGTCACAAGCCACCGGGCCAGAAAACCTGCATCAGATGCGGGATATGTTACAACAACAAAAACAGCAGATGGGTTTCAATGACAAAGAGCTGGCACAAATCGAACAATCATTACACGCAATGTATTTATCTTCGGTACAGACACAAAGCCCTGCCCCGCGCCTGACAGGCAGCCTGTCACAAATCATTCGAAAACGAGTACAAAAAATCATGCAAGAAGGCGGAAATTTCACTGGAATGGATTTTACCGGCGCTGATTTGTCCGGTATGGATCTGCGGGAAGCCAATTTCAATCGCGCCTTGTTGGAAAGTGCATGCTTAAATCATTGCCAACTGGATGGCGCCAATTTCAACGAAGCCATACTAGCCAGAGCCGAAATTTGCCACGCTTCGTTACGTGCAGCCAAATTCGATAATGCCAACCTATCGCTGGCTAAATGTGAACAAAGTGACTTTTCTTCTGCACGTTTCACCGAAACCCAATTACAAGAAACCCGGTTTGATCATTGTCACTTTGACCATGCCATATTGACCGACCTGCTCTTGCAAAAAATTTTCATTACACATTGCCAATTCCAATACTCACAATGGCAGAACTGTACGTTTATGGAACTCGAACTTCCTGCACTCAAGTTCAACCACACAAATCTGAATAAAGTTTCATTTATTAAGTGCAAGCTACAAAAAGCCATTTTTGATCATGCCGAGCTGGAAAGTTGTTCATGGGTGGAAACGGAAGCAAACGGTATCCGATTTCATTCAGCCACGTTGCTGACCTGCGCCTTTGCTATGGACAGTGAGCTTAATCAAGCCGATTTCAGCTATGCCACCTTGACGGAATGCAACCTACGCCAAATTCCCCTGGTCAATGCGACATTCTATGCCACGACCCTGAATAACAGTGATCTCAGTGAATCCAACTGCCAGTCAGCGAATATGCAGTACCTTGATGCAGGAAAAAATACCTTTATTAGAACAGACTTTAGCGGGGCGTTACTGAATAACGCCAACTTGATGGGCGCATTTATGCAGAAATGCAGCTTCAATAAGGCAGATTTACGCGAAGCCAATCTCTTTCGTACTGATATGTCCCAATCGATTATCAGTGATTCAACCTCAATCACGAATGCTTATATTAAGCGCACCAAGACCTTGCCCAAACGAGATAAGGATGTGATATGAGTTTACTGACGCTCGATGAACTGGTAAACAAAATCAAGCATGGTGAGATTATTGAAAAAATCAGTTTGCAACATATCGCCTTGGCCGGGCGTGAGTTATCCAGGGGTATTTTTAAAGAAGTCGATTTTTCAGGCGCTGATTTATCCCATGCTTTAATAAAAGAGTCCACGTTTATCGAGTGCCAGGCAGAAGGGGTAAATTTCGCCTCTTCCACACTTGAGCAAAATACATTTGAACAGTGCAATCTTGGGCGAGCCGTTTTCAATGAAAGCGCATTAACAGACACTGTATTTAATCAATCTGTCTTAAAAAAAACACAATTTACGGCGACAAAACAAAAGAATACCCAGTTTTTATCTTGTTCACTGCAATATGCGGATTTCAGCCACAGTCAATTTGATAGGATCACCTTTCTTTCCTCATCCATGGATCACACAAAATTTAGCCATGGTCACTATTTTTTAGTCACGTTTTTTCGTCAGGATTTACGGACAAGCGATTTTTCTGCCACTGAATTTGGCAAAACCACTTTTTTTGAATGTGATTTACGTCAGCAAAATTTCCATAAACAAACCCTTAAAGCGTGCCAGTTTATGGGAAGCCAGCTTGAATCCGCCAATTTCAATGATGCCATACTGAATAATTGCAATTTCAAAAATGCGATTTTAAAAAATGCCTCATTATCGAATGCCAATGCAACTCAGGCGTTATTTATCGACGCGGATTTAACCCTGGCCTGTTGTAAAAACAGCGGGTTTGAACAAGCCCTTTTTATCGGTGCATGCCTTGAATCTGCCGATTTCCGGCACAGTAATCTGGCATTGGCCGTCATGCACAAGGTACATGCAGTGAATGCACAATTTACGGGTTGTCATATGCCTTACGCGGATTTTTCCTATGCCAACGTTAACAACAGTGATTTTCGCACGGCTCACTTCACGAGAACACTGTTTCATCGTACCCAACAAGTTGGGGCCATGTTCTCTGACCGTCAGGGGATTCTGGAAAATGATCCTGAGCTGTTTGCCGCTGAAGAGTGGAGTATGCAACATAACAAGATTTAATCGGGAGAATCAAAATGACTAAGCCTTCTTATGCGCTTTCCCCATCCCCCTTTACTACTACCCTGACCACTGAGCCATTGCAGCAGATGACAGGCCAAATTGTTGATATTCTTCAAGGGGGTAGCTTTATGGCGGAAAGCAATAACCATCGTGGCTGGCATTGCCGGCAAGCTGCCAGTTGCCTGTTGACGCCCAGCATGGGAGATACGGTACTGATGACTAAAATCAATAATCAACTCTGGATATTAGCCATATTGGAACGGGCGCAGCAGCAACCCGCTGAAATCAGTATCCCCGGTGATCTTTCCATCGTTTCACAAGGAAACTTAAGTATGCACAGCAACGGATTTGCGATCACCGCCAACAAGGGAAATTGCCATATCAGTGAAATGCAATACCGCGGGAAATCCCTGTCTGCATGGGTATCCGTCACTCGTTTGGTCGGCAATCAGCTCGAATCTCTCTGGAAAACAGTCACGCAACTCAGCCATCACCTGTTTCGCCATACAACCCAAACAGAGCAGGTTCGTGCTGGCCAGTTAGATATGCAAGCTGAAAACTATGCCCGATTGCATGCTCAACAGACGATTGTCTCTGCAAAAGCCATCACCAAAATCGATGCTGAACAAATTCATATCGGCTAATTCATTTCTGCTAAAGGAAAAAGGCTATGTTTGCTAACACTCAAGGCGGTGGAATGGATATCGCCACTCCCGATGTTTGCCTGACCCCAATGTTTACGCCTGTTCCTGTGCCTTACCCCAATATGGCACAAGGCGTTACCGGTATAAGCAATGCAATTAACATTCTATTTATGGGGTGTCCAGCCCATAATCTGGCCACAACCATACCAATGACAACAGGAGATAATGCCGGCACCAACCTTGGCGTAGCTTCTGGCACCGTAATGGGCCCTGCCCGTCATACTATGGGTGCCAACTCCGTCTTGATTAAAGGCTCTCCGGTCACCCGAATGTCAAGCTCTACCATGCAAAACTCAACGAATGCCATGGGTTCACGCATTGCTCCCAGCCAAACAAAAGTCCTGATCATTGCTGCCTGATATTTTTATTTTTTCTTTATTAAAAGAATATTATACCAGTCGCCTTTCAAGATGCGTCTTATATCTCCCCGCTTCGCGGGGAGAAATCACACGCATATTGAAGTTAGATTGGTATATGTCTAAATAGGCTTCGACTAATATTATGACAACATCTCTTTCCCCCAGAAAGAAAGCGGCAAAAAAGGGTTTAAATCCAATCAAGCTGTGGCAAAAGGGAGGCTTCCTATCCATAGTACCGATAATCACAGCGCTAATAGTCATAACCGGTTGCTCATCAAAGGAAAAAGCACCTCCCTATCGATTAATTTTCGATACAAAACCTAATGTGAATAATTCAGCACCGATGAAAATAGACATCTTTTTATTAAAATCTAATGAAGAGTTTATGTCTGCCGACTTTTTTTCCCTGCAAGACAATGCCCGGAAGAATATGTTGGGCGATAAGCTGGTTAATAAGAACCAGTTATTTATACGCCCTTCCCAAGCCACGCATTGCCTATTGGAAAAAAGCCAACCAGAAGCCAATTATATTGGGCTTATCGCTGAGTATAAGGAATTAAATGGCAAAAAATGGCGTATTTCATTTCCCGTACCTGTACCTGAAAAACCCTCTTTTTACGAGTTCTGGCGCTCTCCTTCTGACGAATTACGGGTGTGCGTAAAAGTCACTAATCATGGCTTAAGTCTCATTAAAGAATGTCACTTAAGTTGCGTGGCAGGAGCTGAAAAAAATAATGAATAGATCAGAAAAAGTTATCTGGACAGAGGGGATGTTTTTGCGCCCCCACCACTTCCAGCAGGCCGAAAACTATTTGGAAGCCTATATTCGTGACTGGGGGGTAGCACAGAATCCTTACTATTGGGGCTTTTTGACCCTCGAATGGGATCAAGAATCACTTAATCTGGGCAAAGTCAGTCTTTCCACAGCCTGTGGTATTTTTCCTGACGGAACCCCCTTTAGTTTTGATGCCACCGATGCCCCGACCCCTTTACAGCTTGGTGAAAACCCGTCGGATAACCATGTTGTTCTGGCTTTACCCACTTTCCGGCGAGGAAAAGAAGAAGTTATTTTCAGTGAAAAAAACGACTCTTTAGCACGCTTTGTCAGCTTTGAAACTGAAGTCAACGACTTTAATGCCATGTCAGTTGGTAATGCGGCAATCCAATTTGGCAAAATGCGTTTGCGCCTGATGCTGGAATCTGATTTAACCCCTGAGTGGACGGCATTGAGCCTTGTGCATGTCATGAATAAAACAAATGACAAAAAAATCCACCTTGATCCACTGTTTATTCCTCCCGTGCTTAACTGCCATGCAAGTCCACAACTATCCACCTTTATCAAAGATATACAAGACTTGCTAGAGCAACGCCGACAACAAATTAGCCAACGCCTGCTACAATTAGGCCAATACCACGATTCAGAGATTATGGATTTTCTCTTGTTGTCACTGTTGAATCGCTATAGTGGTCAGGTGAGCCATATGAGAAACCTGTCATTACTGCATCCAGAACGGTTATTCAGTGAGTGGTTACAATTTGCCACGGAATTAGCGACATTCTCCCAACGCCGTATACCCGGAGAGGATTTACCCTCCTATGATCATGACAATTTAACACGGTGCTTCAATCAGCTCATGTTCCAATTGCGCCAAGGGTTATCCATCATTCTGGAAGAACATGCCATTCAGTTACCCTTAACGGAATACTCCCATGGTTTGAATATTGCGACCTTGCCCGACGCCAATATGATAAATATGTTCAGCTTTATTCTGGCCGTCCATGCTGATGTTGCGAATGAGATGCTGGTGAGCAATTTCCCAGCCCAAATGAAAATTGCCCCCGTTGGACGTATACGTGAATTGGTTCAATTGCAATTACCCGGCATCTCGCTGCGGGCAATGCCATCCGTACCCAGGCAAATTCCCTGGCATTCAGGTTATGTCTATTTTGAATTAGAAAAAGAAGGTGACTTATGGAAACAAATGGAGAAATCCAGCGGCTTTGCATTGCACTTGGCCGGTGATTTCCCTGGCTTAAGAATTGAGTTTTGGGCTGTCCGTAATCAGGAAAAATCGAGGTAACAAAGCCAATGACGCAAGAGAAGCAAGAAACCGGATATAAAAGGCTTTCTATTGATGGCAATCATAATCCTTTGGTTTTTGCAGCAAACCCATTGTTAAATACTATTCCTCAAATCCGGCATTCGCTTGTTCACCCTGATCCCGCCAATTTACGTCAGCAATTGATCAATGAAATCCGGCGCTTTGAAGTAGAATGCCAGCAAGCCAACTTGCCCTATGAAGTGATCATTGGCGCACGTTACTGTTTATGTACTGCATTGGATGAAGCGGCTGCACTCACGCCTTGGGGACTGCGCAGTGTTTGGTCTGGCAGTGGGCTGCTCGTCACTTTTCACAATGAAACATGGGGGGGAGAAAAATTTTTCCAGCTGTTAGCCAAATTATCACAAAATCCAAAAGATAACCTGTTCCTCTTAGAGCTCATTAACTTCTGTCTCCAACTTGGATTCGAAGGACGCTATCGAGTCATGGATAACGGACGTACTCAATTAGAAACCGTGAAACAACGTTTGTTTCAGTTAATACACTCAATGAGAGGCAACTACCCGGCCGAATTGTCACAACAAGTACAAGCCATCACTGTGCCAAATAAATCTTGGCATTTCTCTTTATCGATATGGATCTCTACAACAATATTAATTTTTTTGGTCTGTATCTTATATATAGGCTTGAATTGGCGATTGAACGACACAATTAACCCCGTTTTGGCAAAAATCTACCAGACTCATTTACCCGATGTGATTGTCAGCAACAGAGTGTTGCCATCTGCCCACCCCACCCTGAACCTGCAAAGCATGTTGCAAGAGGAAGTGGCTGCGGGATTATTAAATGTTACTGACATGCCTGACAAAAGCGTGATCACGTTACAGGGGGATGGTTTGTTCAGCACGAGTTCTGTTCAGGTTAAACACCGATATTTGGATGTCATCAGGCGTATTGCTGAGGCATTGGATCATTTTAACGGAGAAATCCTGGTCGTCGGGTATACCGATAATGTTCCCATTAACAGCCGTCACGCCCGCTTTTCATCCAATTATTCTTTATCGCTGGCGAGAGCTAAATCTGTACAAAAAGCGCTTCAGCCTTACCTGAACCAACCAGAACGAATCATCACAGAGGGAAGAGGTGCCCGCGATCCTTTGGTTCCCAATAATACGCCGGGTAATCGGGCTAAAAACAGGCGAGTCGAAATCACACTGTTAGTTTCTCCTGTAAATCAACCGATAGAAGGAAACTAAGATCATGTTGAGTGTACTCTTTTCTATCATTACCAGTCGATTAACATGGAGCTTTTTAGGGACAACGGTTATTGCTTTCGTTATCTGGTTTATTGGCCCGACTATTTCTATTGGTCATTCGCTCCCTTTTGAGACAAAAGCGGCACGGATTATAACCATTGTTTCTTTCTTCTTTATTTGGTTACTGAGTCAAGTCACGCCAAGGCTGTACCGGGCATGGTTCAACCAGAAGCTGGCCAAGCAATTGAATATCACTCAGGATGAGAACAAGGAAAAACAGCAGAGTGAACAACATATTACATTAGCAGAACGTTTTTCTGATTCAGCAAAGTTATTGAAAAAAGCCTATTTTTCTGGCTTGTATAACAAAAATAAACCAAGCTGGATAAACTTTTTCAACCGCCAATATATCTATCAATTACCCTGGTATCTGGTTATCGGCGCGCCCAATTCGGGTAAAACAACCGCTCTGGCAAATTCTGGCTTACATTTTCCGCTATCGGACTATCTTGGTAAATCGGCACTGTACAGCATGCAAGGCATGGATAGCTGTAATTGGTGGTTCACCAATAAAGCGGTCCTACTCGATACCGCAGGCCGCTATACCACACAGGACAGTCTCCATCAGCAAGATGCCGATGAATGGAAAAATTTCATCAGGTTGTTGAAAAAGTACCGTATCCGCCAACCCCTCAATGGCGTCATTGTGACTATCAGTGTGGAAGATTTACTGAGCGCCTCAACGGAAAAACGGGATCAGCAGGCTTATATGCTGCGCAGGCGCCTGACAGAGTTACATGAACAACTCAAGATACGGCTCCCTATTTACATCATGGTGACCAAAACGGATCGGTTAAAAGGGTTTAGTGCGTATTTCGCCCATTTTGACAAAAAAGCTCGTGAGCAAATTTGGGGATTCAATTTCCCGTGGGATAATTTTTCACAAGATAAATGGAATAAAGCCCTTGACTTTAATCTGAATGAAATCTTTGAGCAACAATATGACCAATTACAATTGCGATTAGATGCTGAGTTACCTTCTATTCTGTTAAACGAACCTCATTCACGGCAATGTGCTGAAAGTTATTTGTTCCCACAAGAAGTTACGTCCCTGCGCCCACTGATTGCGCAATACCTTGAAATTGTATTTGCAAAGTCAGGATTCGAAATACCTTACTACCCAAGAGGGATTTATTTCACCAGTGGAACACAAGAAGGGGTAACCTTTGACAATGTTATGGCAAAACTTAACGACAATTTTCAGTTACCGACAGATAACAATAGCGATGCCATGTCATGGGATAATGATAAAGGAACAAAACCCCCGACCCACCAAACTTATTTTCTGAAAAATCTACTGGAAAATATCTTTCAGGAAGCAGGCATTGCCGGTTATAACCGCTGGTGGATATATCGAAAACGCCTTCTGGCCGGATTGGGATATCTTGTTTCGGTTGCAGTACTGGCATTGGCAGCGAATTTACTGTTGACCAGCTACAACAATAACAAAAATTACCTGATGGAAGTGCAAAACAAAATTCCAGAAATTGTGGCACAAGGCGATAAATTAAAGAAAAATTCCAATGATATTTATGCCTTACTTCCCATTTTAAATGCCTTGTCCTATCTAGATAAAAGCCATAGTTTTTCCTTGGAAAAGCCCCCCTTATCCTATCGGATGGGGCTATATAGTGGTAAACAAATCAGTGAGGCCAGCCAATCCCTATATCAAAAAGCACTACATACATTATTGTTGCCTCAAATAGCGGCTATTATCACGCACCAGATGCATGATGATAACAATGATGACATAGAGAAAAGCTACAATACGCTAAAGGCTTACCAAATGTTATACCTGCCTAAACATTATGATGGTCAGTTTCTGCATAATTGGGTCATGCAATATTTGAAAAACCACCTAAAAGACGATACAACCCAACAGCAGTTGCAACAAATTGAGGGGCACATCAGCCAGCTGTTAGATAACCAGGTTGTCACATCGCCCTTTATTCGTGACGACTATCTGGTCGAAAAAAAACAGGCATTAATTAGCAGTATTCCCCCCGCACAACGTGCCTATAATTATTTGAAGGAAAAATTAATTGATGATCCCAATCTAGCTCCCGTAAATTTGGAAACCCTCGCGGGTCCCCAGGCTGAATTCGTTTTTTCGCGCCTTAGTGGTGCACCCATGACGGATGGCATACCGGGTATGTTCACCCCAGCCGGTTATAAGCAAGGTCTTGAGAAAAATCTCAATACTTTTCTAACCACTTTGTACTCGCAAGATAATTGGGTACTCGGTACTTATACCCAAAAGCAGGCCGATGAAGAGATCAAATCACTCGTTAAACAATTCTATATTGACGACTATATCGATCAGTGGAGCACGTTTTTGGAGGATATTCGCCTGAGAAATATCGATAGTTTAGAACAACGGATCAACACAGCGCGTTTATTATCTTCTTTTGATTCACCGATGCGTAACCTTTTAATTAATGTCAGTAAAAATGTCACGTTGAATAAAAATGACAATAATACCAAGCAGCTCAACAAGATCGTAAAGAATCAATCAGGGAAGTTGACAAAATTAGTGCCCAACCAAATCATCAAACAAATACCCGCATATCATGCCCAACCGACATCAGAACAAAAATTAGAAGTGCACTTTGCACAATTAATTAAGCTGGCAACAAGACTAAATAAAAATAGCCAAAGTATCCCCTTTGATAAAACGTTAAAAGAAATCGGTGAATTATATTTGTATTTAACATCAGTACGAAATGCAACTAATACAGGTATGCCCTTGCCTCCCAATAAGATTATCACTCAGTTACAAACAACATCAGAACTTTTGCCTACGCCGTTCAACGGCATGGTTTCCTCGCTCGCAGTGGGTGCCAGTAGCGATACCCAGATGAGTGATATGAAAAATGTCGGTAAACACCTCAATGCAGAAATTGGCCGCTTTTGCAATCAAGCGATTGCCAATCGCTACCCATTGATGCCGAACGCACAGCGAGACATCAGGCCTGATGACATGGCGCGGATGTTCGCTCCCTCAACCGGCTTAATGGACAGTTTTTTCCAGAAAAATTTAGAGGATAAAGTCGATACGACCTTACCAAAATGGCAATTTATGCCCGGCGTGAATGGCAAGCCTTTGCCTGGCGGGACAGCGTTACTCCAACCTTTTCAACAGGCGCAAGTTATCCGTGATACGTTATTTACCAGCGGAACGCCAACGCCACTGTTTCACGTTATGGTTCGTCCAGTCAGCATGGATAACGACATATTAAGTATGGTGCTGGATGTCGATGGGCAGAAATTAGAATACAGCCACGGCCCGCAACTTTTACAACTGATTAACTGGCCAGGTCCCGCCAGAAACAATATGGTTCGCATGCAATTGAATTTAAATGATGGTACTACCGCGAATTTATCAACGACGGGGTTCTGGGCACTGAACCGATTGTTGGATCAGGCAAAACGTATCAGGCATGATAAGACAGAAAAGTCATCCTATGCTAGTGATATGAGTTTATGGGCAAAATTTGATATCAGTGGTCATACTGTCTTGCTGGAGTTTACCCCAAACAGCATTTTCAGCCCATTTAGTCTCCCTCGTTTTTCGTGCCCAAACCCAAAATTGTTTCAACTAGCCTGACCAATATTTCCACTTTGAACCAAATACAAGCTGAAAATACTATGAATATTGATGCTTTACTCTCCCCAATCAGTGCGGAATTTCCCTGCGGGGAAAACCTCGAATACGATAATGAATTTCTGGCCTTAGAGCAGATCCTCATCGAAAAACCCGAACAGCAGTTTGGCGATGTACTCATCCCAGCTGAGCCACCCAACTGGATAGAGGTAGAAAAAAAAGCCATTCTCTTGCTGTCCCGTTCTAAAGATCTGCGGGTCATCATCGCCCTGATGCAAGCATGGTTAAGTATACGGGGAATATGTGGGTATGCCGATGGCCTCGTTTTACTCCGCCAGACCCTGGAGCGCTATTGGGAAGAGGCATGGCCAAAACTGGAGTTCAATGGTGAATATGATCCCTTATTTCGCTTAAACACTCTGGCCGCTATTGAAGACGGTTCTCCGTGTACAATAAGCGCCCAAGATTCAATAATACTCAGAAGTGTTCCGACAGAATTGTCATTACAGGAAGTTTGCTTACTGCTTAATGGTACGGTAACAGAAATCAAAGATTATACTGGCGGACGCACTCGATTAGTTAATGAATTGAAACAACAACCTAATAGCCCTGAGATTCTGGCAATCATCTCCATTCGCCAACAACTTACGGCCCTGATTGAAATTATTCGCCACAATTTATCCGACATTCATGTGCCTGAATTGCCGCATTTTTTAAAGCAGTTAGATACCATCATTGAATTTTACTCCAGTCATAAATCAGGAATAGGCACCCCCAACACGGGAACATTTCATTCCTCGCCCCTGATGCAACAACAAACGGCAACAGAACAAACAGCCGCATCAACACCCCTTACACCACCTGAAAAGGGTGTTTTTCCCTATTGGCACGAGATCGAAGTCTGTGACCGTGATGAGGCGCGAATTTTATTGGAAAAAGCCAAAATTTATTTTCTTAAACATGAGCCAAGCCATCCGGCTCCGATAATGATTGACCGCATTCTACGGCTGATTGACAGCGATTTTATCAATATTATCTACGATCTTGTTCCAGAAGGCTTAAATCAGCTTGAAACCATTTTCGGCCGCCCGAATAACCCTGATACGGATTAATGAGTCCTTACTTTAACCCTTTCATTTATTTGCCGCCGAATCCCCTATACCCAGCCATTTTCTAGCCGCAACCTGATGAAGAAGTGAACGTCTCTTGAGATATATAGCTAACGATTGTATGGCTATATGGCCAAGATACGTGTACGTCACGCTTACCGAACTGCGGCTTAAAGATAAAAGGGTATCAACTTAGTGATCCAGCCAGTAATGGAGAATTTGTTATGAAATCCAGTGGACAAAAGTTTATCGCAAGGAATCGCCCTCCTCGCGTACAGATTGAATACGATGTTGAACTTTATGGTTCAGAGAAAACTGTCCAATTACCCTTTGTTATGGGAGTGATGGCTGACTTGGCAGGAAAACCCGCCGAAGCCTTACCCGACGTCAATGATCGCAAGTTCTTGGAAATTGACATTGACAACTTTGATGAGCGTATGAGTTCAATCAAGCCCAGGGCTGCCTTTCAGGTTGAAAACAGCCTGACGGGTGATGGCAAGTTAAATATCGATTTAACCTTTGAAAATATGGAAGATTTTCAACCCGATTCCATAGCCAAAAAGGTAGAGCCCTTAGCCCAATTGCTGGAAGCACGTACTCAACTGGCAAATTTGCTTTCTTATATGGACGGTAAAAACGGCGCAGAAAAACTGATTGCCGAGATATTGCAAAACCCCGCCCTGCTGAAATCCTTGGCGGAAGCTCCAAATCCTGAAGATAGTCATTCAGGAGAAGGTACTGAAGATAAGGAGTAATTGATGAACCCAACCGAACAAGAAACCCAGATTCAACAAGCACTGGTCTCAAAAGAGTATACCCCTGATGAACTCAGTGCATTGCTGAATAAGGAATTTCGCCCGCAAAGTGATCATACCCGCAGTGCCGTTGAGAATGCGGTGAAAACACTGGCACAACAGGCGTTGGAAAATACGGTCACTATTTCTGGCGACACCTACCGAACTATCCAATCATTGATTGCTGAAATTGATACCAAAATATCACAGCAGATGAACCATATTCTGCACCATAAAGAATTCCAGACCTTGGAAGGTGCCTGGCGTGGTTTGCACTATTTGGTCAACAATACAGAAACCGATGAGATGTTGAAAATCCGTGTGATGTGCATTTCCAAAAAGGAATTAGGTAACACACTAAAACGTTTCAAAGGTGTTAGTTGGGATCAAAGCCCGATTTTCAAAAAGATCTATGAAGCGGAATATGGTCAATTTGGTGGCGAACCTTTCGGCTGTTTGGTGGGGGATTACTATTTCGACCATACCGCGCCGGATGTTGAACTTCTGCGCCAGATGGCACAAATCAGCGCGGCAGCACACTGTCCATTTATTTCAGGCGCATCACCGAGTGTTATGCAAATGGAATCGTGGCAGGAATTAGCGAATCCACGGGATCTTTCCAAGATTTTCCAAAACACGGAATATGCACCTTGGCGCAGTTTACGTGAATCAGAAGACGTGCGTTACATCGGATTGGCGTTACCTCGTTTCCTCTCCCGTCTGCCCTATGGTGCCCTCACCAATCCCGTTGATAATTTCAACTTTGAGGAGAATACGGAAGGCCCAACCCATGGTAACTACACCTGGGCAAATGCCGCCTATGCCATGGCGGTCAACATTAACCGCTCTTTTAAGCTGTATGGCTGGTGTACGTCTATCCGTGGTGTAGAATCCGGCGGTATTGTAGAAAACTTGCCTTGCTACACGTTTCCTTCCGATGATGGTGGCGTGGATATGAAGTGTCCGACTGAAATAGCCATTAGTGATCGGCGTGAAGCAGAATTGGCACAAAATGGTTTAATTCCGTTATTGCACCGCAAAAATACGGACATGGCCGCCTTTATCGGTGCCCAATCCTTGCAAAAGCCGGCAGAATACTACGATCCGGATGCGACCGCCAATGCCAACCTGGCTGCCCGTCTGCCCTACTTATTTGCCTGCTGCCGTTTTGCCCACTACCTGAAATGTATCGTGCGCGACAAAATCGGGACTTTTCAGGAGCGTTCAGATATGGAGCGTTGGCTTAATGATTGGATTATAAATTATGTTGATGGTGATCCGATCAACTCATCACAGGGAACCAAAGCGAGAAAACCGCTAGCCGCAGCAGAGGTTCTGGTAGAGGACATAGAGGGTAACCCTGGCTATTATCAAGCTAAATTTTTCCTGCGTCCCCACTATCAATTGGAAGGCTTGACCGTTTCTCTGCGTTTAGTCTCAAAACTCCCTTCCTTAAAAGGAACCTGATATTAACATGTTAAAGAACAGTCTTTACCTGTATACCAGTCCAACTTCAAGTTGCAGATTGCAAGCCAATGTGGGTGTTTATATCTCCCCGCGCCGCGGGGAGATATAAGACGCATCTTACTCTCTAAGACCTCCCTACCCTTGAATTTCAAAATACGCATAGATCCTTATGCATAACACCAATATGTATTTATTGGATTCATTTCATTCAACTCAATAAGGCGGTAATTATGTCTATTCCTGGTATTGATGCATTTATTAATTTTACTGATGTTAAAGGAGAATCAGGTGATAACGAGTTCAAAGATTGGACGGCGGTCAGATCGTTTTCACTTGAAATGGCGAACAGTATCAACGCACACGCCCAAAATACCGGGCTAGGTGCAGGTATTGTGACAGTCTCTGGCCTGTCGTTGGATCTCTTGTTTGACAAATCCTCTATCACCTTGCGCCAGTACCTTGTTAAAGGAACACATATCAAGGAGGTGAAACTTAATGTCCGTCGACAAGGGGGCACACAACAACCTTGGTATACACTCGCTTTGACAAATGCCTTAGTGGCTAAATCCAGCCTGACCTATGGGAGTGAAGGATTTTATGCCTCTATCCATCTGGCTTTCCAAAAACATAAAGAAAGTTATTTCTCTCAAGAATATGGCTCAGGTGCTAAGGGTGCTGAAGTCAGCTATGAATGGGATGCATATGCCAATAAAGCGGGTTAATACGCATAAACCACATTAACAGCTTTCCTGTGGGCGCCCGCAGGAAGGCTTTCTTTTCCACTTATTTCTCGATGAATTATCTCATAATTTATTGTTATTATTAACATTTAACCCCTAACATTTCATCCATAACAATAGGTATCCATGCTTATGAGATTCACCATTGTTAAGAATTCTGGTTCAAGCCAACCACCACAACTAAGCTGTGACTTTTCTCCCCCAGGAGGCACAATCGGTCGCAGTACGGAAAATAATTGGTATTTGCCCGATGAAGAACAGGCCATTGCCCGGTTGCAGGTTATTGTCTCCATTTCTGTTGATGGAGAATGCCGGATAAACAATCAAGGCGCTGCCTCAGATGTTTTACTGAACATGATCCCCCTGGCTCCCAAACGCCAGGTTGAAGTCCGTGATGGTGATAGGCTAAATATTGGTAATTATCAGATCCAAATCATTGATATCAAAAAAAACTCGTCACAACAATTTCCCAACCAAGTGACCAACACCGGATACCCGCCAACGCCCAGTGAAATTTGGGACGATCTTGAACAGGCTTTCCCGACACCTGATGATTTACACCAAGATAAACCAGACCAGATTAAACAGGAACTGGACGAGAATAATCCTCTGGTAACAAGCCAATACGATAAAGAACGAAATCCCATTGACCCACTGGCTCAAATTGAGGCCACAACCGATCTTGATGCCCTACAATTACGGGCGACAGATCCGATTGCCATGTTTAATTCAGATACCACTTTTCAACAGGAAGATATACTGAATAACCATACACCTACCACATTATTGCCGCGTGATGAGCAATACCATGATCAAGATGATAATAAGCAGGAAGTTGACCCACTGGCACTGTTTTCCGACAAACACATTAAGCCTGCACCGTCAGCTAAAAATGATGATCTGTTGAACCAGATATTGGACAACGCCGTACCATTGAACCCCGTGGGTGACGGGACGATTTCTAAACCCCAGCCGTTTTCGAATCCATTTGAATTATTTGAACCCCCAGAAACACCCCCTGAGCCGATAGCGGATCAAAATAAAATCCCATCATCTGACCTGCCTCCGCTCTTTGCAACAGAAACAATCCCCCAGGAGCCAGTTAAGACACCCAAAAGCGATCCTATAGAGCCTAGGGAAACAAAAAAGGGAATTTTCCAAAATTATTACCAAGATCAAGATATACACAACCACCAAGACGCATATGAGAATCAAGCCAGCAATGTCAAATTGGAAGGGGCATTACTGGCGGCATTAGTGGATGGTATGGGACTAAAAGAGATCAGCAGGCTACAGTTTGATGAACAACATATGTATCAATTAGGACTGTTAGTCAGACAGTTAACCCAGGGTATCGTTACGCTCAACACCTTACGTACCCAACTCAAGCACGAAGCAAATGCAGCCGAGCCCCAATTCCTGCCTGACGCCAACAATCCATTTAAACTTTTGCCTTCTGGCCAGTCTATCTTGGCACTGATGCTTGGCAATCATTTACCCGGATTTATGCCACTTGAGCAGGCAACCCGTGACATTTTAATCGAGTTGCAGGCACACCAATTAGGCATGATTGCGGGTATGCGTGCCATTACGGCAGATATATTGCATTCATTCCATCCAGCTATTCTTGAGCAAAAAGCACGAGAAGACGATTGCTTGTCGCGTTTGCCGTTGTTATCGAGCAGCAACAAAGCCTCTATGTGGGAATACCTCATCAAATATTATCAAAAGACGGCAAAAGAGTTTGAACAAGACCCGGTGCTGTTTGGTGAAAACTTCCTGCAGGCCTATGAAAAAGAAGTTAACCGATATAAAAACTCCCAATCATAATGGCGAATAGGTAATCCATGAATGACAATGTCACTTTATTACATGGCGGTTATCATAACCGCAATAATGCTACGCGCATTACTGCCAAAGATAAAATGCAGCCTTCTTTATTGGATAGGCTTACCGATAATGAGCCTGATAAAAAACAGGAGGCAACTAACAATTACCTGCTATCGCACACCGCCTTACGACAGAATCTCCTAAGGGATTTGCAATGGTTGCTCAATAATATCAATAGTGAATCGGAGCAAGATCTCAGTCGATTCCCAGAAATTCGCCATTCTGTCTATAACTTTGGTTTGCCTCCCTTATCGGGTAAATGCCTATCTGAAATAGAATGGGAAGATATTCAACACAGGATCATTACCGCAATTCATATATTCGAGCCACGTATCATTCCTGACGGGCTTGAAGTGAGTTGTGTCTCCGATACCCATTCATTGAGCCTATATAACACCTTATCCATAGAAATAAAGGGGTTCTTGTGGTGTGTTCCCTGGCCACTGGAATTCTTGTTCCGTAGTGATGTCGATTTGGAAAACGGTTATTTCACCATCAGAGAAGCCGGGTAAGGTCGAGACAACGAAGACACTAGAGGGGCTATGGACAATAAACTGCTTGAATATTACAACCGTGAATTAATGTATTTACGGGAAATGGGCAAAGAATTTGCCGAACTCTACCCTAAGGTCGCCAATCGCTTAGGAATGCATGGCATTGACGTTGTCGACCCTTATGTTGAACGCCTAATGGAAGGTTTTGCTTTTCTGACTTCCCGTATCCAATTGAAAATGGATGCGGAATTTCCACGCTTTTCCGAACAATTACTGGAAATGCTGTACCCTAACTATTTATCGCCTACACCTTCAATGGCAATTGTCGAACTCAAGCCAGATACCAGCAAGGGAGATATCAGTCACGGATTTTTAGTGCCACGTGGCACAATTATGCACTGTCAACCCCTGAAAAAAGATGGCATCAATTTCCACTATGCCACCACACAAGATGTGACCTTACAGCCGCTTCACCTAAAAAATGTTGAGCTTGGCAGAATTCCGGCTAACCTCCCGCTCGTCGCCTTAAACCTTCATCAATATGGGGCGGTCTGTGCGCTACGCATTCATCTCGGCTGTCAGGGTAAATTCTTCCTCAATGAACTGAATCTCAAGAAACTCGTATTCTTTCTTTCAGGGACGGATTTTCAATCCCAACAATTGTTGGAACTGATTATGGAACATTCGGTAGGCATCGTGTGCCAGACGCTGGGTGAGACTCCCCAATATCATGTGCTGCCCGATATTTTTCCGCATCATGAAGGATTTGATGATGATCAATCATTACTTCCCAATGATCCGCGTAATTTCAGTGGCTATCGGCAACTCCAAGAATATTTTGCTTTTCCTGCACGTCTCCAATTCTTCAGTATCAGTGGCATGGAATCGTTGCTGAAAAAGACAAAAGAGAAAAGTGAATTTGAGTTAATCGTGCTTTTGGATAAAACCCATCCCGATCTGGAACGTTTAGTGGATGTCTCTTACCTCGCCTTGAACAGTACCCCCGTCATTAATTTATTCCCTAAAATCACGGAACGGATCTCGGTGGAAGAAAGTACCAGTGAATACCATTTAGTTGTCGATAATATTCGCCCCCTGGATTACGAAATTTTTTCGGTACAGCGTCTGCATGGCGCAGACATCAAGCGCAAAGAAACACAAATATTCAGGCCATTTTGGTCTACTTTTAGTGACGATAAAGGCAATCACGGCTCTTACTTCTCTGTGCGCCGTGAACCCCGTATTTTATCTGCACATGCCCGTCACTACGGAACCCGAACCAGTTATGTCGGAACAGAAGCCTTTGTTTCTATTGTTGATGAACAACACACCCCGTGGCCCAATGAACTCAAATTCCTCACCGCCGATGTCATGTGTACCAACCGTGATTTATCGACAATGCTGCGCCAACAGGATCTCGACAATTTTGCCATGCTAGATTCGATTCCTATCAACCAAATTGTCTTTCTCAAACGACCCACAATTCCACGCCCTGCCCTGGCTCAAGGTTCAGTTTCCTGGAAATTAATCAGCCAGCTCCAACTGAATTACCTGAATTTCATGGATAAAGATGACGAACAAGGTACGCAGGCATTACGACAATTGCTAAGCCTATATGCCAACCTTGCAGAGCCGGCCGTCAACCGCCAAATCAATGGTATCCGACATTGTTCATTAAAAACGATTTACCGACGGGTTCCTGAGCCAGGCCCAATTGTCTTTGCCCGCGGTGTCAGCATTAGGATAGAAGTAAATGAACAAGAATTTGCGGGAACCAGTCCTTGGCTGTTAGGCAGCGTATTGGAAAAACTCTTTTCACGCCTGGTCACCATGAACTCGTTTACTGAAATGACACTGTATAGCCAGCAACGCGGCAATATCGGTTTTTGGCCTGCCCGCATGGGCGACAAGAAATTGATATAAGAGAAAAAATAGATGCAAAAAAATGCTATTTCTATTCATCGCCTATGTCGTTTGCCGGATGACTTTTGGCAACAACTCACTCAGGCACCGTGGCAATTCGACTTATTTCAAACCTTGCGCCGTATAGATGCCCAGTCTGGGGCATATTATACCCTTGGCTCAGCCCCATTACCGAAACACGAACTGTTGCGATTGGGGCAAAAGGCTTCCATGATATTTGCCCCATCGACTATTGCCGGCGTTAAGCAAAGGGAAAACTCAAAGCTGTATGACATACTTATCTACAGTTTTGGCTTGTTCGGTCCCAATGGCCCATTACCATTACATATGACCGAATATGCCCATACGCGGCAATATAATTATCAAGATCCGACTCTGGGTGCATTCGCCAATCTATTTCACCATAGATTAATCTTGTTATTCTACCGGGCCTGGGCTAATACCCAACCCACCGTATCCCTCGATCGCCAAGATAATCAACGTTTTTGCCATTATCTCTCCTGCCTGGTGGGGATGGGGCTGCCCGCCCAACAAAAACCAGATACTATCAACGATCATGCCCGTTATTTATTATCAGGGCATTTATCCCGCCAAGGGCATGGCGCGGAAGGGTTGGAGAAAATTCTATCCTGTTATTTCAACATACCACTAAAAGTGGTACAGAATATCCCTCAATGGCTAAAAATTGAAACACAGGATCAGGCTCAGTTAAAAGCAGGACGCAACATGCCCCAGTTGGGAAAATCAACCTTTTTGGGCATTGCTCTCTACGATATTCAGCACAAGTTTCGCATTGAACTAGGCCCGCTAAGCATGGATGAATATGACTTGTTCTTACCGGGAGGCTCTAAATCAAGGCAGTTGCGTGACTGGGTTTATCAATATCTGGGGATTGAGTATGCATGGGATGTCCGGTTAATTCTCCACCAATCAGCGGTGAAAAGCACTCATCTATCAGCACCAACAAAATTAGGGTTAAACAGTTGGCTTGGCAAAATTGAGCCTGATGAGAATAAACACCCTCCCCATCGCGGGGATTTAATTTACCACCCGGAGTGATTGGTTGATCCCTCTCTTTCAACACCCCCAATCACTGTCAACACTACCTGTCAACACCATCACGGATTATACGCTATGTCAGAAATCAGTCGTTCTGTACTCTTTGGCAAACTGAACCGTACCCTGTTCACTTCTTTAGAAAGTGCCACCACTTTTTGCAAACTGCGGGGCAATCCTTATGTTGAATTAGTTCACTGGTTGCATCAACTCCTGCAACAACAAAATAGCGACTTACAGCAACTTATCCGTTATTTTTCACTGGATGAAGCAACGCTGGCTAAAGACATTGTTACAGCGCTTGATCGCTTGCCACGTGGAGCCAGTGCCATCTCCGATCTTTCTGAACATATTGATAATGCCGTAGAGCGTGCTTGGGTATATGGATCATTGAAATTTGGTGTCAATGAAATTCGCAGTGCGCATTTGCTGATAGGGATATTGAAAACCTTCAATTTACACAATGCACTGAAATCCATTTCTCCTCAGTTTGACCACATTAATGCGGATACCCTGATCGACCATTTCAATGGTATTTGCGGTGATAGCGATGAATCCCAGGCAAGTGTATCAATGGATAAACAAGGTACAACGCCGCAAAGTACAACAACTTCCTCGCTACAACAATATGGACAAGAGCTGACTGCCCGTGCACGCAAGGGTGAAATTGATCCGGTATCAGGACGTGATGAAGAAATTCGTCAGATTATTGATATCCTAATGCGTCGCCGCCAAAACAACCCCCTACTGACTGGCGAGGCCGGTGTTGGTAAAACCGCCATCATTGAGGGATTGGCATTGAAAATTGTGGCGAAAGAAGTTCCCCCACCTTTACGCGATGTTCAGCTTTGGTTACTGGATATCGGGATGTTACAGGCCGGAGCCAGCACCAAAGGAGAATTCGAGTCACGTTTACGTAAAGTGATCGATGAAGTGCAGTCCAGCCCCACCCCAATCATTCTATTCATTGATGAAATTCATACCTTGATTGGTGCAGGGGGGCAACAAGGAACGGGTGATGCCGCCAATCTGTTAAAACCTGCATTGGCTCGCGGGCAATTACGCACCCTGGGCGCCACAACCTGGTCGGAATATAAAAAATATATCGAAAAAGATCCCGCCCTTACCCGTCGTTTCCAGGTGGTTCAAGTTCATGAACCCGATGAAAACAAGGCGCTACTCATGCTGCGCAGTCTGATCAAAGCACTGGAACAGCACCATCACGTGCTGTTGCTGGATGAAGCCATTGAAGCTGCTGTACGCCTTTCCCATCGCTATATCCCTGCCCGCCAATTACCAGACAAGGCTGTCGCCTTGCTGGATACAGCCTGTGCCAGAGTTGCAATCAGCCAATATGCGGAGCCTCCCCAATTGGAAGATTGTCGCCATCGCATGGACGCATTGCAAATTGAGCTAGAGATTGCCGAACGAGAAATTAAAGTCGGTATCGGTGATAAACAACGCCTGACCGCCATTCTTCATGAACTCGCCAATCTGGAAACGGAGAAAGTCCAATTACAGGCACGCTGGGAACAAGAACTGGCTTTGGTCGATAAAATTATTGCTTTGCGAACCCAATTGCATGAAAGCCAAAATGATACCCTTGAAACTGATGCCTTTGAAACAAAGCACACTGAACTGTCAGGGCTACAGCAACAATTGAATACCTTACAAGGAGAAGAACCCCTTATCTTTGCTGCCGTAGACAGCAATATTGTTTCTTCCGTTGTTTCAGATTGGACAGGCATTCCCCTCAATCGCATGGTAAAAGACGAAATCGATGCAATATTACAGTTGGCTGATACCCTCAGCCAACGTGTCATCGGCCAGTACCACGGGTTAGAGTTAATTGCAAAACGGGTACGCACTTCACGCGCCAGGTTAGACGATCCCAATAAACCGGTGGGTGTTTTCATGTTGTGTGGGCCGTCTGGTGTCGGTAAAACGGAAACCGCGCTCGCTCTTGCCGAAACGTTATATGGTGGAGAGCAAAATCTGATCACCATCAATATGAGTGAATTTCAGGAAGCACACACGGTATCCACATTGAAAGGTGCCCCCCCTGGTTATGTTGGTTATGGTGAAGGCGGTGTATTGACGGAAGCTGTCCGGCGCCGGCCTTATAGTGTGGTCTTGTTAGATGAAATCGAAAAAGCCCACCCTGATGTACATGAAATTTTCTTCCAGGTCTTCGACAAGGGTTGGATGGAAGATGGGGAAGGACGCCACATCGATTTTCGCAATACGATTATCATCCTAACATCCAATGTCGGGACTGATTTGATCTGTTCACTGTGCACCCAACAAGACGCTCGACCAGCGCCTGAGAAACTCAGCACGGCATTGCGTAAACCCTTATTGGATGTGTTTCCTGCTGCCCTGCTGGGGCGATTACTGGTCATCCCTTACTATCCATTAAGCGATGAAGAGATGACAAACATTGTGCATTTACAATTGGAAAGAATTAAAAAACGCCTGCTGGCAAACCATGACATTACAGCAACATTTGATGATGCCATGGTTGAACACATCGTTAGCCGGTGTACAGAAATTGAGTCCGGCGGACGTATGGTTGATGCTATCTTGACCAATTCCCTGTTGCCGAAAATTAGCCAGCAATTGCTTTCTGCCAGTGCACATAATGAACAATATCATTATCTTAGGGTTTCACTTGAGCAAGGTGAGTTTCAATGTCAGTTCACAGACTGATCAATTTGCCGATTAAAATGCCGGTTTAAATAGATAACCCAGGAGCCATCCATTTGCAGAACTTTCACCAGACACATATCGGTGGCAACACTGGCTTTACCCACCCACTCCCCATCGGCTACTGCCTCAATGAATTTGAAATCGAAGAAGTCATTGGCAAAAGCAGGGGCAGTATTGTGTATCGTGTTTGGGATCACCATCTTAAGCAAGCCATTGCAATCAAAGAATATACTCCCTATCCTTTTGCCACCCGCAGACACGATATGACACTCAGCTTACGCGGGAAAAAATCAAAGAAACGGTTCCATGCCGGGTTGCAAAACTTTATCCGTGAAGCACACTTAATGTCGAGTTTCGAACATCCCTGTCTCCCCCATTTTCTGCGTTTCTGGCAACAAAACTACACCGCATATATAGCGGCTTCCTTTTATAAAGGAATGACATTAAATAAATTGAGAATAGAACACCCCCATTTCATCAATGAAAAGTGGCTATGTCAGATACTGCTCCCTTTGTTGGATGCGCTGGATATTCTCCATCAAAAAAATTACTTACACTGTGACATTTCTTTGGACAATATCTTGATCCAAGAGAATCAATCACCCATCTTGCTGGACTTAGGCTCTATCCGCCAAACAACAAAATGCTTATCTGATGATACAGAGATAACCATCCGATCCGGCTTTACGCCCATTGAACAATACACGGCCAACGAAGAAAACCAACAAGGTCCCTGGACAGATCTCTATGCATTGGGGGCGGTGCTATATACCTTAATTGTGGGTAAATCACCGCCAGTCAGTATCGTGCGCAATTTTGAAGACCATTATCAGCCCCTGGTCAAATTGCGTCCAATGGGCTATTCCCTGCCGTTTCTACAGGCGGTTGATTCTGCTCTGGCAATAAATCCTTCAGGGCGTCCACTGTCTATATCCAAATTCATTGCCATTTTTTCAACAAAACCAACACGGCCAACCGTTCCCACGCACATCCCAACAAATTTATAAGTCCACATTCCCCCACGAATCATTAATCAATGATGTCAGCACATGATCCTGCCAGACGCCATCAATCATTAAGTAATTCCTGGCATAGCCTTCTCGTTCAAAGCCTAACTTTTTAAGTAACTTCCCACTGCGGTGATTATGTGGCATATAATTAGCCATAATTCGGTGTATTTTCTGCTGACTCTGCATGTAGCGAATGGCGGATTGCAATGCTTCGTACATTAACCCTTGCCCTTGCCATTTTTCGCCCAAAGAATAACCAAGGTAACAGGAGTAAAACGCCCCTCGTATAACATTATTGAAATTGGCAACCCCCATGACTTCATTTTCATCAGGATCTAATAACAGGAAATTAAATGCCAATCCCTGCCGCTGTAATTCCGCAATATAACTCAGCCTGTTTGTCCATCCAGAAGGTTGATAAAAACCACCATCCCTTGTCGGTTCCCATGGCTTAAGAAAATCTTTATTTTCTGAATAATATTCAGCCAGCCTATAAGCATCCCGTTCATACACCACACGAACAACCATTCTATTCGTAATAAAGCGAATCTTGGGAGATGTAGAACGATAACCAAACATATTGTCTCCTGATACTGACTTTGGAAAATTTTTAAATAATTTAGCGCCGAAGACATTTTTAATCACCATCCGACGATAAAAAAATATCATCTATGCTCCCTCTACCTTAATACTTAAATTGAGTCCAAAATAACCAGAAATTTACATTTATTTTTTCATATTTCAATGGTGCATAATGTCATTAGTTTCACAAGCACGTAGCTTGGGTAAATATTTTCTTTTATTTGATAATCTATTGGTTATTTTAGGTTTTTTTGTTGTTTTCCCCTTAATTTCTATTCGCTTCGTCGAACAACTTGGCTGGGCAGCCGTCATTGTCGGCTTCGCACTAGGTTTACGTCAACTGGTACAACAAGGGCTGGGCATTTTTGGTGGCGCTATCGCGGATAGGTTCGGTGCCAAGCCCATGATTGTTACAGGTATGTTACTTCGTGCGCTAGGGTTTGCTCTAATGGCTTTGGCAATGGAGCCTTGGATATTATTCCTCTCCTGTATTTTATCTGGGTTAGGCGGAACGTTGTTCGATCCCCCAAGGGCTGCATTGGTCATTAAATTAACCCGCCCTCATGAACGTAACCGCTTTTACTCACTCTTATTGATGCAAGACAGTGCGGGTGCCGTAGTTGGGGCACTGATAGGAAGCTGGTTGTTGCAATATAACTTCAATATTGTCTGCTGGATTGGTGCAACGATTTTTGTGCTGGCAGCCCTATTTAACGCTCTGTTTCTGCCCGCTTACCGTATCTCTACCATTCGAACACCCATCAAAGAAGGAATGGGGCGAGTGATTAAAGATCGACGGTTTTTTTACTATGTACTGACATTAGCAGGGTATTTTGTCTTATCAGTACAAGTTATGTTGATGTTTCCGATTGTGATCCATGAAATTTCTGGTACAGCTACCGCAGTTAAGTGGATGTATGCCATTGAAGCCGTTATTTCCCTGACATTGCTCTATCCTATTGCCCGCTGGAGTGAGAAATATTTTCGCCAGGAGCAACGTTTGATGGCTGGCCTGTTTTTAATGAGCCTCTGCATGTTTCCAATCGGTTGGGTCAATCAATTGCATCTTATCTTTGGCCTGATTTGCCTGTTTTATCTGGGCTTGGTCACCGCAGAGCCGGCACGGGAAACGCTCAGTGCATCACTGGCTGATCCACGGGCACGGGGTAGTTACATGGGGTTCAGCCGTCTGGGGCTGGCATTAGGCGGCGCATTGGGCTATACCGGCGGGGGATGGCTCTATGATGCAGGCCATGCCTTGAATATACCGCAATTACCCTGGCTCCTGTTGGGACTCGTGGGTCTGGTTACCATTTATGCCCTTCATTACCAATTTAATCAGAAAAAAATTGAAACGGTCATGATTAACAAACATTAATCATTTAATGGGATAATTAAACAATAATCATCAGGAAATAGTGTAAAATCTGCCCATTGAGAACAAAAGGAGACAACAATGAGAAGATTTTTCTTAGGCGCCGTATTGCTATTGGCTGGGCTAATCAGCGGCTGTGATCAATTCAAGGAAGTCAGTATCAACGAAGGCTTGCTCAATGACTACTTACTGAAAGGCGTTCATTACCAAAAGCAAATTAGTCTGCCTGGTGCTACCAAAGCGAATATTACACTGGGAGATTTAACCAGTCAGATAGGCCGCCAAGAACCCGAAAAAATTGCGTTGTCGACTCTGGCAAAAGTTCAGTTAGTGACTTTACTGGGAACGATCCAGGCTGATATGAAACTGACGATTAGAGCTAAACCAATATTTAATGCAGAAAAAGGGGCTATTTTCATCAAGGAGTTAGAAATCGTAGACTACCAAACCACACCAGAAAAAATGGCTACCCCCATTAAGTCGTTACTCCCTTATTTGAATGCCTCGTTAAGTGAGTTTTTTGATGATCATCCGGTTTATGTTTTGAATCCTGAAAAAAGCAAGGCCGAAGCTACTGCCTTAAAATTAGCCAAAGGATTGGAAATTCAACCGGGTAAATTGGTTATTGATTTGGTTGATAAATAATTTTCATTATCAATGATAATAGTAATGGCGGTTTATTAAACCGCCATTATTTATTGTTCGCTATTTACCGATTGAGTTGCTTACAGGTTACGTTGTCACGCTAATTCCAACTCTTCACGTAATGCTTGTAATGCTTCGCGGGTAACAATCGCCAATGTTCGATAAAAACTGCTGGTCGCATAGGCTTCAACTTTACCAAGAAATTGTCCACTCCAAGGCAATAAATACTCATCAAATAACCTAATTTGGGCCTGAACTTCATCTTCTTCAGCCTGATCTTCCAACCATGACGCCGCCAACAATAAAGAGCCAAATTGATCAGCCGGAGTATCAGACAAAGGCATGCCCCGCTCCGCTAAAAACTGACGCACCTCGCTTTCATCCTTATTGCTATAATCAGAGCGGCAAACTGCAACCCCCGCAGATCCCCCAGTAAACAAGGCATGATAATCGGCTTCAATCACCGATAATTCGCTGTGTTGCTGTAACCTATCCAACAATTCATCCTGCTCCAAAGGCCACAATTGTTTCAGTTTTCCCTCAGCAATTAAGGTCACCACAGGTTGCAAAACAGGATCTTGTGGAGCCCGATTAAACAATGTTCCCAAGATGCGGCAAACAATAGAAAATTCGTTCATGGTTTCATTCTCTCCCAATAACCGACTTAAATAATCAATATCTGTTATTGTCCCTAATCGTCTGCCTTGCTGTAAAGCGACTTATTAATAACCAAGGGTCATATCAACGAGACCCGTAGGTGATCCCCCCTTTTCCATTCGCCGGATATTGTCACAAATTCTATCCATAGCTTCATCAGGGATCGTTTTAGCCGCGATATGTGGGGTGATATTAATGCGTGGGTGAGTCCAGAAAGGATGAAATTTTGATAGTGGCTCTTCAACAAAGACATCAAGAGTGGCGCCGGCAACATAACCTTTGTCAATGGCAATCAGCAGGTCTTGCTCTACCAGTTGAGCACCTCGTGCAATATTAATCACATATGAACCAGGTTTTAACTGTTTGAATAATGAAAAATTTAAGATACCACGCGTTTCTGGTGTATCTGGCAGGATATTAATCAACACCTTACATTCAGAAAGAAAATCATCTAGCTGCGTTTTTCCGTAAAAACTGTCAACATCATCAATTTGTTTTGCTGTCCGGCTCCAGCAGCGGATATTGAAATCAAACTCTTTCAATTTTTCAATAACGCGACGCCCTAAAACCCCAGCCCCCAAGACACCAATAACAAATTGTTTCCGGTTATGGGAAGGCATGGGATTCCAAAGGCGCTGTTCTTGATATTGTTTATATTCATCCATGCGGCGGAAATAGTATAAAACCGAGGCAACCGCATATTCCTGCATTTGCCGTGCCATGCCCGTATCTTCAAGGCGTATCAACGGAACCCCTTTAGGTAAGGTGCCCGGATTTTCCAATTCTTGCCTAAGGATAGCATCCACCCCGGCACCAAGTGAAAATATCCCTTTGATATCATGGCGATTAGCTAACATTTCATAGGGAGGCAACCAAACTAAGGCATAATCGGCGGGGGCATTATCACCACTGACCCAGTGCCGGACGTTAGCCTCAGGCAATCTGGCTTGTATTTCCTGAACCCATTTATCAGAATTAAAATCAGAGGAAGGGTGAAAAAAAATGATGTTCATAAGATCTCATTCCTTTTTGTTTTTCTAATAGGGTTAACCTATTGCTGCAAGGTTGCAAGGCTCCGATTAGAAAGACAGGAATGAAATTATTGATAATGTTATCTGGTTAACAGATTTACCCTCATTCATTGCAACAAAAAAAACGCTTTTACTATTTTAATTGGCTGTCAAGCACACAAATTGTTTTTTATTTGTCTAATCAGTCAAAAAGCCTGAAAAAATCATCATAAGCCTGTTGACGCTTGACCTGCTTTTCCCTATAGTAGCGCCCCGTTGCCGCGATGAATGCAAAAAATCACTGCAACGAAATACGGTGAGGTGTCCGAGAGGCTGAAGGAGCACGCCTGGAAAGTGTGTATACGTGAAAACGTATCGAGGGTTCGAATCCCTCCCTCACCGCCATATTCTATGAAAGAGCCTGAACAGAACGCTCAGGCTTTTTTAATGCATAACCCACTAACCAGAGCAATTATTTCTATTACAGTAGTGTGTTATGTTGTTGTTAAATACAACAAAGACAAAATTTGGTGAGGTGTCCGAGAGGCTGAAGGAGCACGCCTGGAAAGTGTGTATACGTGAAAACGTATCGAGGGTTCGAATCCCTCCCTCACCGCCATCTTAAAAAAAGCCTGAATTGATATTCAGGCTTTTTTTATTCAATCTCAAAGAAATTATTGCAACCACCTTTATCAAGAAAAACATAAAAAACTTTATTTTATGCCTTTTTGTTATTTTTATAATAAGGGATAAATAAATTAAGCGTTACTCCCCAAAAGACACCATCCGACAGGCCGCAGATAAAACCAAACAATAAATTAAAATTGAAAGAATATAACAAATTAGAGTTGATATTCATCATGGCAGAAATAACAAATTTCACTATGAAAACAATAAGGATCAGACTCAAAGTCAAGGGCGTTCCTGAACGGATGATAGAGCCATCTTCATTCCCCTTTCTTAATCTTGGTCGGTTACTCCATAAACCCCACCCAATGCCCCCTCCTACAACGATACCCACAATAAGCGCTATAAATGCCGAATTTTGAAATATCGTTTCATTTAATACACTGTAAACCGCCCATATCAAAAATAAAATTGGCATAAAAAACAGTCGTTCAATGCGCATTTCCCGGTCATATAATGCCCGGATACCCCGGTTAATTAAAAAAACAAATAAAATCCAAATCCAGATAGGAGTACCTTTAATAATGCCTAAAATTGACATATCACTCACCCTTCTTACGTTGAGCACTAGTGCTTCGCTATTTATACAATAGACAACCCTTCATATTTATTCACCATTCCGCTATTAAGAGGCTCCTGGATTTTTAATATGATGGATCAAATCATTAGTGACAAAAACTTTCGTTTTTTGCCCCAATGATAATATCAAGAAAATATTTACTTTTTACTGGCTTATGATCAAACCAGCGAGTGGCTTTATCCGAAAAAGAATGCTGTCCAAAGTAATTAGCAAATTAAATAACAAACTTTAGCGATAAAGTAGGTAGAAAATCACATTTGAACAAATGTCACCATCTTGAACCAATAAAAATGGCAAGCTATTCAGAAGATGAACATGCCTGAGATAAACCACCACAACTCTCAGGCATGAGAAATTTTCCTTAATCCAAAGGACACACTCGGATCATATGACCATCAGGATCTTTTACCAGGAAAGTGCGGCCAAAAACGTCAGTGTAAGGTTCTTGTTGAATTTCAATGTTTGCATTTTGTTGCCATTGTTCAAAGAGTTGATCGACCTCTTCGCAAGAGGGTAACATGATACCAATCTCCGAAAATCGCGGTACTGCGTTGTCGGGCTGCTCTCCTCCACCCCAAATAGCAAAAATGGCTTCTTTACCCGCACTAAATGCCACATAACGTGGGCTGGAAAAGACGGGTTCAGCGTTAAAAATAGTCGAATAAAAGGCCGTGGAACGTTCAATATCAGAGACATAAATTAATTGAAGATTAGGTTTAATAGCAGAACCCCATTTTTCTGTTTCAGTTTTTTCAACCACAATCTTAAGCCTTGAAAGTGTTTCGACCAGATCTTGCGTCACTTGCTTAAAAAAACTGACCGCCTGGGCATCAGAAATATGGCCCTCAGGCTCAAAAGAAACACTCACCTGAATACGCTTTGCCATGTTGCTTGCGTCAGTAAAAATTTTATGGCAAAACGTCAACACGCCCATCTGTGGCAAATTTACCTGATCAGTGAATTCCTTATTGACTTCAATGTTTGCAAGATAAAAACGAATTTCCGGCCGACCACTTAATACCATTTTGCCGTATTGCCCTGTTTTCACTTCACCTTCAAATTCAAAATACTCAAGATCAATCTCCCATTTTTTCCGCAAGTCAAAATCAACATAGTGGGCCCAAATCTGAGATGGCTTTGCATTTACCGATGTAGAAAAAGTGAGGGTTAACATAAAAAGCTCCAGTCAGTAGAAAATTAACGTAGGACATCAGGAGCCATCAAGGTAGCAAACCGATATGACAATTTTTGTCAGTAGCTAATGCAATATCTTTTCTGTTTCCCGCCATTCTTTAAGTAAAGATTGTCTTGAACGGGGATAACATTGTTGTTCTATCGTCAAATGACTCATCCTATCCGATCTGAAATGACGAAATGTGTTCCTTAATTCACACCAGCCAATAACAATACTGATACTCTCAAAATACCCCAAGGCAAATGGCCATATTGTTCTGGTTGATTGATTGTTTTTCAGATCTAAATAAGTGAAGGTGATTTTATGCCGCTTGCTGATCGCTTGCCGAATTTGCGGGATATCAACGGAAGGCTCAATTCTCATAGCGGCAGGCCCAATTAATAATGAGTTCGTTTCAAGATATTGTTTGAGTTCCTCTGGGATCACTGCCGCAATTTTATTGATTGCGCTATTTGCAGAGATCTTTAATTGTGGATCAGCGCGCCTGGCCACCCAGCCAGCCCCTAACGCCAAAGCCTCTATCTCATTTTGCGTTAACATCAATGGCGGTAAAACAAATCCTGGCCGTAAAACATAACCAATACCCGCTTCCCCCTCGATATTCACTCCCTGGGACTGTAAGGTCGCAATATCCCGATAGAGTGTCCTTAAGCTAATATCCAACTTTTGCGCCAATACCTTGCCCTGTACAGGAAAGTGATAACCGCGCAATAATTCCATCAGAGTTAACAAACGTTGTGCCCTGGACAATTTATCCTATCCTTAACATTAACCCATCGATTCATCCCAATTGTAAAACTTCTCATCATCGTGCCACCACCTCAGAGGAGCAGAAATTAATCTATTCGTTTTGCAATGGAAGATTAGACTGGATATTCAGAAGATCATTTTCATTAAACTCAATATTTGCCTTTTCTCCCTTATCATTTAATATTTTTTCCGCGATAAGATTGGTCAATGGTCTAATAATATTAAAATGATCACCGTTTTCAATGCGATAAATATATAAAGGGATGTCTTTGTTTTTAGCAATCTCTTTGACTTCATCAAATTCCTCCCAATAAGCATCTTCCCCTTCAAAATAGAAAGTCGGAGATTTTATGGATTTTAAAAAAGTTCGGGGAGAACGCAGTTCAAACTCTCTAGGATCATTCTGATCAAAAGGAACTGCAACAGGAATAGGAGCATAATTGATACGTAAACGTAAGTCAGGAATCCCACCCAATGAAAAAACGGCTCTAAAACCCTTGGAATATTCGCTGGCTAACAGTGCTCGAGTACCGCCAGTACTATGTCCAGCTAAGTAAATTCTATTTTGGTCAACATAAGGTAATTTGGCGAGGTATTGTCTCGCTGATTCAATGTCACGTAACTCTCCGTAAAACATTTCATAACGCCCTGGATTGGCATTTTCTCCCCGAAAACTAGGGATCATTAATACCAATCCATTGCGTCTAAATGCTGAAGCTGATTGATCATTATCAGCAGAATGCTGAGACCAAAAAAAATCATCGTTTCCAATCCCACCATATCCGCCTGTTAACCAAATTATTGCTGGATATTTTTGGCTTTTATCAGTTGGAGGGGTACTAAGAAATGCAGCCATATTCCCATCTTCAGCGGGATAATATATCAATGAGAAAACATCTATTGGTGGCATAGCGGGTTGTCCATCACCAATAAAGCTATTTTCAATAAGATGAGTTTTGAATTTATTGTGCGCTTTAGTATAATTATCTTTACGTAATTTAAAACTGTGGTTGTCTTCATCACATGCAAAAAGTAAAAAGCTAAAAATCAGAGGGATGAATTTTAGCCAGAGATATTGTTTTTTCATAAATATTAACCTAATGGTTCCTTGTTAAATTTTATATTTTCTTCTCCTTATTTTTATCATTTAACCTTAGGTTTTAAAAGCTCAAATATAAATATATTCTGGCAATTATCTAACCATTTTAATAGCTTTAGAATAATTTCCTATTGATAAAATATAGCGCTAAAACGATTGACAAAGTCCATTTCTCCGAAATTGACAAGTAATATAGTTAACTTTTTGACATATAACACTTTTTTGGATTAATAAAAGCGATATGCTGGTATCACTTTTTTCAGCCTATCATTTGATATCTTATTTTTTGGTTCTCAATGAAATGAATACTCGTAAAATTAAGGGAATACGTCCATTTAGTGCACTGATTGACGCTTGTTGGAAAGAAACTTATTCGTTTCAACGTCTTATAAAAGACATGATTGCCGGGATCACCGTGGGGATAATTGCTATCCCACTGGCAATGGCTCTGGCAATCGGCAGTGGTGTTGCACCACAATATGGCCTGTATACTGCGGCCATTGCCGGTATCGTTATTGCGGTTACCGGTGGATCACGCTATAGCGTTTCCGGCCCAACGGCGGCTTTTGTGGTGATACTCTATCCTGTATCACAGCAATTTGGTCTCAGTGGCCTGCTTATCGCCACGTTCATGTCAGGCATTATTTTGCTTATCATGGGGTTAGCGCGATTTGGCCGACTGATTGAATACATTCCACTGTCGGTAACGCTTGGTTTCACTTCGGGTATCGCAATCACTATCGCGACCATGCAAGTGCAAAATTTTTTCGGCCTAAGGCTGGAACATGTGCCGGAAAATTATATTAGTAAGGTGGCAGCTCTCTCCCAAGCGTTTTCGTCATTACAATTCAGCGATACCCTGATCGGGTTAACCACCCTGCTGGTATTGATTTTTTGGCCAAAATTAGGGTTAAAGTTACCTGGTCACTTACCGGCTTTAATTGCAGGCACGGGGATCATGGGGATTATGCATCTGTTAGGCCATGATGTCGCAACGATTGGCTCATCATTTAGTTATACGCTGGAAGACGGTACACAGGGACAAGGTATTCCCCCCATTCTTCCTCAATTTCTCCTGCCGTGGAATTTACCTGATACCCATGCTTTCAACGTTAGCTGGGATACTGTGTCAGCATTACTGCCCGCCGCTTTTTCTATGGCAATGTTAGGTGCGATTGAATCCCTGTTGTGTGCCGTTATTCTGGATGGGATGACCGGGAAAAAACACCATTCCAACAGTGAATTGATCGGTCAGGGCATGGGGAATATTGTCGCCCCCTTCTTTGGCGGGATCACCGCAACTGCGGCTATCGCCCGTTCAGCCGCCAATGTGCGGGCAGGTGCAACCTCACCGATTGCCGCTATCATTCACTCGCTGCTGGTATTGCTGGCGTTGCTGGTGCTTGCCCCAATGCTCTCTTATTTACCGCTTGCCGCGATGTCAGCCATTTTGCTGATTGTGGCCTGGAATATGAGCGAAGCTCATAAAGTTGTGGATCTCATCCGTCATGCCCCCAAAGACGATATCATCGTCATGTTGCTGTGTATGTCATTAACGGTTCTGTTTGATATGGTGGTGGCCATCACGATAGGTATTGTACTGGCTTCACTGCTGTTTATGCGCAAGATTGCCAATATGACCCGGATCAGCATTTCCCCTGCGACAAATAATGATAAAGGGTTACTGGTTGTGCGAATTAATGGTCCCCTGTTTTTCGCGGCCGCAGAGCGTATTTTTGCGGAACTGAAAGAACAAGGAGCCGATTATCACACCATGATTATGCAGTGGGATGCCGTTCCGGTGCTGGATGCCGGCGGGTTGCATGCCTTCCAAGGATTTATTCGCGAGATGGGGAAAGGGAAACATATCGTTGTATGCGATATCTCCTTCCAACCACTGAAAACGCTGGCACGCGCTAAAATCGAACCGATCAACGGGCAATTGAGTTTTTATGCCACTTTATCCAAGGCACTGGAAGAAATAAATTAACCTAACCGCCAAGATAAGAATATTAGATTGATTTTTTGGGTCTAATATTCTTATTGCCAACCTCACGGTAAGCTCCTTTTTCAGCCCGAAATTTGACTTAAACATGAACGCAGGTATGGAGAATTTTTATGCTTTCACTAAAGAAACATTTTACGGCAATAATAGTTACCGTTTTTTCTTCCGTTACGCCATGGTTTGTCACAGATTCCATGGCTGCGGAAGAAGTCATGCATATAGACTTTCAATTGGATAAATTTTCCACTCCGATAGCAACGCTCGACATTGATGGAAAAAAGCAAAAATTAGCGATCGATACGGGTTCAAATCAGGGCCTCCATTTAACGAAAGCGTTTATGGCAAAAATCCCAGGCTTAGTTATCGAGCCTGAAAAAGCCCGCTCGACTGACGTTACGGGCAAAGTCTTTTTTAAAGACAAATTTCATATTCCGCAACTCTCGATAAATGGCATGATATTTAAGGATATTCCGGGAGTTTCGCTAACGCCGTGGGGTGTGACCTTATCAGATCAGGAAAAAAAACTGCCCTCTTCGATGGTAATCGGTCTTGGCTTATTCAAAGATAAAGTTGTTCTCATTGATTACAAAAACCAGAGACTGTCCGTTTCTGACCATTTATCCGCGTTGGGCGTCAATGTGGCTGATGGCTGGGTAGAATTACCGCTGAGGCTCACTCAAGAAGGCATTGCGGTCAAGGTTTCACAAAACTTGCAGAATTACAGTATGATCCTGGACACTGGCGCATCAATTTCAGTGTTTTGGAAAGAAAGGTTTCAATTGCCTCCGGTTTACATTCCCTGTCAGGCTTTAAGTAAAGGGCTGGATAATAACGAGTGCGTTGCATCGACGTTTCAACTTGACGACACCGGCGCTAAAGAAATAGCACTGAATTCGTTACTGATTGATGGAGGTTTTAATCACTTACATGCAGATGGATTAATTGGAAAGAACTTTTTCGATCAGTATGCAGTGTTAATTGATTTCACTGGCAAGAGATTATTGATTAAAGATAACGCGTAAAAAAGTCATTTTACGTTTGTAGATATAACACCCCCGCCGCAGCAAAGCCATAGTCGAGAAAAAAATCAGCGGTTACAGCGCGAAATGCCTGTAACCACATTCTCAAAAAACTGACGGATTGAGTGATTATTTGCTGGTATCCAGCGCCGGGAAATTTTTCACCACATCATCAATGGCTTTTATCTGCATCAGGAATGGCTCCAGTTTTGCCAATGGCAGTGCTGATGGACCATCACATTTTGCATTTTCTGGATCAGGATGGGCTTCAAGGAATAAACCGGCAATGCCTACCGCCATACCCGCGCGAGCCAACTCTGATACTTGTGCACGACGGCCGCTAGATGCTGCACCAAATGGGTCACGGCATTGCAATGAATGAGTGACATCAAAAATCACGGGTGCACCATGGGTTGCCTGTTTCATGACACCAAAGCCTAACATATCAACCACCAGATTGTCGTAACCAAAGTTACTGCCACGGTCACACAGTATTACCTGATCGTTGCCGCCTTCTTTAAATTTTTCAACGATATTTCCCATCTGCCCTGGGCTGACGAATTGGGGTTTTTTGACATTGATAACGGCGCCAGTTTTTGCCATCGCTTCAACCAAATCAGTTTGGCGAGCCAGGAAAGCCGGAAGCTGGATGACATCAACCACCTCTGCGACAGGCTGGGCTTGTGCAGGTTCATGCACATCAGTGATGATTTTCACGCCAAAAGTCTGTTTCAGTTCCTGAAAAATTTTCATTCCCTCTTCTAAACCAGGTCCACGGTAGGAGCGGATTGAAGAACGGTTAGCCTTATCAAAAGACGCCTTAAAAACATAAGGAATGCCCAGTTTTTGTGTTACGGTCACATAATGCTCACAAATACGCATGGCCAAATCCCGTGACTCAAGGACGTTCATACCACCAAACAGGACAAAAGGCAGATCATTTGCGACCTTGATGTCACCAATATTAACCACTTTCTGTTGCATGTTTATACCTTCTCTTGTTAAGGGCAAATAAATTTGTTGTATCCGTAAAATAAATCAGGGGCAGAGAAATGCCGCCTCATCATGCTTAATGGAGGATGATTGCTCCCTGCCCAATAGTGTTAATCTGCATTTTTATCATTTCTGAGATAGGATCTTCGGGGCAATGTTCCACGAAATAACTTAAATCTGAAACAGCAATGTGATTGCAGTCGAGTTGTGCATAAATCAGCCCTCGGTCGCGAATTTCATACGGATCTTCGGGATCGAACATCAGCACGACTTCACTGGCTTTTAATGCCAACTCCATCTTTTTCTCTTCCATCAAAGAAACCTTGATGACATCGGTGACTTTTCGCACAAGACTAATATTATCAGCTTCCTGTAAGTCTTTATTTTCCAGGCAAACCGTTGGGCCGATATTTCCTTTCAACCAAACATCAAGAATATGTTCGTTGAGCGTATCCCCATTCATCGGGTTAATAAACCATGCCAGCTCATCAGCCAAATCAACCCGCAAGATTAGCTGTGTCGGGAATATAACCGGCTGTACAGGTAATGCCAGTGCCTGAGCGATATGCGAAAATACCGTCCCCAATGTAACGGGAGCACCCTGGCGTGAACACAATACACTATCCAACCACAGGGTATCAGACAAACAATACACCCCATTTGCCCCACCAAACTTCCATTCCCGATAAAAAAGCGTCAATAGCGCCTGTAATTTTTCTTTAGTGCCCATAATAGGAGAAAGTTTTTGACGGGCTTCTTCAACCAATGCCGTTAACTGTTCAGTTACCGTGGCTTGGGGGAAATCAGGACGAATGACCCGTGTTATGAGAATAATACCGTCTATCAGGGAAGCATTATTGAATTCATAATTAACTATGGTTTTCATTTTTATTCCATTGACCTACCGTGATACGTTCGTTACCACCATAATCCTGAAATGTGGCTATCTGTTGATAACCTTGTTCCAAAAATAGGTTTCTGACAACGATTCCCTGTTTCCAGCCATGTTCCAATAATAACCATCCACTTGGTAACAAGAAGTGGCGAGCCTGCTCCACAATTATCTGCAAATCTGCCATCCCATTTTGGGCAGCAATCAAGGCAGTGGCCGGTTCAAACCTGACATCTCCTTCACGCAGATGAAGGTCATGTTCATCAATATAGGGAGGATTGCTGACAATCATATCAAATTGTCTTTCCCCAACTGTAGAAAACCACTCACTTTGCAAAAAATTCACATTGTGAAAGGACAGTTTTGCAGCATTGTGTTTTGCCAATGCCACTGCATCAGGATTGATATCCACCCCGGTTATCTGGCAGTCATGTCGCTCACTTGCCAACGCCAATGCTATCGCCCCTGTCCCCGTACCGAGATCCAAAATCAGGGCTGATGAATCAGGCAGCAGTTCCAGAGCCTTTTCAACCAAACATTCCGTATCAGGACGTGGGATCAAGGTTGCTGGTGACACAGCCAGGGGCAGCGACCAAAATTCACGCTCCCCCACAATATAAGCTATCGGCTCACCTTGAATGCGACGAGCCAAAACAGCATCGAGCCGGCTGGCCGCTTCCGGGGAAATAGGCGTTTCATTAAATGCAATTAAATAAGTACGGGAACGCCCTGTTACGTATTGCAACAGGATTTCTGCATCACGCTTCGGGCTATCACTTTCAGTCAACTGCGCAGACGCATACAGGAGCCAATCTTGATAATTCATCAATCCTGCTCTGACAATGCGGATAATTGGTCTGCCTGATATTCCGTAATGATAGGTTGGATAAGCATATCCAGTTTGCCTTCCATTACTTCTTCAAGGCGGTATAACGTTAGGTTGATACGGTGATCGGTCACGCGTCCCTGTGGGAAGTTATAGGTCCGATTGCGATCTGAACGGTCGCCAGAGCCGAGCAAGTTGCGGCGTTCAGAAGCCTCAGCTTCCTGGCGCTTTTGCATCTCAGCGGCACGAATACGCGCAGCAAGCACAGACATCGCTTTGGCTTTGTTCTTATGTTGTGAACGCTCATCCTGACACTCCACGACAATCCCGGTTGGCAGGTGGGTAATTCGAATGGCGGAGTCAGTAGTGTTGACGTGCTGCCCACCCGCGCCGGAAGAGCGGTAAGTATCAATTTTCAGATCGCCCGGACTGATTTCCGGTAATTCCGCTTCCGGGATTTCGGGCAGAATAGCGACGGTACAAGCGGAGGTATGGATACGACCCTGAGATTCGGTTTCCGGCACACGCTGAACACGATGGCCACCAGACTCAAATTTCAGGTGACCATAAACTTGTTCACCTGAAATTTTGGCAATCACTTCCTTATATCCGCCATGCTCACCCTCATTGGCGCTCATGATCTCAACTTTCCAACGGCGGGATTCGGCATAACGGCTATACATGCGGAATAAATCGCCGGCAAATATCGCCGCTTCATCTCCCCCCGTTCCGGCACGAACTTCGAGGAAACAGTTACGCTCATCATCCGGATCTTTTGGTAATAACAACAATTGCAGTTGCTGTTCCAACTCTTCATTACGAATTTTTGCGCTTTTGAGTTCTTCTTGCGCCATCTCCCGCATTTCGGGATCGTCAAGCATCATCTCAGCTGTTTCGATATCACCCTGAACGCTTTTCCACACTTTAAAACAGTGAGTCACGTCGGTCAGTTGAGCATATTCCTTGGATAATGCGCGAAAACGCTCTTGATCGGCGATAACATCAGCATCACCGAGGTGAGCCAAAACTTCTTCATGGCGTTCTTGCAATGCTTCCAATTTAGCGACAATAGAAGGCTTCATTCGTAATATCAGACCTTATTTAGAATAGGGTTAGGTTAGTTATGATCCAGCCCAAGGCTGTCCCGTAATAGATTCAGGCGTTCCAAATCGCCATCACTGGCAGCCTGTTGGAGAGATTTCGTCGGTGTGTGGATCAGACGATTCGTCAATTGGTAGGTCAATTGGTTAATGATCTGCTCAGCATCAGCACCCTGTCTTATGGACATCAATGCTTTTGCCGTCATCTCAGCCCTGATTTTCTCTGCCTGTTCTCGATATTCACGAATTGTATTAACAGCGCCTTGAGAACGCAACCAGTCCATGAAACGGCTGCTTTCTTGTTGCACAATACCTTCTGCAACAACTGCCGCCGCTTTACGTTGGGCGAGATTTTGCTGAATGATAGCCTGTAGGTCATCTACGCTGTATAAATACACATCACTCAGTTTTTCCACGTCTGGTTCAATATCGCGAGGAACGGCAATGTCAATCAGCAACATGGGCTGGTTGCGACGTAATTTCAACGCCCTTTCGACCATGCCCTTGCCAATGATCGGCAATGGGCTGGCTGTGGAACTAATGACAATATCAGCTTCCGCCAATCGGGTATCGATATCCGGCAGGGAAATCACTTCGGCATTGACTTCACTGGCAAGCATCTGTGCCCGTTCTTTGGTACGATTGGCGATCATCATACGATTCACGCCGTGCTCTTTTAGGTGACGAGCGACCAGTTCAATCGTTTCCCCTGCGCCCACCAGCAGGATATTCAGTTGGGAAAGGGATTCGAAAATTTGCCGGGCAAGCGTACAGGCGGCAAATGCCACCGAAACCGCATTTGCGCCAATTTCCGTTTCTGTCCTGATCCGCTTAGCCACCGAAAAAGATTTTTGGAATAGGCGTTCCAGTTCATTCGACAGGGATTGATAATTTTGCGATTCAGAGAAAGCCTTTTTCACCTGCCCTAAAATCTGTGGCTCCCCTAATACGAGGGAGTCGAGGCCGCTGGCGACTCGCATTAAATGGCTGACGGCTTCATTGCCTAAATACCAATAGAGACTTCCCGTCAAATCATCGGGATTAAGTTGATGATATCGGCATAGCCAATGAATTAACTGCTCTTCAAAATTATCTTGCTGTTCAACGCTGAGGTAGAGTTCCGTACGGTTACAAGTGGACAGCACGACGCCGCCTCGCACCAGGGGTTGCCGGAGCAAGTCATCAAGCGCCAAACCTATTGTGTCAGGAGAAAAGGCCACCCGCTCACGTAAAGAAATAGGCGCTGTTTTATGGTTGATACCGAGTGCTAATAAAGTCATCTTAACTGCATTGAGTTATCACCGGAGGCAAGATTATGATGATATCGATAATTATTCTCATAAACTCACACCCTTCATAAGGACTCTCATTGGCCGTGCATTCTACTTGATGCATTAGTTCAATAAAAGTCAATCGGATGATCTTGCGATAATTTATTGGAGAATTCTTTGCAAACTTTCGCTAAATTACGCCCTTAATTATAGGCTTGGGTCGCACACTTTACGTTTTCATCTTTAAATATGCCATATTTATAATCGACAGAATGCCAAATTCTCTTACCACCAAGGGTTACCCTATGAAAATATCTGCTTTTTTTCGCTTACTTCCCCTCTGCGGTGTTTTACTGACTGCCTGTACAGTCACACAACCTCCTACCGGCACAGGATCAGCGGATACACCACAATGGCACGCCCGTGAACAGCAACTGCAAAAATTGGCGCATTACCAAACCCGCGGCTCTTTCGCTTATCTGGCGGATGAAAAAAAAGTGTACGCCCGGTTTTTCTGGCAACAATATTCGCCTGATAATTATAAATTACTGCTGCTCAACCCACTGGGAACCACAGAATTGGAATTATTCGTCGAACCCAATCTGATCCAAATCACTGACAATAGCGGTAAAAAATACCTCAGCGATAAACCTGAATCTTTAATTTACCAACTGACTAATATGCATATTCCTCTGGACAATTTAAAAAGCTGGATTATCGGCCTGCCTGGCAGTGCCAAAGATTTCCAGTTGGATGCAAATTATCTGCTTAAATCCGTAAGTGACAAAAAAAAGGGTGACGTTTGGCGAGTCAATTATCAAGGTTACGATACATCAACCACGCCAGCTTTACCCATTCGACTGGAGCTTACGCAAGGAAACAACCGCATAAAATTAAAAATGGATAACTGGACGATTCAATAATGACCTTAACCTGGCCTTCTCCGGCAAAATTGAATTTATTTTTGTATATTACCGGGCAACGACCTGATGGCTACCACGAACTGCAAACGTTGTTTCAATTTTTAGATTATGGCGATGAAATAACTATTTCAGTGCGCCAAGATAATCAAATCCGCTTGCTGACGCCGGTCGCAGGCGTCGCCCACGATGATAATTTAATCGTACGGGCAGCCCGATTATTACAAAATCATTTGCGACAAAGACGCACTTTGCCGGATCACAATGCGAATGCCCACGTCAAAACTGAATATTTGGGAGCCGATATTCGCATTCATAAATGCTTGCCAATGGGGGGAGGATTGGGCGGCGGTTCTTCCAATGCTGCGACGGTATTGATTGCACTGAACCACCACTGGCAAGCTAACCTGTCTGATGATGAACTGGCGCAGCTTGGCGTATGCCTTGGGGCAGACGTTCCCGTATTTGTCAAAGGCCAGGCCGCTTTTGCCGAAGGCATTGGGGAAAAACTCCAGCCGGCTTCACCGGAAGAAAAATGGTTTTTGGTTGCCCATCCTGGAATTGAAATATCAACGCCGATGATCTTCACAGATCCTGAATTAAAAAGAAATTCTCCGATCCGCACTCTACCCGCATTATTACAGGCACCATTTGCAAATGATTGTGAACCAATCGCAAGAAAACGTTTTCGTGAGGTTGAACAGCTTGTTTTATGGCTGTTAGAATACGCACCGTCACGCCTGACCGGAACCGGTGCATGTGTTTTCGGCGAGTTCGAATCAGAAGCATCGGCCCGCAAGGTGTTAAATCAAGCTCCAGAGTGGATGCAGGGCTTTGTTGCGCGGGGCGTTAACATTTCTCCATTGCATACATTCCGCTCTGGGATAACCATGTTATTGAACCAATGAGCAATGTTTGTTTGATTGGTCAACAATATCTCTCTGGACGCAAGCCTGAGGTTTTTCTCGTGCCCGATATGAAGCTTTTTGCTGGTAATGCCACACCTGAACTAGCACAACGTGTTGCCAACCGCCTATATACCAGCCTGGGAGACGCTGCTGTCGGTCGTTTCAGCGACGGTGAAGTCAGCGTGCAAATCAATGAAAATGTACGCGGTGGTGATGTTTTCATCATCCAGTCTACCTGTGCACCCACCAATGACAACCTGATGGAATTAGTTGTTATGGTCGATGCACTACGTCGTGCTTCTGCTGGCCGTATTACTGCTGTCATTCCTTACTTCGGTTATGCCCGTCAAGATCGCCGTGTCCGTTCAGCACGTGTACCTATCACAGCTAAAGTTGTCGCTGACTTTCTGTCCAGCGTGGGTGTAGACCGTGTTCTCACTGTTGACCTACACGCCGAGCAGATCCAAGGCTTCTTTGATGTTCCGGTTGATAATGTATTTGGTAGCCCAATTCTGCTGGAAGATATGCTCCAGCAAGAGTTGGAAAACCCGATTGTTGTCTCTCCAGATATCGGTGGTGTTGTTCGCGCTCGTGCGATAGCCAAGCTGCTGAACGATACGGATATGGCTATCATTGATAAACGTCGCCCACGTGCAAACGTTTCTCAAGTTATGCATATTATTGGCGATGTTGCTGGCCGTGATTGCGTTCTGGTTGATGACATGATCGATACAGGTGGCACACTGTGCAAAGCGGCTGAAGCATTGAAAGAGCGCGGAGCGAAGCGGGTGTTTGCCTATGCAACCCACCCTATTTTCTCTGGCAATGCAGTGGAAAACATCAAAAACTCAGTGATTGATGAATTTGTGGTTTGTGACACCATTCCTCTGTCTGATGAGATCAAGGCGTTGAACAAAGTTCGTACTTTGACACTGTCTGGCATGCTTGCTGAAGCTATTCGCCGTATCAGTAATGAAGAGTCAATCTCTGCGATGTTTGAGCACTGATATTTAGGTTTTCGCGCAGATATTAGGCGTTAACTTATTCAAGTGATTAAATAAGCCATTGCTTGAAAACCCCGTTGCTGTATCCGCAGCAGCGGGGTTTTTTGTTTATTTTATATACATTGTTAATGTTTTCACACTAAAGAAATAACCTCTATAAATATTTCCATAAATTAAATATTTAATTTTATCAAAAAGTTACCTATAGACAGTGAATTTTATTCAACAAGATAATATGGTTGTTTTATACGCAATCCAAAATGAATTTTTTACAACCCATACCATCCATCTGGTACGTCCAGTTTCCAAATTTCCTCACTACACTGGTGTCATTAAATGGTTACTGCTAATCTATCGCCGCTTAATAACAGCAGGTTATAGCGCTTGTCGTCACACAGTGGCATTGGAAAAAATTAACTATTTCCTTCCTGAAAAAATAAATAATTTTAATGATATGGCGACCAATATCTGGAAATGAAAGGAATGACTTTTTTTAATCTTAATCTAGCCAGGGCAGGTTTTCAGTTGGTTTTTTATACACATATTTAAAATTTGGGCATTTTAGATCACATTATATACAAAAAATTCACATCAATATGGCCGTTTAATCACAACGAACCATAATTAATCGTAGACAGCCGCTATCAATAAGTTAGCTGTCTTATATGGGTTTATTTCAATATTAAACATATCGACAACCCTCACGCTGGCAAGGAAGGGTTAAGGGATTTTTTTGTCCAAAAATCAGTCCCTACAAGGGCGATGTGTTGGTTAATAACAAAAACGACTTTTTAAGGAGAGTGCCAATGAAAAAGGCATTTTTATTCACACCTGCACTGTTAGCGCTTTCAATCAGTGCCATTTCTAATGCCCATGCTTATAGCCAGGTTTGTGTTTTTGGTGATAGTTTGAGTGATGGCGGGAATAACGGACGTTATACAACAGATGGGGCTACCAGCCAGTTATATGATGAGTATTTTTCCCAATACATTACTGGCTCTGTGCCAAGACCTTCCAAGGAGGGTGGCACTAATTATGCGCAAGGGGGTGCGACTGCCCTTGAATATAAACCAGGTGGCGCGAATACCCAGACTCAGGTAGATACCTATCTTAAAACCCATAATAGGAAAGCGGCCTCCAACTGTATCTATATTCATTGGGTGGGGGGGAATGACCTTGCCAAGGCTTTGCGAGATGGTCAAGTCGCCCTGAAAACGACAAAAGATCCAGACGAAGGGCAAAAAGCTGCCCTTGGCACCGTCAACACCAGCGCTACCGCCGCGGCCAATCAAATCAATACTCTCATTGATGCAGGCGCAGGGCTGGTTATCGCGCCAACTGTCCCTGACGTTGGCACAACCCCCCTGCTTTTGGATGGCTTAATAAGGGCAGGGTTGGAAGGGAAAGGCGTTCCTGAAAACACCATTGATGGTGTTTTACAAGAAGTTCATGTAAAACTTAATCAACATGAACTTCCCAATGTTCAGGCTCGCGATATTGCCCTAAAAACAGTGTTTCATTCATTAGCACAAGAAGGTGCAAAAATGATCCCAGGGGCTTCTGCGCAACAAATTGAAAAAGAGCTGACGGAGCAATATGAAAAAGTCAGCAAAGATGCCACTGCGCTCACCAATCTCTATAACCAACTGGTAGACGAGAAAATCAGCCAAAAAAACGGCAACATCTTGCGTGCCGATATCAATGGTTTGCTGCATGAAGTGATCGCCAATCCATTGATGTATGGCATCCAAAATACATTAGGTTATTCCTGTGCATTAAATGTGGACGCCGATAACGAGAAATGTTCCATCCACGATCCAGGATTTACTAAAGACAAAAAGTTTTTATTCGCTGACCTCTTGCACCCAACCCCGTTGGGACATGAAATAATGGGCCAATACATTACCTCTATCTATATTGCCCCATCACAAGTCATGACACTGACCCAGGCCAACCGTGCGCCCGTTAAAAGCGCCCTCTCTTCCCTTGATGGTCACCTGCAACAACTGCGCAATGGCAGCAATGAACAGGGCAAAGTGGGTATCTTTGGGGGCTATACTGGCAACCAAGATAAAACCTTCACGCTGGGTAGCGATTACCAGTTGCTAGATAATGTGCTATTGGGCGCAATGTATTCTCGCTATAAAGAAGAACGCTCACCCATTACTGATTTTTCTTATTCAGGCAATGGCCATGTGCTGACCGCATATACATTGTGGAACTACTACAATAATGGTTGGTTAAGCGGTGACATTCACTATTCACGCACCAACTATGACAGCCTGACCCGGACTATCCAGCTTGGACAAGCTACACGCCGGGAAACGGGTTCAACCACAGGTAAACAGTGGGGAGCACGCATTACCGCAGGTTGGGATATCCCTGTCACTCACTCTCTGACCACCAGCCCAATCATCCAGTATGCCTGGGATAAGGGTGAAGTCGATAGCTACCATGAATCCGGTAACAGTAGCTCTTCCATGAATTTTGGCGACCAAAACTACACTTCCAAAGTTGGAACCTTGGGCTGGCGAGTCGATACTCAGCTAGGCCGTTTCAATCCTTATGCCTCTGTTCAGTTCAATCACCAATTTGGTGATACCAGTCACAAACTGAGCGGTTCTATCCACTCCACCAACACCGAGTTTGTACAAGAAAGCGGCAAACAGAACACCAACTGGCGTCAATATACTGTCGGTGTGAACGCAAACTTCCTCAACAACCTGCGTGGGTTTGCTTCCGTCACCCGTAATGACGGTAATACTCAGGATCCTAGCTACAATTTCAGCTTGGGTATCAACGCCAGTTTTTAATTCTGTCTAAATAAATCGATATCAATAAGCGATCGACAACAGAAAAAAGCGCTGAACTAGGGACGCAAGGCAATACATGTTACTGCCTTGCGTTTTTTTAATAGTTATTCAGCACAATCACCCCCCTGTTAATATTTCGTTTAATTTTTGTATATGCAGATGAAAGTAGTATCGAACTGAAATAATCAAAAACCAGCCATCAACCGAAGAGAAAAATGAGCAAATGCTCTTTAGATCAAAGATCTGTTGGCTGGTATGCAAATAATGCGCTGTTTTTTCAGGAGAACTACATGAAGAAAACAACCTTTTTCGTATCCGCCACGACAGCATTACTCGTTAGCCTCATCACAAACCCCTCTTATGCCTATAATAATATGTATGTTTTTGGGGATAGCTTGAGTGATGGTGGAAACCTCGGAAGATTCACAACCGATGGGGAAAAAAGTGAACTCTATGATGAATATCTGGCTCACGACCTCACTGGCAAGAAACTGCTGCCGTCTAATAACGGCGGAACCAATTATGCGAAGGGAGGTGCGACAGCTAACGGTTCCGGGGATCCATTTTGGGACTATGTGGCAGGTACAACACAAAAACAACTCGATAGTTATTTGCAAGCACACGATGGGCGTGCTGATCCCAATGGGGTATACATACATTGGGTGGGAGGCAATGATGTCAAGGACGCTTTGGAAGAGGTCGCAAAAGGTAATAAAGAAGCAGCGCAAGGCATTATCAATGATAGCGCCACCGCCTCGGCATCACAGGTTAATCAACTCATCAAAGCGGGCGCAGGATTGATTATTGTTCCTAATGTTCCCGATGTGGGTAGCACCCCCGGAATTGTCGAAAAGGTGATTGAGGGCGCTTTAAAAAAAAATCAAGTATCTTCTGACAAGATTAAGCAAATTTTGCAGCAAGTGCATGAGGCCATCGACAAATACCCAACACCGAATGCCGAAAGTCGGGACAAAATTATCCAGGGCGTTTTTGACAAGATTGGTCAAGAGGCTTCCCCCCAAGATCCAGAAAAAGCCAAAGAAATTTCTCGCCAGTTGCTTGATGCCTATAATAATACCAGCAAAACCGCTTCCCAATATTCCGACGAATTTAACCAGAAAGAAGAAGAGCAATTCATTGACGGTAATATCCTGCGTGCCGATGTCAGTAAACTCTTACGGGAAGTTATTGAGAATCCAACCATTTATGGTATTTCTAATACCCTTGGTTATGCCTGTTCACAAGGCAGGTTAGCTGCTGCGTGTTCTTCTTCTGATCCTGACTTTGATAAAAGCCAGCCATACCTGTTTTCTGATAGTCTTCACCCGACACCCGATGCACACAAAGTCATCGGCCAGTACATTATGTCGATCTACAACGCCCCTTTCCTGGTTATGGCGTTGAACCATATCAACCGAACACCGGTCACAATGGCGCTTAGCTCACTTGACGGTCACCTGCAACAACTTCGCAATAACCGTACTGCCCAAGGTAAGGTTGGCGTATTCGGCGGTTATACCGGTAACCATAATAATACCTTCACATTAGGCAGCGATTATCAACTGACGGATAACTTGCTCCTGGGCGCAACAATTTCACGTTATAAAGCTGAACAAGATGTCACGTCTAATTTTAATTATGCCTCGACGGGTCATGTCATCACAGGATATACGCTATGGAATTACTATGGCAATGGATGGCTGAGCGGCGATATCCATTATTCACGCACCAATTACGACAATCTGTCACGCTCCATCCAGCTTGGTCAGGCCACACGCAGGGAATCAGGTTCAACCATGGGGAGACAATGGGGTTGGCGGGTTACGGCAGGCTGGAATATCCCTGTTACGCATTACCTGTCCACCAGCCCAATCATCCAATATGCCTGGGACAAAGGACGTGTTGATGGTTATCGTGAAACGGGTGACAACAGTACATCCATGCATTTTAGCGATCAAAACTATCATTCCAAAATTGGTTCAGTGGGTTGGCGGGTGGATACACAATTAGGGCGTTTCAATCCTTATGCCTCTATCCTGCTCAACCATCAATTTGATGATGAAAGCTACACACTTCGCAGTGCGATCAATTCAACTAAAACCAGTTTCGTCCAACCGGGAGAAAAACAGGCGAGAAATAGCGTCCGATACACGCTTGGGGTTAATGCCAACCTGACCAATGATTTTCACGCATTTGCGGCGGTATCACATGAAAAAAATGATAATGAATCGAATCATGACTACAACTTCAATCTCGGTTTCAATGTCAGCTTTTAATATACCGCTCATTTAACAAACCAAGATAAGGCGGCAACTATGCCGCCTTACCTAAACTCTCTGGCTGCTAACCTAAAATAATCACGGATGTCGATGTTTTTTACGGCAATAACGTTCATCGTAATTCTTCAGCCACCAATATTTATCAGTCACCTGTTCCCGGCCGCCAATGCTGGCCCCTACCAACCAAATAAATGCGCCGATAAACAGCACCATTAATGAGAGGCTTGTCAAAAATTCAGAGAGACCAAAATTGAAGATATGACTAAGCAATACATAAGCCAGACTAATAAGCATTGCCGCCATTCCCATTCCCATGAGAATATTGCCAAAAATAAACGCCTTTTTACTCTTCATAACCAACCTCCAATACTTTTTGTGAACGCCAATTTGCTAATAAAACGAACGCAAAAGCACGAAAGCAGATATCTCCTTTAGTATTAATTATAGCCTTATCATATAAAAGGTTATTGCGGTAGTGATCACAAACCGTACAAATTTAAACCTAATTTTTTACGTTCCATCAAAATAATATTTGTTAAAAGAATATATTGACCAAATACAAGCAAAAAAACAGTCCACGTAATTCGGGTTAATGCGTCCGATAAAACCCATCAATTGCCAGATAAAGGCATAATCCATTTTGTACTCAAGCCTTGAGATAGGTAAACTAATCTCCTTTTTTGTTCTATACCCTATGGATTTCAAAATGCAGCGCGGCGGCAAGGGAATGAATCCCCAGGAGCATAGATAACTCTGTGACTGGGGTGAATGAGCGCAGCCAACAAAGCGGCAACTTGAAAGACGACGGGTATACTGCCAATAAGCGAAATTAAACCGTGAGTAACATAAAATTAATCGTTGGCCTGGCAAACCCGGGTGCTGAATATGCACAGACCAGACACAATGCCGGAGCCTGGTTTGTCGATTTGTTAGCACAACGCCACAACCAACCCCTGAAAGAAGAGAGTAAATTTTTCGGTTATACCGCCCGTATCAACATTCATGGGCAGGATATTCGTTTACTCGTACCCACGACTTTTATGAACCTCAGCGGTAAAGCTGTCCTTGCCCTTGCCGGGTTTTATCGTATCCAGCCGGATGAAATCTTGGTTGCACATGATGAGTTAGATCTACCGCCTGGCATAGTGAAAATGAAACTCGGTGGCAGCAATGGCGGCCATAATGGTCTTAAAGATATTCAGAACAAACTCGGTAATAACCCTCATTTTCATCGCCTGCGTATCGGGATTGGTCATCCTGGCGACAAAAACAAGGTCGTGGGTTTCGTCCTCGGCAAGCCCCCTGCCAGTGAACAAAAACTGATTGACGATGCGATAGATGAGGCATTGCGCTGTACCGACATCCTCATTAAAGAGGGAATGAATAAGGCAATTAACCGTCTGCATGCATTTAAAGCCAGCGCCTGACTGGGGAGTGCATGGCGCATCGGGCTATTGCGTGTATAATAGCGCCAATTTTGTAAACTCACCGACAAGCCCATTACTTGTTGGTTTATACGTGATTTAAGGTGATAAATATATGGGATTCAAATGCGGTATCGTTGGCCTGCCTAACGTTGGGAAATCTACATTATTCAATGCGCTGACCAAAGCAGGTATCGAAGCAGCAAACTTCCCGTTCTGCACTATCGAGCCAAACACCGGTGTGGTGCCGATGCCAGACCCACGTCTCGACCAATTGGCGGAGATTGTGAAACCTCAACGCATCCTGCCAACCACGATGGAATTCGTGGATATTGCAGGTCTAGTAAAAGGCGCTTCAAAAGGTGAAGGTTTAGGCAATCAATTCCTGACCAATATCCGTGAAACCGAAGCGATCGGCCATGTAGTTCGCTGCTTTGAAAACGACAACATTATCCACGTTTCCGGTCAGGTTGATCCTGCGGCGGATATTGAAGTTATCAATACAGAGTTGGCACTGTCGGATCTGGATACTTGCGAGCGCGCTATCCACCGTATACAGAAAAAAGCCAAAGGCGGTGATAAAGACGCCAAAGCAGAGCTGGAAGTCTTGGAAAAGTGCCTTCCACACCTTGAACAAGCAGGTATGCTGCGCTCTTTAAATTTGAGTGCTGAAGAAAAAGCGATAATTCGTTACCTGAGTTTTCTGACCCTGAAACCCACCATGTACATTGCCAATGTCAATGAAGAGGGTTTCGAGAATAACCCATACCTTGATACCGTTCGCGCCATTGCTGAGACAGAAGGTTCCGTCGTTGTTCCCGTTTGTGCTGCCATTGAAGCCGATATCGCAGAGCTGGAAGATGCTGAGCGCGAAGAATTTATGGCGGAATTAGGCCTTGAAGAGCCGGGCCTGAACCGTGTCATTCGTGCGGGCTATCAGTTGCTGAACCTGCAAACCTATTTTACTGCGGGCGTGAAGGAGGTTCGTGCCTGGACGATCCCAGTTGGTGCAACTGCCCCACAAGCAGCGGGTAAAATCCATACTGATTTTGAAAAAGGCTTTATCCGCGCCCAAACTATTTCGTTTGAAGATTTTATCACTTACAAGGGTGAACAAGGCGCAAAAGAAGCGGGCAAGATGCGGGCAGAAGGGAAAGATTATATCGTTAAAGATGGCGATGTGATGAATTTCTTGTTTAACGTTTAAGCATTTTCTCTTGTATTAAGGCATTTCAGGATGCCTTAGACAGACAATATCGTTAAAATCCACGCGGTTGCGTGGATTTTAGTTTTTATCATTCCGCAAAATACGATGATGTTCTGGTTACCTGTCGTGGCAAAATATGTATCCTCCGTAATTTTTGCCTAATTCTCCTAATTCCCTGTTACTGATACAAAATTTTCCTTTCTGGCGATATGCTGTATAACGCACGAATAATCATGATTTGTACATAGGTAAGGGAATAAAAAATGAGCACATCGAATCCACAACCCGATAGAACAGAAATTGAGACCCAGTTACAACAATTAGCGATTAGAGTAGCCAGATTAACTCCCCCCAATATACATGCGGTAAAGACAGTAATTCCTCAATTAACTCTCTGTCACTTGGAGCAACCGATAGAACCAATCAGTTGGCTATATGAACCCAGTGTTATGGTTATTGCCCAGGGAGTAAAACGAGTAACAATCGGTGATCGTTCATACTGTTGTGGCCCCCAACAACTTTTAGTGACTTCGACAAATATCCCCACCATCACCCAGATTTGCACCGCATCTAAGGAAAACCCCTTTTTTGCCTTGACGTTGAAACTTGATATTCAGGAAGCATCAAAGTTAATCATTGAAAATAAGGTCATGATAAAGCGTCAGACTCAGGATACATGTGCATTAGCGGTAACTTCTGCGACCACGGATCTGCTGAACTGTTTTAATCGTCTATTGGATATATTAAACACACCGGAAGACATCCCCATCCTCTCCCCCCTGATACATAAAGAAATCATCTATCGGCTACTGAAAAGTGAGTTGGGAGAACGTTTACTGCAAATGGCGACTCAAGAAAGCCCAAGCCACCAAATCAGCCATGCAATTAAATGGCTAAAAGAACATTTTGCCGATCCGATTAAAGTCGAACAACTTGCCCAAATCGCCAAAATGAGCGCTTCTTCTTTTCATCACCACTTTAAAGCCGTCACCTCTATGAGTCCATTACAATACCAAAAATGGCTACGCCTACACGAAGCAAGACGAATATTGCTGACCCAACACCACAACGCGACAACCACAGCATTTCAAGTTGGCTATGAAAGCACGTCACAATTCAACCGTGAATATAGCCGTCTGTTTGGTGAATCTCCCTGCCGAGATATAAAACGGTTTCGGGTAACCCAAATGAAGAAAATAGGCATTATTGGAGAATTAGGCAAAGATTGACAATAAACAAGCACACATTCAATCAAAATCAGTTCTAAGATAATCCTTGAATTATCAACAAAATAAAATAGAGGATGATTATGGGCCGCATTCTGATTATTAATTCAGCAAAAGATTTTGGCGAATCAAAAGGAACATTAAATAATACCTTAACCGACGTTATCAGAGATCATCTGATAGAGACAGGCCATGATATTCAGGTAACGCAAGTAGATAAAGGTTATGATGTTACCGCAGAGGTTGATAAATTTCTTTGGGCGGATAGTGTTATTTATCAAATGCCCGGTTGGTGGATGGAAGCACCGTGGATTTTAAAGAAATATGTCGATGAAGTTTTCAGTGCTGGTCACAGTACATTTTTTAAAGATGATGGGAGAACCCGTCATGATCCTGCCAAAAAATACGGTTCAGGCGGCCTGGTACACGGCAAGACTTATATGTTTTCGGTAACCTGGAATGCGCCACTGGAATCATTTGAAGATCCCAATCAATTTTTTGAAGGGAAAGGCATTGACAGTGTTTATTACCCTTTCCACAAAGCAAACCAATTTTTAGGTATGACACCAATACCAACGTTTGCTTGCTATGACGTGATAAAAAACCCACAGATTTCTCAAGACATTCAACGATTAAAAGAACATTTATCTGCCTTTTTCTAAGTGTTTATTTATGATATTCAATCAATCTCAACCTAACAATTTATACCAGTCGCCTTTCAAGATGCGTCTTATATCTCCCCGCGCAGCGGGGAGATATAAGCACTTCCATTGGTTTGCAAACTGCAACTTGAAGTTGGATTGGTATATAAAAAATAAATCGCACACATCCACTTGTATATCAAGTGGATTTTTATTTTTTAAAAAATAAACTTAATATAAAACCATTCAACCAGAACACAAAAATAACCTATTTAATTATCACATAAGAAATAAAACATTTCATTAATGCTAACAAAGAAAGTTAAACTCATCTAAAGTATTTTTACCTACTTTTTATCATCACTTTTTTATAACATGATGAAAAAAAGTATGTTATTTCATTGTAAACAAATTATAAATACAATGATAAAACCAATAGCCAAAAACACGTAATACTTGTAAAAATGAGTGTGCTGACGTTAGCGACAATACTGACGTCAGCACTATCCATTTATGCTTTTATTCATGTTAATCTCTAACCCTATGAGGTACGAATCATGAAAAGAAAATTAGCCGCTTGTATACTTACATTGCTTATCGGAACAGTGGTCACAACGAACGCAAACGCATTTATCTGTAAGGCATTCAATGATAGTATAAAGAGTTCCTGCGATAACGCATGTGGCCTGATAAAAAATGAAATTCTTAAAGGGCTTTGCCTGTAATTCAGTTATAGGATTACACTAATAATAAAAGGCAATGATATTTTAGCGATTATTTAATACGACGCTAGCCTAGATTTTACTGTTACGGTAGAAAATTGAAGTTAGAGTCTAAAAAAATAATATCGAAATGAAGTATTAAGATATAATGGCGGGATATTTTTGGCGTGACATTTATATCCTCATGTCATAAAATTTTCCCGCCATTATTTATCCTAATTAATTGATTATTAATATTTATTTTATTGAAAGCCTTCAAGAAATTCGACCAACTTAGGATTAAATAACGCCGAAGCTTCCCAGAACGGCGCATGACCAACACCCGTTAAATTAAATACTTCCCCCTTCCAAAGGTTCCGGTAATTCAGTCCATTAATATAGTCAAAATTAATATAGGGGTCATTTGCCCCATTAACAATCGCTAACGGTATTTCACTAGTTTCAGCCAATAATTTTTGATTTGTTGCCTGAGGAGAAAGAAAAGCCTCAAACATATATTGCCGGGCTAATCCATCTGTCCTTACCACCGCGTCAACAATAAAAGGCTCATCAGAGGCATTAGCCCCATAGGTATCAGAGACAAAATTTTTGACATCTTCTTCAGTAAATTCCGCTTTACCCGCAAGCCCCAAACCAGGCCGAAAACCAAGAGCCACATTTTCTGCACCCACTGATACCGGTGGCGTGCCACAAATCATCAGGCCAACCACCTTAGGGTATAAGGCCAACATTTCCAAGCCAACATGCCCCCCTAATGACCAACCAAAAACCACCACTCTGTTAATGCCTATTTTTTCCAGTACCTCTATGACCGTACGGGCATAACCAGGCATTGAATATGTTTGACGTGGTTCACTGGCATTGGCTGACAAACCATGCCCCGGTAAATCTAATGCCAGAACCCGATATTTTCCTTTTAACCGGTTAATTTGATGACGAAATATTTCCTTACAACTTGAATTACCATGAATAAATAGAACAGGCAGCCCATTCCCTCCCGTATCGATCAATGAGATACCTGCATAACGGGTTTTGATATCATAATAATGAATATCATCATGTGTAGTCGTCATTATTCTACCTCCTCAAAAGTCAATAGCGGATTAGTTTAAGAAAGCTATTGAATTAGCTGTATTACAAATCATCCGTATTGAATCATCATCAAACGAGAGTGATTTTTTACTAAATTGTGGTTTCCCTTAAAATTAATATGAAATTCACTTATAAAACCTGATTTTTTTATCCTCGGCAAGAGGATACTGCGCCCTTCCAGCGCTTAAAATCGATCAGTGATTTCATATTTTCCGTCTATTTTTTTAGGCATACAAAACACCTATCACAAATTTTCAACATAATACTCTGAACCCGATGGGTAATGTTGTATACAAGTTAATGCAAATATTTAACATTTATGACACAACATCATCGGGTAATCACATTATGACGATAAAGAATATGGCCTCCTCAAAAGTAAAACTCCTATTGACGGCTATTGTCGCCATTGCTCTGGTCATCATGGCTATTACAGGAAAAATGGAAAATGCCAAGAAACGTTTTCTCTCCGTTGCCACCGCTTCCACAGGCGGTACTTATTATCCAATGGGAGTCGGCTTAGCCAATATCTGGAGTAACCATCTGAAACAAGAGAATATTCAGGTCACGGGGCAATCTTCAGCCGGCTCGATTGAAAATATTGATCTACTCCAAAAAAATGAGGCGCAACTCGCTATATTACAGAGTTTGATCGCCGTTGAAGCCTATCAAGGTGTCCGAAATTTCAAAAACCATCCTTATCAGGATCTGCGTTCTATCTCCGTTCTTTGGCCAAATGTTGAACACTTTGTTTTGTTAGACGATAAAGTCAAAGATGGAACGTTAAGCGATATTGCCGGAACACATTTTTCTGTCGGACCGCAAGCCAGTGGTACTGAGCAATCTACCCTGATTATTCTGCAAGGTGTCAATCTCAGCAAACAGGATATCTATCCTGAGTATCTGGGCTATGGCGATACCGTTTCAGCCATGCGGGACGGTCGCCTTGATGGTGGTGCCTTACCTGCGGGTGTACCCGCTTCGGCAGTGACCGATATGTATGCCAGTGGCGTTCCTGCCCGAATTCTCAATGTGACGGATAAGCAACTAGAAAAAATCAACGCTATCGCCAACTCATGGTTCCGGTTTGTCATTAAACCAGACACTTACCCACGACAAAAACAGCCTATCCAAACTATTGCGCAACCCAATATTCTGATGACAACACGCAAAATAGATGAAAAAACCATCTATGAATTAACCAAAGTGATGTTTGAAAACCAGAAGGAAGTTCACCAGATCCATAGCTCCGCGCAATACATCCTGCCTGAAAACGCCTTAAAAGGTGTTTCCGTCCCATTACATCTTGGTGCCTACCAATATTATCGTGAAATTGGCCTGGCTATTCCTGACTATCTTGTACCTCCAGAACTGAAATCGACGGACAGCCAACAATGACTTTTGAGCTGAAACTAACCCTGATTTTCCCATCATGCTATTGACCATGATAATTATGGAGTCACTATGAACACTGATAATGTCACATCATCCACGATAGAATTGGATAAAGAAGCAGGTTCAGGCAGTCGCCAATTAAGCGGTTTCTATTTGAAGTTTACGACAATACTTGCCATCGCCATTTCCCTTTATGCTATCTATTCCAATGCGTTATCCAATACGCAGGAGTTTTATCGTAATGTAACATTTCTTGGTGGCATTCTGGTGTTAGGTTTTATTCTGTTTCCCATTTCTAAGCGTTATTCAACAGCCAAATTCAATTATTGGGATTACCTGTTTATTCTGCTTACCTTGGTTAGTTATGGGTATTTTTACTTTACTTACACTGACTTGCATGTTGTACGCAACAGCATACCCAATTCCACAGATTATGTGATGTCGATTATTGGCATCGCTGTATTGTTTGAGGTAGCCAGACGCACAACAGGCTATTTCATACCGGGTTTATCGCTTTTTGCCATCATCTATGCCTTATTTGGTGAATATTTCATGGGCATTTTCGGGCATGCCGGATTTTCGCTTGAGCGTCTATTGTTTCGCTTATTTATGACTAGCGAAGGTATTTTCGGCATTACCCTATCCACAGCGTCAACGGCAATCATTGTTTTTATCCTGTTTGGCGCATTCTTAAGTGTCAGCGGTGCGACGGCATTATTCAATGATCTTGCTATGGCAATAGCTGGACGTCGTCGTGGTGGGCCTGCCCAGGTCGCGGTCATTTCCTCTGCTTTGACGGGATCACTGAGTGGCAGTGCAGTTGCCAACGTTGCCACAACCGGCACCTTCACCATTCCCCTCATGAAAAACATTGGCCTGTCTCCCCGTTTTGCCGGCGCTGTCGAAGCCGCAGCGTCAACAGGCGGCATGATCATGCCACCAATTATGGGGGCAGCCGCATTTATCATGGCGGGTTTTTTGGGCATCTCTTATACCACGATTGTCATTGCGGCTATCATTCCGGCACTGCTCTATTACGCAGCCCTGATTATCGCGATTGATTTGGAAGCCAAGAAACAAGGATTGCAAGGCATCAGTAAGGAAAATATTCCCAAAGTCAAAACCGTACTCAAGTCCCGTGGCCTACTATTACTGCCACTCTTTATCGTCATTGGGACTTTATTAACCGGCAAGACCCCGATTTATGCCGGTTTCCTCGGTATTATCGCGATAATCATTGCAAGTTGGATCACACCGGATACTTCCGTGCGCATGACTCCCAGAAAAATCGCCTCTGCCCTGAATGAAGCTGCGCGTGGCGCTATTCAGGTGACGGTTGCCTGTGCAGCCATTGGCGTGATTATCTGTGTTGTCACGATGACAGGAATTGGATCAACCCTCGCGTTCAATATCGTATCCCTGACCAACAATACACTGTGGATGATCCTGCTTGTCGTTATGTTCGTTTGTATCGTCCTCAGCATGGGGCTGCCTTCGACTGCCTTGTACATTGTTGTTGCAGTGACGGTGTCACCTATATTAATCAAAGCGGGCGTTTTACCATTAGCTGCTCATTTCTTTGTTTTCTGGTTTGGCGCACTTTCCAATATCACGCCACCTGTCGCACTCGCCAGTTATACGGCTGCCAGTATTGCCCGTTCTGATCCCATACAGACCTCATGGAAAGCCGTACACCTGGCTCTGCCAGGGTTTATCATTCCATTTATTTTGGTCTACAACCCTGCATTATTGATGCAAGGCGATGATTTAAATGCCCTATCCATTAGTTATATGATCCTGACTGCCCTGATTGGCATTTATTCACTTTCCATTGCCAGCGCAAATTTTTGGATGTACAAAACGCATTGGTTAGAAAGAATTCTCTTCGCCATTGCTGCCATCCTTCTCATCAAACCGGGAATGATCACTGACCTAATTGGAATAGCGTTGATTATCGTGGCGGGGATCCTGCATTTTTTACGTAATAAATGGGAACATGCAAAAAACAAACATCATGAGGAACATCCTAAAAATGTATGACGTCATTATTATTGGTGCAGGATTGGTCGGGCTTGGTGCCGCCCATGCTTTGCAAGAACAACATCCACATTTGCGCTTGCTGATATTAGATAAAGAAAATGGCGTGGCAGCGCATCAAAGCGGCCATAACAGCAACGTCGTACACTCCGGCATTTACTATGCACCCGGCAGTTTAAAAGCAAGGTTGGCGAAACAGGGAAACCACACAATATATGCGTTTTGTCAGCGGCATGGATTATATTACGACCGTTGCGGGAAGGTGATTGTTGCAACGCAGCTCAAAGAGCTTCCTTTACTGGAAAATATCTACCAGCGAGGATTGAAAAACGGCCTTGAAGTCAGCCTGCTTTCGCAAGCCCAACTGAAAGAACGCGAACCTTATGTCAACGGGCTTGAGGCAATATTCGTGCCGGATGCCGGGATCGTGAATTACCCAGAAATTGCGGCCAAACTGGCCGAAATAATTCAAACCAAGGGTGGCGATATTCATTATCAGCAGCAAGTCCAAGGTATTTATGAATCGGGTGACCACGTTGAAGTACACACTCAGCAAACCCGTTATCAGGCAAAATGGTTGATAAATTGTGCTGGATTGCACAGTGACAGAATTGCCAGGTTAGCAGGCTATGAGACAGGTATGAAGATCGTTCCCTTCCGCGGTGAATATTATGTCCTGGACAGCAGCAAAAACCATCTGGTCAATCACCTGATTTATCCCGTTCCTAATCCTGACTTTCCTTTCCTCGGTGTCCATTTTACACGAATGCACAACGGCAAACGGGATGTTGGCCCCAATGCCGTATTGGCATTTAAACGTGAGGGATATCATAAAACAGATTTCAATTTACGGGATTTAGCCGAGGTACTGGCTTACAAAGGATTTTGGAAAATAGCCACACGTTATTTCTGTGAAGGCATGGCAGAAATGCGACGCTCCTTTTCTCGCCAGCTTTTTACCGAAAATGCCCGCCAGCTTATTCCTGATTTGCAACCGGAAGATATCACACCAGGGCCAGCCGGCGTGCGAGCCCAGGCACTCACTGCCGATGGCAAATTAGTGGATGATTTTTACTTTGTGAAAGGCCGACGTTCACTGCACGTTTGCAATGCACCTTCACCAGCAGCCACGGCTTCAATAGAGATTGGCCGAGAAATGATAAGACGATATTTTACTGACTTGTGAGGATTAGGATGTTTCAAACTGACAGATACCGAAAAAGCGGTGACTGTCAGTGATGTCATTAACCCGTAAAACGATGGCCCGCTATAAAACAGGCCACTTGTTAGATTAATTCGCATTGTTTATCCCACTCACCCAATCGGGCGTAAATCAACCCACAATAACTGGCTATCCGCAATCAATGGCTTAATGACTCCTTCCCGTATATCCGGCAACCACCATGCACCTTGCCCAAAAGTAAGCTGGACACAATTCGCTCCCGCCATTTCCCAACGCCCCTTTAAAACATAAAGTGCGCCGCTGTGTGATGTGGGCAGTGAGCGCTCATCAGAAACCACTGAAATCTCAGAAGCCCAGCATGAACGACGCGTCATGATATTGAAACACTGGACGGGACCGTCCAATAATTCCGCATGTGTCAAAATATCACCTGAAAAATGGAATGGCGTCATCTTTTTCACCAGTTCATGCTCCAAAAAACCTGGGCTAGTCAAGCGGATACCTTTTCCTTTTAATAAAACAATTGTGCGTTCAATATCAGGAAATTGCCCTAATACCTCACTTTGATAGATCGCCGTAAAACAGGCTCGCCAGGAAAAATCATCAGACACAGGCCAACAAACAATATCCTTTGTTTCGCCTTTTCCCCCAGACCATTGCACCCTAGGTAACGTTGCATAATCGAAACATTTCATTTTCATGCCACTCCCTCACCACTTTTAAACTTTGTTTACAGAGCCAAAAAATAACCAGTGTCAACTTGTTAACAGAAACATTGGCAAATAATTTCCCTTGCGACAATATTGAAATAGTTGAAATGTGATTGATTACCCGCATTCCTTTACGAGCATATGACAAATATTCCCCAGTTCTTTCATTGCCGCAGCCTGTGTTTCATTCCAGGCAAATGAAGTGTTCAAACGAAAGGCATGATCAAACTGGGCACTCGTGGAAAACATACTACCGGGTGCAATGCTGATCTTCTTTGCCAGGGCCAGTTGATAGAGTCGCTTGGCATTAAAAGGGGGTTCAAACTCCAGCCAGAGAAAATAACCACCACGTGCGCTGTTCACTTTCACGGATTGGGGAAAATATTCACTGATCGCCCACAGCATCCGGCTTTGACGTTGTTCCAACTGCCGCCTTAAGCGACGCAAGTGGTTGTCATATCCTCCCTGCGCCAAATAGTCCGCAATCGCCAGTTGTGTCGGCGTACTGGCAGATACCGTGCTCATCATCTGTAATTGTTGAATTGTCTTCGCGTGTTTGCCTGCCGCAACCCAGCCTACCCGATAACCCGGAGCAAGACATTTTGAAAATGATGCACAGTGCATAAAATTATTTTCTGTATCCCACGCTTTTATTGGCGCCGGAGGTTCTTGCCCGAAATACAATTCACCATAGACATCATCTTCGATCAGGGCAATCTGGCGTTGGTTCAAAATTTCGACCAATCGCTGTTTATTTTCAGGCGGCATTGTGCTGCACAGTGGATTTTGGAAACGCGACATCAACCAACAGGCTTTTATTGGATATTTTTGCACAATGTCTTCCAGCGTATCCAAATCGATACCTGTATGGGGATCAGTTTTAATGGCAACCGCTTTCAAACGTAACCGTTCTATCGCCTGCAATGCACCATAAAAAGCGGGCGATTCAATCACCACCCAATCCCCCGGCGAAGTGACAGACTGCAAACTGAAACTTAACGACTCCATCGCACCAGCCGTAATGACAATTTCATCAGGAGAAACATGGATACCGTGAGAAGCATAACGACGGGATATATTACGCCGTAACTTCTCATTACCCGGAGGCAAATTTGCCAGTGAACTGTGTGGCACGAAACGGCGAGCGACTGAGGCCAATATTTTTGATAATTTGGGTTCTACCAATAGAGAGGGATCGGGAAATGCCGAACCGAAAGGAATAATGTGCGGATCTTTGCATGCCTGCAATACATCGAAAATAGATGCACTGATCTCCACATTTTCACTTAAATTGAGGGCCTTTCCCCCTTTTGCCGCGGCAAAAGGTTTTAACCGCGTGGCAACATAGTACCCGGATTGTGGACGCGCGACGATCCATCCTTGACTTTCCAATAATTGGTAGGCTTGTAGCACCGTCATCAAACTCAAGCCCGATGATTTCACTGATTCCCGCAATGATGGCAATCTATCCCCTACTTGCCAAATATCGTCCTCTATTTGCTGGCGGATCACCCCAGCCAACTGTTCGTAACGCGTCATATGCTTGGCCTTTGTTTAAACTGTTATAGATATAAATAAAAAAATTTTCAGTATTATACTTGGTATCCTTAGAAACAGAAATCACTCTATGAGTGGGGTCAAAAAAATATGGCTGAAAAAGAAAATATTCATATATAGCCGTCGCCTTTCAATATGCGTCTTATATCTCCCCGCGCAGCGGGGAGATATAAATACTCTCATGGGTTTGCAACCTGCAACTTGAAGTTTAATAGGGATATAACTTCGCTATGATACATTATAAAACAATAGCAATGAAATATAATAAATGAAGTTTTCATATTGTTCATTATTGAAAATAACATCATTCCAATATTTATTTATTTTTCCCTATAAATAGGTTGTCATAATAGCGATACACTCAACGTATCAGGAAGTGATCTACAATTTTGGGTTCTTATTTATTAACAGGAAAATAAAAACACAAAAAATAATAAAATTTAAACACTGCCTTGATTATCATTTATATGCAACCCATGCTTTATACCTATTAATCTTCCTTTAAGCTAGCGGTACGATTAAATGAAAGTCAATAAACTAAGCTCGCATTCAGGGCAAATTTAGGATAGGATCTTCGCCCTTTTTTGAAATTTTCCACAATTAAACATGAGGAAACCTATGTTTATCGGTTTTGATTATGGCACATCAAATTGCGTGGTAGCAGAAATGCTCGAAGACACACCACAGCTAATTGCTATCGAAGATGGTAACTTCTACATGCCTTCTGCTTTGGCTGCCCCAAACCGAGAATCGGTTTCCGAACATTTATTTCGTCACTGGAATATCAAACCCGGTAATCAAACAGGGGAGCAATTACTTCGTCGCGCGATCACAACAAACCGCGAAGAAGGCATCGAACTTTCACCCGGCGACCTCGTTTTTGGGCAAAAAGCATTGGCCCGCTATCTGGAAGATCCTCAAGATGTTTACTACGTTAAATCACCGAAATCTTTTCTAGGAGCAATGGGGTTAAGAGATATTCAAATCAGTTTTTTTGAGGATCTGGTTTGCGCCATGATGACGAATATTAAACAACAAGTAGAAGCGAATAAACAGCAAACTGTTGAGGATGTTGTCATTGGGCGCCCAATCAATTTTCATGGGCGTGGTGGCGATAAATCGAACCAACAAGCTGAAAATATCTTATTTAATGCCGCAAGGCGAGCAGGTTTCCGCAACATTGAATTCCAATTTGAACCCGTGGCAGCAGGCCTGGAATATGAAGCCACATTAGCAGAAGACAAGACGGTGTTGGTCGTTGATATTGGGGGCGGGACAACAGATTGCTCTCTGATCCAAATGGGACCAAGTTGGCGGGGTCAATTTGAGCGTAATGACAGCCTATTGGCGCACACGGGTCAACGTATTGGGGGGAATGATTTAGATATTAACCTGACGTTTAAACAGCTAATGCACCCTTTTGGATTAGGCAGCAAAGTTACCTCAGGTATTGACATGCCATTGACGCAATTCTGGAATCCTATTGCTATCAATGATATACAAGCCCAAAAAGAGTTCTACTCTCGCCAGAACTTAGCAACATTAAAATCCATGCACAGAGATGCCCAAGAACCAGAAAAACTCGCCCGTTTATTGAAAGTGTACCAAGATACATTAGGATACAGTCTTGTTCGCAGTGCAGAGGAAGCCAAGATTGCCCTTTCAGGGCAGTCTGAGTACCGCGTTAAACTTAATCTATTATCAGAAACGATTGAAGTTAATATTCAGCGTGATCAAATGATTACGGCAATTGAATCCACTAAAGAAAAAATGGCGAAATTAGTCAGCGAAGCCGTCGCACAAGGTGGAACCCAACCGGATGTGATCTTTATGACAGGTGGCTCAGCCAGTTCACCTATTCTGCGCCAGGCAGTTGAACAAGAGTTACCCAATATCCCGCTGGTTGGTGGTAATTATTTCGGTTCAGTAACGACAGGCCTGGCACGCTGGGCAAAAATTTGTTTTGCTTAATAGAAGACAAGCAGGCCCAATAATATTGGGCTGCTTTTTATTAAAAATCCATCAATTTATTTAGATAAATCAATTACTATTGATAAATCAGAATAATTATTTAAAAAGATATTAAAAGTGATTAATTAAATGACCACTTTATCTCAATTATCTCAATTATCTCAATTATCTCAATTATCTCAATTATCTCAATTATCTCAATTATCTCAATTATCTCAATTATCTCAATTATCTCAATTATCTCATTAACCACCTTTTCTTTTGGTAAATCCATGCCAATATACTGGCCAGCGATGTTCTTTTCCTAAGTTATTAATAAAAGAGGCGATCACAACAAGCGCCAAACTACCCGTCAACACAGGGGTAAACAGAAAATCAAAACCGACGACTTCCTGCCCGGCCAAAAATACAACCAATGGATTAGCCCCCGCAGGTGGATGAACAACGCGGAATAATTGCATCAACATAATGGCTATCCCTACCGCCAGAGACATCACAATTAAAGAATCCCCCAATGTGTATAATGTGATAAGGCCAACAAGAGTGGTCAGTAAATGCCCACCAATAATATTTCTTGGTTGGGCAAGCGGAGAAGTTGGGGCTGCGAAAAGGATGACGCAGGTTGCCCCAAAAGGTGCCATTAACCACGGATATTCTGTTGTTTGGCTTAAACAGCCCAACACCAAAATAGCCAAAAACCCCCCGCATAACCCTTTAATTAATTGAATAAAATCGGGTTTTGGTGGTAAGACACCCCCACCCCTCAATTTGTTCATTCTTTATTCTCCAGATGATTGGTATGCACTACTTATTCAGCAAATATGATATTGTATGTACAAATCTGTTCACTCAATAAATGGTACAGATCTGTACACACAAAAACAACCTCTTATTAAATAAGGTTATTAATCAAAGCCAATTGGAGTCACCAAGAGAAATGACGATAAACAAAAAAGAACATATCTTAGATATTGCAGAATCACTGTTTAACGAATTCGGTTACAACGCGGTCGGGGTTGATCTCATTCGGGATGAAGCAAGTGTGTCAAAAACCTCCATGTATCGCTATTTCGGTTCAAAAAACAAATTGATTGAAAGTTTGCTCATCAGGAGACATAAAAAATTTGAAGAGTCATTAAATAGCACTATATCGGCCCCAGTAGGAACAGAAAGCAAACTGAATGCGATCCTTGATTGGCATTTTTCATGGTTCCAATCTGCTAATTTTAAAGGATGTATGTTCATGCATGCTTTGGCAGAATTTAAAGGCCATGATGAGGCTATTGCCAAACAAGCCCAACAACATAAAACATGGCTAAAATCGCTCTTATTATCTATTTTTCCACCCAACCAGCGGGATGCTGAAACTAAAGCAGAAGTTCTGATAACGTTTATCGAAGGAATGGTAGTCCGAGCTGAATTTGGTGAAGTGACTGGTCATGAACAAATTTACCGGATGGGGGCAAAGGCATTGCTTTAAATTTCTCAAAAGTCATTTTGGAAGAAAAAAGTTAGGGGCAGGCAGAGATTAAGTCATAGCAAACTGGCGTTCAGTATGAACCAAGGGCGTCAGTGAATATAGAAACGTCGTCATGTTGATATTAACCCGCAATTTTTTACGGATTAACATCGGCTACTCACTAAGATGCTTTTTAATACGGTTAAGAATTCCTTTATCATTGACATAAACTAACTCTATATGGTGCGTGGGATCACTATGCATTAATTGTCTTACATACCTCAGCTCCGAATGTCCAATGGCAGAACGATAGTCAAGGGAACCAATATCTTTGTAATCACAATGGCGCCAATTATGATGTAAATTTCGCTCATCAATATTCGATTTTACATTATATTTCTTGGAACGATTATCATCCTCCATATAGAAAATTAATCCTTTAATGGGGGAATTCGGATCTTTGGCTTGCCCTTCAATCCAATCAACGGCTAATTTTGATATTTTTCGCCAATAGGATTTGGCAAAAGTTCGGGTAATCAATTCACCATGTAGCATCTTTTCATAATCTCTCGACACCTTAGGAAGATTTTTAATTCTTTCTATTTCTTTCCTAAAATTTAACATATTTAGGATACCCTCCTTGTCACTCCTAAGATAACTTTCAAAAGCATGGGAGGTATAATCCTTCTCCCTGAGTTCATTAATTAAATTTGGATAGGTAAATGAGTAATTAGCATCCAATTTCCCTGACCTGATCTTTTCTTCTTGTTCTTTTTTTTCTTTTACATAATGAAAAGGGATATTTTTTGCCAAAAAACCCGCCTTGTAATCAGAATAAAATTTTCCACTACCATTCTTGTTTAGATTATTTACCCTTCGTGTAAACGTACTATGGAGTGATATCCTATGTAAGTTTTGGTTTAAAAAATCGCCCCAGCTTTTCAATAGGTAAACAACTGTCTCAGGCTTCACCAAAACCATCAGTTCTTTTTCTTGTTGTGGTGAAAGAGAAAAATTTTCCGGAACGGATTTGTTCCCATGAATAATAAGCCATAAAGAAAGGTAGAAAGATTTCTGACAATTGGACTGGAAAATATCACATGAAATATTAGGAATAATATTTTTATTTTTAATAAAATCATTCATTGAATTTAATAAATTATTTGTTGACGAGTACCATCCTAAGGAAGAATTTAATATATCTATCGTCAGGTATACATCACCATCCCCACGACGCTTTTGATTATATTTTCTTTCCAAATAACCCACTCGCACGCTGTCAAGGCCTAAAACGAACATTATGTTTTTATTCATATCGTCACCTTAATAAAATCACCACAATGTTAAATATTATTGATGTAATAAAATAGTTTAAAAAATGCTTTTCATATCTAAAGGTGGGTTCTCTGTAATAAGTAAGTTTATCTATTTCACTATCTTTTCCCTTTTATGGACATATATCCCAAAATAAGCATATTGGTTAACCTAATTAATATTGATGAAATCGGTACAAATTATACCCACTTTTGAAACAAAAAATAACCATTTTATTTCTGTTCTGGTGCAGGTTTCCCTATCCATCAACGGGTTGGATATAACCAAATTAAGGCCGCAATGTTTTATATGGCTGGCTTTCACCCAAAACTGTTATAGTCAATAACGTAAAAATTGTCACTATTATACTTCAGTTCCCTGTGCTCTACTTGTCTGTACCTTCTAACTTCGTTTACCTATATACCCAATAGATTTCAATAAGAGGTCACTATGTTAGGGTTAAATGCCCTTGAACTTGCAAGGGTACAATTTGCATTTACGGTTTCTTTCCACATTATCTTTCCTGCCATTACGATAGGCTTAGCCAGCTTTTTGGCAGTATTGGAAGGTTTATGGCTTAAAACACGTAATACGGACTACAAAACCTTATTCCACTTCTGGTCAAAAATTTTCGCGGTGAATTTCGGTATGGGGGTGGTTTCGGGTCTGGTGATGGCCTATCAGTTCGGCACCAACTGGAGTTTTTTCTCCGATTTCGCCGGTACGATTACTGGCCCGTTGTTAGTCTATGAAGTGCTGACCGCATTTTTTCTTGAGGCTGGATTCCTCGGTGTTATGCTATTTGGCTGGCAGCGGGTCGGGGAAAAGCTACATTTTTTCTCAACCTGTATGGTCGCGCTCGGCACGATTATTTCGACATTCTGGATACTGGCCTCCAATAGCTGGATGCAAACACCACAAGGCCATGAAATTGTTAATAATCAAGTGATCCCTGTTGACTGGTTTGCAGTGATTTTCAACCCCTCTTTCCCTTATCGCTTGCTGCATATGGGCACAGCGGCATTTCTGGCTTCGGCATTTTTCATTGCGGCTTCTGCTGCCTGGCATTTGCTAAAAGGTAACGATTCATCCGCAATGCGAAAAATGTTGTCAATGGCGATGTGGATGATCCTGATTATTGCGCCATTACAAGCCATGATTGGCGATATGCACGGGCTGAATACGTTAAAATATCAACCGGCTAAAGTTGCTGCGATGGAAGGCCATTGGGAAAATCATCCTGGCGAAGCCACACCGTTAATCCTGTTTGGTATTCCCGATCAGGCAATGGAAGAGACACGTTATGCAGTCAAAATTCCCTATCTTGCCAGCCTGATCCTGACGCATAGCCTGGATAAGCAAGTGCCGGCGTTGAAAGAATTTGCCCCAGAAGATCGCCCTAATGCTTTTATGGTGTTTTGGTCATTTCGCATCATGGTGGGATTGGGGATTTTGATGATTTTTGCTGGCATCTGGGGACTTTGGTTACGCCACAAAAAGCGCCTGTATCAAAATCCGCTCTTTCTCCGTTTTATGCTCTTGATGGCACCTTCCGGCCTTATCGCCATTCTGGCAGGCTGGTTTACCACAGAAATTGGCCGTCAACCGTGGGTTGTCTACGGTTTAATGCGCACCAAAGAGGCGGTATCCGCACACGGTGAGATCCACATGAGCATCAGCCTGCTTATTTTCTTTATCGTTTATACCGCCGTCTTCGGCGTTGGTTATGCCTATATGATGAAACTCATCCGTAAAGGCCTTCCCCCTGCCCTCAATAAGGAGTCAGCAAATGGGCATTGATCTTCCTCTCATTTGGTTCCTGATCATCATATTTAGCACCCTAATGTATATCGTGATGGATGGTTTTGATCTTGGGATCGGCATCTTATATCCAGCGATTAAGGGGCAACCCGATCGCGATTTGATGATGAATTCTGTTGCTCCCGTCTGGGATGGTAATGAAACCTGGCTAGTGCTGGGAGGTGCAGGGTTATTTGGCGCATTCCCTTTGGCTTATGCCGTGATTCTGGATGCACTGGCAATCCCATTGACGATGATGTTATTGGGTTTGATATTTCGTGGTGTTGCTTTTGAATTTCGTTTCAAGGCTGCGGCCAAGCACCAACCTTTCTGGGATAAGGCATTTATTGCCGGTTCAATTATCGCCACTTTTATGCAGGGTATCGTTGTTGGGGCAGTGATTACCGGCTTTTCTGTCGAAAATCGTGTTTATACCGGTAATTATTTTGATTGGTTAGCGCCTTTTCCGCTATTTTGTGGGGTTGGACTCGTTATTGCTTATGCCTTATTAGGATGCGGCTGGCTGGTGATGAAAACAGAAGGTCATCTGCAACAGCACATGTATCGTGTCCTGCGCCCTCTGGCGTTGCTGATGTTAGCAATTATTGTCATTATCAGCATCTGGACACCACTCGCCCACTCAACCATTGCTGAGCGTTGGTTCAGTTTGCCAAATCTATTTTTCTGCATGCCCGTACCCTTATTGGTCTTGTGGTCAAGCTGGCAGCTATTAAAAGCTAACCCAAATTCCAGCCATTACACGCCATTTCTGGCAGCGCTGTTGTTGATTTTTATGGGCTTTACTGGATTGGGCATCAGCCTTTGGCCAAATATTATTCCTCCCTTCATTAGTTACGAAGAGGCTGCCTCCCCGCCTCAATCATTGGGTTTTATGCTGGTTGGCGCTCTGTTCATTATCCCGATTATTTTGACTTATACCTTTTGGAGTTATTATGTCTTCCGAGGAAAAATCACCCATGAACAAGGCTACCATTAAAACAACACCACGACACTCTCCATTATGGAAGCGCCTGGGCTGGATGATCACAATTTGGTTTTGCAGTGTATTGGCCTTATACGCTGTATCTACGTTATTTCGCGCCCTGATGACAATGGCAGGAATGAAAATCAAGTGATAACTCACTATCTTCATGACTAAGGCGGCGCCTGAATTAAGGTTTTAATCAGGACAACAACAGGTTTGTTTAACTGATTAAAACCTTCTCTGACAAGTTAAATGATAAAATACTTGAATATATAGATTACGTCATTGCAATAATGATGCTGGTTTCTTTTACCAGTATAATTATTAAGATTGTTAAAAACTTAACTACCACCTACTGAAGTAGGTGGGTTAGCGTACTTCGGTGCCGACGACTGAAAGTCGTCGAACCACGCACCTCGTAAACGCGCATAGGTCAAAGAATTAAAGTCAACGTCACCGTCTAAAGACGGTGGTTTTAAACCTTTCATATGGAAAAATAAATATTGTGGCTAAAGTTCATCAATACCTTAAATATACAATAGAAAATATTAATACATAGTAAAGATTCTTTATTAGATCAACCCTGACAGTTTGCATTATTGGACACCTCTTCATATTTCTATGGATTTGGAGGTGTCCATTTCATTATAATCAAAAGTCCCCTCTCTCATAAAAACATCTAAATTTAAAATATTAAGCAACCAGATTTCATCAAAAACGCTTATTCATTGTTACCTGGTAAAAGCCGCTAGGAATTCCTACCATTTTTGGCACCCTAACTTCAGGGCGGAATAATCCATTAATAACTTGATTTATTTCATCATCAGTTCGTGCAGATAAAATCAAATTTGCATCATTTTTCATCCATGAATAATTACCAAGATCTCTTATTTCTAAAACAATTGAATAAAGTAATCCTTCTAAACAATTATCAATACCACAGAAATGTGTTTTTTCTCTTGTGAAATTCCTTGTTTCAAGATGTTTGCGTGCTGATTCACTAATATTTTTAATCATCCTACTTTTAGGAGGTTCTAATTTAATTTGATCAATCAGTGTCATAACAGAATGACGGAGTGCCATATTTTCTCTTTTATAGGGAATACGAAAAAAATTAAGCCCGAATATACTGTATGGCTTTTGTAATGTATTACCTACTTCAAGCGAAAAAAACACATAATCATCATTACCCAATCCAAAGCGATCCTGATATGAGGAATTGTGTTCAGGAAACTCAATCTTGTTCACCTTAAGACGACAGCTTGAATAAATAAGCAAATTCTTTGCTGGATTATTTGTTAGATTAGCATTAGTTGCATGAACAATGAAAAAATTTTTTCCCATAAAAGCATCTGCAAATTGTTGTTCCTCATTTGAAAGTGGCAGTATTTTACATCGTAATTCGTCTATATTATTTTGCATACTAATATGTAAATTTCGGGTAAAACCCAAAAGACGCCAACGACTTCCATTATTCATCATCCTGTTTATAGCATTTTTATTCCAACGATCACGCACACATTCTCTATATTTATCCCAGGCTTTTCTTTGTCGTTGTAGTTCTAATTTTTTTTCATCATGGTTCATAATTATAGCCTTAATAAAAATTGAATAATGAAATATAAATTAATTGATTTATATTTATTACAAATCAAATTGACTAATATACCAGTCGTCTTTCAAAATGCGTCTTATATCTCCCCGCTGTGCGGGGAGATATAAGCACTCTCATTGGCTTGCAAACGGCAACTTGAAGTTGGATTGGTATATATTACTCTCAATCGTCTTTCAAATTGCCACTTTATTGGCTACACTGCAACCTAAAATTTACTGGGTCAATATCACTCATTGATAAAATTGTGCAAGGCATATCGATCATAAAAAACAAAATGATGTCCCCCAGTCAAAAAAATTAACCGGGGGTTGTTTCCTTATCATGTCTCTATGCAATGAATTTGAAAGCTATTATTCAACCATAAGCCATTAACGCTTTCTGGCATAATTTTGAGCGAATACAATCTTGCTGGGAGAAAGGGATCACACTGATAGCTTCATCATTGGAAAACCGCGCCAATGCATCTGCCAATCCCGAAGTGATATTCGCCGGCAAATCACACTGGCTAACATCACCATTGACAACCACGGTGACATCTTCGCCTAATCGAGTTAAAAACATTTTCATCTGATTAACGGTAACATTTTGCGCTTCATCAAGGATCACAAATGCATTTTCAAACGTCCTTCCTCGCATATAGGCAAAGGGAGCAATTTCTACTTTGCCAATTTCAGGACGTAAGCAATATTGCAAAAATGAAGCTCCCATGCGTTTTAATAACACGTCATAAACCGGCCGGAAATAAGGCGCAAATTTCTCTGCCATATCTCCCGGCAGAAAACCAAGATCTTCTTCTGCCTGCAATACCGGACGTGTCACAATGATTTTATCAACCTCTTTATTGATTAAGGCATCGGCCGCCATCACAGCGCTGATATAGGTTTTGCCACAACCTGCTTCACCATTGGCAATAATCAATTGCTTGTTATTGATTGCTCGCATATAACGATACTGCGCTTCGTTGCGCGGCATCAGTTCTGAAGTATCCCTGCTTTCACGCGCCATTCCAATAGCCTCAACGCCTCCAAGCTGTACCAATGAAGTGACATTATCATGATTCCGATAACGCGATTGTCGCATGTCCCTTTTCAACATTCTCCTAACTTCACGGCGAGATTTGATCACTGCTTTTTGTCTACCCATAGTCACACACCTTATCGTTAGCTTCACTTTGCGGTGTCTTAATCTTGATGTTATATACCCGTCGCCTCTCAAGATGCATCTGGTCTCTCCCCGCTGCGCGGGGAGAGACCAACACTCACATTGGTTTGCAAGCGGCAACTTGAAGTTGGATTGGTATAGATAGGAGCTTCCTTTTAAGCTCATTAAAGGCCCATAAAAAAACCGGCGTTAAGATCGCCACTTTTTATCAGTGACATGATCCCAAGCGCCGGCTCCTAACCGAGAATGCAGTTTCAGTATCTGTCATTAGCATTCCTCGCATCTTTCCGTTTTCTTTGAAGTAATCTAACGGACTATGATGTCAGTATAATGACTATTTTTTATTTATGACAAGCTCAAAGGATAAATTTTACTGAAACGTGCTTTGATTTTTATTGGCAGTACATTAATAACTATTTTTTACAATTACCTGCCAAGTGATAGCCGGCTTTTTTAGCTTCCGCTTCTGAACGAAAGTAAATTGCGTTTTTTTCTGCCACGGTTTTATAACCAGAACAGTGCGCAAGATGGTAAATTTGGCTATTTTTATTCCCCTTAATCATCTCGTTTTGCGCGGTTTTTGCTGTCACTCTCTGGGCGGCATTTCCTGCTTGCTTTGGCTCACTGCTCTGCACCATTCCCCTTTTTTGTGTGGCTAGCCCTTGCTGTGATATTAATCCCTGGCCTGAATTTTTATGCCCCAATTGCCATTTTTTGCTGCCAGTCACAAATGGGTTATGGTGTCCCATAATCTTGGCGATTCGGTTATCCCTTTCACGCTCCCAGGCATCCACCGGATATTGGCGATCCCATGCCATCATCAATTGTTGCTGTTGGCGTGACATCGTCAGATTATAACGGTCATACATATAAAAATAGACCCTGGCTACCATGCCTTTCACTTTATCGCGCGGTTCAAACAGACGTGATTTAAAATCCACCTTACTGCTACACGCGCCATACATATTGGGTGTGTTTCTGGCGAGCACCCCATAACCAAAATTACTGCGATCACCATTAACTTCACCGATTGATGGCGCTAAATTGTGCATGTCTGATTCTATCACGCGAAATACGGGATCGGTTTCAACGCAATTTTTCCGCCCGCCATTTTGCCAACATTGGCGCTGATGCCCAAATACCCAAGCTGGCACCATATGTTCCCATTCAATACGTGCAGCCCTTGTTTGCTGTGATCTGACGTGATAACGACAAGAAGCCAAATCAACACGCCCACCACTTTTGCCGACCCATTGCCAATCACACCCACAATAGAGTGTGCCTGCACCCGATTTTGTCTGGTCGTTATAAACATTTTTTCTTGCTTCAACTTTAGCTTGTTCGAAGCTATTTGGCGCACTCCATGCCTGAAAAGAGAAAATTAATCCAAAAACCAAAAGATAACGTGCCAACTGGCCAATTTTATTATTCAAAATAATACCTATTTATTTATTGTACATAACATCCATCTATTATCCTGCCTGATAACAGCGTAAAATGACAAATATTATTCGTCGATTTTTCTTTAATGATGAATAAGACAACAATGCATTATTTAAATTAATAGATAACACGATAACTTAATCCATCAACCAACCTCGGTTATTGGCTTATTAAGCAATAAAATATTATGTTTATTAAACTATTGAGCCAGGTTTATTTCGGTAGTATTAAAGCATTTCTAAAATATTTAGTAGGATAAATGGCTATTAGCACTAAAACTGAACAACTTGAGCAGGAGTTGCTGGAAGTTGTAAAAAAATATTCAGGGAATGAAGAGGTGACCGTCATAACCACTAACAATTCAGAAAATAATTTACAGATTCAGATTATTATTGCCGGTAAGAATCAATTAGATATTACGCTGAATTCATTTTCTGATTAAGCAAAATTTTCTCGGTAAACCGTGCTAAACATAGCACGGTTTTATCGGTGACTTTCAATTTCGTCCAGAAGATACTATCAATTATCTTACGACCAAAACCGAGATGTTGGCATACCCTACAATGCCCGATGCATTTGAACCCAGCAAGTGAGTTGAAATATCAGGCCGACGAGAGCCAATAATAATCAAATCAGCATTGATTTCACGTGCGGTAGACAACACCTTATCCCGTGGGGAGCCAAAGGCAACGGAAAAGGATACTCTATCTTTAGGTAAGTCAATTCGCTCTACAACTTTCTTAAGTTCCTCTTCAGAATTCTCGATTGCTTTTTTAGCAAAAGCACTCAATAAATCATAGTGGTAACTATAGTTCACGGAAAATCGGGAAATATCTGGCACAGAGTGAAAAAGATGGATCTTTGCATTCGATATTTTTGCTAAATACTCAGCATGTTTGAGCGCATTATCAGTTAAGATATCTTCTGCAATATCAATTGGAACTAAGATCGTGTTATACATACATACTCCCCTGTCATAGGATATAACCGTTAGCTATTGAGCATCAATTAATCAACAAATTACCATTATCACTATCAATAATTATTACTATCAATAATTATCGCACTACGAGTACAGATGTTTTTGCATATCTGACAACTCCAGCAGAGTTGGAGCCTAACAGATGCGTTGTGATATTAGGCCGCCTTGAGCCAATAATAATCAAATCAGCACTTATTTCATTCGCTGTGGCAGTGATTTCATCTCGTGGAGATCCAAATGCAATCGAATAGGAGATCTGGCGATTTGGCAATTCAATGGAGTCAACCAACTTTTTCAAATCTTGTTCTGCCTTGAGCGTCGCCTTATCCTTAATTTCCATATAGCCTAACGCATAAGCATTAATAATCGCCGATGAGATGGGCAATACATGTAAAAAATGTAATTTAGCCCCTGTCTCTCTGGCGATTTTAAGCGCGCAGCCAACCGCCTTGTTGGTGAGATCTTCTTCTGAAATATCTACTGGTACTAAAATAGTTTTGTACATATGCACGCTCCTACTTACTGAAATACCAAGTTATCCTGATTTCTTTAGTATATTGAAATGTGGAAAACTTACTGTGAGTTATCTAACACCTAAAACATGTTAGCTCCTATTCAGATCCATGGATAGAGATTAACCAGATAAACTCATAAACATGCCGCCAATGGTTGCGCTCATGAGGTTGGACAAAGCCGCTGACAGCAATGCCCTAAGGCCAAGTCGAACGATATCTGACGTCCGTTCAGGAACAACTGAGATAAATGCCCCAACCATTCCATCACTACACGATAGTCAAGTTCATTTATAGGGTTTATTTTCATTGTGAGGAAACGATCGGAGTTCGTATGAAAAAACCTTTAGGTATGATAAATGTGACAAAAACCACATTATTAATAGTAAAAAGTAAAAAAGATAATAAGAACATAAACTTTCAAAATAGCACCGAGAAAATTATAATCTTCTTCGGTGCTATTTTTCTAACTAATCTTTCGGATCAGTGGCTCCCTTTGGGGTTCCAAGCCTGTCCAGTTCAGCTAAGATCGCTGTAATCTGCGTTTCCCAGTCTGTTGGTTTTGGATTTTTACATGCAGAAAATATTGGCGATTGGCGTTTAAAATCCACTGAACTGACAGCTCCTTTTCCTTGTATCAGATATTTTGCAATAAAAGCCAATAAATATTTTTTGCTTATTATATCGTCTATTAGGTTAGGAATACGGGGTTCGAAAGCATAAATCATCAGCTTATTATTTTTGTCAAATCCATAAACTCTTAAATACAAAACATCATAGAGATGCACAACATCGACTTGAGAGTAACGCGCAACATACATCCTCCCCCTACGCCAGGTATAAAACAGTTGTTTTTCCCGATCAATAACAAAGGGCGGTATTTTACGAAGTAAAGATAATCCCCATAAATGAAGTAAAATCATGGTAATAGAAAATATAAAAAAACCACCATCCAATAACAAATACTTTCTAACACGCGATTTATTGTAAAAACCACTATCCGTATACCGCATATGAAAATATTGAGGAAAAGGGATGTTCTTTGCATCAGCAATATATTCATAAATTTTAAAATCATCTGGTAATTTAGGATTTAGATAAAAATCCTCCCCATATCTCTCTTTAATATTACTAACAATTAGTAAATTAAATTTCTCATCAGCTTTCCATGTTGAAATGCAATCATCAATAAAAAAACAAAAACCTAATAAGAAACCGGTCAAAGAAGCAAGTAAAACTTTTTCACGATAATAACTCCTGCCGAACCGGATTTCACATTTCTTATCATCAATAACACCAATAAAACCCTCTGTTTTTATTTGTTCTTTATCCAACATACCAATGTCTTCATCCAGAAAAGGATCACACACTGTTGACAACCGCGCTAGTTTAATTTCGTTATTTTTAGCCATACAAAACAATCCCACAGAACAATACAATACGAATGATAATAAAGTAACTATTGACAACATAGTTTTAAAACTTTCAAAATAGCACCGAGATAATTATATTCTTCTTCGGTGCTATTTTTTCTAACTAATCTTTCGGATCAGTAGCGCCTTTCGGGGGGCCAAGCCTGTCCAACTCAGCTAAGATTGCCGTAATTTGTGTTTCCCAGTCTGTTGGTTTCGGACTTTTACGTGGAGAAAATACAGATAATTGGTGTTTAAAATCCACTGAACTGACAGCCCCTTTCCCTTGTATCAGATATTTTGCAATAAAAGCCAATAAATATTTTTTGCTTATTATATCGTCTATTAGGTTAGGAATACGGGGTTCGAAAGCATAAATCATCAGCTTATTATTTTTGTCAAATCCATAAACTCTTAAATACAAAACATCATAGAGATGCACAACATCGACTTGAGAGTAACGCGCAACATACATCCTCCTCCTACGCCAGGTATAAAACAGTTGTTTTTCCCGATCAATAACAAAGGGGGGTATTTTACGAAGTAAAGATAATCCCCGTAAATGAAGTAAAATCATGGTAATAGAAAACAGGAAGAAGCCACCATCTAGTAACAAATCCTTTCGAACACTCGATTTATCGTAAAAACCACTATCCGTATAAAGAATATGAAAATATTGAGGAAAAGAAATACTCTTCGCATCAGCAATATACTCATAAGGTTTATAATAATCTGGCAATTTAGGGTTTAGATAAAAATCTTCCCCATATTTATCTTTAATATTACTAACAATTCTTAAATTAAGGTTCTCATTCGCTTTCCATGATGTAATGTAATCATCAATAAAAAAATAAAACCCTAATAAAAAACCAGCTAAAGAAGCAAGTAAAATTTTTTCACGATAATGACTCCTGCCGAACCGTATTTCACATTTTTTGTCATTAATAAAATCAATAAAACCCTCTGTTTTTATTTGCCCTTTATCCAGCATACCAATGTCTTCATCCAGAAAAGGATCACACACTGTTGAGAGCCGGCTAATTTTGGCATTATGATTTACTTTGACTTTAGTCTTTTTGTTGGTTAACCACTTTTTTATTGATCCTATCATTTAACGTACCTTCTCATCCAAATATCCGTAAATTGCATTTTCGACTGTTGGCTCTTCTCCCCATTGATAACGCAAGGGTGAAATATCATCTTCTTTGGGCATATAATACCAAAAAACAGTTAGATATTGAGCATATTCTTCTTCTATTTCCAATGCCAGAGTAAGCACACCATTTTCATCAATGGGATTTTCATTTTTATAAATTACCTCAGCGATAGATTGTTCCATTAATGCATCAAACCTCCGCTTCGCTTCAGCATAATGACGCTCATTTAAATAAATGGTATGATCGCTTCTGGAAGTAACAGTAGATGATGGCAAGACATGATAAACTAACTCTGATCTTTCCCATTGAAAATTCGGCAACATAAAGTGATAAACCCTCTTTTCTGTTTTATTACTTTCTTTTTTTAAAATTGGCCTGGTAAAAAAATTCAAAAATTCTTGATGCTCAACCTTAAATGCATTAATTACTTTATCATCCATTTTACGAACTTCGTCGAATTGAGTTTCTATTTTTTTAGGGCGTTTAGAATTCATTTCCAAAAATGAATATTTATCACCACTTCCCCAAAAACAATTCATTAATAAATATTCCAATTGGGTTTTGCCAAAAAGAACCAAATAGGCAATACCTGCTAGCATACCTAGAATTCCCGCCCATATCAGAATGGTAAAAGATACTCCTGCTGCTGCACCAGCGCCTGTTCCCACTAGTGATGCCCCCAAAAATCCAGCCGTTATCATTAATGTGCCAGTACCAATAGCAACATGGGCATATGCTTCCTTATGACTACCTAAAGCGCTGGCATGATAAGCGTCATAATATGAAAGCGCCCCACTTAAAATCCCAGTTACCCCAACTGCCCCCTTTGCCAGCAGTTTTATATAGGTACTATTTAACATTAGCTTACGTGATGCAGCACCTAATAGGGCTTCTGCCGCAGGATGATTCATTCTTCTTGCCAAGGCTTCTGCTTTTGCAAGCCCTTTCCCGATAAGCTCAGAAGAATTTCGTGCGGCAACTGCCATACCAAGTGTCGTATTCAGATAGGTAAAAGCTAAATACACCATTTTTCGATTCGCTTTCAATGGGTTATTCCTATCAAAACCAGATTGTGCCAATAAGGTATAGAATGTATAACTTTTCATAACCAAATCAAATCCGGTTAGACTGCAATCCAGCACAATACTAAGGGGTTTATCATAATGTTGCAGAAACTTAATATTAAATTTTGGACTGTTAACTTTAATGGTAGGTATTTTTAACTTCAAATTTCCCGTATAATTTTTAACCCTATTTGACCAATTAAATACGGCTTTCCCTCCCTCCTTTTGAAAATCGACTTTGACTTTTTTCCCCCATCTTTTCGACTCTCCGATAAGCCCTTGTTGTTTATATCTCTCCAAATCATTAATCAATTTTGCCACTTGTTTTTCTGTCAGTAACACAGATCCTTTATATTCTTCTACCCCCAAGGCAGCAAAAATCTTAGTGGTAAAAGTCTGGGTGACCTTTTCAATACTTTTTGCATATAAACTGACAGAACCTTGGGCTATTTTTTCCGCCCCCCATGCAAGAAACATCCCTATCACTTCACCTGTTGCACAAAGTATTTTATCTATGCCTTTTGTGATAGAGCTTGTCATCAATAATTTGTCAGCCGCATCATGTCCTAGCGTATTGACGATCCCATTGTTAATAACAAACCATACACTATCCTCATCCGATGCAGGCTTCCTTAAAGAAAGCGGCATGTTGTGAGAATGACCACTTTGCTTGATACCCGTCCTTCCAGTTGCAGTATTGTTGGCATCCTGAAATACACAGGGAATACATTTAGATTAGTGATTTAAGTTAATTAAAATATTTATTAATTCTTATGAATTAAAAACAACCGCTTAATATATACGCTATAAGATGTAGGTCAAAACAAAAAATAGCGTACATATTGTTCCTTTATTCTCCTTTATTTATCGCAAAAATATTATAATAACTAAATATTATTATTTAATTTAAATAAATAAATTTAATGGATTAATGCATTCGCCATTAAAACGTAAAAGACTCGATAGGGGAATTTGACTGGACAAAATGGGTTATCACTCCACCTTTGAACAGGTGGAGTGAAATTAAATTGAACACGATTACAAAAAACAGGCATTTAAAAAAGCGATTGTTGATAAACTGTCATGGCATACCTTTAATTTTGTTAAAAACGGGTACTTTTCGTGAGTACTGGCGGCATGACGAACAGGATAATACGAAGTCGGGGAAGTCCAATTGGACGCACAATAAGTTTCAGATGTGATTATTTCACTTGGTGATTGAACCTGCTGTATATAAGGACCCGTATTGGGGTATGTTTCAGCTTCCTGGTACGATGGGTTAGGTATATAGTCACCATTTCTAACGTAAGTATTTCTGCTGCTAACATATACATACCTCTGAGCGCCATGAACTTGACTGATATCAATACTTCCGAATGCGGCATATTCTGCCTGGTCGCCAAACACACTAATCAAACGCCGATATTCGTCATTACCCGTCTGCTGATAAAGGTGCTCTAATGTTAAAACCACACTATAAAAATTGGCGGTTGGCCGTATGTCATAAATATAGAATGGATCGTGTACATCATCTGGAAAAGAGCCACCAAATTCATAAGTAAACTCTCGATTGGTAGATGTTGCAACAAACGCTGAAAGATCGGCTGGCGTTTCCTGCTCTAGCGGCACGAACGCATCGGGTCCCTGAACATGCCGCGCAATATCATCATTCGTTCCCCGGGAATGAAATCCACCAGCCCTGATGATGCGTTCCAGAGGGCGAGAATCGACTCGGTAAACTTTAGTAATGGGTGGCTGAGCATAGGATTGTGCTGTGTATAAAAATACAACGCATAATAAATAAAGGAATTTTAAAATTCTCATTAAATGTTCCTCCCCTAAAATTTTATAAATTTTCAGAGAAACCAGAAAAATGATCCACCATTATGGAAACCAGGCTTGTACTGAATCAAATTGCGGGCCTCTATATATCCCAGTACCCCATGCGTCACATCGAAACCCCATGTCATCATCCAAAAGTTCCACCATCTGCCCACTGGCTTGGGCTGCCAGAATCGTTGCGTAAGCGTTTTTCCCACTATCATAATCGGTATTTAATTTACTGTATGCCCAATAAATTTGGGCATCATTATTACTCCAACTCCGTCCTTTTTTTGATAACCAAACAGCCCATTCATTCCAGCCATTGCCATTTGACCATATCCCGACCACATAACCTCTTCCGCATTCCTTCATATTGTTAATACTTTTCGGGAAAATACGAATGTTCTCACCAACAACGTTAGGGTTTAGAAAATGTGTTTTTCTGGTTATTTTCATGTCACTTGAGCAGGCCGCACAACTCAGCGCTATAACTAGCGATATGAAAAATTTATATTTGTTCATAATGTTTATTCCCTCAAAAGAAAGATATTCATCTGAAATATAATTACTCCTACCTATAATTTAAGCATGAAATTATTTTCTTGTTGGTTAAATACTGCCCCGGAAGTGTCAATATTGGGGCAAGATCACAGAACGTGAATATTTTTTGATCAAAAACGAATTTAAATAGAAACTGCCGGTTACATGGCGATGCTGAGCAACATCGGGTCAGAAATAGCGTTCAACTTCGCTATCCCCATCAGGACAAAATCACCTGAGCCTTACCACAAAAAAAAGGTGCTGAGATTTCAGCACCAAAATAAGTGACACCCAACACTACTCTTTTTTATCTAACGGAAAAGGCACAGGATGTTTTGTGTTGTAGTTAAAGGTATACATTGCCGTTATGACCATCATGACAACCAGTGTCCATACCACTTCTTTTGCCCCGGTTCCTAACACCGCCCAGATGCAATAAATGAAGGCAATAAACGTAATGATGATATATCGCGTTTTTTCTTGCCCAAGATGACCATGACCAATTAACAGCAAAGCTGCACAGGTATATAGATAAGGTATCAAGGTAAAAATAACGGAGACGGAAGAAACCAACCCAAACTCTTTCGCTGCATTCGGGGAAATGCTACTGAGTTGGAAAAGCGTCATTAAAACCCCCAGGATCAACAAACCCGCCACAGGAGTCCCCGCTTTGTTAACTTTGGCAAAGATGGAAGGAAACAACCCATCATCCGCGGCCGCTTTGGCGGTTTGTCCTGCGAGCAATGTCCAGCCGCCCAATGATCCCAAACAACCCACCGCAGCACAAAAGGCAACCACTGCTCCGGCCGTATCTCCCAATGCCAATCTGGCCGCATCGCCAAAAGGTGAAGACGAGATTTTCAACGCCGCATTGGGGATCATACCCATAATCACGCTACTGGACAGGACATAACAGACCGCGGCAATCAGTACCCCCCCGATAGTGGCAATCGGCACGTTACGCTTGGGATTTTTAACCCCCCCCGCCGCAACGGAAGCACTTTCAACGCCGATGAAAGACCATAATGTGACGTTTAAGATACTCTGGATGGCGCCAAAGGTATTCAAGCCACTGACGTTCCACGCCCCCATATAGGTCTTACCGCTGAACCAGAACCAACCAAAAACCGCCGTTGCCACAATCGGGATCAAGGCTAACGTGGTCGCGACAGCCTGTACTCGGGTAATCACATGCGGCCCGATGATGTTCAGGAGAACAAATATCCACAGTATGACGGTACAGGTGATGGTTAAGATAATGGGATCTTTCAGGACGGGGAAAAAATAACTCAGGTAGCCAACACCAATCACAACCATGGCGATATTGCCAATCCAACAGGCCAGCCAATACAGAACGTTAGTTTGATAGCCTAAAAAAGGGCCAAAGGCTCGGCGTGCATAGGCATAAGAACCACCGGGGCTATCATCCAGTGACGATATCTTCGCATAGACGATCGATAACCCCACGGCACCAATAATCGTTACCAGCCACCCAAGAATGGCAATCCCTCCGGTTGAAGCCAAGCTGGCAGGCAGCAGGAAAACGCCCGACCCCATAATGTTACCCGCCACCATCAACGTAACCGGGATCAATCCGACTTTTTTTGCCTCTGAAACTGTAGCCATAATTTATCTTCCCGTTTTCACTTTTTTTATACACATGACGTGATAAATACCGCTGATAATCTCAGTGCCTTCCGTTTCATGTTCAAAACCAGGGAATTCGTGATCCCACTTTTGTAATGCATGCAAATATCCAATTTGGGGACTGGTCTTATCACCAAAGTTTTCGCCGGAAAGCAGCATTGGGATGCCCGGTGGGTATGGGATGATGGAGTTGGCCGCAACGCGGTGAGCGAGATCGTCTATCGCCACCATTTCCACATTATTGGTCACAATAGCCTGATAAGCGGCGCGCGGGGTCATTTCCATTTTAGGTAAACCGGCATAGGCCTGATTGAGTTTCTCGCCGGGATTGTTCTGTCGTAAATAGTCGAACATTTTATCGCCCAGCTCTTTCAAGCCTAAATCGCCATATACTGCCGGGTACTGATCCACCAAATCCGGCAAGACCTTACTCAACGGCGCATTGGCATCATAATGCTGTTTAAAAGACAGTAAGGTGTTAAGCAGGGTTCCCCATTTTCCTTTGGTGATCCCCATTGAAAACAGGAACATGATTTGGAAATCCGTCGTACGGGTTGGGACGATACCGTGCTGGCCTAACCATGCAGTGACTAATGCCGCCGGCACACCGTGTTTTTTCAACTTGCCGTTGTCCCCCATACCCGGCGCCAGGATACTGACCTTAATGGGATCAAGCATGCTCCAGTTGTCAGGCAAATCGTCAAATCCGTGCCAACTGTCCTCAGGACGCATGGCCCAGCAACTTTGTTCTTTCGTCAGTAATTCCTTGGGAGCATCTTCAAAAGCCATTTTTTTGCCGGTGGCTGGATCGGTGACTTTTTCCTGGTTCCAGGGTTTAAAGAACCAATCGCCCTTCTTGCTGAAATCCCGCTGCAAACGTGCTAATGCCTGACGAAAATCAACAGCTTCTTCAATAACTTCCTGAGTCAAGGAGTAACCGCTATTGCCATCCATCATTGCCACCGCAATATCATTTGAGGCGCAAATCGCGTACAGGGGAGAGGTTGTTGCATGCATCATGTAGGCTTGATTGAACCGTGAAAAATCCACCGGGTTGCGTCCATCCCGCACATGGATAAAAGAGGCCTGGGATAGCGCATTTAACAACTTATGGGATGAATGGGTCGCAAAGACGGTCGCCCCTGCGTGGTTTTTCGGGTTTCCGCGCATGGCATAATGGTCATGATAAATCGGATTAAACCGCGCATAGCCATACCATGCTTCATCAAAATGTATTCTATCGACGCTTTTATCCAACAATTCCTCTACGCGTTTGGCGTTATAACAGACACCATCATAAGTACAGTTTGTCACTACGCTATAGATTGGTTTCTGGCTTGCCATGCCCTGAGTTAGCGGGTTTTGTTTCAATTTTTTCTGTAGTGTCTTAGCCTGCATTTCTTGTGGATAGATAGGCCCGATAATGCCATAGCGGTTACGGCTCGGTAGCATATAGACAGGTTTTGCGCCTGTCAGAATCAACCCCTGTTCAATCGATTTATGGCAATTTCGGTCAATAATGACCACGTCATCCTCGGTCATGCAAGCCTGCATAATCGTGCGGTTAGAACCTGACGTTCCCACCACCACAGAATAAGAATGGTCTGCACCAAATACCCTGGCTGCGTTCCTTTCACTTTCACCGAAAGCACCGGAGTGATCCAAGAGTGAACCTAATGAGGTTCGTTCAATGCCCATATCGGTTCGGAAGAGATTTTCCCCATAATAGTCATGGTAAAAACGGCCGACAGGCGTTTTATTAAATCCGACGCCCCCTTGGTGCCCAGGTGCAGCCCAGGAATATTCATAGGTTCGGCTGTATTTCATCAACGCTGACATTAAAGGAGGAAATAATTGTTGGCGATAACGCTGCATGGCCGCAATAGCTCGACCGGCGATGAAATCCGCAGAATCTTCCAATATCCAGGCAAATTCAGTTAGCTGCTCCAGTAACTCATGATTGAGTAAAAATACCGTTTTTTCCCGATCACTTAACAAAAAGACCGGGACATTTTCTTGTCGTTCAAATAACTTATTGAGTAATTTCTGTATTTGCAGATATAAGCCATCATCCATGAGTGCACAGCTTATCATTAAACAATCGAACGGCTCATTGGCTGAAATGATTGTATAGCTATCATCAAAAGACTCAGCAATAACAACATCAACGTCTTTCTCGATTAAATTATCTGCCAATCTATGCACAGCATTGTCAATATAATGACTATGATATCGTGTACCCACTTCGTTTTTTGCTATCAATACCTTCATGACATTATTCCTTACTCTATCTCTATTTGAACTGACAGGATAAAATCCGGGTTGTCTGATAATGACTATCGAATGGTTGATACCATCAGGGAAATTTGCCGGTTTTATCTCTCATGCCGAATAAAAAGTATTTTTAACGATGCCGAGTGAGCCTGAGTAAAACCATCAATAAAAAAGTTGTATTTGTTAACTATTATAAAAAAAATAGTTTTCTGATTAAAATTCACATTAATCAATATAGTGTCTATTTAAATTTGTGCAATTTAGGCAAATAATCAGAAAGCAATACCTCTATTCAGAACCGGTGCCATACCTGTTGAAATAACAAGGAAAACTGCCAATCAATTTCATTTTAATCTCTTATTAGAATGACTTTTTTGATTAGATTATTTTTGTTCTATTTGTTTTTTATATATACCAATCTAACTTCAAGATGCGTGTGATTTCTCCCCGTGCAGCGGGGAGAAATCAGGTTTCATATCGTGTTGTAAATTGCAACTTGAAGTTTAATGCGTATATACCAATCCAACTTCAAATTGCAGTTTGCAAACCAATGAGAGTGTTTATATCTCCCCGCGCAGCGGGGAAATATAAGACGCATCTTGAAAGGCGACGGGTATATCCCAATCGTTGGGTTTCTGTCGGTCTAGTAAGAGCCAGAGCACAATAGCGTAACCCTGTGGATTGCCTTTCCTGACGTTACTATAGAAAAGTACGGGGCGTCATTGAGTCAGTGTTGAAAACCTGCTTGCCTGACGCCCATCATGAAATTATGGGAATAATAATGAAAGAGCATCCTGATTTATGGGCCGAACTATTAAACGGCCTGAAAAACGCTTGGCCACAGATTTCTGGCTCCATTCTGGCCATCATGATTTGTTATGGCCGCCTTATTTATGACGGCGTGGAGCGGAAAAATCGCTGGGTTGAACCGTTACTGTGTGGCGCGTTGTCATGGGGGTGTTCCAGTGGACTGGAACTCTTTGGCATTCCAAACAGTATCTCACCTGCACTCGGCGGTGCCGTTGGCTTTATTGGTGTAGAGAAAATACGCGAGTTCGCTATTCGTGCCATTAATAAACGTTTAGGAGATAACCATGACAAGAGGGATTCGTAACCACAATCCAGGCAATATTCGCCACGGTGATCAATGGCAAGGTTTGCGAAATATGCAGACAGACAAATCATTTTGCCAGTTTGTCGCACCGGAATATGGCATACGGGCGATGCTCAAGATCCTGCGCAATTATGAACGCAAATATGGCGATAATACGATCCGCCAGTTTATTTCCCGCTGGGCGCCGCCGAATGAAAATAATACTGAGCGTTATATTACTTATGTGTGTCAATCCGTTGGCCTCGCCAGTAGTGCTGTGGTGGATGTCGAAAATGTTGCCACAATGAGCCGACTGGTTAAAGCCATCATTCAAATGGAAAATGGCCAGCAGCCTTATTCCGATGCGATCATTAAGCGGGCATTTGAATTGTTATAAACCCAGCGTGTGCATCATCACCTTCCCCAATCACCGCCAATAGGCGGTGATTTTCAGTGAAATAGATCATCCACTCACTGCCCTACCGCGTACAACAATCCGCATGGTATGTATTGGCGGTACTGTTCAAAAATCGCCACAACCCCCTTATTTCAATATTTTTTATACAAATAACCAAAAAACACATAAGGCGGTTCTTTTTATAATAAAAATCAAAAAAACAGGGAATTCGTTTATGAACGAGTTAATTACTCAATCATATCCTAGCGTGCAGTAATTGTGACATAACTCAAATTTAGTTCATCAGCCTTATTTTTCAATTTCCCTATCTGATTAATTCGCCTTACGAGCAGGAGTTAAGCAATGCCTATCTCACGCAATAGCAGAAAATATATTAGCAATGAGGATCAGGTTGCATTAGAGAATGTTTCTGTATCTCCTCCTTGCACATTCCCACTCAGTTCTGCCCAGCAAGCCGTCTGGCTCGACCAACTCCACCGTCCTCATCGTACCTGCTATCACTTCGGTTCGGTCATTCTGATTGAGGGGCAGTTGGATGAAGCGTTGTTAGTCCGCGCGCTTGAGGCGGTTGTTCAGCGTCATGACGCATTACGTTTGCGCCTCGTCAAAACACAGGAATTATCACCATTACAAGAACTCGTCGATACATTGCCTGTATCCTTAACTACCCACAATTTTTCAGGCTCGGCTGACGCAGAAGAGCAGGCTCAGCACTATATCCGTACAACCTTCAATCAACCGTTTGATTTATATAATAAGTTATGGCGTTTTGAACTGTTACAGGTAGGCGATAACCGTTGGTATTTGCAGTTCTGCTATCATCATCTTATTGGGGATACGTTCGCTTTAAGCCTGATCCCTGAAGATATTGTTAACATTTATCATCGGCTGTTCAGAGGGGAAAAACGCAAAAAAACAACGCTCTCTTATCTTGACTTTATTGATGAAGATCAGGCCTATCTAAACTCACAGCGCTATAGACAAGACCAACAATTCTGGACAGAACGCTATAAAAATTTACCTCCCGCCTTCATTCAGCCATCCCATTTAAAGAAAACCGTCGATAACGAAGACGCCGAACCACTCATTTGGCAACTGGATAAAGCGCTTTTTCAGCAAATCGAAGACACGGCCGCGATACAGGGATTATCTGTCCTGCATTTTATGTATGCGGTACTGGCTTGCTATTTCTCACGGACGGTTTTTTTTTCGCAAACAACAAACAGTAGTGAACATATTGTCATTGGTATTCCCGTGCACCATCGTAAGAACAACAAACAAAAACACACGATGGGCATGTTTTCGTCGGTGATCCCAATCGGTATCACGGTTTCGCCCCAAGATACGTTTCTTGAGGTGATGAGCAAAACCGCCGAAGAATTGCGGCGTTGCGCCAAACATCAACGTTTGCCAAGCGCAGAACTCAATCGACTAATACAACTCCAGCAAAAAACCGGGCGTACCCGATTATTCGATATCATGCTGTCACTTGAGCAGACAGAAGTGAACGCAGGTATACCCAATGCCACACTCAGATACGCAAAAATACAACGGGGCGCACCGCTCCCTTTGGTTGTGACTGTTCACCAATATGCCTTCGCTAACCGCGAAAATGCCCATCAACCTGTCACACTTGAGTTTAATTTTTCGCCCAATGACCTGAGCCGTGCTGAAGTGATAGCACTTCAATCTCGCCTGAGGGTATTAATAGAAGCCGCCCTGGCCTCTTCGCAAATACCGATCCAAGACTTACCGATATTGCCCCAAACCGAGCGGCAGCAATTGCTGGTGGATTTCAATGCCACCCAAGCGGACTTCCCGCAAGAAACGTTAATCCACCAACTGGTTGAAGCGCAGGCAGAACAGCATCCCGATAATATTGCAACCGTGTTTGAGAACCAAACGCTCAGCTATAGTGAGTTAAACCGTCGCGCCAATCAGTTAGCCCATCACCTGATTGAACTGGGGGTACGGCCAGACGATCGGGTGGCGATTTGTATTGAACGAGGTCTGGACATGGTCATCGGCTTGCTGGCTATCCTGAAAGCCGGCGGCGCTTATCTGCCGCTCGATCCGGCTTACCCCGCCGATCGGCTGGCCTATATGCTGGACGATGCCAAACCGGGGGTTTTACTGACCCAGATCGCGTTACACGATAAACTCGATAACACCTTGCCGGTGGTGTTGCTGGATAACCTTGACCCCTTGCTGGCAAGCCAACCGGCGGGTAACCCCGATCCCCACACGCTGGGGCTGACATCCCGTCATCTGGCCTATGTGATTTACACCTCCGGCTCAACGGGGCAACCGAAAGGGGTGATGCTCGAACACCGCGGCCTGTGCAACCTGATAACCACCCAGCAAAACACCCTGGCACTCACGACCGACAGCCGCGTCTTGCAGTTCGCCTCAAACAGCTTCGATGCCAGTGTTTGGGAATGCGGCATGGCCTTGATGAGCGGTGCACGCCTCTATCTCGCCAAACGTGACCATCTGCTGCCCGGTGCAATATTGGCCGGCTATTTAGCAGAGCAAGCCATCAGCCATATGCTCTTGTCACCCACTGCGTTAGCGGCGATGGATTCCCTGCCCGATACCTTGCAAACCCTGTTGGTGGGGGGCGAACCCTGCCCGCCGACGCTGGTCAACCGCTGGTCATCAGGGCGGAAAATGCTCAATGCCTATGGGCCAACGGAAATCACGGTCTGTGCCACGCTCTACCCCTGTGTGGCTAGCGATAATCCGCCGCCAATTGGCCGCCCGATCGCCAATAGCCGGATTTATATCCTGGATCCACAAGGCCAACCGGTCCCACTTGGTGTCGCGGGGGAAATTTACATCGGCGGAGCCGGTGTCGCCCGCGGTTACCTGAACCGCCCTGAACTGACCGCCGAACGTTTCCTTGCCGATCCCTTTACCGCGGAGCCGGGCGCCCGGATGTACAAAACCGGCGACCTCGGCCGCTGGTTGCCCGACGGCAATATCGACTACCTTGGCCGCAATGATTTTCAGGTCAAGTTGCGCGGCTTCCGTATCGAGCTGGGGGAAATCGAAACCAGATTGACCCAGTGTGACGGGGTGCGCGAGGCGGTGGTGATCGCCCGTGAGGACGAACCCAACCAGAAACGATTGGTCGCCTACCTGCGGCCAGAGGACGGGGTTGAACTGGTGCCGGCGGCATTGCGCGAGCAACTCAGCCAGCATCTGGCGGACTATATGCTGCCCAGTGCCTTTGTCACGCTGGAGACGTTCCCACTGACGCCTAACGGCAAACTCGACCGCAAGGCATTGCCGGCACCGGATTTATCCGCCGTCGCAGCCCGTCGTTATGAAGCGCCGGTCGGTGAAACCGAAATCGCCCTGGCGCAAATTTGGCAAGAATTGCTGGGGTTGGAACAAGTCGGTCGTCACGATCACTTCTTTGAATTGGGGGGGCATTCCCTGCTGGCCACCCAACTGGCTGCCCGCGTCCGGCAGCTATTGGCGCGAGAGTTGTCGTTACCGCAACTCTTTGATCAACCGATCTTGATGCCGTTGGCGCAAACGCTGACTGACACGGCAACCACCACTCCGGTAACAATCCCTGTGGTTGACCATAGCCAAGTATTGCCGTTGTCCTTTGCCCAACAACGGTTATGGTTCCTCGGCCAACTCGACCCGGCGGCCAGCCTGGCTTACCATATCCCGATGGCGCTACGTTTGGCCGGCCAGCTTAATCGCCATGCCTTAAGGCGTGCGTTCGACCATCTGGTTGCCCGCCATGAAAGTTTGCGTACCCGCTTTGTGCTCATTTCCGGCCAACCTTGCCAGCATATCGATCCGGCGGATATTGGCTTTCACCTGTGTTATCAGGATCTGCGCCCATTACCCCCAGAAGTACAGGACAGCCGGATCGCGGAATTAACGGCACTCGACGCGCAAACGCCGTTTGATTTTACCCAAGACCCACTGCTCCGCGGTCACTTATTGCAATTGGCCGATGAAGAGCATGTCTTGCTGCTAACGCAGCACCATATTATTACGGACGGCTGGTCCGTCGGTGTGCTGATGCATGAACTCAGCGTGCTCTATTGTGCCATCCTCGATGGGCAAGAGACTCCCTTAGCACCCTTGCCCATTCAGTATGCCGACTATGCCGTCTGGCAACGCCACTGGCTACAAGAAGCCTCGCTGACGACACAACGTGATTTCTGGTGCGCCCAGCTTGCAGGGGCGCCGGCTTTACTCTCCCTGCCAATCGACCGGCCACGCCCGGCGGTGCAGTCCTTTCTTGGCAGCCGGGTTCCGGTACATGTTGATACAGATTTATTGGCCTCATTAAAAAGGCTGGGGCTGCGCCATAACGCCACCTTGTTTATGACGGTGCTCAGCGCCTGGAGTCTTGTCCTCGCCCGACTCAGTGGGCAGGAGGATATCGTTATCGGCACCCCGGTGGCTAATCGCCCACAGCATGAGCTGGAAGGATTAATCGGGTTCTTCGTTAATACGCTGGCCCTGCGCGTCACTGTCAATGATGACCTGCGTGTGGCGGATCTGCTTGCCCTGGTGCGGGAGCGGGCACTGGCCGCCTATGCCCATCAGGATCTGCCCTTTGAGCAGGTGGTGGAAGCCCTCCAGCCGGAACGTAACCTCAGCTATAGCCCGATTTTTCAGGTGATGCTGGCCTTAAACAACACCCCGCCCCAAACACTGGCGTTACCCGATATCCAATGCACGCCGATTGAGCAGATGCACCCCAGCGCGCACTTTGATTTAACCTTGTCATTGACCGAAACCGAGGCCGGTCTGGTTGGTGAACTGGAATATGCCAGCGATTTATTTGACACCGCAACCGTTGAGCGAATAGGCGGCTATTTCAACAATGTGCTGACCGCCATGGTCGCGGATGAAACCCAACCCATTGCCACGTTGCCGATGCTGCCCGCCTCGGAGCGCCAACAACTGCTGGTGGATTTCAACGCCACGCAGACGGATTTCCCGCAAGCCACGTTGATCCACCAACTGTTTGAAGCACAGGCAGAACAGCATCCCGACAGCATTGCCGCGGTCTTTGAAGATCAAACACTCAGCTACGGTGAGTTAAACCGCCGCGCCAACCAATTAGCCCATCACCTGATTGCGCTGGGCGTACAACCCGATGATCGGGTGGCGATTTGTGTCGAACGTGGTCTGGAAATGGGGGTCGGCTTGCTGGCTATCCTGAAAGCCGGCGGCGCGTATCTCCCCCTCGACCCCACTTATCCGACCGAACGGCTGGCCTATATGCTGGACGATGCCAAACCGGGGGTATTGCTCACCCAAACCGCGTTACACGATAAACTCGACAATACCTTGCCGGTGGTGTTGCTGGATATTCCTGACCCCTCGCTGGCAACCCAACCGACCGGTAACCCCGATCCCCACACGCTGGGGCTGACATCCCACCATCTGGCCTATGTGATTTACACTTCTGGCTCAACGGGGCAACCGAAAGGGGTGATGCTCGAACACTACGGCATGTGTAACCTGATAACCACCCAACAAAATACCCTGGCACTCACGACCGACAGCCGTGTCTTGCAGTTCGCCTCAAACAGCTTCGATGCCAGTATGTTGGAATGTTGCCTGTCCTTAATGACCGGTGCGTGCCTCTATCTCGCCAAACGTGACCATCTGCTGCCCGGTGCAATCTTGTCCGGCTATTTGGCAGAACAGGCCATCAGTCATGCCATCTTGTCACCCTCCGTGTTGGCGGCGATGGATTCCCTGCCTGATACCCTGCAATCCCTGATGCTGGGCGGAGAAGTCTGTTCGTCCATTCTGGCCAAGCGCTGGGCGGCAGGACGGCAGATGCTCAATGCCTACGGGCCAACGGAAGCCACTGTCTATGCCACGTTCCATCACTGTACGGTTTCCGATAATCCGCCGTCGATTGGCCGCCCGATCGCCAATAGCCGGATTTATATTCTGGATCCACACGGTCAGCCGGTTCCTATCGGGGTGGTGGGGGAAATGTATATTGCCGGTGCCGGTGTCGCCCGCGGTTACCTCAATCGCCCCGAACTGACCGCCGAACGTTTCCTCATCGATCCCTTTACTACGGAACCCGATGCCCGGATGTACAAAACCGGCGACCTTGGCCGCTGGTTGCCCGATGGCAATATCGAATACCTTGGGCGCAATGATTTTCAGGTCAAACTGCGCGGCTTCCGTATTGAATTGGGGGAAATCGAGGCCAAATTAACCCAATGTGACGGGGTACGTGAAGCCGTGGTGATCGCCCGCGAAGACGAACCCAACCAGAAACGATTGGTGGCCTACCTGCGGCCAGAGGACGGGATGGAACTGGTGCCGGCTGAATTGCGCCATCAACTCGCCCAACATCTGGCTGACTATATGCTGCCCAGTGCTTTCATCACGCTGGATGCCTTCCCGCTCACCCCCAATGGCAAACTCGACAGCAAGGCTCTGCCGGCTCCGGACTTATCCGCCGTCGTTGCCCGTCGCTATGAAGCGCCGATCGGTGAAACCGAAATCGCCTTAGCCCACATGTGGCAAGATTTACTGGGACTGGAACAGATCAGCCGCCATGACCACTTTTTTGAACTCGGCGGCCATTCCCTGATGATTGTCAGCCTGGTTGAAAAACTACGCCATCTGGGCTGGCAGCTTGAGGTGCACGATGTCTTCACCACCCCCATTCTGGCTGAGATGGCCCAGGCTATCCGACATGACGCCAAGACGTTTGTGGTGCCACCTAACCTGATCCCAGCAGGTTGCACCGCCATCACACCGGAAATGCTGCCACTGGTTTCACTCTCCCAAGGTGAGATTGATGTCATCGTAGACCAGGTTGCAGGCGGGGCAAGCAATGTGCAGGATATCTATCCGCTGGCACCGTTGCAGGCCGGGATTTTGTTCCATCATCTGTTGCAGGAGCAAGGTGATGACTACTTATCACGGATCATACTGGCTTATGACACGCGTGAACGCTTTGATACCTTTTTGGCAGCCTTGCAACAAGTTATTGACCGTCATGACATCCTGCGCACAGCAGTATATTGGCGAGGATTGGAACAACCCGTTCAGGTGGTCTGGCGTCAGGCTTCACTGGCTATCCATGAATTCACCCCAGTCACAACAGACGATATTCCCGCGCAGTTACTGGCACACACCGATCTACGCCGGCACCGTATTGATTTGAGTCAGGCACCTCTCTTTACCGCTGATATCGTCCATGATCCGGCACAAGACGAATGGTTGCTGGCGTTGCGTTTCCATCATCTGGTCAGTGACCATATGACCTTCGATCTGATTTCTGCCGAAATCAACCAGATACTCCAGGGCAATGCAAACACCTTGCCTGCCACGCTGCCCTATCGCAACTTTATTGCCCAGATCTTACAGGTGCCCGTGGCGGAGCATGAAGCCTATTTCCGCAGCCAACTGGCGGATATTGACGAACCCACCGCTCCCTTCGGGATACTCAACGTCCCCAGCGATAATCGTGCTATTAACGAAAATAGCCTTCTGCTTGATCCCGCTCTGGCGAAGGCGATCCGTTCCCAGGCTCGCCGGCTGGGCGTCAGTCCCAGTGTGCTGTTCCATATTGCCTGGGCGCAGGTGCTGGCACAAACCAGCGGCCACGATGATGTGGTGTTTGGCTCCGTGCTGCTCGGCCGGCTGCAAGGCGGCGCCGGGGCGGATCGCATTCTGGGGATGTTTATCAATACCCTGCCCCTGCGCCTCTCTCTGGGCGGGCGCACGGTACAAACGATCGTGCAGGAAACCTATCAAAATTTGACTGCCCTACTGGAACATGAGCAGGCGCCGTTGGTGCTGGCACAACAGTGCAGTGGGGTCGGGCAATCCATACCACTGTTTAGCACCTTACTGAATTATCGCCATAGTCCATCTGGCAAGGAAAATGCCGACACAATATGGACAGAGATGCGCTTGATCACGGCAGAAGAGCGCACCAACTATCCTATTACCCTGTCGGTGGATGATTTGGGCGACGGTTTCCAACTGACCGCCCTGACCATAGCCGAGATTGCACCGGCACGGATCAATACCTATCTGGCGACGGCCATTCGTGGGTTGGTTGAGGCTTTAACGCACAACCCGCAGCAAGACATTCGGGATATCCCGATCTTGCCGGCGGCAGAGCGGCAACAACTGCTGGGGGATTTCAATGCCACCCAGGCGGATTTCCCACAAGATGCGTTAATTCATCATCTGTTTGAAATGCAGGCCGCACAGCATCCCGACAGCCTTGCCGCAGTCTTTGAGGATCACACACTCAGCTACGGGGAGTTAAACCGCCGCGCCAACCAGCTAGCCCATCACCTGATGGCGCTGGGGGTACGCCCCGATGATCGGGTCGCCCTCTGTACGGAACGCAGTCTGGAAATGGTGGTCGGTTTGCTGGCTATCCTGAAAGCCGGCGGCGCGTATCTGCCGCTTGATCCGGCTTACCCC
>NZ_NJCX01000110.1 GCF_002632875.1 Xenorhabdus kozodoii
CCGGATGATGGCGCGTCGTGCTGGGTACGGGTGGCACAGGGCTGGAACGGCCACGGCTTTGGCTTTATGGCGATACCGCGTATCGGGCAGGAAGTGATTATCTCCTATCTCAATGGCGATATTGACCGCCCGATAGTCACCGGCTGTGTTTATAACGGCCTGAACCGTCCGCCACTGGATTTACCGGCAGAAAAAACCCGCACAACTTTCAAGACTAAAACCCACAAGGGCAAGGGCTTTAATGAGCTGCGCTTTGAGGATGCGAAGGGCAGCGAGGAAATCTATTTCCACGGCCAGAAAGACCTGACCGCGCATATCGAAAACGATGCCTACTGGCATATCAAGCACGACCAGAAAAGCCGCATCGACAACAACCGTTACCACGATATCCGCGCCGATGACCACCATCAGGTGGCCGGTTCGCGCAAAATCACCACGGAGGGTGATGTCTCCCACCGGATTGCCGGCAGCCAGCATATTCAGGCCGGCGACGCCACCGTGATTGACAGCGGGCAGGAAATC
>NZ_NJCX01000111.1 GCF_002632875.1 Xenorhabdus kozodoii
CGTATTCATCGGAAAACGCAATATCAATCGCGACGAACTGGCATTATCCGGTGAGAGCGACATTCGGATTGTACCGGTGATCATTGGCAGCAAAAAAGCCGGGGTATTGCAGACTATTCTCGGTGCGGTGATGGTGGTTGCCGGGGTGTTCTTATCGGCAACGCCGTTTGGTGCGCCGATGGTAATGTCCGGCGTAGGCATGATGCTGGGTGGAGTGGTGCAAATGTTGTCGCCGATGCCGGGCGGACTGGCGAGACGGGAAGATCCCGACAATAAACCATCCTATGCGTTTGGTGGTCCGGTCAACTCCATCGCGCAGGGTAACCCGGTTCCGATTGGATATGGCAAGCGCCGCATCGGGGGTGCCATCATCTCAGCGGGAATTTACGCCGAAGACCAACAATAATCTTCATCGTTTCAATCAGGTCGCGCAAGCGGCTTAATGAGATGGTCACCCCCACCCTGTGAGCGGTAAGCTGAGAGGGTGTTTTTCTTTGGGAAGAGGCCATCATGA
>NZ_NJCX01000112.1 GCF_002632875.1 Xenorhabdus kozodoii
ATGAACATCGGTTGTGGTCAGTGTGTAGGAAATTTCAGGGTGATAGCCGATACCATTACCGCCATTCTGGGGCGCCCGGTTTATCATGTTGCCTGCCAGGGCTATCGCCACCAAATCCGTCGCGCTTTTTGCATCTCTGGATTTTAACGTCGACGAAATATCATCTGTTTGATACTCACCAAATGAAATTTGCCGATATATTGCGACCCGTTCGCGGCCATGATGACGCTGGTTTAATATCGGGTATGGGTTTAACCCTGTGCCCCGGTGACTACCGATAACAGCGCGGCTTCCAGCATTTCCGGCAACTTCTTCCCCCGCCGTTCCGCGCGGTTCAGAATGCCGGCGCACGCCGCTTGGCTCAAAAAGTACTTTGGCGGGACAAAATCCGTTTCGAGCACTTGCGACAACAAACACACGACGGCGTCGTTGGGCGACTCCGAAATATTGAGCGTCGAGCACTCGCCAGGCGACAGCGCGTTGGGGACCA
>NZ_NJCX01000113.1 GCF_002632875.1 Xenorhabdus kozodoii
AACGGGAATTCGTACCCGTCCTGACAATATCACTGAACCGGGATTCTATAAGGTACACACCGATAAATATTTGGGCGGCGGGCTGGTGGATTCTAACGCAATCAAGGTGCTGGAAATCAAAGGTACGAAAGCGGGTTAATGATAAGGGGAAATTTCCCTTTATCTTCTTTGGAGTCTATCGAATGAAAAATGATTTTGAAATCCGCACCGCTTCATTATCAGCCAGTGATAAGAAACTAATCGGTTACGTGATTAAGTGGAACAGTCGATCACAAGTCTTATGGGATGAGTTTGTAGAACAGTTTGCCCCAAATGCGTTCAGTGCCAGCTTAACCACAGGCGCAGATATCAGGGCACTTTATGAACATGACCATATGAACCTGTTAGGCCGTACCACCTCCGGCACATTGCAGCTTAGCGAAGATGCCACCGGATTACGCTTTGAGTTAACCCCGCCTGATACCCAACTGGGGCG
>NZ_NJCX01000114.1 GCF_002632875.1 Xenorhabdus kozodoii
ACAAAGCCCGTGGCTGATTAACCCCAAAGCAACATGCCTGCCGGAACTGGCTCTGCTGCTGGATAAACACGAGTTCAGCGATGCCAGTTGGGGCTGGGGCTATCGCAGCACCTTGCCGTGGACATTTCAGTTAGCACACTGGCGGTTACATCAACAGGTGTTGCTGCGCGGCCAAGTGGTGGTTTTACGCCTGATGGATAACCGTATCCTCACACCATTGTTGTCCGCTTTGAAACCGGGGGACTGGCGTGAACTGTTAACCCCGGTCAATGAGCTGATGATCGATACCCCCGAACCGGTTTGCTATTACCGGCCAGAAAATTGCCCGCAGGCATTAACCGAGAATTTATTTGTGCTGGGTGATCATTTAATTGAAGCCCGTTATGCCGCCGATTCAACCCTCAATAACCTGGCTTACGCGTTAAGTTGCCAGCTTTGGGAAGAAAATCCCGAATTGGCATTGAAACAG
>NZ_NJCX01000115.1 GCF_002632875.1 Xenorhabdus kozodoii
CGAGTTGGGGGCGGTTTTGGCCTGACAGGTTTGCAGCCAGGAGTGGAACTTATCCAGCCAGGGACGCGCATAACGCTGCCGCCACTGACGCCGCTTATCCGGGGGGCGGTGTTTAATTTTTCGCTCCAGTTTATACAATTCCCGGATCCCCTCCAGCGCCTGTTTCGCCACCGTGCTTTGGCTGGTCTGGTAAACCTCAAAAAACTTGCGCCGGGCGTGAGCCCAGCAACCCGCTTCGGTGATATCCGCCCGGGCATGCAGCGCGTTGTAACCGGCATAGTCATCCGTAACAAGGTAGCCACCGGCCCATTTTTCCAGAAACGCCTGTGCATAACGCCCACCGCGGCCGGGATGTAACTCGTAGTACACCACGGCGGGGGCGTTATCACGACCCGTCACATAGGTCCACAGATAGGCCCGGTGCGTCTGCCCTTTCCCCGGCATCAGAACCGGC
>NZ_NJCX01000116.1 GCF_002632875.1 Xenorhabdus kozodoii
GAGAGGGGGTAGCGCGGGTTCGCCGGGTTGAAATCTTTGTGCAGGCTGCGTTGCGGGCTCATGCCAACCCCCAGTCGCACCTGATAAATGGTATCCACCCCGTGGGCGGTTTCTGGCTGGGGCTGGTATTGCAGGGGCAGGCCGGCGGTCATGCCGAGATGGCTGTCGCTGAAAAACAGCGTGTCATCCTCGAACCAGAAACTGCATCCCTCTTCCGCCGTCAATCGGCTGAAAAACGCATAATCGGATTCGCGCTTCTGGGTGACATATTCCCGGTCCTGATGCGCATCGTAGAGTTTTGAGTCGGCTTTCACCCGGTGCTTTTTCAGCAGGCCGGTTAAAATCGCCGGCACGTTTTGCTGATGGTAAATCCGGCTGTCCTGGTTGAGGGTCAGGCGCCAGCAGGCAGGGCGCACGGTCACGGTATAAATCGTTTTGTTGCCATCG
>NZ_NJCX01000117.1 GCF_002632875.1 Xenorhabdus kozodoii
CGCTGACAAGCCAGCCTGACCAGTTCCCCGGCCACAATCTCACCCGCAACGACCCGTTCGGCATAGCGAATGCCATCTGATACTTTAGCCATCTTAATCTCTCATTTGTAACAGCTCAGCCAGGGGATCGGCTTTGTCTTCCCCGGCCATATTGACTTTAGAACGACTGGACGGTGACATACCAAACGCGCTCAACATGGCATGAATGCGTTTCCACGCATCGGCTTTCATGCCTGCCGCGGGGTGGGCTTTGATTAACCCCTGACCGGTTCGGTAGGTGTAACCCTCGCTCTCCAGTGTTTCGCAGTGCGTCCGGTATTCGACGTAGGCTTCAATCAGCAACTCAAGGGCTTTGGCGTCAAGGTTCGTGAGTACGCCGACTTTATCCAGTTCCGCTGCGATCCGTTCGTGCCAGTACCTGCCCATTTTTCCGAAATGTTTG
>NZ_NJCX01000118.1 GCF_002632875.1 Xenorhabdus kozodoii
CCCAACTGCGCAAAGACATCCAGCGGCGCGGTCAGTTTATCCAGCCCCTGAACGCCCAACTGCACAAAGGCATCCAGTGTGGACTTCAATTTATCCAGCGCCTGCGTTCCCAACTGCGCAAAGACATCCAGCGGCGCGGTCAGTTTATCCAGCCCCTGAACGCCCAACTGCACAAAGGCATCCAGTGTGGACTTCAATTTATCCAGCGCCTGAGTCCCCAACTGCGCAAAGACATCCAGCGGCGCGGTTAATTTATCCAGCCCCTGAACGCCCAACTGCACAAAGGCATCCAGTGTGGACTTCAATTTATCCAGCGCCTGAGTCCCCAACTGCGCAAAGACATCCAGCGGCGCGGTCAGTTTATCCAGCCCCTGAACGCCCAACTGCACAAAGGCATCCAGTGTGGACTTCAATTTATCCAGCGCCTG
>NZ_NJCX01000119.1 GCF_002632875.1 Xenorhabdus kozodoii
GACATGCGGCCAGTGGTAGCGCAGTACTGCACTGGGGAATTTTTCAATTTCACTGAACCACGCCGGAACCATACCCAGCGGCTCCCATGCCACGCTGACCGCCTCAATGCCGGAACAAACAGAGCCGTATGAAATTCTCATAACATCTCAAACGCCCGCGTGAATATCTCATCGGAATAAGGCTGCTGGCCGTTCTCCATCTGGATTATCGCCTTGACTAACGCCGTCATGGTGGGTTTATGGTTAACGTCAATCACTGAACGACTATTGATACCGACCGATTGACACACATAAGCAATATAACCTTCGGTGTCATTCTCATTCGGCGGCGCCCAGCGGGAAATAAACTGGCGAATGGTGTTATCACCGTATTTGCGTTCATAATTGCGCAGGATCTTGAGCATCGCTCGTATGCCA
>NZ_NJCX01000012.1:0-71335 GCF_002632875.1 Xenorhabdus kozodoii
CGGTATTGTACCGTGAGATTACCAATGACTGGTCTAAGGTTGTGATGTTGGTAATGCAGGATGCTGCACAAGAAGCAGGTGCCGTTTTTGGTAAACCCAGTGAGAAAGATGATGATTATAAATTGCCCCCGGAGCTTACTTCATTAGCAGAAAAAGCCATTAAACAAGGACGAGCAGTCCGGCAAGGCCAGCCATTAACCCCTTTTAGCGCCGAAGAGTTAGCGTTGATCCAGACTAAATATGTTCATTGCTCATCCCATTGGAATAGTGTGGTAATCAAAGATGAACAAATTGAGGGAGGTGTAGGTTTCATCGAGTTAGTCAGTTTTGTGAACCGCCCTTGTGAAAAATGGCACCGAGCCATCTTTAATATTACCGGTCAGGAAATTTCATAATGAAAAACAAAAAACCATTAGTCCTATTATTGGGTCTAAGTGTGACAGTGGGATTAACTGCCTGCCAGTCTTATCTACCCGGAAAACGGGTAGTCAATTACAAGCTTATTGTGCGCCATAGTGAGCCATTGCCTTATGAGAAATGGTGGTTTAAATTGCGCACGCCGAAATATTTCCCTGTAAGCATCAGTTTTGTCCAATTTCAGGATGAAGATAACTATGTTGTTCAAAAATTTATGCCAGATGGTGCAAACCCAGATTATGAAAGTTTGAATAGTTGGAATAAACGCTTAGGAGGGGGTAGTGGTATTCGAAACTATGGTGAGGCTCTGCCTCGGTCATTGACAGTTTGTTGGGATTCAGTGATTGATAAAAAGTCTTATCAGACAACCTTTAAATTTACCCCCGATGTCTGGCAAGTGATGCGTGAACCCTATATCGGGCGCAGAGTGAAAGGGCGTATATTCTATCGGGATACAATATTTGTTGGGTTAGCTCCGGGTGGAACTGCCCGCGCTTGGTTACCAGGTTATGATAAAAACAACGGTGATAATATCTTGGTTGCTACCGGTGAATCCGTTTTCGGCGATAAGATGACGGTATGTCAGGGAAAAACAAAACACTCCAGTGGCTATGGAAATGATTACCCAAAATATATCAAAGACTTTATCAAAGGGAAAAAATACCCCTACGGGGAGTGGTAAGCGGGGTTAATTGACGCTATTCCAACATCAGAAACGCACTTAATTTCTTTAGGGTTTCTGATGTTGGCCTGATTCAATCATTCACAACAAGTTAGTCAGTTTTGTGAACCTCCCTTGTGAACAATGGCACTGAGCCATCTTTAATATTACCGGTCAGGAAATTTCATAATGAAAAACAAAAAAACATTAACTTTGTTACTGAGCTTAGGCGTGATATTTGGGTTAACCGCCTGCCAGTCTTATCCGCCCGGAAAACGGGTAGTCAATGACAAGCCTATTGTGCGCCATAGTGAGCCATTGCCTTATGAGAAATGGAGATTTCAATTTATCACTCCGGAATATTTTCCTGTCAGTATTAGTTTCGTTCAATTTCAGGATGAAGATAATTATATTGTGCAAAAATTTATGCCTGATGGTGCCGATTCAAATTATCGTAGTGTAACCACATGGAATAAAAAACTAGGGGGTGGCTCTAGTGGAATTAACAATCATGGTGAAGCCCTGCCTCGGTCATTGACAGTTTGCTGGGATTCAGTGATTGATAAAAAATCCTACCAAACAACATTTGACTTTACGTCAGAGGTAAGACAATTAATGAGAAAACCAGCTACCTATCCAGGTTATGAAGGTTACCCACCAGACTACCGAGAGAGAATTTTTATTGGGTTAGCACCTAGTGGTACAGCTCGCGCTTGGCTACGAGGTATTGATAAAAACAACGGTGATAATATCTTGGTTGCTACCGGTGAATCCGTTTTCGGCGATAAGATGACGGTATGTCAGGGAAAAACAAAACACTCCAGTGGCTATGGAGATGATTACCCAAAATATATCAAAGACTTTATCAAAGGGAAAAAATACCCCTACGGGGAGTGGTAAGCGGGGTTAATTGACGCTATTCCAACATCAGAAACGCACTTAATTTCTTTAGGGTTTCTGATGTTGGCCTGATATTAATGACATCGGTCAAACGACAAAAACGTTGCCAGCTCATTCGTTCAAGCAATTGATATTCCATTTTTTCATCGGAAAGATGATGGAAATGTTTCAGGATAATGATGCGAACCATCATCTCCGTGGGGAACGGCGTGCGTCCCCCTTTAGAAGAAACAATGCGGGGCACCGCGCGGTCAACCGCCTCAGCGAGTGCCGAAAAATCGACATATTAATCAAGCGCAAGCCGTGGGTCGCCTAATTCATCTATTTTCTGACGATGACATTCGGCCGCCAATTTGTCTTAATGAGCAACGGTCTTTCACTTTACACCATCGCACTGATTGGCATCGATCTTGGCAAGCATTCCTTTCATATCCATTGCAGGCGCATTATCACTATTTGGTTGAACAAATCACCGAGATTGAAACCGCCTTGCCACAAGAGATTGCTCAGGATGATACCGGGCAGCGGCTGATGACTATTCCCGGTGTTGGTCCGATTACGGCGAGTGTGCTTTCCTCGCAACTGGGTGATGGCAAGCAATACAGGTTATGCCTCTCAATACGTTGGGTATAACGCTTGCTGACCACATGGAGTTTCCCTGCCAACGCTTTCTCGTCACTTTTCCAACCATCGCTCATATAGATAACCTCAACTTTGTTTAAGCATCGCAATTTCATGGTCACGTAAACCTAAGCTCGGCTTTTTCGGCTGGAATATATAAGCAATCAGTCCTGAGACTATTTCCAGTAAAAAGCCGACTACGCTTCGGTGCCTTGAATGTTCTATCTGAGAAATATTTTTCAATTGGTCATTCACCGTTTCTATCAAAAACCGTTTTCTTAACATCGCCTTGTCCCAAAGCGATAAAAATTTGGCTTTCATACTACGGCGAACATCCGTGATTAACGTAAGCCCTTCCTCTTTCAGTTCATCGCATAACACTTGGGATAAATAGCCTTTGTCACCATAGAGATGCCCGGTTAACCTTTGACTAATTCCTTTACCGGCTGACGGTCGTCAACATTTTCCGGGGTTAATTTAACGGATAAAATCTCACCGCAATCATCAATAATCAGATGGAGTTTAAAGCCATAAAACCATCCTGTGCGGGTTTTTCCTCGCTGCGCGACACCCTCAAACTTTATGGCGAGAAATACGCAGGTTATGGCAGACCGCGATTTTAGTGGAATCGATAAAGGCAATGCCGTGTGATTTTTGTTTGCGTGAAGAAAGGAAAGCGCATAACGGAATAAGGGCTCTTTTCTTCAATGTTATTATTCGATTGTAGCTCACCAGACTGGGGAAATCTGCTTTGAGGTATTGTTGCACATACTCAGTATAAAACGCTTTAAAATGACGATAATGGCTCATGTGAAATAAAATGAGGAGAGTCATTATTTCGCTGAGAGACAGGGAAGTGGCGCGATGACGCTTGAGCTGATTATTCTCAATGAGCTGTTGTTCCCAAAGGGGAATAAATTTTTGGCAAAAGTCATCGACGCAACAGAAAAGTTCTTCTAAAGTAGTCATAGCCTGAGGATCCCCACGATTTTGTTTTCTAAGCAAAAACTTTGATCGTGCCTCAGGCACTTAGTTCCCTTTTGTCTTTCCTTTCTTAAGCGAAGTTCAGGTTTATATAGTTATTTAAATTAAAAACCAAATCGGGTAAAACTAAGTAATGATGAGTAAAATTCAACGCATTTCTGTCTTATTTACTGATAGCGCCCCACTCATTTTCGTATGGGACGCTATTTTATTACTTATCAATAAATTATCACTGACCAAACATCTCACGTAACCAGCCAGGCGCTTCTTTTTCATTATCCTCTATAGGCTGTTGCACCGATTGCTGGCATAGCCCCTGTGGATCATCAGTCCAAACCGGTAAGACTCTGATTCCGCTGCCTTCACAGTTGAAACTGCCATCGTCATTGACGGACATCTCCACGATACCTTCCGGTAAGCGATTATTCAGTTCCAGTGGGGTTTCATTTTCCAGATAACGGCGGTAAATCGTCAGTGCGCCCGTCGCTCCGGTTAAGTTGGTTGGGCCATTGTTATCGCGTCCCGTCCAAACAATCGCTACTTCTTTGCCATCAATGCCGGTAAACCAACTATCACGAAGATCATTCGTTGTTCCGGTCTTACCTGCCAGATGATATTTACCATATTGACTGGTCAGTGAACGCCCTGTGCCTCGCGCCACAACCTGCTGCATACCGTATAACGTCAGATAAGCGGCCTGTGGCGGCACAACGCGTTCAGCCTGAGGATAGCTCTGGTAAATCACCGTACCATCTTCTGCAATGATGGAACGCAACGCTGAGAGTGTCGCGCGATTACCTCCGCTGGCAATCGTCTGGAACTCTTGCGCCATTTCCATTGGCGTCAGGTTAATTGCGCCCAACAACATAGAAGGGTTCTGTTGGATCTCTTTCGCGGGGATGCCAAGTGAAATTAAGGTGCTGGCAATGCGATCTAACCCAACATCCAGCCCCAAGTTCACGGTCGGCACATTCATTGAACGCGCTAGCGCATCAATCAACATGACACGCCCACTAAAAGTACGGCTAAAGTTCTTCGGCTCCCAGGGCTTTCCACCCGCCTGAGGGATAGAGATCGGTTCATCCGCCAGCCAGGTATTCAGGCGATATTTATCCGGCTGGCTCAATGCCGTCAGATAAGTGGCGGGTTTAGCAAGGGAACCAATCAAACGACGCGCATTCAATGCCCGGTTAAATCCGGCATATTGTGGCTGGGAACCACCAACCATCGCGCGAACTTCACCGCTGAAACGGTCAACAACGACCATCGCGCCTTCCAGATCATTAATCTTGCGCGTTTTTCGCAGAGCCGCAACCCCTTCTTCAATGGATTTTTCCGCCGCATCCTGCGAAACCGGATCGAGGGTAGTAAAGATTTTCACCCCGGACAAGTCATTGATTTTATCACCTAACTTTTCCTGCAATTCCTGTCGAACCAATTGCATAAAGGCGGGTTGCGGCGTAATCACCCCGCTTTTCGGTTTTACCCCTAACGGACGGGCACTGAGGAGGTTATACAGTTCCTGATCGATGACTTTTCGGTTCTGGAGGATTTTCAAAACGATATTACGTCGCTCCAATGCGGCACCGGGATTGCGCCACGGGTTATACCACGAAGCCCCCTTCACCATTCCCACCAGCAACGCTTGCTGATCCAAACTCAGTTCATCAACCGGGCGCCCGAAATAGTACAGGCTCGCCAGTGGGAAGCCACGGATCTCCCCATCGCCACTTTGCCCCAGATAAACTTCGTTCAGGTACAATTCCAGAATACGATCCTTGCTATAACGCGCATCCATCAGCAACGCCATATAGGCTTCATTCGCTTTACGGCTAAAAGTACGTTCATTGGAGAGGAACAGGTTTCTCACCAATTGCTGCGTCAGGGTACTTCCCCCCTGCACCGCACGTCCCGCTACCAAGTTAGCCAAAAACGCACGAGCAATGGAAAGCGGCCTGACCCCATCATGTTCATAAAAATAACGGTCTTCTGTTTCCAGCAACGTCTGAACCAGCAAATCAGGGAAGCCCGAACGCGGGACAAACAGGCGTTGTTCACCATTCGGCGATTGCATCATGGTGATCAATTTGGGATCAAGGCGGAAAAAACCAAACTGACGTTGGTTTTCCATGTTTTCAATGCCGCCAAGGTGGTTATTCTCAAAAGTGAGTCGTGCCTGAATTTGCTCTTCTTTACCGTCCGGGAAATCAAATGGGCGGCGTAGCATCTCTATGCTATTTCCCCTGACCACAAATTCACCTGCACGGGTGATTTTGGTCACTCTTCGATACTGCATGCCTTCCAGCAAGTGGATCATTTCGTCCTTGCTGTAATTCATGCCAGGTTCAAGATTAACCATCCGTCCGTACACGGCGGCCGGCAAATCCCAGACTTTTCCGTCAATACGTTCGCGAATTTTGTTATCCAGATAAAAACCATAAATGGCAATGAGTACCGCCAGCACAATAAAGATTTTTAGCAGTAACCACAAAAACCTGTGCCCTCCCCTTTTAGGCGGGCGGGCGTTAGCACTGCGGGCGCTTTTCCCTTTTTTCGTCATGACTTCATCCTCATCGTCGTCAAAATCATCATTTTCATAATCATCATAATCATCCCGCCGATCGCGTTTTTTCGATGCTCGCCCACGACGATGTCCTGATTTTTTACCCTTGCGTCCGATTGGCTGACGATCATCATCAGACATACCGAATTCTCCAAATATTGATTAAATACAGTCATATAACTACAAACCATTACATCTGTTTTTTCACGCTCCGGGTCGGTGCTGTGTTGGCTGGATCATCTGGCCACAAATGTTTAGGGTAACGCCCTTTCATCTCTTTTTGCACTTCACGATACGCTCCTTGCCAAAACGCGGCGAGATCTTGCGTGATCTGTAATGGACGATGGGCTGGGGATAACAACGCAATGACAACCGGAACTCGCCCTTTCGCCAATACCGGGTTTTGCTGCTCTCCGTACATTTCCTGCATTCTGACTGACAGTACAGGAGGTTTATCATGAAAATACTGGATAGTGATCCTGCTCCCCGTTGGCACAGTGTAATTAGTAGGCAATTCATTATCCAGTATTTGCCGTTGCTGCCAATCAAGTAATCCCATCAAACAGGAGGACAACTCAATCTGGCGCAACCCTTTTAAATCATCAACATTTCCCAAAGCCGGAAGCAACCACTGTTCAAGGGAGTCTAACAGTGCTTCGTCATCAACCGCAGGCCATTCCACTTCCGGTAACCATTCTGTCGCCCTTTGCAGGCGAATGCGCAACTGCAACGCTGCCTGTGACCAATTCAACGCCGACAATCCTGCCTGCCTGACCCAATTGAGCAAGGCTTCCCGTAATTCCGCTGCCGACGGTTTTGCCAATGGCTGTGATTTGACCACTAATCGCCCACATTGCAAACGCTTCCATGCCCGCAATGATCCTCGGTTATCATCCCATTCTACAGTTGTATGTTCAGTAAACAGAAGAGCGTGTTGTTTTATGGTTTGCTCAATGTCCAGCGAACAAGCCAGTAAAACCCGCGCATCAGGATGGTGACTTCCCTGCTGTAACGAGGGAGTCACCAACCAAGCCTCTCCCGAAAGCGGCTCTTCACGCTCTAGCGCCACCCCCAAACCATTGGCTAACTGAAAACGTCCAAGATGATCGCGGTTTTTGGCAATCCGATCTGGAAACCCTTGCACCAAGAGTTCAGGCACCAGATCTAACCTGAGATCCTCCGAATTATCTGGCAGGCGCTGTGCTTTATTTTTATCCGCCCGGTGATCGGCAAAATTTCTGACGAGTTGATTGGCTCGTTGCAGCCAATGGCGCTGATCCGTCGTCATCCAATAAAGAAGATCGGGCTGTCCACGACGCGGAGGCTCTTCCAGAATGGCAACCAATTTCGCTGCCGTTACCAATGCTGCACGGTTTTGTTCTGTGCTTCCGTTTTCTTTATTTTCTTTACTTAAACACCTTTCTTTACCTGAACACAGTATCGCAGCCAAACGCGGTTCACTGCCGGAGCCGGCCATTTGCCAACCACGGGAAGTCAGTTGCTGGTTGTCACCCAACGCTCCCAGTCGCTGCAACAGGGATTTTGCAACCGTCAATGCGGGTTGAGGTGGATTATCCAACCAATGAAGTTGGGTGCTGTCACGGCATCCCCACTGCAATAAAGAGAGCAGTAAACCGCTCAGGTCTGAATGCAAGATCGCCGGTTCATTGTGCTCTCTGGCTCTTTCTGCCTGCTCCTGACTAAATAAATGCCAGCAAATGCCCGCTTCCAATCGTCCTGCCCGCCCTGCCCGCTGAACCATCGATGCCTGGCTAATGCGTTGGGTCATTAAGCGGGTCAGGCCACTTTTCGGCTCAAATCGGCTGGTACGTTCTAGTCCGCTGTCTACCACTAACCGGATACCTTCAATCGTCAAACTGGTTTCGGCAATATTGGTGGCGAGAACGACTTTACGCATTCCCACCGGAGCTGGCGCGATGGCTTTGCGTTGTTCCGACAACGACAATGCACCATATAATGGACACAACAGCGTATCGTCATTGATCTTGCCTGCCAATTGCGACAGAACTCGCTGGATTTCGCCGACACCAGGCAGAAACAGCAACAGCGATCCCGTCTCCTGCTGCAATAACCGCAATACCGCCGATGCAACCGACTGTTCAAAAGATTGATGAGGGGAAAGAGGATGATACGACCTCGTGACCGGATAGCTACGTCCTTCTGACACAATCACAGGCGCATCGGGTAATAAAGAAGAAAGGCGCTGGTTATCCAATGTTGCCGACATCACTAAGAGATGCAAATCATCACGTAACCCTTCCTGCACATCCAGCAACAGTGCCAAAGCCAGATCGGCCTGTAAACTGCGTTCATGAAATTCATCAAGGATCACGAGCGAAACACCGTTCAATTCAGGATCTTGTTGCAACATTCGCGTCAAGATCCCTTCGGTCACAACTTCAAGCCGGGTTGATGCACTGACTTTGGTTTCCGAACGCATTCGGTAACCGATGGTTATGCCAACAGGCTCATTAAGTTGTTCGGCAAGGCGTTCCGCCACACTACGTGCAGCAATACGCCGCGGTTCCAGCATAATAATACGCCCTGGCAATTGTGATTGCTGTAAAATCGCCAATGGTAATCCGGTCGATTTTCCCGCCCCCGTTGGTGCGTGCAGTAACACTTGCTTGGATGTTTGCAATGCAGCAATCACGGTTTCCACTACGTCATAAATAGGCAATAAATCACAAATGGGTAATGACAAAGGATCACCATAATGAATTAACTTTCAATGGATGTCATTGTAGCATTAGCACCTTTGGTTTCATCCTCCCACTGGTTATGAAGGAACGTTTATGGAATTTTCACCGCCCTTGAAACCCGCTACCCTAATCCGCCGCTATAAACGCTTTCTTGCGGACATCCTCACACCAGAAGGAGAAACACTCACGATACACTGTGCCAATACGGGTGCCATGACAGGGTGTGCCACGCCAGGAGATACGGTGTGGTATTCCACATCCGACAATCTCAAACGCAAATACCCGAATAGCTGGGAATTAACCCAAACCCAAGCCGGGCACTGGATCTGTGTCAATACCCACAGAGCCAATGATTTGGTCTATCAAGCTATTGAAAAGAATGCTATTTCAGAATTATCTGGATATGAGCAAATTCATCGTGAAATTGGCTATGGTCAAGAGAAGAGCCGTATCGATTTATTGTTACAATCAAAACAAAGCGTTGACTGCTATATTGAAGTCAAATCAGTCACATTATTACAGGAAAATTATGGATATTTTCCTGATACTGTCACAATTCGAGGGCAAAAACATTTACGTGAGCTATCATTGATAGCACAACAAGGCCAGCGAGCTGTCTTGTTATTTGCTGTTTTACATTCTGGAGTCAGTCAGGTTGCGGCAGCAAAACATATTGACCATGATTATGCTGTTCTTTTGGAACAAGCATGCCAATCAGGGGTCGAAGTAATTTGTTATAAGGCCAGCATGACAGAAAACGGGATGGTTATAAGTGACAAATTACCTTTTGTATCAATAGGATAATTTGTAAACAGATCATGCTAATAGGGGTGGTTTTGCAACATATTTAGGCAATAAACATGTCAGCCTTCACACCATTGCAAAACTAATGGCAGGAACAATTGCCAACCTCGCAGTCATCTGCTATTTATAGCGGCCTATTTTTTTCCCCCTATTGTTGGGGGCCGTTTGATAGTGCGTGTGTAAGGAGAAGCATTATGCAAGAAGGGCAAAAACGTAAAACCTCGTCCTTAAGCATTCTCGCCATCGCTGGGGTAGAACCTTACCAGGAAAAGCCAGGCGAAGAATACATGAACGATGCCCAGTTAAAGCATTTCAAGCTGATTCTGGAAGCATGGCGCAATCAACTCAGGGATGAAGTAGACCGTACTGTATCTCATATGCAAGATGAGGCAGCAAACTTCCCTGATCCAGTTGACCGTGCGGCGCAAGAAGAAGAGTTCAGTCTTGAATTACGTAATCGTGATCGTGAGCGTAAGTTGATCAAAAAGATCGAAAAAACGCTGAAAAAAGTCGAAGAAGAGGATTTTGGCTTTTGTGAAGCCTGCGGAGTGGAAATCGGTATCCGCCGTTTAGAAGCTCGTCCGACTGCCGACTTATGTATCGATTGCAAGACATTGGCCGAAATTCGTGAAAAACAGATGGCTGGCTAACCAATAGGGTTAAGTACGGCGCTAGATAGCGCCGTATGACCCTATATTGAACCTGTTATGACTCAATCTGAACCTTCCCCATTATATATCGGGCGCTTTGCCCCATCCCCTTCTGGCGATCTCCATTTTGGTTCCCTGGTGACTGCATTAGGCAGCTATCTACAAGCCCGTGCCTGTCGGGGAAAATGGCTGATGCGTATTGATGACATTGATCCTCCACGGGAAATTCCCGGCGCAGCCGATAGCATATTGAAAACCCTTGAGCATTACCGGCTTTACTGGGATGGCAACGTGCTCTATCAATCCCAACGTCATGATGCTTACCGTGCCATCCTCGATCAATTAAAACAGCAAGGAGATAGCTATTACTGCGCCTGTACTCGCCAACGCATCCAACAATTGGGGGGAGTTTATAATGGGCATTGCCGCCATTTACACCGGCCAGAGCACAACACGGCAATTCGTCTAAAACAGCACCATCCGGTTTATGGTTTTGACGATAAGTTACAAGGCCCTATCACAGTGTCTACTGAAATGGCCGAAGAAGATTTCATTATTTATCGCAAAGATGGTTTATTTGCCTATAATCTTGTCGTTGTTATTGATGATAACTATCAAGGCATCACTGAAATTGTCAGAGGCGCTGATTTAATGGAACCCACGGTTCGCCAGCTATCTTTGTATCAGCGCCTGAATTTTGCAACGCCGGATTATGTACATTTACCTCTCGTACTCAATAAAGAGGGAAATAAACTTTCTAAGCAAAATCATGCCTTGCCGATCCCATTGGGCGATCCAAGGCCATTGCTTATTGATGCGTTATCATTTTTAAATCAACCGACTATTGCAGGCTGGCAGGATCTCACAACAGAGCAATTGCTACAGCAAGCTATCGTCGGTTGGAATATAAACGCAGTTCCGCCAAAAAACATAGCGATAGACTTAGTTAAATAAAGTCTTTCTATTGGTACTGTAAGCATTCTCAAAAAATGTCCAGTAAGTTATGATTGGCGGCTGTTTTTTGTTTTAATTGATCAGTCACTACCGAGGTGTACCATTTTTAACCGAGTAGCAACTTTCTGCCGTAATTTGCTCATCCGCGATCACAGTGCAAAGCGCAATATACAGGCAGTCAGTGAAAGGCCAGTCACCGTCTCTGACCATTCTGCTCAAACAGAGAGCAGTCCTCTGCGTAAACGTCGCAAAAGGAATCATTCATCTTCATCACATGCCGAAAACGACAAAATGAAGAAAAAATCCGCCAAGGCAACGCCTTCGGACTCCCCGATCACGGTGATCCCACGAGAGCAGCACCCAATTTCACGCAAGGACATCAGCGATAATGCCCTAAAGGTTTTGTATCGCCTGAATAAATCAGGCTTTGAAGCCTATTTGGTGGGTGGCGGAGTTCGTGATTTACTGCTGCACAAAAAACCCAAAGATTTTGATATAGCAACCAATGCTACTCCCGAACAAGTTCGCCAACTGTTCCGCAATTGTCGTCTTGTCGGGCGCCGCTTTCGCCTTGCCCATATCATGTTTGGCCCTGATGTCATTGAAGTCGCCACTTTCCGTGGGTCACATGAGCAAATTGAAAGCAGTGACCGCAACCAGTCACACAAAGCCCAAAGCGGCATGTTATTGCGTGATAATATTTTTGGTTCAGTGGAAGAAGACGCTGTTCGGCGCGATTTTACGATCAATAGCCTCTATTACGGTATCGAAGATTTCGCCCTGCGGGATTACGTTGGCGGTATGGCCGATTTGGACGCGGGTATCATTCGCCTGATTGGCGATCCAGAAACCCGCTATCGGGAAGATCCTGTGCGTATGCTGCGGGCTGTCCGTTTTGCCAGCAAACTGGATATGACCATCGATCCCATTACTGCTGAGCCGATTCCACGCCTTGCATTCCTGTTGAAAGATATTCCGGCTGCACGTCTGTTTGAAGAATCCCTGAAACTGTTACAGTCAGGACAGGGTTACAAGACCTATAAACTGCTGCGCGAATATCATCTGTTCCAGCCATTGTTCCCGCTTATTCACCGTGGTCTCACCCAAGGTGGTCATTCACCCATGGAAAAGCTGCTGGTACAAGTGCTGAAAAATACCGATCTTCGCTTGCAAAAAGATATGCGAGTCAATCCCGCTTTCTTATTTGCAGCCATGCTATGGTATCCATTGATTGAACACGCGGAAAAACTGACACAAGAAGGCGGCTTACAGTATTACGACGCCTTTGCGTTAGCCATGAATGATATTCTTGATGAACAGTGCCGCTCCATTGCGATCCCGAAACGCCATACCACAACTATGCGTGATATCTGGTTACTCCAGCTTCGCTTGCCGCGTCGTCAGGGAAAACGGGCAAATAAATTGATGGAGCATCCGAAGTTCCGGGCAGCGTATGATTTATTGGAATTGCGCGCCAGCATTGAGCCACGCCATGAGCTGAAAGAACTGGTGCAGTGGTGGGGTGGATTCCAACAGTCAACCCCCTCACAACAGCGCGAAATGATATCAGAACTGGGCAATGAACCCCTGCGCCGCAGAACACGCCCTCGCCGTAGTGGGCATTTTCGTCAGAACAGGAACAATGGCTAATATGACTAAAGTCTATATCGCTATTGGCAGTAATCTGGCTGATCCTTTGCAGCAAGTCAATGACGCACTTGCTGCCTTGAAAAAGATCCCTGATACCACTTTTGTTACTCAGTCATCTTTTTACCGAACCAAGCCAATGGGTCCACAAGATCAACCCGATTACCTCAACCTTGCCGTCATACTGGAAACCCAATTATCCGCAGAAACCTTGCTTGATCACACCCAAGCGATTGAACGGGAGCAAGGACGTGTACGCAAGGATGAACGCTGGGGACCCAGAACGCTCGATTTGGATATCATGCTGTTTGGCAATCACATCATCAGCACTGAACGCTTGACAGTTCCCCACTATGGATTAAAACAGCGTGAATTCATGCTTTATCCACTTGCAGAAATTGCACCAGACCTTGTGTTTCCTGATGGAGAAACCCTGGCAGAGCAAGTAAAAAAAGTTCCAGAAAATGGCCTGACGCTTTGGTTATAGTTTGTAGTACAGAGGGTTGTAGCGCAAATGGTTGTAGCATAATGAGTTTTAGCGGGGATGGTTATAACGCTTTATACAACTATGGGCTATTTCTGGATAATGAGAGCCTATCCCATTGGTCTTTTTGAGATCACCCAATGGGGCAGGATCTATACCCATCACCTTTCAAGATGCGTTTTATACCTTCCCGCGGCGCGGGAGGTATAAACATTCACATAGGTTTGCAAGCGGCAACTTGAAAAACAGAGGGTATCACTATTCAGGAGAATGTAATGAAACCAATAACCCTGGCTGATCTGAGTCAGTTAAAAAAAACAAAGCGCAAATTTGCCACCATCACCGCTTACGATGCCAGTTTCGCCAGTCTCTTCGCCGAACAAGGCATTAATATCATGCTTATTGGCGATTCCCTCGGCATGACGATACAAGGATTCGACTCTACCTTACCTGTCACGACTGAAGATATTGCTTACCACACCCGAAGTGTTCGCACGGGCGCGCCCCATGCTTTTCTTATCGCCGATATGCCTTTTATGAGCTACGCCACCCCCGAACAAAGTTTTGGCCATGCGGCGGCATTACTGCGTTCTGGTGCCAATATGGTCAAAATTGAAGGTGGAGACTGGTTATGTGACACCGTCAAGATGCTGACCGAACGTGCCGTCCCCGTTTGCGGTCATTTAGGTCTGACACCCCAATTTGTCAATGTCCTTGGCGGCTACAAAGTTCAGGGGCGTGATGATTCCTCAGCCCAGAAGTTATTTAACGATGCCGTAGCCCTGGAAAAAGCAGGAATGCAACTACTGGTGTTAGAATGTGTTCCCGTTGCACTGGCGCAGCGTATCACCGAAGCGTTGGAAATTCCGGTTATTGGCATTGGGGCAGGCAATATGACTGATGGTCAAATTCTGGTTATGCATGATGCCTTGGGTATCACCGCAAAACCGCCTAAATTTGCCAAAGACTTCCTCAAAGAAACTGGCAATATAAGGGACGCCGTTCGCCTATACATTGAACAAGTAGAAAGCGGTGCCTATCCCGATCAAGCACATTCATTTAACTGAATATTCCCAGCATGACGGCTAATTAAAGGAGTTACAGCAATGCTGATTATAGAAACGATCCCCATCTTACGCCGGGAAATCCGTCGCTGGCGCCAAGCGGGTAAGCGTATTGCCTTCGTTCCCACAATGGGAAATCTGCATGATGGTCATATGACATTGGTTGATACCGCTAAAGCGCAGGCCGATGTTGTTATCGCCAGTATTTTCGTCAACCCAATGCAATTTGACCGAGAAGACGATCTGGTCAATTATCCACGAACTTTGCAGGAAGATTGCGAAAAACTGAGCCGTCGCAATGTCGAGCTGGTATTCGCTCCCAGCGTCAACGACATGTACCCGCATGGCTTAAACGGCGACCAAACGTTTATCGAAGTCCCCGAACTCTCTTATATCCTCGAAGGAGCCAGCCGACCGGGACATTTCCGTGGCGTCACCACTGTGGTCAGTAAATTGTTTAACCTAATCCAGCCCGATCTGGTCTATTTCGGCGAAAAAGATTTTCAGCAATTACAGATTATTCGCAAAATGATTGCTGATATGGCTTACGATATGACATTGGTTTCCGTGCCGATCGTCCGTGATAAAAACGGATTGGCGCTAAGCTCACGTAATAACCTTCTGTCCGCTGAAGAGAAAAAGATTGCGCCTTTGCTCAACAAAACAATGCAATATATAGCAGAAAGGCTACAAAATGGCGAACGGGATACTGAACAGCTTATTGAACTGGCATCTGCGCATTTACGTGAAGCGGGCTTTATGCCGGATGAGCTATTTATCCGTGATGCGGAAAACCTGATGCCATTAACGGAACAAAGCAAGAAAGCCGTGATCCTGATGGCTGCATGGCTGGGACAAACACGACTGATTGATAATCAGCAGGTTAATTTAGCTGACTGATCACGCCAATAATGAGATATCGTGATAAACGCGACTCCGCCGTCATCAACGGCGGAGTATTGAATTTTCGCTATTAGGTTCTTAACCCTCGACCTGTCTCAATGAGATACCAAGCCAATACATAAAACCCAACAATAAAAATGCCCAACATCCCCAATGTCATCACCAGAGAAACATCCATAATACCGAGAAAGCCATAACGGAATCCACTGACCATATAGACGATTGGGTTTAGCTTTGACACTAGCTGCCAAAAAGTCGGCAACAGGGTCAGGGAGTAGAATACCCCCCCTAAATAGGTCAATGGCGTCAAAACAAATGTGGGAATAATACTAATATCATCAAACGTTTTCGCAAAAATGGCATTCAATAATCCTGCCAACGAAAATAGGATCGAGGTTGCCAGCAAAGTGATCACTATCATTCCCCATGAGTGTATCTGTAACGGTACGAACAACAGGGAAACCAATGTCACCAAAATACCAACGCATATCCCACGAGCGACCCCGCCGCCCACAAATCCCGCAATGATGACATGGGTTGGAACCGGAGCAACCAACACTTCTTCAATGCTGCGCTGGAACTTGGCGCCAAAGAATGATGACGCAACGTTGGCGTAAGAGTTGGTGATCACTGACATCATTATCAGCCCAGGCACAATAAACTGCATATAACCAAATCCCCCCATTTCGCCAATGCGGGAACCCACCAGATTGCCGAAGATAACGAAATAAAGGGACATCGTGATCACAGGTGGCAGTAATGTTTGCACCCAAATACGCGCAAAACGAGTGATCTCTTTAGTCCATAGGGTTTTCAGAGCCACCCAGTATAATTGGCACATTACCTATCCCCTTGATTATGATTAGTCAATCCGACAAACAGTTCTTCCAGACGATTCGCTTTGTTACGCATACTGCTGATTTGTATGCCCTGTGTACTTAGCTGGGAGAAAACATCATTCAACCCCTGCCCACGCTTTACATCCACTTCCAGCGTTACTGCATCAATCAGACGGTAGTCGTAACCTTCAACAACCGGTATTGCCCCTTTCGGTGCTAAATCAAACAAGAATGTTTCACGCTCAAGTTGGCTAAGCAGGTTTTTCATGCTCGTGTTTTCCACCAGCTCGCCATGCTGGATGATGCCGATGTTACGGCACAACATTTCAGCTTCTTCAAGATAGTGAGTCGTCAGGATGATCGTGGTGCCTTGCGCATTCAGTTCTCGCAAAAATTCCCACATCGATCGGCGCAGTTCGATATCCACCCCTGCGGTGGGTTCATCAAGGATTAACAACTTTGGCTGGTGCATTAAGGCGCGGGCTATCATTAAGCGCCGTTTCATACCGCCGGACAAACGAATTGCCCGCTCGTCGCGCTTTTCCCATAGATCCAATTGCGTAAGATAGGTTTTAGCCCGCTCCTGTGCCACATTGCGCGGGACACCATAATATCCTGCCTGATTCAATACAATCTGAATCACTGTCTCGAATGGATTGAAGTTAAATTCTTGTGGAACCAGGCCAAGCTGTCGTTTGGCATTAACAAGATCCGTATCAATATCGTAGCCAAAGACCTTCACCTTACCGCCACTTTTATTAACCAAAGAGCTAATAATACCGATCGTCGTGGATTTCCCTGCGCCATTTGGCCCCAAAAGCGCATAAAAATCGCCTGCTCCTACATGCAAACTAATCCCCCGCAGCGCTTTCACTCCACTCTCATAGACTTTCGTGAGCTGCGTCAATTCCAATGCGTAAACCATAAGTAAAAAATACCTTTATTATTTGCTCGTTATGACTGCTGCAAGATAGAAATTATGCCATCATTTTTCCCCTATTTCTTAGCAATGACAGGGGACAAATAAAAAACATTCTTGAATTAAATATTAAATTTTCAATTAATGTTGTATATGATTCTATCTCAAAAATGTTACCAGGCTATTCGTTATGATGAGAAAAATTGAAGAGCTGTTTGCCAGGAACAAGCAGTGGTCAGAATCCGTAAACGAAGAAAATCCGCTTTTTTTCAAGGAATTATCAAAAGCGCAAAAACCCCATTTCCTGTGGATAGGCTGCTCTGATAGCCGAGTACCTGCCGAAAAACTGATTGATGCTGCCCCAGGCGATCTTTTTGTTCATCGAAACGTCGCTAACCTTGTTATCCATACCGATTTAAACTGTTTATCTGTTGTACAATATGCAGTTGATGTCTTGCAGGTTGAACACATCATCATCTGTGGACATTACGGCTGTGGTGGTATTGAAGCGGCAGTGGATGGTACTGAATTGGGCTTAATCAACAACTGGCTGCTCCATATCCGTGATTTGTGGTACAAACACAGTTCCATGCTGGGTGAGTTATCTCCTAACGATAGACTCAATCGCCTGTGTGAATTGAATGTGATTGAACAGGTCTACAACCTCGGCCACTCAACCATTATGCAATCTGCGTGGAAACGCGGGCAGAAAGTGATGATCCACGGTTGGGTGTATGGTTTAAAGGACGGTGAATTACATGATCTGGATATTACAGCCGACAGCCGTGAAAAACTGGAACTCAATTACCGTCAAGCGATTTCCAAGCTATCCCAGACCAAATAATCGTTTTTGACTAACAAAACAAATGGCAGCTTCTTGCTGCCATTTGTTCACGCAATAATTCATTATTTCTGCTTATCGCAAAGATCACTCTTCCAGCAAGGTAACATGCCCGATATAAGGCAAATGGCGATAATGCTGCGCATAATCAATACCATAACCGACGACAAATTTATCTTCAATGGAATAACCAATCCACTCAACGGGTACATCGACTTCGCGGCGAGAAGGTTTGTTCAATAAAGTACAAATCGCCAGTGAATTCGGTTCACGTAGCGCCAGAATTTCGCGGATTTTGTTCAGTGTATTGCCTGAGTCGATAATATCTTCAACGATCAACACATCTTTTCCACGAATATCTTCATCCAAATCTTTGAGGATTTTCACATCGCGGGTAGAACTCATCTGATTGCCATAGCTGGATGCGGTCATAAAATCCACTTCATGGGGAACTTGAATTTCACGGCATAGATCGGCCATAAAGATAAACGATCCTCTCAACAAGCCAACCAAGACTAACTCACGATCGCTATGACGATAGTGTTCTGTAATCTGTTGCCCCAGCTCAGCAATACGTTGCTTAACCTCCTGTTCGGAGATCATCACTTCTACAATATGTTTCTTCATTAATATAACCAGTTGATTTTATTTTAAATAATCACAAATCAAACCCAAAGATGAATGCGACTATTTACATACACTCAATAGCATAAGCTCACCGAGCGCATAAAATAACACTCTCTGCCATCAGAACAAACTTGTTCGTTACCATATAACCTCATTTTTTCATTGGCATAAAAAATGATCATTTCACCAAAATTAAGCAAATAAAGTTTGGCTAACAAAGATATTAATATGTTAATTTAAGTAAAATGTCAGAAAATCAGTATAATAGAAATTATGCAAAAAATAGCCTTATTCACGTACATTCTGGTTCTGTTTAGTTTTGCTCAACCAGCAAAAGCGCTGTCTGAGAATGAAGCTGAAGATCTCGCCGATCTGACCGCCGTCTACATCTATCTAAAACATGACTGTGGCTATAGCCAAATCCCGGATTTTCAAATTAAGCGCACCATTATCTATTTTGCCCAACGCAACAAGTGGGATCTCACTAACTATGACAGTCAGCTAATGCAAGAACTGAATCAATCCGGTTACGACGACTTAAAAGGGATCAATCTGCCTCATGACGTTAAATGCCGCTCTCTGGCTCGAAATTCCCTCAGTCTCCTCTCCTATATAAAATAACTCCTTTTGAATATACACCCAACATTAATTTCGTGTTGAAACTAAGTGACAATCACGTTAATTGTTGGCTACTATGTGCACCCAACGCCCATGAGTATCAAATGGAGGAATAGCGGAACATGTCACAAAAAGAAATTTGGTATGAAACATTGCATCCCAATTTCGGTCAATATTTCGCTGTTGAAAATGTGCTCTATCACGATAAGACTGAGCACCAAGATTTAATCATTTTCGAAAATACCGAACTAGGCCGTATCATGGCACTGGATGGGGTGATACAAACCACAGAACGCGATGAATTTATCTATCATGAAATGATGGCCCATGTGCCACTATTTGCCCACAGCCAGGCCAAAAAAGTGTTGATCATTGGCGGTGGTGATGGTGGGATGCTGCGCGAAGTTTGCCGTCATCACTATCTCGACAACATCACAATGGTAGAAATTGATGCCGGTGTCGTCGAATTCTGCCGTCAGTATTTACCAAACCATAACGCAGGAGCCTATGACGATCCTCGCTTCAAGCTGGTGATTGACGATGGCATCCATTTTGTTAACACCACATCTGAAAAATTCGATGTCATCATCTCTGATTGTACCGACCCTAATGGACCCGGTGAAAGCCTGTTCACCTCTGAATTTTATCAAGGCTGTACTCGTTGCTTAAACCAAGGCGGTATTTTTGTCGCCCAAAACGGTGTCTGTTTCCTGCAACAAGATGAAGCGGTCAACAGCCATAAAAAGCTGAACCACTATTTTACTGATAGCCATTTTTATCAGGCCGCCATTCCAACTTATTACGGTGGGATCATGACATTTGCGTGGGCGACCCAAAACCCCGCCTTGCGTCAAGTGCCTCTGGCAATACTGCAACAACGCTTTGAAAATGTGGCCATAACTTGCCGTTACTACACACCAGCCGTGCATATAGGAAGTTTTGCACTGCCGCAATACTTACTGAATGCCCTATCTGGAACTCAATAATCGCCCATTAGCCGGGAGGTGAACTAAATTGCGCAAACTGAAATTGCACGGCTTTAATAATCTAACAAAAAGCTTGAGTTTCTGTATCTATGATATCTGTTATGCAAAAACAAAAGCCGACCGCGACAGTTATATCGCGTACATTGATGAACAATATAATGCAACCCGCCTGACTGAAATACTCGGTGAAACCTGTTCAATCATTGGTGCAAACATTCTTAATATTGCTTGCCAGGACTATGACCCCAAAGGGGCAAGCGTTACCCTTCTGATTAGTGAAGAACCTATTGATCCCAAATTGGTGGATAATACGGAAAACCCAGGCCCACTTCCTGATTCTGTCGTCGCCCACTTGGACAAAAGCCATATCTGCGTGCATACCTATCCAGAAAGCCATCCAGATGGCGGCCTGTGTACCTTCAGGGCAGATATTGAAGTATCAACCTGTGGCGTGATTTCTCCTCTTAAGGCGCTGAATTATCTGATTTATGAATTGGAATCTGACATTGTCACAATGGATTATCGTGTCCGTGGGTTTACCAGAGATATCAATGGCGTAAAACTCTATATTGACCATGAAATTAGCTCCATTCAAAATTATCTGACGGAAGAAATTCAATCCCAGTACCATATGATTGATGTGAATATTTTTCAGGAAAACCTTTTCCATACTAAAATGATGTTGAAAGAATTTGATCTGAATGAATATTTGTTCAATACCACAGCCGAAGAGCTAAGTGAAACGGAAAAGGAAGAAATCACCCGGTTACTTAAAAAAGAGATACAGGAAATCTATTACGGTCGAAATTTACCCTAACTCTCAGTTATTGCATTCAATTTGATCGATTTGGCTGGCCAAATATCAATTGCCAGCCATTCATTTAAAATATAACCTTGGAAACACACGTCATTGCGGTCGAATTTATCTATTAAATCGGCTAATTTCCTCTAACAAAGAAAAAAACACCATTTAATAGCAATAAATACTTTTATTTATTTACGAACAATGAATAAAGATATACCAGTCCGACTTCAAGTTACAGATTGCAAGCCAATATGAATGTTTATATCTCCCCGCGACGCGGGGAGATATAAGACGAATCTTGAAAGGCAACGAGTATATACGCATTAAACTTCAAGTTGCAATTTACAACACGATATGAAACCTGATTTCTCCCCGCTTCGCGGGGAGAAATCACACGCATATTGAAGTTAGATTGGTATAGCATTTATTGTTACGAAATGGAGGTATATAATCGACAATAAAAAATAATCACCATTAGAAATCAATATAACTTAGCGGTTTAAAAATAAAATTTGTTAGTCAGATAACAAATTTAGTTTAATTATTTGCATGAATTTTGTTGTATGAACATTATGATATCTAAATGATTTATAATAAAACCCCTACAACATACAATAAAAATGAAGATAAAAATTGCCCTCATTGATGACCATGTTGTTGTGCGTTCAGGCTTTGTCCAATTATTGTCACTTGAAGATGATATTATCATTGTGGGTCAATACAGCAGCGCCAATGAAGCATGGCCAGATTTACTCAGAAAAACGATAGATATTGTCATCATGGATATCTCCATGCCTGACGAAAGTGGCCTACAACTTCTGGCACGGCTCCGCCCCACATGCCCAAATTTTCGCACAATCATGTTAAGTATTTATGATACTGCCGCACTTGTCCAAAATGCGCTGGACTCAGGTGCACGAGGTTATTTGACGAAATTTTGTGGGCCGGAGGAGTTAGTACAGGCCGTCCGGTCAGTCCATCAAGGAAATATTTATCTTTGTGCCCATGCGCTGAAAGCACTTCGCCAAAAACCTCAAGAATTGACAGCACTGCAAACTCTGACACCGAGAGAAAAAGAAATTTTCCCATTATTAATCAATGGGATTAGTGTAAAAACAATTGCTGAACAACTTGGGCTTAGTCACAACACCGTTCATGTCCATAGAGCCAGAATTTTAGATAAATTACACTGTAATACCACTATTGATCTAGTTCATTATGCCCTCAAGAATCAAATCATTACGAGTTAATCAATGAATGAAAAACTTTTTTTCCTCTTACAATCACTATTCCTTTGCTTATTTTATTCACTGATTTGGATTTCATTATGGGTAATTAGTTTTTACTTTCACAATAGTGGACTACAAGCAACGCTATTTTTACCTCAAGGAATACGTTTAGTATTTATGATTTTGTTGGGACGGCGATATCTTCCAATTCTTCTGATTAGTGAAACAAGCATCTTGCTGTGGCTAAAAAGCGAACAGCTTATTATCTATCCAATCGTTCTACTCTCCCCATTTATTAGTGTGATCACAGCATTTGGCATTCAAAAGATATGGTGTAATTATTCTCTTTATTGGCAACAGCTTTCTATCTTGTTGGCAGGCGTTATCATTAATAGTCTTTTACAAATCTTATTTTTGTGCTTTTCGTTACCTGAAAAAATCAGCTTTATTTTTCTTTCCTCCTTAAGTGGTGGTGTTTTACTCTCTCCATTCGTCTATTTGATTTATGTTTATTTATATGAGCAATATTGGAAAAATCAACATGCCAAGGCCGATATAACCGATCCACAATTAAGAACGTCTTTGTTGATGTGGTGTTTCCTATTTAGTCTATTGGGGATCAGTGGCCAATATCTTCTATCCTCAGAAATAGAATGGTTACTATCAATTTTAGTCTTTATTCCCAACATATTTATGGCCTATCGCTATGGTTGGCAAGGAGGTGTTCTCTCTGCATTGTTAGGAAGTTTACTCGTCACTTCTGCCCGTCAATTCAATGGTTCATTCAGTGAATTACAAGAATTAGAGATTTTTTTAACCACTCAAGCTTTATTAGGGATAGGTCTTGGTATTGCCATCAGTCGCCAACAACAATTGGCAGGTAGCTTAACCTATCAAAAGCAGTTGGCAAATAACTTAAACCGTTATCGTGAACGATTAGAAAAAGAGTTAGCAACACGCCATATTTTGATGCAAAAACTGGTACATACAGAAGAAGATATTCGTAAAAATATTGCCAGAGAACTTCATGATGCCATTGGTCAAAATATCACTGCCATTCAAATTCAATCCATGCTAATAAAACGTAGTTCAACGCTATCATTAGCCCATAAATCAGCCGAACAGATTAACCAACTTTCCCAAAAAATACATCAGACAACCCGTCAACTGCTGCGTGAACTGCGTCCACCAGCGCTTGACGAAATGTCTTTTGAACAATCAATTCACCACTTAATCAACGAATTTGCTTTCGAGGAACAAAACATCCTTTGTCATTTTGATTACCAACTACCCCATCCTCCTGATGATAATACTATCATTCTGACGCTTTATAGGTTAGTTCAAGAGTTACTGAACAATATCAGTAAGCATGCTAACGCCAGCCAAATAAATATTACATTAAAGCAAAAAAGACATTTAATCGTACTTGAAGTCAGTGATAACGGTATTGGTATCATTGATGATAATAAAAATACGGGATTTGGACTCAAAGGTATTGAAGAACGTGTTCAGGCGCTTGGGGGTCATTGGCGACTCAATACCCAACAAGGAACCCATGTCATTATATATTTACCGATAAATACAGACAGGGATACTAAATAGCTAATATTCTCTTCGGGACGACCAAAGCAACATCGACTACTGATATCTATTTTATGGAGACATTTATGCAAGGCACTAGCCATGAGCAAGTATCACAAAATTACCGCTATTGGCGAAGCCATTTGCTCATATCCATGATTATAGGCTATGCCGCATTCTACCTAACTCGCAAGAGTTTGAATATCGTTGTGCCAACCATGCAACTGGAGTTAGCCCTTAATAAAAATGATATTGGGTGGATAACCAGTTTATTTTACCTTGCTTATGGCAGTTCAAAGTTTTTTTCTGGCATTTTCCATGATCACACTGGTTATCGCTGGTTCATGGGCGCAGGGTTATTTATGACTGGAATGCTGAATATCATTTTTACCTTTTGCTCATCACTGCCTTCTTTATTGTTTGTCTGGACGCTAAACGGTTTTTTTCAAGGATGGGGATGGCCAACATGTGCTCGACTTCTCACTCATTGGTATTCCCGTAACGAACGAGGATTTTGGTGGGGTTGTTGGAATATATCTATCAATATCAGTGGGATTTTTCTGCCATTATTGTCTGCGCTCTTGGCAACGCATTATGGTTGGCGCGCAGCATTGTTCGTGCCTGGACTCATTGGCATTGTACTGGGGATTTGGCTATGCCGGAGAATACGAGGAATTCCACAGGAACAGGGTTTACCTAGCGTGGGATATTGGCGACAAGATCCTATGGAGCTACGACAAGAACGATTATCTTCCCCCATGCCTATGATGCAAATCCTACAGGAAACCATTTTATTCAATCGTACCATCTGGCTCCTTGGTTTTTCTTATATTCTCGTCTATTTCATTAGAATCGCAATTAATGACTGGGGTAACTTATGGTTATTAGAAAAACATAGAGTCGATTTACTGAATGCCAATGCCACACTATCATTATTTGAATTAGGCGGATTATTGGGTGCTCTCTGTTCTGGGTGGAGTTCTGATTTACTATTTCGTAGCCAACGCGCACCCGTCATTCTACTATTTTCGCTCGGCCTATTCTTTTCAATGGCCGCCCTCTGGTTAATCCCCATAAATAATTATGTACTATTATCTATTTGCATTTTCAGTATTGGCTTTTTTGTATTTGGCCCACAGATGTTAATCGGCCTTTCAGCAACGGAACATTGCCACAAAAAAGCAGCGGGTACAGTGACCGGATATTTAGGATTGTATGCCTATTTTGGTGCGGCACTCGCGGGTTGGCCATTAAGCCAGATCATTGATCGCTATGATTGGACAGGTATGTTTGCCTTACTGACACTTGCAGCCGCTGTGATGGGGTTATTACTGATGCCAATGTTAATGTCTGATGTTAGTAAAGTGAATAAAACATATCGATAACATAATTATTTTTCTGTAGTGCTCAAGTGAATTGAGCACTATTCTATTAAGATATACCAATCTAACTTCAAGTTGCCGTTTGCAAAACCAACGAGAGTGCTTATATCTCCCCGCTGCGCGGGGAGATATAAAACGCATCTTGAAAGGCGACTGGTATAGCCACTATAAAATAGAGAAACCACTTAATAAAACAAGCAATAAAATTTACAACCAGAATAATCGATTAATCAATCAAGCAATAAAAAATGTTATTCACATTACAAATTCATCATTTCAAGTTGAATAACTTTAATTCACTCGTCATTATCTATTTGAAAAATATTTTCGATATTCCCCCTTACCTAAAAACAATACTAATTTGTTTTATTGATTTGATTATAAATACGTAAAACCAATATTTATGGACAGTAAGGAAGTTATAATGAAATTAAAATCTTTCCCTTCCCTGATCATGATGGGATTAACTCTTACAGCTATGACCAACAATGCCCAAGCAGCAGGACGGCTCGTTGTCTATTGCAGTGGCACCAATGCCCTATGTGAAACAGAAACACGTGCTTTTAGCGAAAAATACAAGGTGAAAACCACATTTATCCGAAATGGATCAGGTAGCACATTAGCCAAAATCGAAGCGGAAAAACGTAATCCACAAGCAGATGTCTGGTATGGCGGTACACTTGATCCCCACTCCCAAGCGGGAGAAATGGATCTTCTGTATCCTTATAAATCACCTAATTTAGACCAAATCATGACTCAATTCCGTGATCCGGCAAAACGCAAAGGAAATTACACTTCTGCGGTCTATATGGGAATTTTAGGTTTTGGGGTGAATACAGAACGATTGAAAGAGCAAAATCTGTCCATACCCGCATGCTGGAAAGATCTGATAAAACCAGAATATAAAGGTGAAATCCAAATTGCAGACCCACAAAGCTCCGGTACATCCTACACAGCATTGGCAACATTTGTCCAACTATGGGGAGAAACCGCGGCGTTCGATTACCTGAAAAAATTGAACCGTAATATTTCCCAATACACCAAATCGGGTATTGCCCCTGCACGTAATACTGCCCGTGGTGAAACAGCCATCGGAATTGGCTTTTTGCATGACTACTCACTGGAAGTTGAAAATGGCGCACCAATGAAACTCATTGCTCCCTGCGAAGGCACTGGATATGAAATTGGTGGTGTCAGCATCATCAAAAATGCCCGCAATATAGATAACGCCAAATTATTTGTCGATTGGGTACTCTCTAAAGAAGCTCAAGAGCTAAGCTGGAAGAAAGGCCAATCCTATCAGATCCTCACCAACACGACAGCAGAAGCCTCCCCCTTAACGTTAAAACCTACTGACTTAAATCTCATCAGCTATGACATGGAAAAATACGGTTCTAATAAAATGCGCAAGGAATTGATCAATAAATGGCTCACTGACGTCAAAATGAGGCAATAAATTCTCTCATTATCAATAAAGCCCATTCAAGTAGCGAGCCATCAATATGTGCTCGCTATCCGAATAATACGCTTTACCTACTCTCATTATACAATTTGTTGGGGGAATTATGTCTCACACCCTTACTTTGCAGAAAAAGCAAGGTCGGGATTCTGTTTTCTGGTGGATTATTCTGGCATGGCTGTCATTTGCCCTGCTGCCATCATGGAGTCTGGATTACGGCCTTTTTGATTCAACACTGGAAGAAGTTTTGGCTGCCTACGGCTGGCATAGCTTCAATATCAGTCTATTGTGGTTTACGTTGCCATCGGTCTTACTATTGCGTTCACCGTCTTCCAATAGCCGTGACAACCGTAGTATCCGTCAACGCGGCTATTTTGATGCGGGATATGCCTTGGTATGTGCACTTTTCATTATCATCAGCGCGACACTGACTGGACGCGGGCTTGGTTACTCCACAGTTATCCTGTTTATCTCATTAGGTGCAATTATTACCCTTGCCCTTACCCGTCTGGAATGGTTGGGGGGTGACCGTTTTGTCATTGGCTCGCTAGTCGCCATCATTGCATTAATTGGTCTATTTATTCTTTTTCCCAGCATCGCCATTTTTATCCCCATGTTTAAGGATGAGTCCGGTCATTTCGCCCCGTTCACGTTTATATCAATACTCGGACAATCCCATATCCTGAAAATCATTACCAATTCAGTGTTACTTTCCATTGCAGTCGGCCTGGGCTGTACATTCTTTGGATTGGTGTTAGCAATCTACACCGCCAGAATCGCCCAGCGTTCAGCTATCATTGGCCGCGTATTTTCCCTTCTGCCCATTGTAACGCCGCCATTCGTTGTCGGATTAGGCGTCACACTGATGATGGGGCGTTCCGGTTATATCACGGAATTTCTGTCTACGTGGTTTGGTTTAACTAACACAAACTGGTTATACGGTTTTACCGGGATCTGGATCGCCCAGGTGCTGGCCTTTACGCCAATGGCCTTTATGATCCTGGATGGTGCCATCAAGACGATTCATCCTTCTTTAGAAGAAGCTGCCTACACTCTGCGAGCTAATCGCTATCAAACTTTTTTCCATGTTTTTATCCCGTTGCTAAAACCGGCTCTCGCCAATGCCTTTTTGATTGTGATTGTCCAGTCTCTGGCTGACTTTAGTAATCCGCTGGTGTTGGGAGGCAACTTTGACGTGCTAGCGACCCAAATTTATTTCTATATCACAGGCTCACAACTCGATTATCAGGCTGCCAGTACGTTAGGCGCATCGCTGCTGGTCTTCTCACTCTTGGTTTTCTGTGTCCAATATCTCTGGATTGGCAAACGCTCTTATGTCACGGTTTCCGGTAAGTCTTACCGTGGTGATGTGCAACCTTTGCCCGTTTCGCTGGTATGGAGTGTTTGCTCTCTGTTATTCATTTGGGTGGTCTTTAATATCCTGCTGTATGGCAGCATTTTCTATGGCAGTTTCACTGTCAATTGGGGAGTGGATTACACCCTGACGCTGGATAATTTCATCAAACTGTTTGGACAAGGAATGGGCGATGGTGCATGGCCTTCGTTATTGGATACATTGCTATATGCCGGTATTGCTGCTCCCATTACTGCCATTTTTGGGCTATTGATTGCCTATATCGTGGTGCGTCAGCAATTCCGTGGCAAGAAAGTCATTGAGTTCACGACTATGCTCTGTTTTGCCGTGCCTGGCACAGTAGCAGGGATATCTTATCTTCTGGCTTTCAATGATGCGCCATTCTATCTCACGGGGACAGCTTTCATTATCATCATCTCCATGACGATGCGAAATGTCCCTGTTGGTATTCGAGCCGGTATTGCCGGACTTGGGCAAATTGATAAATCGCTGGATGAGGCTTCTCTCAGCCTGCGGGCAGGTTCAATGAGAACCATTTTGCATATTCTGCTACCACTCTTACGCCCCGCTATCTTATCTGCATTGGTTTACAGCTTTGTTCGCGCCATCACCACAGTCAGTGCCATCGTATTTTTGGTCACACCGGACACGCGCGTAGCAACGGCTTATATCCTGAACCGCGTGGAAGACGGTGATTATGGTTTGGCTATCGCGTATGGCTCCATTCTGATTGTGGTCATGTTGGCGATAATTTTCTTATTTGATTATTTAGTTGGCGAAGCACGGGTTTCCCGCTCAAAAGCTAAAAATACCCAGTAATCAAGGAGTGACGATATGACGCAGCAACATTTTGTCGAATTAAAAAATGTGACCAAACGATTCGGGAATAATACCGTGATCGACTCGCTGAATTTAGCGATTCCACAAGGACACATGGTGACTTTACTGGGTCCATCAGGATGCGGTAAAACAACCGTGCTAAGGCTGGTGGCGGGGCTGGAAAAACCAACAGAAGGCCATATTTTCATTGATGGTGAAGATGTTACCGACCGTTCTATTCAACAGCGGGATATTTGCATGGTGTTCCAGTCTTATGCGCTTTTTCCGCATATGTCATTGGGGGAAAACATTGGTTATGGGCTGAAAATGCTGGGACGACCCAAAACTGAGATCCGCCAGCGCGTCAAGGAAGCATTAGAGTTAGTCGATTTGGCTGGCTTTGAAGATCGCTATGTTGACCAAATATCCGGAGGGCAACAACAGCGTGTCGCTTTGGCTCGCGCGCTGATCCTCAAACCCAAGGTACTATTATTCGATGAGCCATTGAGTAACCTTGATGCCAACTTGCGCCGCAATATGCGTGAGAAAATCCGCGAGTTACAGCAACAATTTAATATCACTTCACTCTATGTCACCCATGATCAAAGTGAGGCCTTTGCCGTTTCTGATACCGTTCTCGTTATGAATAAAGGCAAGATCATGCAGATGGGTTCACCACAAACTTTATATCGTCAACCCGCTTCGAAATTTATGGCGAATTTTATGGGCGACGCCAATATCTTTCCTGCCCTACTGGCGGCGGATTATGTAGAAATAGGCCAATATCGTCTGCCCCGCCCACCCCATTTCACCACAACGCAAACATCAGCGACTGTTGGCGTTCGCCCTGAGGCGATTACCTTGAGTCTACAAGGCAGCGAAAGCCAGCGCTGTAAGATTCATTATGTCGCGTATATGGGGGCACAATATGAAGTCACGGTTGACTGGCACGGACAAATGCTACTACTGCAAGTCAATGCCACTCAACTGCAACCCAAAGTGGGTGAGAATTATTATCTGGAAATTCATCCGATCGGGATGTTTGTTTTGGACGCGGAGATACCCGATTAAAGTTAACCAATCCACGATAAAATAACCCAATTTATGGGTTCCTTTTGGAAAAATAACGCTACAACATCCATCTCCTGCGGTCATCGCCGCAGGAGATTTTTTATCCGGCCAAATCTTTCTACAAACCAAGGACATAAATCGCCCATTTCTCTATTAACTTATCAACAAACCCTGTAAAATCATCTATGATTTCTGGATATACCACACCACCAAAAAAACCATTCATTTCACTTCTCATAAATAGGTTTTACGAATGCATCAGTCTGATGTTGTTGATCGCTCACTTTTTTCGCTCAGCTGGCCGATCTTCATTGATATCTTTCTGCATATGGCGACTTTATTGATTAATACATACATGGTCAGCCATATCTCTTCTGCTTATCTTGCTGCAATGGGAGTAGGTAATCATGTTTTTGATCTCTTTATTACGATTTTTAACTTTATCAGCGTAGGTTGCAGTGTTGTTATCGCACAATATCTGGGATCAGGAAAACGCGATAAGGCGGGTCAGGCAATCCATATTTCCATTGCCTTTAATTTTGTACTGGGTTTCAGTTGTGCACTTATCACCGTGTTCTTCGGTTATAAGATCCTGTCTATCATGAACCTGCCCGAAAATCTGATGGACGATGGGTTCGCTTATCTGCATGTTCTTGGTATCTGTCTGATCCCCGAAGCCATTTCGATTATTCTGGCCGCCTGTCTGCGGGTTTATGGAAAGTCAACCTCGGCCATGTATGTCACGCTGATTGCCAACTTACTCACGATTGGCGGTAATATGATCGTGCTGTATGGATTCTTTGGGCTGCCTCAATATGGGCTGGAAGGCGTGGCGTGGTCTACGGTATTTGGTCGTACTGTTGCGGTTATTTTGCTCTGTGGATTACTGTTTTGTGGTTTGAAGATCAAATTTGAACCTAAATTACTCGTGAACTGGTCCAGGAATATGTTGAGCAAAATCCTGCATATTGGCTTACCCGCCGCGGGTGAGAATTTGGTGTGGATCCTGCAATATATGACTGCGCAAGCGTTTATCGGTCTGATGGGGGAAATCTCTCTGGCGGCGCAAACCTTGTATTTCCAGCTATCCCTGCTCATTATGCTGTTTGGTATCTCTATCAGCATTGGTAATGAGATTATGGTGGGTCATCTTGTTGGGGCAAAACGCTTTGAAGATGCCTATATTCGGGGGCTGAAAAGCCTGCGCATTGGTGTGATTTTTACGGTAGGCATCGTCTTGACGTTCTGGATTTTCAGGGAACCCCTCCTCAATGTCATGACGGAAGATCAGAATATCGTTGAACTGCTGCTGCCATTGTTCCTGCTCTCGGTCTTTTTAGAGCCTGGGCGTACTTTCAATATTGTCATGGTCAATGCGCTGCGAGCTTCCGGTGATGCCCGTTTTCCCCTCTATACCGCGATAATTTGTATGTGGGGAATTTCTATTCCCGTCGGTTATTTTCTGGGAATTACCCTGGGTATGGGGATCTTGGGGATCTGGATAGGATTCTTCTGCGATGAGTGGCTTCGTGGGTTAGTGAATGCCTGGCGCTGGAAATCTAAAAAGTGGCAAACTAAGCGATTAGATATCTAATTAAAAAATAAATATAAACAATGCCGCAGCCTGCCTGCGGCATTGTTTTAATCAAACCTTATCATTTTTCTTTGCCGTAGAACGCTGAACGTGGGCCATATAGCAAATGTCCATATCCGTCCCCCCCTGCGCTTAACAAGCGATTGCTGGTAATGCCTGCAATATCATGCCCCTTGTCCATAACCGTATTCGTGATTTGGGAGATGGCGGCCGATACCAGCTTGTCAATTAAACCACCGCTAGAGTAATTGTCATTTTCTGTGGAAGAGGCTGTCGCAAAACCACTCCACAGTAGCTTACCTGTACGCAAATCCACCAGGCGGGCTTTTGCACTCACGCGGGTATCACTGTTAATAATTTTATATTGCGTACCGTATTGAGTGATATTCAGGTAAAGCGCAGAATCGGCACCAAAGATGTCATACAGCTTTTTGTAACTGATATTGTGGATATCCCGCGCTTCTGTGACACCATTTTGGCGGAAAGTTTCTTCAACCACGGCAACGGGATAAACATAATAGCCGGATTCTGCCAACGGGTAAGTCACTTGGGACAGAAAACTGCCAGCCGCCTGTACTTCCACGGATTTATTGACGGCGGGCAATACCAAAATAGATTTGGGTTTACTTTCTTTTAATGCTGAATAATCAAACGACTTCTTGTTGGCACACCCGGTCAGTACCAGCAATAATAAGGCACCCATCGCCCCCAAAAAACGTTTCATTATTTCACTCCCTTATTCTTGTTTAACAGGAAATCCATATAAGGTGCTGACTCAGGAAATAAATTTTTCTCTCTCTCAAATTGCTGGAAAGCGTCTTCAATATTGCCAATTTTGTTGTAAAGCAACCCCATTTGCGCGTGCAAACCCGGTGGGACAGGTTTATCTTTAGACGACGCTTGCTGAACAACTTGCTGTAATTCTTGGAGTTGTTCCTGTATCCCGGTTTGATCCTGTTGATAATATTGGTACAGGGTTGTTTGATAATCACCCCACTCATATATCGTCTTCGGTGTATTTGAGCATCCCACCAATAATAGTGCCCCCAGAAACATTCCTATTTTTTTTATCAAAAACATACCACCTTGTTCTCCATAAAATATTTCATATATTAATAAATAAGATTTCAAAACTGTCGGACACTTTCTTACTCCTCGTGCTGCAAGGAGTCAGGGGTAAACTAAATTTGCGTGTCTTACTATTGTGAAACGCTATTTATTTAAGAAAGTGTTCATATTTAAAAATTAATTTGTTGGCTTCCATACACCATTATCAATACCCGCGACCAGATCATTAACTGCTTCACGGATTGCCAGATCTAATACCTTGCCATTCAGCGTTGAGTCGTAACTGGAAGTACTACCAAATCCAATGAGTTCACGGCTGGAAAGTTTATATTCTCCGGCACCGGCAGAGGAAAAAACAACTTCAGATGTATCAATGTTGACAACATTTAGCATCACTTTTGCATGAGCAATTTGTGATTTGCCGCGCCCCAAAATACCCCATAATTGATGGTCACTCACTTCCTTACGCCCAAATTCAGTCACGGAGCCCGTAATAATATAATTAGCGCCTTTTAGTTTTTGCGTTTTACCCTGTAAATCCGTTTCCATTTTCAACTCGGCCAAATTGGTGCGTTCCAATACATTAAAACGACCTGTTTGTTGTAAATGTGTTACAAGGATCGTTGTTGACTGGTTTCCCAGGCGGTCAACCCCATCAGAGAAAATACCGTTTTGGTAGCTTGAGCGATTTTCGAATTTACCGACTGCAATCGGGCTGCGAATACCGGCATAGGTCGTTTTATAAGAAGTGACTTTTTGTACTGGAAGTGTTGATGAAGATTCCATTGCACAACCGGCCAGCATGAGAGAGGCCAGGCAAATTGTGGCTAATGTAAATTTGTTTTTCATTATTATATCTTCCTGAATGGCTGTTAAAATATACCCATTTAATTTTTATATAGCAGATGCCGCCAATATAAAAGCAGGGGATAATAAATATTGTTGCCGTAAAAGTCCATTCAATTAAATATAATTTATTGAGTAACCCTATGATAACTTGACATCAATTACGGTATTAAATAAAACAAATCAATGTTATTTTTGATAGTCATGCGCCATAAATACCCATAAATTTTCTGAAAATATCTTCGGAATAACGACTCAATAGAATAAAGACTCAGACACATCATAGATAAATAAATTTTATCACTGAGAGACTCACGCCGCAAAAACCATAACAAGGGAGAAATGTCTGATTAGACATTGATTTTTCTTTATTTACCACCATCAATCAGAATTAAGATATGAGTTTCGCCATTTTTGCAGTAAAAAACTCTAGAACAACGGGTTAAAATACAGCATAATATTAATAAATTAAAGGATTTAATCCCTTCTCGATTTCTTCTTTATGCAGCAATTGTTCTCTCATAAGCCATATTCGTTGGCCTGTTTAGGGAAGTTTTCCTCCTTGAAATTCTTGACTATCAGCACACGATAATTCACTGACTAATAGATATGAAAACAGCAACAAAAACCAATGACGTCACGCCACCGTTATCTCCATCGGCCAAACGTGCCAACATGACGGAGGCAGAATGGAAAAAGGCAATAAAATTCGACCATACCGATACCGGTTGGATCATTATGAGTATTGGCATGGCAATCGGAGCCGGAATTGTTTTCTTGCCTGTTCAGGTTGGATTAATGGGATTATGGGTTTTCCTGCTCTCTTCCATTATTGGTTATCCCGCCATGTATCTTTTTCAGCGACTCTTCATCAATACCCTGGCGGAGTCACCGGAATGCAAAGATTATCCTAGCATCATCAGTGGCTATTTGGGGAAAAACTGGGGTATTCTGCTAGGTGTACTCTACTTCATTATGCTGGTGATCTGGATGTTCGTTTATTCCACCGCGATAACCAATGATAGCGCGTCTTACCTGCAAACATTTGGGATAACCGATGAATTAATGTCGAAAAATCCGCTTTATGGATTGGTACTAATCTGTGCATTAGTCGCTATCGCTTCCCGCAGTGAACAATTGCTCTTCAGAATATCCAGCCTGATGGTGATAACGAAGCTATTTGTTATCGCAATATTAGGATTTTCCATGATGGGTATGTGGCATCTTTACAATATCGGGGCATTACCTCCCCTTGGTTTATTGATCAAACAGGCCATTATCACACTACCTTTTACGCTCACCTCTATCCTGTTTATCCAGACACTTAGCCCAATGGTCATTTCTTATCGTCATCGGGAGAAAAACCGTGAAGTTGCCCGTCACAAGGCACTACGAGCGATGAATATTGCCTTTGGCGTCCTGTTTTGTACGGTATTTTTCTATGCCATCTCGTTTACACTGGCGATGGGACATGATGAAGCCGTCAAAGCCTATGAACAGAATATTTCAGCGCTGGCGATTGCCGCCCAGTTCTTTCCCGGCAGTTGGGTCATAGTCGTCAGTATCCTGCTCAATGTTTTTGCCGTGATGACGGCCTTTTTTGGCGTTTACCTCGGATTTCGCGAAGCTAGCCAAGGAATTGCCATGAATGTTCTTGGCCGTTTGATGCCTGCTGAAAAAATCAATGAGAAATGGGTTCAAAGAGGCATCATGGTTTTTGCCATCTTATTAGCCTGGAGCGCGATTATCTTAAATGCGTCGGTATTGAGCTTTACGTCTATCTGTAGCCCAATATTTGGTATCGTTGGTTGCCTTATTCCTGCCTATTTGGTTTACAAGATCCCCAGCTTGCACCATTACAAAGGAATGTCGCTTATCTTGATCATTTTTACCGGTATCTTACTCTGTGTTTCCCCTTTTCTGGCCTTTTCCTGATATGAGGGCCATGTTTAAGAAAACTCATTACGCTTAATTTTGCTATTTAAGTTTACTCTGTGCGCCGCAAGGACCTCCTTTCAGGCAGGAAATATAAGGCGCATTTAAATAATGACACGATATTTAATGAATCACGAAAAATATCTATTTAATTAAATTTCACAAATTGAATAAAAAACGATTAATTTCTTAAACCTCCCACAAAACAATGATAACCACAAAAACTATAACTTAAGTTACAAAATCGGTTAAAACTCTCCCACTAATCTGATGTTATCCTGAATATTCTTCCCTAATTCCCTATCAACAATGCTCATTTTTTACCCAAAAATTCATAACAAGTCAGAATAAAAAACCAATAATTAATTAAAACATGAAATATTATTTCAAAATAATCTGACAAAAGTCACTTTTTAATCAACTATAAGGCATTATATAAACAACTTAGATAAATCATTTACTTTTTCCACTAAATGCAGTAAAAATACAAACCCAATACACTTAAAAGGTATTTAAAAAGAATAAAAAACTAAAAAATAAACCAGGCCAAATGATTAGTTGTAAAGTTCAATAGAATTGTTTTTATATGTGGAATTCTATTTATGATTGCCCCATTCTGTATATCAGGATCACATAGCACGTATTTATACGATTTCAATTAGCACTTTCATTAAAAATAAGACGAAAAGAAGCGGCAAATTTTTTTATTTGCTGTACCCCAATTTAATTAATCTGGTATTTTGTCAATCATGTTTAAAAAACATTAATGTTTTATTGTATTCGACTGGCTTAAATACCTTGCTATTCACAATTCATCTCTTTGATTTTATAGGAATGATAATTTCATGAAGCAACGTAAATTTTTAACCCGATACGAAATAGACGCAATTTTGGAAGAAACAAAACAAGGGCGTCACGCAGAGCGAGATTATTGCATGTTATTAATGTGTTTTATTCACGGTTTTAGGGTAAGTGAGCTATGTAATCTGCGTTTATCTGATCTCGATTTAAATTCAGCAATCATTCACATCAGACGGTTAAAAGGTGGGCTTTCAACCACACACCCTTTAATTCCAGAAGAAATCGAAGCACTCAATAAATGGTTAGATATTCGTCAAAAATGGCGGGAAGCCGATTCCCAGTGGGTATTTCTCTCTCAAAAATCTGGCCCTGTTTCACGGCAACAAGTTTATGGATTATTAAAACGTTATGGAAAGCAGGCCTCTGTCAGCGTTTCTCCACACCCACATATGTTAAGGCACGCTTGCGGTTATGCGTTAGCTGATCTCGGTCGTGATACTCGCTTGATTCAAGATTATCTCGGCCATCGTAATATTTCACATACCGTCATTTATACGGCCAGTAATGTGAAACGTTTTTCCAGAATTTGGGAATCTCACTCTAAATAACTGTGTTATTTTTTTGCTGTTTTCACTAACATGATCTGTTATTGCAACAATCTCCACTCATTAGTTTGTGGAGATTGCCGGTAGATAAAATGGGCAATGCTATGAACATCTAAAATAAGTTTCTATTTTATACGCATAACCAACTTAATTTGTGAATGGCTTTTGTTTTTATTGTTCCATATTTGTTAATGCGATAATTTAAATTTTTACAGAAACAGAAATCTAACAGGTAAATATATAAATTAAATTTCTATTTAAATTTGAGCAGCGAATTTATATAAACAATTTCACTGCTCAATAAGAAATAAAAAATGAACAATCAAAATTCCACAGAAAATTATTATTCAACCCATTATTCTTCAAATAATTCCGCGAATTTCTCCCTGATTTCCTGTTCTGGCAGATCGATACCAATAAAAACCAGCACGCTTTCACGCGCTTCATCATCACGCCATTCTCTGTCCCAATCCGCACTATATAGACGCTGGACTCCCTGAAAAAGCAGCCGGCGTGTCTCCCCTTTAATAGCCAGAAGTCCTTTGTAACGCAGGAGGTTATCCGCGAAACTCAGCAATAATGCTTCCATCAAATTAGACACTTCCGACAGTTCAACTGGGTACGATAAGTTAACGACAATTGACTGGACTGAATTTTGTTGTGTAGGCACAAATCGGAATACAGGCGCCGAAACCGTCAGTTTGTCATTCAATATAAAACCTTCTATATCAAACAGTAAGCCTAAATCTGCTTCTCCCTGAATAACGTTATGAACGGGCGCCCTGGCATTGATTCGTTGCAAACGTTCAATGAGGGCCTCATGAACCGGGGCAACATCTGTTTTCGTTAACAGAACTCGGTCTGCATACCCTACCTGCGCCTGTGCGATGGAAAAACGATCTAACTGTTGTTCCGCATGAACCGCATCCACCAGCGTGATGATGCCATCCAGTACAAAACGCTGGCACAAAACTTCATGGGAAAAGAAAGTCTGCGTAATCGGGCCAGGATCGGCCATACCGGTACATTCGATAATCAGGCGGTCAAAATCAATCTGCCCTTTATCCATGCTATCCAGCAAGTCCAATAATGCCTCTTCCAATTCATTCGAACGACTACAGCAGATACATCCGTTACTTAATGTCTTAATCTGAGTGGCACGATCACCAATCAATTCATCATCAATAGGGACTTCACCAAATTCATTTTCAATAACCGCTATTTTATAACCATGATTGGCATTGAGGATATGACGCAGCAGCGTCGTTTTACCTGATCCCAAAAAACCGGTCAGGATCGTGACGGATATTGGTTGCATTTTCGTTTCCCGATATTTCTTAACTGCCAAATAATTTCCAATGAATTAGCCACTTTTTTCACTAACAGCAGCGCATTCCACCTTTGCCATCGCCGCCATAGCGAGCATTCTGGCGTTCACGAAAAAACGCTTCATAAGTCATATAAGGCTTATCTGGGTGGTTTTCCTTCATGTGTTGTACATAAGTCTCGTAGTCGGGAACCCCCACCAACATACGGGCAGCCTGCCCCAAATATTTGCCTGCCCGACCAAGATGACCAAACATAAACTGTTCTCCAAAGTTTGTTCGATTAAGGAATAATTTCCCAACAAAAAATACCCCACATCATACAAAGCCAATTATGTGGGGTATTGTTGTGACTGATACAAAATAATTTGGTCGGTATCAGTTTTCGTATCTCATTAGTGCGTAGAAGAGACTTTCACCCCACCTTCTGGAACGGGCACATAAGGCGTTTCATTATCAGTACGCTGCGGGTTTTTACTCGCTTGTATCGCAGTTTTGATGCCATAGATAATGATGCTATACACCACGATCAGGAACAGAATGCTTAAACCCGCATTGGTGTAGTTGTTGACAACAATGTGATTCATATTACTGATTTGCCCAGCCGTCAATTCTGCCCCACCTTCGGCAATCCGCTGCTTGTATTCTTTAGCCAGGAAGAAGAAGCCCTCAAGACGTGGGTTATCACTGAATAATTTCAGCCCCAGTGCCCATGTAGTACAAATCAACAACCAAACCGCAGGAATAACGGTTACCCAAATATATCGGGTGCGTTTCATCTTAATCAGAACAACCGTACCCAATACCAGCGCAACAGCAGCCAACATCTGATTAGAGATACCAAACAGCGGCCACAAGCTCTTAACGCCGCCTAATGGATCAACCACACCTTGGTACAGCAAATATCCCCATAAGCCAACACAACCGGCTGTACCGATGATGCCCGCAATCAGGGAATCCGTTTTTTTCAGGAATGGCACAAAGTTACCCAAGAGATCTTGCAACATGAAACGGCCAGAGCGAGTACCTGCATCCAGCGCTGTGAGGATGAACAGCGCTTCAAACAGAATACCAAAGTGATACCAGAAGCCCATATTTGCCGCAGGCATGATCTGATGGAATACGTGGGCAATACCCACGGCCAGAGTTGGCGCTCCTCCTGCACGGTTCAGTACGGAGGGTTCACCAATATCTTTTGCGGTTTGCAAAATCTGATCCGGTGAAATAACAAAGCCCCAGGAACTTACAGTCGCGGCCGCCTGAACCGTGACTTCTTTCAAGGAAGCCATAATCATTGGTGCTTCAGCCGTACCCAAGTTATGCAGATCAGGCATGGTAATGCCCAATGCGGCCGGAGGGGTATTCATAGAAAAATACAGGCCAGGTTCAATGATGGATGCAGCAACCAATGCCATGATGGCCACAAACGACTCCATCAACATCGCACCATAACCAATAAAACGGGCATCTTTTTCATTTGCCAGCAGTTTAGGCGTCGTCCCTGAAGCGATCAGGGCATGAAAACCCGATACCGCACCGCAAGCAATCGTAATGAACAAGAATGGGAACAGCGCTCCTTTCCAAACCGGCCCTGTACCATCAATGTATTGTGTGACGGCAGGCATTTTCAGTTCAGGATTCAGGATGACAATCCCAATCGCAAGGCCAACAATGACCCCAATTTTCAGGAAGGTTGCCAGGTAGTCACGTGGTGCCAAAATCAGCCAAACGGGCAATAACGCAGAAATAAAGGCATAACCGATCAGGGCATAAGTGATGGTGGTGTCTTTGAACGTCAGCGCGGGTCCCCAGTAAGGATCTGCGGCAACAACACCACCAAACCAAATGGCAGCAATCAGCAGGATAATACCAATCACGGAGACTTCACCCACCCGCCCCGGACGGAGATATCGCATGTAGATCCCCATGAAAAGCGCAATGGGTACGGTTGAGCAAACAGTAAATACGCCCCACGGGCTTTCCGCCAATGCTTTCACGACGATTAAGGCCAGCACGGCCAAAATGATGATCATGATTAAGAAGCAACCAAACAAGGCGATGGTGCCTGGCACCCGCCCCATCTCTTCTTTGACGATCTCACCCAGTGATGCTCCATTGCGGCGGGAGGAGATAAACAGCACCATAAAGTCCTGCACGGCTCCGGCAAGCACGACCCCGGCCAGCAACCACAATGTGCCTGGCAGATAACCCACCTGTGCCGCCAATACTGGCCCTACCAACGGGCCTGCCCCTGCAATGGCCGCAAAATGGTGACCAAACAGGACATTTTTGTTGGTGGGAACATAGTTCAAACCATCATTATTGACAACTGCGGGGGTTGCTCGCGTGGCATCCAGCTTCATCACCTTGGTGGCGATATACAGGCTGTAGTACCGATAAGCAACCAAATAAACCGCTACGGAAGCGACGATGATCCACAAAGCGCTAACATGTTCTCCCCGACGCAGCGCAACAACACCAAGACAGAATGCGCCAATTATCCCCAATATCACCCAAGGGATATGTTTTAACCATTTATTATTGTTCATAAAACTTCCTTTTCCACAGTAAGACGAACAGCAAGTCATTATTTAATTTTTACTTCTTTCTCCATAAACCAACCCTCTACGGCCGGCAGAAAGAAATACCTATCAAGGTGTATACTCCTCGCCACACTGCACTATGATATAAAACTCTCTCTGATAAGACTGGAAGGATCTTAGCCAACGGTTGAATACCCGATTAAGCGGTCAAAATCCCCCAATCAGTGGTTCACACACATAAAGCATGAGCCAGGTTTTGTGAGGTAACTCACTGACGCGATAACTTGAAAGACGAAGCTCCCTTCATCAATCAAAGTTAATCGCGTCATCCTTTAAGTGGTTAAAGTCCTTATATGCGTGACTAAATGAAATCACGGTATGTTGGTTCGGACAGGATTGGTTAGAAAACCAGGCACATTTAGATGCCAGGCGAGGTTCCTCAATTCCCAACCATGTGGATAGCATAGAAAGTAGGTTCAAACCGCTGCGATGGGCATCGATGATATTTTTGCTTGCTGTTTTTTTGTCGGTATTTTTAAGCGCATAGTCGTAACCAGTAATAATAAAGGGAACTTGATAATTCTGTTTATTACTGTCGTTATGGGTCAAATTCTCACTGTCTGTGTTCTCATTCACCAATGACAAACCATGATCCGCAAAGTAGATCATAGCCCAGTGGAGTTGATTTTTATTGGCAATACTTTCAATATCAGCCAGCAGGTTATCCGTATTATGGATACTCTGGAGATAACATGAAATATTTTTGGAATGAAAATAGGTGCCGTATTTATCATTCGTTCGGGTACAAGGTTGTGGATGCGAACCCATTAAGTGAATAACGATCAGTTTCTTTTTCTGTTCATTCTTCACTAATGCCTTGCGAATATAAGGCAATAAATTTTCATCCGGCATATAGCTGCGATCATCAGAACTGCCTTCTTTTAGAAAAGTGTAATGATGGGCTTGCTGCCCTATCAGCGCTATAGGAGAATCAAACCCGCCCTTCATTCCCTGATTGGAGAGCCAGTAAGTTTCAAATCTCGCTTTTTTCGCCAGTGAAACAATACTGTTGTTTAATTGAATTTCGTTTGCCTCACGCATCGCCAGAGAGTGAGTCAAAGAGAGCTGTGTCGACGGTGCCGCGGAAATATAGTTGGTTAATATTGTGGCATTCGCGTTATCCAACCAAGGGGTGTTTTTATCCGCAAACCCGTAAGCACTCATCAAATCTTTTCGAACGCTTTCACCGATCACCATAATATAGGTATCGTATTTTTCTTCTTTCACGACAGGCTGCCAGTTATCCCGATAGTTAATGATCTTGGCAAATCGGTTATTTTCTGACATGACTTGCTGGTAACTCTGATAGGCATCACTGAAAAAACGAACTTCCGGCAAACTGGTGTGCAGAAGTTCCGAACTATCTGCAAAACCCGATTTTATATACCCTTTGACTGGTGACCAGAAAGCGGAAATAAAGAACAGGGCAAATAACCCTTTTTTACTTTTACCTGATAAGGTGACATTTAGCTTAAGTGAAAATATCATCAAAACAAAGATAGCTATGGCAGTTAAATACGTTGAAACAGAAAGACCACTAATATATTCCGCTGCTTCACGCTTATTTGTATAGATTAATGATCCTACTGCATTGATATCTGGATAGCCGTAATTGAGGCCAATTGGGGTATAGAGCATTCCCAGCAATGAGAAAAAAGTAATCAAAAAGAGATATATTCGTCTACTGATAGCCGCCGAAAATAAAAAAAACGCAAAGGCACTGAAAACATATATCAATTTTAACTGATACCCCAAACATTGATGTATCAGAAAAATAAGGAAGAAAAGAACAATAAAACCAGAGAAGTTCTTATTTGTATAACGCCAAGACATAGTCACCCTGTAATTTCTATTTACGATTTAAGTAAATTCATTATATTTGAAAAAAATCCAGCCTACAGATTTTGTTTAAAATCCCAACAATGGCACCCTGTTAGCCAGCCTGGAGAATAAGGATAAGTCTACCCGATTTTACCCATGACTCATTCAATTGATTGCAAAAAGAGGCGTATTTAATGACAAAATAAAACCCAACACTGCACAGCACAGTATTGGGAAAGCGGCACATAGCCAAACACATTGTGAGCTATGGATTGATTGACAGGTAACGTTCAAAAGATCCGCGCTCTTCATCGCGCAGCGTCAACACCTTAAAGCCATCATGAGTGACCAAAACCGTATGTTCAAATTGAGCCGATAACCGACGATCTTTAGTCGTCACTGTCCAACCATCTTTATGCAGTTTAATCTCCTTTTTGCCTTGGTTAATCATAGGCTCAATCGTGAAAGTCATTCCCTCTTCCAGCATAAGACCTTTTCCCGCCTTGCCGTAATGCAGGATTTGTGGCTCCTCATGCATACTGCGACCAATACCATGCCCACAATATTCACGTACTACTGAGTAATTATTCGCTTCGGCATGTTGCTGTATCGTATACCCAATATCCCCCAGAGTGATGCCGGGTTTGACAATTTTAATGGCCTTATATAAGCACTCTTGAGTCACATCAACCAGACGTTTGGCATGGGATGGCACGTCCCCGACACAAAATGTGATGCTGCTATCACCGTAATATTCTTCTTTTTTGACGGTGACATCCACATTAACGATATCCCCATTTTTCAGCTTCTTTTCCGCCGGCCAGCCATGACAAACAACGTGATTAACGGAAGTATTGACTGTATAAGGAAAACCATATTGCCCCAGGCTACCCGGTATCGCATCAAGCGTACTGATAATGTAATCATGGCAAAATGCGTCAATTTCAAGCGTCGTGATGCCAGGCACGATAATCGAACGAACAGCTTCAAGTACTTGACCTGTTAAGCGTCCTGCTATTTCCATCTTCTCAATTTCGTCCCTGTTTTTTATCAATATCTCGTTGCTTCTTGTCATATTATTTTTCTCTTAATGTAGGTTTCTTTTTAATCATGCACCTGCATTAATGAATAATTCAAGCCAACATTTATCCCGGATTTTTCTCACCCAAAGGGGATAATTATTCGCTAATTACTTAACTCGCCAATAACCGCCTTTCTTCGCCCCAACACGGCTCAAATACCCTGTATCCCGTAATATTTTAATATTTCGCTCTATTGTACGCCGACTTAGCCCTAATTCTTCAGCCAATTGGGTTATGGTAATGGCAGGATAAGCAATAATAGCCGATAAGATTTTCTGCGATGTGGCACTCACTGGTTGTGGTTTTTCTACCGACATTTCTACCGGCATTTGTACCGACATTTCTACCGACATTGCGACAGCATTCTGTTTTTGAAGATCCAGATTTTCTTTAAGTGCTTCGGCTAATTTTTCCAGCATAAAATTGATAAATAGCGTACAGTCACTGGTGCGGTCACATTCCCTAAGTACCTGATAATAATCTTGTTGTTGATAATGAATTAACGTTTCTACCGGTAACCACGCTAATTCAGGACGCCATTCGCTCAAAATCAATGTTTGCCACAAGCGCCCCATACGGCCATTACCGTCGGTAAAGGGATGAATAAATTCAAACTCATAATGGAAAATTGAACTGGAGATTAATGGATGGGTATCCGTCTGTTTCAACCATGTCAGCAACTCACCCACTAACCGTGGTATTTGACTAGCAGGGGGAGCCATATGGATTAACTGTTTTTCTCGATAAATTCCCACACCTCCCCAGCGAAATTGTCCTGGGCGATCAACCAATCCAGTCATCAGTAACCGATGTGCAGTCAGTAAATCCGTTAATCGGGAGCTACGCCAATCCGGTAGTTTTTCATAGGCCAATATAGCATTACGCACCTCCTGAATATCTCTTATCGGTGCCAGCACACGTTTTCCATCAATAATTGCTGTCACCTGCTCCGTAGACAGATTATTATTTTCAATTGCCAATGATGCCTGTATGGTACGAATGCGATTCTCTTTACGTAATAAAGGCGACGCAGTCTCCGCTTGCATTGACCAACGCCCTAGTAATTCACCAATTTCCACCACTCGATTAAGTATGTCTGGGGTAATAGTATAAGGAGGTTGGTAAGTAGCCACGATAATTTCCTCTAAATCCATCAATTCTCAATATCTCTAATAGAATTCAAATGCTTTCTGCCATAGGTTTTCTATTACTTGATAGCATGACTTAAACCAAACAACAATCGAGCCGCTTCGCAATCCTGCTGAATTGTGAAAAAATCTGATACATTCCTGCGAGTAATCCTGCTAACCTACCCTTTAAATCGTCCTAATCGCACCCACAGATGAATCACACAGATTATCAGTGATAAGATAGCGTTTTCGCCCAGGATGAGGTCTATTAGCGTTCCATCCTTAGCTGATTATATTTAGGTTTTGTCATTTAGATGGGTTGACTGAGTGTCGATAGCCCAACTGAGTCAACAGGAATAATAAAATTGAATCAAGTCAATATGAAAGAATCTCCAGCAAAGGATATAGATAGCCATACTCCCATGATGCAGCAGTATCTGCGTCTGAAAGCGCAGCATCCCGATATTCTGCTGCTTTATCGGATGGGAGATTTTTATGAGTTGTTCTTTGATGATGCCAAAAAAGCGGCGAAGTTACTGGATATTTCCCTAACCAAGCGCGGGCAATCGGCGGGTCAGCCGATTCCAATGGCGGGTGTCCCTTATCACGCCATCGAAAACTATCTGGCAAAACTGGTGCAACTCGGTGAATCGGCGGCAATCTGCGAACAAGTTGGTGATCCTGCAACCAGTAAAGGCCCTGTTGAGCGCAAAGTTGTGCGTATTGTCACCCCTGGCACTGTAACGGATGAAGCCTTGCTACATGAGCGGCAGGATAATCTGCTGGCCGCTATCTGGCATGATAGCCAAGGCTTTGGTTACGCGACGCTGGATATCACTTCTGGCCGTTTCCGCGTGTCTGAAATGTCCGATGAAGAGAGTATTGCCGCAGAATTGCAACGTACCCGCCCTGCGGAGCTGCTCTATCCTGAAACCTTCGACCCTATGACGCTGATTGAACGTTGTCATGGCCTGCGCCGACGCCCAATGTGGGAATTTGAGCTGGATACCGCAAGGCAACAACTGAATTTACAATTTGGCACCCGTGACCTGATTGGCTTTGGTGTGGAAAAAGCGACACTCGCCCTGCGGGCAGCAGGTTGTTTGTTGCAATATGTCAAAGATACCCAACGCACCGCATTACCCCATATTCGCAGCATGACGATGGAACGCCAGCAAGAAACGGTCATCATGGATGCCGCCACCCGCCGTAATCTGGAGCTGACACAAAATTTATCCGGCGGTACTGAGAATACCCTGGCTTCGGTACTTGACCAGTGTGTCACACCGATGGGCAGTCGCATGTTGAAACGCTGGCTGCATACACCAACCCGCAATCAAGATGTGCTGGAAAACCGTTACCAGGCCATTTCTGCATTACAGGAAATCGGTTATGAATTGCGGCCCTTTTTGCGCCAAGTCGGCGACCTGGAACGTGTTCTTGGCCGCCTTGCCCTCCGCTCTGCTCGTCCCCGTGATCTGGCCAAAATGCGCCATGCTTTCCAGCAATTGCCTGATATTCATCAGATCCTGATATCTTCTGATTCTCCCTATATTCAGAGGCTACAACAGCGTGTGGGACATTTTGATGCATTGCAGACACTACTGGAGAATGCCATTGTCGAAACGCCACCTGTGCTGGTGCGTGACGGTGGCGTTATTGCCACAGGTTATCATACTGAACTGGATGAGTGGCGAGCACTGGCCGATGGCGCCAGTGATTATCTGGATAAGCTGGAGATCCGCGAACGCGAGAAACTTGGCATTGATAGCCTAAAAGTGGGCTTTAATGCAGTACATGGTTACTATATTCAAGTCAGCCGTGGGCAAAGCCATTTAGTGCCAATTCATTATGTTCGTCGTCAAACACTGAAAAATGCGGAACGCTATATCATTCCTGAGTTAAAGGAATATGAGGACAAGGTGCTCACTTCCAAAGGCAAAGCGCTTGCCATTGAAAAGGCCTTGTACGAAGAGTTATTTGATCTGTTGCTGCCTCATCTGGCCGATTTGCAAACCTGTGCCGAAGCGCTGTCAGAACTTGATGTACTGGCAAACCTTGCCGAACGTGCTGAAACCTTAAATTACACCCGCCCGATACTGGCGGATAAAGTGGGTATCCAGATCACTGGCGGACGACATCCGGTTGTCGAGCAAGTATTGAGCGAACCGTTTATTGCTAACCCATTAACGCTCTCGTCACAGCGCCGTTTATTGATCATTACCGGGCCGAATATGGGGGGAAAAAGTACCTATATGCGTCAGGCAGCGTTGATTACGTTGATGGCTTATATTGGCAGCTTTGTTCCCGCCGAAAAAGCGGTGATTGGTCCGGTCGATCGCATCTTTACCCGTGTTGGTGCGTCTGATGACTTGGCGTCAGGTCGTTCTACCTTTATGGTGGAAATGACTGAAACTGCCAATATCCTGCATAACGCGACTGAATACAGTTTGGTTTTAATGGATGAGATTGGCCGGGGTACATCGACGTATGATGGCTTATCCCTGGCCTGGGCTTGTGCTGAAGGTTTAGCCAATCGAATCAAGGCAATGACCCTGTTTGCGACTCACTATTTCGAATTGACAACACTCCCTGAGAAACTGGAAGGTGTCGCCAATATCCATCTTGATGCGGTCGAGCATGGCGATACCATTGCTTTTATGCACAGCGTGCAGGATGGGGCTGCAAGCAAGAGTTATGGACTGGCGGTTGCCGCGCTGGCAGGTGTTCCACGTGAGGTGATTAAACGTGCTCGCCAAAAATTAAAAGAGCTGGAATCACTCTCCAATCATGCGACGGCAGGCCATGTCGATACACCACAATTGACCCTGCTGACAGAAGAAACCTCTCCAGCCGTTGAAGCATTGGAAAACCTGAATCCAGATACCCTGACACCTCGTCAAGCATTGGAATGGATTTATCGCCTAAAAGATATGGTTTAACAAAGATAGGGTTTAACCATGAATGGAATGACAATGAAGTTTGATACTAATCTGTTAGCCCCCATTTATCAATTTTTACAGTGCGAAACTCCCGACCAATGGGTCGAAAAGGCTCGGCAACCTGAGAGTTTGCCAATTTTGTTGCGCGATCATCTGCTATGCGAATTGAAAGCAGCACAAAGTGCGATGTTCTTAATTCGTAAGTATGCCGTTGATCTTGAGAGTGCCGATACTCTGCTGGCTTGGTTTCAACCCTATGAAGATTTTGCCTACAAAAAAATAGGCGATATTCATTCATTAAAAGGAAAAAACCAGGCCACCAAGCAAATTATCGCCCGGCCAAAATCACCTTACAGCCAAGATCTCATCGATAAGATGGTGTTATTGATTAAAGAAGAGTTGCACCATTTTTATCAAGTCTTAGAAATCATGGATGCCAGAGGAATAAGCTATGACAGTATCAGTGCCAGCCGCTATGCTAAATCCCTATTTCAGCATGCCACCCACCATGAACCTTATACCTTGGTCGATAAGTTGATTATTGGCGCTTATATTGAAGCACGCTCATGCGAACGTTTTGCAAAATTGGCTCCCCATCTGGATGAAGATTTGGGTAAATTTTATGTTTCCCTGCTACGTTCAGAAGCTCGCCATTATCAAGATTATTTGACACTGGCGCAGTCAATATCTAAAGAGGATATGACAGAGAGAGTGAATTATTTCGGCCAGGTTGAAGCGGAACTTATTCAAACTCCCGATCATGATTTTAAATTTCATAGTGGTGTTCCCATTATCTAAAATTGATAAATGAAACACCAAATGGCCATGAAAATATAAATAAGTGAATAAATAAAAGGTGGGCTGATTTAGCCCACCTTAAGATTACGACCGAATACACCATTATCTTTTCAATTGTCACTTCAGTAATTACTCCTACTCTTTCCAACGACCTGATTATCTTTGTTTCTGGAAATTGGTTTATTTTTTCACTACGCCACAATTTGAAATTTCTTAGGTATAAGTTCATTCGGTATAAAAGATTAAGTGCGGAATAAAGATTCCATATTCAGACCTTGGGAATGCAATATATCCTTCAAGCGACGTAATCCTTCAACTTGGATCTGTCTTACTCTCTCCCTGGTTAAACCTATTTCTCGCCCAACGTCTTCTAATGTCTCTGCTTCGTATCCAAGCAAACCGAAACGGCGAGCCAAAACCTCGCGCTGTTTTGCGTTCAGTTCAAACAACCATTTCACGATGCTCTGTTTCATGTCATCATCTTGAATCGTTGTTTCCGGCCCTGAATCATTTTCATCAGATAAAATATCCAATAATGCTTTATCTGAATCACCACTAATTGGTGTATCGACAGAAGTAATGCGTTCGTTAAGCCGCATCATACGACTTACATCTTCAATGGGTTTATCCAGTTTCTCCGCAATTTCTTCGACACTGGGTTCATGGTCCAATTTATGTGCCAGTTCTCTTGCCGTACGTAAATAGACATTTAATTCTTTGACGATGTGAATAGGCAGACGGATCGTGCGAGTTTGGTTCATAATGGCACGTTCAATTGTTTGACGGATCCACCATGTCGCATAAGTAGAAAAACGAAAACCCCTTTCAGGATCAAATTTTTCCACTGCACGAATAAGCCCGAGGTTACCTTCTTCAATCAGATCTAGCAGTGCTAATCCACGATTGCTATATCGGCGGGATATTTTTACAACCAATCGCAAATTGCTTTCAATCATACGTTGGCGTGCAGCAATATCTCCTCGCAATGCTCGTCTGGCAAAAAAAACCTCTTCCTCTGCTGTCAGCAGAGGCGAGAAACCAATCTCTCCGAGATAAAGTTGTGTTGCGTCAAGAACCCGTTGGTTTACCCCTTGTAACAACTCCAAATCTTCATCAAGATCAGCTACATCATCCTCATCTTTCAGCAACGCTTCATCAAAGTCATCAGCTTCCGTGCTATTTTCGTCTAAATCCGCATCATCATACAACTCATTAACTTTAAGCGTACCTTGGCTCATCAGCTGCTCCTACCCATGATAATGCGGGCAGGAATTAAGATCCCTGCCCCGGTTTATCGCTGCGGAAGATAACGCAGCGGGTTTACGGATTTTCCCTTATAGCGAATTTCAAAATGCAATCTTACTGAACTTGTTCCGGTGCTACCCATAGTGGCAATTTTTTGCCCCGCCTGGACATCCTGCTGATCACGAACCAACATTGTGTCGTTGTGTGCATAGGCACTCAGGTAGTCATCGTTATGTTTTATTATTATTAGATTTCCATAGCCACGTAACACATTTCCGGCATAAACCACTTTCCCACCAGCGGTTGCAAATACGGGTTGGCCACGACTCCCCGCAATATCAATGCCCTTATTTCCCCCTTGAGAATCAGAGAAGCCCTCAAGAATTTTTCCTTCTGCCGGCCACCTCCAACTATTAATAGTTTCAATACCATTAATGGTGTTATTTATTCCCGCATCTGCTGCCGTAAATACTTTTGAATCTGCATTGTTGTTTTCAGAAATAGTCACCTTTGGCAACATTTTTCCTGAACTCGGTCTATCAATATTTGCAGGATACGCATTAATTTTTTGAAAATCAACCTGCTTAATTTTAGATTGAGTACTATTTGATGCTATTAATACACCATTTTTGGAGGTTGCATTACCAATTCTCAGGAGTTGACCAACATTTAAGCTATAAGGCTCTGAAATATTGTTTCTGAGAGCTAGATCACGAAAATCATCCCCTGTAACCCAGGCTATATAAAACAAGGTATCGCCATGTTTAACCGTATAAGTGTTCCCGTTGTAGCTTCCCTTGGGGATATTTTCGTAGTTGCGTCTATAGATGATTCGCCCTTGGGACGAAGTGCTATTAGCAGCATCATTCACTAGCTGACGGTTTTTAGCAGCATGATTATCTGATACACGATCCTTTGAGATTGAAGGAGGAGAAGATGGCATTGGTGTCGAAATTGATGACGGTTTGGAGAACAATCCTCCGTTTTTTCCCTTATTGTCGATATTCACTATTGGCGCTGGACGATTGGGTGTATTACTGCAACCTACCAGCATAACGCCCATAACAGTGCTGGCGATTATCCACTTTATTTTTTTCACTGGGCTTTCTAGATTCATACTTTTATTCCCCCATATAAGGCAAATATATAAGCGCAAATAACGATGACTCATAAAAAATTTAGAATTACAAAAGATTTAAAGCGAGACATTTTGCTTAATTTCAGAAAAAATAACAGCTAATTTGCAATTACTTATCAAATAAATTAGCCGATTATGCTAGCTCGCCTTGAATTAGGGGTACAAAACGGACGGGTTCAATAACGTCGCCATGAAAATCATTCCCATAACGATGTACCACTTTCAATAACTGAGTATTCTCGCCGACAGGTAAAACCATCACGCCCCCTTCGGCCAGTTGGTGGAGTAACGCCTGCGGAATTTCTGGCGGTGCGGCTGTGACAATTATAGCGTCAAATGGCCCTTTTGATGGCCATCCATTCCAGCCATCACCGTGGCGGGTTGAGATATTGTGGAGATCGAGTTGCTTCAATCTGCGCTTAGCCTGCCACTGTAATCCCTTAATCCGTTCCACGGAGAAAACGCGTCTGGCTAAGTGGGCAAGTATTGCTGTCTGATAACCTGAGCCGGTTCCAATTTCCAATACATTGGATTCAGGAGTTAAATTCAGTAATTCAGTCATGCGAGCAACAATATAAGGTTGGGATATGGTTTGCCCATGACCAATGGGCAGGGCGGTATTTTCATATGCCTTATGTGCAAGGGCCTCATCAACAAAACATTCTCTAGGTACTTTGGCAATAACCGCCAACAAAGGTTCGTTGTGAATGCCTTGCTGGCGCAATTGTGTCAGCAAATTTTTCATCGACCGGTTTAACATTCCCCAATATCCCCGACTCTTGCCAACCAATCATTTACCAACTCCTGAGCTTTATAAGCCGTTAAGTCCACCTGTAAGGGAGTAATAGAGACGAATCCCTCTTCTACCGCAGCAAAATCTGTTTCAGACCCAAAATCACGCTTTTCTCCAGGAGGGCCTATCCAATAGAGCATATTGCCTTTAGGATCTTCCTGGGCATAGACGTGTTCAGCAGCACTGCGGCTACCGCATCGCGTCACCCGAAACCCCTTAATTTGTTCAATGGGAATATCAGGTACATTCACATTCAGGATATTGCCCGCTCTCAATGGGGATTTTTGCAGCAAAGTTAATAAACACACAGTGACTTCTGCCGCCGTGTCATAATGTTTGTCGCCATTAAGTGATACTGCCAGTGCAGGTAATCCTAAGTGGCGCCCTTCCATTGCCGCCGCAACCGTACCAGAGTAAATCACATCATCACCGAGATTAGGGCCACAGTTGATGCCAGAAACGACAATGTCAGGCCGAGGATGAACCAGTTTATTCACGCCCAAATAGACACAGTCGGTTGGTGTACCTTCCTGAACGGAAATATCACCATTTTGTAGTGTGTTGATACGCAAAGGGCGATCCAGTGTTAAAGCATTCGACGCACCACTACGGTTACGGTCAGGTGCAACGACCTGAACAAGATAGTGTTTCCGCAATGTAGCCGCTAAGGTTTGAATACCGGGTGCGGTGACACCATCATCGTTACTCAGCAATATCCGCAGCATTGATATATCTCATTGATTTTATTAATAATAAAATAGGTTAATACTGTAACTTACTCTGTGTGTTGTCCCGTTTATTGGGCGCAACTTATGATTGGACAATATTAAGGCTATCAGAAAATTGACCGATCTTAGCATGACGTTGACAGTTTTGTAGAGCGCTTTGCACTCCGGCCTTACACAAGGGAAGCACCAAGATACACAATAGAACCAAGTAAATTACCTATCCCTTGTGTATCTTGGTAGACAACCAGTAAACCAGTATAAAAATGTGATGGGATTTGCGGGAAACAATTACTCCGCGATATCCGCAATCTTGTTTTGATCTTGGTTGATCAATTCCCTGACAACACTGGTTGCAAAGCTACCGGATGGCAAAGCGAAATGGAGGGTGACGGTTTGGTCATCTTGCCATTCCCAATTCAGGTTAAGTGGTTTCACCAGTATTGCCCGACGGGTACTCTCAACACGTTCACGTTTAGCCAATCCCCAAAGCGTGTCGTAATCCAATAAACATTGTTGCTCGAAATCCAGGGCTTGATGCTGTGTTCCCAACGCCTTGTCACCCGCTAAAGGCGCGGTTATCTGTAACTCTCCATCCATCACGCGCTGCTGTAATATCGGCAATTCAGATTCATCGGCCACAAACCAGCTACCCCGTCCGGTTAATTGTAGCGCATCGCCATTTTTTACCTTTTGGTGCTCATCTTGAGCGATACGTTGGCTGGCAACCGCATTAAACATAGCGCTACGACAGGCGGAAAGGTAAAAACTGCGGCGATTACGTTCTTTGACCTGAATTTCATTCGCCGCCCAGCGTTGAGCCTGAACTAAATTTTGTCCACCCCGTCCGAAACGCTGTTCACCAAAATAATTTGGAACGCCAGTTTGCGCTATCTGCTGCAAGCGTTTTTCCACTGCTTGCCGATCAGAAATTTCTCTTAATACCAGCGTGAATTCGTTGCCTTTCAATGCACCAATCCGTAGCTTACGTTTCTGGCGGGAAGTGGCCAGCACTTCACAACCCTCAAGTTGAAATGCCGCTAAATCCGGATCTTGTTTCCCCGGTAGATGCAAGCAAAACCACTGTTCTGTCACGGCATTACGATCTTTCAAACCCGCATAACTGACGGAACGAGCCGGTATTTGGGCAAAACGGGCGAGGTGATCCGCGACAAATTGGGTGTTACATCCCGTCTTACGGATATGTACCATTAAGTGTTCGCCTTCTCCATCAGGAGAAAACCCCAAGTCTTCGCGAACAATAAAATCTTCCGGTGTGGCTTTAACAATACCGGTCGCTTCCGGCCGACCATAAAGCCAATGTAATTCACTCAATGTCATATTCATTCCTTTACCAACAAAGCAACCGCTTCGCAGGCAATACCTTCTTTACGACCGACAAATCCCAGTTTTTCTGTTGTTGTCGCTTTAACGTTTATATCATCCATATGGCATTCAAGATCTTCCGCCAGATTAACTCGCATCTGGGGAATATGCGGCAACATTTTCGGTGCCTGTGCAATGATGGTGATATCCAGGTTCCCTAACCGATAACCCTTTGCGCGAATATGGCGGTAGGCTTCTTTCAGTAGTTCACGACTATCTGCACCTTTAAAGGCGGGATCGGTATCGGGAAATAATTTACCAATATCGCCCAATGCGGCTGCCCCCAATAGGGCATCTGTGGCAGCGTGCAAGGCAACATCACCATCTGAATGGGCAATTAATCCTTGCTCATAGGGAATGCGAACACCGCCAATAACCAGTGGACCTTCTCCGCCAAATTTATGCACATCAAAACCGTGCCCAATTCTCATACGATAGATTCCTTAGCTTTTCGGGATAGGTAAAATTCGGCCAATGCCAAATCTTCAGGTTGAGTCACCTTGATGTTGTCCGCTCGTCCATTGATAAGTAAGGGACGATAACCACAATGCTCAAGCGCCGAAGATTCATCAGTGATACAGGCTTGATCGGCAAGTGCTTTGTTCAGGCAATCACGCAATAGCTGCAAAGGGAATAACTGCGGAGTCAAAGCATGCCAAAGTCCGTTGCGATCAACAGTATGGGCTATCAATGGGGGGGGTATTGTCGATGGATCCTCCGCTGATGATGAGACCATCCGTTTCATGGTATCCCTCACGGGTGAGGCCAAAAGCCCACCACAGATGTCGGGGGATTTTGCGTTGTCATCAACCAGCCGCAGCAAGCTATCGAGATCATTGCGGTGAAGACAAGGACGGGCCGCATCATGGACTAAGACCCAGATTGTCCTGTCTGTCGGCAAACCAGCCAAAAAATCTAACCCAGCCAGTACCGAATCCGCCCTCTCTTCACCGCCAATGACTGTCGTAATTCTTGGATCAGAGGCGATGGGTAATTGTGCAAATTGTGTATCAGCCGGATTCAGCGCAATAATTACGCGTTGTATACGAGGGTGCCCAAGCAACGCTGCCAAGGTATGTTCAAGGATCGTTTTTCCGGCAATATTGAGATACTGTTTTGGGCAATCTGATTTCATCCGGCTACCGATACCCGCAGCCGGGATCAAGGCGATAATTTCAGCAGTATCATGATGTTCAACACATGCCTTGTCGGTAAGAGAAACACCAGCAGGAGAATGAAGTCGTGAATTATTCATTTCGATTATTATTACTGTATTGGTGTAAAAAAGTTATTGCGCATTATGTTTTGAGGTATCAGGCACCATACGATAAAAAGATTCTCCTGGTTTAATCATGCCTAATTCATTACGAGCGCGTTCTTCAATCGCTTCCTGACCCCCTTTCAGATCTTTGATTTCAGCAAATAGCTGGTCGTTACGTGCTTTCAGTTTAAGGTTATCGACCTCTTGTTTATCGACTTCGGCCTTAACCCGCACATAATCGTGAATACCATTTTTGCCGAACCACAGCGAATACTGTAACCACCCCAGCAGAACCAATAATAGTAGCGTTAGTTTGCCCATCTCCCCCCCTGAAAACCCGCTAATCATCCCACAACTGAAGGCATGACGCCACTGACTCTCACAAAACCATTCATAATCCCCTTTGCAAGCGACTCATGACTCATAACAGGCTTGCCAAAAAACAGGATTGCACGATAGACACAATAGAAATGCATTAAGCCAAATGAGTGTAGAAACACATTATTCCACTAACAATAATAATGTGTTTCATGACAGTTTGTTGGGTTTGATAATTAGGTTGGCAGGATATCGGTACTTTTCAGGGTAAACAGCAATTTTTCAACCAAAAATCCTACCGGTTGTGAACCATCCAAATGGACTTCTGGCTGTTCGGGAGCTTCATAGGCTGCATCAATTCCGGTGAAATGACGCAACTCCCCCGCGCGTGCTTTTTTATATAGCCCCTTCGGATCACGGGCTTCACAGATCGCCAGTGGCGTATCCACATACACTTCAATGAATCGCCCGGCTTCCATTAATTCACGTATTTTTTGCCGCTCTGCCCTATGGGGAGAAATAAATGCAGTCAAGACAACCAGCCCCGCATCGACCATCAATTTTGCGACTTCACCGACTCGCCGGATATTTTCCTGCCGATCGATTTCAGAAAAACCCAAATCACCACATAAGCCATGACGCACATTATCGCCATCCAGTAAGTACGTTTTGATCCCCTGTGCAAATAATGCCTGCTCCAATGCCCCTGCCAACGTCGATTTTCCTGAACCCGATAGTCCTGTGAACCAAATCACCAAGGCAGGATGCCCATTTGCACTCTCCCGCTGTGCCCTATCCAACGCATGTGAATGCCAGACGATATTCTTCTGAGCCACCTATTTCCCTCCCAAGAGATCACGTACTCCCCAGTGCGGGAAATGGCGGCGGACTAATCGGTTAAATTCCAGTTCAAACTCACTGTATTCTTGAGGCTCTTCGTAAACATCGGACTGGATTTCACGTACCAATCCTGCTCCGACAGTCACGTTAGTCAGACGATCAATCAGGATAATGCCACCGGTATCCACATTGTGTGTATAACTGTCGAGCAATAAAGGTTCATCAAATGAAAACTCTACCCGTCCAATGGCATTAAGGGGTAACTCAACCGCCACTTTCTGCGTCAGATGATTAATGTCCACCTGATATTGAATATTATCGACTTTACCCCGGCTTTTTTTGCCCGCGACTTTGAGATCCAAACTTTGCCCCTGGATCAGCGGCTGCTCTGACATCCAGACCACATCAACCAAGGCATGGCGAGTCACGCTCATTTGATCTTCAACGGCAATCAACAAGTCGCCACGGCTGATATCGATTTCATCTTTTAAGACGAGGGTGATGGCCTCGCCGGGGACAGCAAATGTGAGATCGCCGTTAAAAGTGACAATGCGTTCCACCGTAGAAACCACACCCGATGGCACAACTTTTATTGGCTGGCCTGGCCGCAAAACTCCCGACGACAATGTGCCGCTATAGCCACGAAAATCAAGATCAGGGCGATTGACATACTGTACGGGAAAACGCAGCGGCTGTTCCGTCGCTTTGGTTTTTACGTCCACGGACTCTAAAATGTCCAGTAAGGTTGCGCCTGTATGCCACGCCATTTTCTCGCTGCGGGTGACGATGTTATCCCCTTCCAAGGCTGAAATTGGCACAAAATAGAGGTTGAGATCAACCGGGAGCTGTGCCGCGAAATTCAAATAGTTTTGTTTGATCTGTTCAAATACGCCTTGTTGATAGCCCACTAAATCCATTTTATTGACCGCCACCACCAAGTGGCGGATCCCCAGCAAGGTACTGATAAAACTGTGGCGGCGCGTTTGTTCCTGAACACTTTTGCGGGCATCTATCAATAAAATGGCGAGATCGCTGGTTGAGGCACCGGTGGCCATATTGCGAGTATATTGTTCATGTCCAGGGGTATCCGCGATGATAAATTTGCGCTTTTCCGTAGAAAAATAGCGGTAGGCAACGTCAATGGTGATGCCCTGCTCTCGTTCAGCCGCCAATCCATCAACTAATAAAGCCAGATCGAGTTTTTCTCCCTGAGTCCCGATTCGCTTGCTATCGCTTTGTAAGGTGGCCAGTTGATCCTCATAAATTTGGCGGGTGTCATGCAACAAGCGGCCAATCAGTGTACTTTTGCCATCATCAACGCTGCCGCAGGTTAAAAAGCGTAATAACCCTTTTTCCTGTTGCCCCCGAAGATAGGCTTCAACTCCGCCTTGCTGTTTAATCTGGCTGGCAATGATTTCATTATGTGCAAGTGCTGGCATATCTGGACTCCTTAAAAATAACCCTGACGCTTTTTCAGCTCCATAGAGCCTGACTGATCACTATCAATCAGCCGCCCTTGCCGTTCGCTGGTGGTTGAGATCAACATTTCTTCGATAATTTCCGGTAACGTTTCTGCTTTTGATTCCACCGCCCCTGTCAGTGGCCAGCAGCCAAGTGTCCTAAAGCGGACTTTGCGTTGGCTAATGACTTCCCCGGCTTTCAGATCGATCCGATCATCATCAACCATAATCAATGCCCCTTCACGCTGAACAACCGGGCGGAATTTAGCAAAATAAAGGGGGACGATATCGATTTGCTCCAGATAGATATATTGCCAGATATCCAGCTCTGTCCAGTTGGATAACGGGAAGACGCGGATACTTTCCCCTTTGTTGATCTGGCCGTTATAGTTGCGCCACAGTTCGGGGCGTTGGTTTTTAGGGTCCCAACGATGGGAACGGTCACGGAATGAGTAGATCCGCTCTTTGGCGCGCGATTTTTCTTCATCACGCCGCGCGCCACCAAATGCGGCATCAAAACCGTATTTATCCAGCGCTTGCTTCAATCCTTCTGTTTTCATGATATCGGTATGTTTTGCACTGCCATGAATAAAAGGATTAATGCCCAGAGCTTCGCCTTGCGGGTTGCGGTAGACCAGTAATTCAAAACCATATTTTTCCGCTGTGCGATCACGAAAATCATACATGTCCTGAAATTTCCAGCCCGTATCGACGTGCAATAAAGGAAAAGGTATTTTTCCCGGATAAAACGCCTTACGTGCAAGATGCAGCATGACAGAGGAATCTTTGCCGATCGAATAGAGCATGACGGGGTTGGCAAATTCAGCGGCTACCTCCCGGATAATATGGATACTTTCAGCTTCAAGTTGCTGTAAGTGGGTCAGTCTTTTTTCGTCCATTGAGCACTCCTTATACTAAATCAATGACAGCAGGGCGATTTACTGGATCAGCGGCATTTTCTTGGTCAATCAAAGGGTTTTGATTGGCGGGCTTTTTTTGATCAACAGATTGCTGTTCAAACCATGCTATCTGGTGGTGGAGTTGCGCCACCTCTCCTATGACCAACAAGGCAGGTGACGGGGCTTCTTGCGCCAATCGCTCCAATTCCGCTAAGGTTCCGGTCAAGACTTGCTGTTCTGGACGAGTGCCACAACCAATCACCGCGACGGGGGTATTGATATCCCGACCATGTGCAACCAGCTTTTGGCTGATCAAGGCGGCTTTCATTAGCCCCATATAAATCGCCAATGTTTGGTTGCCCCGCGCTAGCGCAGGCCAATCCAATTCATTGCCATTTTCCCGGCAATGTCCGGTAATAAAAGTAACGCTTTGCGCGTGTTCTCTGTGGGTCAATGGGATACCGGCATAAGCGGCAGCTCCCACCGCCGCGGTGATGCCGGGCACGACTTGGAAAGGAATTCCCGCCGCCGCTGCAACTTGTAATTCCTCGCCACCACGACCAAAAATAAAGGGATCACCCCCTTTTAGGCGAACGACTTTTTTTCCTTGATGCGCTAATTTGATGATGAGTGCGTTGGTTTCTTCCTGCGCCACAGAGTGACTCCCCGCCCTTTTTCCAACGCAGATCCTGTCTGCATCACGGCGAACTAATTCCAGAACGTCGGCACTCACTAAATGGTCATAAAGGACAACATCAGCCTGCTGGATCACCTGCAAGCCTTTTAATGTCAATAAGCCCGGATCGCCCGGCCCTGCACCAACCAGCGCCAGCGCCCCTTGGGGATGAGAATCACCTTGAGCCAATTGCTGTTCAAGCTGCTCTTCGGCTTGTTGTAGTTGCCCATTGGCGATCAGGGTGGCAAAACGGCCATTAAACGCCTTTTCCCAAAAATAACGCCGCTGACGTATGGAAGTCAGGCGCTGTTTTACCCGTTCACGCCAGCGCCCTGCGATATTTGCCATCGTCCCCAGACTAAATGGGAGTAAAGACTCCAATTTTTCTCGCAATAATCTGGTTAAGACCGGGGATTTTCCTGCCGATGAGATCGCCACGATAATCGGGGAGCGATCAATAATTGAGGGGAAAATTGCCGAACAGAGTGGTTGGTTATCCACGACATTGGTCAAGATGGTGCGCTGATTGGCTTGTGTAAAAATAGATTGATTTAGGTTGTGATCATCTGTGGCGGCAATCACTAAAAATACGCCATCCAGATATTCCGCTTTAAATGTTCCCTGTACCCACGCAAACTCTCCTTTTTGATAGCGTTGTTGCAGTCCTACGTGCAGTTCGGGGGCAACAACCGTTAACGCTGCACCAGTACGAAGTAATAAATCGGCTTTACGAGAGGCGATTTCTCCGCCCCCCACCAGCAATACAGATCGGGCTTTAAGCTCAATAAATAAAGGTAAATAATCCACGATACCATCCCGTGTTAGAGTCTATTTATCATTTCCCCTATGCATTTCGAGTCACAAAGGATATAGCTCTTAATTATTATGATGACCAGAAGATGAATATATGAGGCCGCGATCAGGTTATGAAATGACAAAAAGTAATTATTTGTTCCTAAATCGCATAAGCTAACAAGAAACGCTATTCCTCCGGCAGCAATAACGCTGGTTTTCCAGCCTACGTCACTTATTTCGCCCAAACAATGCATAAAGACCGCCCGCACAATGCATCACTGATAACAAAAAGGATTTCAGGCAGATCTTTTTTGCCTTTAAGTGCCTATAACTAGTTTATTGAATATGGTACGTTAGCTTTCTCTGGCCTACACATTGAGCCAACATGATTTGAATAAGAAACTAGGATGGTAATCTTTATGTCATACATGATTTATCTAACATTAAATGGTAAGAAACAAGGCTTAATATCAGCAGGATGTTCAACGCTCGACTCTATAGGGAACCGATACCAAAAAGGACACGAAGATCAAATACAGGTACTGAGTTTAAATCATATGATGAATCGAGAACAAAATGTAAATCATCACCCAATACAATTTGTCAAACCAATAGATAAGTCCTCTCCATTATTAGCAATGGCTATAGATTCTAACGAATCATTGAATGCTGCATTTATTTTCTACCGGACAAGCCAAACGGGGCAATTAGAACTGTTTTATGAAGTAAAAATTACAGAAGCAACTATCGCGGATATTTCCTGTGCCTACCCACATTCCATAAATGAGCATGACATAATGCCATATGAAAAAGTTACCCTCAATTATAAGTCCATTTCATGGAACCATGTAACAGCAGGAACTTCCGCCTATAGTATATGGGAAGACCGAGTTTACTAAAACAAAATTAAGCTAAGCATATATTAAATATATGCTTAGCGACATAGTTTCGGATGTTTAACATATTTATTCGGCGCGCCAACTGACAATCGCTCACAAACAGTATATCCTGCTGCTCTCAGTTTTGAGTCTAAGTACCAGGACATGGGGAAACTCAAAACTAAAAAAACAAAAAAAATGATAGTAAGTATCTTTACTAGCTCATTATTAAGTTTCATGGTTTTTGATGTAACACTATAGTAAAAAGCGCATGAGAACATATAAAAGAAAAGAGGTGACACGAATAAAATAGCAATGGATTTCCAAGAGAAAATTATTTGATTCCTCATTTTAACAATAGAAACAATATCATCAAAAATAAAAATCAGGCCAAAAGCCATAGCTAAAATCAAAGAAAATGAACCTATTATAATTATAAATTTATTTTTATTATCCATACCATCCTCTCTACCATCAAAGAAAAATTACCATTTTAATTTTATTTCCTGACAGGGATAACCAAACGGTTGAATACAATGTCTCGGATGCTTAGCTGCCAATTGATCCATTTTACGCATGTGGTCTATCAGAGATTTACTTAACTCATATTTATTATCAAGTTGATATAATATAAATCCAACCAAAAAACCAACCCCAACAGCCACGGCAGCTACAGCAAGTACGGAAGTCCCCGCAGTTAAAAACACTCCAGCAGTAGCTGTAACTACAATGCCCGCCAAAACGCCAACGGCTGTTTTGGCCACATCCATAGTTATATTCCCATAAAAATTATAAATATCATATTCATCTCTAAACGCCAACTCTAATAATCTATAAGCAGCGGCCACAAAAACAACTTTTCTGGCGCCATCAATAACAGCATGTTGCATCCCTTGCGTTCCTATTCCCATATCTATCATTTTCCAGTTACTTACACTATATTTTGCAGCCGTCAAAAACTCCCTAACACCTGTTCGCCCTGTTAACTTTATGCTTCTATTACCATACCTATCAACAAACTCAGTCACTTTAACGCTAAAATTATTGCGGAGTTCATATGCCAATTGCCCAAAACCATAGGCATCAATGATATTTCCTGTAAATGATGTTGCCAGATCTAAACATAAAAAACCCGCTTCTTTCCATGATGAATTTGGATTAGGTCCACAGGCGTTTTTTACTATCTTAACAGCTTCTTCAAATGTTAATAAAACATAAAGATCTTCATTTTCACTCAACTGCTTTTCAAGTTCAGCGAAATTTTTCTTTCTGTACTCTTCTTGATATGAAAAAGGCTTTAATTTACCGTCATTACTATCGAATACAATCATTCCATCGACAAACTCATCTGAAACACTCCTCATACCCATTTCCTCATAAAATTACAGAAATAATTAATCACGACCTGAAACTAAGGGTCTTTAATGCGTTAAATGACCTGACTCTAATTTTAAGAATTAAAATATAGCATTTTTATATAAAAAATAGCCACATAAATCACATAACAATAATGCCTTAAAAAAAGCATAAAATTACTCCCAATTCGTCCATAAGGAACCATTGTCATTTTGAATGATTTTTATTTTTCCCTATCATAAATACCAGAGGATTTAATCGTGCATTCAAGACAACAAACTCAGCTCAGTTTTTTATTGGCAATCGTTGCAAGTTAATCGATTAACTATTCCAACCAGAGAAACTGAGCCTGAAAATTATAAACTGACGCTTCTTAAACAATACGAGGAATTTATTTAACCCTCGTGCAAACCGCATTCGCGTTTCAGGCCAAAAAAACGGGTTTGTTCTTCGCTCATACCGGGTTCCCATTTTTGAGTAGTATGCGTATCCCCGACAGAAAGATAGCCCTGCTCCCATAATGGATGATATTCAAGACCATGTTTTGTCAGGTATTGATGGACCTGCCGATTGTCCCAATCAATAATAGGCAGGATTTTGAAGATGTCCCGTTGAATGGCCAATACAGGTAAATGGGTTCGGCTTTCTGATTGCTGGCGACGCAAGCCCGCAAACCAACTTTGTGCTTGCAGCGTTTTTAACGCACGAGCCATCGGCTCAACTTTATTGATTTGATTATAACGCTCAATCCCCTCTATTCCCTGTTCCCACAGTTTGCCATAGCGGGCTTCCTGCCAGGCCGGAGAGCGCTCGGCGCGAAAAATTTTCAAGTTCAGTTTGAGCTTGTCAGCCAGCTTATCGATAAATTGATAGGTTTCAGGAAATAAGTATCCCGTATCGGTCAGCACGACGGGAATATCAGGATACTCCCGTGTCACAAGATGCAGGCAAACTGCCGCCTGAATACCAAAACTAGAGGAGAGCACAAATTCGCCCGGCAGATGTTCCAATGCCCATTTCACACGTTCACGGGCATCCCGCACGTCCAGTTGTTGATTGATTTCCGCCAATAACGTGGTTTGTTGGGCTGGTGTCAGTGCCACCAGCGCCGATAAATTTAAGCGGCTCATACGGCCTCCTGCCAATCATAAAAATCGACGGCGGAATTCAACACTGGCTTGATGATATCGGTACGGATCAGAAAATCACCGAAACACTCATCGACATGACGTTCCGATGTCCAACGACCAATGAATTCATCCAGTATCTCAAGGATCTCCGCGGATGTGATATTTTCCCGGTACAGGCGGGGAATGCGATCGCCAATGCGATTGCCACCAAGATGCAGGTTATAACGATCAAGCGCCTTACCCACCAACCCAATTTCTGCTAGCATCGCCCTGCCACATCCATTAGGACAGCCGGTAACCCGCAGTGTGATCTCTTCATCACCCACGCCATGCTTTGCCATTATCGCATCAACATGGTCAACAAAAGTCGGCAGGAAACGCTCTGCTTCGGCCATCGCCAACGGGCAAGTAGGAAATGAAACGCATGCCATAGCGTGGTGACGCAACGTCGTCACGCTGTCATCAATTAAGCCATGAACACGGGCAATGTCTTCAATGCGTGATTTTTCACTCTCAGGTATCCCCGCCACAATCAGGTTTTGGTTGGCAGTCAGCCGAAAATCGCCTTGATGGATTTTCGCTATTTCTGCGATCCCTGTTTTTAACGGCTTGTTGGGATAATCCAATAACCGACCATTTTCAATAAATAGGGTCAGATGCCATTGATCATCGATGCCTTTTAACCAGCCAATTTGATCGCCCCGACCAGTGAAATGATATGGGCGAATGGCTTCAAATTTCACGCCAGCACGTTTTTCAACCTCTTGTTTGAAGGTTTCAACACCTATACGTTCAAGGGTATATTTGGTTTTCGCATTTTTACGGTCAGTTCGGTTACCCCAGTCGCGTTGGGTGGTCACTATCGCCTCTGCAACGGCCAGTGTGTGTTCCAATGCAATAAAGCCAAATTCACTCGCCAACCGTGGAAAGGTTTTTTTGTCGCCGTGGGTCATGGCCAATCCACCCCCCACCAATACGTTAAAACCGATTAATTGGTTATTGTCTGCAATGGCAACAAAATTCATGTCGTTGGCATGCAGATCCACATCATTTTGTGGCGGGATCACCACCGATGTTTTGAATTTACGTGGCAGATAAGTCGTACCAAGAATCGGTTCTTCATCGGTTGTTGCGATTTTTTCTTTATCCAACCAGATCTCAGCATACGCGTTAGTACGGGGTAGCAAGTGCTCGGATATCTTTTTCGCCCACTCATAGGCCTGTTGATGTAAAGCGGATTGCACCGGATTGGACGTACACAGCACGTTACGGTTAACGTCATTGGCAGTCGCCAGTGAGTCTAATCCCATCTGTGCCAACAATTGGTGGGCAGGTTTAAGGTTATTTTTTAAGATCCCATGAAACTGGAATGTCTGTCGGTTGGTCAATCTAATGCTGCCATACAGCGTATTTTCTGTCGCAAATCGATCAATACCCAGCCACTGTTTTGGGGTAATAATGCCCCCTGGCAAGCGACAACGCAGCATCATAGCATGGCGCGGTTCGAGTTTTTGTTCTGCGCGCTCTGCCCGAATATCACGATCGTCTTGCTGATACATGCCATGAAAACGGATAAGAAGGAAATTATCGCCCTCAAATCCACCTGTCAGCCCATTTTTTAAATCTTCGCTGATCGTTCCTCGCAGATAATTGCTATCCAGCTTCATACGTTCACTGTCTGCCAGTTTGCCTTCAACGATCAAAGGACCTGATTTTTCTTTGCTCACATTGCTCATATTAGTAAACATCTCTCTGATAACGGCGCTCAAGGCGCAATTCACTTAAGAATTCGTCAGCCTGTTCAGCATCCATGCCACCCTGTAGTGAAATAATGTCCAATAGGGCGTGTTCTACGTCTTTTGCCATGCGATTTGCATCACCACACACATACAGATGCGCACCATCCTGAAGCCAGCGCCAGACTTCGCCTCCCTGTTCACGCAGTTTGTCTTGTACATAGACTTTATGCGGTTGATCCCTTGACCATGCCAAATCGATGCGGGTTAATAAGCCTTCTTTCACGTAGCGCTGGAATTCAACCTGATAAAGAAAATCTTCAACGAAATGGGGATTACCAAAAAACAACCAGTTTTTACCTTCACTCCCCTGATTGTCACGGTGTTGCAAAAATGCCCTAAACGGCGCAACCCCCGTTCCAGGCCCAATCATGATGATGGGGGTATTCGGATCAGCCGGTAAACGGAAATTGTCGTTGTGTTCAATGAACACTCGGATATTGTCATCTTCCTGCAAACGATCTGCCAGATAACCTGATGCTCCGCCAGTACGGGCACGACCATCAATCTCATAACGAACGACGCCCACTGTCACGTGAACTTCGTTTTCCACCTCAGATTGTGAAGAGGAGATGGAATAGAGTCGCGGTGTCAGTGGCCGCAATAAATCAATAAATTGCTGGGCTTCTGGGTGTGAAGCCGCTGCCCTGACCATATCGACAATAGGTGTTGCCTGAGCGTATTGCTGCAATGCTGGTTTATTAGCCAGCAGCGATAACAGTTTTTCATCTTTCGCCAAGGCGGCATATTTCTCAACAATCACGCCGGTGTTTTGGGTCAACTCAACATGGCTGAGCAACGCCTCACGCAATGGGAGTGATTTACCATGCACATTGACCGGTTCGGTACCTTCCAACCAAAGCAAGGCGATTAATTCATCGACTAAAGCCGGATCGTTTTCAAACCAAACACCAAGGGCATCCCCTGGCTGATAGCACAGCCCTGAGTCCCCTAAATCAATTTCAATATGGCGGACATCTTTGTCAGATCCACGCCCCGTTATTTTCTGCTTAGCCAACAGCGAGGCTGTCAGGGGTCTTTCTTTGGTATATTGGGTTTCCTTGACGGGTGCTAAGGGGAGAGATGAAGTGACAGATTTTGCCTGTACTGACAAACGCTGCTTTAAAATACTCGTGATCTGTTGACGCCATTGGTCGGCTTGGTTTTGATACTCGACATCAGCATCAACCCGATCCAGCAAGCGCTGGGCACCAAGCTCATGCAGGCGATGGTCAAAATCTTTCCCCGCCTGACAGAAATTTTCATACGATGTATCACCAAGACCAAATACGGCATATTCCGTCTCTTTCATTGATGGCGCTTTTTTGGAATGGAGATACTTATAGAGTGCGACAGCTTCTTCGGCAGGTTCACCTTCACCTTGTGTTGAAGCAATAATAATCAATACACGTTCTTGGGAAATTTGCTTAAATTTATAGTCACCCGCATTAATCAGGTTTACATTGATATTTTCAGCTAATAGTGAGTCTTTCAGTTGTTCAGCCAGGCGACGGGCATTACCGGTTTGCGATGCGGAAAGCAAAGTCACTGTTTCCTGTGCAAAAATGGCAAATGTCTCGGTTTCTGCTTGTGGCTGATGATTCACCATGCCCCAAAAATAGCCAGACAACCAAGCTAATTGATGGGGAGAAAAATCGCTAATTGCAGATTGCAAGCGTGATAATTGTTCCGGAGAAACAGGTAATAATGCGATTGAAGGTGGTTTTGCGGTCATTGTCCCAGCGCCCTTTACTTATAGCCAATATCCATGTGTAACCCATATCCATGCGTAACCCATATCCATGCGTAACATGCGTAACATGCGTAACATGCGTAACATGCGTAACATGCGTAAAAAGTGTAGAAATCATAAACATGAATTGATTAAGGTTATCCCAAAGTAGAAGTTGTATTTAAAGACAGGATCGCAATATCTCATAACTAAAACGCCTAACTTTATTTACAGATTTAATATATCAGTAAAGTCGTTAAATACTGTGCTTCTTACTTCCAGAAAAATCACGTTAAGCTCGCAAAGTTCAGGTAGAATAGCCGGCCTTTTGAAACCAGGGGAAAGCCCAATGAGTACAACCATCTTTAAAGACTTTCAATTCGAAGCAGCACATCGCCTTCCACACGTACCCGAAGGGCACAAATGTGGGCGATTGCATGGTCATTCATTTATGGTACGTCTGGAGATCACCGGAGAAGTCGATCCTTTCAGTGGCTGGCTCATGGATTTTGCCGATGTAAAAGCTGTCTTTAAACCTATCTGGGAACAGCTTGATCACCACTATCTCAATGAGATTCCAGGGCTTGAAAATCCAACCAGCGAAGTCTTAGCCAAGTGGATCTGGGAAAAGTTAACATTAACGTTGCCTCAGCTCAGCGCTGTTATGGTTAAAGAAACCTGTAGCGCTGGTTGTATTTATCGGGGCGAATAAGGATTCAGCACCAGAGCCTGGTGCTGAATAAGATTTAGGCGATATTTAAGTATTTATGGGTTTGCATCGAAAAACGCCAATTACGGGCAATACACGTTTCGATGCACAGGCGGGTTGCCTCTTCTTTCTGACTGATCGGCTGTAAGGCAATAACCGGAGTAGAATTTCCATCAAGCATCGTCAATAATTCATCCAATGCTTCGATATCGCGCTGCCGCCCGACGGGATGTTTAATCTCATTGGCGCGTTTAATCGCCTCAGGCAAGACATGATAACCTCCGCGCATTTTCACTTTTGGAGAGACTGTCACCCAAGTTTTGTCAGAGCATTGAATCACATGTGTGCCACTCGTTTCTATCTGGCATTGATAGCCTTCACTTTCCAGTGTTTCAGTCAAAGGACGTAAATCATATAAGCACGGTTCTCCCCCAGTAATGACAATATGATTCGCACTGTAGCCTTGACGAGTGAATATATTCAGCAATTGTTTTGCCGTAGCAACGCCCCACAGCTCACTGTCTTGCGATTTCAGCAAGATATTTTCCATCGGCCGCTGTTTATCAGTCTCTTTTTCCCATGTATGCTTGGTATCGCACCAGCTACACCCTATCGGACATCCTTGTAGTCGAATGAAAACCGAAGGTACACCGGTAAACACGCCTTCTCCCTGTAAAGTTTGGAAGATCTCATTTATTGGGTAAATCATAAAAAAACTCTGGTTTATATAAACTGCCCGTTATTATTACAGATATCTATCCCGCGAACATCCCTCTTTATGATATGGTACTAGGTTGCTTTTGCTGGCATCTCACGCCAGGCAGAGCATCGTATGCCTAAATACTCTCAGGCATGAAAGGATAGATGGGAATAACGAATGCAAAATAATGAAAATCAGCTTAAACAGGGCCTAAGCGTGCGGCATATCCGCTTTATGGCTTTGGGCTCTGCAATAGGCACCGGGCTGTTTTATGGCTCAGCCGCAGCGATACACCAAGCTGGCCCCGCTGTATTACTGGCCTATTTGATCGGCGGTGCTGCCGTATTTATCGTGATGAGAGCACTGGGCGAAATGGCTGTCCACCATCCCGTTTCCGGTTCTTTTTCACAATATGCCAGCCATTATCTGGGGCCTTTGGCCGGTTTTTTAACTGGCTGGATCTATGTTCTTGAAATGCTGTTTGTTTGCCTGGCTGATATTACCGCATTCGGCACATATATGAAGCTCTGGTTCCCACATGTTGAACAATGGATTTGGGTTCTGGGGATTGTCTGTTTTATTGGTGCCTTGAACCTTTGTCACGTAAGGATCTTTGGTGAAATGGAATTCTGGCTTTCAATCGTTAAAGTTACAGCCATTATTGCCATGATCCTCGGTGGCCTTGCCATTATGTTCTACGGTTTCGGGCAAGCAACTGAGCATGCAACCGGCCTGTCCAATTTATGGGAGCATGGCGGTTTTATGCCAAATGGTATCAGTGGGGTAATAGCTTCATTCGCCATTGTGATGTTCGCGTTTGGTGGCATAGAAGTCATTGGTATCACTGCCAGTGAAGCCAAAAACCCAGAAAAAACGATACCTCAAGCAATTAATGCTGTTCCATTTCGTATTTTGATCTTCTATGTTTTGACTCTGTGTATCCTGATGAGTATCTATCCATGGAATCAAATTGGTCAGAATGGAAGCCCGTTTGTACAGATTTTTTCTAATTTGGGAATTAATTCAGCCGCCAATATTCTGAATGTGGTCGTGATCACCGCGGCTATTTCCGCGATCAACAGTGATATTTTTGGCGCGGGCAGAATGATGTATGGTATGGCTCAGGAAGGACAAGCGCCCGAATCATTCAAGAAATTGACGCGCAATGGTGTGCCATGGATGACGGTACTTGTCATGACTTCGGTTCTGTTACTTGGCGTGGTGCTAAATTACCTGATCCCTGAAGAGATCTTCATTCTGATTGCGTCTGTGGCCACATTTGCCACTGTCTGGGTATGGCTGATGATTTTAGTTTCGCAAATTGCCATGCGTCGCCAAATGAGTGCGGAAGAGGTCAAGACACTGAAATTTCCTATTCCGATGTGGCCAATTGCACCTGTAATCACGCTCGTCTTTATGGTCAGCGTCATCGTACTGCTAGGCTATTTTGAGCAAACACGAGATGCACTCTATATTGGGTTAAGTTGGGTAATCATTCTGACTCTGGCCTATTTCTTCGGTGTGAAGAAGAAACTATCAGCAAAACGCTCTTCTGCTCAGTAAGTTAATGAGTCCCGTTTCAAAAAGCGTCGGTAATCTCTCCGACGCTTTTTTATCTTTTCCCGCTACCTTATCCATCAGTTATCACGGTAAAGAAAAATCATCACAAAGAAAATTTCACCATCAAAGGATTATGATCAGAAGCTCCTGTCATGACAACCGTTGCACGGGAAACTTTTAATTCTCGATAAAAAACAAAATCTAACGGTTTGCCAAAAACAATTGTTCTATGATCATCATTAAAATACACTTCTTTCAAATGCATACGATGAACGAAACGTTCCAATATTTTTAACCTTTGCCGGCTCCACGCATTAAAATCCCCAGCAAAAATAACAGGGCCATTATGCAAATTTATATGAATACCAATGTTATTTAATTGGCGACTATAAACGTCCCCCCCAAGACTAAAGTTAATGGCGTGTACATTTATCACCATCAATTGGCGTTCGTCTGGCAATGGGTAAATCGTAATTAATGATGACTTAGATAGCCTGAGTATTGGCTCTTTCTCACGAAGCGGGCAGCAATAAACCGGTGAAGATGATGCCAATGTCATCACACCGGATGGGTGTTGGGGAAGCGCAAACGCAGGAACCTGATCCGCGACCAAGCCGCTGTCAGTAATACATTGCAAGAAAGCTGGTGTCGTTTGTGCTTCTTGCAGCAAGACAAGGTCACTTTTCTCAATTAAAGAAGCCAAAACATGTTGCCATGATGGACGCTGCTGCTTGTAGATATTCCAGATGACAACAGAAAGCTCACGATTATGGGCAAGGAGCGGTTCCCCGCGTGGTAGCAATGCATCCTCAAGTAATTGCTTAGAGGTCGGGAGAATTCGTTCTACAGGCTGCCCTGCAACATATCTCATGGCAAAATTTTTTTGGATGTAATCTTTTTTTGCCCAGTTTTTTCTTAGATAATTATGCCTGATCAAGTTTCCCCCAACTTACTTCAATATCTTTATCTCGTCTAATATGACATCTTGATAATTGATTTCAATCTCTAGCGCTTAAAAAGTCGGCATGGTTGCATAACCATATATTAACAGCATACTATGTTAGTAAAATAATTCTTCATTAAGCATTAAAATGGCCGGATTTATTTAATATTAAAAAAATAAATATTAATATATTTGATAAATATCAAAAAATATCCTTTCTAAGAAAGAAATTTCCTACCATTACGATAATAGAATAAACTCACTTACAGACTGGATGAAACTTTCAGATCTATGGTCTACCAGAAAGGAAAAAGATAGAAGAATTTCATCAATATGAAATTAGAATAAATAATGAGGATAAGCAATAATCTGTAGGCAGGCAACAGAAAAAACCCTGAGAGATATCTCTCAGGGTTCTATCTAAATACGGTGGCGGTGCGGACGGGACTCGAACCCGCGACCCCCGGCGTGACAGGCCGGTATTCTAACCAACTGAACTACCGCACCACCGAATTTCTG
>NZ_NJCX01000012.1:71435-74467 GCF_002632875.1 Xenorhabdus kozodoii
TGTCTGGCAGTGCCCTACTCTCGCATGGGGAGGCCCCACACTACCATCGGCGCGACGGCGTTTCACTGCTGAGTTCGGCATGGATTCAGGTGGTCCCACCGCGCTATTGCCGCCAGACAAATCTGGGTTCAATCTCGAACAAGCTGCTGTTTTCTGAAACTTTCTCTCTCATCCCCAAAACACCTTCGGTGTTGTCAGGTTAAGCCTCACGGTCCATTAGTACTGGTTAGCTCAACGTCTCGCAACGCTTACACACCCAGCCTATCTACGTCCTCGTCTCGAACGCTCCTTCAGTACCCTCAGGGGGTAAGGGAAGACTCATCTCAAGGCAAGTTTCCCGCTTAGATGCTTTCAGCGGTTATCTCTGCCGCACTTAGCTACCGGGCAATGCCATTGGCATGACAACCCGAACACCAGTGGTGCGTCCACTCCGGTCCTCTCGTACTAGGAGCAGCCCCTTTCAATCTTCCAACGCCCACGGCAGATAGGGACCGAACTGTCTCACGACGTTCTAAACCCAGCTCGCGTACCACTTTAAATGGCGAACAGCCATACCCTTGGGACCTACTTCAGCCCCAGGATGTGATGAGCCGACATCGAGGTGCCAAACACCGCCGTCGATATGAACTCTTGGGCGGTATCAGCCTGTTATCCCCGGAGTACCTTTTATCCGTTGAGCGATGGCCCTTCCATTCAGAACCACCGGATCACTAAGACCTACTTTCGTACCTGCTCGCGCCGTCACGCTCGCAGTCAAGCTAGCTTATGCCTTTGCACTAACCTCACGATGTCCGACCGTGATTAGCTAACCTTCGTGCTCCTCCGTTACGCTTTGGGAGGAGACCGCCCCAGTCAAACTACCCACCAGACACTGTCCGCAGCCCGGATTACGGGCCCACGTTAGAACATCAAACATTCAAGGGTGGTATTTCAAGGATGGCTCCATGCAGACTGGCGTCCACACTTCACAGCCTCCCACCTATCCTACACATCAAGGCTCCATGTTCAGTGTCAAGCTATAGTAAAGGTTCACGGGGTCTTTCCGTCTTGCCGCGGGTACACTGCATCTTCACAGCGAGTTCAATTTCACTGAGTCTCGGGTGGAGACAGCCTGGCCATCATTACGCCATTCGTGCAGGTCGGAACTTACCCGACAAGGAATTTCGCTACCTTAGGACCGTTATAGTTACGGCCGCCGTTTACTGGGGCTTCGATCAAGAGCTTCTCCCGGAGGATAACCCCATCAATTAACCTTCCAGCACCGGGCAGGCGTCACACCGTATACGTCCACTTTCGTGTTTGCACAGTGCTGTGTTTTTATTAAACAGTTGCAGCCAGCTGGTATCTGCGACTGGCCTCAGCTCCATGGGTAAACCACTTCACCTAACGCCAGCGTGCCTTCTCCCGAAGTTACGGCACCATTTTGCCTAGTTCCTTCACCCGAGTTCTCTCAAGCGCCTGGGTATTCTCTACCTGACCACCTGTGTCGGTTTGGGGTACGATTGTGTGTGACCTGATGCTTAGAGGCTTTTCCTGGAAGCAGGGCATCAACCACTTCAGCACCGTAGTGCCTCGTCATCGCGCCTCAGTGTTAACAAATGACCGGATTTGCCTGGTCATTCCACCTACACGCTTAAACCGGGACATACCGTCGCCCGGCCGGCCTAGCCTTCTCCGTCCCCCCTTCGCAGTCACACCCAGTACAGGAATATTAACCTGTTGCCCATCGACTACGCTTTTCAGCCTCGCCTTAGGGGTCGACTCACCCTGCCCCGATTAACGTTGGACAGGAACCCTTGGTCTTCCGGCGAGCGGGTTTTTCACCCGCTTTATCGTTACTTATGTCAGCATTCGCACTTCTGATACCTCCAGCAGGCCTCACAGCCCACCTTCAACGGCTTACAGAACGCTCCCCTACCCAACAACATCGAAATGTTGCTGCCGCAGCTTCGGTGCATGGTTTAGCCCCGTTACATCTTCCGCGCAGGCCGACTCGACCAGTGAGCTATTACGCTTTCTTTAAATGATGGCTGCTTCTAAGCCAACATCCTGGCTGTCTGAGCCTTCCCACTTCGTTTCCCACTTAACCATGACTTGGGGACCTTAGCTGGCGGTCTGGGTTGTTTCCCTCTTCACGACGGACGTTAGCACCCGCCGTGTGTCTCCCGTGATAACATTCTTCGGTATTCGCAGTTTGCATCGGGTTGGTAAGTCGGGATGACCCCCTAGCCGAAACAGTGCTCTACCCCCGAAGATGACTTCACGAGGCGCTACCTAAATAGCTTTCGGGGAGAACCAGCTATCTCCCGGTTTGATTGGCCTTTCACCCCCAGCCACAAGTCATCCGCTAATTTTTCAACATTAGTCGGTTCGGTCCTCCAGTTAGTGTTACCCAACCTTCAACCTGCCCATGGCTAGATCACCGGGTTTCGGGTCTATACCCTGCAACTTAACGCCCAGTTAAGACTCGGTTTCCCTGCGGCTCCCCTATACGGTTAACCTTGCTACAGAATATAAGTCGCTGACCCATTATACAAAAGGTACGCAGTCACCCCACCACTAAGCCCCCTCTGCTTGATGTTGGCGGTTGGGCGTCGCTGGCGCGTCGCCGACCGTCATCAGGCAAAAGATGACGCTGTGGACTTCACCACTGGCTTAGTGGTGGGGCTCCCACTGCTTGTACGTACACGGTTTCAGGTTCTGTTTCACTCCCCTCGCCGGGGTTCTTTTCGCCTTTCCCTCACGGTACTGGTTCACTATCGGTCAGTCAGGAGTATTTAGCCTTGGAGGATGGTCCCCCCATGTTCAGACAGGATACCACGTGTCCCGCCCTACTCTTCGAGCTCACAATACCTGCGTCTTCGGATACGGGGCTATCACCCTTTACTGCCGGCCTTTCCAGGCCGTTCTCCTGACGCAGATGCTGATGTTGGCTCTGGGCTCCTCCCCGTTCGCTCGCCGCTACTGGGGGAATCTCGGTTGATTTCTTTTCCTCGGGGTACTGAGATGTTTCAGTTCCCCCGGTTCGCCTC
>NZ_NJCX01000012.1:74567-122763 GCF_002632875.1 Xenorhabdus kozodoii
CTTTTTCGCCTTTCGGCGTGGATAGTGTCTTGCGAGTGCCCACACAGATTGTCTGATTAAGTTGTTAAAGAGCGGTGCAACCGGGAAGGCTCTTCCGGGCTGCGAGGCTGCGTATCTTACGCGTTTCGCCTCAGGAGTCAAGCGTTTATTTTCGCTTTCTTCCGGCTGTCCGCCGCGGCCTGTTTCAGCTCATCGTCGGTCAGTGGTGGCGCATTATAGGGAGTTTTTCGGCGCTGACAATAGTTTTTTTGAGATTCTCTTCCGTTCGCGTTTTTTTTCCACAAAAAGAGGTAATAATCAGCAAAAAGTCTATTATTAAGGCGCTTTATCCTGTGATATTTGCAAAAAATTCTCAGAAAAACGATTTACCTGTTCCCAGTCGGTGTATTCGACTTCTTTTGTCGTATCTGTTTCTCCACCAGTCATTCGCATAATGAGCTGGATCATAATGCGATCCAACCAACGATAACGTGGATAAAGTAGCGCTCCGGCAAAGACACCACACAAATCAGGTTGCCACGGGCTTTTTATTAAAAACTTGCGTACATAAGCATTCGTTTCTGGTGTTCTTTTTTCCGGCTTTCTTGCCGTTAAATTGACACCAAAGAACGCTGTTGGCATTTGATTCAATTGGTTTTGATGGCGAATGACAAAATCATGCAATACGGAATTAAAACGACCATAACGTATCGATGCGCCTACCATTACTTGTTGATAAGACATCAAATTGACCTGTTTCACTGTAGCAAGATCTCTTAAATGACATTCAATACCAGCACGACGGAGATTCTCTGCGATACGGGTAATAATTTTTTTGGTCTGTCCATCCTGGGTAGAATAGAGCAACAAATAACTCATAAATACGCCCTTATTAAACAGAAACTCGCCTATAAAGATTCAATCGATCACCATTCACACCAAAAAACTAACTAATCGCGCCAAAAAGTTGGGGTAAACAGAACCAATAATGTGAACACTTCCAAACGTCCAAATAACATAGTGACAACCAATATCCATTTAGCTGTCGGATTCATCGTCGTAAAGTTATCAGCAACAGCTCCCAATCCTGGCCCCAGGTTATTCAATGTAGCAGCGATAGCAGAAAAAGCAGAAAACTCGTCAACGCCTGTTGCGATCAATGACAACATACTGATGACGAAGACTAATGCATAAGCTGAGAAAAACCCCCATACCGCTTCGATAATGCGTTCCGGTAATGCCCGCCGCCCTAATTTAATGGTATATACCGCATTGGGATGCACTAACCGTTTTAATTCACGAGAGCCTTGCAAGAACAGTAATAAGATACGGATAACTTTGAGACCTCCCCCTGTCGAACCTGCACATCCCCCTATAAATGCTGAACATAACAGCAAGAAAGGCAAAAACAGAGGCCAATTGGCAAAGGAATCCGTTGTAAATCCAGCCGTTGTCGCCATAGAAATAACTTGAAAAAAAGCGTGATTTAATGCTTCCAGTTCTGATTCATAAACAGAATGTTGCCATAATATCAGCATGCAGATTACCAATAGTGCCAACTGAATAGTAATGAACATACGAAACTCTGGATCACGCCAATACACTTTCAAGCTGCGCCCAGAAAGAACCGCAAAATGCAGACCAAAATTACAGCCCGAAATCAATAAGAAGATAGCAATAATGGTATTAATTGCTGGGCTATTAAAAAAGCCGATACTGGCATCATGGGTAGAGAATCCTCCAATAGCAATGGTCGAAAAGCTATGAGAAATCGCATCAAATACGGACATCCCCGCCCCCCATAATGCTAACGCACAAGCTATGGTCAACAAGACATAAATCAGCCAGAGCGTTTTCGCCGTTTCTGCGATACGGGGTCGCATTTTATTGTCTTTCAACGGTCCGGGCATTTCTGCCCGATAAAGCTGCATTCCCCCAACACCAAGCAGAGGTAAGATCGCCACAGCCAGCACGATAATTCCCATGCCACCCAACCATTGCAACATTTGTCGATAGAACAAAATCGCCTTGGGAAGAGAATCAAGGCCAACAAGCGTCGTCGCTCCCGTTGTCGTCAGGCCGGAAAATGATTCAAAAAAGGCATCGGTAATTGAAAGATTGGGTTTTTCAGAGAAAATAAAGGGTAACGCTCCGACACTTCCCAACACAGTCCAAAATAGGACGACAATTAAAAAGCCCTCTTTGGGTTTAAGGTCAGATTTTTGTTCGCGATTAGGTACCCACAATAGTAAGCCAATAACAAGGGCAAAGACGAATGTCTGGCTAAATGCTCTGCCTGCACCATCGCGATAAATCAATGCCACCAATCCCGGAATAATCATTGTGACAGAGAAAAGAATGACAAGTAGTCCAACAATACGGGTTATAGCGCGAAAATGCATTCGGCGGGTTCCTTAGAAATCCGGTATGACGAAATAATTACGATTTTGGTGTTAAAAACAGCACACCGCGGCTCAAATCCCGTAATTTATCACCTATCTCCCCGGCAAGGGTAGCTGGCAGTGAGACTTGCAACGTGACATTTTCAGCATAATCACTGGCGATCACTTGCCCAGCGAATTGATGTAACAACTGTTCTATCATTGAAATATGCGAATATTCACACTGTAACTGGTACAGCTTCTGCGGGACTTTGTATTCGGTTGGTAACAGTTTCAGGGCTTGCTGCACCCCATTGCCATAGGCTTTTACCAAACCACCTGTCCCCAGCTTTATGCCACCAAAATAGCGAACAGATACAGCAGTAATTTCCCCCAAGCCACTTCCTATTAACTGGGCAATCATGGGCTTACCCGCCGTTCCGGTGGGTTCACCATCATCAGAAAATCCTAACTGCTGGGAATCATCCGGCGCCCCTGCCACAAACGCCCAACAATGATGTCGAGCGTCAGGATATTGATCTTTGATACTTTGGATAAATAACTTCGCCTCATCCACCCCGCTGGTGTGTTCCAGCAGGGTAATGAAACGACTCTTTTTTATTTCTTCAGTAAAGCTGACTGAAGCCGCAGGGATCAAATAAGGCTTCATTACGATAATTGTAAGTCTCTGGTCATGTTTTCAATTTTTCCATCGTGAATAACGATGTTATCTTCAATGCGAATACCACCATAAAGTTTCAACATATCGATTTTTTTCCAATCAAAATGCTGGCGATATTCACTTTCACGCCACTGCGCTAATAAAGTTTCAATGAAATAGATCCCAGGCTCAATGGTTAAAACCATTCTTGGCTCAAGGATACGGGTACAGCGCAAATAAGGATGCATTTTCGGAGCTGCCTTATGAGTTCCGCTATCATCTTGCATAAATCCAGCCGCATCATGCACCTGCAACCCCAGAGGATGGCCAAGTCCGTGGGGGAAGAATGGTGTAGTCAAACCTTTCTCAACCATACCTTCTTCGCTGATCCCCTGAAGAATATCATGTTTTTTCAGTATCCTGGCTATGCGTTGATGCATATTAACATGGTAGTCAGTATATCGAACTCCCGTTTTAATTGTACCGATGATCGCCTGCTGTTCTTCATTGAGATCCTTTATCAGTGAGGCAAAATCGTTATTCGGTTTTGCTGCATAGGTTCTGGTGATATCCGCAGCATAACCATGATATTCTGCTCCGGCATCAATCAAGAAACTGCGAATGTCAGAAGGAACCCTCTGCTGTAATTTGTTGTAGTGCAAAACAGCCGCATTTTCATTCAAGGCAATAATATTGTCATAAGGAACATCGGTATCACGGTGTCCTGTTGCCATCAGATAGAATATATTGATCTCAAATTCGCTTACACCGGATAAAAATGCATCATAGGCAGCCAAATGACCATTAACGGCCGTTTTTTGCGCCTCACGCATACAAGCCAATTCATAATCTGTTTTATATGAACGATGATAATTCAAATAATCCAAAACAGCTTTTGGGTTGATATTGTGAGCAAGAATACCCAAAGAGTTAGCACGCTCAGTTTGTTCACCAATATAAGCTGTGTTCTGTTTTGAGAATCCACTCAGTTTTGTACTGATATCTTCAGCTTTTGCCAAATGGATCATTTCTATTTCGTGAGTCCAGTAACCATCAGGCAGGGGTTCTACACTATGCCAGTAATCTACCGGTAAATAGAACCAGAGCTTAGGTTTATTGACACCGTCAATCCATAACCAGCAATTCGGCACCTTGGTGACAGGAACCCAAGCCTTAAAGTGTGGATTTGCCTTAAACGGATAATGGCTGTCATCAAGAAAAACCCGTAATAATTCACCAGAATGAATAAGCAGGGCGTCGAGTTGAGTTCGTTCCAAAATTTCTCTGGCGCGTTTTTGTAAAATTTTAATATGTTCTTGGTACAGAGATGCCAACTTTTCCATCTTAATTAGCCTTTTGATTTTTTGGCAGGGACTTAAATATTACCACAATTCATTATTGTGGCCGCTATTACGCAAAAAACATCCTCGCTAAAACTAAGTGAATATATTTATATTTTTCAAAATATTAACAAAATATATTGCGCCACGTCATAAATCTTACCTGTGATCCGCTCTACAAAAAAATAATCATTAGTTTGCATTAAATTAACACAGTAATCACAATCAACCACATCTGGTCATACCAGATGGTATGCACTCATTGAGGAGAATGACATGCTCTACCTAAGTGAAACTATTCAAGTAAAATGGCTAAAAGATGGCATTGCTGAACTGATCTTCAATGCACCAGCAGCAATTAATAAATTAGATACAAAAACGGTTGCTTCACTGGATAAAGCCGTTGCCGTCCTTGAGCAAGAAATTGAACTAAAAGGGTTACTGTTACGTTCTGAAAAACAGGCATTTATTGTTGGCGCAGACATCACGGAATTTTTATCACTCTTTAATGCGCCAGCAGGAAAACTGCATGAATTGCTGGATCTCGCCAATAATATCTTTAATCGCATAGAAGATCTCCCTGTTCCGACTATCTCCGCTATCAATGGCTACGCCCTCGGCGGCGGATGTGAATTGGTACTTGCAACAGATTTTCGCATCGCATCCCCCGATCTTCGTATCGGGTTGCCAGAAACTAAACTGGGCATTATGCCGGGATTCGGGGGTTCCGTCCGTCTGCCACGCTTGATTGGTACGGATAATGCCCTTGAAATCATTTCCGCCGGAAAAGATATTAGTGCTGAAGAAGCGCTGAAGAATGGTCTGGTTGATGCTGTCGTTTCTACCGAAAAGCTGGCTGATTCTGCCGTTTCAATTCTGGAACAAGCCATCCGAGGCGATCTGGATTGGAAAGCCGCCCGTCAGCCTAAATTGATACCCCTAACGCTCAATGAAATTGAACGCACCATGAGCTTCACCGTAGCAAAAGGGATGGTAATGAAGGTTGCCGGTCCTCATTATCCCGCCCCCATTACTGCGGTAAAAACCATTGAAAAAGCCGCGACACTGGGTCGCGATGAAGCCTTGAAACTGGAATCCGCCAGTTTTGTATCATTAGCGCATACCCCTGTCGCCCGTGCTTTAGTCGGTATCTTCCTAAATGAGCAATATGTTAAAGGGCTGGCGAAAAAACACCTGCAAGCTGTCACAACAGCTAAACATGCGGCTGTACTGGGTGCGGGGATCATGGGCGGAGGCATAGCCTATCAATCAGCGCGCAAGGGTATTCCAGTCTTGATGAAAGATATCAATCAACAGGCACTGGATTTAGGCATCAATGAAGCGGCCAAGCTGCTCAATAAGCAATTTGAACGTGGGCGCTTAGATGCCATGAAGATGGCCAAAATTCTGGCATCCATTCAACCAACCTTGACTTATGCGGGTATTGAACAATCCCAAATTGTTGTTGAAGCGGTTGTTGAAAATCCGAAGATTAAAGCGGCGGTTCTGGCTGAAACAGAATCACATATCGGCAATGATTGTGTTCTGGCTTCTAATACCTCGACAATCCCCATTACTGAATTAGCAAAATCACTAAAACGCCCGGAAAACTTCTGTGGTATGCATTTTTTCAACCCCGTACATCGTATGCCGCTGGTTGAAATTATTCGCGGAGAAAAGACCTCAGATAAGACGATTGCGAGTGTTGTCGCATATGCCAGTAAAATGGGTAAAACGCCTATTGTTGTCAACGACTGTCCTGGCTTTTTTGTAAACCGCGTATTGTTCCCTTATCTGGCGGGTTTTGGCATGTTGCTGCGGGATGGGGGTGATTTCCGCCAAATCGACAAAATCATGGAAAAAGAATTTGGCTGGCCAATGGGCCCTGCTTATCTCCTTGATGTTGTCGGCATTGATACCGCTCACCATGCACAAGCGGTTATGGCCCAGGGTTTTCCAGAGCGCATGGTTCGCGATTATCGGGATGCCATTGATGTACTATTTGAAAATCAGCGTTATGGTCAGAAAAATGGTGTTGGTTTCTATAAATATACCCAAGACAAAAAAGGCAGACCGAAAAAAGGGCAGGATGAAACTACCGATCAGTTACTGGCAAGCATCAGCAAGCCAAAACAGACTTTCTCTGGCGAAGAGATCATTGCCCGAACCATGATCCCAATGATTAACGAAGTGGTTCGCTGTTTAGAAGAAGGTGTCATTGCCAGCCCGGCAGAAGCTGATATGGCTCTGGTATATGGCCTGGGTTTCCCGCCATTCCACGGTGGTGTTTTCCGTTACCTGGATACCATGGGAACCGCAGCCTATGTGAAGATGGCAGAGAGTTATGCTCATTTAGGCCCACTCTATCACATCCCCGCTGGCCTGAAAGCCAAATCCGAAAGCAATGAAAGTTACTATCCTGCACCAGCAGAACTTGCTGTTAATCCAGGTGAAAAAGCGTGAGGTCTGAAAACATGGAAAACGTAGTTATTATTGATGGTATCCGTACCCCTATGGGGCGCTCAAAAGGTGGTGTATTCCGTCAGGTCCGTGCCGAAGATCTCTCCGCACATCTGATGAAATCAATACTCAAGCGCAATCCTGCCGTTAAGCCGGAAGATATTGATGATATCTCTTGGGGATGCGTACAACAAACACTGGAACAAGGGTTTAATATCGCACGTAATGCGGCCTTATTGGCAGGTATTCCTCATTCAGTTCCTGCGGTCACTGTTAACCGTCTCTGCGGTTCTTCAATGCAATCACTGCACGATGGTGCCCGTATGATCATGACCGGCGATGCCCGTATTATTATGGTCGGCGGTGTTGAGCATATGGGACATGTTCCCATGACACACGGTGTTGATTTTCATCCCAAATTAAGCCGTAACGTTGCCAAGGCGGCAGGGGTTATGGGATTGACAGCAGAAATGCTGGCCAAAATGCACAATATTAGTCGCGAAATGCAGGATGAGTTTGCCCTGCGTTCTCATCAACGCTCAGCACAGGCAACCAAATTAAAGGCTTTCGCCAATGAAATCGTCCCTCTATATGGGCATGATGCTGATGGAAATTTGAAACTCGTCGATTTTGATGAGGTGATCCGTCCAGACACTAATCTAAAAGATTTGGCTACGCTGCGTCCTGTTTTTGATCCCGTGACTGGAAGTGTTACAGCGGGTAACTCCTCAGCGCTTTCCGATGGCGCTTCTGCCATGTTGATCATGAGCGAAAGCAAAGCGAAAGAGTTAGGATTAAAGCCTCGCGCTCGTATCCGTTCAACGGCAGTGGTTGGTTGTGATCCTTCCATCATGGGTTATGGCCCTGTGCCAGCAACGCAAATGGCCTTGAAAAAAGCCGGGTTAAGCCTTGCGGATATTGGCGTCATGGAATTGAACGAAGCATTTGCTGCACAATCCTTGGCTTGCATCAAGGGGTTGAATCTGCTGGATAGCATGGATGACAGGATTAACCTGAACGGTGGTGCTATTGCTCTCGGTCATCCATTGGGATGCTCCGGTACTCGCATTACAACCACCCTACTTAATTTGATGGAACGTAAAGATGTCCAATTCGGGTTATCAACCATGTGTATCGGATTAGGCCAAGGTATAGCGACAATTATTGAACGCGTATAGCGATCAAAATTGGGCTATAGAATGTCTCTGACAATTGAATTTATGGTTCTTGATTTTCCCTTGTCTGTCTTGTCTATTGCATCACTCTAAGTAAGTTGTTGCCGTAGTTTCCCGCCTGTTAGGGGCGGGTTTTTTATTTTTGTCGTCTTATTTTTTTATCAGTAAACAGCTTAAATAAACTCAAAGGCATCCCCATACATACGTTCGATAGATGCATCGCGTTCACTACAAAACCGTTCACGGGCAATTTTAGCCATCTCAAAGCGGCCAGCAATGTAGATATCATGGTTTGCCAAACTGCCGAAATCTTCCAAAACCGCACTCAGAACGGTGCCCGTTCTTCCACGCCAGTGTTCATCAACCTGTTCAACCACAGGAACAACGGTCAAATTAGGATAACGTTCACTCAATGATTGCAACTCGCCCAAATCATAAAGGTGTTGCAATTCTCGTCCTCCCCAATAAATGGCAATTTCGCGGTTAGGATTTTTTTCCAATGCAGCCAATAAGATAGAACGTGTATATGAGAATCCCGTGCCTCCGGCAATTAATAACATCGGGTTTTCGCTGTTTTCTCGAAACCATGCCTGACCATATGGAATATCAATATCAATAACTTTCTGATCCAAGATCCTATCCATTACCGCCATCGCATAGAGATTGAGTTCAGAAGCACCAATATGTAACTCAATGATCTGTTTTTCTGATGGGGGTGATGCCATGGAAAAAGGGCGCTTATCCCTTTCATCCATAATGACCATCAAATATTGCCCTGCACGGAAAGAAAAAGGCGAATCAGGTAATAAACGAACCCGATAAACTGTATCTGTAATGGAGTCAACCGATGTTACTTTACAGCTTAATGTTGTCATGCGTTCCCTCTTATCGCTTCAAAATATCTAATTGATCCCAAATTTCATCGACACGGGCCCGAATTTCCTCACTCATCACGATCGGGCGCCCCCATTCCCTTTGTGTCTCACCTGGCCATTTATTGGTTGCATCTAGCCCCATTTTTGAACCTAACCCAGAAACAGGCGATGCAAAATCGAGATAGTCAATGGGGGTATTTTCCATTAAGACAGTATCTCTCTGCGGGTCCATTCGCGTTGTTATCGCCCAGATGACATCATTCCAATCTCGCGCATTGATATCATCATCACAAACGATAACGAATTTTGTGTACATAAATTGTCTCAGATATGACCACACTCCCATCATTACTCGCTTGGCATGGCCTGCATATTGTTTTTTCATTGTCACGACCGCGAGTCGATAAGAGCAGCCCTCTGGCGGCAAGTAAAAATCCACAATTTCAGGAAATTGTTTTTGCAATATTGGCACCAGAACTTCATTCAATGCAACCCCCAGCACCGCAGGCTCATCGGGCGGACGCCCAGTGTAAGTGGAATGGTAGATAGCATCACTGCGTTGGGTAATATGGGTTACGGTAAATACCGGGAACATATCTATTTCATTGTAATAGCCGGTATGATCACCATATGGGCCTTCCGGCGCCATTTCGCCAGGCTCAATATAACCTTCAAGGATAATTTCAGCGCTGGCAGGCACTTCCAGATCATTAGATATACATTTAACGACTTCCGTTTTATGTCCACGCAATAATCCAGCAAATGCATATTCAGATAGCGTATCAGGAATGGGAGTCACCGCCCCTAATATCGTGGCCGGATCAGCACCCAATGCGACGGACACAGGGAAACGCTCTCCTGGATGAGCCTGGCACCACTCCTGAAAATCAAGCGCCCCACCACGATGTGATAGCCAGCGCATAATCAGTTTGTTTTTTCCCAATACCTGCTGACGATAGATACCCAAGTTCTGGCGCTCTTTATTCGGCCCCTTCGTCACTGTTAAACCCCAGGTAATCAAGGGCGCGGCATCTTCTGGCCAACAGTGCATGACGGGAATACGGGTAAGATCCACCTCATCTCCTGCCCAAATCTGTTCCTGACAGGGCGCAGAATTAAGGCGCTTGGTTGGCATATTCAACACTTGTTTGAATTTAGGCAGCTTACCGATCAAATCACGAAAGCCTTTTGGTGGCTCAGGCTCTTTCAGGAAAGCCAATAGCTTACCAACATCATGCAGAGCCTTAACATCATCCTGCCCCATACCCATGGCAACCCGTTTAGGTGTTCCAAACAAGTTGCACAATACAGGCATCGAATATCCCTTAGGATTTTCAAATAATAAGGCTGGGCCACCGGCACGAAGAGTACGATCTGCGATTTCTGTCATTTCCAGATACGGGTCAACTTCCATATGAATTCGTTTTAATTCACCCGATTGTTCCAACAAGGAAAGAAAGTCTCTTAGATCGCGATATTTCATATTGTTCATTCGTGTCGATTTTTAAGGAGGGAAAGCCATTATAAACCCTCCCATGAGGGTTACAAGGAAAACTCATAACCTGCTAAAAAGCAATGAATTTAGTGCAAACTTGTGGGGCAGATTGCTCAGATACAGCGCAATCGTACTTAAAATGAAATTTGAATTATCATCTCTATCGTGATCAAGGATAGAACTTTTCACTAAAATGCAATATATAGACTTTAAACAAACACGATAGAATATAAAAAAATACGGTTTACACTTTAAGTAACTTTTATCTTTACTGATGACCCTTGAGCTCTGGTTTTGTTATGCTAGGCACTCTACGCAATGGAGTCGAAATATGATGGGAAATTGGTATCTTCTTTACTGTAAACGTGGGCAAATCTCTAGGGCAATAGAGAACTTAGAGAGACAGGACGTTATTTGCTTAACACCTACAGCCAAAATTGAAAAAATCATTCGGGGCAAACGAACCACCGTTATTGAACCCCTATTTCCCAATTACCTGTTTGTTCACTTTGATCCTGAGGTGATTCATACCACTACGGTTAACTCAACACGTGGCGTAAATTACTTCGTTCGGTTCAGCACTTATCCTGCCATTATTCCACAAACATTAATCGATGAATTAATGTCGGTTACTGAGCAAGAATATATTGCGCCAGAAACCCCAATAACGGGTGATACGGTCTTAATCACTGAGGGAATTTTCGAAGGTATTCAAGCAATTTATAACGAACCAGATGGGGAAACCCGTTCTATTCTTTTGCTGAATATACTTAATAAAGAAGTCACTAAGGTTTTGGATAATAAGTATTTCGTTAAAATTTAATCAAGAAACGGGCAAGATTGCCCGTTTCTATTTTTTATTTCACTCTATACCCGTTGCCTTTCAAGATGTGCCTGATATCTTCCCGCTGTGCGTGCGGGGAGATATCAACACTCACATTGCCTTGCTAGCTACAACTTGAAGTTGGACTGGTATATAACTTAAGACTAAGCGATTCAATAATCACTATTTTTGCTCATGTAGCCACTGCGCTACACGCTTGGCGAAATAGGTCAGGACACCATCGGCACCTGCTCGTTTGAAACACAATAGTGATTCCATTATCGCCGGCTGCTCTTGCAACCAACCATTTTGAATGGCTGCCATATGCATGGCATATTCACCAGAAACCTGATAAGCAAATGTTGGCACACCAAAAGTCTCTTTCACCCGACGGATCACATCCAAATACGGCATGCCCGGTTTAACCATGACGCTATCTGCCCCCTCCTGCAAATCCTGTGCAATTTCTTGCAACGCTTCATCACTATTTGCAGGATCCATTTGATAGGTCATCTTGTTACCCCCGTTCAAGTTACCGCTGGAGCCAATGGCATCCCTAAATGGCCCATAGTAACAAGAGGCGTATTTGGCAGAGTAAGCCATAATTTGGGTATTGACATAATTATCCCTCTCAAGCTGCTCACGAATAGCACCAATGCGGCCATCCATCATATCGCTTGGCGCAACAATCTCAGCACCGGCCTCAGCATGGGACAGCGCCTGTTTAACCAGAATCTCTTTGGTAATGTCATTGATAACATAGCCATCTTGATCAATAACACCATCTTGCCCGTGGGTAGTAAACGGATCGAGTGCGACGTCCGTCAAAAGCCCCAATTCAGGCACAGCATCTTTCAGGGCACGAACAGAACGCTGAACCAAGCCGTCTGGATTATAGGCTTCTTTTGCATCCAATGATTTCTTGTCCGCTTCAATAACCGGAAACAGAGACAAAACAGGAATACCCAGTCGGGCAATCTCTTCTGCTTCTTTCAGCAAAAGATCGATTGTCAGACGATACACTCCTGGCATTGAAGGGACTTCCTGACGCTGATTCGTTCCTTCCATAACAAATACGGGATAAATCAGGTCATTAACAGTCAGTTGATTTTCAGCAACTAAGCGGCGGGAAAAATCATGGCGGCGCATACGGCGCATACGGCGACCGGGAAATGCCCCCGGAAATACATAGCTCATACTGTTCTCCTAATGTAAAACCCAGCGACAACGCGCCGGGTTAATAGCCATCGCTTTATGATAATGATGTTAACATCATCAACCAGTTAGCGATAATCATGAATGCTTAGCATCCATTATTTTTTAACATTAGCACCCGTATCGCTGTTTGGCGGATCTTCTGGATTGCCTGCATTACGGCGCCCCGATTTGCCAACATAGAACTGCGAAAGCAAAATTCCTAGTTCAAATAGCAAATACATGGGAACAGCTAGCAAAGTCTGTGAGAAAACATCAGGCGGTGTTAACAACATGCCAACCACAAACGCCCCGACTAAAATATAAGGCCGTTTTCTTTTTAGTGAGTTCGGCGTCACTACCCCACTCCAACACAGCAAAATAATGGCAATGGGTATTTCGAATGAAACACCAAAAGCCATAAATAGCGCCATGACAAAGCTCAGGTAATTGCTGATATCTGTCGAGATGACCACCCCTGCGGGCACGGTATTGATAAAGAAACCAAACACAACAGGAAAAACGACAAAGTATGCAAATGCCATTCCCAGATAAAATAAGACGCTACTGGAAAACAGCAGGGGCATAATCAAACGGCGTTCATGCTTATACAGTGCCGGTGCGATAAATGCCCATACTTGATAAAGGATCATCGGTGCCGAAACAAAGATAGACACCATAATGGTCAGCTTAATTGGTGTAAAAAAAGGGGATGCAACATCGGTTGCAATCATATTTGCGCCTTTGGGTAATTGTTCCATTAAAGGCGCTGCAATAAGCCGATAAATGTCATTGGAAAAATAGACCAATGCCAGAAACACGATCAGCACGGTCATTAAGCTATTTAAAATCCGCTTACGCAGTTCAATCAGGTGACTGATAAGCGGTTGGGTATTATCCACAGACATGTTTCAGTGTTCGCCATTTGCTTGTTCAGGAGATTTTTTTTTCTGTTGCTCTGGTGTTGCACCCGATTGCGCGACAACGACTGGCTCCGAACTTACCTGTCCTGGATGCGAGTGCTGTGCAACTGATTGAGGCACAGAAGAGTGAAAATGCGTTTCGTCTTCTTCCCATTCCCCCATTTCATCCGGTTTCAACTGATAGGTATTTTTCAATGATTCAGCCGCATCCTTCAGCTCTTCCATTGATGCTTTCAATTCTGGCGAAAGTGATTGCAGATCGGCTTTTTCTTCCATTTTTTTCAAGGAGTCCTGAAGCTCTTGCAATTTTAGCTCTTGCGCAAGCTCATTTTGGACATTAGCCGCCAGTGAGCGCAATACCCGGATCCAGCCAGCCACTGTTTTAACCGCAACCGGCAGACGCTCCGGCCCCAGAACAACCAAGCCAATGATCATCACTAACAGTAGTTCACTAAAACCAATGTCAAACACGGGTTATACCTGCTCTTTGTCTTTACTTTTACTCTCTGATTTTTCAGATTGTGCGGCCGTAGACGTTTCAGTGAGATTTTTAGTTTCGAACTCAGCATCCTGATTCATTTTTTCCGGCTGCTGTGGTTTTTCATCATCACTCATTGCCTTTTTAAAACCCTTTATCGATTCACCCAAGTCTGAACCCAGGGTGCGAAGTTTATTAGTACCAAACAACAATACGACAATGACAGCAATTATGAGTAATTGCCAAATACTTATACCACCCATACTGACCTACCTCTGTTCATCAGAATATGACTCAATAAGATTTCGAAATTGTGGGACATTCCCTTATTCCTCGCGCCGCGAGGAGTCAGGATTTTACGGAATCCGAGTGTCCCATTATTATGAAAAGCTATATAGTGATTTAATCATAAACAACGAAATTTATGTGTAAAATTAATACAATCATAGCAGGGATCGTGGCAAAATTACCTTCATTTAATGTTCATCATTATTGAATTATTGACGTTTGTTTAAATGATGCCAACCCAATCCCCACGATGCAATTCCCGCCCCGATTATTCCCCATGCCAGATGTTTCTGCTCTATGATGAAAAACAAACTGCCACAGATAAAGAGCGTTGCCCCGATCCCCAATAAATAAAGAGACTTGCGTTGCCTGAGCTGATGCTCCCTGAATTGTTGCGATATCTGATCAACGCTACGTTGCAAACGTCGGTGCTGTTGGAGCGTGCCATATACCAGCTCTGGAAGTTCTGGCAGTTTTTCTGCCCAATAAGGCGCCTTTTCTTTAAAGGCACGGACAATGGCAGGAAACCCAACCTGATCATGCAGCCAATCTTCCAGAAAAGGTTTTGCTGTTTTCCACAGATCAAGCTGAGGATAGAGTTGGCGCCCTAACCCTTCAACATACAACAGCGTTTTTTGCAGCAGAACCAATTGGGGCTGAACGGCCATATTAAAACGACGGGCAGTGTTAAAAAGGTTCAACAGAACATGCCCAAATGAGATTTCAGCCAGGGGTTTTTCAAAAATCGGTTCGCAAACGGTACGGATGGCAAACTCAAAATCTTCCACATTGGTATCTGCCGGCACCCAGCCAGAATCGACATGTAATTCAGCAACCCGACGATAATCACGATTGAAGAAAGCAATAAAATTTTCGGCCAGATAACGTTTATCATCTTTATTCAAAGAGCCAACAATGCCGTAGTCAATGCCAATATAAGTCGGATCTTCCGGTTTGTCATAACTGACAAAAATATTACCGGGATGCATATCCGCATGAAAAAAACTGTCACGAAATACCTGGGTGAAGAATACCTGAACTCCGCGCTCAGCCAACAATTTCATATTGGTGTTCTGTGCTTCTAAAGCCACAATATCTGACACGGGAATGCCATAAATGCGCTCCATCACCAAAACATCTTTCCGGCAATAATCAGGATATATTTCCGGTACGTAGAGCATCGAGCTATCTTCAAAATTGCGGCGCAATTGAATCGCATTTGCGGCTTCACGCAATAAATTCAGCTCATCAAGCAAGGTTTTCTCGTATTCCCTTACCACTTCACGGGGGCGAAGACGACGCCCATCAGGTAGAAGGGGGACCAGATTTGCTAAGCGATACATCAATCGCACATCAGCTTTAATAACAGGCAGAATATCTGGGCGGATCACCTTAAGGACGACTTCTTTACCATTCTCCTTCAACCGGGCAGTATGTACCTGAGCGATAGAGGCAGAAGCCAGAGGTTGTGGGTCAAAATCCTCAAACCACGTTTCCAGCGCACCCTCTAATGCAGTTTCAATTGATTTTCGTGCCACTGCACCATCAAAAGGAACCACCCGATCTTGCAACATTGAAAGCTGATCTGCGATCGCCGTCGGGAACAGATCACGACGTGTGGAGAGCATCTGGCCAAATTTGATCCACACGGGTCCTAGCTCTTGTAGTGCCAGACGCAAACGTTCACCAAGAGGCTTATCTTTATGCCTGTTAGGTATCCAAAATAAAAAATAACGCCCAAAACGCAGCGGCCATGTCAAACGAATATTAGGGATAAGTTCATCCAGCCCGTAGGAAAGAAAGACTCGGATGATAAAGTAAAGTCGTCTAATTTCACTGGGTGTCATGTTTTCCCTCCAGTGACGACAACCGTTTTTCGAGTTGGTTTATCTGCCTGGCAACGGCATTAATTTCTTCACTGAAATAGGCCACTTCCAATGCACTGGGCGCCATTTTCCATTCTTCCGTTAATGATTCGATAAAATAGGTTTTTTTCTTTGCAATGGCGTTGCTGGCAAATTCAAAGCCTTTCTTTATCATTCGGTTGGCACCTTCTGCGACAATATCACCGACATAAGGGGAAAGGTAATGCGCAGGGTCCCACTCTGACATATCCAGCAAAGCAGACCATTGTTGAATAACCTGCATATCCCCTTCAATGACAATTTCACCGCTGTTAATCAGGGTTGAAAGACACTGGCGATCCCGTAGCTTGAGGAGTGCGGGGAGCGTTGCTTTCATTGAGCAATCCACCGATCCTGACCATTGGCTCAAAACATCCATTCGCCTCTCACTGAATATCAATATCAATGGTGTTTTGATTTCTTTCAGTTCGATGGACAGTATTTTACCTGCCAATCTCAAGCGGGCAGGTTTTAATACAGCTTCGCGATATAACAGATGATTCAGGGTTGTTTCCAAAAAGGCCGTTAATACCGGAAATAACACCTTATCCTTTGATACCGCAGAACTCATGCTATGGCTTGATAAGGGGGTTTCCATCTCAGAATTTGAATCCTTTGTGCAGTGCAACAATCCCACCCGTCATATTGGTGTAATAAACCTGATCAAAACCCGCTTCTTCCATCATGCTTTTTAAGGTTTCCTGATCAGGATGCATACGAATGGACTCTGTCAGGTAGCGGTAACTCTCTGCATCTTTCACAACTAGCTGGCCGACTCTGGGCAGCACATGGAATGAATAAGCGTCATAAATCTTGCTCAACGGCGCCAATACAGGTTTGGAAAACTCCAGCACTAACAGGCGTCCACCCGGCTTAAGTACCCGATACATGGAACGCAGGGCTTTTTCTTTATCCGTGACATTACGCAAACCGAAGGAAATAGTAATACAGTCAAAATAATTATCTGGGAAAGGCAGTTCTTCAGCGTTGGCCTGGACATAACTCACATTGCCGATGATACCAATATCGCGTAATTTTTCGCGTCCAACTTTCAACATTGAGTCGTTGATATCCGCCAAAATAACTTGACCATTTTCCCCCACAATACGGGAGAATTTTGCGGTCAGATCACCGGTTCCACCCGCAAGATCAAGCACCTTATGACCACGGCGAACACCACTTGCCTCAATAGTGAAACGTTTCCAGATACGATGAATGCCAAATGACATCAAATCATTCATTAAGTCATATTTCGCAGCTACAGAGTGGAATACCTCTGCCACCATCTCTTTTTTTTCTTCTTTAGCTACGGTGCGGAAACCAAAATCAGTGGTTTCTTTCGGTTGATCTGCCATGTTACTTGTCCGCTTTTTATTCAAAAAAATTTATAGCCAGTGTACCAGCCTTTCCAACAAAACCCTATCCAGACTTCACTCATTCATCTGCAACGATTGGGAAGATTTATCAATCAATTGTGAATCAATGGGACGCTTCACATCCACCCCTAAATCACGAAATCCTTCGGCTTGACTGATCAAATTGCCTCTTCCCTCAACAAGTTTTTTCATTGCGAAATGGTAACTCGCCTGTGCTTTATTAAGGCTTTGCCCCAATTCCTGCATGTCATCCACAAACAATCGCATTTTGTCATACATTCTGGCGGCCTTATCAGCAATCAGACGGGCATTTTGGCTTTGATATTCATAACGCCACAAGTTATTGATAGTACGAACGGCAACCAGCAAAGTCGATGGGCTGACTAGCATAATATTATGTTTCAACGCTTCATCCAGTAACTCTGGAGCTTGGTTGAGCGCCACCAAGTAAGCAGGCTCGACCGGAATAAACATCAAAACATAATCCAGTGATCGCACGCCAAGTAATTGTTGGTAATTTTTTCGGCTCAGGCCACGGATATGCCCTTTAATGGAGTTGATGTGTTCCTGTAAGGCTTGCGCCTGCTGTTCTTCATTATCACTGTTGAAATAACGTTCATAAGCGACCAGCGACATTTTGGCATCAATAATCACCTCTTTTCCCTGTGGCAGATGCACAATCACATCAGGTTGAAAACGCTCGTTATTTTCAGCCTTAATATTGACTTGGGTATCGAATTCATGTCCCTCTCGCAAACCGGAGGCTTCCAAAACGCGAGCCAATACCATCTCCCCCCAATTTCCCTGCATTTTATTGTCTGCTTTCAGGGCGTTTGTAAGATTGATGGCCTCTTTTGCCATCTGTGCATTGAGTTGTTGAAGATGACGAATTTCATGGGTCAGAGTGTGGCGCTCACGCGCTTCCTGCCCAAAGCTGTCTTGTACCTGACGGCGGAACCCTTCAAGTTGTTCACGAAATGGCATCAGAAGATCGTTGATATTTTGGCGATGATACTCATCGGTACGACGTCGATTCTGCTCAAAGACACGATTGGCGAGATTTTCAAATTGGCTACTCAATCGCTGCTCACTGTTAATCAATAAACGTTGTTTTTCCTCTGCTGCCAGTTTGCTTTCTTCAAGCCGAGTGCTCAATTCTCGCAACTCTGCTTCCTGCACACTGTTAATTTCGCGTTGAGCCAGTAATTCTTGGCTGAGTTGATCACATTCAGTACGCCAATAATGGGATTGCTCCAGCTTTTCATGGCTGACCGCCAATTGGCTATATAATCCACGCAGTTCCTGTTCTTTTTGCTGGATCTTCTGCTGAACAAAAAGCCAGACGAAGATCCCTCCGCCCAGCAATCCACTTAAACCACCAATCAGCATGTATAACCACTGGATATCCACCTAGCCCCCTCACTAACACCGTTTTCAGCTCACACTATCTTTCGTTAACACCATTGTTTGCTGACATCACTGTCGCTAAATTTCGGCCAACTTTTTTGATTCACCCGTTTCAATGTAAGTTAAATAGAGGCTGTATAGATGTCCAGAATATTTATTGGCTCTCTTTCAGTTTGCAAAGCGACTCGCAATTATCCCATCCATTCTGCCAACCAACGCAGGCCAAACGCTCCTGGTGCTAAGATACCAAATGCCCAAATCAATGCAGAAGTTAAGTTTGCGAGCTGAAAATGGCGTTTTGGCATGGCACAAATGCCCGCAACCAACGGTACAACGGCTCTCAACGGACCAAAAAAACGTCCAATGAAAATGCCCCATACGCCCCACCGTTCAAAGAAACGATGTCCGCGAACTAAAGTTTGCGGATGGCGAGAAAGTGGCCATATTTTGCCGACATTTTCTTTGTAATGGAAACCAAACCAGTAAGAAACCCAGTCGCCAAAGAAAGCACCGACGGCCGCGGCTATCCATATTGGCCAGAAGGTTAACCCACTTTCACCAATCAATGCCCCTAACCCCAATAAAATGATCGTTGCTGGCAGCAAAAGGGAAATAAAGGCCAACGATTCACCAAAGGCCAGTAGGAAAATAATGGGAATTGCCCAAGGTTCATGTGCTTTAACAAAGTTTATAACTGATTCGATGATTTCATGCAGGCTCACATTCATCTTTCCTGTGTTGTCTGTGGAATATTTAGGCTAGCCCTGAACAAGCCGCTCAATGCTAACCCAATTGATTTATTCGATAAAATAAGTTTGTAATTTTTCACGTGCAGTAATATCTAGCCCGATATCCTTTTCTAGCCAAATATCTACGCTACCATAATGTTGGTTAATGCTATCGATTGCAGTGAGTAAAAACTCTTCTCTCACTGAATAAACATAGGCAAATTTTTCTACTACGCTGTCACTCATCGTTTTTGCATGCTCATTCAATAAATAGTCTCGATACGGCGCCAGTGTGATATTGGTCAACAAATAATCTTCCATCACCGTATCCAGATCAGCACCCAGTGCGAATAAAACCAGTGCAGAGCCGACTCCCGTCCTGTCTTTACCCACTGCGCAATGTTGCACAATTCCACCTTTCTCTGGTTGTAGCAATAATGTTGCCAGTGTCTTATAAGCTGGATTATTGATGGGGAGCAATTCATATAAGCGGGACATAAACATTTTCGCGTCGAATCGTTCCAATATCTCTTTGTCTAGCTTATCCAGATTCGCATCCACTTCGTTGGAAAGCGGGTTAGCAGGAGCATGGTGGTAATGCGCCCCATGCCATATTCGATCGGGTTTATCCATAATTTCGCTGTTATCGCGATAATCAATGATCTGCAAAAGGTTTTGATCGACTAAAAAAGCCTGATCGTTTTCTGTCAATCGGTCCATTGAACCGGAACGAAATAACCATCCTGATTTAATCTTAGCGCCATTATTGAGGGTCTTATTACCTAAATCACGAAAATTAATACCGCCATTTAGGGGAAGTAATGAAGGATGAGATAGAAATGTTGTAGTCATAATCACTCTTAATTGCGATAAAAATACCTTTCAATTTACGGCCTTACTCGCCGTAACTTGAAATCGATGAGGTACAGTATGTTATGGAAACCAATAATTGTTTGATATTACTGGATTCGATTAATCATTATTAGAGCAACATAACGACTAATACAAAATGTTATGACATTATCAAATTTTTAAATAAAGGAAAGAGAAGAGTGTATAGAAGGAAGGGCCAGAGTGTTCCGGCCCCTGATGAAAAAAAGACATCACAGCAGGCGACGAGCTGCCTCCACAACAATCGCCAACGCATTGCTTTCTGTTTTTTTCAGCAACTCAACATCTGGAATTTCCTGTTGGGTACGGTTAACGATCACCCCTGCCACCATACCGGCACGCAGTCCCTGGCTTGCACACATCGTCAGCAAGGTTGCTGATTCCATCTCAAAGTTCATGACCCCCATGTCTTGCCACTCTTTCATCGAGCCTTGGAAGTGGCGAACAACGCGGCCAGAATAGGTATCATAGCGCTCTTGCCCTGGATAGAAGGTATCGGAAGATGCCGTAATACCGACATGGGTAGCTAAACCTGACGCTTTTGCGGCTTCGTACAGGGCATTTGTACACTCAAAATCGGCAACGGCCGGAAACTCCATGGGGGCAAAGTGCAAGCTGGCACCATCCAAACGAACCGCAGCGGTCGTTACCAATACATCCCCAACATTGATATGTGGCTGGATCGCTCCCGTTGTTCCGATGCGCAGGAAAGTACGCACTCCCAACTGTGCCAGTTCTTCTACGGCAATCGATGTTGAGGGGCCACCAATGCCTGTAGAACAGACAACCACGGCCTTCCCGTCAATTTCTGCACGCCAGGTTGTAAATTCACGGTGGGAAGCCAGATGCACTGGGTTATCCATCAGGCGGGCAATTTTTTCAACACGGTTAGGATCACCTGGCACAATCGCCAGCGCCGCACCTTGTAGATCGCTTTTGGTGATACCTAAGTGAAATACATCAGACATATCAGATTCCTCAACGGACATGATTCAAAATATGAATACCTAAATTTAGTCAATACTCTGACACTTTTTAGTGATTAAAATCATCTTTAATTGACATTAAAAAGAAACACGTACATATATTTGTGATAAATATCACAATTAAGTACAAACCCACTCGATTGGGGGCTATCACTATTCACACAAAAATATTCACATCAAAATCTACATAACGAGATTAAGAAGCAGCACACCACACAACCCAATTCCCCATGCAATCGTGGTAGGAATCGACCAGACGATAATCTGCTGCCTCACATTCTTAATCCCCATCATCCGGTTAACCACCCAGAAAAAACAGTCATTGAAGTAACTGAAAAACAGTGTCCCCATCATCGCAGCCAGAGCTGCCACCAGCATATTCACATCCGGTATCTGCTTGATAACAGGTGCAGAAATAGAGGCCGCAGTTATCATGGCGACCGTACCAGAGCCTTGGATGATGCGTATAAGCGTTGCAATGATAAATGGGATCAAAACGGGTGTTATCGGCAGGCTGGCAATATAATGCGCTAATATCGTCCCGGTTGAACTTTCATTTAATACCGCACCTAGCGCCCCTCCCGCTCCTGACACCAATAAAATAATGCCTACCGTTTTTAACCCTGTCTCCAAATGTTCAATCACTTCATGTTTGCTGACGTTTGGCATCAAGGTATAAACCGCCAGTAATACACTGATGGCTAGCGCAATAATGGGTGAGCCAAGAAAATTAAAAATCTGAAAATAGAAAGCGTTTTCCTTACCGGCAAACGCATCCGTTTTCAGTATCATTCCGTTAATGACACCAATAAAAATCAGCACAATGGGTACGACGATGGGTAAAAGGGAAAGAAATAGGCTCGGAAGCGTTTTTTGCTCTTTTTCGTCTCGATAATCCTGATAAATTTGTTGCAAATTTGCGGCATTTTCTTCTGTATCATCAAGCTGATATTCAGGGTATTTAGTCTCCAACCACTTTGCATAGCAGGTAATCCCAATAACACAGGGAACCGCCAGTAGCATACCTGCCAACATCATTTGGCCGATACTCACCCCGAATATTCCGGCGACACCTAGCGGCCCTGGCGTTGGGGGGACGATATGATGAGTGACCACTAACCCTCCCGCCAGCGCCACCCCAAGGGACAATACATTGCGTTTACCTTTCTTCGCCAATGCCTTCACCAGCGGATAGAGGATCACAAAAGCCGAATTCACAAATATGGGGATACTGACAATATAACCGGTGATCGCCAAAGCCCACTCTTCACGCCTGTTACCTAGCCATTGAATCAGGCTATAGGCGATCCGTTCTGTTGCACCAGACACTTCTAATATTCGCCCCATCATGCATCCCAATCCAATCACGATACCGATGTTACCGAGTGTCGAACCAAATCCTTTAGCGATCACCTCAACGACATTATTCATGGTCAAACCGCCTGATATTCCAGCGATGATTGCCGCAATTAGCATAGCAATGAGTACATGAACACGCGTGCGTAAGACCAGAAAAATCAGTGTAAATACTGCCACTCCCAATCCAATAATTGGAATATAAAACGCCATCACAAAACCTCATTAAATATGGATAAACTGAAACATGCCATATTTGCTATGCTTTTCGCTATCAGAAATCGATATTCTTCCAGGGATCCAGACCAGGCAATATCTGTTCGACAACGTGATCCACAAAGATGTATTGCGGAGATAAGATGAGTATTTGCTGGAAAATCGGGGGCGTGGCAACGAGAGAGAAGGGAGTTATGGCCTGACAATTACCTGAGTAAAATAGGTAATTGTCAGAGCAAGGTTAATGATGACAAATTACATAATAAGGTTAAGAATTAGTATTCCACACAGCCCAACCCCCCACGCAATGGTTGTCGGTATTGACCAGACTATCATTTGCTGTTTTGCATCTTTAATGCCCATCATTCGGTTGACCACCCAAAACAAACTATCATTGAAGTAGCTGCAAAACAGTGCGCCTATAGTTGCAGCTTGGGCAGCTAATAGCATATTGATATCGGGTATCTGGCTGATTACCGGTGCTGAAATAGAAGCTGCTGTTATCATTGCGACTGTACCGGAACCTTGAATTAAACGTACTAATGTCGCAATGATAAATGGGATTAAAATCGGCGTTATTGGTAGGCTAGCGATCTGTTGCGCCATAAAAGTTCCTACCCCACTTTCACGTAAGACTGCGCCTAATGCTCCACCAGCACCAGTAACCAACAGAATAATCCCTGCTGTTTGTAACCCCGTTTCCAGATGCTCAGTAATCTCGTGTTTACTGACTTTTGGCATTAGCGTATAAATCGCCAGTAATACGCTGATTGCTAAAGCAATAATAGGTGAACCAAGGAAATCAAAGAGTTGAAAATAGAAATATTTTCCTTTTTCAAAAAATATGTCAAATTGCAATAACACATTATTGATTGCTTTAACCAAAATCAGGACTATTGGGACAATAATAGGCAAAAGAGAAAGCGTTAAACTTGGTAGCGGTTTATTCGCTTTTTCTTCCATGTAACGCTGATGAATCTGTTTCAGGTCTTCTGGGCTTTCCTCAACATACTGATATTCTGGATATTTAATCGCCAACCATTTTGCATAGAAAGTGATGCAAATAACACATGGAATAGCCAATATAATACCGACTAACATCATTGCGCCGATATCCACACCAAAGATCCCAGCGACACCAAGTGGCCCAGGCGTTGGTGGAACAACATGGTGAGTCACTACCAGTCCTCCTGCCAATGCAACTCCCAATGTCAATATATTTCGTTTTCCTTTCTTCACCAATGCCTTAACCAGAGGATAAAGTAGAATAAAAGCCGTATCGACAAAAATAGGAATACTAACAATGTACCCAGTCATTGCCAGCGCCCATTCCTCACGTTTCTTACCTAACCAATTAATTAAACTATAAGCAATTTTTTCGGCAGCACCGGAAACCTCCAGTATCCGTCCCATCATGATCCCCAAGCCGATCACAATACCGATACTACCTAACGTTGATCCAAATCCTTTAGTAATCACTTCAACGGTATTCGTAATAGTTAAACCACCGGTGACTCCAGCGATGACGGCCGAAATCAGCATAGCAAGCAAAGCATGAATTCGGGTCTTCAAGACTAGAAAGATCAAAGTAAATACAGCTACAGCCAATCCAATTAGTGGAATATAAGGTGTCATCATCAAGCTCCATCTCAATCTTTATCATTAGCAATAAATGAACGAATAGCATCACTGAATGAACAGTCAGCACTAAACCCCAAGGCGAGGCTTCGACTAATATCAAAATTTCCAGGCCAACTTTCCACAATTCGGTTGATGTTTTCATCTAACTCAAAGCAAATAAGCTCTGTGGTCTTCTGTCCTGCTACGTCTTTCAGTGCATCAAGCATCCCTTGTACTGTGATACTGATCCCAGGCAAATTTACAATGCGTGAAGAACCCAATTTATCTGCTGAAATCTTGGCTGCATGAATAAAATTGCGAATGACTGTTTCAGGACTCGAAAGCCACAACACAAGCTCACGGGAAACAGGGCAAATGCAACTCTCTCCATGCAATGGTTCACGAATAATTCCACTAGCAAATGAAGAGGCCGCCTTATTGGGTTTACCTGGACGGATACTGATAGTGGGTAATCTGAGAACTCGTCCATCAACATATCCCTTGCGAGAATAATCGTTTATCATCAACTCACACATGGCCTTTTGTGTACCATATGAGGATTGAGGATTAACAGCATAGTGATCGGTTACTGTTTCTGGTAAAACTCCCCCAAATACAGCCAATGAACTAGTGAAAATAAATTTCAGTGATGGATTCTTGTTACGAATAGCCTCCAATAGGTTTCGTGTCGAATCAAAATTAACTTTCATACCTAAGTCAAAGTCTTGTTCCGCATGGCTGCTGACAATAGCAGCTAAATGAAACAAAATATCACTTTCTGCATCAATGAGTTTTTCAGCCGAATTTTCTTGCGTCAAATCCAGCGCTAAACATTGCACTCGTGGATCATTGATAGGGGAAACAGGACATTGAATATCAGTTAGAACCAATTGGTCAAAATTAAATGCTAACCTATTTTGAAGTAAAGTAAACGCTAACTGCTGGCCCAAAAAACCTGCGCCACCAGTAATAATGATTTTCATATAGAATTCTCCTTTATAGTCTCTCAGAACTATTTTTGTAGGTGAGGTTATATTTTTTAATATCCTTATATTATTTTTTATTACGCTTATATATTGACAATGTGTAGATCCATATTTAATTCCTTTAATTGTTGTTGCACTGACATCGGTAATTGTCCATCACATACAATGTCATTCAGACATGAGAGAGGGCAAACACGAAACATTCCATATTTTCCATACTTACTGCTATCAGAAACCAATACTTTCCTACGGGCTATTTCGAACAATGCCTGTTTCACCAATACTTTTTCTTCATGTGGCGTGGAAATTCCATGCTCAAGATCCCATGAGCTGGTACTAATAAATGCAATATCTACATTTAAAGTACGCAGTACCATAGCCGCGCTATTACCTACACAAGAATAATTACGTTTATCTACCTGTCCTCCAGTGTGAAACAAATTCAGTTGTGGTTTATTCATCAAATGCTGAGTAATCGAAAAATCATTCGTAATGATTGTCAGGTTAAAGCGTTCCGCCAATACCTGTGCCATTTCAAATGTCGTAGTCCCTGCATCCAAATAGACCACCTGTCCGTCTTCCACTAATGAGGCCGCATATTTACCTATTGCTCGTTTATGGCGATGATGGATAAGTGCTTTTTCATTCCATGGTAGTTCTTGCCGCAACGCATCATTTAGCTGGATACCTCCGGCGATACTAATAACTTTTCCTTCTTCTTCTAAAATGCGGATGTCTCGCCTCACAGTCATGTGAGAAACACTTATCAACTTTACTAAAGTGCTAATAGAGACTGCCCTATGTTCATGTAAATAAAAATAAATAAAATCTCTGCGCTCTGAGGGGTTCATGACCTCTCCTGCTACATTAACAGTACAATCATGATTAAGCCCTTACTAACCACCCAAGTCCTTCTTCCGTACTATTTTCTGGATGATATTCACATCCAAACCAACCTTGATATCCCATCTCATCCAATTTCCTAATCAACCAGAAATAATTGACTTCACCTCTATCTGGCTCATTACGTTCAGGCACCGAGGCAATCTGTATATGGCTGAATTTACCCCATAGCCGTTCTATTGTTTTCAATAAATCTCCTTCCATAATTTGACAATGGTAAAGATCTAGCTGGATAAAAACATTTTGCCGATCAATATATTTCAGTAACTCTTCCGCCTGATTTTGTGTTGTCAAAAAATAGCCAGGCATATCACGAGTATTGATCGGTTCAATTAAGATTTTGATATCATGTTTGGCCATCACATCTGCGGCGTACTGAAGATTGGTGATATAACACTCGCATTGTTGTTCCTTCGTAAATTTTTTATCCCATCTTCCAGCCATTGCATGAACTTGTTTACAACCTAGTGCTCGCGCATATTCCAACGCTTTATGCACTCCATCTGCAAAAGCCTTCTCTCGTCCAGGTAAACACGCGATCCCTCTATCACCAGAATCCCAATCTCCTGCAGGCATATTAAATAATACCTGTATCAATTGATTTTTTTTCAATAAATTGGAAAGTTCCTCCGGTGATTCTTCATAAGGAAATAGATATTCAACACCTTTAAAACCCGCTTTTGCTGCTTGCTCAAAACGTGCGGTAAATGGAACTTCGTTAAACATCATACTTAAGTTCGCTGCAAATTTAGCCATAATTTACCTTTATTATCTGGGACAATACACCGCCAAATCCCCTATATGCGATTTAATTACGGAGTAATAAAACCTGTTTAGTGGTGTCAAATAAGGCTTTGTGTAATCTTCCAATCATTTATGTCGAAAAAGCTTGCCGTAATATCTTACTTCCGACAACTGAATCATGATTTTCAAACAAAATAGTATTGCATTTTGTGGCAATCCTCTCAATTTATTAAATAACTTTATTATCCCAGAGTAAAAATAACTTTCCCTTTTAGAGAATACATAGTCTACGCTCATGGCGTAACATGGCGTGATAAAAAAAAGATATTTTTCACAAAGGATATATACCAATCGCCTTTCAAGATGCGTCTTATATCTCCCCGCATAGCGGGAAGATATAAACACTCTCGTTGGTTTGCAAACGGCAACTTGAAGTTAGATTGGTATATATGGAAGGTAACGGTTGAATACGGGAATATGAAAATACAATAGCATCCCATCTATTTGATATTTTGTTATATATAAAAAATTTTTTATACGATTATCGCTCGATATACGATACTTAAATGTGCATTTTTTACCCTATACATTTAGTGTCATTCTACAATGTAGCGGTGAATAAATGATATTCTCTTCCCTATATTTTCCTCTAATATCATAAAGTAAACATTAAACCAGCTTATACTAACTAAGCCAGAAAGGCTCTTTTCACATAGAGTACATCTCCTGTGCATACCGAAAGAAATCAATCTCACCAAAATTACCTGATTTCAAGGCAAACCAGCAATCAGTGTGTGGATCATGTACCCAAGGAACACCGGGAGCAATAGATGTACCAATACTGAATTGGTCAATTCCCAAACTCTGTACAACTTGAGCAGAAGTTTCTCCGCCTGCAACAATGAAAGTATTAACGCCCTGATCTCTCAGTTTTCTTACAATTTCAGCAAAGAAACGCTCAACAGCATGGCTTGCCGCTATAACACCATACTGCTGCTGGATCATTTCCAATAACTCAGGAGGTTGTGTCGCATATAGCATCGGCGCAAAACCATTTACTGGTTGCTGAATGAACCAATCTATCAATTTGTTGACATATTCTGGATCATTGATACATTCACCTACATTCAATGGCATGGCAGGTGCAATTTTTTTATATTCAATGACTTGCTTGTTTGTCATAACTGAGCAGCTTCCAGAAAGAATGATAGCTTTTCTATCTCTGGCTGGTGGAATTTCCCCAATTACTGATGTTGTCCTCGTTTGTTTCGTATGGTAACAAGCAAGAGCGGCTCCTAAACCTGAACCACCAGTCACAAGAATCATTTCCGATACTGCTTGAGCTATCGGTGACAAATCCTCCATAGTCACAGTATCGACTACCGCATAACGGATACCTTGTTGGTGTAATGATTTCAATTGATAACAAATCGCCTCTTTCCCCTGACGTACACAATGAAGATCGACCAAACCCGCTGTCCCTTTTGCTTGCTGTTCTATCAGACGCAGTAAATTAGAATCTTTCATCGGAGTAATGGGGTGGTACTGCATTCCACTTTCGTTCAATAATTGCCCATAGACCAATAAATTCCCGTCCAAGACTGTCCGTCCGTTAACGGGAAGTGCTGGACAAATCAGGCTAAGATCAGTTTGAAGTTCATCCATCAAGGCATCCATAACGGGTCCGATGTTTCCTTCCGGGGTTGAATCAAAAGTGGAGCAATACTTGAAAAATAATTGTCGGCAACCTGCCTTATATCGTAGCCATCGACAAGATTTTAAAGATTGCTCAACCGCCTCATCACTAGGACAAGAACGACTTTTCAGACTAATAACGATAGCATCGACATCATAGGGAACAGGGGTGTTTTCATCTGGTGCGCCTAACAACTGGGTAACCTTCCAGCCATTTTGCACCATAAAACTGGCTATATCAGTTGCGCCAGTGAAATCATCAGCAATCACTCCAAGTTTGATAGCCATAGCTGCTCCTCTGGTAAAATTGCTATCTTGTACATCTTAATCATTCAACACGTTATCTCTTATTGATGGAGTAAATTTCATCTTTTATCCGTTTTTTTATAAGTTTCAGACTCCTTATGTCATACCAATAATCAGCTTGAGTAAAAGTGATGCTAATGCCAAATAGGATTGAGTTGGAATGCCGGCTTTCATTGCTTCCACTTCTTATCATCTCTATTTTATTAATTTATGTAGTTCCCTGGTGTTGTACGACATTTTGTTGCTTTGTTAATCTTCACATAGGTCACTTCACAAAAAAACGACAAATATCACATTCATAGTTTATATTTCATCACAGAAAAAATCGTAATAATTTGAATTTAAAGCATTTTTAATAAAATTACATAAAATGCCATTTCACACACTTGTGTGAAAGACAAACCTATCATAAGAAAAACTTCTTAATATCAAAACCATTCCAGCATATGCTGGATAGATTAGATTGAAAATTAGGGATTGCCTAACCTAATCAATAAGCTGATTCCCAACGGTAAAATCCGAAGTCCCGAAAAATCCAGGCCTAACATCCGCAGGGATGGAACTGTTGAAAAATAAACAACCAGAGAAATGAATAACCCGCCACATTGTCTTAACTGTGGCGGGTATCTGCACAACGTATTGCGTTTAAATTGAACGTCTAAACTTTAAGTTAACTGTTTAATGAAGAACGTAAATGTTTTGCCGCTTCGACCATGTTTGCCAGAGCTTGTCGGGTTTCTGTCCAACCACGCGTTTTCAGGCCGCAGTCTGGGTTCACCCACAAGCGCTCGACCGGGATACGATCAGCCGCTTTGCGTAGCAATGCCTCAATCCATTCAACACTAGGGACGTTTGGCGAGTGAATGTCATATACGCCAGGCCCTATCTCATTCGGATATGAGAAATCTTCAAATGAATCCAGCAATTCCATATCCGAGCGCGACGTTTCAATGGTGATCACATCTGCATCCAACGCTGCAATGGAAGGCATGATGTCATTGAACTCGCAATAACACATATGGGTATGGATTTGAGTATCGTCTTTCGCAATTGCTGCACTGAGTTTGAAAGCATCCACCGCCCATTCCAAATATTCCTGCCACTCTTCTCTGCGCAGTGGCAAGCCTTCACGCAACGCAGGTTCGTCAATCTGGATGATGCCAATACCCGCTTTCTGCAAATCATCAACTTCATCACGCAGAGCCAGTGCAATCTGTTTCGCAATGGTTTCACGGCTGAGGTCTTCCCTTGGGAATGACCAACAGAGAATGGTTACAGGCCCTGTCAACATGCCTTTGACGGGTTTTTCCGTCAAGGATTGCGCATAGGTCGCCCAGTTTACTGTTATCGCCTCTGGACGGCTAATATCGCCAATAATGACCGGTGGTTTCACACAACGGGAACCGTAACTCTGTACCCAACCATTTTGGGTAAAGACATAACCATCAAAGTGCTCGCCGAAATATTCCACCATGTCGTTACGTTCAGCTTCACCATGAACCAGGACATCCAGCCCCAAACGCTCCTGCTCTTGAATCGCCTGTTTGATGTGCTCACTGATATTCGTTCGGTAATATGCATTGTCCACTCGGCCTTTTTTGAAATCGAGACGCAGGCTACGAATTTCCGTTGTTTGCGGGAATGAACCGATGGTCGTTGTTGGCCACAGTGGTAAGTTATAACGTTGGCGCTGGAGCTTGGCACGCTCAGGGTATACCTGATTGCGTTCACTATCCTGTGGCTTAATTGCCGCAATGCGCTCAGCGACCACTGGGTTATTCACCCTTGCAGAGCTGCGACGGGCGCGAATTGGCGCGCTATAGGCATCAAGTTCCGCCTGTTTGCTGCCTTTCGGCGCATTCAATGCTTGTGACAACAAAGAAAGTTCCGCACATTTCTGTAATGCGAAAGCAAACCAGCTTTGCACCTCTTCATCCAACCCCGTTTCATCATTCAGGTCAATGGGGCTATGGAGCAATGAACAGGAAGTGCCAATCCACACATTTCGCTGACCAACCAATGGTGCGACAAGCTGGTATTTCTCACTCAAGTCGGCTCGCCAAACATTGCGCCCGTTAATCACCCCCACGGAAAGTAACCAATCTTCTGGCAACGATTTATCCAAATCTTCAAGGGAATCCTGTCCTGCCACCAAATCAACATGCAATCCTTGCACGGGCAGCGATTTGACCGTTTCCAGATTGTGGCCGATGCTATCAAAATAGGTCGTCAGCAATAATTTCACTTGTCCTTCAAGTGATTGATAAGCCGTTGAGAATGCCGCCAACCACTCTTCGGGGAGTTCCAGTACCAGAGCGGGTTCATCAATCTGCACCCACTCAATGCCACGTTCCGCCAATGCTGCCAGCACTTGCTGGTATACCGGAAGGATATCTTTTAACAGAGACAGGCGGTCAAACGTTTTGCCTTTCACCTTGCCAAGCCATAAATAGCTCACTGGTCCCAAAAGAACAGGTTTGACTTTGTGTCCCAATGCCAGGGCTTCATCGACTTCATCCAACAATTGCGTCCAACCCAGTTTAAATTCCTGCCCTTCCTGAAATTCAGGTACGATATAGTGATAGTTTGTGTTGAACCATTTCGTCATTTCTGAAGCCGCCGCTGGTGTACCTGTTGGTGCCCGACCACGGGCGATACGGAACAGCGTATCCAGATCAATATGACCATCTTCATTTTGATGACGCGGAGGAACATTGCCCAATAACAAACTTGTGGTCAATACTTGGTCATACCAGGCAAAATCACCAACCGGAACTAAATCAACGCCCGCTTCTTTTTGTTGTTGCCAGTGACGTGTACGTAATTCACGCCCTGTTTCCAGCAATTCTTGTTGAGAAATTTTGCCAGCCCAATAGCTTTCTTGCGCCTTTTTTAGCTCTCTTTTCAAGCCGATACGTGGAAAACCTAATGTATGATTCAAAACCGTCATGTCGTCACCCGTGAAATTTTAGCCGTCTAGATGTTTACACTTCTATAATCAACAGGTAGTGTATAAACCACAAGCGCAAATTATTCATTATCATCTTGAAGGTTTTTCATGATCGAACTAAAACACTTAAAAACGCTACAAGCACTCAACCATTGTGGCTCACTTGCAGCGGCGGCAAATTATTTGCATCAGACGCAATCCGCCCTTTCTCATCAATTCAGTGAATTAGAACATCGGCTGGGGTTTAAGTTATTCATTCGTAAAAGCCAGCCTTTGAAACTAACCCCTCAGGGGGAGGTTTTATTAAAGTTGGCAGAACAAGTTTTGCCCTTGGTGACCGCTTCCTTACGTCAATGCCATGAACCGGAAGAGACAAACTTACGCATTGCCATTGAGTGTCATAGCTGTATCCAATGGCTGACCCCCGCACTTAAGCGTTTTCGTGAAAGTTGGCCGCAGGTTAACGTGGATTTCAAATCGGGTGTGACATTTGATCCGCAACCGGCACTGCAAAAACGCGAGCTGGATATTGTCCTGACATCTGACATTATTGCAGACAGCAACCTGCATTATACGCCGCTGTTTGATTATGAGGTGAAGCTGGTGATTGCCCCGGATCATCCACTGGCGAATAAACGCGATATTCGCCCACATGATCTTGCCGCTGAAACCTTGCTGATTTATCCTGTCCAGCGACAACGGTTTGACATCTGGCGACGTTTTCTCCAGCCAGCGGACGTGACTCCAACATTAAAAACTGTCGACAATACCTTATTGTTGATTCAGATGGTTGCCGCCCGATTGGGCATTGCCGCGTTGCCGCACTGGGCAGTGGAAACATTCGAAAGACAAGGATTAGTTGTCACTAAAACGTTGGGAGAAGGGTTATGGAGCAGATTGTACGCCGCCAGCCGGGAAGGAGAGCAGTGCCAACCTGCTATTGATACATTTATTCGTTCTGCGCGCCAGCACGCGGTGGATAGTTTACCGTTGGTGAAACGGGTTTCAATATCCAGCGGTGATGCACCCAAAGTGACGCAACAATCAGGCTGCCTCCAATGGTAAAACTCAGCCAGTTGGGATGCTGCTGCCAAATTGCAAAATTGACCAACAGTCCCGCCGGAACCAGCATATTATTCATAATTGCCAGTGTTCCGGCATCCACCTGAGTGGCACCATAGTTCCACATAAAGTAGCCAACACCTGATGCTCCAACACCCAGCCAAATCAAGACTCCCCACTGTAGCTGCGTTGTTGGCAGTTTTTGGGGATCACCAAACATCAGCCAGCCAATAACAGCGACAACGCAAGCGCCCAGATAGAACCATGAAAATGCGGTTCGCTGCGGGATCGGATGGATCTCCATCAAGCGCTTATAACCGACCTGCCCAATTGCAAAGAAAATATTGGCCAGTTGTACTAACACCAGGCCAATCCAGAACGATTCACTCAATTGGTCATAACGAATAATCGCTGCACCCGCCACGGCTAATATAGAGCTCAAGGCATAACCCCAGCGCAATCGCTGACGCCCCATCAAATCATAAAATAACGTGACATAGAGCGGCGTCATAATGGTAAACAGCAAAAATTCTGCCACCGTCAGGTAGTGATAGGCGTGAAAGACAAACAGATACATTACACCAAGCTGGCAGGCACCAACGGCCATATACAGCGAAATCACTTTCAGCGATAACCCACGCCAGCGCAAAAAGGGTAAAAATACCATTGCGGCCAACATGACCCTGACAAGAACAGAAAACCAGCTATCAACCTGACCTGCGAGATAAGCGCCAATCAAGCTAAATGAAGCGGCCCACAAAAATGTTGTGATCGTTAACAGCCACATAATTTATTGATCTTTTACCTTTTTATTGATTTTTTTCCACTAAAAGCGCTTCCAGCAAATCAAGCTCGTGCAGCAACGTTTGCAGTGTTTCATTACTAATTTTACGGGTTGCGCGCAAGTGATATAACTCCCCCCGCTCAGCCCTTAATGCCGTCAGACGGAAGCGGCGTTCCAGATCTTCCACCATCAGGTTATGCTCAATTTCATCCGTTCCTGCAGTTCGGCGGCGCAAATAGCCGGTGACTCTGGAAGCAATTTCGCTAATGACTTCTGCATCCAGTTTCTCTTCGGTATTGGCCGATAGACGCTCTTCCATCTTATTCATACTGACAATCGCAACCTCAGCCATTGCCGATTTTGCCATTCTGATTTCATTAAGGTCTGCCAGCTTATCACCGACTTTCATGCCACGCAGCAGTAAAGGCAAGGCGATAACGCCCACAAAGAGGGAGAACAAGATCACGCCCGCGGCAATAAAAATTAACTGATAACGCGCGGGAAACGGATCACCATCCGGCAAGAACAATGGCACAGACAGCGCACCAGCCAGCGTAATGGCTCCACGAACCCCCGCAAATGAAGCTAACCACAATTCACGGGTGGTATAGGTAGCAAAATGCAGCGGTTTTTTCTTTATCAGTATCTTGCTGGTATTTTTCATCAGCCATAACCAGCTAAAGCGCAATAATAACAGTGCCGCGTAAATGATCCCAACGGCAGCGAATAGCATCCAGGTTTCAACATTGGGATCAAGCTCAGCCTGCTCTACCGATGTTTCCCAAATACCGGGTAATTGCAGCCCCAGCATAATGAACACAAGACCATTAAAGACAAAGGCCAGCATTCCCCAGACATTATCGGCTCGCAGACGCATATCCAGTGGTGCGTTGCGGATCACGCCGGCTTTACTGATGGTCATACCTGCGGCAACCGCAGCCAGAATTCCCGATACACCGATATGTTCAGCAATCATATAGGAGGCAAACGGCAACAACATCATAAACATGATTTGAGTGGCGGGATCATCCCCACTCCAACGGCTCATCAGTCGCAGTGATTTACTGTACAACCAGGTGATAGCGATACCTGACAACAAGCCGCCAATCGCTACCTTGAAAAACTCCACCGTTGCACCAGTGACGGTAAAGACCATCGTACCCATCGCAATCGCCACGGCAAATTTCAGAGCCACCAGACCCGAAGCATCATTCATTAATGCTTCCCCTTCCAGCACGCTCATCATATCCTTAGGAATACGTCCTTTTCCAACAATCGATGACAATGCCACCGCATCTGTTGGGGATAATACCGCCGCCAGCGCAAAAGCAGCAATCAGTGGGATACCCGGCAATAACCAATAGATTAAATAACCAATGCCAACAACCGTCACCAATACCAACACTAAAACTAAGATGACGATTTCACGACTATGCTGGAAAAATTCTCTGGTCGGTGTTTTCCAACCATCAACAAACAACAAAGGAGGGATAAGTAAAACGAGGAATAGCTCAGGATCAAAAGTAACGTGTAAACCAAAACGAGGCCACGCCAGCAATGCTCCCATCGCTATTTGCACTATCGGCAAGGGAACACGGAACGGGATCATTTTAGTAAGAACACCAGAAACTGACACCACCAAAATCAAGATCAAGATAGTAAAGAATATTTCCATGTTACCCTTACAAATTGCCAAAAATCCGTCAGTGGAAAGATTGTGACTGTTTTTTACTATTAATAACAGGGTTAATAACCATAAATATTACAGTTATTAAAGAAAATCAAAAAACAATCACATTGTGAATCAATCAGCATTGATCCATTTCTCTATTTTATGCTTATCGGCCAGGATATGTTGAAAAATGAGTATATTTTTATAATGTATCTGGTTATTACAAGATAGCTAATCGTGGAATGGAAAGGTATGGAAGGAATGCGCAAACGCTGAGCGTTTGCGCATAATATTTTATATCAGATAGCCCAATTACCGGCATAAAATACCACTAATACAATGGCAAGAATAACTGTACCTATATTGAGTTTACGCCATTCACCCGAAAAAATACGCCCAACAACCAGCGCACTGAAACCCAGCATAATGCCTGTCACGATGTTACACGTCAGCACGATAAATACCGCGCAAAGTAAACCTGACATTGCATCAACAAAATCGTCAAAGTTTAGCTTTCTCACATTACTTAGCATTAATAACCCGACGTACATCAAGGCAGGGGCAGTCGCATAAGCCGGAACCAAATACGACAGCGGAGACAAGAATAAAATCAACAGGAATAAAATACCCACAACGGCAGCGGTTAAACCCGTTTTACCACCCGCCGCGGTTCCTGCGGCAGACTCAATATAAACCGCCGCGGGGGAAGAGCCGATAACCCCGGCCAAAATGCTACTGACCGAATCGGCGGTCAGTGCCTTGCCGCCATTGATAATCTGGCCTCGCTTATCCAGCAAATTGGCTTGCCCTGCAACAGCCCGGATCGTACCCGTCGCATCAAATATCGCTGTCATTACCAGCGCCAGAACACTGGGCAATACAACAGGCTGTAACGCCCCCATAATGTCCATGCTCAACATCAGGGACAAGCCATCTTCCCCCAATGTCGGAAATTTAAACAATCCTTGATATTTAACGGCGGGATCAAAAATCAAACCGATAATAGAGATCACGATGATCACCAGTAAGATACCGCCCGGCACTTTCTTCTTCTCCAGGCCGATAATCCCTGCCAGCCCCAATAGCGTCATCCCCACGGGAAAGGAGGTCAATGAACCAAAGGAAACCGGCAAGCCAGCGTGAGGGTTCTTAATCACCAGGCCAACACCATTGGCTGCGATCAACAATAAAAATAAGCCAATGCCAATACCCGTTCCATGTGCAATCCCCATTGGCATATTGCGTAAAATCCATGCTCGCACCCCTGTCACGGAAATGATCGTAAACAGGCATCCCATCAGGAAAACTGCACCAAGTGCCACAGGAATGCTGACCTGCTGCCCTAACACCAGGCTGAACGCGGTAAATGCCGTCAATGAGATCGCACAACCAATCGCCATGGGCAAATTAACCCACAACCCCATCAATAATGAGCCGATACCGGTCACCAGACAGACAGAAATAAACACAGCGGTATGAGGAAATCCGGCTTGCCCAAGCATCCCTGGCACCACAATAACGGAATAGACCATCGCCAAAAATGTTGTCAATCCAGCGAGAACTTCCTGACGTACCGTCGATCCGCGTTCAGTAATCTTAAAATACCTATCGAGTTTGCATTGAGTTGGTGCCTGCATACCAGACATGTTTTTCCCCTGCTTTTGTTAAATATGTTGCCTTGAAAAACGCCCGTCCTGCCTCTTCACTCACCAAACGAAAACGATTACTTCACAAGACAACAAAATCAGTGCTGTACTGATTAGTCCAGCCATTCGTTTGCGCAATCGTTTGGCTTTTTGGGTAAAGAAACAGTGAGAAAATGTGAAGCGGATGATTATCCAGTGGATCAGGGATAAGAATCAAGCGCTAATCACCTTGGCAGAGGATAAAACTCATGTTCTGTCTGTTTGCAGAGTCATTTATTAACATTGATGCCTATTTGTTCAATAATGACGAAGATAGGAATAATGAGCCTTAATTCATCGGCAGAACATAAGGTGGCAAAGTCGCTTAGGAACGGTACATCTCCGACTGATTTCCTCCGCGAAGATTACGACGTTTTTCACTAAAATATCGATACATTTTTATGCGGCCTTTAGGCCAGAGCTTGTGTAAAATCCCCCCAATTCGACTTTTGACGGACTCATTAGAATAGAGACCATTTTCTGTAAATATTAAGGAGATAAACCATGGCAACTTATGCTCTGGTCGGTGATATCGGCGGTACAAATGCACGTCTGGCCTTATGTGATGTAGATACGGGGCAACTGAGCGCAGTGGAAATCTATCCCTGCGCACATTATCCATCGCTTGAAATCGTTATCCGCCAATATTTGGAACAACAAAACTGTGAAGTTAATGATGGCTGTATCGCTATTGCCTGTCCGGTAACCGATGATGTGATCAGTATGACCAACCACAGTTGGCGTTTTTCGGTTAGCCAAATGCAGGCATCCCTGGGGTGGGAACGTTTTGAGGTGATTAACGATTTTACCGCCGTTTCCCTCGCCATTCCGGTTCTGGGGGCAGATGATGTGATCCAGATTGGCGGAAAACAGCCTCAGACTAAACGCCCTATCGCGGTTTATGGTGCAGGTACGGGATTAGGTGTCGCACACCTTATTCACACGGGAACTCAATGGATGAGTTTGCCAGGTGAAGGGGGTCATGTTGATTTTGCGCCGGACAGTACGGATGAAGATCATATGTTGACCGTGCTGCGTGAAGAATATGGTCATGTCTCCGCCGAGCGAGTCCTTTCTGGGCCGGGTTTGGTGAATATTTACCGCTCCCTGATAAAACTCAGCGGCCAGATCGCAGAAGATCTTACCCCTCGCGATATTTCTGATCGCGCACTGAGTGGAAATTGCCCTGTCTGCAAACAGGCATTGGAACTCTTCTGCACCGCGTTAGGACGTTTTGGTGGCAACCTGGCCCTCAATATTGGCGCATTTGGTGGTGTTTACATCGCAGGTGGGATCGTCCCGCGTTTTCTTGATTTCTTTCAAAAATCAGGTTTCCGGCAAGGATTTGAAAACAAAGGCAGATTTAAGCGCTATTTAAAAGATATTCCTGTGTATCTGATTACTCATGATAAACCAGGCTTATTGGGGGCGGGATCTTATATTCGTCAATCACTGGGTAAAGAGATTGGGTAAATCTTTCCGAGATAGTGATACTGACTCATGCTATTTATTTGTTTGATTTATTGATAATAATTTTGAGCCCTATTTAGCATAAGTATCTCATCATTCCATTGACTATGAGAACGCTGGCTTGATCTGACAATTACCGAAAAAAAGCGAATAATTGCCAGATCAAATTTAAGCTACTACAAATTAAACGACGACAGAAAAGAAAAGTCGGGATCGACCTTCGTCAGATACTGAGCAACTTTTCAGTCCACTCAGAACGGAATATCATCATCAAAATCTATTGGTGGCTCGTTGCTCTGTGGTGCAGGAGACTGCGCTGGACGAGATGGAGCGCCGCCACTGAATTGCTGAGATGCTTGAGCTTGAGGCTGTTGTGGTTGTCCCCAGCTTCCTTGTGCTGGTGCATCCTGTGCTGCGCCACTGCGGCTACCCAACATCTGCATGGTGCCGCCTATAGGATTGACCACAACTTCTGTGGTGTAACGGTCTTGACCACTCTGGTCCTGCCATTTGCGAGTCTGCAAAGAGCCTTCGATATAAACCTGAGAACCTTTGCGCAAGTATTCACCGGCGACTTCTGCCAATTTGCCGAAAAACACGACACGGTGCCATTCGGTTTTCTCTCTCATCTCACCGGTTTGCTTATCGCGCCAGCTCTCAGACGTTGCCAGAGTAATGTTGGCAACTGCACCGCCATTCGGCATATAGCGAACTTCCGGGTCCTGCCCCAAATTACCCACTAAAATAACTTTGTTTACGCCTCTGCTGGCCATTGGGAATACTCCTGATGAAATGAATTTTGCTAAAAACGGATGTCTCTAATTATAAGCGAAGTAGTTTACCATGCGAGGGATAAGTTTATATAGAAAGCCTTTATATTATACTTTGCGAAGCGCATCGTACTTTACATTGTGTGGATACAGCCTATTTTTCCCTTAAGTACTGTATATCCACTCAGCAATATTCGTGCAATAATAATGCGTTTATGAGTTTTGCTCTATCAATAATCTGGGAAATGGTATATGGATAACATCGAAGTTCGGGGCGCACGTACCCATAATCTTAAGAATATCAATTTAATAATTCCCCGTGACAAGCTGATAGTCATTACTGGGCTATCTGGCTCTGGTAAGTCCTCTTTGGCTTTCGATACCTTGTATGCAGAGGGGCAACGCCGCTATGTTGAATCCCTCTCTGCTTATGCCCGCCAGTTTTTGTCACTGATGGAAAAACCGGATGTCGATCATATTGAAGGGCTATCCCCCGCCATTTCCATTGAGCAAAAGTCTACTTCCCATAATCCACGCTCTACGGTCGGAACGATAACTGAAATTCACGATTATCTCCGTCTGCTATTTGCGCGAGTGGGTGAGCCACTTTGTCCTGAGCACAATATCACGCTGGCAGCACAAACGATCAGTCAGATGGTAGATAATGTTCTGGCATTGCCAGAAGGCCAACGCCTGATGTTATTGGCTCCTGTCGTCAAAGAGCGTAAGGGGGAGCATAGCAAGCTGCTGGATAATCTTGCAACCCAAGGCTATATCCGCGCCCGTATTGATGGTGAAGTGTGTGACCTTTCCGATCCGCCAAAACTCGAATTACAGAAAAAACACACCATTGAAGTCGTCATCGACCGCTTTAAGGTGCGCGCTGACCTCGCCCAGCGATTGGCGGAATCTTTCGAAACCGCGTTAGCGCTTTCCGATGGCACGGCCGTCATTGCCAATATGGATGATACAAAGGCCGAAGAGTTGGTCTTCTCCGCCAATTTCGCCTGTCCAATATGTGGCTATAGTATGAGCGAATTGGAGCCGCGTCTGTTCTCCTTCAACAATCCCGCAGGAGCTTGCCCTACTTGTGATGGATTAGGGGTTCAGCAGTTTTTTGATCCTGAACGCGTTGTCCAAAATGAAGGGATCTCCCTTGCCGGAGGTGCGATCCGGGGTTGGGATCGCCGTAATTTCTACTATTTCCAGATGCTAAGATCATTGGCAGAACACTACAAATTCGATATCGAAACCCCATTTAATCAGTTAGGTGCCGACATTCAGAAAGTGGTCTTATACGGTTCAGGTAAAGAATCCATCGAATTTAAATACACCAATGACCGGGGTGACGTGACTGTTCGTCACCACCCGTTCGAAGGTGTTCTGCATAATATGGAACGCCGCTATAAAGAGACGGAATCCACCGCAGTACGGGAAGAATTGGCGAAATATATCAGTAATCGATCTTGCATTTCCTGTGACGGAACACGATTGCGTAAAGAAGCGCGTTATGTCTTTATCGAAAATACCACGCTGCCACAAATTTCGGATTTCAGCATCGGTCATGCGATGGCGTTTTTCCAAAATATCAAACTGAATGGACAACGTGCCAAAATTGCTGAAAAAGTCCTGAAAGAGATCTGTGATCGCCTGAAATTCTTGGTGAATGTTGGATTAAATTATCTGACGCTCTCCCGCTCAGCAGAAACGCTTTCAGGCGGGGAAGCCCAGCGTATCCGTCTGGCGAGCCAGATCGGTGCAGGGCTTGTCGGTGTGATGTATGTGCTGGATGAACCTTCCATTGGTCTGCACCAAAGAGATAATGAGCGTTTGCTGGAAACATTGCTCCACCTGCGCAATTTAGGCAATACGGTTATCGTTGTCGAGCACGATGAAGATGCCATCCGTGCGGCTGACCATATTATTGATATCGGACCAGGAGCGGGCGTACATGGTGGTGAGATTGTTGCCGAAGGCAAACTTATCGATATCATGGAAAGCCCACAATCGCTCACGGGAAAATACCTGAGTGGTGAACGTAAAATTGCTATTCCAGAACAACGCGTGCCCGCCAATCCAGACAAGATGTTGAAATTGATTGGCGCAAAAGGCAATAACCTGAAAAAAGTGACATTAAACCTGCCGGTTGGCTTGTTTACTTGTATCACAGGCGTTTCTGGCTCCGGTAAATCAACGTTAATCAACGATACGCTGTTCCCTATCGCGCAGCGCCAGTTAAACGGGGCGACAAATATTAATCCTGCCCCTTATATCGATATCCAAGGGCTTGAGCATTTTGACAAGGTGATCGACATTGACCAAAGTCCGATCGGCAGAACCCCCCGTTCAAATCCGGCCACTTATACTGGCGTGTTCACCCCTGTCAGGGAATTATTTTCGGGCGTTCCTGAATCCCGCGCCCGCGGCTATACACCGGGGCGTTTTAGTTTCAACGTCAAGGGCGGACGTTGCGAAGCCTGTCAGGGTGATGGGGTAATCAAAGTTGAGATGCACTTTTTGCCCGATGTTTATGTGCCTTGCGATCAATGCAAGGGCAAGCGTTACAACCGCGAAACACTGGAAATCAAATATAAGGGCAAGAATATTAATGAAGTGCTGAACATGACCATCGAAGAGTCTCGTGAATTCTTTGATGCCGTGCCTGCCCTTGCCCGTAAACTGCAAACGTTGATCGATGTCGGCCTCTCCTATATTCGTCTGGGGCAATCTGCAACGACACTTTCCGGCGGGGAAGCTCAGCGGGTAAAACTGGCGCGAGAATTATCCAAGCGAGGTACAGGCCAGACACTGTATATTCTTGATGAACCAACAACTGGCCTGCATTTTGCGGATATTCAGCAACTATTGTCCGTTCTGCACCAATTGCGGGATCAAGGAAATACGATTGTCGTCATCGAACATAATTTGGATGTCATCAAAACGGCTGACTGGATTGTTGATTTGGGTCCCGAAGGTGGCAGTGGTGGTGGTGAAATATTGGTTTCAGGAACACCAGAAGAAGTGGCTCAATGTGAGAAATCTCACACTGCTCGCTTTTTGCAGCCAATACTTGAACGAGATTAATTTATTAATTTCAAAACTCAATTATCTATAATTCTCCCCACTTGGTGGGGAGTTTTTATAGCCCATTATTAACCAAACTCATCCTCATACCTGCAAAAAAGCCTTTCCTTACCGTTAATTCAGATGAAACAACCTTTCGTGAATTAATATTCGATTGTTGATCTAATATTATTAATACTCACATTGCCAAAGTATTAATGCCATAATGGCATAACACATGCTTTAAACTTATAATGGAGATGAAACATGTATATGTTTTTACCGTTCTTAATTGCGCTAGTTATAATTGCAACTGTTATTACCGGCAAGAAAAAGCTGACGTATACACTTTGGTTCGCTTTATTTATCGTCACAGTATTTTGGTTTAAATATCATGCCACTGATGCATTGAACCTTTCTTTCTAATCGGAGGCCGTAATGAATAATACCCTGTCAGCGCCGCGTAATATTAACCTTGCAATGGCCTTGAATATTTTGGGTCTGTTCGGCATTTGCGTGGTTTTGATTGTCGCGTTTTATTATCAATTAGCGCGTTTTGAACTTCCCTGCCCATTATGTTTATTGCAGCGTGCAGGCATTATCATGATTGGTTTTGGCTTTTTATTTAATATTTATTTTGGCATAAAGAATGCCCATTATAGCCTTTCACTGTTTGGCTGTATTGTGACTGGTTTCGTTGCCATGCGTCAGGTTTCTCTCCATATCATGCCGGGAGATATGGGATATGGTTCAACTTTCTTCGGTTTGCATTTTTATACTTGGGCTGCAATTCTATCTATCCTGGCTATTATTGCCATCGCAGCCATTATGCCCCTGAAAGCAGGCAATAGTGATCCGGCAAGATATACCCCACCAACCTTAGGCAAAATTGCTATGGGTTTGTTCGCATTTTTAATTGCAGCCAATCTGGTTTCCACCCTGTTGGAATGTGGTGGCGGGCAATGTGATGACAATCCAACGTTCTATCAGTTACTGAAAAAGTAATTTTTTTATATTGAACTCAATAAAACAGAAGGCCGCATAATTCCAGCAACCTTCTGTTTTTTTCAATGGGGTGTTTTTAAGCGAGTTATTTTCACCAAAATTCCCCGAAATATATCCGTGATTATCGATCCAACATGCTATAAAGCCGCTCACTGAACGGCTTGGAATAGTTAACAATTTTTTTCTGATTTTCTTTGCGTGTAGACAAAAAATCACTCACTCACCGCAGCAAATGCCTCTGCAATGCGTTGTACATTATGATGATTCACGCCCGCCATACACACACGGCCAGAACCGACCAGATAGACGCCAAATTCTTCGCGTAATCTGTCAACTTGTGCCTGACTAAATCCGGTATAGCTGAACATTCCACGCTGTTTCAGTAAATGATCGAAGTTTTTCTCTGGCAGTGCTTGTTGCAGGGCATTGACCAATACTGTGCGCATTTCCAGAATACGCAAGCGCATATGTTCAACCTCCCCCAACCATTGGTTTTTTAATTCAGGGGTGCTCAATACTCTGGCAACAATTTGCGCACCAAAATTTGGCGGACTGGAGTAAATACGGCGCACCGTTGCTTTTAATTGCCCCAAAACACGTTTAGCGACTTTTGCGTCATCACAAATAACTGATAATCCACCAACGCGCTCACCATACAGCGAGAAAATTTTCGAAAATGAGTTACTAACCAGGCAAGGTAGCCCCGCATTCGCCATTGCGCGGATCGCGTAGGCATCTTCTTCCATGCCATCGGCAAATCCCTGATAAGCGATATCAAGGAAAGGAAGCAATTCACGCTCTTTGGCAACCTGAACTACCTGATCCCATTGATCATTGCTAAGATCGGAGCCGGTTGGGTTATGGCAGCAAGGGTGCATTAAAATAATGCTTTTTGCCGGCAGTTGGTTAAATGTTGCCAACATTTCGTCAAATTTTACCCCTTTGGTTTTATCATCAAAATAAGGGTAATAATTCACTTTAACGCCTGCCCCGGCAAAAATGGCGGCATGGTTTTCCCATGTCGGATCACTGCACCAGACTTCAGAATCAGGAAAATAGCGGTGTAAGAAATCAGCGCCGACTTTTAATGCGCCTGAACCACCCAGTGTTTGAATAGTGGCAATGCACTGCGGGTTTAATCGCGGATGATCTTTGCCAAACAGCAATTCCTGGACTGACGTGCGATAGGCAAGCAATCCTTCCATTGGGAGGTAAAGGGAAGCAGATGGTGGCAAGGTACTCATTTGTTCTTCAGCCGTTGCAACAGCCTGCAATTTTGGGGTTATACCCTGCTCATCGTAATACAGCCCGATGCTCAGATTTATTTTTTCTGTGCGGGGATCATTTTTAAATTCTTCCATCAACGACAGGATAGGATCACCCGCATACGCATCAACATTTTGGAACATTACGTTATACTCCCTGCTACTGAGTTATATATAAAATATAAAGTACAATAGCAGACAATATAGCTTACCCGATTATTCGTCCAGATATTCCATTGCAACACGTGAGGTCAGTTTCGTAATCAATTCATAAGCGCTGATCCCCGAATGCTCCGCAACTTTTTCAACGGGCAAAGCATTACCCCAAAGAATGACTTCATCCCCGACTTTATCCTGACAAGCAGGCCCCAAATCCACCGTAATCATATCCATAGAGACTCGGCCAACAAGCGCCACTTCACGACCATTGATAAATACGGGAGTACCAACAGGAGCACTGCGCGGATAACCATCACCATATCCCATCGCCACAACACCAAGGTAGGTGTCACGTTCACTGCTCCACGTCCCCCCATATCCCACAGCTTCACCCGCTTTGTGCTTACGCACGGCAATTAAGCTGGATTTCAGTGTCATGGCAGGGCGTAAATTAAAGTCAGCCGCCGTCTTATCCGCCATCGGCGAGGCTCCATACATCATGATACCGGGACGAACCCAGTCTAAATGCGCCGTGGGCCATAATAAAATCCCCCCTGATGCAGAGATGGATTTTTCACCCGCTTTATCCGCAATAAATGCCATAAAGCGTTTAATTTGTTGCTGGGTCGTTTCAACTGTAGGCTCATCTGCCCGGCTAAAATGACTCATGATATTAACGGGTTGTTCAACGTTATGACAGCGGCTCAGACGTTGATAGAATTCGTCTGCCTCATCGACTCTAACCCCCAGACGGTGCATGCCTGTATCGAGTTTCATCCACACCTTAATTGGATGGGACAAATTCGCCTGTTCCAATGCCTCAAGCTGCTCAATACTATGCACCACGGTTTCAATATGATTGACGACTAAAACAGGTAGATCTGCCGCTTCAAAAAAACCTTCTAACAACAAAATTGGCTTGACGATCCCTCCACTGCGCAGGGCAAGAGCTTCCCCAATGCGAGCGACACCAAAACAATCAGCGTCTTCCATTGTGTACGCAGTTTCCAATAAACCATGTCCATAGGCGTTTGCTTTCACAACTGCAACCAGTTTACTGTCAGGTGCTTGTATTCTCACTTGTTGCAAATTGTGTCGCAGAGCGCGGCGGTCGATAACAGCAGTTGCCGCTTTCATTCCATCCCCTTTTTATGATTTTTCAGTCAGGTTTGATAAATAACAGCCTATCTTCAATGTTGGTGATTGACGTCATTGAACATGAGCGATAGGTGCTTAAGTTTATTCGTCACTGTAATTTGGCCCAGCATAATTATCGAATCGTGACCATTGACCATTAAACGTCAGTCTGGTTGTGCCAATAGGACCGTTACGCTGTTTACCAATGATGATTTCTGCCACGCCTTTTAGCTCACTGTTATCGTGATAAACTTCGTCACGATAGATAAACATGATCAAGTCAGCATCCTGTTCGATAGAACCTGATTCACGCAGATCGGAGTTGACCGGACGCTTATCGGCTCGCTGTTCCAAGCTACGGTTAAGCTGGGAGAGTGCAACAACCGGCACCTGAAGCTCTTTTGCCAGTGCTTTTAGTGAGCGGGATATTTCCGCAATTTCCAGTGTCCGGTTGTCAGATAACGAGGGAACTCGCATTAATTGCAAGTAGTCGATCATAATCAAACTAAGCCCACCGTGTTCGCGGAAAATCCGTCGCGCACGGGAACGCACTTCTGTTGGCGTCAAACCGGATGAATCATCGATATACATATTGCGTTTTTCCAGCAATATTCCCATCGTGCTGGAAATTCGCGCCCAATCTTCATCATCAAGCTGACCGGTACGAATACGGGTTTGGTCTACGCGGGATAGGGACGCCAGCATACGCATCATGATCTGATTGCCGGGCATCTCAAGGCTGAAAATCAAAACCGGCTTATCCTGCATCATTGCCGCGTTTTCACACAGGTTCATCGCAAAGGTTGTTTTTCCCATTGAAGGACGCGCCGCCACGATGATTAAATCTGATTTTTGCAATCCTGCGGTTTTCTTATCCAGATCTTGATAACCGGTAGAAACGCCGGTTACACCGTCATGCGGGCGCTGATAAAGCTGTTCAATTCGTTCAACCGTTTCTTCCAGGATTTGTTCAATGCCCTTCGGACCTTCATCTTTACTCGCCCGATTTTCTGCAATCTGAAATACCCGTGATTCAGCCAAATCCAACAGCTCTTCGCTGCTTCGCCCTTGTGGATCGTATCCCGCATCTGCAATTTCATTTGCTACCGCGATCATATCGCGCACTACCGCACGTTCACGCACAATATCGGCATAAGCATTGATATTCGCAGCACTTGGGGTATTTTTCGATAATTCAGCAAGATAGGCGAACCCGCCGACATTATCGAGTTCACCATGCTGTTCAAGAGATTCCGATAATGTGATCAGGTCGATAGGTTTGCCGGTTTCGAGCAAACGCTGCATTTCAGAGAAAATACGCCTGTGTGGCCGACTAAAAAAGTCTTTGCTGGCAACGCGTTCGGATACATTATCCCAACGTTCATTATCCAGCATCAAACCGCCTAACACGGATTGCTCTGCTTCCAAAGAGTGTGGTGGAAGTTTCAGCCCTTCCATTTGGCGATCTTTTGGTTCAGCCATACTGTTGTTAGTTGGTTTTTTTCCAGCCATGTAACCGCATCAATCCACTAAATAAAAAACGAAAATAGGGTATCAGTATACGCCATGAAAACAGCCTTGAGTAATTATATATAGTCTATACTCGCAATTAAAACACAACCGATTGATATTGAATAAATAAACCTCATTTTTCAACGAGTTTACTCTTATTTATTTATATAATTGTTTATACATAGAACACTGAACAAACCTATAAGCAAAGCATAAGATAAAAACAATGGAAAAGAAAAGAAAGAATGAGAGTGAATGTGTGAACAATAAAACGTGGTCAGTACGTTTAACGTTCCAAGATATGAGGATTGTGTGTATTCAGTTGAAAACTATTAAAGTAACGACTACGAATGTTACTACTAGTGAGAAGATATGTATTAGTCCAGATTAGATCTGACAACTACCGGTTATTTATACAGGTGTCTGTCAGGTTAAATCTGGGTTAAATTCTTTTCTGCCCAGAGTCGTTTTC
>NZ_NJCX01000012.1:122863-126649 GCF_002632875.1 Xenorhabdus kozodoii
GCGCGGGCATCTTTGCCTATAGAGACGCCGGATAGATTTAAGCAAGCCAACCCGACATCAAAATCAGTGTTGCAAAAACGGGGGTGACCATAGATTTCTAACGTTATTCATTCCTGCTACCCCTTCCATTAATTGATCATTGATGGTGGCGATTCGGACAGGGTTTGCAATACCGGGACACTCATCCGGCGAGGCCGAAGCCTCCCCTGCCTGAACCGCCATAGAAAAGGCGAACGCAGGCACACTGGTAGAAACATCCTACCAGTGGAGTGTCTACAGGGTTGCAAATCCCTGACCATTGGATTTTGCCAATGGCTGGGCTACTTTAACCGATTGGTTTATCTGACTCAATAAGCGAATCAGTATAAACGCTTAACTTTTTTCGCTATATCCCATTAAACACCTTAAGGCGCTGCTGCTGTTCTTCACTTAAAGTAAACGCAAACTCTTCATGCTCAACCTGCCATGTACCAAAACTCATCAGGAACGCAATGGCGGGGTCAATCTTGTTCGCTGATTTCTTCTTGTTCGGTTTGATATTAGCGTTCGCGTCCGTTTCCATCACGACATTGGACATCGCCCAAGCGAGCACCGGATCACCGTTGTGACGTATAACCTCGCAATTAACAAAGACCTCAGCCGATTTTGCCACCGGGCTAAAACGCATATAGGTTTGTGGGAATGGCTCGACGTCCAAGCCTGCACCCTGTAATTGGGTGCGTAAGTGTGTAGCATTCCATGTATCAAAGCCGATGAGCTTAATATCAAACTGCTGGCTGTCTTTGAGAATGTCATCACGAATACGATCATAATCAATACAATCGCCTGTGGTGGTGCGTAACCAGCCCATTTGCACCCATTGACGATACACTGCCCGATTCTTATTAGCAGGGTTCTGTAACTGGGCTTCGGGCAGATAATGGCGAGTGAGTAATAACAGTTCGTTATCCACGGGGAAGGTGTAACAGATGCTGGTGATATCGCCTGTTGAGGATAAATCTAATCCGGCGTAACATTCCAAGCCTTTCAGGTCATTTTCATCGTATTCTGTCTGGCAGGCTTTCCATGCGCCTTCACCCATCCACGGCGTTTCCCCCTGACACCAGATATTAAAGCGTTTGGTTAACATCTCTGTCCATTGTGAGGGAATGCCACGGGCTTTCTGTATCGTGTCATGCAGTGCGTCACTGTCTACCGAGACATTGAGATTGGGGTTAGCCTTGATCCAAAGCGATTCATCATCAATCTCGTTCTCGTCGTCCAGTTCGTAGATCAGGGCAAACAGCGATGCGTTGTGTTCTTCCCCGTCCAGTATCTGACAGCAATAATCATAATGCTGTTTACAGGCGGATATCACGTTACTGCCCGCCGTGGTAATGGCAAACAGGACACCTTCGGGACGTGCGCCCATTCCCAATTCAAGGGCAGAGTACACGGCGTTATCGGGGTGCAAATGGTACTCATCGACAATGGCAAGGCTGGGGTTTGTGCCTTCAATGGTGGCGGCTTTGGCTGCCAGCGGCTTTAACAGGCTGTTACTCTTTGGATAGGTCACTTTGTGCTGTTGGATAGATACCCGTCTCTTGAACGGCTTTGATAACAGGCACATCTGGCGGGCATCATCAAAGACAATACGCGCCTGATCGCGACTCACGGCGGCGGTGTAGATATCCTGCTGTCCCAGTTCCATCACCAAGAACCAGTTCGCCAGTATCGCGGCCACGGTGGATTTGGCATTTTTGCGTGGCACCTGAATGTAAGCGCTGCGATATTTGCGGCGACCGGTCGCTTTGACCTTGAAGCCGAACAGGTTAGCAAAGGCGAATTGCTGCCACGGTTCAAGCATAATGGGTTTGCCCCGCAGGTGGCCTTTGACGTGCGGACAGTGACGGGAAAATGCAATAAACCGCGCCACAACCTCCGAATCAAACACATAAAGTGGGTTATTCAGGTCGTTAAGGTAGCGTTTTACCGCCTGTTTTACCCGTTTACAGGCCGGAATTGTGCCATTTTTGATATCAAAAGCGTACTGCTCCCATGCGTTCATAAGCGGTCTAGCTCGTCCTCTTCCTCCGTTTCCACCGGATTTTTACGCCGTGACACGGGGTCAAAGCCCAGCAATGACGACATTTTTATCATGATTTTTTCCGCATCGGCCTTGGCGCTCAGTGACGGATTGCGGCTTTCGCTGCCCTGACTGTTTACGATGCTAAAGCCCCGAATATCAAGGTCTGCCACCGCCTTGCGGTAAATGGCGTAGTTGACGCAATAGAGTTCCAGATTGTTCCAGTCGGCGGCGGTCAGATCTTCGCGTTCGCTCAAGGTCTTTGCTTTGGCTTTCCATTGACTGGCGGCAATATCATTTAAATAAGTGGGCGGTTTCGGTGCTCTTGCCATAATGTTCTCTATTCCTTTTGATTTATTTTCAAAAAAATTGCCGTGCGTAAAAATTGAAGGAGGGGGCGGTTCCGCTCAGAGGGGCATTTGTCATTTTTGCTACCCCCACCCCGTTATTTCATTTGGTTATTATTCTTGTGATAAATAATCGTGCTGCTTCCGCCTCCTGCTCCCGATAAGCTCCCTGTTTTCGCTTCGTTTTGGTTATCGGGTCTGTCTGTACCGTCTTACGGTTATGGCAGGCATGGCATAGAGCTTGATGATTGGATGCAAGCCAAAACAGCACATCCGCTTCACCCTGTATCGGGATGATATGATCCACAATGCTTGCAGGCGTGTAGCTGCCTTGCTGTAAGCAGTGGACACATAAGGGATAGGTTTTCAGGTATTGCAGCCGATAGTGTTCCCATCGGTTACTGTAGCCTCGCTCGGTACGTGTACCGCGCTGCCTGTCCTGTTCCCGCCGATGTTCCTTACACCGGCCTGATTTCACCCGCTGTTTACAACCGGGATAGTGACAGCGTTTTAACGGTTGCCACGGCATCAGTAGATCCCCACATCACGATAGACAGACCACAACGATTTGATAGTAAAAAGCACTTCTTTGAGTTCAACATCAGTCGCCATCTCCCGATTCTCATACAACAAACCGATATACAGCAGGCAACCCACTTTAATCGCCGGGGTAAAAGCCAGATCGTCACTAAACCGCTTACCAATATGTTGCTGGCAGACTTCAAGCGCGGCGGCGGCATAACCCATGAGCAAGGCATCATCAAGGGTATCGCTCTCATCCAATCGGCAATGTTGTTTGATTTCGTTCAAGGGAATTTCAATCTGGCTCATCGGAATATACCTCCCTTGCAAAGCAGCTCTAGGCGGGTGTGTTTCGCATCAGGGATCACCGCCACAATGTCGAATGCCGTCCCTCTGGTGTTTGCGCCGTGATAGGTAATGCTGTTCGCTGTGGTCACATCAGCACGATAACGCAGCCAGATACGCACGGTGGCTTCTGAGAACACTGCGCCGGATGCCACCAACTCCCGCCCACTAATGGCCTTGACTTCTGCCCAGACGGTGGCAACATCCACCCAGTTATTGATGACACCTCCAAACGAATCACGCGTACTTTCATTTTTACGAATAGTTATCCGATGCCGCAATCTGCCTGCTCTCATGCCTTGTTCTCCGTTTGTTTTTTTACTTCAACCGTTTGCTTCCATGCCTGACTAAATTCATCACCGCCCTCACGGGGTGATAATCCCTCGCGTTCGCGGGCTTCATTCGGTGACATCACACCGGATTTAATCGCCGTCTCATAACTCTGGAAGCGTTCTTTCGGATTGGCTCGCAGTAGGTCAGCGGTATCAAATTCAACTTGGTAGCGAA
>NZ_NJCX01000120.1 GCF_002632875.1 Xenorhabdus kozodoii
TACAATCGCTGCTGTTCGGTATCACCACAGCAGGTTTCAATAAGGAAGGCATCTGTTACGAACTGCGCGACTACACCGTCAAGGTGCTGCGCGGTCAGGCGCCCGACGACACCTTCTTCGGCATTATCTACACCCTCGACAAAGAGGATGACCCCTTTGATGAAACGGTTTGGCAAAAGGCCAATCCGGGGTTGGGTATCTGCAAGAGGTGGGACGACCTGCGTCGGCTGGCGAAAAAGGCCAAAGAGCAGGTGTCTGCCCGGCATAACTTCTTCACCAAGCACCTGAACCTGTGGGTTACCGCCGAATCCGCGTGGATGGACATGTTGAAATGGGACGACTGCGAACCGATAGCCCCGCCGCATGAGCTGAAAACCTACCCGATGTGGGTCGGCGTGGAT
>NZ_NJCX01000121.1 GCF_002632875.1 Xenorhabdus kozodoii
TACAATCGCTGCTGTTCGGTATCACCACAGCAGGTTTCAATAAGGAAGGCATCTGTTACGAACTGCGCGACTACACCGTCAAGGTGCTGCGCGGTCAGGTGCCCGATGACACCTTCTTCGGCATCATCTACACCCTCGACAAAGAGGATGACCCCTTTGATGAAACGGTCTGGCAAAAGGCCAATCCCGGACTGGGGATCTGCAAGCGCTGGGATGACCTGAGACGGCTGGCGAAAAAGGCCAAAGAACAGGTGTCTGCCCGGCATAACTTCTTCACCAAGCACCTGAACCTGTGGGTCACGGCCGAATCCGCGTGGATGGACATGTTGAAATGGGACGACTGCGAACCGATAGCCCCGCCGCATGAACTGAAAACCTACCCGATGTGGGTGGGCGTGGAT
>NZ_NJCX01000122.1 GCF_002632875.1 Xenorhabdus kozodoii
ATATCAGGGGTTGGCCTGATGACTCCGGTGTGACTGCATGCTCTCGATGGTTTATTACGCCAGACGGCAATGCAGGCATTAGCTATACACATCATTATGCCCAAGACGACGCACATTATTATGTTAATGTTGACCTGTGGGGAACCAGGAATACAACGGTAGATAACAACGGTTACATCAAAAAAGCGTCCCCCATCATCCAACTCCACCCCGATGGCTCATTCACCACCAATGACGAATCCGAGGGCGCTACAGTGACCAAACTCGGCATCGGTCACTATCAGGTGACTGGCGTATTGGGTTATAACGCCGATGGTGCATGGGGCGTGCACGGTGGTATTTCATCACCAAAAAATAATAATGGACTGGAGTTAATCTACATCGATGATAAAGTGCAAAAA
>NZ_NJCX01000123.1 GCF_002632875.1 Xenorhabdus kozodoii
GGATCGGATAAGCTTTTACATCCCCTGCATTCAGCGTGATATCACCCGTTAACGGTTTTCCATTGATTTTCCGGCTAGCAGGAACCGCATTTTTCGCCAGCTCCGCCGTTCCCGCCAAACCAAGGTTTTTCACAAACTCGTTTTTGTTTGGAATGTCAGCGCCGTTCTTGTTCTTATCCAGCATCGCCGCCTGCAATGCCCTTATTGATTGCAGTGCCACGGTTTGACCGTTAGGCAAGGTCACGTCCACCACACCCGACTGACTCATCCACTTGTCCATATTCTGGAGGAACTGAGTGATATAGCTGGTGTTAGCGACGATATGCCGGACGCCATCCGAGACAGAATCGGGTACTGTCGTCTGAATCTGGTAGGTTACG
>NZ_NJCX01000124.1 GCF_002632875.1 Xenorhabdus kozodoii
TTACCTCGTATTTTGTATAAGGATTCGACACCCATATAGCAAAGTCGGTAACTCTCAACCTTTCAAGGTTCAGTGTCAGATCACGTCGTGACTAATACAGAAGATACCCCATTACGGCTATCTTCCCGATGATTTTCAAATGGAACTGATTATTTTTATGATTTATCCCGAACCTTGCGTTCAATCAATTCACCAGGGCAAGAGCGTGAATGTTCACTTCTTGCCTAACGCCTTAAATCCTGCGACTAAGACCTTATCCAAATAGTTAATATCCATACTCGCAAACCGCCTTTTTCGGCGAATGCTGGCTTTTTTGGTTGTTTCTGCCCGCAACATATTGACACTCATGTGACGCAGACATCCCAATATTTCAGCCGAT
>NZ_NJCX01000125.1 GCF_002632875.1 Xenorhabdus kozodoii
TGTATGGGCCCACGGAGACCACCACTTTTGCCACTGTCTATGAGATCGACGAATGCGTCGGCAGAAAAATCCCGATCGGCCAACCGATCGGCAATACCCGGATTTACATTCTGGATACGCATGGACAACCGGTTCCCGTCGGGGTGGCCGGGGAAATGTATATTGGCGGTGCCGGTGTCGCCCGTGGTTACCTCAACCGCCCTGAACTGACCGCCGAACGTTTCCTTGCCGATCCCTTTACCGCGGAGCCGGGCGCCCGGATGTACAAAACCGGTGACCTTGGCCGCTGGTTGCCCGACGGCAATATCGACTACCTTGGCCGCAATGATTTTCAGGTCAAACTGCGCGGCTTCCGCATCGAACTGGGGGAAATC
>NZ_NJCX01000126.1 GCF_002632875.1 Xenorhabdus kozodoii
CGATGTTCATGGCGTGAATTATGGCTATGCCGTGCGCCGTTTAACCCCTGTGGAGTGCGAGCGGTTGCAGGGATTCCCGGATAATCACACCCGAATCCCGTGGAATGGGAAAACAGCAGAAAATTGCCCGGATGGCCATCGTTACCGGGCAATCGGCAACTCAATGGCTGTTCCTGTAATGCGTTGGCTAGGGGAGAGAATACTGAATGAAATTCAATAGCCAGTACGTCATGCTCGGTGCTTTTGCAGTTGTCTCTGGCCTGCTCTGGCTCTATTACGGCGAATATCAGGACAAGGCCGAAGAATACCCTCGTTTATCGCGACAGTATGACGAACAAGTCGCCATTAACGCCAGCCAGCAAGCGCGAA
>NZ_NJCX01000127.1 GCF_002632875.1 Xenorhabdus kozodoii
CCGGATGATGGCGCGTCGTGCTGGGTACGGGTGGCACAGGGCTGGAACGGCCACGGCTTTGGCTTTATGACGATACCGCGTATCGGGCAGGAAGTGATTGTCTCTTACCTCAATGGTGATATTGACCGCCCGATTGTGACCGGCTGTGTCTACAACGGCCTGAACCGCCCACCGCTGGATTTGCCGGCAGAAAAAACCCGCACAACTTTCAAGACTAAAACCCACAAGGGCAAGGGTTTTAACGAACTGCGCTTTGAGGATGCGAAAGGCAGCGAGGAAATCTATTTCCACGGCCAGAAAGACCTGACGGCGCATATCGAAAACGATGCGTACTGGCATATCAAGCACGACCAAAAACAACGCATC
>NZ_NJCX01000128.1 GCF_002632875.1 Xenorhabdus kozodoii
GATGGCGCAGGCGATCCGGTATGACGCCGAGACGTTTGTGGTGCCCCCTAACCTGATCCCGGACGGCTGCACCGCCATCACGCCGGCTATGCTGCCGCTGGTTTCCCTTTCCCAGGCTGAGATTGAGGCCATCGTTGATAAGGTTGCGGGCGGGGCGAGTAATGTGCAGGATATCTATCCGCTGGCACCGTTGCAGGCCGGGATTTTGTTCCATCACCTGTTGCAGGAGCACGGGGATAACTACCTGCTGTGCAGCCTGCTGGCGTTTGATACCCGTGAGCGGCTTGATCGCTTTCTGGCGGCCTTGCAACAGGTTATCGACCGCCATGATATCCTGCGCACGGCGGTTT
>NZ_NJCX01000129.1 GCF_002632875.1 Xenorhabdus kozodoii
CCAGTTTATACAGTTCCCGGATCCCCTCCAGCGCCTGTTTCGCCACCGTGCTTTGGCTGGCCTGGTAAACCTCAAAAAACTTGCGCCGGGCGTGGGCCCAGCAACCCGCTTCGGTGATATCCGCCCGGGCATGCAGCGCGTTGTAACCGGCATAGTCATCCGTGACAAGGTAGCCACCGGCCCATTTTTCCAGAAACGCCTGTGCATAACGCCCACCGCGGCCGGGATGCAACTCGTAGTACACCACGGCGGGGGCGTTATCACGACCCGTCACATAGGTCCACAGATAGGCCCGGTGCGTCTGCCCTTTCCCCGGCATCAGAACCGGC
>NZ_NJCX01000013.1:0-30618 GCF_002632875.1 Xenorhabdus kozodoii
CTGTATCTCCTCTTCCCGGCCTGTCTGATAACGATTGCCAATGGATTCAGGCGTTGAACATCCCGCTGAAATTAATCCTTGTTTCTTGCCTTTGAGTGACAAGTAGATAATATGTGACATCGTGTTTCCTGTGATCTGACTTCCAATAAATTCAGAATGAATGAAGTAGAATACAACAGGAATATTTATCTGTTCTAGCCTGAGTGAAAGTTCAGCAATGAATTTGTGATTAACCTCTATTCTTATGTAAAATCACAAGATTACATTATTCAAATTTTAGTCAGTACCAAAAGATAACTATCAGATTGAGTAAAGAAAGATAAGCATGATACAGATACAATCTTGGTGCGCGGGGGCTGATATTCTTATTTCCCATCTTCATGCCAGTTGCATTATTGACAGACACCAGATAACCGCAAAAACGATACAACGGATCGGAATTACTCTTCACCGTTAACGCTTCGTTCGAATCGCGTTGCGCCTGTAGCAGCTTTTTCGCTTTGTTCTGGTCGGCAAATTCGTTTAATAAATGGCGGATAATCACAGGCAGTTCCCGGCTGATTTTCTCTGGTAATTGCGGGTCTTTCTCGGACTCTTTAACCGGAATATTAAACGGGAATATTACCCGCCGCCGCGCAATACCGCCATTACGTTCGGTAAAGCTCATCGGTTCGTTATTAGTTGCCAGTACGACCGCTTTAATCACTGTTGAGAACTGTTTCTCATATTTTCCGTCAACTTCAATCAGATCGCCGCCTGTCACCGCCTTGATGCCTGCTCCCTCACCCACATATTTAACCTGATCCGGCAACGTAATCAGGCTTTTCCCGACAAACTGATAACGGCCTCTGGCTTCATCCAGCGCTTTCATATTGCCACTGGCGGTATTGTGTTCGCCTGCTAATAGTGTCGCAATATAGGTAAAGATGCTTTTACCGCTGCCCCCTTCTCCCGTGACTTCAAGAAATAGCTGCCAGTCATAACGGTTTGCCAGGATCATAAACAAGGCCGCTTTGATGCGACTCATTTTGTGCTCATTGCTTCCCGCCGCATGAGATAGCCAGCGGTAAAAGTCAGGCGCGTGATCTGGCAGGTTTTCACCGATAGCCGGTGAGGTGAATTCGATGCCGTTATGGTTCATTAGCCAGTGTTCCGGCTGGTGCGGGGTAAACTGTTGAACCGATAAATCATACACACCGTTACGGAAGCCGATTAAATCCTGCCGTTGTTCGCCGATAATCGGCACTTGTAATTTCATGGCACAGATAGCGTTATTGATCCCGTTCGGGCTGTAAGGGGTTTCGCGCTGGTCGAAGATAGCCACCATTGAGCGGCGCAGCTCGCTATCCGGCACGCTTTTCCATGTTGCACCGTTATAGTGGTAAACCATTTCGCTTTCAGGATTGACAGCTACTTTGCCGTATCGCTCAACCAATAGTGCCCCGCGCTGACTGGCTGCCATTTGTGCCAGATTGTTATTGGCCTTTTTGGGCTTCGTTTCGTGGGTAATCATTGCTTCTGCTTCCATGAGTTTTTTCTCTCCAACCTGATATAACCCGTTGCTGAATGCCTGCTTTGCTGACTCGATGCCGTGATGCTGGCGATAATCGTCCCAGTCAGATTTCAATGCCGTAGGCGGTAACGTAACCCAGCCATTAATCGCTTTGGCGGTTTTCTCTGCCACTATCTTGCCAATGTTCTTTTTTAACCTGCCGTTTTTGTCCCGTTCGCCTTGCCCGTGCCAGTCATTATCAGCAGCAATGATGATTCTGGCGTTTGGCCACCGCTCTCTCACCAGTCCGGCTACCACCGATAAATTGCTTTCATCAATGGCTGCCAGTACTACGCCCTTATGCAATTGGCGAACAGTTAAGGCTGTGGCGTAACCCTCGGTAATGATGATTGTGTCCGGTGTTCTGGTAATTTTGGAGACGGGGATAAAACTGCCTTTTTTCTGAGTACCTGCAACAAGGCGCTTTTCACCGTTCGGCTTAATGGTTTGTGCTCCGGTAATTGTGCCGTCCAGCGTCTGAACCACCAGCAATAACGAACCATCTTTCAATAACCGTTGATTGGGGCATTGCAGCCCCTTTTTCACCAGATATTGAGATTCACCCATAACAGCGGTGGCGACCAGTGCCACAATGCGTTCAGCAATCGGCTTAGCTGCTCGCGGTTGTTCTTTGACGGTTTTGGGTTCGGGCAAAGGCATTGCCAGCACATCAGCCACCAGCTTAGCCGCTGCAAAGACCGTGATCCCTTTGTTTCTCGCTACTAAATCCAACCCATCACCGTGATTCGGCTCATCGCATTGGCGGCAATGCCAGTCGCCGTTATGGTTATCATCTATAAAATGAAAGCGGTCAGTGCCGCCGCATATCGGACAAGCACCATGCTTACCCTTTAACGGAACGTCGATACCACAGGCGGGCAACAAAAGTTGCCAGTGATTGGTGGCGGATTGCTTCACCGCACGAATAACATCTAACGGACGGCTTTTAGGGTTATGATTTCCCTGACTCATGATCACTCGTCCTCACCATTAACAGCCGCATAAAGCGAATAGTAAACTTCCTGATTGATATCACAGGCCAGTGAAAGCAAATCATGTAATTCTTCGGAACAGTGCTGGCTGGCCTGTTCAAGAATGATCTCATATAAAGAGATGCATAAACCCGCCCGAAACGCAGCCTGACCTAATGGGTCGGATTTCCTATACACAACGCAATTTAATAATTTATTCACAAGAGGCTGTGGAGAATGTTTCAACAAAGCTCGGTGAACCTCCTGATGAATATCGCCCGCCAGTGTAATCAGATTATTTAAGTTGATTTCGCATTCATCTTTGGCTTTTTTGGTAATAAATGTAAAGAGTGAAACACCCAGACTTGCGCGATATAGCGCCTGTTTTAATGAGATAGGTTTATTACTCATGGTGTGTCTCCTGACGTGATACGAAGATCAGTGAGGACATACCAGCCAGCCGCTGAATGCCGGATGCAATTAGGAATGTAAATTTTAGGCGAGTTTGGTTAGACTGTGTATTAGCCATAGCATTAGCTCCAATAATGTTGTGGTTAAACGCCCTACATGTGTTGCGATCACTGTGGGGCGTTGTTCTATTAGGCTCTACCGTGGTAAGGTATGTACCTAATGTATATAATACTATTCTGATAGGTACACACATGTCAACAGTCAAAAGAGATAAAAGCCCTAAGGGTGAAGGCAAAGCTCCGGCTTTCCAAATACGTATGCAGCCTGAATTTAAGAAACAATTATCAGAATTAGCCAAAAATGAAGGCATGAGTCTGGGAAACTGGTTTAAGGATCTAGCCCGTAAGGAATTACAATCACGGGGAATTGAACCCAAAGGCTGAACCGCCCAGAAATAAACCCAGTTATTGATTAATCCTCTCAAAGAAGAAATTATCTCAAATTGGTGACTCCTTAAACAAAAGGAGTCCTTATAGTTAATAGCCGCCATCACATCCCTTTATCCCAAAAAATCAGACTATTTTTAGAGTGAGTTAGGCCCCTGCCAATTAAGGCAGTTAATTTTTCCATCACGCTATTATTTAATTAGTGGCTTTGCGGCTATACGGGTTATTTATATTTTCTACTGTGGGCGGATTGCGTACCCAATGGAGCAGGTCACTAAGTAGCCAAGCACAAGAATTGCGGCCTAATGGCTTACGGGCGGGGAAACGGCCTTCATTTTCCAATTTCCATGCCGAGGTTCTGGAAATAGAGGTGATGTGATGGCGTTCCTTTTCACGTACAAGACGATCGTAAGGTTCGCCGTACTCGGAAAGGATGGAGCGACGTTCTTCTGGCGTAGGCGTGTTATATTGAATGGTCATGTTATCCTCACTGTTTAATTGTTTTTGTGAGGATATTTTACTCAAAAGAAATCATTGCAAAAGAAAACAACCTTGTTGCGTATATATTACAATTGCTCTGCTTATCATCAAATCAATTCCTATTATTGGGCTGTCTTTAATATCACCACATTCTCGTAATGACCCGCTAATATATTCAATCGCTCACACCACTTGTTTAAAGCGTCTAGCTTCTCTGGTAGGTACTGACTCTTGTTGTATATAGCCATGATGCCCGGCAAAGCGTGGCCTAAAAGCTGTTCCACGATATGTGGTGCGATGCCTAAATCATTTAGTTTTGTTGCAAACGTTCGCCTTAAATCATGCAAAGACCACTCCTCGTCATGCTCTAATTTTTTCCATATTTTTCTGCCATATTGTGCAACTGCTTCAAGTTTTTTAATTTCTCCTAAGAGGTAACCACTTTTATTGTTTTGGTTAATAATGTTCACTAAAAATGGCTTCATGTATTCTGGTATTGGACGAATGATTTTCTCACCTGTCTTGCTATTTTCTTTTGGGACAGTCCATAACATAGAATTAAAATTCCATTCTGAACATTTAGATAACCTGATCTCTCGTGTGCGACAACCAAATACAACCAGAATTTTTAATAGGTTATTATAATAAGGCAGGTAAACACCTGCATTTATGGATTCCCATAATTTCCCAAGTTCATTATCTTCTAAATACCGCTGGCCTTTGTTTTGTTTTTTTCCAACATCCTGAATAGTTAAATCATCCAATACATGGCTAACTGCATATCTTCTTACCCGGCAAAATTTTAGAGCTTGCTTACACAATTGAAATACAGAACCAGCAGCCACCGGAGCTTTCTTTTTCATTCTATCAAAGCATTGCAGCCAATATATTGTTTCACAATCAGATAATGCCATTTCACCAATATAAGGATAAATATGTTTTTCTAATTGAAGAATGAGGGTATCAATATTCACTCGATTTTCTCTGCCATAGTGCTCTATCCAATATTCGAGAGCGTCTTTTGCAGTGACTGGTTTTAATGATTCCTGCATCACTAAGTTAAATTGGAGCTTTGGATCTTTACCGGATGCTAACCAACGACGACATTTGTCCCTCGTCTCCCTAGCCTGTTTGAGACTCATATCAGGATAGCGCCCAATGGTAAGGCGGTTTAATTTTTTGCCATCAAGTCGGTAGGTAAAGACCCAACTAATGCCACCCGCTTTAGATGCTTTAGCGCTCAATCCAGCACCATCGGCAAAAAATTCAATATTCCTCCTTTCTTTTCCGTGTAGGGTTCTAAGTTTCTTGTCACTGAGCTTGTTTAGTTCGGCAGCCATGATCGCTAAAGATATTTATACAATTGTTTATACACAGTGTGCTGCAAGAGGGGCAAAACGTCAATAAACACTGTAACAACATACAGCTTAATGAATAATTAATCATTTGATATTTATATAAAAATAATAATCATAGACAAACTTCAAAACACAAAGTAAATATATATAGTCTGCAATGATTTCAGATACATTAACGCTATTTGCAGCGATTTCATTGCAAACGTGCGAGGCTGCTCCCAATATTTCTAACATAATGAGAGAGTTACCATGGCAAAACGCATTGAATTATCCACCATTGGTGGCCCAGAAGTACTCCGATACAGTGAATTCACACCTGCTAACCTTGCCCCTGATGAAGTACAGGTCGAAAACAAAGCCATCGGAATTAATTACATCGATACCTACATACGCAGTGGCTTATATCCACCCGCCAGCCTTCCCAGTGGCTTGGGAACAGAAGCCGCGGGTATTGTCACCAAAGTTGGCGCCGGTGTGACTTCAATTAAAGTCGGTGATCGTGTGGTTTATGCCCAGTCAGGCTTAGGGGCTTACAGCGAAGTACACAACGTCCCTGAAAGTAAATTAGCGCTGCTGCCCGATGAAATCTCTTTCGAACAAGCTGCCGCTTCATTTTTAAAAGGCTTGACTGTTTACTATCTGTTCAACCTGACCTATAAGCTCCAGGCAGGAGAGACAATTCTATTCCATGCCGCCGCCGGCGGTGTTGGTTTAATTGCCTGCCAATGGGCAAAAGCGCTGAGTGTGAAGTTGATTGGAACTGTCGGTTCAGATGAAAAAGCGACGCTCGCCAAGGCAGCAGGAGCCTGGCAAACTATCAATTATCGTCGTGAGAATATTGTAGAACGCGTTCTGGCTATGACTGGCGGGGAAAAAGTCGGCGTCGTATATGATTCTGTCGGCAAGGAGACATGGCTAGATTCACTAGATTGCCTGAAACGACAAGGTTTGATGGTTAGTTTTGGTAATGCTTCCGGGCCGGTAAACGGCGTGAATTTGGGTATCCTCAACCAGAAAGGTTCACTGTTTCTCACTCGCCCTTCCCTCAATGGCTATATCACAACCCGCGAAGAGTTGGCTGAAGCCAGCAAAGCGCTGTTTGATTTAATTGCCAGCGGCAAGATCAATGTGGATGTACCAGAAAACCAGAAATTTCCACTGAGCGAGGCGGTCAGGGCACACCAGACACTGGAAAGCCGTGCAACCCACGGTTCCAGCTTGCTGATCCCATAAAATACCAGAGCGGATTTACATCCGCTCTGTCACCATTTCCAACGCTTTTTCAACAACCATAATATCAGCGCCCGACTTATGGGCATTTTCACTTAAGTAACGACGCCACTGACGTGCACCGGGAATTCCTTGAAAAACACCTAAAATATGACGGGTGATATGCCCTAAATAAGTGCCTTTTGACAATTCTTGTTCAATGTAAGGATAAAGTGCCTTAACCACATCAACCGTATTGGTCACTGGAACGGTTTGGTCAAACAATTCACGATCCACGTGAGCCAGAATAGATGGATTTTGGTAGGCTTCTCGTCCAACCATTACACCATCCACATATTGCAAATGCTGTTTCGCTTCTTCCAACGATTTAATGCCGCCATTAATTGACAATGTCAGTTGTGGAAAATCTTGTTTCAATTGATAGACTCGCGGGTAATCCAGGGGCGGAATTTCACGGTTTTCTTTCGGGCTTAAACCAGAAAGCCACGCTTTACGCGCATGAATAATAAAATTATCGCAACTGCTATTTTTCACGACGATATCAATAAAATCACACAAAAACCCGTAGCTATCCTGCTCATCAATTCCGATGCGAGTCTTAACGGTAACCGGGATATCCACGACATCCTGCATTGCCTTAACACAATCAGCTACCAGCGCTGCCTCACCCATCAGGCAAGCACCAAAACGACCATTCTGCACGCGATCGGAAGGACAACCAACATTCAGATTGATTTCATCGTAACCTTTTTCCTGTGCGATCTTGGCACATTGTGCCAATGCCTGGGGATCGCTACCTCCCAATTGCAGCGCCAATGGATGCTCTTGATCGTTATAGGCCAAATAATCCCCTTTGCCATGGATAATCGCACCGGTTGTGACCATTTCCGTATAGAGCAGCGTTTCCTTGCTTAACAGGCGATGGAAGTAACGGCAATGACGGTCAGTCCAATCCAACATCGGCGCAACGGAGAAGCGGGAGGGTTTAAATCTTCCCGTGTCAGTTGATATTGCAGTGAATTTGCTAGATTTTTGTATTTGTATATTTTCGTGCATTTTAGGCTATTTTAAATTTATCGGTACACCATCCAGTACACCACACCAAATGGTGTACTGGTGTCTGGGAGGTAAATAATGGCCTACTATAACATAGTGAAACGCCCTCGTACTGACGGCACTATTAGATATCGTTGTACAGTGGGAATAAAAGAAGACGGTAAATACATCCATCGTGAAACCAAAACATTTGGTAAAATGGCTCAGGCTAAGACTTGGGGGGCTATACGATCCGCTGAACTAGAGCAAAGCGGAATTCCCACACAGAACGATACCGAAGGTTTAACTGTGGGGGATCTACTGCATAAATACATCAACGATCCGAACCTGGGCAAAAAAGCAGGAAGAACTAAAAAGTATGTGTTGAACATGCTATTGGATAGCGATTTGGCTAGATTAGCACTTCCTGAGTTATCAGTTAGCCATATTGTCGAGCATTGCAAGCAAAGGCATTCCACTTTGAAGAGGTTGCGCAGGTTACTGGTCATCGATCCCTCAATATATTGTGGCAGGTGTACACGGAACTGTATCCACAATCACTACACGAGAAATTCAATAAGCTAGGGCAAAAAAACAAAATATCGCACTTTTTGTTTACTTAATTCATGTGTTTTTTTTAAACACAATTCCATCCTATTTCATAAATTCATTGTTTTTCTTCGGCAAATAAAATAATTCGCTATAAAAAATAGTGTAATATTTTTTATAAATAAACAATTCCGGACTAAAATCATCACTTTGTAACTCGTTATTAATATTGCTAGCTTATTGTGAGTCACTTCCTAGTCATTTTGATTTTAACTCAGTAGGAGAGATCTATGGCGTTAAATAATAAAGTTATTCTAGTTACAGGTGCGGCTCAAGGCATTGGTCGCGGTATTGCTCTGCGCTTGGCAAAAGAAGGGGCTGATATTGCGCTGGTGGATTTGAAAAAAGACAAACTTCAGGATGTTGCTAAAGAAATTGAAGCTTTAGGGCGTAAAGCAACCACATTCGCAGCGGATGTGAGTAAGCGTGAAGAAATCTTTGCTGCGGTTGCTCATGCAGAGGCCGAACTGGGTGGCTTTGATGTCATGATCAATAATGCGGGTATTGCACAAGTTAAGCCAATTGCAGATGTTCGCCAAGAAGATATGGATTTGATCTTCAAAATTAACGTTGATGGCACCATGTGGGGCATTCAAGCAGCGAGCGAAAAATTCAAAGAGCGTAAGCACAAAGGTAAAATCATTAACGCATCATCAATTGCGGGTCATGATGGTTTTGCGATGTTGGGTGTTTACTCAGCAACCAAATTTGCGGTTCGTGCATTAACGCAAGCAGCCGCGAAAGAGTATGCGAGTGCAGGGATCACGGTAAATGCCTATTGCCCTGGGATCGTGGGTACGGATATGTGGGTTGAGATTGATGAGCGTTTTGCTGAAATCACTGGCGCACCAAAAGGTGAAACCTACAAGAAATATGTGGAAGGTATCGCATTAGGCCGCGCACAAACCCCAGAAGATGTTGCTGGCTTAGTAGCATTCTTAGCAAGTGATGACTCTGACTATATTACAGGCCAAGCTATCCTGACTGATGGCGGTATTGTTTATCGTTAATGAATAACGACGTAATCGCTTGAAATAATCAAGGGTATCAGAAAGTGTTAATCGTTCTGATACCCTTTTTTATGGCAGAAAAACTAGGGGCTGTGGACGTTTTGTGAAAGGAATTTGAACGGCATGATGATCTGGTATCATTGTTTCGCCAAAAAACGGTTACCTTGAGAACATCATGCCGGGAAGGAGCGATCCCCGTTTTTCCCTACCGGAAAAACAGTCGAAAATCGGATAAGAAGATTGATAACTGTCTATACCGTTACCATTATTTAGTGGAAAATGCGTTCGCCAGAATTAAACATTTTCTAGCAGTAGCAACAGGATACGATAAATTAGAACGAAATTACACCAGTATGTTGGCACTGGCGTTTATCATTATCTGACTGCCAATGTGGGTAGAATAAAATGATGAACACAAGACGTCAACAGACCCTAATATTAGTAATAAACATACTGTTTCAGATATTAATTATGAAAAATGCGATATTTAAACAACATATGATTTTAATTGCCAATATAATTCCTCTGATCAGGTAAATCGGCTCTACAAACATTATCCAATATTTTCCGTTTTATTTTCCCCGTTTTTTAGCCCATTTTATTGTTCTTATCTTCGGATTACTTTTATTTTCAGCTCTTTCATCGTGATAAGGTAAGCCGCTTTTTTACCGGTGTATTCGATATCGCAAGAGAATTGAAAATCCTATCGATCCCACTCCCAGGCTAAAAAACATGATAACATTAAAGTTATTGGCATTGTGTAGGTGTGAGAGATGTAATGAAAACGATCAATCAAAAAAAACTACTGACGCAGGCTGAAACCATTTGCCTGTCAAGGGGGGTTCGCTTGACACCTCAACGCCTTGAAATTCTCCGTCTAATCGCTGAACAACCTAGTGCGATAAGTGCTTATGATTTGCTGGATTTATTGCGTGAAGTCGAGCCACAAGCCAAGCCACCAACGGTTTATCGTGGATTGGAGTTTTTGCTGGAACAAGGTTTTATTCACAAAATAGAATCTACAAACAGCTATGTGCTTTGCCACCATTTTGAAGAGCCTTGCCATACTTCGGCGATGTTTATCTGTGAATTTTGTGGTTCAGTGACTGAAAAAGATGCGAAAGATATTGAATCCGCTATTTCGCAGTTAGCACAAGGCACAGGGTTCCATTTGCGAAATAGCGTGATAGAAGTTCATGGTATGTGCTTTTCTTGCCATGAGGTTGAATCTTGCACGGAACGCGATACATGCCAGCACAATCATTCGGTTGAAGAAAGTAAAAAGAAATAACAAACGCTTGCGACCAGACTAAGCAATGAGGCGGTCATAGCTGATTTTTCAAGTTCCCGCTGCGCTCAAAAGATTAACGGGTACTGGAAAAAGTGACCGCCCCAGAATGACAAACTGCAATTATCCGTTTTACAATCAGAACCAGTCTCCGTTACGAATAACGCCTACTGCCAATCCTTCAATCGTGAAACTCTGCTCGCTCAAATCGACAACAATGGATTTAAATTCCGGATTCTCAGCAATCAGTTCAATGGTGTTTCCTGTTTGTTTGAAACGTTTTACGGTAACTTCATCCTCAATACGCGCCACAATAACTTGCCCATTATGAACATCCTGCGTTTTATGCACGGCCAGTAAATCGCCATCCATAATACCAATGTCTTTCATGGACATTCCTTTGACACGCAACAGAAAATCAGCACTTGGTTTGAATAATCCAGGATCAACCTTATAGTGACTTTCAATGTGTTCCTGGGCCAATAGTGGTTCCCCAGCAGCCACACGACCTATCAGCGGCAATCCCGCCCCTTCAGCTTCTTCGAGAAGCAAACGGATACCTCTGGATGCACCAGCAATAATCTCTATCACCCCTTTACGCGCAAGTGCCTTTAAATGCTCTTCTGCTGCGTTAGGTGAACGAAAACCAAGACGTGCTGCAATTTCAGCACGTGTTGGTGGCATACCCGTTTGCGAAATATGGTCACGCACCAAGTCATAAACTTGCTGTTGCCTGGCAGTTAGTGCTTTCATTTCGCCCCCTGTTTGTTTATACAGTCAATCTGTGAGTATATACAGGTAAAATCGAATTGGGAACCAGTCAGCATGCAAAAGCAACTAAATAACGTATTTTGATGAAAAAACATGCTACCTCAGCACATAAAATGCGACCAAAAGATCATGCTCCAGATAAACAACGCCAGAAGTACGGTAAGCAATACCGCCGCAGATCCCATATCTTTCGCCCGACCAGATAATTCATGGTATTCACTGCCAATACGATCCACGACTGCTTCTATGGCACTATTGAGGATTTCGACAATGACTACCAGCATCACAGAGCCAATAAGAAGGAGTCTCTCAAATAAGCCAAAATCCAAAGAAAACGCAATAATGATCGCAAGTATGGCGGCAATGGCTTCCTGCCGAAATGCCGCTTCATTTTGCCATGCGGCCTTGATCCCTTTCGCTGAATACCCAGCGGCTTTAATGATACGGCTCAAACCCGTTGATTGATTTGCCATAAAAATTTCTTTCATTAGCTTAATAATTGGATGGTTATATAACTTTTAGCCCTTATTATTGTCTTATTTCCACAGATCTCAAAATCTGTTTCTGGTATCCTTGCGACGCATTGCTAACAAGAGGCTTAAAGCAGTTATGTCAGGTTGGCGTAAAATATATTATAAGTTATTGAACTTACCACTAAAATTCTTAGTAAAAAGTAAACTCATTCCTACGGACCCCATTGCGGAGCTGCGTCTTGATACGACTCGGCCTATTTTGTACATATTGCCGTATCATTCAAAAACAGACTTATTGACCCTGCGTCAACAATGTCTGGCGCAAGATCTGCCTGATCCGTTAGATTCTTTGGAAATTGGTGATACACGGCTTCCCAGTTGTGTCTTTGTCGATAACGGCCCGCGGGTGTTCCGTTGTTATGCGCCAAAGCACGAATCGGTAAAAATCTTTCATTCTTATCTGGACTTGCATCGCAATAATCCTGAGCTGGATATCCAGATGGTGCCCGTTTCCGTTATGTTTGGCCGTTCTCCTGGGCGCGAAGGACAAGAAGGACATACCGCACCACAATTACGTCTGCTAAACGGCGTACAGAAGTTTTTTGCTATCCTGTGGCTTGGGCGGGATAGTTTTGTGCGTTTCTCCACACCGGTGTCTTTACGCCGTATGGCCGACGAGCATGGTACGGATACTATCATCGCCAATAAACTTGCCCGTGTGGCACGGATGCACTATTCCCGCCAGCGCCTTGCGGCTGTTGGGCCGCGTTTGCCAGCCCGGCAGGATCTGTTCAACAAGTTACTGGCATCAAAAGCCATAGAAAAAGCGATTGCTGATGAAACCCGTAGCAAGAAAATTTCTCCCGAAAAAGCCAAACAAAATGCCATCAATATATTGGAAGAGATTGCAGCGGATTTCTCTTATGAAACGGTTCGTTTGACCGATCGGGTGTTAAGTTGGACGTGGAACCGTTTGTATCAAGGTATCAATGTTCATAATGCCGAACGGGTTCGCCAGTTGGCACAAGATGGCCATGAACTGGTTTATGTTCCCTGCCATCGTAGCCATATGGACTACCTTCTGCTCTCTTATGTGCTGTATCATCAGGGGCTGGTTCCACCGCACATTGCGGCGGGCATTAACCTGAATTTCTGGCCTGCCGGCCCGATATTCCGTCGTCTTGGTGCGTTCTTTATCCGCCGTACGTTTAAAGGTAATAAGCTCTATTCAACCATCTTTCGTGAATATCTCGGTGAGTTGTTTGCCCGTGGTTATTCGGTTGAATACTTTGTCGAGGGTGGGCGCTCCCGTACCGGACGCTTGCTTGATCCGAAAACGGGTACTCTCACCATGACCTTACAAGCAATGCTGCGCGGGGAGTCTCGTCCAATCACGATTGTGCCGATCTATATCGGTTATGAACATGTGATGGAGGTGGCAACGTATGCCAAAGAGCTGCGCGGTGCAACCAAGGAAAAAGAAGGCTTTTTCCAGATGGTACAAGGGTTGCGCAAATTACGTAATCTGGGGCAAGGTTATGTGAATTTTGGTGAACCGATCCCGTTGATACAGTACCTGAACCAGCATGTCCCAGAGTGGCGCGACGCCATTGATCCAATAGAGTCCCAGCGTCCGACATGGCTGACGCCAACCGTCAGTAAACTGGCTGACAATATTATGGTCAATATCAATAATGCCGCTGCCGCCAATGCGATCAATTTATGCACCACGGCATTATTGTCATCACGTCAGCGAGCACTGACTCGCGAGCAGCTTATTGAACAGTTGGATTGCTATCTGCAATTACTGCGTAATGTGCCTTACACTGGCGATATCACGGTGCCACACCAAACGGCAGAAGCGTTGTTAGATCATGCCCTTAAGTTGGATAAGTTTGAGGTTGAGAAGGACGGCCTGGGCGATATTATTATCCTGCCACGCGAAAGCGCGGTATTGATGACTTATTACCGCAACAATATCCAGCACTTATTGATCCTGCCCTCCCTGATTACCAGTATTGTTATGCACCACCGCCGCATTAGCCGCGGTGAATTACTCAGACAGGTAACGCTGATTTATCCGTTGCTCAAGCAGGAACTTTTCATGCGTTACAGCAAGGAAACGCTCCCCGACGTCGTCAACACCTTGATTGATGAACTGGTACGTCAATGCCTGATCTGCAACAAAGAGCAAGGAATGCTGGTACTAAATCCTGCGCGTATTCGCCCACTGCAATTGCTGGCGGCAGGAATCAGGGAAACGCTGCAACGTTATGCCATTACTCTCTCTTTGTTAAATGCCACACCTGAAATTAGCCGGGGTGTATTGGAAAAAGAGAGCCGGATGCTGGCACAACGTCTGTCAGTTCTGCATGGTATCAATGCGCCAGAATTCTTTGACAAGGCCGTCTTTGCCTGCTCGGTCAATACGTTACGTGAAGAGGGGTATATTCAAGACAGTGGCGATATGATCACAACCAGTGCTCAGGAACTTTATTATGTCCTGAGTGAGCTGATGTCACCTGAAATTCGCTTGACGATTGAAAGCGTCAGTATGCCACCAGAACAAAATGAACCTGTACAGGTCGCACAAGATCAGCAATAACGGCAGCAAGTGGGTCATGATAACGGGCGGATTACCGCCCGTTATCTTAACGCTACGCCCTACTAGACATAGCTAAAAAAGATGCCGAGAAACAGAACTAAACCGACATAGTTGTTGTTCATGAATGCCTGAAAACATGCAGACCTTTCCCGATCTATGATCAATTTTTGCTGATAAACGAATAGTGCCGTTGCCAACAATACCGTCCAATAATATATTCCTCCCAGACTCACCATCCCGCCAACTAAGACCAAAATACTCAGCATGATGAATTGCAGAATACCAATTATCAGTTTGTCAAAGTGTCCAAACAGCACCGCTGTCGATTTCACACCGATTTTCAGGTCATCGTCACGATCAACCATTGCATACTGGGTATCATAAATGACAGACCAAATGATATTGGCTAAAAATAACAACCAGCATTCTAAAGGCAGGGACTCACTTACTGCGGCAAATGCCATAGGAACTGACCAGCCGTAAGCGGCACCTAACACCACTTGCGGCAGGTGACTGACACGTTTGACAAAAGGGTAAACCCACGCCAATGCTAAGCCAACGACCGACAACGCAATCGTCATTTTATTCAGTGTCAGAACGAGCGCGAAAGATAGGAGTATCAGTATGACGAACAAGATTTTGCTTTCTTTTTCGGTCATGTCACCACTAGGAAGAGGACGTGATTTTGTCCGTTCTACATACCCATCAAATTTTCTGTCTGCGAAATCATTAATGCAGCATCCCGCAGCACGCATGAAAAACACACCGAGAGTAAATACTAACCCTATGTGAAAATCCGGTATACCTTTTGCGGCGATCCACAATGCCCAATATGTTGGCCATAATAGTAATAATGCGCCAATGGGTTTATTGATACGCATTAAACGGCAATAAGCACGCCATTTATTCTGCGTCATACTGACCTTCAATCTCTTTCTCCCCTTTCATTGTTGTTCTTAATTCTATTTATATACCGGTGATTGTGGTAAAAAAACCTCGGTTAGCAGCAGTGGCTTGCCTGATAATCTCAATAAAGAACGGCGTACCCAACGCTCTCCCTGCCGGCCTATTTGAATATAATCCCGTGTCAAATTATTACCACTAAAAAGATAATATCCAAGTGGCACAGTCCCGACATCAACCAATTTCTTATCTGGGCCAGTGAGTGTTTCCTCAGGAATAACGGTATATCCCAAAAGCCACGGGGTGTTATCCCCATACAAAACAATTTCACGTAACCAATATCTTTCACTTACAGGTAAGTGCTCACTTTCATCATTTAACTCTGCCAAAGTGATAAACCCTTCCCGAAAAGGAGTAACCGAGACATGCTGACAATGTTGTTCAAAGCGACGTGTCATTGAACCAACTTCCATCAGCCAATCTAAAAGGGTTTTAGGAAGCAACTCATGCTCATCTGCCGATAACCAGTGAATAGGGGTTGAAGTTAATATTGTGTCATCTGCCATGTCATTTTCCCATTGCGGGGAATATCAATTTCCCCGACAGCACAACGAAGAATGGGGGGTGAGGATACCATGTTGCAGGCCAATAAAATTAAAAGTTGATAACAAATTATGTCAATCGCAAAAAAACTCACCTTAATAGCAACCCCTATTAAGGTGAGCAGAGGCTAGATAATACAGGCGTTCAGATTAACGCCACTCTTTGAATTGATTAATCAGGCCATTTGTTGAGCTATCATGGCCAGTAACCGCTTGTGCATCGTGCAGTTCAGGCAGAATACGGTTCGCCAATTGTTTACCCAGTTCGACGCCCCATTGGTCAAATGAGAAGATATTCAAAATGGCGCCTTGGGCAAAGATCTTGTGTTCATACATGGCAATGAGTGCCCCTAAACTGAATGGGGTAATCTCACGTAACAAAATCGAGTTGGTTGGCCGGTTACCTTCAAACACTTTGAATGGCACAACATTCGCCACGTCTTCGGCATTTTTTCCTGCTTGCGTAAATTCCGCTTCCACCTGAGCTTGTGTTTTACCAAATGCCAATGCTTCAGTTTGCGCAAAGAAGTTAGAGAGCAGTTTGCTATGGTGATCACTAACGGGGTTATGGCTCATTGCGGGTGCAATAAAATCACAAGGGATCAATTTCGTTCCCTGATGGATAAGCTGGTAGAAAGCATGTTGACCATTAGTGCCAGGTTCCCCCCAGATAATTGGCCCGGTCTGGTAATTCACCGGATTACCATTACGATCAATGTACTTACCATTTGACTCCATGTTGCCTTGTTGGAAGTAGGCAGCAAAACGATGCATGTATTGGTCATAGGGCAAAATCGCTTCAGTTTCCGCGCCAAAGAAATTGTTGTACCAGATGCCGATCAGGGCCAGCAAAACAGGGATATTCTGTTCAAAGTCCACCTGCTCAAAGTGTTTATCCATTGCATGGGCGCCACTTAGCAACTGTTCGAAATTTTCATAGCCAATGGAAAGCGCAATGGATAAACCAATTGCCGACCAAAGCGAATAGCGTCCCCCTACCCAATCCCAAAACTCAAACATGTTTTGTGGATCGATACCGAATTTGATGACTTCTTGTTCATTGGTTGATAACGCCGCAAAATGTTTCGCGATATGCGCTTCATCAACAGCTCGTTGCAGGAACCAACGGCGGGCAGTATGTGCATTGGTCATCGTTTCTTGCGTGGTAAACGTCTTGGACGCAATCAAAAATAAGGTCGTTTCTGGATCCAGCATTTTCAGCGTTTCGGCAATGTGGGTGCCATCAACATTGGAAACAAAATGCATATTCAGGTGATTCTTATACGCTTTCAGTGCCTCAGTCACCATATAAGGACCAAGATCAGAGCCACCAATGCCAATATTGACGACATCGGTAATGGCCTTGCCTGTATAGCCTTTCCACTCACCATCGATAATACGTTCGCTGAATGATTTCATTTTCGCCAGCACCGCATTAACTTGCGGCATCACGTCTTCCCCATCCACCATAATCGGGGTATTACTGCGGTTACGCAGGGCAATATGCAACACCGCGCGATCTTCAGTACGATTGATTTTCTCACCAGAAAACAGACTGCGGATTGCACTGGCTAAATCGGTCTCTTGCGCCAATGCTTGTAATTTTTCCAGTGTTTCTGTGGTAATGCGGTTTTTGGAATAATCCACCAAGATCTGCTGATCAAATGTCGCAGAAAATGCAGCAAACCGTTCTTTGTCCTGTTCAAACAGATCCCGCAAATGAACCTTTTTCATTTGCTCAAAATGTTGCTGCAATGCTTTCCAGGCTTCGGTCTGGCTAGGGTTGATGTTTTTCATGAATAATGCTCTCTATCAACGGTCAATAAACAATAGGAATGCACAGATTGTAACGGTTTAATGCTGTGATTTATCTCCCTTTCCTTGTAATTTCTGATATTGGTCAAAATAGCCCGTGATTTCCAGCCCTAATTGTTGAGATAGGCAAAAACGATAATTTCATTTCCATCATGAAAATTATTTATGCTTCATCGTCAGACATTGACTCAGTACGCCTAACCCGATATTTCTAACAGACTATTCTCTGAACTATTTTCCAAACAAAAGGTTATCATCCATGTGTGCTGTTTCATCTCCTAACTCGCAGTATGTTGTCGCAAAATTTGGTGGTACGAGTGTGGCAAACTTTGATGCCATGAATCATTGCGCCGAGATTATTTTGGCAAACACAAATGTCCGTGTTGTCGTCCTGTCAGCGTCTGCTGGCGTGACCGACTTGCTGGTTGCATTGGCGGCTGGCTGCGATAGCGACAAGCGGGAGAGCTACCTGAAACAGATCCGTGACATTCTATACGCCATTATTAACCGATTGAATGAAGTTGATGTGATCCGTGAGGAAATTGATCGTCTGCTGGAGAATATTGAGATGTTGTCAGAAGCGGCATCCCTCGCGACGTCAGATGCATTGACTGATGAATTAGTGAGCCACGGTGAAGTCATGTCCACTTTATTGTTTGTGGAGTTACTGCGTCAGCGCAATGCCAATGCCGAATGGTTTGATATTCGCCGGATCATGCGAACCAATGATCACTTTGGGCGGGCAGAGCCGGATATGCTGCAACTTCATACGTTGGCCATGGAGCACCTGCATCCTCGCCTGAACGACACCATCGTCATCACACAGGGGTTTATTGGCAGAGAAGAAAAAGGCCGCACAACGACGCTGGGACGAGGTGGCAGTGATTATACCGCCGCCTTACTGGGTGAAGCCCTTGGTTTACAGCGTGTTGATATCTGGACAGATGTTCCAGGCATCTACACGACCGATCCCCGAATTGTCCCTACGGCTAAACGCATCGATAAAATTGCCTTTGATGAAGCGGCAGAAATGGCAACATTTGGCGCCAAAATCCTCCATCCCGCCACGCTGCTACCCGCCGTTCGCTGTGGCATTCCGGTATTTGTTGGCTCCAGCAAAGATCCACAAGCCGGTGGTACGGTGGTTTGCGATAAAACAAAAAATCCGCCACTGTTTCGGGCATTGGCCTTACGCCGCAAACAAACTTTGCTGACACTGCATAGCCTAAGAATGCTACATGCAAGAGGTTTTCTGGCAGAAGTCTTTACCCTCCTGTTGCGCCATCATATTTCGGTGGATTTGATTACCACATCCGAAGTCAGTATTGCCCTGACGCTGGATACCAAAGGTTCCACCAGCACGAATGGCAGTCTACTGACCAATGCGTTGCTAACTGAATTGTCTACGTTATGCCGTGTGGAAGTCGAAGAAGATATGGCACTGGTGGCCATTATCGGTAATGAACTTTCACGCGCAAAAGGATTGGGAAAAGGGATTTTTGGCGTGCTGGAACCCTTTAATATTCGCATGATTAGTTGTGGTGCAAGCAGCCATAATGTCTGTCTGCTCGTTCCAGGTAAAGATGCGGAACAGGTCATTCAGACATTGCATCAGAGTCTGTTTGAGGTATGACGATACAAGTTCAATATCGCGCTAGAAAACCCGCATAAAAAAGGCGGGTTTTTTGATTTTCCTACGACCCACACATCGGATGTGTTTTTCCCCTCGTTATCATCCATAATAAGAAAACGAAAACAAATTCCATTTTGTGTCCATCGCAGCGCCCATTGCTGCAATGAGACGATTATTCAGAGGGAATCTTATGAGCACAGCCGTTGCCAGCAAACGCACAAAAAAAACGAAGATGATGACAAACAGTGCCGCTGCAAGCGGCCAGGTTCAATCTTTAAGCCGAGGGCTGACACTTTTGGAATATATTTCCGATTCACCTGTTGGCGTTACCTTGACGGATCTGGCAATACAAGCAGGCCTCCCCAACTCCACCACCCATCGCCTTCTGACCACCTTGCAACAACATGGTTTTGTACGCCAAATAGGTGATCTGGGGTTATGGGTGATCGCTTCCCATGCTTTTGTCGTTGGTAGTAGTTTTTTACAAAGCCGCAATCTGATGGTGCTGGTTCATCCGATATTGCGCCAGTTAATGGAAGATTCCGGTGAAACCGTCAACCTTGCCATCCTCAATCTTGATGAATATGAGGCCGTGATTGTCGATCAAGTGCAATGCAATGCACTGATGAGAATGTCCGCCCCGATCGGCGGCAAATTACCGATGCACGCTTCCGGCGCGGGTAAAGCCCTGCTTGCTACGCTACCTGAGCAAAAGCGCCTCCAATTGCTGCATAAAAAAGGGATGCACGCTTATAGCCAGCATACTTGTACTACCGCTGCTGCATTAACAGAAAATCTTGAACAGATCCGCAAGCAAGGCTTTTCATTTGATGATGAAGAACATGCGTTAGGATTACGCTGTATTGCTGCCTGTATCTATGATGAACATCACGAAGCCTTTGCCGCGATTTCCATTTCTGGTCCAGTATCACGTATCTCTGATGATCGCGTGACTGAACTTGGCGCTCTTGTTATACGGGCAGCAAAAGCAGTAAGTCGAGAATACGGCGGAATGAAGTAATTTTTGCCAAGATCCCATCAAAGAAGCTGATTTGTTGACAAGCTGTTACGTTTCAGCTTTAAAAATTGATACAGATCACAGATAAATCGCGTCGTTGACGAAAGTTGATTGCATCCTTTGGTTGTTGCATTAACAATGTTACCGGTAACAGTGAAGCAATAGTCACATTCCATTGTGGTGTCGGGAGCCATTATCATGACAACAAACCAAAGCAGCACGACTACCAACGAAACCGTCGCGCGCATTACACAACGTATTATTGAACGATCAAAAGAGACTCGCAGCCAATATTTAGCTCGCATTGCAGCCGCCCGTTCAAAAACCGTCCATCGCGCACAGCTAGCATGCGGTAATCTGGCTCACGGTTTTGCCGCCTGTCAGGGTGATGAAAAAATCGCATTGAAAAATATGGTGCATAACGACATCGCCATTATCACCTCTTACAACGATATGCTCTCCGCCCACAAACCCTATGAAGATTATCCCCAAAAGTTAAAAAGATCGCTGCGTGCTATAGGTGCGGTCGGCCAAGTTGCCGGTGGTGTTCCCGCCATGTGCGATGGTGTGACGCAAGGCCAGGATGGCATGGAATTATCCCTGCTTAGCCGTGACGTGATTGCCATGTCTGCGGCTGTTGGGCTTTCTCATAATATGTTCGATGGCGCCCTGTACTTGGGAATTTGTGACAAGATTGTTCCGGGATTGGTGATGGCCGCACTGTCATTTGGTCATCTACCGGCTGTTTTTGTTCCCGCGGGGCCAATGAGCAGTGGTTTGCCAAATAAAGAAAAAGTCCGCATTCGCCAGCTTTATGCCGAAGGCAAGGTTGGCCGCCAAGCGCTGCTGGAAGCTGAAGCCGCGTCTTATCACAGTATCGGAACCTGTACGTTCTACGGCACCGCCAATTCCAATCAAATGGTGATGGAAGTGATGGGATTGCATCTACCGGGTGCTTCTTTTGTCTCCCCAGACACGCCATTGCGTGAGGCGTTAAATGATGCTGCTGCGCGTCAAGTCACACGTTTGACCGAAACTTCAGGCAATTATCTTCCTTTGGGGCAAATGGTCGATGAAAAAGTGATCGTCAATGGCATTATTGCCTTGCTGGCAACCGGAGGATCGACCAACTTGACCATGCATCTTATTGCAATGGCAAGAGCGGCGGGGATTATCATTAACTGGGATGATTTTTCTGATTTGTCTGAAGTGGTGCCGCTGTTATGCCGTATCTATCCAAATGGCGCAGCGGATATCAACCAATTTCAGGCTGCCGGTGGAGTGGCATTAGTCATTCGTGAATTACTAAAAAAAGGCTTACTGCATCGTGATGTCAATACCATCGCGGGGTTTGGCCTGGAACGTTACACGCAAGAGCCGTGGCTTAATGAAGGCCAGTTAGCATGGCGGGCAAGTCCACTCGCTTCATTGGATAGCAATGTCATTGCCAGCATTGACCAGCCGTTCGAACAACATGGCGGTACAAAAGTCATGACCGGAAATCTTGGGCGTGCAGTAATGAAAACGTCAGCGGTTCCGGCAAATAATCAAATTATCGAAGCACCTGCCGTGGTTTTTAATAGCCAGCATGATATCGCACCCGCGTTTGAGGCTGGTAAGCTGGATCGCGACTGTGTGGTGGTTGTCCGTTATCAAGGCCCACAAGCTAATGGTATGCCAGAATTGCACAAGTTAATGCCACCGCTGGGTGTATTAATGGATCGGGGCTTTAAAATTGCTTTAGTGACAGATGGCCGATTGTCTGGCGCTTCGGGTAAAGTCCCTTCAGCCATCCATGTTACGCCAGAAGCTAAGACGGGCGGATTACTGGCAAAAGTGCAAGATGGTGATGTGATCCGCGTTGATGGCCGAACTGGGGAACTGACGCTTTTGGTCGATGAACAAGAGCTGGCACAACGATCACCCCATCAACCAGACTTAAGTGAAGGGCTTATCGGTTGTGGCCGCGAACTATTTGGTGCCTTGAGAACCCAGCTATCGGGGGCAGAACAAGGGGCATGTTGCATTACATTTTAATCAACGAGGGGGTTAAAATCCCTTGTGTTCTGATTTAACGAGAGAAACTACTGATGAATAACTGGAAAACAAGTGCAGAAAATATCCTGACTGATGGCCCTGTCGTCCCTGTCATTGTTATCAATGAAATTGAACATGCGGTTCCCTTGGCAAAAGCGCTGGTTGCCGGTGGAATTCGTGTTCTGGAGGTGACATTAAGAACGGAATGTGCGCTGGAAGCCATTCGCCTTATCGCCACAGAAGTTCCTGAAGCCATTATCGGCGCAGGCACGGTTATTAATCCTGAACAGTTGTCTGCCGTTACAAAAGCCGGTGCTCAATTTGCCATTAGCCCAGGGTTGACGGATGATCTGTTGAAAGCCGCAAGTGTAGGTTCAATCCCTCTTATTCCAGGGATCTCCACAGTTTCTGAATTAATGCTGGGGATGAGCTATGGCTTAAACTGCTTCAAATTCTTTCCGGCAGAAGCGAATGGCGGTGTTAAGGCATTAAAAGCGATTGCAGGCCCATTCCCGCAAGTCCGTTTTTGCCCAACGGGGGGGATTTCTCTTGACAATTATCGCGACTATCTGGCATTGAATAGTGTCCTGTGCATTGGGGGTTCATGGCTGGTTCCAGGCGATGCATTGAAAAAAGGCGATTATCCCCAGATTACAGAACTCGCTCGCGCGGCGGTTACAGGCGCAAAAGCATAGTCGTTTTATCTAAATTTTAATGCGGAAATTTGAGATTAAAGAATTTCCGCATTAATAAAAATCAATCATTACTTACCTAAAATTTCTTCTAACTTAGCATCATTAAAAATTCACTCGGATAATTGAAGGCTGAACATAATTCACTTAATAATAAAAATAAAGCCACTTTCAATTTTACTATTAATTAATCACTTTCAATAATGTCCATGTGCCAGTGCCATTATCTCTATCTGATAATAGAGATGTATAAACTTCATATATAGCGTCAGGTTGCTCTGCCGGCCAACAGACATCAAGAAACCCGCCATGCGCATAATTAAAACTATTCAGTAGACGAATAATATTACCTTCACGAACTTTGCCATCAAATTCATTGGTCGTATCTGAAAAAATATACCATGTTGCACTATCAAGGGCATGTACAGGTTTATCCGCAGTATACACATTATAGAGTTCTGGTGATGGTGCATTCCCACTAACTCTCAGATACCCTCCATTATTTCTGTAGAAGTTGAATAAAAATATCGTATCACCACTGTAAACTTCCGTCCCTATACTTTTACCTTCCGCTGATAAAATCTGCCATGAACCTGAGCCGCTATCTCGATTTTGTGAAACAGAAGTGACAACATTATATTTCTCACCTATTGAAATCGCTAACCCATAAACATCAAGATAACTGCCATCAGCATGGTTATTTTTAAGATGTAAAATATCACCATATAAAACAACTTCAGCCATTACTTCCTCCTTAAGTATTTTTATAAATAAATAAGATGATTCTATTAATGGTGCAGGTTTATAATAATTAAATTACGGAATTATACCAATCCAACTTCAAGTTGCAGTTTGCCAGCCAATGAGAGTGCTTATATCTCTCCGCTACGCGGGGAGATATAAGATGCATCTTGAAAGGCGACTGGTATATATTTATTGAATTGCAACTAACATCATTTTGTTAAGTCGGGATCATACCATTAAAACCCAATAATAAAATAGCAAATTGGTTTAAAAACGACATATATAAGCACTATTTTTTATCATGCAGTGATACATTATTTTTATCTATACGCATTAAACTTCAAGTTGCAATTTACAACACGATATGAAACCTGATTTCTCCCCGCGAAGCGGGGGAGAAATCACACGCATCTTGAAGTTAGATTGGTATATATTCATTAGCAATATCACTGTTTATATTTTTTATTTGATCCATTTCAGAACGTTGACTGAATCTTTGCCTACGACGATAAGCAAAAACATCTTCTACATATCCATTTTTAATACGCTCTTGCAACGCTCGCCAGTAATCTGCTTTAAAGAGATCACTGTGACTTTCTTCAAAATAAGACCGAATACGTTTGTCAGTACATAAAAACTGCCGAAACTCTTCTGGAAAAACATCGTTAACAGCAACACTGAACCAAGGTTCACTAGCCAGTTCATCTTCAGGATAGCGTGGAGGGGGAATATCCCGGAAGTTCACTTCGGTCATGTAACAGATCTCATCATAATCGTAGAAAATCACTCTTCCGTGACGTGTCACGCCAAAATTTTTAAACAACATATCACCAGGAAAAATATTTGCCGCCGCGAGTTGCTTAATCGCATTGCCATACTCTTCGATAACATCCTTCAATTGCATCTCATTGACGTGTTCCATATAAATATTTAACGGCATCATTTTACGCTCCATATAAAGATGCTTTATCAAAATCTTATCGCCTAAATCCTCCAGTTTTTCTGGGATCTCTTTTTGCAACTCCGCCATTAACTCAGGGCTGATATGGTGTTTATCAATCATAAAGTTTTCAAATTCCTGAGTATCCGCCATTCTGCCAACACGATCATGCTCTTTGACCAAACGGTAACACTCCTGGACACGCGCGGGGGAGACTTCTTTTTGCGGCGCAAACCTGTCTTTAATCACTTTAAATACCCGATCAAACGAAGGGGAAGTAAAAACCAACATCACCATGCCCTTCACTCCTGGTGCAATCGTAAACTGCTCCTGAGTGGAATTAATGAATGTCAGATATTCACGATAGTATTCTGTTTTACCGTGCTTTTGACAGCCTATCGCCATGTATAACTCTGCCGTGGATTTTGTCGGAAGAATTTCACGTAACCACTCAACTAAAGCCGCTGGCAACGGCGCATAAACCATAAAATAGGAGCGAGCAAAACCAAAAACAATACTGACATCATCATGATGGGTTAAACAGGTATCGATAAAAATCCCCCCCAATTCATTGTGATGAATCGGCAACAAAAAGGGATGAACAGCCGTTCCCATCCTGATTTTTCCTACCAGCCAGGCTGCTTTATTACGGTAAAACAGTTCATTGGCGATTTGAAATGTGGCGTGTAATAAATCAGTTTGGGAAAAGGTATTCTGTAAATATTGCGTGATATAACCAATATCCCGATCCAAATCCTCCCATTTAAGGCGTAATGGCAAATCATTTAAGAGGGTTCTCAACATTGCGGCAAGATTATCATTAGGAAAAAAATCCCGTGATAATGGACGAGAAATATGGCGAAAACGGTAAGCAGGTTGTGAAGAAAAGATATAAAGATTTTCTGGCCTTAAATTACGATGTTTAAAAAGACGACAATAAACCGAATTAAAAAAACTTTCTGCAATTTCAAAACGTGGATAGTCTGGCAGTAAACCGGTATAAACTGCTTTGACTTCGGCAATATCATCTTCATCATGTTGTAATGATGTATGGATACGCTTCAACTGCTCCACCACCAACCCGACATGATGATCGTACAGGTTAATCCTCTTTTTCATGGCCTGTTGTACAGCATGCCAGTCAGCCAGTTCAAAACGTTGCTGTGCCCCAGAAGTGACTTCCAGAAATCGACCGTATTGTGCATCAAATCCCTGCAAAATAGTTTGCGCAATTAAATGCGCGAGATCCATTTCCATATTTAGCCACCTTTATCTGACACGTAAAGGGGTATTCCTTTTGGAATCCCCCAATCAGTGATTATCCCCATCGGTATAGTAAATCTAGAATTGCTGCTCTTCTGTCGATCCTGTTAATGCCGTCACAGAAGAACCTTCTCCCTGAATAATCGTGGTCACTTTATCAAAATATCCCGTTCCCACTTCCTGCTGATGTGAGGAGAAGGTATAACCCTGCTTAAGGGAAGCAAATTCTCGTTCCTGAACTTTTTCAACATAATGTTTCATTCCTTCACCACGCGCGTAATCATAGGCTAAATCAAACATGTTGAACCACATGCTATGTATGCCCGCTAGTGTGATGAACTGGAATTTATAACCCATAGCAGATAACTGCTCTTGGAAACTCGCGATCGTTTTATCATCCAGATTCTTTTTCCAGTTGAAGGAAGGTGAACAGTTATAGGCCAGCAATTTGCCAGGATATTTAGCATGGATAGCTTCTGCAAAATGGCGAGCCGCTTGAATATCCGGTGTAGAGGTTTCGCACCAGACAACATCAGCGTAAGGGGCATAAGCCAAACCGCGGCTGATAGCTTGTTCAATGCCAGCACGTGTACAAAAGAAACCTTCATAGGTTCGTTTGCCAGTAATGAACTTCTGGTCATAGGGATCACAATCCGAGGTCAGTAAATCTGCTGCATCTGCGTCAGTACGCGCAATTAACAAGGTAGGGACACCGGACACATCAGCCGCTAACCGTGCAGCAACCAGCTTCTGGATGGCCTCTTGCGTCGGAACCAAAACTTTGCCACCCATGTGCCCACATTTTTTCACCGCTGCCAATTGATCTTCAAAATGCACTGCGGCGGCACCCGCTTCGATCATCGCTTTCATCAGTTCAAATGCGTTAAGTACCCCGCCAAACCCGGCCTCAGCATCCGCGACAATTGGCAAGAAATAGTCAATATATTCTTGGCTATCGGGTTCGATGCCATTTGACCATTGGATTTGATCTGCACGAAGGAAACTATTATTGATACGTTTGATGACATTAGGAACTGAATCAACGGGATACAAAGATTGATCAGGATACATACTCGCTGCGGTATTTGCATCTGCTGCGACTTGCCAGCCGGAAAGATAAACCGCCTCAATACCGGCTTTAGCTTGTTGAAGTGCCTGCCCGCCAGTCAGTGCCCCAAGCGCGTTCACATAGCCTTTTTTCGACTCACCCTTTAACAACTTCCACAACTTTTTCGCCCCTATTTGCGCTAAAGTATGTTCAGGATTAATCGAACCACGCAATTTAACGACATCTTCAGCACGATACGGACGAGTGATACCTTTCCAACGTGGTTGTTGCCATTCTTGTTCCAGTTGAGCGATTTGTTGTTTCCGGGACATGGTCATGATGTTCTACTTCCTATTCTTAATTAATCGGATATTTTTGCCATTGTTGTTTTTAAACTAGTCTAATAATTGATAACCCGGTAAGGTAAGGAAATCAATTAAGTTGTCCTGAGTCGTAATGCTTTCCATCAAATCAGAAGCTTCTATAAATCGCCCTTGGTTAAAGCGCGGCTCCCCCACTTCCTGTTTAATAACGTCTAGCTCTTCTTTCAACATTTCTCTGAACAGTTCTTTTGTCACTTTTTTACCATTCGAGAGTGATTTTTCATGGCGGATCCATTGCCAAATGGAAGTTCGGGAAATTTCTGCCGTCGCCGCATCTTCCATCAAGCCATAAATCGGCACGCATCCATTCCCCGAAATCCAGGCTTCTATGTACTGAACTGCAACACGAATATTGGCGCGCATTCCCTCTTCTGTTCTTTCTCCCAAACAAGGCGCAAGTAATTGTTCTGCTGTAATCGTTCCATCTTCTTCGCGCAAAACAGTTAATTGGTTTTGACGCTCGCCCAGTTTTGTATCGAAGATCTCCATGACAATATCTGCAAGCCCTGGATGTGCAACCCACGTACCATCATGGCCGTTATTGGCTTCCAGCTCTTTGTCTGCCCTGACTTTGTCCGACACTTGCTGGTTTTGCACAGGATCTTTACTGGGAATAAATGCTGACATTCCTCCCATTGCAAACGCGCCGCGTTTATGACAAGTTTTGATCAGCAAGCGAGAGTAAGCACTCAAGAAAGGTTGTGTCATCGTAACGGACTGGCGATCCGGTAAAACGCGATCAGCATGATTTTTCAATGTCTTGATATAACTGAAAATATAGTCCCAGCGTCCACAGTTTAGGCCAACGATGTGATGACGTAAGTGATAGAGAATTTCGTCCATCTGGAATACGGCGGGCAATGTTTCAATCAAAACGGTTGCCTTAATCGTGCCTGTCGGCAAATTGAAACGCGACTCTGTAAAACGGAAAACATCACTCCACCATTGTGCTTCATGGTAGCTCTGTATTTTGGGCAGGTAAAAATAAGGACCACTGCCTTTTTGCAGTAACCTCTTATAATTTAAGTAGAAATAGAGTGCAAAATCAAACAACCCACCAGATATCGGTTCATTCTCATAAAGGACATGTTTTTCTGTCAGGTGCAACCCTCTAACCCTGGCAATCAGTACTGCGGGCTTTGTTTTCAACTCATAGCGTTTCCCCTGTTCATTGGTATATGAGATCGTACCATTGACAGCATCTCGTAAGTTAATTTGCCCATTGATGACCTTATCCCATTCAGGCGCTAATGAATCTTCAAAATCGGCCATAAATACTTTTACATTTGCATTTAGGGCGTTGATAACCATTTTGCGCTCTACAGGTCCCGTTATTTCAACTCGACGATCTTTTAGATCATCGGGTATCCCTTGGATTTTCCAATCACCATTTCTAATGGAAGCTGTTTCCGAAATAAAATCGGGTAATGAACCGCTATCTATTTTTTCCTGCCAACGTACACGTTCATCCAATAATTTTGTACGTTTGTCAGAAAATTCAATAATCAAATCCTCTAAAAAGCGAATAGACTCAGGCGATAACACCTGTTTCTCTGCTTCTCCGAAAGATTTAATAAAAGTTAGTTTGGTTGCTAATGCCTGCTGCATAATCTCTCCATTTCTCACTTTTAAACACTCACCCGACTAAGACTAACCAATTAAAAAAATAAATCAAAAACCATTTCCATTATTTTTAAAATTTAAAAATAAATAATTAAAATCAATAGATTAAGATGATTTAGAAGCAGGAAAAACAGGGAAATGAATTCCAAAAAAATAGACACAATAATGTTAAGTTTTTGTTATGTATGAAAAATAACAGATGAATATTGAACGGCAACAACGGAAGGAAAATTAATAAAATGAGAAATGACTCGCTTCAGCAATCTCTCATTTTTCTATCTAAAACTTAAACTAGGCTCAATCTAAGGTCGGATTCATAAAAGCTAAATCATATGGTGTAATTTGATAAACATAATAATTCAACCAATTTGAAAAGAGTAAATGACCATGACTACGCCAAGACACAACGGGTTTATTTGCAGGATCGTTATTTGGGAAGTAATTGACTGGCAATTCCGGCTCCAGACCAGCGGTATGATCACGCCAATATTCCGCAGCTAATGTCCCTGTGTCATATTCAGGGTGTCCTGTCACAAAGACTAATCTTTTGTCTTTGCTGGCAAATAGATAGGCTCCTGCCTCTTTTGAACTGGCTAAGATATCCAAATCTGTCTGTTCACGGATCAGAAATTCAGGAAAGTCAGCAAAACGTGAGTGAGGAGCAAAAAATGTTTCATCAAATCCACGGGTCAATAGTGCCAGAGGATCTAAAGTTGAATGGGGATAAACACCCGATAGTTTTGTTTTTCGAGTATGCTTAGGAAGGTGATAAAGAATTTTTAATGCCGCTTGAACAGCCCAACAGACAAAAAGTGTCGAAGTCACGTGTTCTTTTGCCCAAGCCACTATTCTTTCTACCTCACGCCAATAAACGACATCCTCAAACTCAATCAGCCCCAGAGGAGCGCCGGTGACTATCAATCCATCGAAATTTTGATCTTTTATTGAATCAAAATCACAATAAAAGGTATCTAAATGTTCAGCAGGGGTATTTTTACATTGGCGACTATCGATACGTAACAATTGAATATCGATTTGAAGCGGGGTATTAGACAATAGCCTAATAAACTGGTTTTCTGTTTCTATCTTCTTTGGCATCAGATTAAGTAGCAAGACCTTCAATGGGCGGATATTTTGAATACTGGCCCGGGTTGATGTCATGACAAAGATGTTTTCATTGCGAAGAGTGCTCACCGCAGGTAATTCATCTGGTACACGAATTGGCATTGCTCAAAACCTCAACTATTCAATTGTACATTTAGACTTCTAGATAGCCAAATTTAACCAGACTGACAGGTAAATGTCGAGTTATTGTACTCAAATTGAAATTATTTCATTCTATTATATAGAAGATAGTAATCAGAATAAGGAAGGGAAATAAGGTGATATAGTTATATATAGTTATACCAATCTAACTTCAAGATGCGTGTGATTTCTCCCCGCTTCGCGGGGAGAAATCAGGTTTCATATAGTGTTGTAAATTGCAACTTGAAGTTTAATGCGTATATAACACGATGTGATCAATATATAAAAACGCAAAAAGCCATCCGGTGAAGGATGGCTTCTCTGTCTGAAGTGATGTCTGGCAGTGCCCTACTCTCGCATGGGGAGGCCCCACACTACCATCGGCGCGACGGCGTTTCACTGCTGAGTTCGGCATGGATTCAGGTGGTCCCAC
>NZ_NJCX01000013.1:30718-33750 GCF_002632875.1 Xenorhabdus kozodoii
TGTCTGGCAGTGCCCTACTCTCGCATGGGGAGGCCCCACACTACCATCGGCGCGACGGCGTTTCACTGCTGAGTTCGGCATGGATTCAGGTGGTCCCACCGCGCTATTGCCGCCAGACAAATCTGGGTTCAATCTCGAACAAGCTGCTGTTTTCTGAAACTTTCTCTCTCATCCCCAAAACACCTTCGGTGTTGTCAGGTTAAGCCTCACGGTCCATTAGTACTGGTTAGCTCAACGTCTCGCAACGCTTACACACCCAGCCTATCTACGTCCTCGTCTCGAACGCTCCTTCAGTACCCTCAGGGGGTAAGGGAAGACTCATCTCAAGGCAAGTTTCCCGCTTAGATGCTTTCAGCGGTTATCTCTGCCGCACTTAGCTACCGGGCAATGCCATTGGCATGACAACCCGAACACCAGTGGTGCGTCCACTCCGGTCCTCTCGTACTAGGAGCAGCCCCTTTCAATCTTCCAACGCCCACGGCAGATAGGGACCGAACTGTCTCACGACGTTCTAAACCCAGCTCGCGTACCACTTTAAATGGCGAACAGCCATACCCTTGGGACCTACTTCAGCCCCAGGATGTGATGAGCCGACATCGAGGTGCCAAACACCGCCGTCGATATGAACTCTTGGGCGGTATCAGCCTGTTATCCCCGGAGTACCTTTTATCCGTTGAGCGATGGCCCTTCCATTCAGAACCACCGGATCACTAAGACCTACTTTCGTACCTGCTCGCGCCGTCACGCTCGCAGTCAAGCTAGCTTATGCCTTTGCACTAACCTCACGATGTCCGACCGTGATTAGCTAACCTTCGTGCTCCTCCGTTACGCTTTGGGAGGAGACCGCCCCAGTCAAACTACCCACCAGACACTGTCCGCAGCCCGGATTACGGGCCCACGTTAGAACATCAAACATTCAAGGGTGGTATTTCAAGGATGGCTCCATGCAGACTGGCGTCCACACTTCACAGCCTCCCACCTATCCTACACATCAAGGCTCCATGTTCAGTGTCAAGCTATAGTAAAGGTTCACGGGGTCTTTCCGTCTTGCCGCGGGTACACTGCATCTTCACAGCGAGTTCAATTTCACTGAGTCTCGGGTGGAGACAGCCTGGCCATCATTACGCCATTCGTGCAGGTCGGAACTTACCCGACAAGGAATTTCGCTACCTTAGGACCGTTATAGTTACGGCCGCCGTTTACTGGGGCTTCGATCAAGAGCTTCTCCCGGAGGATAACCCCATCAATTAACCTTCCAGCACCGGGCAGGCGTCACACCGTATACGTCCACTTTCGTGTTTGCACAGTGCTGTGTTTTTATTAAACAGTTGCAGCCAGCTGGTATCTGCGACTGGCCTCAGCTCCATGGGTAAACCACTTCACCTAACGCCAGCGTGCCTTCTCCCGAAGTTACGGCACCATTTTGCCTAGTTCCTTCACCCGAGTTCTCTCAAGCGCCTGGGTATTCTCTACCTGACCACCTGTGTCGGTTTGGGGTACGATTGTGTGTGACCTGATGCTTAGAGGCTTTTCCTGGAAGCAGGGCATCAACCACTTCAGCACCGTAGTGCCTCGTCATCGCGCCTCAGTGTTAACAAATGACCGGATTTGCCTGGTCATTCCACCTACACGCTTAAACCGGGACATACCGTCGCCCGGCCGGCCTAGCCTTCTCCGTCCCCCCTTCGCAGTCACACCCAGTACAGGAATATTAACCTGTTGCCCATCGACTACGCTTTTCAGCCTCGCCTTAGGGGTCGACTCACCCTGCCCCGATTAACGTTGGACAGGAACCCTTGGTCTTCCGGCGAGCGGGTTTTTCACCCGCTTTATCGTTACTTATGTCAGCATTCGCACTTCTGATACCTCCAGCAGGCCTCACAGCCCACCTTCAACGGCTTACAGAACGCTCCCCTACCCAACAACATCGAAATGTTGCTGCCGCAGCTTCGGTGCATGGTTTAGCCCCGTTACATCTTCCGCGCAGGCCGACTCGACCAGTGAGCTATTACGCTTTCTTTAAATGATGGCTGCTTCTAAGCCAACATCCTGGCTGTCTGAGCCTTCCCACTTCGTTTCCCACTTAACCATGACTTGGGGACCTTAGCTGGCGGTCTGGGTTGTTTCCCTCTTCACGACGGACGTTAGCACCCGCCGTGTGTCTCCCGTGATAACATTCTTCGGTATTCGCAGTTTGCATCGGGTTGGTAAGTCGGGATGACCCCCTAGCCGAAACAGTGCTCTACCCCCGAAGATGACTTCACGAGGCGCTACCTAAATAGCTTTCGGGGAGAACCAGCTATCTCCCGGTTTGATTGGCCTTTCACCCCCAGCCACAAGTCATCCGCTAATTTTTCAACATTAGTCGGTTCGGTCCTCCAGTTAGTGTTACCCAACCTTCAACCTGCCCATGGCTAGATCACCGGGTTTCGGGTCTATACCCTGCAACTTAACGCCCAGTTAAGACTCGGTTTCCCTGCGGCTCCCCTATACGGTTAACCTTGCTACAGAATATAAGTCGCTGACCCATTATACAAAAGGTACGCAGTCACCCCACCACTAAGCCCCCTCTGCTTGATGTTGGCGGTTGGGCGTCGCTGGCGCGTCGCCGACCGTCATCAGGCAAAAGATGACGCTGTGGACTTCACCACTGGCTTAGTGGTGGGGCTCCCACTGCTTGTACGTACACGGTTTCAGGTTCTGTTTCACTCCCCTCGCCGGGGTTCTTTTCGCCTTTCCCTCACGGTACTGGTTCACTATCGGTCAGTCAGGAGTATTTAGCCTTGGAGGATGGTCCCCCCATGTTCAGACAGGATACCACGTGTCCCGCCCTACTCTTCGAGCTCACAATACCTGCGTCTTCGGATACGGGGCTATCACCCTTTACTGCCGGCCTTTCCAGGCCGTTCTCCTGACGCAGATGCTGATGTTGGCTCTGGGCTCCTCCCCGTTCGCTCGCCGCTACTGGGGGAATCTCGGTTGATTTCTTTTCCTCGGGGTACTGAGATGTTTCAGTTCCCCCGGTTCGCCTC
>NZ_NJCX01000013.1:33850-126064 GCF_002632875.1 Xenorhabdus kozodoii
AGTGTCTTGCGAGTGCCCACACAGATTGTCTGATTAAGTTGTTAAAGAGCGGTGCAACCGGGAAGGCTCTTCCGGGTTGCGAGGCTGCGTATCTTACGCTTTCCTCATTTGGTGTCAAGCCTTATTTTTCGTGACTTTCCACCTTGTCATCCCGACAGGTTTGTGTGTTTGTCGTGACAACGGATGCGCATTATAGGGAGCCTTCTAATTTAGGCAAGTCTTTTTTGTGATTTTTAATTTAAACGCTCACAATTTAGACCAAAAGGCTATTTTTGCCTATTTTTTATCACATTTGGTAGGTCTGATAAGCTATTAAGTACCAAATCCGCAGTTTGTTCTGCTTCTGCTGTTATCGGTTTTCCTGTTCGCACGAGAACCTTGGTTCCAACTTTCGCTGCCTTGGCAGCCAACATATCTTCTATTTTGTCTCCTACTATATAAGAAGAAGACATATCGATATTCAGTGCTGTCTGCGCATCTAACAACATACCGGGTTGTGGCTTACGACAGTCACAGCTCTTCTTATATTCTTCCTCTTCTGCTTCTGGATGATGTGGACAATAATAGATGCCATCAAGTTCAACGCCTCTATCCGCCAATGACCAGTCCATCCATTCTGTTAATTGCATAAATTGGTCTTCAGTAAAAATCTTACGGGCAATACCTGACTGATTTGTAACCAAGACCAGGGCATAGCCCATTTTTTTCAATTCAAGCATGGCTTCAATAGCACCATCGATAAATTGAAAATTATCTATCTCATGGACATAACCATGATCGATGTTAATCGTGCCGTCACGATCTAAAAATACGGCGGGAATAGCTTGAGTCACCTAATTACTCCAAAAATTTACCAAGTGGACAGTATCGCATGATTCATTACTGATTGAGAATGCAGCATTTAATTTATTCCTAGTTGACTTAGACGTCTAGACGCCTTAACATCTACTTTAATTCATGACTTGTTGAAATATTCTCAAGTCATTCATCACGACATCTAATAAGAAAAAAAATGATAAGACTGACTCAGATAAATAAGATATTTCAACAAGGAACGCGCACGATAAAAGCGCTTTCAGATATCAATTTACATGTCCCGCAAGGGCAAATATATGGCGTTATTGGCTCTTCCGGTGCAGGCAAAAGTACCTTAATTCGCTGTGTGAATATGCTTGAACGGCCAACTTCTGGCCAGGTATTAGTGGCTGGTCAGGATTTAACTTCGCTTTCAGAACGTGAACTTACCCATGCTCGTTGTCATATTGGCATGATTTTCCAGCACTTTAATTTACTGTCATCCAGAACAGTGTTTGGCAATATTGCGTTACCTTTAGAGCTTAATAACACGCCAAAAGCTGAAATCAAGACTAAAGTTAACGAATTGTTAGAGTTAGTTGGCCTGGCAGACAAACATGACGTTTACCCTGCCAATTTATCAGGTGGTCAAAAACAGCGCGTTGCTATTGCACGGGCTTTGGCGAATTCCCCCAAAGTACTGTTGTGTGACGAAGCCACCAGTGCTTTAGATCCCGCAACAACGCGTTCTATTCTGGAATTGTTAAAAGACATTAACCGTCGGCTGGGTTTGACCATTCTGCTCATCACCCATGAGATGGATGTTGTTAAACGCATCTGTGATCACGTTGCTGTCATCAGCGGTGGTCAATTGATTGAACAAGATGTTGTGAGCGAAATATTTTCGCACCCCAAGACCCCGGTTGCCCAAGAATTTATCAAATCGACATTGCATTTGGATATTCCTGAAGACTACTTGCAGAAGTTACAACCGGAGTCCGCACCTGATCGCTGCCCATTATTGAAACTGGAGTTCACCGGTAAATCCGTTGATGCACCTTTAATCTCAATGGCAGTTCGCCGCTTTAATATCGACATCAGCATATTAAGCTCCCAAATGGACTACGCCGGTGGGGTTAAGTTTGGGGTTATGCTGGCTGAATTAGATGGGGAAAGTGATAGCATCAAATCAACGCTTGAATTTTTAGAAGAGCATCATGTAAAAGTAGAGGTTCTCGGTTATGTCTGAAGGAATGATTTTATTATTAGCTAAAGGAGTCTGGGAAACTCTCGTGATGACTTTTGTCTCTGGTTTCTTTGGCTTTGTGATTGGGTTGCCAGCGGGGGTGCTTTTATATGCTACTCGTCCTGGGCAGATCATTGAAAATGGCACGCTTTATCGCATACTTTCTGCATTGGTCAATATTACGCGTTCAATACCTTTTATTATTCTATTGGTATGGATGATCCCATTTACCCGTCTGATTGTAGGAACATCCATTGGGTTACAGGCAGCAATTGTTCCGCTGACGGTGGGAGCGGCGCCATTTATTGCTCGCATGGTGGAAAATGCACTATTGGAAATTCCAACCGGCTTAATTGAAGCAGCGCGTGCAATGGGAGCAACACCGTTTCAGATTGTCAAAAAGATCCTATTGCCGGAAGCGTTACCCAGTTTGATTAATGCTGCAACCATAACGCTAATCACATTAGTGGGTTATTCCGCAATGGGTGGTGCTGTTGGTGCCGGTGGTCTGGGCCAGATTGGCTATCAATATGGCTATATCGGCTACGATGCAACAATAATGAATACCGTATTAGCATTACTCGTTGTTTTAGTGTTCTTGATTCAGGTCAGCGGTGATCGTTTAGTGAAAACCGTTAATCGTAAGTAACTTATTTTCAACAAAGTGGCAGGGCTTATACCTATACCCGACACATTTCAAGTTGCTACTTTATTGGCTGCAATTTGAAAGATGAAGGGAATAAGAGCCTCATTATAGTAGTACGCAGTAACTTGATAAGACAGGTTATAAATCAGTATTCAATAGGGGTGAAAATATGTCAGTAAAATTGAAATCTATCGCTGCAATCAGTGCATTATTAGGGACATTAATTCTTGCTGGTTGCGGACAGGAACAACGTGACCCGAACCATATTAAGGTTGGCGTTATTGCAGGACCTGAACTTAAAGTTGCTGAAGTGGCTAAACAAGTGGCTAAAGATAAATATGGCCTTGATGTTGAGCTAACGACATTCAATGATTACGTTCTGCCAAATGAGTCATTGAGTAAGGGAGATATTGATGTCAATGTCTTCCAGCATAAGCCTTTTTTAGATCAGCAAATGAAAGAACGTAACTACAAATTGGCCATTGTGGGTAACTCTTTTATTTTCCCAATGGCGGCCTACTCTAAAAAAATTAAATCGTTGGATGAATTACAAGATGGTTCTCAAATTGCCATACCTAACGATCCAACAAACCAAGGCCGTGCTTTGCTGTTATTACAAAAACAAGGTCTTATTACCCTGAAAGACGGTGTTGGTCTGCTGCCAACGATTTTGGACATTACCGGTAATCCTAAGCACTTGGATATCGTCCAATTGGAAGCACCACAATTACCACGTTCACTGGATGACCAAAAGATTGCTTTCGCGATTATCAATAATACCTACGCGGGGCAAATTGGTTTAACACCAGAACAAGACGGTATTTTTGTTGAGGATAAAGATTCACCTTACGTCAATATCATTGTGAGTCGCGAAGACAATAAAGATGCGGATAACGTGCAAAAATTTGTGAAAGCCTACCAATCACCAGAAGTCGTAAAAGAAGCCAATGAAGTCTTCAAGGGCGGAGCAATAAAAGGCTGGTAATCTTTCTTATTCAGAGAATCGAGATTAGAATCATTGGGTGGATATTTTTATATCCACCCATTTTTATTGGGTGAAAGCATAAATCCCTCTCACTGACGCTATCACTATGAGGATTCAACTCGATGCGTGTGTTACCTATCTGTTTCATGGCGCTTTTTATCGCTGGGTGTACATCACTGCCAACTCAGCCCAATGAATCTAAGATGCCGGATCCGGCGTTGAAACATCAGTCAGTCAAGAAAGACAACATGCCTTCTTATGTTCGTCTATACACCAAACCCGATGAACTTTTAGGGCTGCCATTTAAAGAGTTAGGTACTGTAGCCGGAGAGTCCTGCCGCAATACTTTGCAGGACTCCCCAGCCAGTATTGCAACCGCACGACAAAACATGCTGACAAAAGCATCTCGTCTAAACGCAAACGCCGTTTTACTTCACCAATGTGCAATTTTATCGGGTTACGGTTGTTACCAAATTGCTATCTGTGAAGGCTCAGCCTTACTGACCACCCCAAAATAATTGTGACTGGATTTTTATTATAAAAACGCTCATGGCAGATTTTCATTTTACGCAAATAGGAACCATTCATTCTCCTTATAAAGAGAAATTTGCCATTCCCCGTCAACCGGGTTTGGTCGAAGATGGTACAGGGAGGCTGGAATTACTTGCCCCCTATAATCAGGTTGATGCGGTGCGCGGGCTGGAACAGTTCAGTCATTTGTGGATTATTTTTGTGTTTCATCAAACCATGGAAGGTGGCTGGAACCCCTTGGTGCGCCCACCCCGTTTGGGAGGCAATGCCAAAATGGGCGTGTTTGCCACCCGTTCAACCTTCCGCCCTAACCCAATTGGTATGTCACTGGTGGAATTGAAAGGCATTCAATGCGAGAACAATCGCACCATTTTAGAACTGGGTAGTTTAGATTTGGTGGATGGTACACCGGTTATCGACATCAAACCGTACCTGCCTTTTGCTGAATCCCGCCCAAAAGCCAAGGCCGGTTTTGCCCAGGCAGCGCCAGAGGCTGACATGGCTGTTCATTTCTCACCAGAAGCGGAATGCCAACTTTTATCCCACGAACTCTATTATCCTTACTTGAGGCGTTTTATTAGCCAAGTATTAGCGCAAGATCCCCGTCCGGCCTATCGTAAAAAAGCGCAGGAAAACCGTATATATGCGGCCCATATCTTAGATTTTAACGTCCGCTGGCAGGTCTTTAATGCCATAGCAGAAGTGGTTTCCATTGAACGCCGTTAAAACTCCTTTTGACATCGTAAGCTCGCTGGTAGACTAGCGATTTATCTTTATTTTCTAAGTTGGGTGGTAATCTCTTACCGCCCAGAAGCAATTTGCTATCCAATGGAAACTTATTATGCGTACTAGCCAATATCTGCTCTCTACCTTAAAAGAGACACCTGCTGATGCGGAAGTCGTCAGTCATCAACTGATGCTTCGTGCTGGAATGATCCGTAAACTCGCTTCAGGTCTATACAACTGGATGCCGACAGGTGTTCGTGCGTTGAGAAAAGTGGAAAACATTGTTCGCGAAGAGATGAATAATGCGGGAGCGATTGAAGTTTCCATGCCAGTCGTTCAGCCGGCAGATTTGTGGCAGGAAAGTGGCCGTTGGGAACAATATGGCCCAGAATTATTGCGTTTTGTTGATCGCGGTGAACGCCCTTTCGTTTTGGGTCCCACCCATGAAGAAGTTATCACCGATCTGGTTCGTAACGAGGTCACTTCATATAAACAGCTTCCTCTAAACCTGTTCCAGATCCAGACCAAATTCCGTGATGAGGTTCGTCCGCGCTTTGGTGTTATGCGTTCACGTGAATTTATCATGAAAGATGCATACTCTTTTCATACCAGCCAAGATTCCCTGCAAGAAACATACGATAAGATGTACGATGCCTACAGTAAGATCTTTACCCGCATCGGCTTAGATTTCCGCGCAGTTCTGGCTGATACGGGTTCAATCGGTGGCAGTGCTTCCCATGAATTCCAGGTCCTGGCAGACAGTGGTGAAGATGATATCGTTTTCTCTACTGAATCCAACTATGCCGCCAATATTGAATTGGCTGAAGCAGTTATGCCATCCCAGGCGCGTGTGGCGCCATCTGAAGAGATGCGCCTGATCGATACACCAAACGCCAAGACGATTGCCGAACTCGTTGAACAATTCAATCTGCCAATTGAAAAAACCGTCAAGACGCTGATCGTTCATGCCGCAGAAGAAAGCGGGCATCAATTAGTGGCCTTGCTGGTACGTGGTGATCATGAACTCAATGAGATCAAAGCAGAAAAATTGTCGTTGATCGCCAGCCCGCTGACTTTCGCGGCCGAAGAAGAAATCCGTGCGGTTGTCAACGCAGGCCCAGGCTCTTTAGGGCCGGTCAATCTGCCTATGCCTGTCATTATTGACCGTAGCGTATCTGTCATGAGTGATTTTGGCGCTGGCGCTAATATTGATGATAAACACTACTTCGGTATTAACTGGGAGCGTGATTTACCGCTGCCAGCCGTGGCTGATATCCGTAACGTTGTTGAAGGCGATGCCAGCCCAGACGGTCAAGGAACGTTGCTAATCAAGCGTGGCATTGAAGTGGGTCATATCTTCCAATTAGGCACCAAGTATTCTGATGCCCTGAAAGCCACCGTACAAAATGAAGATGGGCACAATCAAGTTATCGCGATGGGATGCTATGGTATTGGTATCACCCGTATCGTTGCCGCCGCCATTGAGCAAAACCACGATGATCGTGGCATTATCTGGCCAGATGCCATTGCCCCGTTCCAGGTCGCTATTTTGCCAATGAACATGCACAAATCTTACCGCGTGAAAGAAGTCGCCGAAAAATTATATGCAGACTTACGTGCCAGCGGTATTGATGTCATTCTTGATGACCGCAAGGAGCGTCCTGGTGTGATGTTTGCGGATATGGAGCTGATCGGTGTACCACATACTCTGGTGATCGGCGATCGTAACCTGGATAACGGCGAGATCGAATATAAATACCGCCGCACAGGTGATAAGCAAATGCTGAAACTGGAAAATATTGTTGATTACCTGAAAAGTCATATCCAACAGGCTTAATTTTGCCTGAAAATATCAGCTTAAATAAAAAACCTGCGTATTCATTACGCAGGTTTTTTAATCAATTACACACGACTTTGTCCGCTATTTTTGGGTGCGACAGGAAACGGTTTTATCAAAGTGAATTTTGCCGGTTTGGATCACCGCTTTATCAAACAAGCCATCTTCCATTGAAGGACGAAGCGTGTAATAGCCTTCAATTTCCACATAAACAGGGGTTCCGCCTTCCACTCCCGTAGCATGGTAACCACGCTCTAAATCGATATTTTCGGCCGCATCATAACGCTTTCCAGTACCACATTCCGTAAAGAGCGCAGAATCAGCAAAATAGCTATATTCTCCGGCCAATTTTTTCGGTTTGACTCTATCCAATTCATAATTGAAGTTTGATTGAATGGGATCGCCGTTGATATCCAGCATCACCAGATTTTCACCTTTAGGCAGATAATAAGATTGATGGCCGTCTTGCTGACTTAAGACCATCTTTTTACCGTTTATCACCCAACTCCCCGTTTCAAAGAAAGTATCTTTCTCATTTTCGGCGCCCAAATAAGTTTGTCCTAATATATATGTCCCATCCTTGGCAAGCTGCAAGGTCGTGTCAATACCGGCACAATCCGCACAAGGTATGACACCACTAAACACATTTTCGGTTGGTTGGGGCTTTTCCTGAGATACCGGGCTATTCTGGGGTACGGAACTGTTTTGACATCCCGCAGCGGTGAATACACCTGCAACTAACAATGCAAGCAAGATTTTTTTATTCATCATTTAATCCAATAAATTCAAAAAATAACCCATTGATTTCGAGTAAAACATAAGATCGACATGATTTCACCCTATTCCGAAATGCACGGGGGAAAATCAAAGGGTATGACTTTATTTTAGTAATGATAAGATAAGGCTCAACTGGCTTCCTTTATCGCCGATTTATTAAGCAATCACGGGAAGCTTACTGTGCTATAGTCGTAGGTAGTATTTTTGATTTTAGTCAATCACGGGCGGCACAATAACCGCCACTAACATAGTGGTGAGCAAATATGTCTATAGATAATGAAGACTATCAACCCATTAACTGTGATGATTACGATAACCTTGAGCTAGCGTGCCAACGCCAGCTCTATTTGCATCTCCAACTGAAAAATGGCGAAGCATTTGAAGGAAAAGCTAAGAAGCTGATTTTAAGAAAAAAAATTGAATATCTTCTCATTGATTCAAATGAAGGAACCCATGAATTAAGGTTAGATTATATTATCAGTTTCAGCAATCCAGAAATTGGGACGATTGTTATTGAACATTATTAAACCCGACCGCCAATAACGATGACCATCTTTCTCCAAAAGTCCTTATTTTAAATAAGGACTTTTTATGTAACAAAAATCGCCATGAATCAATTAGTAAGCCGCTACGGTTATCACAACGTAACTTACCATTTCATTGCATATTTTTCTTCCACAGAACTGAAATTCCTGCGTTATCAGGCAAGTTCTGCCCCTCTTTGGTGATGAAAACCCCCAACGCGGCAATCAGTTTTTCATTGTAATAGAGCAAAGGGGTTCTCTCCCTGAGCCAGGGTGCAACCCCCAATTCTTGCCACAGTTTTTTACTGTGGCGGGCGTGTTGCCGCCCCACAATATTAATATTGCCCTGAACACCAAAACGAATTGTCACTTGCTCATTGCCCGTTGGCTTTCTCACTGTCATGCCATCTTCTTTAGTGCAAAGCAGGGTTCCCAACCCATCCGGTAGCATCAATGCCTGCCGTAAATCCCATTCAAGAATCAAACCCGCCAGATCCCGATATTGAGGCAGTAGCCAAAGTTGCTGCCGATAACGACGGATCTCATCGTGTCCTAACCTAAAGCGTGGCTCTGCATCTCGCCGGGCAAGTGCCACCTCTGACCAAATGCGTTGGAGTTGCTCCCGTGCCGGCATTTTTACCCCACGTTGATTGAGCCATCGGCGCAACAATGCATTCCGTTTTGCTTCGGAACTGTTTTCCAAGGGAGGAATAGATATCGCACCTTCCGAGGTAACCAGTGAAGCCAACGATTCTTTCAGCAATTCATCCAGTAACTGTTCTTGCTCGCCACACAAGCTGGCACTGCGGGAAACGGCTTGCGGAAAATGAGGCCAACGCTGGTTGAGTAACGGCATGATATGCAGACGCAGGAAATTACGGTCATAACGATCATCTTGGTTACTGTCGTCTTCTACCCATTGTAATTTTTGTGCCTGTGCATACGCCTCTAGCTCTGCCCGGCTGACATTGAGCAATGGGCGAATCAATGTTGTTCCTGCAAATGGCATTCTGGCAGGCATGGAAGATAACCCCGCCGGACCACTTCCCCGTTTCAGTGCCAATAAGAAGGTTTCTGCCTGATCATCAAGATGTTGCGCCGTAATTAACACTTCCCCCAGCTGTAACTCACGCTGGAAAACACGATAACGCGCATTTCTAGCCGCGGCTTCAATCCCATTTTGGCGGGTATTCAGTTCGACTTTTTCAGTTCGAAAATCAACCTGCCAGCCAGCACAAACCTGACGACAGTGTTCAACCCATAAATCCGCCTCTGGGTTTAAACCATGATGAATATGGATTGCCCTCAACGCCATGTGCTCACCATTTGGTTGTTGAGATTGCGTTCGCAAACGAACAAGCAAATGCAACAATACGGTGGAATCCAATCCACCGCTAAATCCGAGCAATATCTTTTTATGCTGACCCATTTGTTCTGCCAATATCGTAAGCAGAGGATCGTGATTACTTGCCATTATGGAGACAACCCTTTCTTCATTTTTGCCTGATCAATCCTCAATCAGATCGTCCATCAATTCATCTTGTTCAGGATGCTTTCTTTTAGCACGGATACAAAGTAATCCAGAAATGATCACCAACACTAACCCAATGACATAGGCAGGGACAAACGCATCACCAAAAAACAGGATAATCCACATCATCGACAAGACCGGCGATAAGAATAAGATTGAGGCAACCTTATGGGAATCCGGGCTGCTCATGGCTTTGAACCAAATGATATAGGAGATCCCATTGAGGATAGTGCCGTTAAGCAACGTTGGCATCAGTGAATCACCGACAGGCAAATTAATGCGGCTGAAAGCAAACATAAATACCGCAGAAACTAATGTAGAACAAACGAACACCCAAAATGTACTGATATAGGGATCAATGGCAAATTGCCTCGATAACACCGACATTAATGCAAAACAGAATGCCCCGCTAAATACCAGCAATAATGCCTGCGGGTGTTCCACCGCAATTTCAGTAATATTTCCTTTCGTGAAAGTGATCACCACAGCCATAAAGCCCATGGCAATACCCATCATTTGCTTGATAGACAATCTTTCTTTAAACAGGATAAATGACAATCCAATTATCATTAACGGCCAGCTATATTGGATCACTAAAACCGCAACACCATTTTCAATGGAATAGCCATAGTAAAGCAGCAAATAGAAAAAACAATCCAAAGCCCCTAAGATCAGTACCTTAACTATTAAGGGAAAAGGAATGAATAACAGCACCTTCCAGTTTCTTCCCATCATAAGGGCAACGACAAATACCGCCAAAACAGACAAAATATTTGACCAGAATAAATATTGGAAATGATCCATCTCTTTCTGACCAAAACGCGATATAGAAGGAATAAAGCTCCAGATAAACACGCAAGAAAATGCATAAATCATGTATTTATATTTGGCCATAGAAAACTCAACTTATTATTTTTAAAGCCCAGCCTACGAGGCACCTGTTCCATCCCAATATCACCGGAATGATCATACTAGATTATAGATATCGTGATAATTTTGCCTTTATAAATAGCAAAACAGGCGGAAATGCCAGGGAGTTATCACTCCTCCGTATTTCCACCTGATAAATGCTTTTCACTCGCTATTCGCGATTAAGAATGTTGAGATCTTAGCAGTAGCCGTATTGCATCAAGCGCTCATAACGACGGTTAACTAATTCTTCACGATCCAGCCCACACAATTCAGAAAGATCAGCCAACAATTGGGCTTTCAATACCCTGGCTATTTCTTCATGGTTACGGTGCGCCCCACCCAATGGTTCTGGGATCACAGTATCAATCAGATTTAACTCTTTCAGACGTGGTGCAGTATTCCCCATTGCTTCCGCCGCCAAGGGGGCTTTTTCAGCGCTTTTCCACAAAATGGATGCACAGCCTTCAGGAGAGATGGTAGAGAAGGTGCTATATTGCAACATGTTAACTTTATCACCCACACTCAGCGCTAATGCCCCACCGGAACCACCTTCGCCAATCACCGTACAGATGATAGGGACGGAAAGACGCGACATTTCACGCAGGTTACGTGCGATGGCTTCTGACTGACCGCGCTCTTCGGCACCGACGCCAGGATAGGCTCCAGGTGTATCAATGAAAGTGATAATTGGCAATCTGAAACGCTCTGCCATTTCCATCAATCTCAACGCCTTGCGATAGCCTTCCGGTGATGGCATACCAAAATTTCGGCGGATTTTTTCTTTGGTTTCACGTCCTTTCTGGTGGCCGATTAACATGACAGGATGACCATCAATACGCGCTAATCCACCGACAATCGCCTTATCATTCGCATAGGCACGATCACCGGCCAACTCTTCAAAATCAGTAAAGATGTGCTGAATATAATCCAGTGTATAAGGACGCAGTGGATGGCGTGATAGCTGGGAAATTTGCCATGCCCCTAAATCAGCAAAAATTTTGCGAGTCAGCTCCAGGCTTTTTTCCCGCAGACGCTGGACTTCTTCATCCAGATTGATATCTAGCTTTTCATCTTGACGGCTAACTGCGGTGAGCGAATCAATTTTCGCTTCCAGCTCGGCAATCGGCTGTTCAAAATCCAGAAAATTCAGACTCATAACTTTCCTATTCTAGTCAAATTCTAATTCTACCTGCTCATTACCCAGCAGAGTTCGCAGATCGGTCAAAAGGGTGTCTGTTGGCGTTACCCGCCATGTTGCACCAAATCGTAAACGGGCACGGGCATCAACCCGTTGATAATAAAGATGAACCGGTATCGTACCCGAACGGTGTGGCTCCAATGCATTACGGAGACGGTTCAATAATTGTTCATCAATTTGCCTGTCTGATAACGAGATAGCAAGCCCACGTGCAAATTTTTCACGAGCTTCGCTGATATCCATTAATTCACGAACCGTCATTTTAAGCCCACCGCTAAAGTCATCAAAGCTGACTTGTCCGGTGGCAATCAAAATCTTGTCCTGTTCCAATAAATGCTGATACCTTTCCAATGCATCAGAAAACAGCATGATCTCCAGACGTCCTGAACGATCATCCAATGTACTAATGCCAATCCGGTTCCCCCGTTTGGTCGTCACTATTTTGGAAGCTAACACCAAACCTACCACAGTTGTTACTTGACCACGAGGTGTCGGGTTCACATCTTTTAGACGCAATCCATTTGTGTATCGTTCAATCTCTTTCAAATAACCTGTGATTGGATGCCCGGTTAAATACAGGCCCAGTGTTTCCCGTTCACCATCCAATACCACCTGATCGGGCCATTTCGGCGTACTGGCATAGGAGAGTTCAACCTGTTCAGGCTTTTCCGCCAACACGCCAAACATATCCGTTTGACCGATAGCTTCAGCTTTGGCATGTTGATCCGCAGCTTTCAGTGCCTCTTCCAGAGAGGACATCAGTGCCGCACGATGCGGTCCTAATCGATCAAAGGCACCGGACATGATCAACTTTTCCATCACACGGCGGTTTATCTTTTTGATATCAACGCGAGCGCACAGGTCAAATAGTTCCTTGAAATGCCCCCCTTTTTGTCGGGCTTCGATAATCGCTTCAATCGGCCCTTCACCCACGCCTTTAATCGCACCAATGCCGTAAACGATCTCTCCGTCATCATTAACATGGAAATGGTAAAGGCCACTATTAATGTCAGGCGGCAGAACTTTCAGCCCCATGCGCCAGCATTCATCTACCAGCCCAACGACTTTTTCCGTGTTATCCATATCCGCTGTCATCACGGCAGCCATAAATTCTGCCGGATAGTGCGCTTTCAGCCATAAAGTCTGATACGAAACCAGCGCATAAGCGGCAGAGTGAGATTTGTTAAAGCCATAACCCGCGAATTTTTCCACCAGATCGAAGATTTTTATGGCGAGCGTACCATCAACGCCCTGTTTTCTCGCTCCGCTTTCAAATACTGACCGCTGTTTAGCCATCTCTTCGGGTTTTTTCTTACCCATTGCACGGCGCAGCATATCGGCGCCACCCAGGGTATAACCCGCCAAAACCTGCGCAATCTGCATCACTTGTTCTTGGTACAGAATGATACCGTAAGTCGGTTCCAATACAGGTTTTAAGGACTCGTGCTGCCATTCAACATCAGGGTAAGAGATCTCTTCCCGCCCATGTTTACGGTCGATAAAGTTGTCTACCATGCCTGATTGCAATGGCCCAGGGCGGAATAGTGCCACCAATGCGATCATGTCTTCAAAACAGTCGGGACGCAGGCGCTTGATCAAATCCTTCATTCCGCGGGATTCAAGCTGGAATACCGCGGTGGTTTCAGCGCGTTGCAGCATATCGAAACTTTTTTGATCTTCCAGTGGAATCGCCGCAATATCAATCGGCTCCAACCCCTTCCTGGTACGGCGTGCATTCACCATCTCCAGCGCCCAGTTGATGATGGTCAGGGTTCTCAGGCCAAGGAAGTCAAACTTAACCAGCCCTGCATATTCCACATCATTTTTGTCAAACTGGGTAACGGGGTTTTGCCCTTCCGGATCACAGTAAATCGGTGCGAAGTCAGTAATTTTGGTGGGTGCAATCACAACCCCACCCGCGTGCTTACCTGCGTTACGAGTGACACCTTCCAGTTTACGCGCCATATCTATCAGCGCCTTAACTTCTTCATCCGCTTCGTAAATTTCAGGTAGCTGTGGCTCGGCGACAAACGCTTTTTCCAGCGTCATGCCAGGATCAGGAGGCACCAGTTTTGATATTCGATCCACAAATCCATAAGGGTGCCCAAGGACACGCCCAACATCGCGGATAACCGCTTTCGCCGCCATCGTACCAAAGGTGATGATCTGCGATACCGCATCTCGCCCATACATATCTGCAACGTGATCGATAACTTGGTCACGCTTTTCCATACAGAAATCGACGTCAAAATCGGGCATGGAAACACGTTCAGGGTTAAGAAAACGTTCAAACAGCAGATCGAATTCCAGCGGATCAAGATCGGTAATTTTTAACGCATATGCCACAAGGGAACCGGCACCCGAACCTCGTCCGGGGCCGACGGGAACACCGTTGTCTTTCGACCACTGGATAAATTCCATCACGATCAGGAAGTAACCCGGAAATCCCATCTGATTGATAACGCTCAGCTCAATATCAAGGCGCTCATCATATTTTTGACGTTCTTTTACCCTGACTTCCGGATCGGGGAAGAGAAATTCCAGACGTTCTTCCAACCCTTGTCTGGATTTTTCAATGAGAAAATCTTCAGTGCTCATCTCCCCCGTCGGAAACTGCGGCAAGAAATACTCGCCAAGACGGATGGTGACGTTACAGCGTTTAGCAATTTCTACGCTATTTTGTAGTGCTTCAGGAATGTCTGAGAAAAGCTCGCACATCTCCTGTTCACTGCGTAGATATTGCTGAGGGCTGTAATTTTTAGGGCGTTTGGGATCAGACAGCGTATAACCATCGTGAATGGCCACCCGGATCTCGTGGGCTTCGAAATCCCCGCTTTCAAGAAAACAAACATCATTGGTGGCGACAACGGGAAGATTTTTTTCTGATGCCAGCGTCACAGCCGCATGAAGATAGTTTTCTTCATCCTGGCGTCCGGTTCGGATCAACTCAAGGTAATAGCTGTCAGGAAAATGTTCCTGATAGAAATCGAGGCATTGCTCCACCATCACACGATTGCCACGCAGCAGGAATTTACCCACATCGCCCATGCGTCCGCCCGACAGCAAGATCAACCCTGTTTTGTATTTTACCAGCCATTCCCGTTTGATAGTTGGGCCAATCGCTCCATAACCATTTTGGTAAGCCTCAGAGATCAGCAAGGTCAGGTTTTGATAGCCTTCATTATTACGGGCAAGGATCGTCAGATGGGCGTATTCATCCCCCAACAAATCACTTTCTACATAAAAATCCGCCCCAATAATTGGCTTGATACCGGCACTGTGGGCACTGCCATAGAACTTCACCAACCCACACAAGTTGGTAAAATCCGTGATCGCAAAAGCCGGCATCCCCAGGTTGGCGATTTTTTTCACCAGTGGGACAGTCTTAGCCAAACCATCAATCATTGAATAATCACTGTGAACACGTAAGTGTATAAAACGTGGTTCTGTCATAATCTGTCCAGATACTTATCCCAGATTTTATCCAAGACCTAGCGCCCGTTTAACTGGCGCAAAACTTTTACGATGATGTTCCGTCGCGCCCAAAGAAGCCAGTTTTTCCAGATGGAGAGCGGTAGGATAACCTTTATGTTTCGCAAAGCCGTAGTCAGGGAACTGTTTATCCAGTTCCGCCATTTCCCTGTCACGGGTGACTTTAGCAAGAATGGACGCCGCGCTTATTTCTGCAACCAGGTTATCGCCTTTCACGACAGCCTGGGCTGGCATGGCTAACGCCGGACAGCGGTTGCCATCAATCAAAACATAATCCGGTGTGAGAGCCAATCCCTCAACGGCTCTTTGCATCGCAAGCATTGTGGCGTGGAGAATGTTAAGTTGGTCGATCTCTTCCGACTCTGCACGACCGAGGCTCCAACACAAGGCTTTTTCTGTTATCTCCCGATACAATGCCTCACGGCGTTTTTCTGTCAGTTTTTTCGAATCCATTAAGCCTGCAATGGGTTTGGTCGGATCAAGAATAACCGCCGCAGTCACTACAGCACCTACCAATGGGCCACGCCCTACTTCATCAACACCAGCAATCAAATTCGCTTGTGGATAAACAAAATCCATTATTTTCTCGCTAATTCCAGAACGGCTTGCGCAGCCTGTTCATCGGCATCACAGCGAATGCTTTCATGCAAATGCAAAAACGTTTGTTTCAAGGCTTCCACATCTGCCCCACCTTGCAAAAGAGGCAATAGCGCCTCTGATAATGCTTGTGGTTCACATTCATCCTGTAGTAATTCTTTGACTAATTCTTTGCCTGACAACAGGTTAGGCAAGGAAACATACGGTGTTTTCACCAAGCATTTTGCCAGCCAGAATGTAAAAGGTTTCATTCTATAGCCCACTACCATTGGGCATTTGGCCAGCATACACTCCAGTGCTGCCGTACCGGATGCAAGTAAAGTGGCATCACTGGCAATCATGGCTTCACGTGCTTTACCATCCAATAAATGGAGCTGTAAATTCGGTGCTATTTCGTTTTGAATGCGCTGAAACTGTTCACGCCGTTTGGCATTAACCAAAGGAACCAATATGTGCAGGTCAGGAAATTTCTCCCGCAATAATTGTGCGGTTTTTAAGAAGTCAGCGCTTAGCATCTCCACTTCAGCATGACGACTACCGGGCAATATCGCCAGACAGCGAGCCGTCAACGGAATATCTAACGTTTTTCTGGCGGTGGCTTGATCCGCTTGCAAAGGCATCGCATCTGCCATCGTGTGTCCAATAAACTGACACGGAACGTTAAAGCGATCGTAGAAGGCCTTTTCAAAAGGTAAAAAGGCTAAGACCAAATCCGTTGCCCGGCCAATTTTAAACACGCGTTTCTGGCGCCATGCCCATACCGATGGGCTAACATAGTGGATCGTTTTAATCCCCTGCTGTTTGAGCTTGCCTTCCAACGTAATATTAAAATCAGGCGCATCGATGCCAATAAATACATCGGGCTGCAATGCAGTAAAACGCGCGGTTAAGTCTTTGCGTATTTTCAGCAAACGGGGCAAACGTCCCAGAACTTCAACGATCCCCATGACGGCCAGCTCTTCCATCTCATACCAGGCTTCACAACCTTCGGCCTGCATAAGAGGGCCTGCAACCCCCACAAAGCGGGCGTGCGGAATTTTTGCTTTCAATGCGCGAATCAACCCTGCCCCAAGGATATCACCGGATGTTTCTCCGGCGACCAAACCAATTGTCAGCGGGCGTTGATGATGATCAGAAGAAAAGGTAGTCAAAGGAGTATCCTTCATCTACTAACGAATGATGCCACGGCTGGATTTTGCGGAATTTTCCAGAAAATCACTAAATACTTTCACATGCAGGTTGTTTTCCGCCTGAAGATCAATCTCTTGTCTGGCTTCTTCCAACGTTTTTCCGCTGCGATAAAGCGTCTTATAAGCATAACGAATAGCATGCAGCGATTCTTTGTCAAACCCACGACGTTTCAAGCCTTCGATATTCAATCCGAAAGGTGTTGCATGGTTTCCCTGCGCGATGACGTAAGGTGGGATATCCTGAGCGACACCGGAGCAACCACCAACCATCACGTGGGAACCAATTTGACAGAATTGATGCACGGCCGTCATGCCACCAATAATGACATGATCACCCAGAATAACATGCCCGCCCAATGTGCCGTTGTTCGCAATGATACAACGATCACCAATAATGCAATCATGGGCGATATGGGCGTTAATCATTAACAGATTATCACTGCCAACTTTTGTTATGCCACCACCCTGAACCGTGCCCCTGTGGATAGAAACACTTTCACGAATGCGGTTACGATCACCAATTTCAACACGGGTGGGTTCACCCTGATATTTGAGATCCTGATTGATTTCACCGATGGACGCAAATTGATAAATCTGGTTATCACGACCAATCTTGGTTATCCCATTAACCACAATATGGGATTTCAACTCGGTCCCTTCACCAATCTCAACTTGGGCACCAATATAACAAAAGGGGCCAATACGGACATTGGCTCCAATAACAGCCCCCTCTTCAACAATGGAAGAGGGGTGGATAACAGCGGTCTGATCAATCATGGATTAGGCCTCACGACGGCGAGCACACATCATTTCAGCTTCGCAAGCCACTTCTCCATCGACTTTCGCTACGCCCCTGAAACGCGCAACACCGCGACGTTCTTTAATAAATTCTACTTCTAAAATCATTTGATCACCTGGCAGAACCGGACGCTTGAAACGAGCGCCATCAATGGCTGCAAAGTAATACAATTCTCCTGGCTCCAGTGATCCAACACTTTTGAATGCCAGAATACCGGTAGCTTGAGCCATCGCTTCAAGGATTAAAACACCAGGAAAAATAGGTTTACCTGGGAAGTGTCCCTGAAAGAATGGTTCATTAAATGATACATTCTTGACTGCGCGTAAAAATTTACCTTCCTCAAAATCTAAAACGCGATCTACCAACAAAAATGGGTAGCGGTGAGGCAGTAAATCTAAAATCTCTTCAATTCGCAGAGTATGATTATCACTCATCTAAATACTCTTCCTGTCATATAAGAATCATAATATTAACGACACGGCCTGCGTTAACTCCAAATCTGGAGTTATCAGGCAGGCCGCAAAAATCAAAAGCACAACCAAAAATGCTAACTTAAAAACGTTTAATCAAAAATGTCTATCCAGGATGCTGGTATGACTATTCGTTTTCACCTTCCAGTTTGCGTTCAACTGATCTCAACCGCTTGTTCATCTCATTAATATTCATGACTAAAGCGGTAGTTTTGCGCCAAACTTTGTTCGGTTGTAACGGGATACCTGACGAGTACATGCCAGGCTCTGTAATTGAACGCATCACCATGCTCATACCAGTGACGATAGCCTTATCACAGATTTCTATGTGTCCATTAATGACACTGGCGCCACCAATCATACAGTAACGGCCAACTTTCAAACTGCCCGCCATAACGACACCACCCGCGATTGCGGTGTTATCTCCGATTGTTATGTTATGGGCAATCTGGCATTGATTGTCTATGATAACACCATTACCGATAACTGTGTTATCCAACGCGCCGCGATCAATTGTCGTGCAGGCTCCAATTTCAACGCGGTCTCCGATGATCACTGTGCCTAGCTGGGGAATTTTAACCCAATTCCCACGTTCATTGGCATAACCAAAACCATCAGAACCTATAACAGCCCCTGATTGGATCAAGCACGACTCACCAATTTCAACATTATGGTATACCGAGACATTGGCCCAAAGGCGACTTTTTACCCCAATCCGTGCATTTTTTCCAATAAAGCAACCCGCACCAACGATAACATTATCACCCAGCACGACGCCGGATTCGATAACCGCATTGGCACCAATGGCCACATTTTCGCCCAATATCGCCTCAGGGGAGATAACGGCTGTTGGGTGGATATCTTGTGCAGGTTTCGGTGTGGTATCCATGAGTTGCGCCATGCGTGCATAGGCAATGTAAGGATCATTAACAACCAACGCGGCAACCTGGCAGTGAGGGAGATCCGCTTCGCGCAACACAACAGCCGCAGCCTGACATGCAGCCAGTTTGTCAGTATAACGACTGTCGGATAAAAATGTAATTTGCTCGTTATTTGCTGAATACATTGGCGCAATACCGGTGATGACGATATCGCCATCACCATGCAATTGCGCATTCAACTGCTGAGCGAGATCAGCCAATCGAATCGAAACCATCTACTTACTTAACCTGTTTCAGTACTTCAGAAGTGATATCTTTACTCGGCACGGAATACACAGCGGTATTTGCATCCAGCACAAGATCGTAACCTTCTTTACCTGCGATCACTTTAACAGCATCCTGAATACGGCTCAGGATCTTATTACGTTCTTCCATCTGGCGACGACGGTTGTCGTTTTCAAAGTTCTGTGCTTTCTGAGCAAATTCATCACGTTTCGCCATCACTTCTTTTTCCAATTTTTCGCGTTCGCTGGCTTTCATGGTTGAGCCATCACGCTGTAATTTTTGGATTTTAGTTTGCAGCTCAGATTCCATACGCTGTAATTCAGTTGCGCGGCCTTTAAACTCATTTTCCAACTGTTTTGCCACCGCTTCACGGGCAGGTAACTGTTGGAAGACTTCAGCAACGTTCACTAAAGCAATTTTATCTGCCGCCTGCACACCCGCAGAGAACGCTAATGCTATACCTAAACTTGCTGCACACAATATTTTCTTCACTATAAACTCCTTTGACCTACGCTATTTTTACAGATTGGAAGACGTTAGAGACTATCCCATTGGGCTGTAAGATTTACTCTGATTATCGCCCTATCTAATAATAGGGCGATTTTCACCAAAAATGGTTAATAATTACCAAACCCCGCCAATATTGAACTGGAACTGCTCTGCTCTATCACCTGCGTATTCCTTAATTGGCTGCGCATAGGAGAAGCTCAATGGCCCTAATGGTGATATCCATTGCAGAGCAATACCCGCCGAAACACGGACGTTATTTGGCTTACTGTAATCTGGCACCCCAGCGTAAGTCTTATTCCAGTTGGTATCCCACACGGTTCCCGCATCGACAAAGAACGAAGTCCGCAAGGAGTTAGCATATTTGGCATCCAGGAACGGTGTCGGAGTAATCAATTCAAAACTCGCAACCGCCGTCGCGTTACCGCCCACGGCATCACGAGACGGGCTATCTTTCACTGGTTTACTACTTTCATCGAAATAAACGGCTTTCGGCCCAATATTATTCGACCGGAAACCACGAACACTGTTGGAACCACCGGCATAGAAATTTTCATAGAATGGCATTTCCTTGCCACCAAAACCGCCGCCATATCCTAAGCGCGTACGTCCCATCAGTACCCATGAGTGATTATCATCCAGTGGGTAGTAACCGGCTGAGTTCCAGGTGACTTTATAGAACTGGTTATCTGAGCCAGGAATAGTCACTTTCGCATCCAGAGAGGATTTCACGCCCGATGTTGGGAAGAAACCACGGTCAAGATTGTTGTAAACCCACCCTGTTGTGATGGTGAAGTCATTGGAATCAAACTGTGCCTTGTCTTTATAATTTGGATGCTTACCCATTTTGTCCCAATAACGCCACATCGCAGCCTGTGGCCGCATGTTAGACAGTGAGTTATGGATATAACTTACCCTAAATGACAGGCCGTTATTTTCATTCAATGGAAAACCGAATGTTCCCTCAGTGCCGTAGGCTTTATTAGTGTAATTCGAAAGATCAGCATCATCGGCGCGGAAGTCGTTATAGAACACGCGTCCACCCAAACTTACCCCATCGACAGTGAAATAAGGGTTCGTCATGGATAAATCGGCGGATGTTGAGTAGTCATTTTTACTGGCGTTGATACCCACGGAGTTCCCGGTTCCCAGCCAGTTGGCCTGTTGGAGACCGATCTGGAAACCCATACCACTTTCTGTACCAAAGCTAACACCAAAGTTCATCGAACCCGTATTACGTTCTTTCACTTTGTAAACCACGTCAACCTGATCCGGACTACCCGGTACACGATCAGTTTCCACATCAACAGAGTCAAAATACCCTAATCGATTTAGGCGCTCTTTACCCTGTTCAACCAAATCACTTCCCAGCCATGAGCCTTCTATTTGACGCATTTCACGACGCAATACGGCATCTTTACTCACACTATTGCCTGAAAAACGGATCTTACGTACATAGAAGCGATTGCCGGCATCAACATTGACAAGCAGCTTAACCGTCTTGTCGGTGTCGTTGATTTCAGGTTGTGTCATGACGCGAGGATAGGCATAACCGTGGCGACCAAGCAGATTTTTGATGGCGGTTTCCATCTTGGTGACTTCTGCACCGTTATACAGCGAGCCGGGTTCGATTTTCGTCAATTCTTCGATTTGGGACTGGTAATCCGCCAAATTACCATTCAAATCAACGCCGGCGATTTTATATTGATCGCCTTCGGTGATATTAACCGTGATATAAATACCTTTTTTGTCAGGCGTCAGGTTAACTTGAGTCGAGCCAATATTGAAACGAGCATAACCTCGGTCAAGATAGAAACTGCGCAAGGTTTCAAGATCACCGGCTAATTTTTGTTTCTGGTATTTCTCGTCAGCCATCATGTTCCACCAGGGAACATCATCCCTCAGTTGGAAATTGTTAAGCAGTTCATTGGTTGAGAAGGCTTTATTACCCACAATATTAATTTGTTGGATCTTGGCAGAAACCCCTTCAGAGAAAACGAGTTTCAAGTCAACACGGTTGCGGGGCAGTGGTGTAACAACAGCTTTGACTGTCGCACTGTATTTACCAACACTGTAATAGAAATCTTCCAGCCCTTTCTCAATATTAGACAGCATAGTGCGGTCAAGGGCTTCACCAACACGAACACGAGAGGCTTCAAGGTTTTGCTTAAGCATGTCATCCTTCACCGATTTGTTACCGGTGAAAGTAATGCTGGCGATGGTTGGCCGTTCTTTGACTTGAACAACCAGTGAAGTGCCATCACGTAAGACACGAACATCTTCAAAGTTTCCAGTTGCGAACAATGAATGGATCGCACGGCTAATATCTTCATCACTAACCGTATCACCTACTCGAACTGGCATATTCAATAATGCTGCACCAACGGTGACACGTTGAAGACCCTCAAAGTGAATGTCCTGAACCACGAATCCGTCTGAACCGTATGCAGTGGCGCTGCCGAACAGCAGCGACGCTATGAGCAACTTTTTCATCGCCATCGTTGTTATGCGTTTTCCTAACCGGTCCCCCACTTTAAAAGCGGGAGAAATCATTGAAAAGTGCAAGCCCCATTAATAACACCAGTAATATAGCACCAATGCGATAACTGAAGTCTTGTACACGCTCGGAAACTGGCCCCCCCTTGATCTTCTCGATCGCCAGGAAAAGCAAGTGTCCACCATCTAGTACAGGTAATGGGAACAAATTAATGATCCCAAGATTGACGCTAATCAGCGCCAAAAACATCAAATAATACACCAAGCCAGAATCAGCCGATACTCCCGCACCCTTAGCAATGGAAATCGGGCCGCTCAGGTTATTAAGTTTTAAGTCACCCACAATCAATTTGCCGATCATATTGACAGTCAGCTTCATTAATTGCCAAGTCTTATCTCCCGCCTCATAAAGGGCAGAAAAAGGTCCATATTGCTGAATAACCTTATATTCATCCGCTAATGGAATGATTTTCAGTTCGGCGCCAGCAAATCCCTCCTCACGGCCGTTGGATAATTTTCTGACTTCGGGGGTCAGGGACAGAGAAACCATTCCTCCTGCCCTCGCAACGTCCAATTTTAGAGGAATATTCGGATTCTTCCTGACAAAAGATGAAAAAGTGTGCCACACATCTACATCTTGATCGTTGACTTTAACGATCCTATCCCCACTTTGTAAACCCGCTTTTTCAGCGGCTGAAGCAGGATAAACTTTTTCCACTTGTGAACTAAGCCGCGGTACAACAGGCATAATGCCTAAGGACAGCAAAATATCCTGCCTGGATGGATCGAAAGACCATTGACGTAAATCCAGTGTCTTTTGAACACCGCCAAACGCATTCAGGGGTAAGACATCCACAGTGACCGATGCCGCCCCGACCTGACCAACCATGGCAAGGCGTACTGAATTCCAATCAGAAGTTTCGATACCATTAACGGCCTTTAGTTCCATTCCAGGCAAAATATTTGCCTGTGCAGCAATCGAGTTTGGCTTAACATCCAACACGACCGGACGCACGGATGGCACGCCAATCACAAAAACCAGCCAATAAGCGATAACCGCCAGAATGAAGTTTGCGATTGGCCCCGCGCTGATCACTGCCGCGCGCTGGCCAATAGTTTTATTATTAAATGCCATATGACGACGTTCGGGAGCAACTTCCCCTACCCGTTCATCCAGCATTTTGACATATCCACCCAGGGGGATAAGAGCGATAACGTATTCGGTTCCCTGTTTATCTGTCCGACGCCAAAGCACCTTGCCAAATCCGATGGAAAAGCGTTCAACGTAGATACCGCATCGTCTGGCAACCCAAAAATGGCCAAACTCATGCACTGTGATAAGAACACCCAAAGCAACAATAAATGCAGCCAGATTCCAGAGAATATCCATTACGTACCTTCAGAGAGTCAATCCAGAAGAAATCAACATAACCAGCCCAGCAAACACCGGAACTGCCGCAGTTAGACTATCCACCCTATCCATGACACCGCCATGTCCTGGAATCAATTGACTACTGTCTTTGATCCCAGATTCCCGCTTAAACATACTTTCAGTCAGATCGCCAAAGACTGAGGCAATCACCACCACCGCAGAAATTAGCAACAAATGTTCTGGCATCGTGGGGACAGGGGCAAATTTACCGAACAACCACGATATCAGCGCAGCCGTTAATAATCCCCCAACCAGCCCTTCAAGCGTCTTGCCTGGCGATACTTTCGGAGCCATTTTATGCTTACCCATTGTGCGGCCAACAATATAAGCACCTGAATCGGCAGCCCATACCAACAACATGACATACAGCAACCACCATGCGCCATCATAGGTATTCTGTTCATAGCCTTGGGTACGCAGTACCATCATGCCACAATAAAATGGCACAATCGTCAGAACCCCGAAGAGCAGGCGCAAGACAACCGACGATTTCCACACGGAAGCAGAAGCCGGATAAGTCACCACCAATAAAATGGCGGCCACCCACCAAAGCATGCCGGCCCATAGCAGATAGACAATTTGTGGTTTTTCAATAAGATGAGAAAAATCCGACAAAGAGTACTGTAAGGCCAATAACCCTACAGCACATAACACAGCGAGTGTAATACGTTTAAATTGAGTAAAGAGACCAGCAAATTGCCCCCATTCCCACGCAGCAAGTGTTGAAACAGCGATGACAACCAGCCCAAACCCTGATGGGGGGAGGAAAAACAGCGCTACAATAACAAGTGGAATCAATATCAACGTAGTTAAAAGACGGTACTTCAGCAAGTTCTCCTCCTATGATCCCACTTCGGCATCGTCTGGTATTGTTCCGCCAAATCGGCGTTCTCGTTTGGCAAAGGCATTAATCGCACCTTCAAAAGCAATTTCATCAAAATCAGGCCAAAGTATATCGGTAAAATACAATTCTGCATAAGCGATCTGCCATAACAGGAAATTACTGATACGATGTTCGCCTCCCGTTCTAATCACCAGATCGACTTCAGGCTGCTGACTTAAATGGATGGCGTTATCAATTGTCGCTTCGGTAATTTCTTCCGGTGCCAATTCATCGGCTTTAATCTTTTCAGCAATATGTTTAAAACTCTGAACCAGATCCCAACGACCACCGTAGTTAGCGGCAATATTGAGCTGCAATCCGCTATTACCCGCTGTCAATTCAACAGAACGGCGAATACGCTCCTGCAACCGTGAGCTAAAACGACTGATATCACCAATAACAGACAATTTCACATTGTGTTTATGCAGGTTTTTAACTTCATTATCGAGCGCGAAAACAAACAACTCCATCAATGAACTGACTTCCTGCTGTGGGCGATTCCAGTTTTCGCTGCTAAAAGCATAGAGTGTCAGTGAGTTAATATGATGTTTCACTGAAAAACTCACGGCACTTCGTACTGCTTTAATTCCTGCGCGGTGGCCAAAGACTCTTAATTTGCCCCGTTTTTTTGCCCAGCGACCATTACCATCCATAATGATGGCGACATGTCTGGGTAACGCTGGCAATGAGTCACTATCACTGGGAGATATCACTCAAAATAATCCTTAACTTAAATAACTAAGCTGACTTATTGGTAAACTCAATCACTTCCAAACGTGAAAAAGCCGTGCCACGTGTCAACAATGACCACGGATACCACGGCTATTTCTGGCACGATCTACACTCTGAATGAAAGCCTTTTCCTCTGGTATGCCTACGTTTAGCCATGATTAAAATATAGGCACTAAATAATTAAAACGACTATTATAGCAACTGTAATTTACCCGCGAACTATATCATTTGCCAAAAAGCAAACCTATATTTATTAATAAAACTTGCTATTTGGCAAAAGTGCTTATGGCTTCTCTTGCTAAGTCTCTGGCTATGTTATCGATTTCTAAGATTTCTTCGATACTTTGAGGTTCAGATAAATTGACTTTTTCAACCACCAACCGATTGATTATCGCAATATCGGTGAAACGGATTCCACCTTGCAAAAAAACATCAACGGTCTCTTCGTTGGCTGCATTCAACGCCGTTGTTGCTGCCTGCCCCTGATGACAAGCCTCAATCGCCAGCGCCAGGCAAGGGTAACGCTGATAATCCAGAGATTCAAAAGTGAGCATGCTCAATTCAGTAAAATCCAGTGGCTTGGCACCAGAAGGGATGCGATTAGGATAAGCCATCGCATAAGCGATTGGCGTGCACATGTCCTGCGTTCCCAGTTGCGCGATGATGCTGCCATCCTGGTAACGAACCATTGAATGGATGACCGATTGGGGATGCAATAATACTTCCATTTCATCGGCGGAAGCATTGAACAGGTAACGCGCTTCGATATACTCCAGCCCCTTGTTCATCATGGTGGCAGAATCAACAGAGATTTTACGTCCCATTGACCAGATAGGATGGGCACATGCCTCATCTGGCGTCACGACGGGCAACTTCTCCAAAGGCGTTTTGCGAAACGGCCCACCTGATCCCGTCAGGATGATGCTGGAAATACCGTGCTCTTTTAAATTGACGTTGCCAAGGTTGTGCTGAACCGCCTCTGGCAGACTTTGGAAAATGGCATTATGTTCACTGTCAATGGGCAGCAATTGCGCTTTATATTGGACTACCGCATCCATAAACAGACGACCACTGGTAATCAAAGATTCTTTGTTCGCCAGCAGGACTTGTTTGCCTTTGCGGATAGCAGCCAAAGTCGGTAATAAACCTGCGACGCCAACAATGGCTGACATGACTTGATCGACGTCGTCCAGTGCAGCCAAATCACAAATAGCGTCTTTACCGAACAAAACTTCAGTTTGGCTTCCCTGCTCTTGCAATAACTGGCGTAGAGCTTTTGCTGACGGCTCATCTGCCATCGCTGCGTATTGAGGGTGGAATTCCAGACATTGCTGTGCCATAACTTCAATATTTTTCCCAGCAACCAGTGCAACTACACTGAATTTCTCCGGGTTATTTCGAACAACAGCAAGCGTACTTTTCCCAATCGAACCCGTTGAGCCAAGAATAGTTAACCGTTTCATTTTAATACTCTAAGTATGCTACTGATATAAAATTGCAATGGAAAATCGTCATAGTTTGAGCGGTGCGGATCGCTATGTCCATCGCTTGAGAAAGAAATGTGATACGAAGTGTAATATCCAGGATAAGAACAACGCCGCAAGGGCTGCGACGTTGTATGCATGAAACGGCAATTAGAAATCCATCAACTCAGTTTCTTTATTTGCCAGCGCTTCATCAATTTTCTTAATGAAGCTGTCAGTCAGTTTCTGAATTTCATCTTGTGAACGACGTTCTTCATCTTCACTGATCTCTTTATCTTTCAGCAAAGTCTTAACCTTATCGTTCGCATCACGGCGAATGTTACGAATGGATACACGCCCCTGCTCTGCTTCTCCACGGACAACTTTAATGAGATCCTTACGGCGCTCTTCTGTCAGTGGTGGCAATGGAACACGAATAATGGTTCCCGCAGAAGAAGGGTTCAGCCCCAGATCAGAAGCCATAATGGCCTTTTCAATCGCCGCCGTCATAGAACGATCAAATACGGTGATCGCCAGAGTGCGGGCATCTTCTGCAACGACGTTGGCAATCTGACGCAACGGAGTCGCAGAGCCATAATATTCAACGCTGATGCCATCCAATAGGCTAGGAGAAGCACGGCCAGTACGAACCTTGCTAATTTGATTTTTCAGTGCTTCGACGCTTTTTTCCATGCGGTCTTGTGCGTCTTTTTTGATTTCATTAATCACGTTACAAACCCTTGGGAGATGGTTATTTTTTTAGGCCATACTGCGTAAGCCACAGATACGTGTCAAATACGCTAAAGCATATGTGGCCCTGTGTCATTCAATTTGGCGCATCAGGATGCCGATCATACCGTCAAATTTCACCCATGTCTCTGAGCACGAACTGTGAAAAATCAGCCGTGAGAAATCAATGTACCTTCACTTTCTCCCATCACAACACGACGAAGTGCGCCTGGTTTGTTCATATTAAAGACACGAATTGGCAGGTTATGATCACGAGCCAGCGTAAAGGCGGCCAGATCCATTACTTTTAATTCACGCTCCAATACGTCCTGATAAGTGAGCTTATTGTAGAGAACGGCTTCAGGATCTTTTGCCGGATCAGCAGAATAAACGCCATCAACTTTGGTTGCTTTTAACACAACATCCGCTTCGATTTCAATGCCACGCAGACATGCAGCAGAATCGGTTGTAAAGAACGGGTTACCCGTACCCGCAGAGAAAATAACAACACGACCGTGACGCAGTAAGCTGATCGCCTCAGCCCAGCTATAATTGTCACACACGCCATTCAGTGGAATGGCAGACATCAAACGAGCGTTCACATAGGCGCGGTGCAAGGCATCACGCATTGCCAGACCATTCATCACAGTCGCCAACATACCCATGTGGTCGCCGACTACACGGTTCATTCCTGCTTCTGCCAATCCGGCACCACGAAACAGGTTGCCTCCTCCAATAACGACACCGACCTCAATACCCAGCTCAACCAGTTCTTTGACTTCCTGAGCCATGCGATCTAAGACGCTGGCGTCGATACCAAAACCTTCTGCGCCTTGCAGGGCTTCTCCACTGAGCTTAAGCAGGATTCTCTGATATACGGGTTTTGCATTGGTTGCCATGGTGTTCAGTCCTAAGCAGATAAGGAATATTGGGGAATTATTATGACTTATTCAACAACTACACATCCACGCGATAAAGCCCAGATGTAAAAACTCATCATGAGATAAAACAGAACCGCCTATCGGCGGCTCCGTTCAAGAAAATTAAGACTGTTTGCTCATTGCAGCAACTTCTGCTGCGAAATCAGCTTCAATTTTCTCAATACCTTCACCAACTTCGAAGCGGATGAAGTTGATAACCTTAGCATTGTTTTCTTTCAGCAGATCGCCAACAGATTTGCTTGGGTCCATCACGAAGTTTTGGCCAGTCAGAGAGATTTCACCGGTGAATTTGTTCATACGGCCAGAAACCATTTTCTCTGCAATTTCGCGAGGCTTACCTGATTGCATTGCGATGTCTAACTGGATCTGATGCTCACGCTCAACGACATCAGCAGGAACGTCAGTTGGGTTCACATATTCTGGCTTGCTTGCAGCAACGTGCATTGCAATGTGTTTGATCAGTTCTTCGCTTGCGCCTTCAGCCGCAACCAGAACACCGATACGAGCGCCGTGCAGGTAAGAACCCACTGCTTCGCCTTCCAGAATAGCAACGCGACGAATGTTGATGTTTTCACCAATTTTCGCAACCAGAGCAGTGCGCTGTTCTTCGAACTGGGCTTTCAGTGCATCGATATCAGCATTTTTGTCTGCCATAACAGCAGCGATAACTTCTTTACCGAACGCCAGGAAGCCAGCATCTTTAGCAACGAAGTCAGTTTCACAGTTCAGTTCAACGATCGCTGCGAATTTCGCATCAGCCGCAACTTCAACCAGAATCACACCTTCAGCAGCAACACGGCCTGCTTTCTTAGCCGCTTTTGCCTGACCTGATTTACGCATGTTATCGATAGCCAGTTCGATATCACCATTTGCTTCAACCAGTGCTTTTTTACATTCCATCATGCCTGCGCCAGTACGCTCACGCAGTTCTTTTACCAGAGCAGCGGTAATGTCAGCCATTTGTTTTATTCCTCGATGTGTCTCGCGGGAAGATAATATTCCGCGTGGAAAGTTCTATATCAGATAATAGTTCTATATCAGATATGTAAAGGGGGCCGTGACAGGCCCCCTAACCAATATATTTCAATACCTGGTCAATAAGGGCTCAAACAAAATGAGCATGCCTTATTATTCAGCGTCTACAAGACCTTCTTCAGCCTGAACAGCCAGATCCTGAGAACGACCTTCACGAACAGCGGTAGCTGCAGCGGTCAAATAGAGTTTCACTGCACGGATTGCGTCGTCGTTACCAGGGATGATGAAGTCAACGCCATCTGGATCAGAGTTAGTATCAACGATAGAGAATACAGGGATACCCAGGTTGTTTGCTTCTTTGATAGCAATGTGTTCATGTTCAGCATCGATCACAAACAGCGCATCAGGCAGGCCGCCCATGTCTTTGATACCACCCAGGCTGTTTTCCAGTTTGCCAAGCTCACGAGTACGCATCAGCGCTTCTTTTTTAGTCAGCTTGTCAAAAGTCCCGTCCTGAGACTGAGCTTCCAGATCTTTCAAACGCTTGATTGACTGACGAACAGTTTTCCAGTTAGTCAGCATACCACCTAACCAACGGTGGTTAACGAAGTATTGGTCACAGCTCAGGGCTGCTTCTTTTACTGCTTCGCTAGCAGCACGCTTGGTGCCAACAAACAGAATCTTACCTTTACGGGAAGCAATTTTGTTCAGTTCTGCCAGAGCATCGTTGAACATTGGAACAGTTTTTTCCAGGTTGATGATATGAACTTTGTTACGCGCACCAAAGATGAAAGGTTTCATTTTTGGGTTCCAGTAACGAGTCTGGTGACCGAAGTGAACGCCCGCTTGCAGCATATCGCGCATGGAAACAGTTGCCATTTTAGACCTCTATAAAGTTAATTGGGGTTATGCCTCCACAGATCCCATGACACCGACTCATTGACTGCGGTTATTCATATCAATGAATTAACTGCATAAGAGCACCCCGGTGTATGTGCCGATCCGTGTGTGTTATTTACACATAATGAGTTTATTGAGTATCCCTGACGAATTGCCCCACATCAGAAACAATTACGCGGAATACCGGCGCGCTTTATACCACAAACCGCCACCAGACTCCAACATTTGTTACAGCGGCATTTGTTATCGCTACTGATGCAGGCTATATTGGCATCCATTCGACGGACTGATACCATTACCGACAACACTTTCCCTCATTAATCTCAATTAGTCGGTGGTTTTCCGACTTAAATGGACCCATTTCATGGCTATTTCTATCAAAACAGAAGAAGACATTCAGAAAATGCGGGTTGCCGGACGTCTGGCCGCCGAAGTTCTGGAAATGATTGCGCCTTATGTTAAGGCTGGTGTCACAACGGGTGAGCTTGATCGTATTTGCCACACCCACATTACCGAGAAACAACAGGCTATTTCGGCTTGTCTGGGCTATCACGGTTTTCCTAAATCCGTGTGTATTTCTGTCAATGATGTCGTTTGTCACGGTATTCCAAGTGATGATAAGACCCTGAAAGAAGGGGATATCGTCAATATTGACGTTACCGTCATCAAAGATGAGTTCCACGGTGATACGTCTAAGATGTTCATAGTCGGCAAGCCAACCATTCAGGGTGAGCGCCTGTGTCATGTAACGCAGGAAAGCCTGTACCTTGCCCTGAAAATGGTCAAACCTGGCATCCGTCTGCGCACCATTGGCAAAGCCATTCAGCAATTTGTCGAAAGCCACGATTACTCGGTTGTCCGTGAATATTGCGGCCACGGTATTGGCCGAGTTTTCCACGAAGAACCCCATGTTCTGCATTATGATGCTGATGATGGCGGTGTGGTATTGCAAAAAGGGATGGCATTCACTATTGAGCCGATGGTCAACACGGGTGATTATCGTATCCGCACCATGAAAGATGGCTGGACAGTGAAAACCAAAGATCGCGGCTGGTCTGCGCAGTACGAGCACACCCTTGTTGTTACCGATAATGGCTGTGAAATTATGACATTGCGCAAAGAAGAAGAGGCGCATATCTCAGCAGTATTGGTGAACGCATAATGGCTGGCTGACGCCATTTATTAAAATGAATCAACACGCTCCCTGCCATCTTTAACCCACGGGGAGCGTCAATCTCTGCCAATAATATCTGTTCATCCTATAATTTTCTCAGTAGTCTGGTCATCATGGTCTGTTTCCTCATGGGCTTTCTCATAATAGGTTTCTGCATATGCCGGTCGATAACTCCTTAGCGCAAGCGCCCATTCCGCCGCTTTCTCCTGTGGAATTTTCCCACGATGATCTGCAATTCCCGACCCTTAAACAGCATATTGATGAATTCCAGCTCTGGCTTGAGCAGGCGTTCAAGGCCGGAATTTCACCGGAAGCACTGATTTACAGCCGCAGTGATTATATTGACCAACTGTTAAAGCGGCTATGGCAGGAACAGGGATTCAATCAGATAGACGCGGTTTCCCTGATTGCAGTAGGTGGTTATGGCCGCCGCGAATTACATCCTCTTTCTGACATTGATCTCTTAATTCTCAGTGAATCGCCATTGACTGAAGAGCAGTCAGCCCGTCTCGGACAACTTATTGCCCTACTTTGGGATATCCGTCTTGAAGTCGGCCATAGTGTCAGGACATTCGAAGAGTGCCAGCAAAGAGGGATTTCCGATCACACTATCGCGACGAATCTCATTGAATCCCGCTTAATTGCCGGGAACTTGCCGCTATTTTTACAATTGCAGAAATACATTTTTAGTGACGATTTCTGGCCTTCTGCCCAATTTTTCGCCGCCAAAGTGACCGAACAACAAGAACGCCATCAACGCTATCACAGCACCAGTTACAATCTGGAACCTGACATCAAAAGCAGCCCAGGTGGGTTACGTGACATCCATACGTTACTTTGGGTTGCCCATCGCCATTTTGGCACGGCTTCTTTAGATGAAATGGTCAATTTTGGTTTTCTGACCCAGGAAGAGCGAAATGAACTGAATGAGTGCCAACATTTTCTCTGGCGCATTCGTTTTGCGCTTCATTTGGTTGTGACTCGTTACGATAACCGACTGCTGTTCGAACATCAGTTCAGTGTGGCTCAACGCCTCGGTTACGAAGGGGAGAGAAACCAGCCTGTCGAGCGGATGATGAAAGATTTCTATCGCATGACCCGCCGTGTCAGTGAGCTGAATAACATGCTGCTGCAACTGTTTGATGAAGCCATTCTGGCATTGCAGCCGAATGAGAAACCTCGTTCCCTGAACGCCGAATTTCAACTGCGGGGAAACCTTATCGATCTTATCGATGAAACCCTGTTTAGCCGTGATCCCACTTCAATATTGAGAATGTTTTATCACATGGCGGAATGTCGTGAAATTGCGGGGATCTATTCCACGACATTGCGCCAACTTCGTTATGCCCGGAGAAACCTGAGTACCCCTTTATGTGAACTCCCCAGAGCACGAAAAATTTTCATGGATATCCTGCGCCATCCCGATGCAGTGGCCGGGGCGTTACTCCCGATGCACCGCCATAGTGTCTTAGGGGCTTATATGCCATTTTGGAGCAATATCGTCGGCCAGATGCAATTTGACCTTTTTCATGCTTATACCGTTGACGAACACACTATCCGCGTACTGCAAAAACTGGAAAGTTTTGCTGATGAAAACAATCGCGTGATCCACCCTCTGTGTGTTGAACTTTACCCGCGTCTCCCTCAGCCAGAGCTATTGCGGCTGGCGGCTTTTTTTCATGATATTGCTAAAGGGCGTAATGGCGACCATTCCGAGCTTGGCGCCAAAGATGCCTTTGCCTTCGCACGACAGCATGGCCTGACAACCCACGAAGCAGAACTGGTTGAATGGCTGGTTCGCGACCACTTGCTAATGTCAGTGACAGCACAGCGTCGGGATATTCAAGATCCTGAAATTATCCAGCAATTTGCCGGCCGGGTTAAAAACCAAAACCGCCTGAATTACTTAGCCTGCCTGACCGTTGCAGATATTTGTGCCACTAACGCTAAGCTATGGAATAGCTGGAAACAGAGCCTCATACGCGAACTCTATTTCGCCACTAAAACCCAATTGCGCCAGGGTATCCAAAATACGCCTGATTTACGGGAACGCATCCGTAACAATCGCTTGCAAGCATTGGCGCTTCTGCGACAGGAAAATATCAACGAACAGCGTTTACACAACATCTGGAGCCGTTGCCATGCAGACTATTTCTTGCGTCATACCCCAGACCAATTAGCCTGGCACGCCAGCCACCTAATCCACCACACATCGTTGGAACCCATGGTGCTGATCAGCACCGCGTTTTCTCACGGTGGCACCGAAATTTTTATTTGGTGTCAGGACAGGCCGTCGCTTTTTGCTGCCGTGGTTGGGGAACTAGACAAGCGTAATTTAAGTGTCCACGATGCCCAAATTTTCACTAATCGTGATGATATGGCGATGGATACCTTTGTCGTTTTAGATCCTAACGGCCATCCACTGGCGTTTGATCGTCACGAACCCATCCGCCAAGCCTTACTGAATGTCGTAAACGATCCCCACCCCAAGGCACCAAAGGCGCGCAATCTGTCTGCAAAATTGCGCCATTTTAATGTCCCAACCAAAGTTAACTTTTTACCGACCCAAAATGCTCGCCGTACTTACATGGAATTGATCGCATTAGATCAACCCGGATTACTGGCACGCGTCGGTAATATTTTCGCTGAATTGGGGGTTTCCCTGCATGGCGCGCGCATTACCACCATTGGTGAACGTGTTGAAGACTTTTTTGTCCTGGCAGATAAAGATCAAAACGCATTACATCAAAAAATAAGGGATGAATTAGCAGAAAGGTTGACAGAAGCCCTCGACACACGGGATAAACTATAGCAACTCTTAACTGAAATTAGGAACCGCATACTTATGCAGCAATTACAAACTATTATCGAAAATGCATTTGAAAACCGTGTCAACATCACGCCGGTTACGGTTGATGGTGCAACCCGCGATGCGATTAACCAGGTTATTCAAATGCTGGACAACGGCAAACTGCGTGTGGCTGAAAAAATCGACGGCACGTGGATAACGCATCAATGGCTGAAAAAAGCGGTCTTGCTTTCCTTCCGCATTAATGACAACCAAGTGATGGAAGGCGCCGAAAGCCGCTATTTCGACAAAGTCCCGATGAAATTTGCTGACTATGATCAGGCACGTTTCGAACAAGAAGGATTTCGCGTTGTGCCGCCTGCGGCGGTTCGCCAAGGGGCTTATATCGCCCGCAACACCGTATTGATGCCATCGTACGTCAATCTCGGCGCTTACGTGGATGAAGGCACAATGGTTGACACTTGGGCAACCGTCGGCTCCTGTGCACAGATCGGTAAAAATGTTCACTTATCCGGTGGTGTTGGCATTGGTGGGGTTTTGGAGCCATTGCAGGCCAACCCAACAATTATTGAAGACAACTGCTTTATCGGCGCACGCTCTGAGATTGTCGAAGGCGTTATCGTAGAAGAAGGTTCGGTGATCTCAATGGGGGTTTACATCGGCCAAAGCACCAAAATCTATGATCGCGAAACGGGTGAAATCCACTATGGTCGCGTCCCCGCCGGTTCTGTCGTCGTATCCGGCAACCTTCCATCAAAAGATGGCAGCTACAGCCTGTACTGCGCGGTTATCGTGAAAAAAGTGGATGCCAAAACCCGTGGCAAAGTGGGTATTAATGAATTGCTGAGAAATATTGATTAAATTGCAAAAATAGCAGAGCCACCCATGAGGGTGGCTGTTGATCTTCAGGCTCGTACCAATCAATGACTTCTTAAATAACAGTTTCCTGTTCTCTGCCCGCCAAAGGCCGTAAGAAGACGAGAAAGATGTTCAATTAATAAGCTACCTGTGGCGCATATTGGCTATGTCAATTTTTATTGATTTAGCGATGATTTTTGCCCAGACAACCTTAAGCCCCATTAACCAATTGACTTTTCATGATGACGACATGGATAATAAATCCACTATTTTTTAGTCTTTCCATTTCATTTAGATGACTAGGTGGCGCGCTATGTACGATAACTTGAAAAGTTTGGGGATTTCACATCCTGAAGATATTGATCGCTATAGCCTCCGTCAGGAAGCGAATAACGACATCCTGAAGATTTATTTTCGCAAGGATAAGGGCGAATTCTTCGCCAAAAGCGTTAAATTTAAGTATCCACGCCAGTTAAAGACCATCTCTGATGAACATTCAAGCCAGGGTTATAAAGAAGTCAAAGAAATTAACACTAACCTACGTTATGTCATTGAAGAGTTAGACCAAATTTGTAAATCTGATCAGCGAGAAGTGGATTTGCAACGCAAGATCCTCGACGACTTACGCCATCTCGAACATGTCGTTGCAAATAAGATTGCAGAAATTGAAGCTGATTTGGAAAAGCTGACCCATAAGTAATGCTGTCATACACCGCTTATCCTCTCATCCACATAAAGGCATAAGCGGTGCTGCCACTTTCTTACAACGAAGTCCCCCACTCCTCAATCCAGTTTTGGGCAAAGAGTTCAGGTTCAGCCACCTCAATCGCATCAATCAGTAGCACATCACCGATCCGTTTGGCGCCCTGTTCCTGTAACAGTTCATCAAAAGTGCAGCCACCACCACAGAAAGTGTCGTAACTGCTGTCACCTAACGCGATCACCCCGTAACTCAGATCGGGCTGATAGCCTAATTTATCCGTTAACTCGGTATAAAGTGGCTGGATATTATCCGGCAGATCGCCTTGCCCTGTCGTCGAAGTGACCACTAAGATAACGTCCTGCAAATACGCTTGCCACTGCTCTAAGGTTGCGTCTTCAAAGACCTCAACCTCATGCCCTTGTAACTCAAGTATCTGTTGTGCTTGTTCCGCAACTGCCAACGCATTGCCATACACTGTACCAACGAAAACACCAATCTTTGCCATAAATATTGATCTCTTTAACCGGTTTGATACTGCGTTTATTCATGAATAGTCAGACATTCCAGATCAGGTACAATACCTTGCCAGCCAAACTGTTCAAGCAAATGCTGCCATGATGGCTCCCAACGTGCAGCCAAAAGAAGGTTCTCTGCTGTCACAGGATGCTTGAGTTGAAGTCGGCTGGCATGCAACATTAACCTGCCCGTCTGATAATATTTAGCAATTCCTCGATTTTGTCGCAAATCGCCGTGCGTAGTATCCCCAATGATCGGATGCCGAATATGTGCCATATGTCGCCGCAATTGGTGCTTACGACCGGTTTTTGGCATTAACTCCACCAGACTGAAACGTGATGTTGGATAACGCCCTATCTCAACCGGACACTCCACTTTTGCCAATGAACGGTAATACGTCACTGCGGGTTGCGCGTCTCTATCGGTATCCGCAAATTTATCCGCAATTTTATCCAACTCTTCCATTAGGGCGTAGTCGATAATACCATCACCTTCAACATAACCCCGTACAACAGCATGATACGTTTTTTGTATATCGTGGAATTCAAATTGTTGTGAAAGTGTTCTGGCGACTTCACTTGAAAGCGCCATCAGCAAGACGCCAGATGTTGGCCTGTCCAGACGATGGACAGGGAAAACATGTTGTCCAATTTGATCACGCAAGGTCTGCATCACAAAAACCGTTTCATGGCGCGCCAGCCAACTACGGTGAACCAACCATCCGGCGGGTTTATTGACGGCAACAATATGCTCATCCTGATAAATAATCTCCAACATATCAGGCATCCTGCGTAAAAAGGTTATCTAACGCCCGTAAATGCTCAAGCAAAGGTAAAAAACGTGCCATTTCTTCTCGATAAGCTTCTTCAAAATAGGGAGCAATGGTAAATGCCGTCGGCAAGCTGGCTTCTTGCTCTATCATGGCGCGCATTCTTGGAATGAGTACCCACTGGAGCCACGTTTCTGCTGACATGGTATCAATGGAGAAAGGTTCGGTGCTTTCAAAGGCTTCGGGTTTAGGCGGATGATTTTGCCATACCCCCACCGTTTTCATGGTCGCTTCAATGAGCTGTAATTTATGTAGAATTTGTTTCTCGATACTCATGCTATTTCGTCTGATATTTGTCTGTTGCCCAGATGACAAAACTGCCACCGTGTCATTAGGGCGTAAGAGTATCATTGATACGATTTCAGCGGAAAAGTTACGGCAGGAAAAATGGCGGCAATAATTAAGAACAAATAGTTAGAAAAATATAAGTGAAGTAACAGGAGAGATTTTTTCTCTCCTGTTACCTGAGTGGCTGTCATAGCAATCCTGCTACATGGGGTGCTTCCTGCGAATTTCCCTGACAAAATACGTCCCTGTCAGTTATCCTTTATTCAATCATTATATTGATAATATTTAGCGTACCTGCCTGTACCTAATCATCCTTGTACCATCTTCCCGATGGATTTATTCCCTGGTTATTGTTTTGTAGTTGTGGTTCCTTATGGAACAGTGAAAGGATCGATGATCCAGGCGGTTGAAACAAGCCACTGAACCCACATCGTAAGAAAGATGGAAAAATTCACGTTGGGGGAATATCACGCATATCATTGATATAGAATAAAAATAATTTTATCAAATAATATTCACGCCGTGATTAAAAGAGATATCTCACGCAAAATGTGAGATATCTCTTACAAAACAGCAACCCAATATCTGCAATCAACCACACATAACCGGATTGATAGCCGTCAGGAAACTGGCTAAATCGGTGGATAACGTTTTCCGCTCATGGCGACCAAACTGTTCAAGAAGCACGTTTCCCGTCAAATTACAGACGGAAATCAATCCCATATCGGTATCCGTCGTTCCAATAAATACGGTAGGCGAGAGTTTTAACCGCTTTTGTGTGACAAGATGACCAATCAGGTTTTCCTGCAAGCGAATAAAATCATCTTCACTCCATACCTGAATCAGGCTGAAACTTAGCCCATCCAGACTGGCGGTCATATCACCGGCAAACTGCATCACATAGTAATCATGGATAACGTCTTGTAAGCGGATCGCCAACGCTGTTTCTACTTTGCTAAGTTTTTCTTCGGCAGAAAATGGCCGGGGAAGCCAATGCACCACATCCTCTCCCGTGCGTTCAAGACAGGGTGAAGGTATGCCATACAGTTCGCGACTGGCTGGCGGCAATCCCGTTTTCTCTTGCCATAATTCAACATAACGTCGGGTAAAGTCAGAAAGTGCTTCTGTCAGATTAAAGGTCATATGATGATATCATCCACATTTTCAGGTTAATCATGTTACTTATTCTTAAACTTTTTGGAAAAACAATATATAAGGAATGATATTACCATCGTCTGAGTTTCATAGAAAAAATATTTCGGATTTCGCCTTTCAAACAGAAAAAGCAGGCTATAATTGTAATAATGATATCTGACATATCATTCGGTCTATTCAAACCATATTATTTCCTACGATTATTCTTGATATAAAAATCGGAAGGGGTTTCTTTTTGCCCATTTCCCCAAAAAATATTCATCTTCGAATTAACCCTAAGTAAAAAAAGAAACTAACACCAAATCATTAACCTTTATTTATTTAAACCATACATCAGAATAACATTAGGAAACCTTAATAAATAAAAATCAATTTAAAATAAAGGATATAAAATAATGAACACAGCAGAGCCAGATAAAAAAGATAATATTATTTTTAGTCAAAACACAACCACAAACCAAGCAGATGGCTTACTTAATTTCCCTAACGATATAGAATGGGAATATCGGTACTTTAATAACTGGTCACATGAAATTAAAGTCGCTCAGGTTCCATGTTGCATACCCAATTCTATTGAGCAAGTTTTAGCTGTCGTCAATTGGGCGTGGAAACAGAATTATAAGGTAAGGGCTATCGGGCAATCACATAACTGGTCTCCTTTAATCCTGACACCCAAAACAGATGTACCAAAGAACATTATGCTCATGGATCTGCAACCGCATTTTACCCAGATAGACATTGAACAATCTTCTCCGGTTTCCATCGTTAAAGCACAAACAGGTGTACTAATGGAAGCCCTGATGACTCAAATGGAAGAACACGGCCTTGGCTTCACCGCAACGCCCGCCCCTGGCGATTTAACGCTGGGAGGGGTTTTGGCAATCGGTGCGCATGGTACAGCCACGAAAACGCTTGATGAAGAAAATGAGGTTGGACATACTTACGGCTCTCTGAGCAACTCGATATTATCTCTCTCTGCTGTCGTGTGGGATGAAACGAACCAGCAATATGTCCTGAAAGTTTTTAAGCGAACGGAGCCGGATTGTGCTCCTCTATTAACTCACTTAGGCAGTGCCCTGATATTAGACGTTCAATTGCAAGCGGGTAAAAATCAACGCCTTCGGTGTCAAAGTTTTACTGAGATTCCTGCGGATGAATTATTTTCTTTTTCACAAGATCAAGAAATCAATAAACAGACTATTAGCCATTTTCTGGATAAAAGCGGTCGGGTCGAAGTGATCTTATTTCCCTTTACAAGAGAGCCTTGGCTAAAAGTCTGGAGTCTCGCCCCTGAAAAACCTGACACCAGCGTGGAAGTGTCTACGCCTTATAATTATCCCTTCTCCGATAATATTCCAGATACGGTATCAAATATCCTCGATGCTTTTATTAACGTTTTTCCAGCATTAACACCCGAATTAGGTAAATTGCAATATTCCTATGTAAACGCCCAGTTATCATTTGGGGGAAAAGATCTCTGGGGTTGGAGTAAAAACCTATTATTATATGTGAAACCAACCACACTGCGCGTTACAGCAAATGGTTATGCCGTTCTCACACGTCGCACGGATATTCAGCGTGTCCTGAGCGTGTTCTATACCCAATGGAAAACTTTACTGGGAGAATATGCGGTGGATGGAAAATACCCAATCAATGGCCCTATTGAAGTTAGAGTGACGGGATTAGACACACCTTCCGAAGTCGTGTCTGAAGATGCCGTTACCCCCAGTTTATCCCCGCTTCGCCCTCGCCCAGATAAGCCTGAATGGGATACAGCCATTTGGTTGGATGTCTTGACCTTTCCAGAAACTGAACACGCCACCGACTTTCTCCGCAAGTTTGAGCAAGGGTTATTTCAGGCATTTAATGGCACTTATGCGTCCGTCCGTGTTGAATGGAGTAAAGGCTGGGCATACAGCGAGAATGCGGCTTGGGAAGATGAGAATATACTGACCAAACTCATACCGGCTTCATTTACTGATGGTCAACCTGCTGACAATAACTGGATTTCAGCAATTTCTTTATTGAACAAATATGATCCACATCGCATATTTAGATCGCCATTATTGGACAAATTATTTTCTGTTTAATCTCTCCATTAAGTAATCGGTATATACCAATCCAACTTCAAGTTGCCGTTTGCAAGCCAATGAGAGTGCTTATATCTCCCCGCTACACGGGGAGATATAAGACGCATCTTGAAAGGCGACGGGTATAAATAATAATTCAGAATTATAGGATACTTCCTTACTCCTCGCACCGTGAGGAGTAAGGGATCTGCATAAATATCAGTGTCTCACTATGATGGAAGGAATTTATATCCATACCAATTGCTTATCAAAACATACCATTTTACTCTCAAAGAGATGATGGCTTTCCTTTTTTATTCCTGCATTAATGTTTTTTAGTGAGTATTTTTTTAAAATTTATATTAAAAACTTAGAAACACACAAATAAGAAAAAGGAAATAAAAATGCCCCCATCACATTCAATTAAACAATCCAATAATCCCTTACAAGAAAATATCGTCACTGAATTAGAATATCACTTACCCAACTTCCCTAAAAAAATCATCTGGAAAATAATCAATTTTAACAATTGGTCAGACGAAATTAGGGTCGATAATCTACCGTGTTGCATACCCAAATCGATGGAAGATATTATTTCTGTTGTCAATTGGGCATGGAAAGAGAATTATAAATTAAGGCCCATCGGACAATCACATAATTGGTCCCCCCTCATATTGGCATCAGGGCAAAGTTCTAAAAATCGCATTATGTTAATGGATCTCTCCTCTCATTTCACTCATGTCAATATCGAGCATCGTTCTCAATTTTCTATAGTGACCGCACAAACTGGTGTATTAATGGAAACATTAATGACCCAAATGGAAGAACAAGGTTTAGGCTTTACTGCCACCCCCGCCCCTGGTGATTTAACCCTCGGTGCAGTTCTCGCAATAAACGGGCATGGAACTGCCATTAAAGCCGTTGGCGAAACGCCACTTTCTGGACACACATTTGGCTCTCTCAGCAATACGCTATTATCCTTGTCTGCTATCGTATGGGATAAGGAAAATCAGCAATATACGATTAAGCGTTTTGAGCGAAATGAACCCGATTGTGCACCGCTATTAACGCATATCGGTTGCGCCCTGATTTTGGAAGTGCAATTTCAGGCGGGTAAAAACCAACGCCTTCGGTGTCAAAGTTTCACCGAAATCTCAGCAGATGAGTTATTTTCCCTTCCTGATAACTCAAAAGAAAAACGAACTCTTAGTTATTTTTTAGATAAGAGTGGTCGGGCTGAAATCATTTTATTCCCTTTTACCCAGAAACCGTGGCTAAAAGTTTGGAGTATCGCGCCCACCAAACCCGCGTCCAGCATTGAAGTTAAGGCACCCTATAACTATGCATTTTCCGATAATATTTCACCAACCTTATCCAATATCACCGAAGATCTCCTGATTAACTTCCCGTCGATAACGCCTTTTATCAGTGAAATGCAATATCAACTGACGCATACCGCCTTACAAAATGCTGGAAACGATATTTGGGGGTGGAGCAAAAACCTGTTGTTGTATGTAAAGCCGACAACGTTACGTGTTACCGCCAATGGTTATGCGGTATTAACCAAACGTACAAATATCCAGCTTGTGCTGAATAAATTTTATACCCAATGGGATAAGTTAATCCAAGATTATAAAAAACAAGGGAAATATCCCATCAATGGCCCCCTTGAAGTGAGGGTTACGGGACTCGATGATCCGGCTGAAGTGATGCAAACAGGCGCAACGGTTCCCAGCTTATCCGCCATTCGTCCCCGCCCGGATCATCCAGAATGGGATGTCGCCGTTTGGCTTGATGTCTTAACCTTTCCCAAAACCCCCCATGCCATTGAATTTTGCCGCCAATTTGAACAATGGCTCTTCAACGAATTTGATGGTTCCTATGCTTGCGCTCGTGTCGAATGGAGTAAAGGCTGGGCTTATGGCGTTAACGCCGCATGGGAAAACAAGGATGTATTGACTAAAACCATCCCAGCGTCATTTACGGATGGTTTGCCTGCCGATAATAACTGGGCTGCAACAGTTTCAGCATTACAGAAGTACGACCCACATCACCTATTTAGATCACCCCTATTGGATAAATTGTTTACTTATTAAAAGCTTTCATCACTCGCGGATATCCCTGTCGCCTTTCAAGATGCCTCCTATTATCTCTCCGCTGCGCGGGGAGATATAACCACGTTCATGGACCTGATGAACTTGAGTAATAATGCACAATAAAAATACGAACCATCAAAATTCCTTGATACACTACGGGCGGTTTTAGTCATCAAGATACGCTTCGTCGTAAAGACTATCTCGAACGTAAGATTTGTTTGCCTGAAGGAATCCTAATGTCTTTATATCAAGATAATCACGCACTCTCCCAACTCACATTGGGTAAACCCACGCCTTACCGCGATAACTATGATCCGACTTTACTGCAAGCGGTTCCCCGCAGCATGAACCGTGAACCACTTGGGCTATTGCCCGATAATCTCCCTTTTTATGGTGCAGATATCTGGACAATGTATGAACTCTCCTGGCTCAACGCCCGCGGCGTTCCCCAGGTTGCTATCGGCCATGTCAGTTTAGATGCGGCCAGTGAAAATTTGATCGAATCAAAAAGTTTTAAACTTTATTTAAACAGCTTTAACCAGACTCGCTTTGCTGACTGGGAAACCGTACAAAAAACCTTACAACACGATCTCTCTGCGTGTGCCAATGGCAAGATTGAGGTTGCCCTGCATCCCCTCCACACTTTTAGCCAACAACCCATTGCCGAGTTTGCAGGAAAATGCATCGATAATCAGGATATTGAAATTGATGATTATCAATTCAGTCGCGATTATCTTAATCATGCCGCCACTGGCCCAATCGTTGAAGAAACCCTGGTTAGCCATTTGCTAAAGTCAAACTGCCTGATCACCCACCAGCCCGATTGGGGATCAGTGATGATCCACTATCAAGGTGCCAAAATCGATCAGGAAAAACTATTGCGCTACTTAGTCTCTTTCCGACATCACAATGAATTTCATGAACAATGTGTCGAGCGCATTTTCAATGACTTAATGACGTTATGTGCGCCTGAAAAACTCACTGTTTATGCCCGTTATACCCGTCGGGGAGGATTGGATATCAATCCGTGGCGCAGTAATGAAGCGTTTGTTCCAGCAACAGGAAGGTTAGCTCGCCAGTAACCGGCGTCATATGCCCCTGACCAAACTGCTTACATAACCCAATTAGGGTATAAATCATTATTGAGGAATCCCCACAAGGGGTAAAAGGAGTCACTCTTGATTACACATGTCAATCCATTAGGATCAATGGATTTACTCTCTCAGCTTGAAGTAGATATGCTTAAGCGTACCGCAAGCAGTGATTTATACCGCCTTTTCCGTAACTGTTCACTGGCGGTGCTCAATTCAGGTAGTCAAACAGACAACAGTAAGGAATTACTGTCGAAATATGAAGATTTTGATATCAACGTCCTGCGCAGGGAGCGTGGCGTAAAGCTGGAACTTATCAACCCGCCCGAAGAAGCCTTCGTTGACGGCAAAATCATTCGCTCTCTGCAAGCCAATCTTTTCGCCGTATTGCGAGATATTTTGTTCGTCCACGCGCAAATTACCAATGCCCAGAAAAATCACAATTTGGATATGGGAAATGGTATGCATATTACCAATACTATTTTCTCCATCCTGCGCAACGCCAAAGCCCTGCATATCTCAGAAGATCCTAATATGATTGTTTGCTGGGGTGGCCATTCCATCAATGAGAAAGAGTATTTGTATGGGCGCAAGGTCGGCAATGAACTTGGATTACGTGAACTGAATATCTGTACGGGATGTGGGACAGGGGCAATGGAAGCGCCGATGAAAGGCGCCGCCGTGGGACATGCCCAGCAAAATTACAAGAACAGCCGTTTCATTGGTATTACTGAACCTTCAATTATTGCGGCAGAACCACCCAATCCGCTGGTGAATGAACTGATCATCATGCCTGATATTGAAAAGCGCCTGGAAGCCTTTGTCCGTATCGCCCACGGCATTATTATTTTCCCTGGTGGAGTAGGCACGGCAGAAGAGTTGCTGTATTTGCTCTCCATCCTGATGGCTCATGAAAATAAAGATCAAGTTTTACCGCTGATCCTGACTGGCCCCAAAGAGAGTGCCAATTACTTTCAAGTGCTGGATGAATTTATCGTTAATACGCTGGGGGAACAGGCTCGTCATCACTATCGCATTATTGTGGGTGCGCCCTCAGAAGTCGCACGTATAATGAAAAAAGCCATGCCAAGGGTCAAAGAAAATCGCCGTGCGACAGGGGATGCCTATAGCTTCAACTGGTCACTGAAAATCAGCCCGGATCTACAGTCTCCATTCGCACCAACTCATGAAAACATGGCTAACTTAAACTTATACTTACACCAGCCACCGGAAAAGCTGGCTTCAGCACTACGGCGCGTATTTTCTGGTATTGTGGCAGGTAATGTCAAAGAAGTGGGTATTCACGCCATAGAAAAACATGGGGCATTCAGGATCCACGGCGATGAAAATATCATGCATCGCATGGATCACCTTCTGCAAGATTTTGTCGAGCAAGATCGCATGAAACTCCCTGGAGGCACTGCTTATGAACCCTGTTATGAGATAATCAAATAATCGCGGATACCTTTTCTCAAATTTAATGAGGCTGGTGCCAGGGAATCAATCCACGGAGGGAATATAACGACCATGATACACCTTTTGATTGTAGACGCTTTAAATCTGATCCGACGCATCCATGCAGTACAAGGAAGCCCTTGTGTTCTTGCCTGTGAACATGCGTTAAAACAGTTAATTACCCACGCATCACCCACTCACGCCGTTGCGGTATTTGATGAAGATGACCGCAGCCATAGTTGGCGCCATCATCTTTTTCCTGATTACAAAGCAGGCCGCCCGGCTATGCCGGACAATTTACAACAAGAAATGCCCTCCATTAAGCAGGCATTCAATGCATTAGGAGTCACTTGCTGGCACGCGGAAGGACATGAAGCGGATGATTTGGCCGCAACATTGGCAACAAAAGTCGCCGATAGCGGGCATAGTGTCACGATCGTTTCAACAGATAAAGGCTATTGCCAGCTCCTTTCCCCCAATATTCAAATTCGTGATTACTTCCAAAAACGCTGGCTGGATCTGCCTTTTGTCCGGCAAGAGTTTGGCGTTGAACCTGGTCAACTCCCCGATTATTGGGGGCTTGCAGGCATTAGTAGCAGTAAAATTCCCGGCATTCAGGGTATTGGCCCCAAAACGGCCGCTATTCTGCTACAGCAAGCGGGTACGCTGGATAATTTATTCCAAAATTTGGCAACCCAACCGGATAAATGGCGAAAAAAATTGGCGTCTCACAAGGAAATAGCGTATATCAGCCGTGAAATTGCTTCGCTAAAAACGGATTTGTCACTACAAGGTAATTTGCAGCAGTTGAGACTGGCTTATGCCAGATAGATGAAATTCCCAATAGGATAAATGCATAAGTCCCTGTGTCGGTGGTTCGATTCCGCTTCCGGCACCACTTCAACTTCCAGTGAAGTCCAGCCCAGTCAAACAATTTCTCACAAATCCAGCAAAATCAACATCCTTTCTTATTTTTAGGTCTAGTTTCGTCTGTTGCAATCAAGAAGCAGCAAAGGGCATAATCCGGGGCACTTACCGTTCGATTACAAGGATGCCCTTAATAATGAAACTAAACGCACGACAAATCGAAACCGCAAAACCCAAAGAAAGAACCTACAAACTCGCCGATGGCGGTGGCCTCTATTTAGAAGTCTCGTCACGTGGCTCAAAATACTGGCGCATGAAGTATTACCGCCCGACCGATAAAAAAGAAGACCGACTGGCGTTCGGTGTCTATCCGACAGTATCGTTAGCCGATGCCCGCGCTAAACGCGATGAAGCCAAAAAGCTGATTGCTCAGGGTATCGACCCCAAAGCCGAGAAAAAAGGCACACCAACGCCCGCCAAAATCAATTCGTTTGAACAAGTCGCCCGTGCATGGCACGCCAGTAACAAACGCTGGAGCGACAGCCACCGTCAAAAAATCCTGCGCAGCCTTGAGCAGTATATCTTCCCGCATATCGGCGCCCGCGATATTATCACATTACGTACCAGCCAGCTTTTAGCGCCGGTCAAAGCCATTGATGAACAGAGCAAACACGATATCGCCCAGCGATTACGGCAGCGTGTCACCGCCATCATGCGCTACGCCGTCCAGAATGATATTCTGGAGTCCAACCCGGCTAATGACATGGCAGGCGCACTCATCACCACAAAATCCCGCCATCACCCCGCCCTGCCCCATGAATACTTGCCTGACTTTTTGGCTCGCTTATCTGCCTATCGCGGGCGCTTACTGACCAAGCTCGCGGTAGAGCTGGCGCTGCTGACGTTTGTCCGTTCCAGTGAGCTGAGATTTGCCCGCTGGCAGGAAATCGACCTTGAAAACGCGGTCTGGAAAATTCCCGCCACAAGGCAACCCATTAAAGGCGTTCGCTTTTCTGAGCGCGGCATGAAAATGAAGACTGATCACCTTGTACCGTTAAGTCGTCAGGCTGTTTTACTTATCCACGCATTGCAGGAACTGAGCGGCAATTGTGAAGTGATGTTCCCCAGCGATCATAATTCCGCAAAAGTCATGAGTGAAAACACCGTCAACAAAGCGCTACGGGCAATGGGCTACGACACCCAAACCGATGTCTGCGGACATGGTTTTCGCACAATGGCGCGCGGTGCAATGGGCGAATCCGGCCTGTGGAGCGATGACGCCATTGAGCGCCAGTTAAGCCATATCGAACGCAACAACGTGCGGGCGGCGTATATTCACACGTCTAAACATCTGGACGAACGGCGGCTGATGATGCAGTGGTGGGCGGATTATCTGGATGCTAACCGGGAAAAATCCATCACACCCTATGACTTCGCCAAACCGCTGCGCGACAAAAAAAACCGCTAGCACAACTTGCAACCCATTAATTTTCATCGAGAGAAAAACAATTAACGCTGTTCATTGTGTCTTGCTTTTTCAATAATTCGCCTGTCATCAAACAACGTCCACGGTGAGCGCTCAAGGACTCGGTAACAGGAGAATTAACATGACAATGACAGCAGTGAAAACACACTTGATTCGTTTGCCGGAAGTGCAGCGCAGAACAGGTTACAGCAAAGCGTGGATCTACCAACTGATTAGTGACGGCGCATTCCCAAAACAGGTCAAGATTGGCCCACGTTCCATAGCCTTTATTGAAGCAGAAATTGATGACTGGATCGCCCAGCGTATCGCGGAATCACGTGCGGCATAACACAGAAAAAATATGACATAAGAAACGTAATATAAAACACAACGCCCCGTAGTGCGTCCAACACTGCGAGGCGTTTCACCAACAATCATTAAGCAAGGTAAAAATGATGGATGATACACAGCATACCCAAACTCGCCCTAAATTTACAGTTCAAAAAACATCGGGTAACCAAAAATCGTTCGACCTGATCCAGACCGTAAAAACCTCCGCCATGTATTCTTGGTCAAACCTTCTGCCAGCTTGCGGTATTGAAATCCCAGCAAAGGGTAAACATGGTGCCTGCCCTATTTGCGGCGGTACTGACCGTTTCCACTTTATTGACGATCACCATCACGGCAACTGGCATTGTCGCCAGTGTGATACTCCAAACTATGGCGATGGGCTGGATTTAGTGGCAAAAACCAAAGGGATCTCGATTCTTGAAGCAGCAAAAGTTGTCGCTAATGTACTGGCGCTACCTTTACCCGAACCCCAGCCAAAGAAACCCATTATCCCACACAACCGATTGCCGAAAGAGTCGCGGCACTGATGGCGCAAACTGTCGCCGGGCAATCGCCTTATCTAACCACAAAAGGACTGCAATATCCTAATCAGCGTTTGCTGGAAGACGGATCATTATTAATACCATTGGTAACACTGGATGAAAACGTTACAGGTGCGCAGATCATCAACCCCGATGGCGAGAAAAAATTACTCTCTGGTAGCCAGAAAAAAGGGGCGTTTATTGCGTTGTCAGCGCTGAGCGAGAATCCCGATATGCTTGTTATTACCGAGTGTTATGCCACAGCACTCACCGTTTACCAGTTCTATTATGGTACTGTTCTGGCAGCCTTGGATGCGGGTAATTTGCTTTCTGTTGCTCAATCAGTTCGCAAACACTGGCCTGATACGAAAATCATTATTGCCGCAGATAACGACTGGCATCACGCCGACGAACTGGATAAAAACGGCAAGCCAAAAACGAATGTCGGCAAGGTTTCGGCAGAGAAAGCCGCTCTTGCAGTGAATGGCTGGGTTACGTTGCCACCAACTGAGTGCAAAGCTGATTGGGACGATTATCGCCAGAATCACGGTATCGAGGCAGCAAAACAGGCTTTTGGTGAGGGGCTTTATCAACCGGCATCAACCAAGAAAAAAACAGCTACTCAGCCCAATGATGGTGAGCCTTCCAAGCTGACACTCTGCCAGATGGGAGCCAGCCAGCGTGGAGAAGTCTTATTGGCACGTTATGACGGTGATTTGGCATTGGATGGCGCTTCGGAAACCGTTCATCACTATGATGGTATTGTCTGGCGTCCGGTCAGTGACCGTGATTTAAAGCGGGAAATGGTGGCAGCCTTTATGGAAGAAAAGTTGCCGTACTCGCCGCATGGCATCAGCTCTGCGGTGGATGCCCTGAAATTACAGCTTCCCATGATGCAGCCGCCAAAGCGCCACTTAATCGGATTCAGCAATGGGGTGTTTGACCTGAAAAGTTGTCAATTTCGGCCTCATCGCAAACATGATTGGCTATTGCTTGCCAGTGATGTCGAATTCAGTTCACCCGTTTCGGGGGAAACCCTGCAAGATTATGCGCCACAGTTCTGGCGTTGGCTTAACCGGGCGACAGCCAACTGTGAGAACAAATTTGATCGGGTACTGGCGGCGCTGTTTATGGTGCTGGCGAACCGTTACGACTGGCAGTTGTTTCTGGAAGTCACCGGCGCCGGAGGCAGTGGCAAAAGCATCTTTGCTGAAATCTGTTCAATACTGGCAGGGAAAGGCCATACTGTTTCTGCCAATATGGCCGATGGCTCCGGCATCAAGGCCATTACAGGTGGTGACGAAGTTGCTATCGATCCGAAGCATAAACAACCCTATTCAACCCGCATTCCTGCTGTGGTTTTGGCGGTAAATAATAACGCCATGAGTTTCAGTGATCGTAGTGGTGGAGTATCGCGGCGTCGCGTGATTTTTAACTTTTCCGAAGTTGTGCCGGAAAATGAACGTGACCCACTCCTACGGGATAAAATCGCAGCAGAATTGCCCGTGATTATCCGGCATCTACTGCATAAATTCGCTGACCCACAAACTGCAAGGCGATTACTGGCAGAGCAACAGAAATCAGAGGAAGCGCTGGATATCAAACGCGGTACCGATCCACTGGTTGATTTCTGTGGCTACCTGCTTGCGTCCAATGAAGATGACGGCCTGTTAATCGGCAATGCGGAAATTATGCCGTTTAATCCCCGCAAATACCTTTATCACGCCTATCTTGCCTATATGAAAGGCAATAACCTGAACAAACCCATTTCTGTAACGCGTTTTGGCATGGATATGCCCGGCGCGCTGACAGAATACAGTCAGCATTACCTGCGCAAGAAAAGCAAACACGGTATTCGTAGCAACCTGAACCTAGATCTTGATACCGCCATCGAATGGATGCCAAAACTGACAAGGAATGACCTGCCAGAAAAATAATTTCTTCTTATTTACAGTGATTTTCAAAGAAATATAAAAAAGTATTCACCACTGTTCACTCTGTAATTTAAATCAGATATATCAATGTATTATAAGGTTAATAGTGATTTTTAAACTGTTCACAACTCTTCAACCCTGTTCACCTTTTTCAGATTGAAGGTGAGCGGTTGGGTGAAGAGTGATGATGAGTTTGATTTCAAGTCATCACCATTTAATGAATTGAATTTAATAGAAAATAATTAAAGGTGAACAGGGTGAACAGTTTCACCCCTAATTCTTTAATAGGGTGGGGTAAGCAAAAAAGTTTTCTCTAGCAGGTGTTTTTAGCTCTCCGGATTACCGGGGTAATTTATTAGCCCGGTAATCCGGAGAAGACAAGCGTAGCGCGTCAGTGTTCTGCTCAAGAAAAACCGGACATTTTTTCGAAGATCCTTTCATATTCTACCAGTGTTAAATAACCATTAGCGGCATGTAACCGGGTTAAATTGTAGTAATGTAGATAATCCAGCACATATTGTTTCATCTCCTTATGATTTTCATGAGACGTTTTAAATAGTCAGTCATGTTTTAAACTGCCAAAGAAACGTTCAACAACTGCATTATCCCAACAAGCTCCCACATCTCCCTGACTCACTCTCATGTTATAGCCATTGAGCAAGTCCTGATACTACTGGCTCGTATATTGACTTTCTCTATCACTATGAAAAACAAAATAGAGTTAAAAAAGAATAACAATTAATTTAAATTTTAAATTAAATTTATAGAAATAAAAAATATTATTTATTTTAAGATAAATTGTTATTATTTAACATTGTAAATATATAATTATAACTTATAGTTTCATCAAAAAAATTAAATTTAAAGTGAATTTAAAAATAATAAACATTAAGTTTGTTTGATTTAAATCAATAATCACACCATTATTAATTTGTTGTTAATATGCTATATTTCAACTCAACGAATCATGAGATTCCTAAATTAAACTGAATATTTTTCTTACGTCAGTAATGGGATATGCAAGGAAATTAATATGCAACTTGTAAATATAATAAAACCAACCCATAGATGTAATTTAGCATGCAAATATTGTTATAATGAAGACATAAGACATCCTGTTATGACACTGGAATTTCTTGAAAAAACAATTAAAGATACGTTCGACTATGCTAATGACAAGAAAGTATTTACTTATGTTCATTTCATATGGCATGGTGGTGAACCAATGCTACCCGGTATTAGTTTCTATGAAAATGTTGTCGCTTTTCAGGAAAAATATAGCAATGGTATAAGGTACTTAAATGCCCTTCAAACAAATGGAACATTAATAACCCAAAGATTGTGTGATTTTATTAAAAAAATAAATTTTTCATGTCCATATCTATCGATGGACCTAAAGATCTAAATGATAAAAATGATAAAAATGATAAAAATAGAGTTACACATAAGGACACTGGGAGTTTCAATAAGATTATTGAAGGAATCAATAAACTAAGAAAAAATGATATTGATGTTGGTTGTGCTTTAGTAATGAGCAAGACAAACATGAATCATACGGATGAAATATATGATTTCATGTTTGAAAATAAATTACCATTTAACGTGATTCCATTAAATAAATCAGGAAATGCTGTAGATAATTATCAAGATCTAGGATTAGGCCCTGATGAATATTATCTACCATGGAGTAAATTATATGATAAATGGTTTTATGCAGAACCTAAAAATTACATTTTTGTTTCTGATTTTGTAAGGAAAACTCAGGCAATTCTAGCAGGAAGAGCGGCTGATTGTATAGGAATGGCTCAATGTGGAAATACCTCCTTTTCTGTTGATCCTGTTGGGGATTTATATCCATGCGCAAGTCTCTCAGCTCAACCTGATATGAAATATGGTAATTTACAGAATAATTCCATTTTAGAATTAATGAGTAGTACAAGGGCAACAATATATAGAACAAGAGAAGGCACTGATTCGTGTAAAAAATGCAAGTGGCAACATGTCTGTCACGGTGGTTGTCCTGCAAGGGCATATAAATACCATGATAATGATATATCTCATAAAGACTATTATTGCCCAAGCTTGTATAAAATGTATGAACATATAGAAAAAAGATTAAATGAAAGAGGGTTAACTGCAAGTAAGCCATATAGTAAACATATGAGTGATGGTCTGCTTGGAACTAGTGCTTTTTTAGAGATAGAAAAGCATAAATCCAAGTTAATAGAAGTAGTAAATATTAAATAAACATGATAAGGAACTTACTATGAAAGACTTAAAAAAAAGTAATTTATGGAATAAAGCGCTAGTAGATTGCGTAGGTGGAGCAGGAAAAGATGTTGGTCAGTCTGTAGAACCTAAGCAGGTAAACAAACTTGTAAAACGAGCAGCTAGTCCTGGTTGGGATGGTAATATATATAAATATGGTTTTTAATTAGCTATAGGGAGAGGGAATATCCTCTCCCACTCATCTTTTTATTGCGCATCTAAACATTCATAATAAAAAACCTTCCTATTAATCCGTTAAATTTACGTAATTCTGTGGAATTAATCATAAATGGATCTGTTTTCATATGGATCTAAGATATTTAAAGATTTAAAAAATAGTGTAGAAGTCTTTTCATAGTAGGTGAGTTATTTTTCTTGAAAATTTTTATGATAATTAAAGCATTAATTTTTGAAATTTTTAAAAAAATGATTAAACTATATAATTATTATGAATCGTAAATCTTAGAGGCTTATGTGATGGGTAACGAAAAAAAAGTAGTGCTTTTTATTATTTTAATTGTATCTATACTTACTGCGTTTATTGGGTTTATAGTTCATGTTATTAATGTTGAATGGTTAATACCATACATTAGAAGTGAAGTAAATAACGTATCTGTTTTACCCTCTTGGGATGTTAGGTACTTGGCTGCATTCACAAGTATAGAAACAGGTTTTGGTATAACAATCTTATATATACTTATAAAAAAGGGCATGCCTACATATAATTCTTTCACAAGAGGAATTATTATGTGGTTACTTGAATTGGCGATCATGGGTAGACTAGTTCGGCAACCATTAATGGATTTTGCTATAGGAAACCCTTTCTTAATATCTATGTTACAAAACTCAATATCATGGATTAATTGGTTTCTCATTTGCCTTATAACTACATTTTTATATGATTATTTAATTAAATCATGGTGTGAAAATAATAATGGATGAAGAAATTTTCAGAAATATAAATCAAGAAAACAATGAGAGAAAGTGGGTTCCTAATACGATAATTAGGATTTACCCACCCTCGGTTATTTTGTATGTAATAACCGCTTTTTTGATGAGCTTTCTTCTTATTTTAATTTTTGCATTAAAGATAAGCAATAGAATTGAAATAGAAGGTGAAGTTAATTCACTTCCTTCAACAGTAATAGTAAGATCGCCGATAACGGGATATATTGAATTCTCTAATGTTAGTATATTGGAATCTTCTAAATTACTTAAAGGAGATATTGTTTTAAAAATAAAAAACATTGATGAAGATATCAACGGAGATTTAAAAAATCAAAAACTTAAAAACTTACATTCAATAATGGATAAGTTAAATAAAAATATAAATGATAAAAAGGAATTAAAAATAAAAGTAGACGAATTTTATGAAAAAAACATAATCTTTACTGATCAAGAAATAAAAAACCTAAGAAACGAATTAAATGAATCAAATAAAATTATCCAAGAACATAATAATACTAGAAAAAAATATGAACTTTTCTTGAAGAAAGGATATGTAACTATAGAACAACTAAATTCAATAAGTAATAATTATACTCAGAATAAAATTAGTTATATAAACATACATCAGCAATTAAATTCTTTATTGGAGAAAAAGTCTCAGTTTTTTATAGATAGAGATAGCAAAATAAATGACATAGATAATAAAATTTCATCATTGCAAGAGCAACTAAATGAAATTGAACTAAAAAAAATTGATATAAACTCTGATACTAACAGAATTATACCATCTCCTATTGATGGAGTTTTGGATTATCAATATAAGACATTAGGACAGGAAGTAGTTAAAAATGATCCGCTACTTAAAATATCGCCAAAAAAAATAGAATCATACTTTATTGTTTTTAGTATAAAGAGTGAACATTATCCTTATGTGAAGATAGGGGAAAAAATCAATGTAAGATTTAAGTCATATCCGTTTCAAAAGTATGGCTCCTTTGATGGTGTAATAGATAAAATTTCTCAATCTATTGTAAATAATGAAAATATCATCTCACAACAATTAAAAAGTGATACTAAAAATACTGATGACAATCTTTATTCTATACAAGTTAAAATAACTGATAAAAATATAAATAAATTAAAGTTAGTTGCAGGAATGAAAGCAGAAACATCTTTAATTATTGAAAATAAAACAATTTATAACTTTATGGTAGATAAAGCTAAATATAATTTTAAAAAATACATGGAGTAATTATGATAAATAAAGATTCATTGTTTGACTTTGTACCCAGTGTCTTTTTTAAGAGAAAAATTAACATTATCTATCAAGAGAATATTGCAGATTGTGGAATTGCATGTATTGCCATGATATTATGTTATCATGGGAATGATACGACTCTAAAAGAGTTAAAAGAAAATAATAGCTTTTACTCAAGAGGGTTACGCTTAAAAGACATGTTAAGTATATCAGAAAACAATAAATTAAACACTAATGTATATTCTTTAGATGTTGATGAAATAAATCTTTTAAAAAAACCATGCATACTGCATTGGGATATGAACCATTTTGTGGTTTTAGAGAAAGTAACTAAAAATAAATTCTTTATATTTAATCCTGAAAAAGGAGAGGAAGTATTATCTATCCATGAGATTTCAAAGCATTTTACGGGAGTAGCAATAGAATTAACACCAGCCCCAGAGTTTAAAAAGAAATCTGCCAATTATAAAAAAACAATTAAATTAATAGATCTTTTCAAAAGCTCTAAAGGCTTGGCAAGTTCTCTTTTTAAGATATTTGCAATTTCTATTCTTATAGAAAGCATCGCGCTTACTATTCCAATTGGAATCCAGTTAATAATGGATCATGTTATAGTAACAAAAGATACACTATTGTTGTCATCAATCTGCATATTCTTGATATTTTTTACTCTAGTTAAAACTTTTTCTGATGTAATAAGATCTTATATGTCTCTTTCTATAAACGTCCTTTTGGATATGCAATGGAAAAATAATCTTTTTGGACATTTATTGAAAATTCCTCTTGATTATTTTTCAAATAAAAAATTAGGAGATATTCAATCTAGGTTTAATTCAATAGAAGATATCAGAGAAACATTTTGTAATAATATAGTAAATTTAATCATTGATTTTTTGATGATAATAGGCTTATTGAGTATGATGATTATTTATGGTGGAGGTCTAACTACTGTAGTGATATTATTCTCAACTTTATATTTTATGGTTAAATTAATTGTATATAAAATATATAAGAAGTCATCAGATAAAAAAATCAGAAATGAGGCTACTATAAATTCTTTCTTTATGGAAAGTCTTTATAGCATGCCAACAATTAAAGTCCTTGGTTTACTTAATAATAGGTTAAGAAATTATGGTGATAAAGTTAAGAATTTAAATAAATCTGAAATAAAAAAGAGAAAAATAGAAATTATTACTAGTGCGCTAAGCTCTATAATTGTTTCTCTAGATCAAATCATTATTCTTTGGGTTGGTTCATATTTGGTAATAAATAATTCTATAACTATAGGGATGTTTATAGCTTTCAATACTTATAGAGGTCAATTTTCAGATCGTGTTACTAATGTCATTAATAAATCAGTAGAATTGAAATTGCTCTCATTACATAATGAGAGACTATCTGAAATTGCTTTGCAAGAGAAAGAAGTTTTCAAAAATGACATTGACATTGATATTAATCATAACATGGCATCTTTAGAGCTATCAAATATTTATTATATGTATGATGGTACAACTTATCCAATAATATCAGATTTTTCAATAAAAATTAACGAAGGAGAGTCTGTAGCAATAATAGGTCCATCCGGCACAGGAAAATCCACTCTTATTAAAATAATGTGTGGGCTTATTCAGCCTCAATCAGGAGAAATATTATTCAATAATACTGAAATATATTCCTTGGGCATTAATAACTACAGAAAAAATATATCTTGTATTTTACAGGAAGATAAACTTTTTTCCGGATCAATTGCAGAAAATATTTCAGGATTCGATGACAATATAGATATGGATTATGTTATTGAATGTGCAATTAAGGCCAATATACATAGTGAAATAGCTAATTTTCCAATGGGATATTATACACAATTAAGTGAACTAGGAGGAAGTGTCTCAGGTGGTCAAAAACAAAGAATAATGATAGCTAGAGCACTATATAAAAAACCTAAAATTATTTTTATGGATGAAGCAACAAGTCATTTAGATACAAATAATGAGTCATTTATTAATAAATCAATTGCAAATTTAAATATGACTAGAATAATAGTGGCGCATAGAGAATCCACCATTAAAAGTGCGGATAGGATTATTCATTTAAATGCTGAACTAGAGCAATGAAATGCATATTTTTCAATAATGGTTCGAGTTTTATAAAAACTAGCGTGCCTTGCTTTTACATGTATTCAGATTTTTCACTCTGAATACATGTACTATTCTTTAAAACCTTTATTGTGGTGAGTGGTAAAACGCAGGAGGCCGGTTTCTTGCGCCAAATCTAATTTTTGTAGGATGTTATTCACACCCACACATAAATTGTGATTGCTCACAGAGCCCCACTATAAAAATTTGACCCTGACTCACTCAATAGATACAGTGTTTAACTGTAACCACAACGATCCTATCGCCTGCAAGGATCACCCATCGGGGGGCGAATCAAAACTCCTGTAGCCTGAAAGGGAGTGCATGCAATGCGGTACATCTGCGCACTTTTGGAAGCAGATATTGTCGGATATCTAACCCATCGTCCGGCGATGAAAGTTTCCCGGTCTCAAAGTGAAACCGGCTGACCACTCAATAGAGCAGAACGTTCCTGTCTCACGCTGAACGTTATTGTTGTAACCGGTACAACATTTAATTACGTTTTGTATTCATCACGATAAACGTCCCGAAAACTGCGCGGCGTCACTTGCGTTAAAGCGTAGCGATTACCAAGTGACGCGGCCAAGCGTCAACGTCCAGAGCACGCCCAGTCTGGCTTTACGACCGATTTGAACCCCGTTTTACTCAGTGTCACCACTTTTCATTGGCATTTTTCTGCCTTAATTCACTTATTTCGTTTGTTTTTCACTCACCGCCTTGTAATAGGCCGATGCAGTAAAGAAAGGAGATATCACACGTCACGAATAATGAGGCGTTCATCCTGATTGAATCAGGCACTGAATGGGGAGTACTCCACCGCCGTGCAGAGCACGTAGCGAACTCCTGCAAAAACTCACCGAAATCCTCGCCCTGTATACACATTATCTGACGCACCACGGAGTGGTGAACCTAACCGACACGCAGGGAAAATGTTTCTAAATGAGTAAAATGAGTCTGAAAAACAAAGGGAAAATACGGATAGCGAAGCGATCACGAACGAGAATAAATAACAAAGATTGATTTAGCCGTCCGTATTCTTCCCTGAGTTTGTGCGCGCCTGAGAGGAGGTATAACCGTTAAACTTAGCCGTTCGATTATTGTGTTAGGTAAAGCAATCAGTTAAAGTATTTCCGCCATTAGCACAATCTAATGGTCAAGGTTTTGCAGCCTTGTGCACTTATACACTGGTAAGATACTTTACCAGTGTTCTTGCTATTACCTTTTCAATGGTGGTTCAGGCTGGGGAGGCTATGCCTCGCCGGAATAAGTGCCGGTCTGCAAACCCTGTCTGAATCGCCACCATCAATATTAATTAATGGAAGGGGTAGCAGGAATGAATAACAATAATGTTCAAAATGACTGGCATCAGGCCGATATCATCGCAGCATTGCGCAAACGCGGGACAACCTTAGCGGCGGTCTCTCGTGAAGCGGGACTCAGTTCATCAACATTAGCCAATGCACTCAGCAGGCAGTGGCCTAAAGGCGAATGGATCATTCGAATTATCTCGGCGTCCATCCCTCAGAAATCTGGCCGAGTCGTTATTTTGATATGTACGGACGATTAATTGAACGTAAGGTTCGCAGTAAACCACAGGAATAACCCGCTGTAATTTGTGATCGATGTCGTAAAAATGATAATTTTTCTTATAAAGCCCTGAGCATAAAATAGCAGAAAAATCTGACCATTTTTAACCCTCAAGGCTTTTTTGCTTTAAGATGATTGAAAAGCACACAATAAGTAATATAAATAAGTGAAATCAGTCAGATAGGAAAGAAAAGGCAAGCAAAAAAACTTAGGGGCATTAAAAGGGGCATAAAAGAAAGGTAAGATTATAAATTTTGTATTTTCAACAAGTTATAATGATTTTCGATTCCGCTTCCGCTCATTCAACTTATAACGGAGTCTAATTTTTCGAAAACGTTCTCAAATATCATTCGCTTTCGTCTTTGTATAATCGATATTGTTAAAGGCGCAAATGTTGATTTAGTCGTATTGAAAGAAACGATAAGTGATGAGAGTGCCATGTGCTTTTGCAGGCATGAGGAAGGATTGTAGGTTAATCTACGATACGTTTGCTAAGGGAATGGGGTCAAAACAGATAGGAAAGATGTTCGTTAAACCCCACATCTGCGAGGTTTAACGAGCTGTATATGTGATTATCTAAACAAGCAATATAACTGATTTATAAAATCACATCTCGCTCTGTATGAATTTTCTTTGATAAATCAAAGAAATATTTCCGATACTCTGAGCATTTACAGCATGGACATCTGAAACAGATGTCTTCTTAGAGCACTACCACGTTTGCAGCAGCTGGGCCTTTCATACCATTTTCGATGGTAAATGAAACTTCTTGACCTTCATCTAAGCTTTTAAAATCGTTACCTTGGATTGCAGAATAGTGAACAAACACATCTTTGCTGCCATCTTTTGGAGAGATAAAACCGAAGCCTTTATCGTTATTAAACCATTTTACTAAACCAGTCATTGTATTAGACATATTGAATACCTTTAAATTTGTTGGATTGCCATAAGGCGGGGTAAGGTTTGTTTTTATTTGTACGTACTTATGGGAACTAAATTAGAAGGAATTCGCAATGAAGGGATATCTAGGATAGCGCTTAATGGTGAACTGCTTTAAACTTGCTTGTCATAAATAGGTCTGTACTTCCAAACCGATGAAGCTATTAAATCATACTTTCGCGGACACAGCAAACTTTATTTTCACCTTGTTCGCTATCTGTTGAAATTGTTGTCCGGTTAGCGATATGAGCACCTTTCTTCAGAGTTAACATTTGTGCATCGCTGATTAATCCGAAAAAAAACTTTAATTTATTGTTTTATATCATAAATATAGAATAATTTAACATCACAGTTTAAGAGAGTTTCAGGTTAAAGAGGAATTTTAATACACCAGCATGCAAACGCAGCTGTTGTTTTTCAGACACAGACATTCTTTATTCAGCACATTTATTATTGTATGTCTACCAGCATGACATCGGTCAAATTATGAACACAAACCATCAACACGCCCTAAAGGGTAGATTGTTAGAAATAACATCTCATATAGAAAAGAAATACGTACTATAACGCAGCCCGCTGATGAACCTCTCCCACCACTCGACGGATTTGTGCTTGTGAAGACGGTAAAACCGGACGTTCAGCTTCCAACAATATGCCTCTGCCAAGAAAGAAAAATCCACAATTTAAAGTAAATATATGTTATTACTTCATAAAAATTATTTTATTTTTGTTACTTTTTCCGTTGTATTTTTTCGGAATTTATATATATTGCTGTCCGATTTATACAACAAAGAGACACTTATAATGAAAAAAGCTCTATTGTCCTCAGCGATTGTTGCTGGATTATCGATTGTTTCATTGACAGCAGATGCAAGCGGCAAACACACCATTTCATTAGGCTACGCTCAAAGCGATATCAAAATGCAGGTGTTGGGAGATGATCTGAATCTGAACGATCTGAATAAAGACCCAAGAGGCCTCAACCTGAAGTACCGTTATGAGATTAATGATAATTGGGGCGTTATCGGCTCAGCCACGTACACTAAGCTAAAAATTAATTATTATGACTATCGTTGGTTAGCCATCGGCAACGAAGATATTACTTATAAGTCATTGATGGCAGGTCCGACATATCGTTTCAATGAATATGCCAGCGCCTACGCCTTAGTTGGTGCGGCTAATATTGAAGATCATTTTACTGCATCAAAATTGGATATGCGTAAAAATAAAACAGCCATTGCCTATGGTGCAGGATTACAATTTAACCCGTTTTCAAATATCGCTGTTGATGTTGCCTACGAATATGCTGATTTGAATCAGGCTAAAACAGGAACATGGGTAGTTGGCGTTGGCTACCGTTTCTAGTTTGAACCATTAAATTGTTATTCCAAAACAACACCCTGAATATCAAGCTGCTGTGTCTATATTTGGGGTGTTGTTTTGTTCAATACTTTAAACCTTTAGAATCCTAATTGCTGCTCATCACCAACGCACTGTAACAAAAAGCCCGTAGCGCATCGCACTTCTTCAAAAACAAGCAAATTCCCTGTATTTTAAAGGGAAACAGTAACCTTTCGTCTATTGATCAGTACACTTTATGCAACCAGAATTTCGTCACTGTTTCCATCGAAAGCGAATCCGTGTTACACGGTTATTTTGAAAAATTGAAATGGTTCTTTCTTTCCATTCGCGACGATTAATTCTCACTTTGTTGAGATTTATTTTTATCTAGCAACCAACTCAGGCCATCGATTAACCCACCACGCCAGCACAGCACATCATGCCCACCATTAAATACGCGGTAATTCACGTTGTGCCCTGCTTTTTGCAACGCAGCATGCATTTGATTATTCACGAAATGGATATCGGCTTCGCGAGAATCCGCTTCCTGAAAAATTTTTAATGACGAAGGAATAACTTTTTGCTCAATAACCTGCTGTGTCAGCCAACCGGGTTTATGTTCAGAAAGTGGCATAAACTGTCGAACAATTTTGCTATCAGGCCACCAGAAAGACCCCGATTGCGTGAGAACACAGCCAAAGCGTTGCGGCCAATGGAGTGCTGCATACAGTGCAGCCAACCCACCATAACTCTGCCCGGCTATAGCCAGAATTCGGATTCTTCATATATACCAATCCAACTTCAAGTTGCCGTTTGCAAACCAATGAGAGTGCTTATATCTCCCCGCTACGCGGGGAGATATAAGACGCATCTTGAAAGCTGACTGGTATAAAATTTTCTATCAACCATTTGAATGTCTTAGGGAGGTTGGGGCATTAAAATCGATTAGAAGCATTTTGATGATAGCTAACGGGCGGTTTTGGCGGATAAACTCGCCCGTTTACATTAATTGCAGCATCATTCTCTATCAAATAAAAACGGATGAAAGATGATACCTAACACAATCAAATAAGTCCGTGTACCAAAATCACGCCGATACATAAGGGTCCGACATATCGCCATATAAACCGTAAACACTGAAGCTTCCGCGCTGACATATTATCCGGTATGAGTGCATTGACCTTACGTGACCAGCCAAATACGAGGCAAATAATAATCCCGAACAGTGGCATTAGAACATTGGAAGTAATAAAGTCCAGCATGTCGAAGATGGTTTTTCCACCTAAGGTAATATCACTTAGGGGGCCAAAAGATAAGGAAACAGGGATCCCCATTAACATAATCGATGCCGTCACTCTTAAACTTGCTTTACGACGTGACCATTTAAAGCGTGACTGAACATAAGCAACAATGTGCTCAAGCAATGAAATTGCTGAGGTCAGTGCCGCCATTAATAACAATAAAAAGAAAGTCACTGCCAAGATTGAACCACCGGGAAGGCTGGCGAAATAAATTGGCATTGTCATAAACGTTAAGCCAGGCCCCGCATTGGGTTTTAAGCCAGCGGCTGCCAAAGCAGGAAAAATCATCAGCCCAGCCAATACACAAACCAGACAGGAGAGGATAACAACCCAGATACTCGATCTGCCAATACCTTTATTATTCGGCAAATAGGAGCTGTACGTAATATGGATACCTAATCCGATGGACAGTGAAAAAAATGCCAACCCTAAGGCATCTAACACACCTTTTCCGGTCAAACTATTAAAGTCTGGGTATAAGAATAGTTTTAGTCCTTCTGATGAACCGGGTAAGCGAATGCCAATAATAATCAACACGATCATGATAAAAAACAACAGTGGCATCATGACCTTAACTGATTTTTCCAAACCTTTTTGCACACCCGATAATACGACGAAACAGGTTAGCCCTGAAAATGCCAGATGGGCGATTATCGGCCACCATGGATTGCTGATGAAATTGGTGAAAATAGAGGTGAGTTGAGAGACGTCTGTAATATTCAATTTTCCTGTACTTGCCATCACCGTGTAACCTATGGTCCAACCACCGACAACACTGTAAAAGCTATAGATACACCATGAACTGAATACACCAATAAGGCCAACCCACCCCCAATGTTTACCCAGTAATTTTTTAAACGCATTAACGGCCACTTCACCGGTACTGCTTCCCAGCATGTTTTCGGCTAACAGAACGGCTAATCCAATTACAAAGCTAAACAATAAAAATACAATCAGAAATGCACCACCACCATTTGTGGCTGAAACATACGAAAATTTCCAGATGGCACCAATGCCAACGGCAGATCCAGTTGCTGCTAATATGTGCCCCAGACGGGATGTCCATTGTTGACTCATGCTAACCCCCGAATAGATGCAGTGTCAGCACATGCCTTTAAGCCCATAAATGGGAACATGTTATTTCCTGCCCCGACGAACAGGACAGAGGCCATAAAGTCCAATGCCCAAATATCTTTAGATAATAAACGGTATGTCATAATAATTGTTAACTTATTGTTGTGAAATAATCACAGATATAATAATAACCACTCAACCAATTGAGTTTCCATTGGCGAAACCGGATTCTAATTTAACAGTCAATGATAAACATCACATTCACTGATACCCGCAAGATACAGAATGATAATAGTAACATCAAAGGGATTATCTTCGTTATGGCTTGAAGTATTAACGGAGGGGGTTCACTGATCATATTTAACAATTCGCCATAAGATGCCAATCTTGGAGCGGTATGCTTGTGCATGACAAGTCTTACGTTAGCCTGCTTTCATCAATAGTGCCTGCCTGTGTATTGCGATATGTATTTCATAGCTATCACACTCTTGATCTATACTACTCCCCCTTTTGTAACACATAAAAAACACAATGGAACGCTTTCTCGAAAACACAATGTATGCCTCTCGTTGGCTACTTGCACCGGTTTATTTCGGTTTATCATTTGCATTATTTGCGCTGGCGGTAAAATTCTTCTTGGAAATCATGCATATCCTGCCACATATTTTTTCCATTACAGAATCCGACCTGATCCTGACACTACTTTCTCTCATTGATATGGCTTTGGTTGGAGGATTGCTGGTCATGGTGATGTTTTCCGGCTATGAAAACTTTGTTTCAAGCCTGGATATCCACGAAAGCAAAGAAAAATTGAGCTGGCTGGGGAAAATGGATGCAACCTCACTCAAAAATAAAGTTGCAGCCTCAATTGTCGCGATTTCCTCTATTCACTTGCTGCGCGTTTTTATGGATGCCAAGAACGTGCCAGACAATAAACTTATGTGGTATGTCGTTATCCACCTCACCTTTGTTTTGTCCGCATTTATGATGGGATATCTTGATAAACTTACACGCCACAATCATTAAACGATTCAAACAGTAAGCGAACAAGCAAACCAACAATCACCGCCCTGATGCCAGTTGAAACCAACCGGCTGGCATTATGGGATGCGTCGCTTCGATGAACTTCCGTTTACGGTTTCTTTGAGCAATTTTTCAATAAACCTATCCACGACTATTTCCACGACTTCGCTTCGGGTTGTCTCCAGACGATTAGCCAGGCTATCGATCTTTCTGATGACAGACATTCTTAGAGAAAGGGAAATCGGCTTTTTCTTCTCTTTATCAAGAAAGACATAGTGGGTAGCGTCTTCAGATTTGAAACTGAGATGCTGGGTGAGCAGTTCTTCAATTCTCCTCACATCTTTTCTGGTCAGCATTCCTTTATCGACTAACTGATAGGTATTACCTATTTTGCTAAATCGGATATCAGCACAGTAAAGATCTCTCAACTCCCGCAATGCACGTGTTAATGTAGGTTCCGAACAATTCAGCTCCTTAATGATCTTGCCCTTACTAACCGGTTTACCCTGTGAAAGTAATAAAGTTAATTTGAAATTTCTAAATTGTTTGGGATTAAGTAGCATTTCTTATTACCAAGCCAGGGATAACAAGCCCCTGCTTTTTCTACGATTAACTACAAAAATAATTTTCAGCATAGCCACTATCACAGGTAAATCAACAACAAACCGCATGAAAAGCCTTAGCACTATTTTTGCCGATTGAAGAGCCTATGCTGCCTCAGGCTCTATACCATAATGCTCCGCCCGCTCAAGAATATTCACTGCCCAGCGTTGATGGGTGGCAGGTTCACACATCATTCCCTCTGATTTGAAAACAGCTTCACTGGAATTGAGAATAGTCAGCGCCTGTGCATGATCATGGGCGCTCACCCTCAGCGCTCGTTGAATGTATCCAATCTGCTTTGGGTGTATGGCTGTTTTTCCCACCAGACCGTGGGCAATATCCAGTTTCAGCTCTTCCTCAAGCAATTTTAAGTCATCAATATGTTCACAAACCGGCGCAGTCAGGGAAAACCCCCGCGCAACAAAAACAGCCACCAACATTTTAATGACATAACCCATCGGTCCATCATAAAGCGTGAAGTGACGGGAGCGCCGCAGGGATATGACATTCATCAGATCATTACCGCCAATACGCAAGGCAATAATGCGATCCTTGCAAGGATGTGCTTTGAGAATGTCGGCAAGTTGATTCATTTTCTGAACATCAAACACCTCTTCACTCTCCAGTGTTGGCATCATGCACAAGTGGGTGGAATCGATAATATCCCACCAGCCGGACAACGAGGCATGGGTAAACTTGGGTAAAACCAGTCCATTAATGGCACTGAGATCCACGTTAGTCACCAGATAGTTCGCCATCATTTCATTACGCGGACGGATGAAAACCAAGGGACGGGAGTGTTCAGTAGAGGAAGAAGAGCTATCCGCTTTGGCCAATGCTTGCATAATCTCCCGAAGGTTCTCGATAGCGGCGGGGGTATCCTGCTCACTGACAGCATCTTCCAGACAAATAACCAACGAGCGCAGATCAGGGATCTTATTCTGTAACACAATTTCTGCAATGTCTTGGCGGGTGGCGGGCATATACAGAGTTGCGCCGAGTCGATGTGGTGAAGGGATTGATTTCATCACGCCACCTTCTTAATGATAGTTACCGCACGATATTGACCGATGAGATCACCGACTTCTGTAATAACAACCTCTTTCTGGCGAGCCAAATGAACCAACAGCGCAACATCAGGATCATCTTGGGAACGCACGAGCACATGCTCTGGCACACGTCGTAATACTGCGCGAGTGGCTTCGGCAATACCCGGTTTAATACGGTTAATACTGTCAATCTGGTATTTTTCCGCAAGATTGAAAATGACCGTTTTGCTCAATTGCTGCAAAGATATTTTTTCCTGCGGCAACCAAACTGCTTCGGGTATGGCCGCCCAACCCAATCGATCACGACAATCGGCAACAGTATCCACCAATAAGCGGCTGCATTCAAACTTGAGCAGGTGATCACACTGCACGCAACCGTGTAATCCTTTTTCACGCCAGATCGAACGTGATATCAGCCCCGATACCGGCGCCCCCATAATACCAAAAGGGATCAACCAATCATCATCGCTGGCCGCCAACCATGAACAACCACAAGGATCGGCCAATACCACCAGACGCGGAATACCTGAATATCCCGCCCTCCCCGCTAAAGATCGCGACAGCTCTGTGGTAATCGCGCCTTTGCCTGTCCAGCCATCAACAAATACAATGCCCTCTGTGCCATGTTTCTGCTCAATATGTGATAGCGCTGTATTATCAATACCGCGATCCCGAATAATGCTGATGCCATAGTGATAAGAGCACTTACCCATTTTTCTGAGTGCTTGATGCAACATCACCCCCAAAGGAACGCCAGCCCTGACCAAGCTGACCAATACAATGGGCGTGTCACCAAAACGGGATATCAGGGCTTTGGCGAGCATGATAACTTCCGTCGTTAATCGAACCGCCCCTTGTTCAAGTGCTTTATCAAACAGTTCAAGGTGATAAAACGTGGGTTCTGGCTCCTGACTTAACATATCCGAATAATGACGAGCGCCAGACTGGATCAACTGCTCCTTAATATCCACAGGCGTCATCTCAATTTGAACGGGTTTTAGCAGAAATTGAACATCATCAGAAGCATAACTCCCAGAGAAAGGGGGAAAGCTATTCATTATTTACAGCTCCAAATAGGGCAGTCATTAATGTGCCGGCAAACTGGCTTTGTTGAGGCATACCAAACCAATCACACAGTTGCATAAAACGGTGATCGCTCAGACTATCTCCCAGTCCGATAATCGGGAAAACGCCCCTCTCATTACGAAGCCTTTGCAAAAGGTGCTGGGTGGCTAATCCCTTATCAACACACTTTGGCAGCACAGTAAGATTGTTATTATTTTGATGGAAATAGAAATTTTGTTGAAAAGGGTTTTCTTGGGTTAAACAGTCAGCCAGCCGAGTAAGCTCATCCAACTTACCGTAATCACGGTGCTTAATGATCAGGAAAACCGGGACATCCCCATATTCATAATCCATGCGTGCCCATGCATCCATACCGCAAGACGCGATCAAGCGCTGGCTCAGGCGCGCCAACTCACATAATTTATCCCGATATGACAGCAATTCTGACACCACAACCGATTGCCAGTGTTCATCAACAGAACCATCTGGTGTGAGGATCACCGCACCGTGCGAGACAATGCGCCAGGAATTGAACGGGATCTGCACACGGCTAAGCTGCTCTGTATTTCTGGCGGTGACCGGAATAACTTCTGCATGAGCCAATAACCAATCAACCAGCATGGCCTGTTGTTGGGTCATAAAACTGTGGGGAGAAGATTTTCGATCCAACGCGCCCACGCGAAAAGAGGAGATATCCGATATCCCTTTCAGCTTCCGGCGGGATTGAAATAGCGTGTCATCAAGATCAGTCAAAAAGAGTGGCTTAATCATATCCAACGATCTCTACAACCGGAGAAACACGGGCAAGCTGTGCCATCAACGCCGGATCAACGGACGTTTTGGGTGTTTCAAGACAAAGCAATATTCGATCAAACTGCTGATGCGCAACATTGTAGAGAAAATTCGGGATGCCAAGCCCATAATTATCGGTAAACGCCATGACAGACTGGATAGCATGGCCGAACGAGATGGGAGAGCGGGTTGTCGAACCAAACACCACCGACGCGCCTGCCTGCTCAAGCCGTTCAGCCAGCAGGAACGGTTGCCAGACAAATTCACTGGAGCCCAATACCAATACGTTTTCACCTGCTTTGGCGGTGATTGCTGCACCAATATCACACTGGATGTCATCTGCCCCTAAACGTCCCCAGCTCTGTTGACCAATAATGTTGATTTTGCCCCTGGCGGTAACATTGACTTGCGGCATGACCGGCACCGGGGCAGAGATATCGGCTTCCCACTGCCAATTTCCCTCAATCAGGGAAACGCCAGAAACCGGCAGTGGGCTGCGTTTCACCACCGCTTTCCCGCTCCAGTCCGTTAATGTCACGGTGACAATATGTTCAATGTGCTCAAGCCCGGCATGACGTAGCGCATCCAGTAAATTAAGGAATGTATTGCCCGTTGTTGCTTCATCATCGATCAGCACCAGCGTGCGGGCATTGACCACCCGCTGGCGCAACTGGCCGCTGGCCGGCCAATAAATCAGATGATCCGTCGCGTGGCTGTGATTTTCCTTAAACTCACACAATAAATCCCCATCAACCGGATGACGCGTCGACGTCAGGAATACTGACTCATCAACGTTGTGTTTCGTTTCCTGAAATACGCCCGCCGCTAGCCCAACCGCCGTTTCTGCCATACCAATATACAGGGCCGGGCCGGGAAGATGGGTGGGGAACTGTTCAGATAATTGCTGATAGACCGAGCGCATGATCGATGGCTTGGCCGGAATATGTCGTCCCAAGACTTTACTGACAAATAGAAATGCCCTTTTGGGATTACGGCGTTCAGCGATATCAAACAAGGTTTCCAAAGATGCAGTGCCATGCGATGCCGTGACCGTCAACGTCCCGCTGTTTAACTTTTTTTGGTAAACCTGCTTTTGGTAAACCTGTTTTTTATCAGCTTGTGTTTTATCAACATCGTTGCCGCTTAACACTGTCATGGTGATGCCTTTTCAAAAAAATCTCAGCCTATTTGAGATGATTGATGAAAGCGATATTTATCTTTCCATAAACCCAATCTCGCTATTCAGGCGGAAACAATTGTTAAATAGCCGAGAGTCAATACGGTAACTTTCAGCATTTGTTCTTAATTCGGTGAAATATACATCGCAGTCTAGAGTTTATAACAAGCAGATGTCAATCATAATATGATTATTTAGATCAAAATTTGTTTGACTTTTTTGTATGGAAAAGAAATCATACAAAACGAAACTAGATTGTTTTCTATCATACAGTTAACTACCAGATAGACTGTTTATAGGAATCATAATATGACAAATTTAGGCTATCTATTTGTCATATTATGATTTTTTAACACGTGAAATTACCGTAATTCACCGACAAACAAAATAGAGGTGTCATTAATGGTTTCGTTAAGCAAAAATCAGTCAGTTTCGCTCGCCAAACAGAGCGCATCACTGGCTAACGTCGATTTTGGTCTGGGATGGGATCCCGTAGCCAAAAAGAAAGGTTTTCTGGCCAGTTTATTCGGTGGTGGCAGTGATGAAATTGATCTGGATGCAAGCTGCATTTTGCTTGATACATCGGGCAATGCCATCGATACAGTGTGGTTTGGTCAACTAAAATCAAAATGCGGATCTATACAGCACACTGGCGATAACCGGACGGGTGAAGGTGATGGGGATGATGAAGTCATCCGTGTCAATTTGCTCAAACTCCCTGCCAATATCGAATACCTGGCATTTACCGTTAACAGTTTTCGTGGTCAAACCTTCAATGACGTTGAAAATGCCTTCTGTCGCGTCCTTGACCAAAGCGGCAAAGAGCTGGCTCGCTATCAATTGAATGAGCAAGGTGCCCACACGGGCATTATCATCTCCTCCCTGCGCCGTAATGGCGGTCAGTGGGATTTCACGGCACATGGCGTCCCTTGTCTTGGGCGCACCATTGACGCGATGTATCCGCAGATCGTTGAGACGGTGGTGCGCTAATGAATCTGACACCTGGGGGTAATGCCCCCATTGCCAGCCAGACACTCACGGTGCGGGTTCTATCGGGTTCAGCCGTTGATGTTTCTGCTTTCCGGCTGTATGCCGATGGCAAAGTTAAGGGTGACCCAGATATGGTGTTTTACGGCCAGCCGGTCAATGACGACAACACCCTTCGCCTGACTGGCGGCAATATGAATACCTCATTTTGTGTCAACTTGCCGGCACTGGGGCAGGATGTCCAGAAAGTCGCCTTCACCGCGACTTGCGACGGTCACCAAACGATCGCCAATTTGCGTCACCTTTCCATCCAAGTCGAACTGAACAACCGCGTGATTTTGCAAGGGAATGTTGAAGTACAAGGCCGTCCAGAAACCGCCTTGATCCTCGGCGAACTCTATCGCCGGAACGGTGAATGGAAATTCCGCTTTATTGCCCAAGGGTTTAATGGTGGCCTCAAGCCACTGGCTGAGCATTTTGGCGTCAATATCATTGATGATGCGCCAACCGCAACACCGGCTCCAGTATCCGCTACGCCAGCACCACATACGGTTAATTTGAGTAAGGTTTCGCTGACCAAAGAAAAGCCGACTATCAGCCTAAGCAAACGCGACAACTACGGTGAAATTCGCATCAACCTGAACTGGGGTCAAACTTCCTCCGCCTCAAAAGGCATCTTGCAGGGCATGTTCGGCGCAAACAAGAATGTGGATTTAGATCTCGGTGCATTCGTCCGACTGCAAGATGGAGATAAGGATGCAATACAGGCGCTGGGCAATCGCTTTGGCAATTACCGTTATGAACCGTATGTCGAATTACAAGGCGATGATCGCACCGGTCAGGTACGTGACGGAGAATGGCTCCACATCAATGGGTTTGAGTGGAAAAACATCCGTGAAGTCTTGATCTACGCCTTTATCTACGAAGGCGTGCCTAGCTGGGACAAAACTGACGGTGTCGTCACCCTTTATGTCCCTGACCAACCTCCTATTGAAACGCGTATGACAGAAGGCAACAACCACAAAGGCATGTGTGCCATTGCCCGTCTTGTCAATGAAAACGGTGCCATCAAAGTAGAACGCATCAACCAATACTTCAATGGACATAAAGAGATGGATAGGGCGTTTGGCTGGGGCTTTAACTGGACATCCGGCAGGAAATAACGCTCTATTTTACCAATACGTCTTATACAAGACGTTCTTATATCAACGGAGGGACTCATGTCCTTTTTAAACAAAATCAAATCCGCGTTTAACGCAGGCCGTGAAGAACTGACCAATCAGGTGAGTCGCTTCAAGAACAAAAAATTTATGGAAGGTACGGTCGCGGTATGTGCACACATTGCGATGGCAAGTAATGGTGTTAGCTCAGAAGAAAAGCAGAAAATGATCGGGTTCATCAAAAACTCCCCTGAACTGAAAGTGTTCGATACCTCAGAGATTATCGAATTCTTTAACAAATTGGTCAGCAACTATGAATTTGATGCTGACATTGGTCAAGGTGAAGCCATGAAATTCATCATCGCACTGAAACAGCAACCGGAAGCGGCGCAGCTCGCTTTACGCGTCGGGATTGCCGTCGCCAAAAGTGATGGTGACTTTGATAATGATGAAAAACAGGCTGCCCGTGAAATTTGCTTAGCCCTTGGCTTTGCACCGACTGATTTTGAACTGTAATTGCAGATAATTTAAGAGGCTTACTTCATGGTATCCACGCACATTGGTTTTCCGATAGAAACCGTTGCTGTATTTATTATTCTGTCGGTTGGTGCGCTCTTTATCGACCTCTTTATGCATCGTCATGATAAGCCGATTTCGCTGCGCAGTGCCGCCCTATGGTCTGTTTTCTGGATCGCGATTGCCTTTGTTTTCGCGGGATTCCTGTATGTCCATCACGGTGCGGACACCGCGAGTCTGTTTGTCACGGGCTATGCACTGGAAAAAGTGCTTTCCGTCGATAACCTGTTTGTCATCATGGCCATTTTCTCTTGGTTCGCTGTCCCAGACAGTTACCGCCACCGCGTGCTGTATTGGGGGATCATCGGCGCTATCGTCTTCCGGGGTATTTTCGTTGCCATTGGGACAAGCCTGCTGGCGCTTGGGCCGTGGGTTGAAATTCTGTTTGCGGTGATCGTTGGCTGGACTGCGGTCATGATGCTGAAAAGCGGCAATGACGACGATGAAATCGAAGACTATTCTCAACACCTTGCCTATCGCCTGGTGAAGCGCTTCTTCCCAATTTGGCCGAAGCTACGCGGTCATGCTTTTGTACTCAACCAAAAGGAAGTCGACGAGGAATTAGCTAAACCAGAAAACGTCGATGTGAAAGTCGGCCGGGCGGGTAAAGCGGCGCTTTATGCTACGCCACTGATGTTGTGCCTGGCAGTGGTTGAGCTGTCTGACGTGATGTTTGCCTTTGACTCTGTCCCTGCGGTAATTGCAGTCAGCCGGGAACCCTTAATTGTGTACAGTGCCATGATGTTTGCTATTTTGGGTCTGCGCACGCTCTACTTCGTGCTTGAAGCATTGAAAAAATATCTGGTGCATTTGGAAAAGGCAGTCATCGTTTTGCTGTTCTTTATCGCCATTAAACTGGGTCTAAATGCTTCTGAGCACCTATTCCATCACGGCTATTCTATTTCAGCAACAAGTAGCTTGTTTGTGGTGATTGGCGTACTGGCAGCCGGTATTCTTGCCAGCCTGCTGTTCCCGCAAAAAGAAAACGCAAGCTAAATCCGGTAAGTAAAATCCAATTAATTAAACATGATGTAATAAGTGAGGAAATAACAATGGGTGTATCTCTTTCTAAAGGTGGTAACGTTTCTCTGAGCAAAGAAGCGCCAAGCATGAAAAATGTTTTGATCGGTCTCGGTTGGGATGCTCGTGCAACTGACGGACAAGATTTTGACCTCGATGCATCAGCTTTCCTGCTGACAGCAAGCGGTAAAGTGCGCAGTGATGCAGATTTCATTTTCTACAACAACCTGAAATCATCTGACGGCTCTATCATGCACACTGGCGACAACCGCACCGGTGAAGGGGATGGCGATGACGAATCACTGAAAATCAAGCTGGATCAAGTTCCTGCTGATGTAGAAAAAGTGGTGTTTGTTGTGACTATCCATGATGCACAAACTCGTAGCCAAAACTTTGGCCAGGTTTCCGGCGCCTTCATTCGTCTGGTTAACGATGACACACAAGTTGAAGTCGCTCGCTATGACCTGACGGAAGATGCTTCTACCGAAACCGCAATGTTGTTCGGTGAACTGTATCGCCACAACGCAGAATGGAAATTCCGCGCAGTAGGCCAAGGCTATGCTGGCGGTTTGGCTTCTGTTTGTGCCCAGTATGGTATTAATGCAGCTTAATTTTGGCTAAGCATTTCAGTGTAGAGATTGAGTTCGATGCACTAAGATCAAAAGCCCTGCCTGATAATATCGGCAGGGCTTTTTTGCTGTCTTTTCATATCAATTACCTATATTAATCGCCGCAACTCAATTCATGCCCCCAAACCTGAAACATAAATTTATCGCCGGAAACACAAACGTTATTATGCAAATCTTTATTCAGCCAAAAAAGAAGAATAATGTTTTGGCTCGTTAAACGAAAATGCATAAATATTTTTCCAATAAGTGTGATTTATTAAATTAATAATACATGATTTCAATATCTATAAATAAGCATCAGAAAAAAGATGTCTTCCCCAAAACCACAGATTAAACTCTTTGTTTGTATTTTTAATAACAAAGAAAATTATATAATTATTTATAGAATTATTTTTTGATCGAACTTTAATGATGCACTTAAGAATGGATAAATATCCAGTCATTTTTTGCGAGTTGCTTCGCAAAGAGTGACATTACCGATGGCATATTAGCCAGCTAACCGCTAGGGTAGATATTGATTATTAACCAATGAATGCTATGCAGATGAAAAACACGTATGAATTCGCGGTAAAGTGCGGGCGAAGTGCTGATAGAGTATCGCGGTATATCCATAACACAAGGAATGTACAAATGAACCTTCATGTTTCATTTCGCCATACTGACATTGACACCCCTGAATTAATATTGAATGGTAGTGCACTCAGTGATGCTGGATTTACCGCGAATGAATTATTTCATATCTCACAGTTTTCCAATGGCGTTATTATCTCTCTTGTTGATCCTGATGTGGATTTAGCCAGTGTTATCAATGAAGTGGAAGATAACCCATATCAAGGGATCGACAATATTCGTGAAAACGGTGAACTTTATATTGCAGGAGAATGGCTAACCATCAGCAAATTAATAGAACAACCTATCAATATTGAAATACAGCCTGGCAAGATTATTCTGCAACCTACATTGATAGAAATGTTGGCTTAAAATCACTATCACTACAAAAATTGTCACTACAAAAATAACCTTCCATCAATTAGCCGGAAAAAATCTTAAGAATAATTCCGGCTTTTAATATTGCCCGATATCAAATGAAATGCTGCCTTATTCAACATGGCATGTTGAACCCTATAATCTATTTCCTGCTAGGCAATCGCGTGGGCGACTTCTTCCGGCTTCCCGTCCAATTGTCATCGTATCGATAGCATCTTCCGATGCCGCATAATCAACCTATTCATGGGGAGAACGGCAATGCAATCAACTATCGAATAAAAAGATTAATTAATTTAAACCAAACATCTATGATGTATATTGTTTCAATATTCACAAAACATAATCGCTTGTTCTAAAAAGAGAATATAAAAATCATTTTGGTTAAATTTGCAATCATAACATTCAAAACTATACTCCAAACTGCAAGAGTAGATTTCGGGTTTCAGTACGCTAACCAGAGGAACTATATGATGAAAAGCTTGAAGTTATCAGTTGCAGCATTACTGGTGTTGTTTTCAAGTGCAGCGCTTGCAGCGCCAGCAGTATCAACCTCAGCCGAAACCGCGTCAAAAATAGCAACGACAGTAAAACACAATGCTAAGTCAACAAAAAACAAAGCTCATTCACTAGAGAAGAAAGTGACCAAAAAAGCAAAAAACCAAAAAGCGGCAAAAAAGAAAAACAAAAGTCAATTAACCAAAAAAGGCGCTAATACCGCCCTTTGTAAAGATGGTAGCTATAGCAAGAGTAAATCCCGTAAGGGTGCCTGCTCTCGTCATGGCGGTGTAGCGAAATGGCTATAAAGTTTCGTTGATTTTTCATTATGCATAATTAGGGAGCTTCGGCTCCCTAATTATTTTTGCCCCTGAATCTGGTTTTTTTAATCATCTATAATGGTATACTCCATCAGTTTGAATCTGCTTCATCAAACCATCCAGCGATAATCGGATGAATAAAGGATAACTTACTCCCTAACCAGAAAAAAATGGAATAATAATGCGATTTACTGACGATAAAGAAATAAGAAAATCGATAATTAGGTTATTTACCTATACCGAACAAATCATCATGCTCAAAAGTTTTGCATTAGTTAAACATGAAACCAGGGATAATTTTACTAACTGGTTAAAAGGGTTAGCCTATGAATTTCTTGATTCGGTAAAAACCGTAACCGTATTTTTTATTATTATAGCCGTCTGCCATTTTTTCCTTTCACCTAAATCACAACTTTTTAATTTGCTTGGGTATTATTCAGTACTGATCTATCTTGTTGTTTCCTTTTTGGCCATTTTAAATAAAGCCAGAATTATTGGGTGTAGATATATTTTCGGGTTAAAATTATTCTTATTCTGCATCAATAACAGAATATTTTTTGCGCCAAAATCAGAAAACAAAGCATATCCTCCACTCAATACGAACGGTATTAAAGTTTATATTGGCAATGATAAGAAAATAAGAAAATGTATTACAGATCTCTTTACATTTAAAGAACAGCTTACCCTGTTACGTTGTTTTTCCCTGCAACGAAGCATGACTGATGGTGATTTTCTTGCCTGGCTTGACAATCATGTTGAGAGTCATTTTTCCTCCATTAAAGTGGCATTGCTCATTCTCCTTTTTCTATTCATCATGACATGCATACAACAACCTGAAGCCTGGTATTATATCTCTATTCTTTACTTCATCTTTATGGTGCCTGTTATGATGTTAATTGGCATCTTTGTTGTATCTCATGTTATTGGCTGTAGCTTTATGATAAGCGTTAAATTAATTTATTTTCACATGAAAAAATGACTGAAATTTTTAAAATAATATATTGGGTGATTCATGGGTTCCTATTTTATTTTACAACCTTGTTTTATGGGGCTGAATCTTCTATTTGGCGATTTTTCATTATCACTTAGTCTTTGAAGTGCGCAGATTCTCCTTAAACTTGTTATTTATTAACTCCTAACCTAAATAATATGTAAATTTTTTAGTATAGATAAATATTTTAGATAACTTATCATTTCGTATAGAAAAGTTTCCTTTCAGAATGCATCTTATATCTCCCCGTGCAGCGGGGAGATATAAATACTCACATGGGTTTACAATCGGCAACTTGAAGTTGGATGGGTATATAAAATAAAAAAGAGAAAAAAACCAATAAAGTGTTCACATTTTTAAAATGTGATTAAAATCACATCACAAAAAATCCTTTGTTAACTCATGGATATATAAATCCAATTAAAGTCTGTTTAAAACAGTAAGTTAATCATTAATAATGCTTTTTGAGAAAAATAATATTAATTTTATTGTTGAATTCACCGGATAAAATCATAAAAATTATTACAGTTTTTTACGATAAAAAGTAAAAAATATAGATATTTGTCAGTAGGGTGCTAATATTCGTTACAGAAACGAAATTTATGAATGGTGAATAACAGTAGCCATATATTGTTAGCTCTGTTAATATTCGTCTAATTTTTATCCAGAGTAATAAAAAGAGGAGAAGCAATGCCCTCTCTAATGATGAGGACAAGTGCGGTCTTCGCTTTCTTTATCTCATTAATCTTTACCGGTCTGAGCTATGCTTCGACCAGTACCTCAAAAGTGCAAGAGTATTCTCACAATGGCATACAAGTCAATTTGCCTGATTTGCGAAAATACCCTTCAGGTACACCTCGGAAGAAAGCGTTTTTAAATATTATTGTCCCTGTGATTGATCAACATAATCAAAAGATTATGCAAGACCGCAAATGGCTCCTGTCACACCAAAATAAGCATCATTGGTCTGTACAGGAGAAGTATCGATTAAAAAAGATCTGTATGGATTACAATATGACCTGCAATTCGCCAAAACAGATCAACTGGAATAAGCTGTTAAGTCGGGTTGATATTATTCCCACCCACTTTGTTGCCACTCAAGCGGCGGCTGAATCGGGTTGGGGAACGTCGGAACTGGTCAAAAAAAATAATAATTTGTTCGGAATGCGTTGTAGCTCTTGCGGCAAAACGAAAGGAAAAGTGAAAGGTTATTCAGTTTACCCAACTATCAACGCTTCCGTTGTTGCCTATATGAAAAATCTGAATACGCATCGTGCTTATGAGTCACTGCGCTCTTCAAGGGCAAAGCAAAGGACGACGCAAGAGCCGCTGAGTACCAGTAAATTGATCGATAATCTTAATGGTTATTCTGAACTGGGATCTGATTATAATCGCTATTTACACCGTGTATTTAATGGTAACAAGAAGCTGATTTCACAGGCCCAGGAATTGATTATCCAATGACACTTTCCCGATAGTCCACTTTGTATTAATTACACGGTGGATTCTTTTTTTATAACCCCTCGCTCTATTATCTACTGTAAAGATAGGCAAATTCCATACTATAATACATGTCAGAATTACATTCTTTCTCCCAATAATGAATGGTTAGCCAGAGCCTGATATGAATTTTTTCTCTTTTGAGTTCCTTGGAACGTTTGTTATTCTGCTGGTTGTTTATTGGCTTTTACAAAAAATGCCCAGGCTACAGAATGGCGTGTTAATTTTAGTGAGTTATTTATTTGTATTCTCTTTTTCAGCAAATTTCGCCTACATTTTATTCGCCTATACGCTATTTATTTACTTTTTAGCCAATATTCTTAGCCGTTATTTATCCAACAAAGTCATATTCATTTTACTGACATTCGGGATACTGGGTTGTTTCACTGTTTTCAAATATTATTCTTTCTTCCAGGAAGCCATTCAACAAGCATTGACCCATGTTGGGATTACCGTCGAACTGCCTGTACTTGAATGGTTAATGCCATTGGGTTTGTCATTCTACGCGTTCCATTCGGTCAGTTATGTCGTATCAGTATGTAAGAAAGAGCTGCCCGCCGCGCCATTACCTGATGTCATATTGTATCTTTGCTTTTTTCCCAGCATTGTCGCCGGCCCCATTAATCGAGCCAAAGATTTTCTGCCGCAAATTCAGGCTCCGTCCAGAATGATGCTGGAACCATTGAAGGCACTTTTATTCATTGCCCTTGCCATCGCAAAACTCTTTTTACTCAGCTCTGCGCTTTCTGAATATTTTGTCAATCCCGTTTTTGAAGATCCCATTAGCCATCATGCAGGACAAGTTTTAGTGGCAATTTATGCCTATGCCTGGAATATCTACTTTAACTTTTCCGGCTATACTGACCTTGTCACCGGTATCGCCCTGCTATTAGGCTACAAAGTGCCACGCAATTTTGATGCACCTTATCTGGCCGAAAATTTACAAGTATTTTGGCGACGCTGGCATATCAGCCTGTCAACATTTATTCGTGATTATGTCTACATTCCATTAGGCGGTAACAAAAAAGGCCTATTCCGCAAGAACCTGAATATATTCACCGCCATGGTGATTTCTGGCTTATGGCATGGCGCCGGCCTGAGTTTTATTATTTGGGGGGCTATTCATGGTTTGGGGCTAATTCTGCAAAATATTAAAAATGCCCTGATCCCTGCTGCAAAAAAATACAGCGAGCCACAAGCCAAAAGCCAGATCTCATTATTTTTATCCCGTGTGGTGACATTCCATTTCGTCTGCTTTGCATGGGTCTTTTTCCGTAGCCCGACATTTAATGATGCCCTGGCGATATTAAATCAACTGTTCTCTGGCGAAATATTGACATCCCTGTTATCCAGTCGTTTTCTATTAATGGCTTTTTGGGGATTATTTATTATCTATCCTTATCTGGTAAATCTCAGAAACCAACTGGAAAAAAATGATAGTTTGATCTCCTGGGTTTATTACCCCATCCCCTTAGCCTTGATCCTGACGTTGGTCTTTATTTTATCACCGTCAGGAATACCAGGATTTATTTATGCCAACTTCTGAATTTACCTCTAACCTAAAAAAAGTCGGCCAGGTGATTTGTATCGTAGTCCTGACCAGCTTGATGCTAATTTGGTTGAATCAGGGTTCATTGGATAATTTCTGGCAACAGAAATATCACCGCAATAGCCCCTGGACATCTCTCAAGGGAAAAACATGGTGGGATTTAGGGAATAATGTGCAGCAAGGAGCAATAGCTGCCAGTGAGACTTTTATCGCATATGCGCGGGGTAAAACGCCATCATCAGCCATGAGTGCCGATAACAGGCGGACGGTACTTCCGCCTGATTTTCAGGTCGGCCTGCGTTTTCTGGAAGGCTACATCTATCCCATCGAAAATCTTTCTTTTACCTTTCCTGAACTGCTGAACAACGATATTAAGCTCGTTCAATCTGCTTTGCAGCCAAGGCGCCCAACAAAAAACCCTGTTGTTGCAACTGTCCAGAAAACCCACGTCAATCTGGGCATAAAAGATAAAGTGTTATTTGCCGGTGATTCCATGATGCAAGGTGTCGCACCCTATTTAAAACGGCGGCTGTTTCAGGAATATGGCATTTCCAGTATTAACTTAAGTAAGCAAAGTACAGGATTGTCTTATCCGGGTTTCTTTAATTGGCCAAAGACTATCAACGATGCACTAAGAACCCATCCTGATATTAAGTTGGTCGTGATATTTTTAGGCCCAAATGATCCGTGGAATATGCCTTCTGGACACGGTGGGACTTATTTGAAATTCGCCAGTGAAAATTGGGAAAATCTTTATCGCCAACGAATTGAAGCTATCTTAAATGACGCACGCCAGCATAAAGCCGATGTCATTTGGGTTGGCCCGCCGAATATGCGCCAGAAAAAACTCTCCGACAGCATGTCTTACCTTAATAAACTGTACCAAACAGAGGTTGAAAAAAAGGGAGAGATCTATGTTGCGGTTAATGATATGTTCAAATATAAGTCGGATAATTATTCAGACTATATTGGCGATGGCAGCAGTACTATCAAACTTCGAAGCGGGGACGGGATTCATTTCAGTTTGAAAGGACAACAAACCATCGCGGATTATCTGTTTTCATTGATCACATTGATTCAGGAGCCAGTTAAAGATGCAACCATTTAGCCTGTTCCGTGGATTTGATCGGATAGCGGGTGCAGGTCTGACAATTGTGCTCTCAATCAGTCTATTATCATGCCGAGGGGAAAAATCCGAACCCTTACCAGAAAGCCAAACAGCACAAATACACCGTCAGCAACAATTGACGAATTTTGGTGATCCCAATTTTGCGCTATTAGCCGATAAATTGCGTCACAGTGATACCCGCCAACTCCATTTTGTACAATTAGGTGATTCCCACACGGCCGCCGATTTTTTTACCGGTAAGCTGCGCAGTTTATTGCAGGATCGTTATGGCGATGCAGGACCCGGTTTTGTTCCTCCAATGAGTATCCCTGGTCAGCGTAACGCCTTAGTGCAATTTACTGAGGATAAAACCGGCTGGTGGCTTTCAAGCAGCCGTAAAGAAAAGCGGGCGGATTATCCACTGGGCGGTTTTATCGCCACTCCTGAGAGCAGCCGCAGTACGATACAACTCGATGCCCCTTCTGCTCATGGCAAGTACTGGCTGAGTGCGCTTTACCAATCCCATCAAGCGACTCAAATCAAAACGCCAATTGCCGCCATCAACTTACCTGCGACACAAAGTGAATGGCATTTTTCCCCCAAACAGAGTGTCAGTTTCCCAATCCACCTCTATCCACAGGATACGCAGTTAAAAATCGGCGGCTGGCTGATAAAACGTCAATCCCCCGGTGTCATGTTATCCGCATTGGGCATCAATGGTGCCACCATTAATATGCTGGATAAATGGCAACCACAATGGCTGGATACACTGGTACAGATAAAACCGGATATGGTGATCCTCGCCTATGGCACCAATGAAGCCTTTAACGATTCCCTGGATTTGGCGACTTATCAGCAAGATTTAACGGCTAAAATACAAGACATCCGCAAGGCAATACCGCAAGCCGTTATCCTGCTGGTAGGGCCAAATGATTCGTTGAAAAATAAAACTGCGGCAAGCTGTGGAGAACAACAACCCGCCTTGCTTAATGCTGTGATCCAACTTCAACAAGCCGTTGCCAAAAAACAGCGCACGCTGTTCTGGGATTGGCGGGAATACATGGGCGGGGCATGTTCAGTCAGAGGATGGAAACAGCAAGATCTCGCGCGTCCTGACTACATTCACCTCTCCGCAGCCGGTTATGAACGCAGTGCCGAAGCGCTTTATACGCAGTTGATGGGTTTGGTGGAATAAGCAGAGTTTCTCTATGATGAATATGCAAACCGTCAGAGTCTGGGTGCTATGATAGGCATGACTCAGTCTTATTAAGGGTTTGTGATACTTAGCAATTGATCAGGGGGCTGTCCTAGATAAGGATTAAATCTTGCCTTTAACTATTTGTTTTAAACTAGTTAATTGTTTCCTTGCACCCGGTGTGTTAAATCTCCACTCACATTCCTTCAAATATAGGTCAAAATGAGCCTTAGGAATTCCGTTAAATTTGCGCAGATAGCGCTTAGCCTGATTCCAAAAGTTTTCGATACCATTGATGTGATTTTGGTGATTTTTCTGGTCAACAAACTCGGTATTATGATTGATCCGATAATGCTTAAAATCACTCACATCAAGGACATCATAACTGGCAAAATTATCTGTATATACAATGCTATCAGGATAAATTTTCGACTCAATAATGGACAATAATGTCCTTGATTTTGCATCGGGTATAACCCTCGTGTAAACCTTACCATCCCGCTTTAAGATCCCGAACACAGGAACTTTGCCCGCCGCTCCACGGCCACGTTGCCCTTTGTGTCGTCCACCGAAATAACTTTCATCCAGTTCAATTTCGCCATCAAACATCGAATTTTGATCTACATACTCAGCGATAAGTACTCTAAGGCGATGAAAATAGTATGCCACTGTATTCCGGTGGACACCCACAAGTTCAGCTGCTATACGTGCTGTAGCGCCTGCAATAAATAGTGCTAATAACCGTCCTTGCTTGTACTGACTGAGTCGACTTTTTCTCATGGAACTATCCTAGTACTACAGCCGTAATTGCTTTGTAAGCCGATGATTTCCCCGACGGCGACAATGACATTGTTGCGCTCGGTATTGATGCCGTCGCCACCTGTCTGACCAATGTAAAATCTGTTCGATTGTCTTTCCCGCTTTTTCCATCAGCTTTGACAGCAGCTTACGGAGTTCCGCTACACTGAGTGGAACCCGGCCTACCGGTGTTTTTTTTCTCCTGTACCCGCAGAACCGCCAGGACTGCATGGGCCAGCAACGACAAGGTAATATGTCGGTGCCAGCTCTGCCATCGCCGCACTTCGTAATGATCCAGCCCACATTCCCCTTTGGTTTCCTCAAAGCCACTTTCGATTTCCCAGCGACAACCCGCAACCTGAACCAGCGTATTAAGATCCGCCTGTTCTCTCAGGGCATACACCACATAGTAAGCCCGTTCCTGTCTACTATCCCGGCTGCGCCGAACTAACAAATAATGACCATAACGTCGATCCTCTTCACTTATCTGTAAACGCCATAACGGCACGACAGCCCAGTCATACCAACGCTCACCTTTTGTCCCTGTTCCCGCTGACCGTGCTTTCCAGTCAGCGGTAGTCAGGGTATCGGCAATCCGTTCAGCACGGATATACTCTGGTCCTTGCCACCCTAAGGGGTATTGCAGGGAATCGCTAACACGAAGGGCTGATATCGGGACTCCAGCCAGACTCTTAGACGACGGTCACGGCCATAAACTTCATCCGCGGTCACCCAGCGACAGGGAACGCCAGCATCCAAGGTTCGTTCCAGCATCTGCCGGGATAACTGGGGTTTCGTTGCAAAAGTGACGCGGGCGGGGATACCCGCGGCTTCATAGTGGGAACGGGCATCTGTCCACTGGCGAGGCAGGTATAATGCCCGGTCAACAAAGGCATGCCCTCCGTTGCCGGCGTAACAAAGAAATACGCCTATCTGGCTGTTTTCTACCCGTCCAGCGGTCCCACTATACTGACGCTGTACCCCGACAGAATGTGTCCCTTTTTTGATAAAACCGGTTTCATCAATGATGAGAACACCCTGTTCATCACCCAAATGTTCAGTGACATAATTCTGCAGGATATCGTGAACCATATCGACATCCCAATCAGCGCGTTCCAGCAAATATTGAATCCCATCGGGGGTACTTTCCCCGATCCATTCAGCCAGTTGCCAGCTATTCTTACGTTCAACATCACTGAGCAATCCCCGAAGACAGGCGAGGCTGCGTTGTCGTGGGCCGATAGATATTTATAATCAGTACAGGCCTCACTTAGCCCTAAAATATAAAACGCCCAATGAAGTCCATCATCAGGCGTTAATCAGTGTCAACGTATATCAGGACTAGACAGAAGAAGAGCCCCATCATGGCACAATATGGATTACGGCTGTAGTACTAGGAGCAGCTATTTAGGGGATTAATCCAATGATCAGAGTTTCCTATAATTGGCTAATATCGGAACACTTCGGAAAGTTGATCTCATTACTATATGCACACACTATTAGTACTCTTCAACAAAAAGAGCAGGTAAGCAGTGGAATGTATCCATCCACACTGCTTGATTTGAAAGACAACTGCTCATTACTAGCTGAAAACCTTATAATAATATCGATAACTGCTTATATTGTTACCACCGCTTGATAAAAAATGTTTTTTCCAGAATTAAGCACTTCCGAGCAATAGTAATAAAATACTATTTATAAATTAGCTCAAAACTACACCAGTCATTAGTACTAACATTTGTCATCATGTAGCTACATGTAAACTGAGAAAATTATGAACACAAAATATCAACTAACTCTAATACTTCTGCCCTTAAATAGGAAGGAAGTTATTTTTGTACTACAACCGAGATTTCCTTTCTTAATAGGAAATATATCTGCCTATAGAAGAGGTTTAAATAATATAGTTTCTCAGTTTATTAATTATAAGATAACGCGTTATTTTTAGAATAATTACAGATATAGCGTTAAATTACAGATCGTAAAACCCCCCCATCAACTCGTAACGCAGCTCCTGTTATTGCAGATGATTGCATAGAAGATAAATACACTATAAAGTTAGCAACTTCATCTGTAGTTGTTAGCCGACCAAGAAGTGAAGATGGCCTATATTTTTTCATAAACAACAGTCCTGCTTCCTCTGCAGTACCAGCTTCTCCCATCAAATTTTGAACAAAATTTTCCACCCCTTCACTCATAGTTGGCCCAGGTAAGACACTATTGACTGTGACACCGGTATTAATAGCAATTTCAGCGAAACCACGAGCAACAGCTAATTGTGTCATCTTACTTACTCCATAATGAACCATTTCTGATGGTATCTGTAATGCAGACTCGCTCGATACAAATATCACACGCCCCCACCTTCTCTGCATCATAGAATGAAGATAGTAGCGAGTTAACCGAATACCACTCATTACATTAACTTCCATCATTTCTAACCATTCTGAATCACTAATTTCCAACAATGGTCGAGGACGAAAGAAGCCGGCATTATTGACAAGAATATCTACTTTAGATACAGATGTAGTAAGAGTGTTACATCCTGATAAGGTTCCTACATCAGCAACTATACCGCTTACTCGTTTTGCATCATCTAAACGAGACATAGCTTCAGCAATGCGCTCTTGAGAACGTCCGTTGATAATAACATTTGCCCCAGCAGCTAGTAATCCAGAAGCTACAGAAAATCCTATCCCACATGAGGAACCAGTGATCAAAGCAACTTTTCCTGAAAGATCAATTTTCATAGTTCATTTTCCTCATCATTAGGAAATGAACTAAATATATTATCTTGATCAATAATATTATTATAATAAACCATGACCTTAGGATTTGACGCCTCAAAATAGTTAGGTACAGAATAACCAATTGTAGAAAAATCAATCACGCCACGTTGTAAAAAATCCCCTAGAGTAATACGAGCCACGGATTCCTCACCAACACGCCACTTGGCGAACACCCCATTTTCAGCGTCTATAGCTTTATAGTACATGACTCCTTGCCAAGGAGCTGGTCCGCGTAGACCAACCAAAAATTCATCATCTCCATCATTATCAAAATCAGCACAAACGATGCAATGGCCAGGACTTTCACCTTTTATATCAGGATCACCGAAAACGTCTAAAACATATCGTTTCCATTTAACTATTCTCGGGTCTGCATTACGTTGCTTACAATACACCACCACCGTATTTCCATGAAAAGGCTCTAGTGCTGCTACATATCCAAATTGCTCATTTCCCAAACGTCCTACATCTGCATCACCACTGCCTTTGAAATGTGTTTTCTCTACCTGAATCACATCCCCTATACCAATCAAATGACGCACCCAACGGTTTGTTTTTTTATCGTAATAAAACCAACTAACACCTTCATCTGAAGAAATAATTAGTGAGTCAAGATCAGAGTCTGGTATAAGGCCTGTTTTTTTCTCAACGCCATGAACAAAACGAAAAGAGTGATTATCAATAATTTTCATCGGCCAATTTCCTGCCTCCAAGACGTTATCAGGCCGAGTGAATAGTGCTACAGGAATAACACCATGCATAGCTGTAGCAGATACTATTGGAAAACCAACAAGTTCCATACGATCTTTTTGTGTAAAGTATCCTGCTCGCAGGCGATGCATAGTAGGAATCTGGCCAATATATCTACGTTTCCAGCGAACGTCTTCACTTACTTCAGTTCCGGGATTCTCAAGCCAATCAATTTTTCCTCCATTTGGAGAAGGATCGTGAAATGTGCCACCATCTCCATACAAGTCGTAACAAATTATGATATCTTGTCGACCAGAGCCAGCTATTTCAAAGTTATCCATTCCAACAGGCATACGTATATTATCTACCAATAAATGTCGTTTCCATTCAACCACGCCATCAATAGTAAGTATATTTTCATACCAGTAGATCTCGCCAACTCCCGGGCCATACGCAACCAAATCATACCGATGAGCATTGGCCACATCGAAAGATTGAATCCAATAGCCATCACGCAATCTCTCAGCAACAATTTGTGGAGTAAAACATGGTGGAAAATTTTTGATATATTTATTATGTTTCATAGTAAGACATCCTACGATTTAATCAATTAAACTATTATCTTGATATTTTCTGTATCTAGTGTTTTAATTACAGAGTCTCTATTTAGAATATTATAAGTTATTTTTTTCCATTTAGGATATTCCTCCATATCTAAACCTATTTCATGGAACCAGTTGTAATAAACTAATAAAAAAGGATCTATTAAAGAAAAACACTCACCTTTAGTATATTGAGTGTTGGGTGATAATAATGATTCAATGTATTTAGCCAAAAATGGTATTTTGTTCTGTGAAAATTTTCTTAGATGATCATGAACTTCCAAATCATAAACTAAATTCTCTGGCCTAAAATAAGCACCAATATTACGATGAGCGCTAGTTACCAACCACGAAAGTAGTTCAATATAACGAGCCTCAGTCATTGTACCAACAGCAGGAATTAAGCAACTATTTGGTTTTCTACGAGCAATAAAAAGGCTGATCGCCAATGATTCGGTTAAAATTTCCCCATCAATTTCTAGGGCAGGGACTAAACCTTGAGGATTAATCTGCAGAAACTCAATGGTGTGATAATTTTTCCATATATTATCTGCAATTTTAACTCGAATAGGTTCAAAGTTAATATTAACTTCATTAAGAATAATATGAGGAGCTAGTGAAATAGTTCCTGGTGAGTAATATAGCCGCCACACAAAAAACCTCCTATATTAGAGTTTATAAAAATATTTTAAATATAAATAATTACTTTTTCATTTCCTTGGGTGATATTCTATAGCCATCCATATACAGTCGGTTTCCGCATAATATTGATGCCAAGGATAATAAAAATCATTTCCGTTATCACAACCAATACAAAATGGTTGTGACGTAGTAAAACCTGGCGGCATAGTAATATCTTCATAGATACTTTTGAAAGAATTAGAATGAAATTTTTGCATATGCCCTATGCCTATAATTTGAGTATGTATCTCTAAAAAATCATGTTCATTATGAATTAAACAATGAGTACCTGAACGGGCAAGCCAAAGATTAAGCTTAAGGTCGAACACAGTATGTTTTCCAAGTGCCATCTTAATATGAGGTGATAATTTTTTAAATAATGAAAAATCTACTGTACCAACTGTATCTTGTGATGAAAACCATAATTCTAATTTTGAGATAGGAATTTTTTCATCTGGTTTTTCGAAACGCGTCCATCCATGTTCAAGTTTAATCTGAATAATATCGTCTACTATCACTTTCTTGATAAGAATAACATATGAGCAACTAGAAATATGTACATTACATAAATTGGCCGAAGATAATGGAGGAATGCCACAATTAATATCCTCATGGACTATAATATAATCTCCACTTGGATTAATTATTAAAGATTCTCTATCTATATGTAACTTCTTTGGATTGTATAATATAAATGCGTCTAAACACTTCCCTGAGAAACACAACTCACGTAGAAGATTACTTCCTTCTTTTTTATTCATGATTTTTATTCTATTGAGCTAATGGAGAGTTCAGTATTAATGGTATCTCTAAATGGAACAAAGATTTCATTAGATGAAATTTGATTATACGTTTCATCTAAAACCTTTTCATTTGATAAAAACATCGCAATTGCATGTAATGTCCGATTCGTTGCATTTCCATCTCCATATGGGTTAATAGATCGAGACATACTACTATAAAGTTGATTGTCATTTAATAAAGCAACTGTTTCAGATACAATATTTACTCGATTACGCCCCACTAGTTTCGCTGTTCCCAAATGCACTGCTTCTGGACGCTCAGTTAATTCGCGAAGTACTAAAGTCGGTTTACCTAAAGTCGGTCCTTCTTCCTCTGCACCACTGCTATCAGAAATAATTAAATAGCATTTTTTCATTAACTTACAAAATCCTAAGTAAGGTAATGGCTCTACCAAAGATATATTTTCTTTTCCTTGCAACCGACTCATAATTTTTTCTCGTACAATGGGATTCTTATGTAATGGAACAATAATTCTAACATTTTCTTCCATAGATATTTCATATAGAGCATCTGCAATTTCTGTCAAATAATCCCAAGACTCTCGTCTATGAGCTGAAGCAAGAATAATCCTCCTCTGATCTGAATCAAGGTCTTCTAAACCAGCTACACCATAGTCTTTAGCATTCTTTATCCCCCAATGCAAAGAATCTATTACTGTATTACCAGTAATAAATATTTGAGAAGGATTTATGCCCTCACGTAACAAATTTAGATAATTTCCAGGTGTAGGAGCCAAATGCAGGGAACTTATCTGAGCCACTAAACGACGATTAGCTTCTTCTGGAAAAGGAGAAACTATATTTCCACTACGTAACCCAGCTTCTACATGTAAAACAGGAATCCTCTGTTGAAATGCATATAAAGCACCAGCAAGAGTGGTGGCTGTATCACCATGAACAATAATTGCGTCAATAGATGATGTATTTAAAACATCAAATAAAGATTTCAAAATACGTTGAGTTACGTCAGTCAATGTCTGACGAGGACGCATAACTGCCAAATCAATATCAGCTTTTATTCCAAAAACCGCTAGAGTTACATCAAGCATTTCTTTATGTTGGCCAGTAGATACTACTAGTGGTTTCATCTGATTGCTTTTTTTCATAGCCAATATTAATGGTGCGCATTTTATCGCTTCTGGACGAGTTCCTATGATAAAGGCAACGATATGCATATTTATTTTCTCACTAATTTATCATTTATTTATTATGAATAATTATATCCATAAAACAGAAAAACGGCTGCGCAAGCTAAGGTGTTAAAGTAGAAAAATAAAAAATAGCTCAACTGCTCAGCAAAGCGAGCCGCACTAAAAACTATAATGACCTAATATCAATTTATATCTTTCAGGCTGGAGTAAAATATTGAACAATCATATCATTAGCTAAAAAATTACTACTAATACTATGAAACTCAATAAAATGCTTAGATAATATATGGACATCAAGATCTTCCTTTGATTCCCAATTTTCATAAAACATCCATGTTGCAGGATCATCACTTGAACGGTGTAATTTGTAATCAATACACCCTTTTTCTGCCAACGTAGGCTCAATCATATCACGCAGCCGTCGTCCTAATTCTTCCTCTTGTCCTGGTTTAGCCGTAAGTTGAGCTACTACAGATATTACTTTACTATTCATATAATTCTCCATAAATATTATAAAGTTACTTTTCGTTATAGGATAATAAAAACACATTATAATTAGTGATAAAAACTATTTAAATTTATTTACAAAAAAAATCAACTAACTTACATAATCAAAAACATGAAAAAATAAAGACTGATAAAAAATATGGAAGTTAAATTTTTAAACACCCTTTTAGTTATGAACAACTTATTTATAAAAATTTAGTTTGTCAAAACTTATATTTTTATTGTTACAACAAAAATATCTCATGATGGATGGATATTATTTCAACAATAAATAAACCATGATAAAATTAAAAACAACATCAAATATAAATGTAAATACAATCACCACGACAAATCAAATTTATTTAAATATTTAGCTTTAATCATTTAAGATTTATTGATAGGGTAATGAAAAAGAGGGCATTGCGTTTCAAACAAACAAAATTTTTAAAATTCTCACCTTTATCACTTATAAGGAAATTAAAAAACAAAAAAGTGTTATTATTTATATATATTACAAAACAATTCAATACATATATTAAAACATGGAAATTAATTTCCTCCATGCATAATACAATTGAAAAAATCAGCTTAATCAATTAACAACTTAAATTAAACATGTAAAAACCTTTATATCCGACATTCCGTACCGCATTCGTAATTTATTGTTTTAATTAAGAATCAACATTAGCGTGAATTTTACGCAATCATTTTAAAATCAGTATATTACAGATATAGCTGCGGAATGACGGTTATATAATTACAATTAAATATTATATCTCAAAAAAACATTAAAAAGGCAAAATAATGACAAAAAAAGATAATAACGTAAAAAAAGCAGTCATTCCAGTCGCAGGCTTAGGAACAAGAATGTTACCAGCGACTAAAGCTATTCCTAAAGAAATGTTGCCTCTAGTCGATAAGCCTCTTATTCAACATGTAGTTAATGAATGTATTCAATCCGGCATTAATGAAATAATATTGGTTACACATTCATCTAAAAATTCTATAGAAAATCATTTTGATACTAGTTTTGAATTAGAGGCAATACTTGAAAAAAGAGTTAAAAGACAATTATTAGAAGAAATTCAATCTATTTGTCCCAATCATGTGACAATAATACAGGTACGACAAGGAATTGCCCAAGGCTTAGGGCACGCGATATCATGTGCCAAGCCGTTGATAGGAAATGAACCTTTTGCTGTTCTTCTACCCGATGTTATTCTAGATGAATATGAGACTGATATGTCAAAATATAATCTAAGTGAGATGTTATCACGTTATCATGACAGTGGAATAAGCCAACTACTTGTAAAGCCTGTATCAATGGAAAAAGTGCTAAACTATGGTATCGTTGATTGTCGCGGACAGATATTACAGCCAGGTGATAGTAAACCAATCTCGCGAATAGTCGAAAAACCTAGCCCTGAAGAAGCACCATCCAATCTCGCCATTGTAGGTCGTTATATATTATCTGAAAAAATTTGGCCCCTATTAGATGAAATAAAACCTGATACGAATGATGAAATTCAGTTGACAGACGCCATTGCTGCATTGATAGAAAAAGAAGCAGTCTACGCTTATTATTTACATGGAAAAAGTTATGATTGTGGTGGTAAATTAGGTTATATGCAAGCATTTGTTGAGTATGGGATGAAACATAAAGAATTAGGTATGATTTTTACAAATTGGATCACCTCCATTCAAAGGGAAAGTAAATAAAACGTTAAAAACATTTATAGCTATTGAGGTCAGGGCGAGATCTCATAATTTTAATATGGTTATGTTGCATGATAAATATACACAACAGATATCGAAACCTATCAATAAAATAGTATTGAATGTGCGGAGTTATCAATATCTGTTCAATGATTATTTTTTACACAAAGTAGAATCCCGCCCTGCTATTAAAGTAGAGTCTCTCAATAATATTATCAGGTCAAGAGAGTGAATGTTCACTTCTTGCCTAACACCTTAAATCCTGCGACTAATACCTTATCCAAATAGTTGGTCATGAACCCAATAGTTAGATCGTAGTATTAACGCTCAATAAACGTTCCTATCACTTTATCGTGTATTTCTTCGGATTTGGAATAACTTATTTTCGATTCAACCTTTTAATGCGAATACGCAGAGTAAGATTGGTTCTCTCGATACGCTGGGTAAATTTTTTTCCCGTGAAGTGTTTTTCCTCAGACAGGCAATCATAAACAGTATAATCATCCGTGCAGTAGCACTGAATGCTAAAAGGAAACAAAAGCGCCAGCAGTTTTTTCAGCGTTTCCCGGCTGCGATCACCAAATACATGTGCCACTACCCGCTTTAGACTGGGTTCCCAGGCATACCTGAGCCAACGCTGATTTTCTTGTTACCGACAAATGACCACTGCTGGTGAGTAGACCTACCCAGTCACCTGGGCAGATCCCTCCTCAGAACCGGACATGCAGAACTACCGCATCCGGCTCCCGACAGACCC
>NZ_NJCX01000130.1 GCF_002632875.1 Xenorhabdus kozodoii
ATTTCAAGAACATAACATGGTGACAGGAATGCAATCTTACCACCATGAGCTTTTGAGTTTATTAGGTTCACAATATAAAGCGATTTATTCCTGAATGAGCTGCGGAATGGCGGTTAACCATCTGTTCTAAGGATATACAATTTATTAATATGCCCTGTTCTGAGAAGCCAAAAACGGGAAGAAATTTATCAGGAATTATGGGAGATCTTTATCTCATACAATCTAGATAGTGTCGTCATGAGAAATTTCGTGCAATAATAATGCCCCACCATTCCATCATAAGAGTTGATTAACCATGAGTACACCTGCACACCGCCGCC
>NZ_NJCX01000131.1 GCF_002632875.1 Xenorhabdus kozodoii
AATTAAAGTAAGGGGATATTATAAAAATAATGGATACTCTAAATTCGATTCAGCCCACAATATCGCTATCACCGGTTATCAATATGCAGCGGTTAACCCATGTTTATCGACAGGGTGGATAGAGCCCAATACCCGTTCTAAAAAATATAACGGCACAAAATTTTCCCAGCCAAACTAAAATACATTAACAAGAAGAAACAAGAAATGTTATTTATCATAATAAGTTGATCAGATAAACTATCTGCATTGGTGTTATAATCAGTAATCCGATGACTGACCAACTGTTCTTATGAAATCGAATATCACGCTGTCTGAACCT
>NZ_NJCX01000132.1 GCF_002632875.1 Xenorhabdus kozodoii
GGTGTCTTCGAGTCGGAGTGTTGAGAGACTCACCCGTGCCCTTGTCGCAACGGCACGGATTGTTTCAATTTTCAGCTTGTTCCAGATTATTAAAGAGCAATTATTGCTAAACGGGCTATAAAACCGGCTTAGCAATAACGGGCCTGAGCAGCGTGGCGTCCCCTAGGGGATTCGAACCCCTGTTACCGCCGTGAAAGGGCGGTGTCCTAGGCCTCTAGACGAAGGGGACATCGACTTCGCAGATAAGCCGCTCATGGCTATCTATCAGACAATCTGTGTGGACACTACACAAATCT
>NZ_NJCX01000133.1 GCF_002632875.1 Xenorhabdus kozodoii
CGCAGGTGAGTCGGGGTTGGCGGTCGTCCTGCCATGTGATTTCTCCTGTGAAATAGTGCAGTTGGGGCACCCCAAAAAAAAGTTGGCATTTCGCGGCGAGGTAAAAAGAGGTAAAGCGGCGGTCCCTTGGGGCGAAAGGGGTAGGGATTTGCCCCGCCCTCCCCTTACGTGACTGTCACTTTGGTTGATTGCATTTGCTGTTCTGCCCCAATGAGACCTATTGCTATCAACGCCTCGCCGTTCGGATAGTCAACCAAGAGCTGACGAACAACCTTGATACATTGCTC
>NZ_NJCX01000134.1 GCF_002632875.1 Xenorhabdus kozodoii
AGCCCTGAGTATCCCGGAACTGCGTAAGCTGTTGTCAAAATTGATGGAAAAAACGGGAGAGGCAGTCGAACAGATTTTACATTGGTCAGACTGGCGGCGACGACACCAATACTATGCACAACAATGTCATTACCGTCGTCGGAATAACCCTATGGTGACAGAGCAATTACGGCTGTAGTATTAGAGTGTATCCCAATAGGAGATATTTGATATTATAGTCAGCCTGTTTTTTTACATTTAGGGGATTTTTTCATGAATAAGAAATCAATAGCCCAATGGTTCATTTC
>NZ_NJCX01000135.1 GCF_002632875.1 Xenorhabdus kozodoii
TCTGATCCGTTGGGAAAAACGGGTTGAAAATTATGAAGCCATGCTTCATTTGGCTTGTAGTTTCATTGTCTGGAATATAATCCTATTGGGATAGGCTCTAATACTACAGCCGTAATTGCTCTGTCACCATAGGGTTATTCCGACGACGGTAATGACATTGTTGTGCATAGTATTGGTGTCGCCGCCGCCAGTCTGACCAATGTAAAATCTGTTCGACTGCCTCTCCCGTTTTTTCCATCAATTTTGACAACAGCTTACGCAGTTCCGGGATACTCAGGGCT
>NZ_NJCX01000136.1 GCF_002632875.1 Xenorhabdus kozodoii
ATGAGAACACTTCCCGATAAAAAGGGGTATAAAATGCTATTTTTTCTTATCCGTCAAATCCGAATTTTTTTAACAAAAATTTCACGCTCCCGCCTTGACTAAATAACCCGATTAACCATATGAAATCTCAACTTGCCCGCCGCTGTAGAATGCGCCGTTATGCTCGGTAAAGTACATCAGGGCAAGAGCGTGAATGTTCACTTCTTGCCTAACGCCTTAAATCCTGCGACTAAGACCTTATCCAAATAGTTAATATCCATACTCGCAAACCGCCTT
>NZ_NJCX01000137.1 GCF_002632875.1 Xenorhabdus kozodoii
ATCAATACCGTGCTTCGCACGTTAAAAAACTTGAACCCAGACAAGTAACAACACGGCCTCTGGCAGGAAGTGAGATTCACATTATCTGTGAAATTGATGGTGCGCTGGGAAAAGCTGCACTGTTTCTTGCGGGTGAAAGTTCCGTCGTAGAAGATTAGCCAGATCACTACGTAGCGAGTCTTGCATCTCCGGCGGTAACAAAGGAAATGAAGCGTAGACAGCGAAACATTCGAGCCGAAACCAATAGGTGAACGTGATAA
>NZ_NJCX01000138.1 GCF_002632875.1 Xenorhabdus kozodoii
TCAGTACAATAATACTGGATTTCAAACGATGCCAGAAGCGCCAACAGTTTTTCCAGCGTTTTTTTACTGCGATCGCCAAATACATGTGCGATGATTTGCCTCTGGTTTGGTTCCCACGCATACCCGAGCCAGCGTTGATTCTTCTTGTTGCCGACCAATGACCACTGCTGGTGAGTAGACCTACCCAGTCACCTGGGCAGATCCCTCCTCAGAACCGGACATGCAGAACTACCGCATCCGGCTCCCGACAGACCC
>NZ_NJCX01000139.1 GCF_002632875.1 Xenorhabdus kozodoii
CCCCTGAACGCCCAACTGCACAAAGGCATCCAGTGTGGACTTCAATTTATCCAGCGCCTGCGTTCCCAACTGCGCAAAGACATCCAGCGGCGCGGTCAGTTTATCCAGCCCCTGAACGCCTAGCTGCACAAAGGCATCCAGTGTGGACTTCAATTTATCCAGCGCCTGAGTCCCCAACTGCGCAAAGACATCCAGCGGCGCGGTCAGTTTATCCAACCCCTG
>NZ_NJCX01000014.1 GCF_002632875.1 Xenorhabdus kozodoii
CACAGAAAATTTCCACTAATTTGTTCATTGCCTGTTCCTCCCCAGAGCGGTTTTTGGCGTGCACCAAAACTTTGCTCTTGGAACAGGCACTTCGTCAATTCCTTATCCAGAATTCGGGTTAGCTAATATATCGGGGGTGATATTCACCACTGACGATCACCCAGATGATCCGCATACCGGTACCCCCGGTGATATCAGCCACCACAAGGTTCAGCTGAATATTCATAAATGTCAGGGCATTCTGCATATGCTGAATATAGGCAGCGGCATAATCGGAGAGTCTTTCACGGATCCGTAAGTAACTCCTTAACTCACTACTAACGCAGTGGGCCGAAAGCTGACTTTTAGCAGCCCGCAAGCATGTAGACGTTGGATCCACTGTGCATCATTCACATCAGTTTTTCGGCCGGGAACCGAGTTCATCTCACGGGCGTTTGCAAGCACGACTTCAAATCCATACGCTTCAAGAATTTCATAGATCGGCACCCAATATACGCCCGTCGATTCCATGGCGATAGTCTGAACTACTACAGATACCCTCTGTTATCATTAATTACCCCGATAACAGAGGATTAAACCCGTCCTATTTTCCAGTTAATAACACGCAAAAATATTTCCTGTCACTCGACCTGATGTCCCCTCGACTTACTTCCCTTCCGGCATCAAACCAATAAGCGTGGTCTTTTTCCGTGGCCCAGTCATCAGTGCCTCCAGTTTTTCAACACAACGCAAGTAATGGGGGGTTTTCTTATGTGCTGCCACGGCTTCTTCATCAGCATAGGCTTCATAGATATAGAAGCGAGTGGGGATATGCTCATCACGCAACACATCAAAGCGTAAATTACCGGGTTCTTTCACTGAACCAAGGTGGTTATCCCGAAAAACTTCGATAAATTCGTCTATTTTGTCGGCCTTAACATTAATTTCCACTAGCGTAACGTGCATATTATTCCCCTTTGGCTTTCTCACTCAGGAAAAGTTCATAAGCCTGAGCGGGCTTCTCATTGCGATGCACGACTGCCTGCACCGCTTTCAGCATCGCAACAGGCGCTTCCGACTGGAAAATATTGCGTCCCATATCTACACCCGATGCCCCCTGATCAATCGCCTGATAGCACATATCCAGCGCATCCAGTTCCGGTAATTTCTTACCACCTGCAATCACAATCGGCACTGGACAGCCCGCCGCCACGCGTTCAAAACCACTATCGACATAATAGGTTTTGATAATATTCGCCCCCATTTCGGCGGCAATACGCGTTGCCAGCGAGAAATAACGTTGGTCACGCGCCATATCTTTGCCGACGCCCGTCACCGCCATTGTTGGCATGCCATAACGTGTTCCCTGATCCACCAGCTTGATAATGTTCTTGATGGATTGGTGTTCATGTTCTGAACCGATATAGACCTGTGCCGCCACTGCGCAGACATTAAGGCGAAGTGCATCTTCCATCGTCACCGCAACCGTTTCATTGGACAGTTCAGTCAGAATCGAATTGGCCCCAGACGCCCGCAAAACGACAGGTTTATTCGTTGCAGGCGGAACCTGACTGCGTAGGATACCGCGGGTACACATCAACACATCGGTATGTTCAAACAAGGGGGCGATATTGATATCAATCCGCTCCAGACCTGTCGTTGGCCCCTGAAAATAGCCGTGGTCGAATGCCAGCATCACGGTTTTATTCGTAGCGGGATTGAAAATCCGCGCCAAACGGGATTGCATACCCCAGTCCAGTGCACCACAACCTTTCAGTTCAAACAGGGTATTCTTTTGCGGTGTATTAATGCCAAAATCTTTACCATCTTTGATATCGTCTAAATCTGCCATTTCTCCCTCCAGAAAGGTGTCAGAATCAGGGGCTGCCTACCAGCCCCATGAATCAGAAATCATCTTGATTAGAAATCATACTGATTGATATTGTCTTTGGTGAAAATGACCCGCTCAGGCATGACGACAATGCCGTTGCCTTTCGCTTCATAACGGTATCCCTGTACACTATTGGGCGAAATCTCAACGCTGCCAACTTCAGGAATATTCAATTTATCGCCGACATTCAGCTCGCCTTTTTGCAAGATCTCATTGGCAACATGAATGGCTATCTTGCCCTGCTTGACCACATCCCACAGAGCAAACTGTTTAACCGTACCATTTTCAACATAAGGGCGCATGACATTCGGGGTACTGAACCCAACAATCGCGACATCCTGGCGTTTCAGGTTTTCTGCGGCCTGAGCCGCCGCCGGCAGAGCGTTGGCATCTGGAGCGATAATCGCATCCAAATCCTCCCACGCTTTCAAAATGCCTTCTGCCGTTTGTAACGATTTAGTGGCATCGTTATAGCCAAATCGAGTGGTGACAATTTCCCAATTCGGGTGTTCCTGTGCAATTTTCGCCTTGGCCTCTTTCACCCATTGGTTTTGATCCGTCACTGTTGGGCTGGAATAGAAAAATGCCACTTGCGCTTTTTCTTTTTTTATCTGGTTAGCAGCCATATCCACCAGAAGCCCGCCCAACTGTTTTGGCGTTCCTTGATCGATATAGATAGAACGGCATTCTGGCGCCGTATCGGAATCCCACGTCAACACTTTGACACCACGTTTCATCGCGCGTTTCAAGGCAGGGCACAGTCCATCTGGTGATACAGCGGAAACTACAATTGCATCATAGCCTTGATTAACAAAATTATTGATAAGCTGAACCTGCCCCGCAACGCTTGGCTCTGTCGGGCCATCGTAAGTGACCTCAATACCCAGCTCCTTGCCTGCTTCCACCGCACCTTGACCGCCGCTAGTAAAGAACCCAACGCCAACCAATTTAGGGATAAATGCAATCTTTTCTGCTGCCTGAGCCAAGGAAACACACCCCAGACTTAACGCCGCAGCCAAAGCCAGCTTTTTCATTGTTGGTGCTTTCATGCCTATCTCCATTTATTTTTATTTCAAGATCATCTTTTACGTTTCAGAAATATGTTGTTGTGAAACTGAAGCCCTTCGACGTTGCCACCAATCACAGATTTGATGGCGATGTAGCAAAGCAGATCGTCCTATCACCGTCGCAATCAGCAAAACACCAGACAACGCGCTGGATATCTGGTTAGGAATTCCCACCATCTGCAATCCTTGCTGCAAATACCCCACCAGTAAAACCGCCAGTGCCGTTCCCATAATCGAACCCGATCCGCCGTAAATATTGGCTCCCCCCAGCACGACAGCAGTGATAGCCGGCATTAGGAAAGAACTCCCCAAATCCGAACGCGCCGAACCAAAATAAGAGACCAAAATAATCGCCGCCACTGCCGAAGCCAGGCCAGTTAAGGCATATAACAAGCACAAAGTTTGGTTTACGGGAATAGCACCATAGCGGGCAACACGGTTGTTTTGCCCAATAAGAAAAACATTACGGCCACGGTGGGTGCGATGCATAAAAAGCCAGAACACCAGCGTCAGAAGCATAAAAATAAGCAAAGGCACCGGTAGGTCGAGCAGTGCCAGGTTGGCAAAATCGGTAAATGTATCAGGAAAATCACCAATGCCTTCATATCCCGTCGCACCAGATAATCCCGACAGTAGTAAGGCACTACCACCAAACAGATACATTGTGCCGAGCGTAATCACCAATGGATTCACACCCGTATAGAAAATCAGGGCGGCATTAATCAGGCCACACAACCCCCCGACGAGCAAAGTTAAGGGAATGACCACAATCATTGGTAAACCCGCCTGATGCATGACACCCAATGCAATAGCACATAAGCCAATAATTGAACCAAAAGAGATATCAATACCACCACTGACGACCACCATCGTTAGCGGCAATGCGATAATACCAATGCAGATAAAATCACTGGTACTAAATAGCAGCACGTTAATATCCAACATCCTTGGATTCACCACGCCGAACAGCAAAATCTCCGCCACCAACAACACCAAAAGCGCCGTTTCCCAACCATAACGTTGCCCATAGCGTTGTACCGTATTCATTATGGCCTCCCATTTCTTGCAGTGAGTTTGTCTATAGGCTCAAGGAAATGGGCGTAGCGTTGCTGGCGTAAATTCTTACCAGCAACGCTACGTAAACGTCCATCCAGCACTAACACCGCCAACAGGACAAGACCCGCAATAAAATCATTCCACCATGCCGATAACTTAAGTAATACCAGGACACTATCGATTTGCGTCAGAAAATATGCCCCGAATATTGCCCCAATGACGGTTCCCACTCCCCCCAGCAAACTGATGCCACCCAGTACACAGGCAGCGATGGCTTTCATTTCCAATCCATTCCCCGTTTGGTTCGGAATAAAGCCAATTTGTGCCACAAACACAATACCTGCCAATGCGGCCATCACACCATTTACGGTAAATGCTGTGATACGAATACCATTGACGGGAGCACCAAGCTGGCGGGCGCCTTGCAGGTTGTCGCCCGTCGCGTAAAACCCTCGGCCAAACCCAGTTTTCTTTAGCATCCACGCGGTCGATAAAATTAATAACATCAACAACCAACCAATTGGTGAAATACCCAATAGCATTGGTCTGGCGAGATCTTTAACCCCAGCAGGCAAACCTTCAATCCATTTACCGCCAGTCAACAACAGCATTAATCCACGGTATAAACCGAGCGTGCCCAACGTGGCAACAATGGCTGGAATTTTCAACCACGCCACCAATACACCGTTGATTAACCCTGCCATCATTCCAACCAGCAACGTCATTAAGCAGGCAATTGCCAACGGAAACCCCGCATTGAGCGACATTCCCAACACCACTGCACATAATCCGGTCGTTGAACCAACAGACACATCAATATTACGAGTCAACATGACCAACGTAGCCCCTATCGCTAATAGAATAAGGATTTGGGCATTACCGAAGATCATAGTGACAGTTTGGACGCTGAAAGCATGGCGATCGAGGCTTCCCAACAAAGCAAACAGCCCCAAAATGGCAATTAATGCTGTAGCCTCTCGGTTATTCTGGATGAATTTCAATATGACGTTCCCCCTGTGCTTTTTTGTTATCCCCTGCTTTTTCGTTAAAAAGAAGTTCGCCAAAAGAAAGGTGCATAATCTCGTCCACATTCATGTGGTCTTTATCAAGTTGCCCACAAAGTTTGCCGTGATGCATGACCAACACGCGATCGGCCAACTGGACAATTTCATCAATATCAGAAGAAATCAGGAGGATCGCCACCTGCTGGCTGGCGATATCACGAATAAGCTGATAAATATCATTACGCGCCCCCACATCAACACCGCGTGTTGGCTCATCAATGATCAGCACCGTGGGCTTAGCTTCCAGACACTTAGCAATCAAAATCTTTTGCTGATTACCGCCAGATAGCGTACGTGCAGATTGATTGATATTGTGGAACCGAATATTGAGCGCTTGGCGATATCGTTCCAATACGCCAGCATCGTGGGTGGAATGTGTCCAGAAAGTGCTTCGGCTGTGTGTCAGGGAACGAACATTCCAACTCAAAAAGGCGTCAAGAAACAACCCTGAAGCCTGTCGATCTTCTGGCAAATAGACCAACCCACGCTGCAACCGCTCTGCTGTATCGAGTTTATTGATGACGTGTTGTTGATACCGAATTTCACCACTGACAATTGGGCGCAGTCCATAGAGTGTCTCAGCCAGTTCTGTACGACCTGCTCCCACTACCCCAGACAAACCAACAATTTCTCCCGCCCGTAGCATCAAGGAAATATCACGAAACCCTTCCCCACACAGAGAAGCCACTTCCAAAACAGGTATCTTTGACGCACTATTCGATCCATTACTGCTGGCTTTCTGGCTCAGTTTTTGATGATCAGACGATGCGGTTGATTTTGCTGTAGGTATAATCGCCTGGATAATCTCTTCCGTCGTAAAATGTTCAATCTTTCCGCTAAGGGCGATCCCCCCATCTCGCATCACGCTGACATAATCCGCAATCTCACGAATTTCAGGCAACTTGTGGGAAATGAAGACAACCCCTACCTGTTGCTGTTGTAACTCCCGTATTCGTGCAAATAAACGTTCAGTTTCGGCGGGCGTTAGCGAGGCGGTCGGTTCATCCAGAATCAAAATATGGGAATTTCGCATCAGACCGCGCATAATCTCCACCAACTGCTGATCCGCTACATTTAAACTGCCCGCGGGTGCCTTCAAATCAATTTGGCAATCAAGCTGAATCAGTAACTCATGCATTCGACTCATACTGGCTTGGTGCTTTGGTAAACGAAACAGGATATTTTCCTGCACAGAAAGGTTGGGAAATAACAGAGGTTCTTGTGGAACCAGGTAAATGCCCAGTTGATGGGCTTTTGCAGGTGTCAGATGGCTGACCTTTGCCCCATCCACAATCAAAGTTCCGGCATCGGGTTGTTCAATACCCGCAATAATTTTCATCAACGTTGACTTACCGGCACCATTTCCCCCCAGTAACGCATGCACCTGCCCTGACATCAGCATAAAATCAATCTGCTTCAACACCATTAAACCTGAAAACTGCTTACGGATCCCACAGGCAACCAGAAGTGGGACACTGTTAGTAGGGTTCAGGCAAAACGGATGATTGGTATTAGTGACAGTATTGCTCTGTGACATCACGTACCTCATGGCATTTTAGGTTTGCGTTTCTGACACCGATGCGAAATTGAAATTTTATTTATATTAAAAACATTTGTTCAAGACTCTAATGCAAAACTTAAGATTTTTTCAATAATTAGATCACATTTTGTGAAAAAATTAGATCCAAATTAAAATATGTTCAAATTTTGCGATAAGCCTCTAGTACATTAGAGATTTTTATGCTTATTCTTTCCTCGTGGATAAAGAAATTATTATGTCGGCCAAATTAAGCAAGCAACAATCAGCATCAGAGAGAAGCGTATTATCCGAGGAAATTGACTATTCCAGTCACAACCATCCAGGAAACAGCATGAGTGAAGAAGAACTAATGGCCAGAGTTGCCTGGTTTTACTATCACGATGGCCTGACGCAAGGGGACATCGGTGAATTACTCGGCCTCAGTCGCCTCAAGGTCTCCCGTCTGTTGGAGAAAGGGCGGCAATCTGGTGTGATCCGCGTTCAGATCAATTCACGCTATGAAGGGTGTTTGGCGTTGGAAGATACTTTGCAAAAACGCTTTAATCTCAAACAGGTTCGCGTACTACCTACCCTTGACGGCATGAATCTGAATGCCCGTCTCGGTATCGCAGCCGCTCACCTGTTGATGGCACTGATTGAACCTCACCAGTTATTAGCGATTGGATTTGGTGAAACGCCCATGTGTACTTTGCAGTATCTCAGTGGTTTTATCTCATCCCAACAAATTCGGTTGGTGACACTGTCGGGAGGTGTTGGTCCTTATATGACCGGCATCGGCCAGCTTGATGCGAACTGCCCTGTCAGCATCATTCCTGCACCACTGCGCGCTTCTACCCATCAAGTCGCGGCGACATTTCGCGAAGAACGCAGTGTACGGGACGTGATTTTGGCAGCTTGTGCAGCCGATACCGCCATTGTCGGGATTGGTGCCATCAAACAAAGACAAAACGCCACGATCATGCGTTCCGGCTATATCAGCGATGGTGAACAATTGATGTTTGCCCGCAAAGGTGCCGTCGGAGACATTCTGGGTTACTTCTTCAATATGGAAGGGGAACTGGTTAGCAATATTGATATCCATCAGGAACTGATCGGTATCTCCTTGCCAGAAATGAAAACCATCCCGAACGTGATTGGTGTAGCGGGTGGCATCGAAAAAGCAGATGCTATTGTTGCCGCATTAAAAGGCGGCTATATCCATTCACTGGTGACAGAAGAACAGACCGCGAAAGCTATGCTGATTTGATCGACCCATAATCTCTATCCATCCCTGTGCCATATCGAATAAAAGAAGATAACAACAGACGAGGATAGCATCATGAATCAACGCGCTCATGCTCACCCATCAAGAAAGTATTTGATGGCACTTGATGCAGGAACGGGCAGTATCCGTGCAGTTATATTTGATCTCGAAGGGAATCAGGTTTCCGTTGGACAAGCTGAATGGATACATCACCCTGTACCCAATGTTGCGGGTTCAATGGAGTTTGATCTAAAAAATAACTGGCAACTGGCTTGCCAATGCATTCGGCAGGCACTGCAAAAGGCGGATCTGCCTGCCAAGGCGATTCAGAGCATTGCCGCTTGTTCAATGCGGGAAGGTATTGTCCTCTATAATCGCGACGGTGATCCTATCTGGGCATGTGCCAACGTAGATGCCCGCGCCAGTCATGAAGTCAGTGAGTTAAAAGAGCTTTACAATCATCGCTTTGAATATGACGTCTACCGCTATTCCGGCCAAACATTGGCATTGGGGGCAATGCCGCGTTTGCTTTGGCTGGCGCATCACCGACCTGATATCTATCGACAAGCCAGTACCTTAACCATGATCAGCGATTGGCTGGCTTATCGGCTAAGTGGAGAACTGGCCGTTGACCCCTCTAACGCGGGCACAACCGGCATGCTGGATTTGGTCAGCCGAGACTGGCGTCCAAGTCTGTTGGAGATGGCGGGATTGCGTTCTGATATCCTCTCTCCCGTCAAAGAAACGGGAACCCTGCTTGGCTATATTACCGAAAAAGCAGCGGCAGAGTGCGGCCTGGCTAGCGGCACGCCCGTGATTATGGGCGGCGGAGACGTTCAACTCGGCTGTCTTGGCATTGGTGTCGTTAAACCCGCCCAAACCGCGGTCCTTGGCGGAACATTCTGGCAGCAAGTCGTCAACCTGCCTGAACCCATCACCGATCCAAACATGAACATCCGTATCAACCCGCATGTTATCCCCGGCATGGCACAAGCCGAATCCATCAGTTTCTTCACCGGCCTGACCATGCGCTGGTTCCGCGATGCTTTTTGTGCAGAAGAAAAACTGCTAGCGGAGCGACTCGGTGTTGATACCTATAATCTACTGGAAGATATGGCGGCAAGGGTTCCTGCCGGTGCCTATGGGGTTATGCCGATTTTCTCCGATGTCATGCGCTTTAAATCGTGGTATCACGCGGCCCCCTCTTTCCTCAATCTCTCGCTTGATCCAGAAAAATGCAACAAAGCAACCCTCTTCCGGGCGCTGGAAGAGAACGCAGCTATCGTTTCGGCATGTAATCTCGATATGGTTTCGGCTTTCTCTGGCGTCCAACCCGACTCGCTGGTTTTCGCCGGCGGCGGCTCAAAAGGCAAACTCTGGAGCCAAATTCTGTCTGACGTTACCGGGCTGCCTGTTAGAGTGCCTGTAGTAAAAGAAGCAACAGCATTGGGTTGCGCTATTGCGGCGGGAGTGGGTGTTGGATTATATGACTCCCTGCCCGCAACAGGAGAAAGATTGGTACGTTGGGAGCGAGAATATCAACCGAATTTAAGCCATCGTGAAATTTACCAGAAGGCGAAGAAAGATTGGCAGGCGGTATATGCAGACCAACTCCATCTGGTGGATGACGGATTGACAACGTCATTATGGAAGGCACCAGGGCTGTGATTTTAATTTGGCCTCTTTAGCATTAGAGGCCAACTTAGCGAAGCGTTCTTGCAAGGAATTTAAAAGTGCTGGGTTAATTTGAGCTAGCAATGGTTATCTGTACCAGAGATGCACTGACAAAGCGCACTGGCTATATAAGCCATCTATATAGCCAGTCTAGATTCTTTCCAGAAGGAATATATAAGACGAGGTTTGCTAATTCCTCATCTCATCGTCACAAACTCTTCCGCCGCCGTCGGATGGATGGCAACTGTATTATCAAAATCCTGCTTCGTTGCCCCCATTTTCAGGGCAACCGCAAAACCTTGCAGGATCTCATCCATCCCAAAGCCGATACCGTGGATGCCAACTATTTTCTCATCAGCGCCTGCACAAACCAGCTTCATACGGCATGGCTGGCGATGTTGCGTCACGGCAGTATACATTGCGGTAAATGACGATGTATAAACCTTGACCTGATCTTCACCATACTGGGCTTTTGCCTGTGGCTCCGTTAAACCGACAGTGCCAATGGGTGGATGGCTGAATACCACGGTTGGGATATTCGTGTAATCCAGATGCTCGTCAGGTTTATTATTAAACAAACGCTCTGACAAACGACGCCCAGCCGCAATCGCAACGGGCGTCAATTCCACTGCTCCCGTGTTATCGCCAACAGCGTAAATACCACCAACATGGGTATTCTGGTATTTATCGACCTGGATATAGCCCTTCTCATTTAGCTCAACACCGGTTACAGCCAAATTCAGATTATCCGTCATCGGTTCACGCCCAATCGCCCAGATCAGCGTATCAACCACTTGCTCGCGACCATCTTGCAATTTAACCGTCAGGCTACCGTCACTATTTTTCATCACAGACTGCAATATTGCTTCCGTATGCAGTATCGGCCCTTCATTTTTGATGACTTCCAACAGTGTTTCCACAATCATAGGGTCGAAAGTGCGCAGAGGTGCATGTTTACGGACAAACAGGTGCGTTTCGCTACCCAGCGCATGCAAAACACCCGCGATTTCAACAGCAATATAGCCAGCCCCTACCACAGCAACACGCTTCGGCATTTCATTCAATTCGAAGAAACCATCTGAATCAATGCCATATTCAGCGCCAGGAATATCTGGACGTACAGGACGACCGCCTGTAGCAATCAAAATATGGTCGGCCGTGATTTTTTCGCCATTAACCTCAATCGTATGCGCATCAACAAAACGGGCGAATCCTTGAATGACATCCACCTTATTGTTGCCCAATCCACGCTCATATGACTGATGGATACGATCAATATAAGCGGTACGACTGGCAATGAGTTTTTTCCAGTCAAAATGATTGACGGTGGTATCAAAACCATAATCAGGGCCATATTGATGAATAGATTCCGCAATTTGCGCAGCGTGCCACATCACTTTCTTTGGTACACAGCCCACATTAACACATGTTCCACCTAATGCTTTTGCTTCAATCAGGGCACATTTTTGCCCATACATGGCCGCACGGTTAATGGAAGCAATGCCGCCACTGCCGCCACCAATTGCAATATAATCGTAATGTTTACTCATCTTAGGTCACTTCCGTCTCATCAATTAAGTTACTGCTAAGGTTCAACCTGACGCCTATTATTACAAAAGTCACCACTGACAGTGGACAATTCTCACTCTTATTGCCATAGGCCACGGCTATCGGGAAATAATGCACTCAGGCCAACGAATTGCATAACAATCCATTTCAAGCTGAACCCTTACCTTATTCGGGGACAATCCACTCTACTGATGTATGCCCTATACCTTCTGGAACCAGTATCTGATGCAGCCACGGCAATACCGCTTTCATCTGCTGCTCTAATTGCCACGGTGGGTTAATGACAATCATGCCTGATGCTGTCATACCTCGCTGATCACTGTCAGGACGCACGCCAAGTTCAATTTGTAAAATCTTGCGAATACCTGTTGCCTGAAGCTCTTTCACCATGCGTTTAATTTGCTGGCGCAGAACAACGGGATACCAGAGTGCATAAGTCCCGGTAGAAAAACGCTTATACCCTTCCTGAATACCCTGAACGACATTCCGATAATCCGATTTCAATTCATAAGACGGGTCGATCAGCACAAATCCGCGGCGGCTTTTTGGCGGCAATTTTGATTTCAACTGCTGGAAACCATCTTCCCGCAGGACACGGGCGCGCATATCACGGGAGAATTCCGTACGTAACAAAGGAAAATCACTCGAATGCAGTTCAGTCAGATTAAGCTCATCATGCTCCCGCAATAAGTGACGAGCAATCAGCGGAGAACCTGGATAATAGCGCAAAGTACCCTGTTGATTCAGCGCCTTCACAGCACCCACATACGCGGTGAGTTCTTCGGGGATATCATCACGCTGCCAAATACGGGCAATCCCTTCCAGATACTCTCCCGTACGTTCGGCATGTTCCCCACTCAAATGATAACGGCCTGCGCCAGAGTGAGTATCCAGATACAGGAAAGGTTTTTCTTTTACTTTAAGCGATTCAATGATCAGGCTTTGCACTGTGTGCTTTAACACATCAGCATGGTTGCCGGCATGGAAGCTGTGGCGATAACTTAACATTCGATTTAACCCTAGGAGCGGAATATTGATAACTTGCCTGATGCCCTACCAGACAACGAAAGGGGCATTATAGCCTCATTCGCAACAAAAAAGATAAATGCCTCTTTCTGCTCTCTATTCGTTGTGAATTCAGGGGCGTTTTCAGGATCAAAGCGAGATCAGCGTATAAAATTTCAGATAGGTAACCTAAAAACTTTAGGGATAATTCATGATGTCGAAAACAGTGATCTTTTCTGTATTGATCGTTTTCAGTGTGAGTTCAGCCTATGCAACCCAAAGTAAAACGGGATGTGAGATTAAGCAAAAGACGTTGGAAAAACAGCTCCAGTATGCCCAGGCAGATAACGATGAACGTTTGATAAAAGGATTAACTCGTTCTTTAGAATATACAAAAACCACATGCGCTCTGGAAAAACGTCTGCAAGATCAAAACAATAAATCAGAAACCGTGAAAGATAATATAAAAAATAATGTAAAGGGAAATTTAGCCGATAAAAACGGTTCCCCATCATTGCAGCCACCTAAAAGTAAAAAAATAGACATAAGAAAAAACCATAAGAAAAAATAGATAAAAAATGCAGGCCACGAAAAAACAACGGCCTGCATCCAACCCTGTATTTATTTTATCTATACCCGTCGTCTTTCAAGTTGCCGCTTTGTTGGCTGCGCTCATTCACCCCAGTCACAGAGTTATCTATGCTCCTGGGGGTTCATTCCCTTGCCGCCGCGCCGCATCTTGAAATCCATAGGGTATATACTCAACAGCTTTCAACTTGGCAAAGCCGCGCTATCAGTAAAGCAGCAACCTGAAAGGTGAAGCAAAATCAGAGAAACTTTATAGCCCTCCCCCTCTAGTCTGCTGCACATTAGAAGGAGAGATTTTGTAATAAACTTTATCACTCATAAGCGGCTCATTTTCAATTTTTACTGAAAGAATGGAATTATCTTTAGAAATCGCATAATAGCTAAAATAATTTCCTTCTCTTTCATGGGGATAATGAAAATCAGGCTTAATAAATTTTTTCATATAAGACTCATCAGATGAATGATACTCATCTGAATAAATCACCTTTTGATCCCTGACAAAAATAATTTTATAAAAAAGTCCAGTTTCGTAATCAAATTTAACTCCGACAATCTTTTCAATATCCTCCGGCGCCATCCCTTTGTCGATGATATACATTTTATCCCAGTCGAAAGGAATGATTTTATTCATATCAATCAAGCAAGCTGTATTTTTTTGGCAATGCTTATCGGCATAATCAATAATCCCGAACCTGCTGTTTTCAAAAGATAAAAATAAAATGGCAGTTCCCAGTATTAACGAAAAAATAATAATATTACTTTTGTTGACACTATGGAAAAACATCATTCCCCCCTTCATAATCAAATCTGATATGAGAAAACGGCCTTGGAATTTTAACCTTTAGAATCAAACAATTAAAATTATCCCTTCATCACAGCACTGATAAACATAAACAGAAAATCCCCCCTTCTGCCTTTCCAACAGCAGCCTGATATTTTTGGAATTTACAATATGCCACGAAGGTGTATCTTAAATTGCGGAGACGACTCCACATCACTTATTACTTACAAGCGATTGTTATACAACTACTATTTATATCGTCAGTGCGGCTTACAAGATAAAATTCGGTATTTATTTCTCATTTTTAGCATCAAGAGTGTTATGCAGAGATATCCTGAATGACTAAAAAGTATAGTAATTGTACCCGCGTTTTTTTTGATTTCAAATAGAAAAACATGGTAAGCAAATAATAAACGAGATAAATAGTTGCTAACGTGATTTTATGATAGTTTTAGGGTAATCAAGTATGTCTGATTTGTTACGTTAAGGGATAGTAACCAGAAAAGAGAGACATAATTTAAAACTTCAATTCCTCTTTTTTGGTTGCCGGGCCCACGCCCGGCGCAAGTTTTTTGAGGTTTACCAGGCCAGCCAAAGCACGGTGGCGAAACAGGCGCTGGAGGGGATCCGGGAACTGTATAAACTGGAGCGAAAAATTAAACACCGCCCCCCGGATAAGCGGCGTCAGTGGCGGCAGCGTTATGCGCGTCCCTGGCTGGATAAGTTCCACTCCTGGCTGCAAACCTGTCAGGCCAAAACCGCCCCCAACTCGGGATTATACAAGGCGATAACGTATACGCTGAACCGCTGGACGGCACTGGTGTGCTATCTGGATGATGGCCGGGTGCCGATAGACAACAACCGGGCGGAGAATGCGATCCGGGGAGTGGCGGTGGGACGAAAAAACTGGCTATTTGCGGGCTCCTTAGCCGCCGGACAGCGAGCCGCCATGGTGATGAGTTTGCTGGAAACGGCTCACGCGAATGGTCATGACCCCTGGGTTTGGTTACGTGATGTCCTGCGCCGGTTACCCACCTGGCCGAACAACCGGCTGAATGAGCTTCTTCCCTGGCCTGAAAACCCGTTTAGCTAAATCCCACTTTGTGCTTATCTGATAAAGCAAGGTGAGATCACCGGACGGTTACTGCCATTCATCTTAAAGGCCAATGGTTTAAGGCGGCCGGCTTTGATAAGGGTTGCACCCTGACCGTGAAGATTATGGAGGGCTGTCTGGTGCTCATTCCTGACAGTAACGACACCCGCATCATCAAGCAACAGTACCAGCGCCAGCAAGACCAACTCAGTGAGATCAAGCTGCGGATGCGGGAGCTGATTGGGAATTATAAGGCAGGATAAAATAGAGTAATTAATTGTCCGGCAAGCTAATTAGCCGGACAATTAAAATTTAATAACCGGAAGAGTATTACATCGTTCCGGTATTATAAAATTAAATTTCCAACTTATATAAAACTGATAAAAAATCAGTAAATGTATGACTTATGAGATGAACATTACTCATATCAGGCAATTCACCTTCATCTGCTTCAAATTCATGATCCCAGAAAAACACACCAGGATTATCGTTTGATAAAGAAATCAATATCAAATTACCACCTGGATCATGAGCTATAGGCAAAAAATCAAGAGGAATTCTATCCTTATAGTCAATAAAATAATTTCTGAGATCATGATGTTTCTCACACCCTAAACTAAGAAATCGATCAACAGATGAGCCATCTTCTTCATCATTTAAAAAGAGAAAAGCATCAGGATCAGGATAGCCCCCATTATATTTTTTTACAAAATTTCCCAACCGGAACGATATCAAAAAGTCGTTTACCGTCCCAAAGGACTTGATCGCACGATCCCTGCCATTCATTTAAGCGGAAACTGGCTTCGTGAAGCCGGGTTCGCTGTCAACGATCCGTTAAAAATCAGAGTGATGCCGGGATGTTTGATTATCACCGCCCAGAATTTTTATGAACTGTGGCACTGCCTGAAAAGTCTGAATAAAGGTGAGTGGGATGATATCGCCGTCGCCCACTGGCTACAGCAATTTCCCGGCCAGTTAAATAAAACCGGACTAAGAAAAAACACATAATAGCCTGTTTTACAATGAAAAAATAAATAGTTTGCTGATGGAATATGAACCGTTTTCTGTTGTTCTGTTGCCCTTTTTTCATTTTGGGAAGCGGTTCGCATTTCTGCCACGTTAAATAACACAAGGCGTGTATTTATGGATCTTTATCTTTCCTCTCCTCTTGCCGAACTGCCGGCCTGTGTGATCAGCGGGGATGCATTGCAAAACATTGGCTTTACCGCTGAGGCGTTATTTCATATTACGCAATTTGCCAATGGATTAATTTTGTCACTGATTGAGCCAGAAACTGAACCCGATCTTGCCGCCTTATTCCATCAGACCGAACTTGATCCCCACCAGGGCATCGATTGGGTACGCGACAATGGCAAGCTTTATCTGGCGGGTGATTGGCTGGCAGAAAGCAGTTTGCTGGATCATCCTGTTAGCATTGAAACCGCGCATGGCCTAATTGTCATCAGGGCTGAACTGCCGATATTGCTGGCTTGAATAACTCGGTCAAAATAAACCGGCATGGCTACATAGCATTTCGGTTTATTTTTAGGCTGTATTCTGACTAGGCAAAACCATGCGATACATAAAGCCGCCAAAACAGAACGTTATTACACCGTGGGATACGTACCGCAAAATGACAAGGCCAACGCCCCGCCGGCCAGTGGCTTAAGGCAGCCGGGTTCGATAAAGGTTGCACCCTGACCGTGAAGATTATGGACGGTTGTCTGGTGCTTATTCCTGATAGCGATGACACCCGAACCATTAAGCAACAGTACCAGCGCCAGCAAGACCAGCTCAGTGAAATTAAGCTCAGGATGCGGGAGCTGCCTGGGGATTATCAGGCCGAATAATCGTAGAAAGCCGGAAGATCACAGGGATCTTTCCGGCTTCATTACTTTAATTATAAATATCTCTATCTTCAGCTTTTTCTATAAATAAATCTTGTAAGCCGCCTTGTATTTCTTCATTTTCATATAACAATGTAAAGTCGCCATCAATATTTGGAGGAAAATGAGAACCATCAATAGTTCCAAAGATAGTTGATGCGGTATCAGACATTATTACCTTAAAGAAACTTAAAATAGCTACTTGATCTTCATTATCTAATTTTGATAATGCTCTCTTAGCTTTTGAATATACTCCTTCTCGATTACTGTCTGATGAGTTTGTTAAATTATCCTTGTAATTCTTAAAGTTATCATCAAACAGCTCATTGAAAATCGATTCTACTACTTTTTCATCATTTTTCATTTTATTACCTTATCAACACATTTGAATCTGACCTCTGGATACATTCTCTTATTCATATCAATAAGATCTTTAAGTACCTTATTCGGTATTTCAGGATAAACCCGCTTCAATTCTCTTATATCACGAGCAACCAATTCCCTAGCATTAGTAAATTTCTCACCCGTTCTTGAGTTTTTCGTGCTTCTTGATACAACACCTAAATCTCCTCTGGATATTGTATGTCCAGATTTTGGCACTAAAATAGCTGGCCCAGTATTTGGATCATAGTTTTTCACAAGGTTTTTCATTATTGCTTTTTGACCAGCATGGTGAGCATCAAGGCCTAAATTCTTACCTTTGACTAATCCCCTCAATGTTCCATATTCATCAACGGCCCAATCTTTTATTCCAGAAGCAGAACAAGGTGTTAGTCCTAGTGGATCGATCCAACCCGTTGAATTTGATACGTAAGCATAGGGATTTTTTCCTCCCAGCAACCCCAACGGGTCAGGCGTCAGATAGCAACTGGCCACCGGCGAAAAATACCTGTGCCGATTATAGACCAGCCCGCTCTCTTCATCCAGCCACTGGCCGGCGAACTGTAGGCCCGGGTTCAGTGCCGGGTTTTCACCCAGCACCCCCAGACGCAGGCCGTACAGGCTGTGCGGTGGCTGGCGCCAGACCCGGTGGCCGGCTTCATCAAACAACGCCAGCGGCTCCCCCGTCGGGGCGCACACCGCGTACTGCGTCTGGATTTTCCCGGCCAGCAGTTCACCGCGGTTTTCCGGGTCGGGGGTGAAAAACTGCACCTGCTGCGCCAGCAACTGCCAGCCGTCAAACACCAGATGGCGGATGCAGTGCAACCGGTTGTGCCGGTACTCGCGGATTTCCGCCGGCATATCGCCATCCCACAGGTAAGTGGTACGCTCGCCTGACTGTTCACACACTTTTTCGGTGCGCCGACCGAAGGCATCGTAGCGATAGTCCCACTGCTGGCCGCCCGGCGTCTGCACCCCGATAAGCTGGTTCTGGCTGTTCCAGCGGAACTTGGTCAGTTGGGCGCGATGCCCTTCCTGCCAGAGTTGCATGGCCGTCATCCGACCGCCCGCATCGTATTCGAATAAATGCTGGCCGAGCTGCCTTAACCGGTGCCCCTTCTGGTACAGCCGTTCCCCGTCTATCTCATTGAGGCCGTCCTCAGACGGGTTCCGGTGCAGTCATACTTTTTTAAGCGATTTTTTCCTTGACTATCAGCTTGTTAAAGAACCGTTTTTACCTGTTTAGCCCACATCCGCGAACCTAAGACCCCGATATGCACTTTCTGGATTTTCAGCCGCTTGCCGTTGTGCAGTATAGCGCCCCTTTTTCTTTGTGATGGGCTGAACAGCCTGTTTTTGTGATGTTTTTCACTTTCGGCAACGGGCGAACGCTGCCCGGCTTGCCGGGCGGCGGACGGCCGTTCTGCGGGTGCGGGCGGCACAGAGCCTGCAAGCGGCGCCCTGCGACGCTCCGGAGCACCGGTGTTTCAGATTGAGCACGGCTTTGCATGACCGCCCCGGGTTGCCAAGGGAAGCCCCCTCAGGGGGCTGCACGGGGCGGAGATGGCGAGCACGGCAACGAGCAAGGAGTCTGCGACTGCGAGCCGGGCGCAGCCAATGCAGCAGGGTTGGGGCGGGGGAGGTAAATTAGCGGAGGCCGCAGGCCGACCTGCCTTCAGGGGGTTGGCCTGAGCAACGCACAGCAGCTAAAGAAGGAAGGGGGTTTAGCCTGACCGTGCCGCGGTGCCGGAACGTGGGCGCGGTTTTTGGCAGGCACAGGCTCAGACGTTTAGAGCAGAAGGCGCCAGCCTTGTGCGGCGGCACGTCAGCGATGCCGACAAGCGGGGGCGCCAGACATAATGCAGATTGTACGTTGCGAGCCGCGCTTCGGGGGATGGGCGGGACAACGCGGCACCCCGGCGAGTTTCGCACAATCTCCCTGCATTATGTTAAATGGGCTTTGGGCGGCCGGCACAGACGGATTGGGGACGCCGTGGCCGCCGCCGCCCATGGCCCATTTACCCCCGCCGGCGCCGATGCCTCCGGGCAGTCCGGCCACGGTCTGCCCTTGCACCGATCCCAGCAAACTTAACGGGGATTATCGGATTTTCTGCCAACTTAAAAGTTTTTTCCCACTGCCGAGTTCCCCACAGCACTTTCTAACATGGGATAATGGGAGTTATCCCATGTTAGCTGTGTTATGACTTTAACGGAGGCCACTACTGTCTGACATCCCGTGTTCCGCTTGCGCCGTATATTAGCGACTCATTGGTCTGGTTGTACGTTCTCAGGACGTTCCGCTGGATGCGTCTCCTGATGCACTTTCTTTAAGTGTCCGATAGCCACACGGGTATAAATTTGCGTGGTTTCCAGCCGTTCATGCCCCAGTATCGCCTGGATGTGCCGGGTGTCGGCACCGTTGTCCAGCATTTGGGTCGCCATCGAATGGCGGAACAGGTGGCAGGCACCGGGTTTGTCGAGCTGCGCCTGTTCACGGATAACGTGCCCGACGATATGGCTTAAGTAATCACTCGACAGCCCGCATCCCCGGTCTGAAAGAAACAGGTAACCACTGTCACGGCGCGCGGCCAAGCGGGGGCGAACCTCCGCCAGATACCGGGTGAGCCAGTCCAGCGCCCGTGTCCCGATGGGCACCACCCGGTCTTTCAACCCCTTGCCCTGACGCACACAGAGCACCCCGCGCCCGTGGTCAATGTCACCCATACGCAGGTTAGCGAGTTCCATCCGGCGTATCCCACTGCTCCAGAGCACTTCGAGCATCACCCGGTTGCGAAAGCCGTGCAGCGTCCCGCAGTCCAGGCTGCCGAGCACCTGCCCGATTTCATCGACATTCATCACCTGGGCGGGCAGCCGTTTTTCTTTTTTCGGCAGCACAAGCCGTTCCGCCGGATTGTATAAAATCTGGTGACGGTGCAGCAACGAGCGGAACCACAGCCGCAGGGCGTTGAGCCGCTCACGCTGGCCGCTGTTGCAGTAAGGCTGCCCGTCGGCCTTGCGGTAAGCGCGAAGATAACGCTGCCAGCTTTCCAGCAACGGCAGTGAGACCTGCGGGGCGGTGTGGATAGCCCGCTGTTCGCACCAGTCCACGAACGGCACTAAGTAGGCCTGATAAGACCGCCGGGTTTTCAGACTCTTACCCTGTGCCGTCAGGGTGTCCAGCCAGCCGTCCAGTTGCTGGCGTAAGGTCATTACCGTGAAGTCATGCGCGTTTAGCATCAGTCAGCTCCTGGTATTTTTTACGTGAAAGCGAAGCGGTAACAGTACGGTGTGATGTTATTTTCTGAGGTTGCTGGAACTGTGATTTTTCGTTTAACCAGACTTGCGGGCATCAATCCCTGTCTGACTGCGGCTTTAGGGCGGTTTTGGCTACCCAGACTTGGCCCCGACTTAGGGCAGACTTGATATAGACTTGCGTCAGCTCTGCCCAGACTTGCGATCATCATACCGGCACGATCAGGCCGCTTAAGTGGGCGCTGTCGCCGTCACCGTCCCACAGCAGTTCGTATTGCAGCAGATGCCCGCGACTGCCACCGTGAACAAGCAGATATTCCATGTCACTAAGCCGTTGGCAATGCAGCTTAAGCTGGCTGTCGCTCCAGTTCGTGTAAGCCCGGATATCTCGCCGGGTAAAGCGCACTTCCCGCACTGTTTGCTGCCCGGCCACGGCCATTTCCTGTGCCATCTGTTGGATGAGCAGCAACAGCTTGCGCGTCTGCGGCGGCATCTCGTCCAGCGTCCGGCCTAAGATTTCGTGCGCGAGCTGATTGGCGAGCCGGATATCGTTTTTCGTGACTTCGATATATTCCAGTGTGTTCCCGCGATGTTCGGCGGTTTTGATGTCCCGCTGGTACTGATGCAACAGGGCAATGCTCTGAATAAGCGTCAGGTATTTCATATGGTCACGGCGGGTACGGGTCTTGTCTGACAGGAACGTCAACTGGCTGGCATAGGGATTAACCACATTCAGCGGTTTCAGCAGCCGCTGGGCGTTCTGGTGAAGCGCAATGAGATAGTCCCGCTCGTTCTCAGCCAGCAAGCCTTCGAGTGTCTGCTTCTGGCGCTGCACCGCATGGATCGCTTCGGTCTGTTCGCGGGATTCGTTGACGGTCAGCACCAGACAACGATTTAACAGCTCTTCATCCACATCGATAGCGGTTGTGGTGAGCATCAGCATTACCGGGCCTTTCACCGTGTAGCTTTTGGTGACCAGCGTGCCGGTCGTCTCATCCTTGCCCGTGCTCGCCATCGTCAGCTCGCCGTCTGACTGCAACAGCTTGAGCGCATAGGCAGCCTGCCGCACCCCCTCTTCTTCGGCAATGGCGAGGATTTTATGCTGGAGATGGGTTTCCCCCAGATAGAACAGGCTCTGGCCTGTCATGGCGCTGTACTGGATGCGCTCTTCTGGCGGGATCAGGTTCAGCACCGCCTCCATCAGGCTGCTCTTGCCCGCGGCGCTGCTGCTCTGGATCAGGACAGCTAAGGGTTTGGGCAGTTTACGGCTCACTGCCGCCAGATAGCCTGCCAGCAGATTGGTGCTTTCGCCGACCACGCCACAGGCAGCTAAATCAGCGGTAATACGGCTGATCAGTTGGGGATCTTGCAACAACGCCAGCGCCGCCTCCCGTTCTGCCTCGCTCAGTTCAGGCGCCGCCGCTACCGGGTTTTCCCCCTGCTGTAGCCACTGTTCGGCTGCCAGTAACACCTGCCCCAGCGAACGCCGCAGTTCCCCGTCTGCCAGCCCCAGTTCGGTAGCAGCCAGCCTGGCATAACTGTTCCGGCTGCGGGCACTCATCAGATCAACCCCATCAGCGAACAACACCCCGCTCTGCCTGTCCAGCACCTGCGCATTGAGTTTCATGGCAGCGGCGCCGGCTTTGACTGCCCCCATGCCCCGCAGGCACCATTGCAGTGTACCGACCGATATCAGCAGCTCGCCATGGTCGCCGGATTCACAGACAACCCCCGGTGTGGTGTTGGGTGTGGGGTCAGCCACTAAAGCCGAAGCGGGTTCGGGAGCCGGAACGGGATCAGCCGTCTGGCGCTCAAGGGCCACCATGCCCACCGCTTTCTGCATCGGTACTGCACTTTCAAGCAACAGAGCAAAGGCGCTTTCCGGCTCAGCGACCTGACACAGATAACCGTTGGCATCCATCTCCGGCGGGAACACCACGCGCAACGGCGTGATGCCTTTGGCAACCAGCGCGGCCGCCAGTTTTACCGCCGCCTCATTGCCTGCGCTGTCATTGTCGAACGCGATCAGCACCTGCTTAATGCCGTACTGTTCAAAGGCCTGCCAGTGATCTGCCGTGACCCCGTTCACGCCATAAGCCGCCGTGACATGACGCTGCCCGGCGACCCAGAACGACAGCGCATCAATCAGCGATTCACACAGGATCAGGCTTTTCGACGCCATCAGCGCCGCCGTATTCCAGACGCCGCCATGCGCCCCCGGCAGATACAGATGCAACGGGGTGCCCGCCCGCAGGCGATCCGTGATTTTGCGGCCGTACATTTCCTGCACCTGCCCCTCAAGACCGATCACCGGAATGACCAGCGAGCCGCTGAAGTGCTCATGCCCGCTTTCACGTAACAACCCGGCCACCTGAAGCTGGGCGCGGATCTCCGCCCCGGCTTTCAGTTGCCGGGCGGGCAGGCGATAGCCCAATGTGCGGTTGGCAAAGCCCAGCTTAAACCGGGCGACTAATTCAGGATGGTTAAGCCGCCGCTTGGTCAGATAGGCCTGCGCTTCCGGGGCATTCAGCAGCGTATGGTGATAAAACGCAACCACCCGTGACAGCAGCGCCTGTTGCCCGGCGACATCGCTAATCAGTTCTGACGAGGCAACCAGCGGCTCAACCGCCGGATTGCTGCCCAGCAGGGCGCGTAACCGTTCGCAGGCATGACGCAGGCTTAAATTCTCCGTCTTCATCACCCAGTCCAGCACCGACCCGCCCGCATCGCAGCCAAAACAGTGATAGAGATTTTTGGCGGGCGTAATGACCATCGAGGGCGTTTTCTCCTCATGGAACGGGCACAGCACGGTCATGTCTTTGCCGCGTTTAAAGAGCTGCCGCCCCTGCTGCTCAATAACGGCCACTAAGGAGACGGCGGATTTCAGGTGCTGTAATTCTGCTTCGGGGATGCGAGCCATAAAGTGACCTTCCTAAAATTGCGTCAAGATTCCATTGCTCTTTTATTTAGTATCCGATAGGATACCGATATAAAGCAAGCACTTTTTGGGGGATAGAATGAAGGCAAATTTCTCTGACTGGTTTAATTCAATGAGTATTGCTAACAGACTCATCGCCCTGCGCAAGCAAAAAGGCTTATCACAACAGGCATTAGCAGATGCTATCGGTATTCATGTCACACAGGTCAAGCGTTATGAGGGCGGGATTTCGTTACCGTCTCTGGAAGCCGTTAAGAAGATAGCGCAGACGCTGCGAGTGACAACAGATTCACTGATATTTGAAGATGATGAGCTACAACCTGATAGCGATTTAGCTCTACAGTTTCAGGCTATCAGCAATATGCAGCCAGAACAGCGGCAGGTCATAAAGGAAGTGCTGGAAGGGATGATCATTAAATATGAAGCTGAACGCTGGTCTTCCAAGATGAAGTAAAAACGATTAACGCAACGTATTCGGGCGGGCACCCGAACACGCTGCTCACCACAAGCAACTAATTAGGAGTTGAATGATGGCTAAGGCGCATTCTAAGCAAAACCGTGCAGTAAATAAAGCTACGAAAACAGAACGTTATTACACCGTGGGATACGTGCCGCAAAACGGCAGGCCGAACCCCCGACCCGCGATAAATTTAACGGGAAGATGGCTTAAAGCGGCGGGGTTTGAGATTGGCGGTACACTCACCGTCAAAATTATGGATGGCTGCATTGTGCTCATTCCTGATAGTGATGGCACCCGCGCCATCCGGCAACAATACGAGCGCCAGCAAGACCAGCTCAGTGAGATTAAGCTCAGGATGCGGGAGTTGCTTGGGGATTATCAGGCAGGATAATGACAAAAAGCCGGAAGATCGCAAGGGTCTTCCGGCTTTTTCATGATGATATTGCTTCTATACCAACTATTGTTTTAATACCATTGGATTAAAAACGACTATTTTTTTATCCTTAGTAACACCACATGGCATAAAACCTTTTTTAAATATGGAGAATATTTCTTCTAATTTAGAACTCTCATTGAAAGAAAATAAATGTCCGGTAATATACGTCCACCAGACATTTACAATACAGTTATAATTTATGCAAATTAATTACTAATTAAAAACCATCCCAAGCATCGTATTTATAATTATCATCTATGATTTCAAATTCAACTCCCTTTAAATTAAGTGATTCAAATTTTTCCTTGAATACATTTGAGCAAACTGGTTTTGATAATTCTTGGCAAAAAAATAAATGCTTAGATATATCTTCTTTAATATGGAATTTGTCTATTTTTTCATAATAAATTTTATCTAGCCCTTTATCCTCAGGAGTATCCAATTTATCAGTGTATATATCTCTAGAAATAGAAAATATAGATTTTTCAGGATCTAATATAGATATATAATCAGAAAGAAAAAAAAGAAAATATTGTTTTTTGGGTGTTTTATTTCTGTATAACTGAATCGTAACTGGTACAGTTATGCAGTTTATTTTTAGTTCTTTACATAAATTCAATATATCTAATGAAACCAAACGGTCTTTGACGAAAAAATCTCCATCTAACTGATTGGATTTAATTTTTATATTATATTTATCAGCTAATTCTTCTAAGGATGGTGGTTTTTTATAAATATCATAAGATGGTAATTCAGGATTCCATTCTTTATCCATGAAATAAGGTATTCCTACTCCATCTGGAGAATATTTAACAATGAAAAAATCATTTTCAGTATGAGTCATATTAATCTCCCAGTATTTGGATCAACTTTAAATAAACCATTTTCTAAACCGTTTCTAGCCCAGTCTTGAATCTTTTTAACACCTAATGCTAACTGAATATCGCTTAACTTATTAGCGTTTTCTGCGAGCTTAATAAGTTTTTCTTCAACTTGAGCTGTGTATTTATTATGATTAGACCAGTGGCCTGGTATCCCAATCTTATCAGCTAAGTCCTTTGTACCTGGTAAAAATATTCCATTAGATGCACCATCCCCGTTCCAACCAATCTTTTTAAGACGATCAAATACAACCCCGTATTCTTTATTTTTAATTAGTTCTTCAGGAATAAGATGATGATTAGCCATACCATCACGCGCTCTTGCTCCCATATTTCTGCCCAAAACACAACTAGATAATCCAAGTGGGTCAATCCAAGACATTGGATTATGCACATAAGCATAATGATTAACGCCTCCGCGTAAGCCAATAGGATCAGGCGTCAGATAGCAACTGGCCACCGGCGAAAAATACCTGTGCCGATTATAGACCAGCCCGCTCTCTTCATCGAGAAATTGGCCTGCGAACTTGAGCCCCGGATTCAGTTCCGCATTTTCACCCAGCACCCCCAGACGCAGGCCGTACAGGCTGTGCGGTGGCTGGCGCCAGACCCGGTGGCCGGCTTCATCAAACAACGCCAGCGGCTCCCCCGTCGGGGCGCACACCGCGTACTGCGTCTGGATTTTCCCGGCCAGCAGTTCACCGCGGTTTTCCGGGTCGGGGGTGAAAAACTGCACCTGCTGCGCCAGCAACTGCCAGCCGTCAAACACCAGATGCCGGACACAGTGCAACCGGTTATGCCGGTACTCGCGGATTTCCGCCGGCATATCGCCATCCCACAGGTAAGTGGTACGCTCGCCTGACTGTTCACACACTTTTTCGGTGCGCCGACCGAAGGCATCGTAGCGATAGTCCCACTGCTGGCCGCCCGGCGTCTGCACGCCGATAAGCTGGTTCTGGCTGTTCCAGCGGAACTTGGTCAGTTGGGCGCGATGCCCTTCCTGCCAGAGTTGCATGGCCGTCATCCGACCGCCCGCATCGTATTCGAATAAATGCTGGCCGAGCTGCCTTAACCGGTGCCCCTTCTGGTACAGCCGTTCCCCGTCTATCTCATTGAGGCCGTCAAAGCGGCGGGCGGGGTAACCGGAGGCATCGTACTGGTAATGCTCCCGCAACCGTTCGCCATCACTGACCGAGGTCACCTGCCCGTTGCCGTTGACCACATAGCGCAGCCCCTGCCGCTCGTCGTTGGCCGCCACCAGATTGAGCGCCGCATCGTAACGGTATTCCCGGTCCAGCCCCGCCAGCGTGGGTTGCGGGATATCCGCCACTTCATGCGCCGCAAAAAACTCGGTGTTGCGCCCGGCACGCTGCGCGGTCAGTTGCCCCATCAGGGTGTGCGTTTGGCGCAGGATGAAACCCTTATCCGACTGGCGGTGCCATTCCTGCCCGTCGTCATCCCGCGCCAGGCTGAGGGTAGCCCCGCCATCGAGGCTGAGCCGTTTAAGCTCGCCCACCTTGTTGGTTTGTGTGCTCGCCTGCCAGCCACTGCCCGCCGGGGTAACGAGAGTACGCCCCACCGTCGCACTGTCGGGGTAATCCCGCCGGAGTTCGCCGTGCGCCTGCGTTTCTTTCACCAGACGGTCGTTGTCATCGTATTCAAAGGTCAGGGGCGCGCTGTCGGGTGCCGTCACGGCCAGCAACCGGCCGAGGATATCGTATTGGTAGGTTGTCGTGCCTTCCGGCGTGTGCATCGCCGTCAGCCGGCCGGCCGCATCGTACTCATAGCGGGTGAGCTGATTTAGCGCGTCGCGTTTTTCAATGCAGTGGCCGTTGCCGTCATAGGCATAATGCCACTGGGTGCCGGCATAATCGGTTTCCGTGATGACCCGCCCGTCCGCATCCAGCGTGTAACGGTAGCTTTCGCCCTGCGGGTTGATGACGGCCAATAATTGCAAATGGTCGGGGTCGTAACGGTATTGCCAGCGATGCCCTTCCCCGTCCACCCGCGCCACCGGCAGGTCAAACGGCCCGTATTCGATATGCCATTGCACCCCGCGCGCATCCGTCCATTCGGTCAGGTTACCGTGCCGGTCATGGCGAAAACGCTCCAGGCTGTTGTTCGGGCGATCACTCAACGAAACCCGGTGGTGGCGATCGTATTCCCACCGCCACAGCGCCCCGCCCCCCGACGCCAGCCGTTGCAACCGGTCCTGGCTGTCGTAGCCCAGCCGCAGGCTGCGCTTCTCCTCATCAAACAGGCGGGTCAGCCGCTGCTGCGAGTCATATTCCCAGGTCCGTTTGTGCCCCTCATCGTCCTCGGCGGCGATCACCAACCCAAATTCATTGCGGGTCAGCGTGGTTTTACGGCCATCCGGCGCGATAAAGCATTCGGCATGGCCCCGGTCGTCATACTGCTGCCACCCGACACGCCCCAGCGGATCGGCCAGGCTGACCAGCCGATCTTCCTCATCATAGTGGTATTGCCATGTCGCGCCGGCCGCATCGGTAAAGGCGCTGACCAGCCCGGTATCCGCCAGATAATCCTGCGTCAGGCTTTGGCCTTCCGGCAATATCTGACGGCGCAGGTTGCCCCCGTCATCGTATTCATAGCGGGTAATATGCCCGCACGGGGTTTCGACCTGCGTCACCTGCTGCCGGTCATTGTAATGCCAGGTGGTGGTATGGCCCTGCGGGGTCGTCGAGCGGGTGATACCCGGCGCATAAGTCAGTTGCACCGGGTAAAACCCGCCACTGCCCACGCTGTGGATGCAACGCCCCTGCGCGTCATAGATATAGTCCACCGCGGTCTGGTCACCGTCCGACCAGCGGCTAATCAGCCCCTGCGCATTGTATTCATAGAACAGGTGGAAGTGCTGGGTGCTGTCCGCCTCCGCCAGCGCGCCATTGTCGTGATAGTCATAGCGCACCATTACGGCATTCAGGTTGTTGTCCGTGCGGCGCACTTCGGCCAGCAGGCCATCTTCGCGGTACACCAATACCAGCGCCAGGCCGTCGCTGTGGGTGACCCGGTCTAGCTGGCCTTGCGCGTTGTAATGAAACCCAACGGTATTATCGTTGCGGTCACGCAGGGCGGCCAGTTGCCAACGCTGTGCGCCGGCAGTCACCGCGATGCCCGGTTGGGTAAAGTATTTTCTGACCGGCTGATTGCGCTCGGCCAGCACGAAACCCTGTTTTTGCCGGCTCAGGGTAAATTCCGGGTGCTCCGGGTTGATACTGTGGTCAACCCCCGGGGGCAAGGCAAAATGCAGGGAAGCGCCTTCCAGCGTCAGAATTTCCACCCGGTCACCGGTGACGATAACCGCCTCGGAGAAATTGTCCAGCCAGTTTTCGCCCAGCAAACCCCGCTGCCCCGGTGACCAGCTGCGGGTCAAGGTCAGCGGTATCGTTTGCCCCAGTTCAAACTCGGTGCGCTGGTCAAACAGGCTGCCGGTGGTCACGTCTATCGGGTCGCCCGTGAAGAATTTTTTGGTGGCCTGGGTGAAACGTTTAATCCCTTTATTGGCTTTAAACGCCGCCCTGGCACATATCACCCGCCCCTTCAGGGCATGGACGGCTTTTTTGGCTCCCAGTTTTGCGCCAGCCAGCACCGCCTGCCGGCCGGTTTGGGTCAGCAGTTTACCCATGCCTTTGAGCAGCCCGCGGCTCGGCGGCACCAGAAACTCCACCGCCACCAGTAACGCCCGCTGCCAGCCGGAGAACTCTTCGGCAATCTCAAGGTAAGTCCCCTGGCCGGAGCCGATAAAGACGGTGCCCGCCCCCCCTTTGATGGCCGCACCACAGACCAGCTTGTCGCCAACCCGCGCCGCCGGTTGGCCGTTGATAAACACGGATTCACTGCCCTGCGCTATCAGGGGCGGTGCCGGGTGTTTGCTGCACGCCGCCATATCGACGGTAGCCCGTGCCGCGGCTTTTCCTTCAATGATGACGTTACCGGAACCGCTGCTCAACACCCCGTCCGGTGAGCCGAAGCTGTCAATAAAGTTTGTGACGGCCGAGCTGGCGGCGGCGATGGCATCGCTGGCCAAATAGGTTAACCCGCTGCCGGCGGCTGCCACCAAAAGGGTGGCACCCAATCCGCCGGTGCCGGCCACCAGCAACCCCACCGCCCCGAAAATCGCGGCGCCAATCAGGGCGCCAGCCACGGCCCCCATCAAGGCACCCAGGAAGCTCTTATGCTGGATGGGGTCGCCCTGACGGGCGGCTGCCGGCCCACGGGCACCGCCCGCCGGCGGCCGGGGAGGCCGGGCATGGGTGGCCCCGACCCGCGCAATCCGTGTTACGATTTCGTCACCGAATCCCATATTGGTTTCTCCTTATGCGGCCTGAAAACTGCTCACCACCGCCAGCAGGCTCTCGCGCTGCCCGTCATCAAAGGGCTGCGGGGAGGTCAGGTTAAAGGCCAGCAACTGGCGGCCGCGGATTTGCAGCACCACCGTCTGGTGCATCTCCCCTTCCGGGCTTTGCCAGTGATAATCCAGCCGCCACGCCGGCTCGCCACTCAGGGTCATGGGCTGCCGTTGGTGCTCCTGATACCCCGGCAGGTGGGTGGCAAACTGGGTCAGGGTTTGTTCATAATAGGCCGCCGTCTCCGTGCCCAGCGGTACCGGCGTGCGGTTAATCACCAGGTTAACCCCGCTGTCATCCGGCAGCACAAACACCTGCATCGATTCATCGCGCCAGTCCGTCGGAATGGTCAGGCTGCCTTCATTCATCGGGTAAGTTTGGGTACTCATCGGTATTTCCTTGTGTTATTCAGCTAAAAGGGGTCAGGGGGTCAGTTCAGGGTGATCACTTTCTGGCCGTTGATGATCACCGTCTCGCCCGTAATATGGATGTTGCCGTCTTTGTCGATCGAGATGCTGCCTTTGGTATTGCCGATACAGATGCCGTCTTCGGTGGACTGGAGGGTGATGGCGCCTTTGGCACTGAGCACACTGGTTTTTTCCACCGTCACCTGCCGGGTGCCAATGCTGCTGACTTCCAGGCCAATGACTTCCTTATGGCGATCTTTGCGCACCGAGATCACCTGGTTATTGCCGACACTTTCGGTGTGGTCATGCACCACCCGGGTCGAGCGATCATTGAGGACTTCGGTGCTCATGTCCTTCTGCGCATGCAGCGCCAGCCGCTCGCTGCCTTTGGCGTCCTCAAACAGCAGTTCGTTGTAGCCCTCGCCCTTGTGGGTCTTGGAACGGAAGGCCATCTGGGTTTTGCTGCCCGGCAGCGCGCCCGGCGGGATATTGCTGGCGTGGTAGGTGCGCCCGGTCACGATGGGCTGATCCGGGTCGCCGTGCAGAAAATCCACTACCACTTCCTGCCCAATCCGCGGGATGGCCAGCATGCCCCAGCCCTGCCCCGCCCACGGCTGGGTGACGCGTATCCAGCAGGAGCTTTGGTCATCGCTCTTGCCGTAGCGATCCCACGGGAACTGGAGGCGCACCCGCCCGTACTGGTCGCAGAAGATTTCTTCCCCGGCCGGCCCCACCACTTTGGCGATTTGCGGACCGTCAATCACCGGCTTGGGCAGCGGCGCCGGGCGCCAGTGCTGGTGATGGCGGATGAAACTGAACTGGCTGTGCAGCGTGGTGCCGCTGTCGCTGCCGGCGGTTTCCCGCGCCTGCGGCTGACGGCCGGTGTGACTCGCCCCCACCACCTGCCACGGCTGGTTCAGGTCTTCCCGCGGGTGGTTGTACAAGGTGAACAACCGCCCCGGCTGGATGGCCATCGCCTGGCCGTGCCCGTGCCCGGTCACGGCATCGTTACGCAGCCCTTCCAGCCGGTAACGGGTAAAATCTTTCCCGTGCGCCTCATCCTTAAACCGGCCGGGGTAGTCGTAATGTTCGTAATACCCCTGCTGGAGGGTGTCGTCCTTCATCTGCTGGCGAAATTCCGCCGCCCAGGCCGGGTTTTTGAAGGTGTAGTCCTTGAGCTGCACGGTGGCCGGCCGCACCTGCGCCCGGTGGGTCAGGCTGCTCACCGCCGGCTCGCCCAGCGAACTGGTTTCCGGCTGGTAAGGCAGGACGATACCCGGCGGCACCGAGCCGGCATCATCGGCAAACACCAGCGTATTGCGCCCGTTGCCGCATTCAAAGAAGTAGAAGATGCCCTCTTCCGCCGTCAGCCGTTGCAGGAAGGCAAAATCACTTTCCTGGTATTGCACACAGAATTCCCGTTCCGGGTGGGCGTGGCGCAGGCTAAAGATGACGTCACGGATACCGTGCTCTTTCAATAGCGTGGTGATAATGGCGGCAATGTTCTGTTGCTGGAAGATACGCGAGTTCTGGCGCAGCGTCGTGCGCCACATATCCGGCCGGATGCTCATCTGGTAGGTGGTCTGGTGCAAGCCGGTATTGCCCTGCTCAAAGCTGGCGACCATCCCGGTGATACTGCGGCTTTCTACGCCGTCCTGCAAAATGGTCAGGGTGGCGCTGCGGTCAAGCACCGCCGGAAAGTCGATGGCCGGGTCGGCACTCGCCAGCCCCACTTCCAACTGGAAGGGCTGGGAAAAGTGCTCGTGCAGGGTAAAGTCGGTGACGACAAAGGTCTCCGGCGCCAGCCCGCCCGCCGTCAGGGTAAATTGCAGCCCGCTCGGCGCGCGCCCTCCCAGCATCTGGCCGGCGACCTGTTGCAGGGCCTTGATGGCACCCGACTGGCCACTGGCGGCACGCGCGGCCAGCCCCTGGCCGCCCGGCGTCACTGTGCCGGCAATGCCCTGGACGGGCAGCCGCGGGGAGCCGGTGCCCCCCAGACTGCCCGCTACCTGTTGCCCTTGCCGGACTAACGCCTGCCCTTTTTGCAGCTTTGCCAAATTTTTTTTCAATGACATCGGATATCTCCCGGATTAATGCCCGCTGTCCGGGGTGACGGCGGGTTCATGGTGGATGGCCGGCGGTGCGGTCGGTTTTTCAGCCGCCTGACGCAGCCGGTCATAGCGACCCAGCAGGGCGTTAAAGCGGTCATCGAGGGTTTTCAGCAGCACCGGCGGAGGCACGTCGTCGCTGGCCGTATAGGTGCTCAACTGGCGCAACAGCTCTTCCAGCGGCACGTCGCTGCCGTGGCTGCGCTGGATGTCGTAGATGGCGGTTTTCAGGTAGGACAGCGTGAAACTGCCGCGGGTGCGCTCTTGCAACAGGATTTTGTCCGCAAGCTGCTGCAACTGGTCGCGGGTGGTGTCCCAACTGCGGCTCAGCGGCACGCTGTCAATCCGGGCGGCGACCTGTTGCTGCCACTGGCGGGTCGCCTGCTGCTGAACCGGCGACTGTGGCCAGCGTTGTGCCGCGGTCGCCGTCAGGGTACGGGCGGCTTCCCACGTCGCCAGCACGGGCGTCTCGGCTAACCGCTCTAACTGGGTCGGGTAACTGGCCAGCTCCGGCTGGGTCAGCCAGGCCAGCCGCGCGCCTGCCGGGTGGCCGGTGATGGCCTGGAGCTGTTGTTGCACCGGCTTGTAGAACAGCAACCAGCAACCCACCAGCACCAGTAATCCCAACAGGGCACCCAGGCCAAAGCCCTGCCACGCTGTCAGCCCCTGCCGGGGCGGTTCTGGAAACTGCACCCGCACGCGCGGTTGGGCGTCGGCCACTGGCGGCGGGTCATGACGCACCGGCGGCGGGGACGGGGGGGTGTCCTGTTCAGCTTCCGACTGGGACAGGTAGACCAGCGGCGGCATCTGCACCGGCGGGGATACCGGTCGGGCGGTCGGGCGGGGTTTTTCCAGTTTTTTCGCCGCGTTCTGGAAGAACCACAACAGGTTTTCCACCCGTGGCAGGCGTTTCAGGTCGGATTGCTGTAACCGGTCAATCATGAGCTGGAGCGCCCGTTCAGCGCGGTAAATCATCCGCAGGTCGCTGGCGGCAAAATCCATCTGGCGCAGCACGCTGCTGGTGCGGGCATGGAACCATTCCAGCAGGTCGGTGCGCACCGACGGCTGGGGCGGCCACAGGCGGTCCCATTCGCTGACCATCCCCCCCGCCAGCAGTTCACACCCCTCGGTGAAGCCCGCCAGCCCGTTCAGTTGCAGCCGCGCCAGGGTGTAGTAAATCGCGGTCTGTAAATCGACGCCGTTGGTTTTGAACAGGGTCAGGGACAGGGATTCAATCAGCGGCCAGTTCACTTCCGGCTGAGCCGGGTGGCTGGTTTTGTTGATTTCATCGCGGATAACGGCAAATTCCGGCAAATTCAGCGGACTGCCGCCGGCCCGGATGATGAGGTTGTCAGGGTTTCCGCTCATAGTCTCGCTTTTCTCCTTAAAAAAACCCCTGCCCGAAGGCAGGGGACGGTATGGCTTTCACGTTTTACCGGCTGCCTTGGGGTCAATAAAGGGTGTCCGGCAACTTGAATTGGCTGAATAATCCGCCAGCAAACGGGTTGTCCGATTCATCCACATAGATGCGATAGGTCATCTCACCCTCATCCACGCCAAAGCGCACGTCAAAGAAGCCCGGCTGGACGTTGGTCAGCTTGCCGCTGTTAATCAAGCGCAACTGCGCCCACGGGCCGATAAAGCTGATAGCGCGTGGCGACTGGTTGCTTTTCGCCGGCATCAGGGTCAGTTTGCTTTCCGTACCGGCTCGCATCGAGTTAGGCCAGACCAGCCGCGACACGTTGCTGCGCCCGTGGGAATAATCCACGAGCTGGCCGTCCAGGTTCAGCAAGGCGCGGCGTTGGTTGCCGGTCAGGCTCACCGGCTCGATGGCAAACTGGGTGCCGAGGCCGTTTTGGGGGGTAAAGAAGGTGGTGCGAATGCGGTTCGCCAGCGCCAACTGTTTCATCACGTCCGGCCGGATAAGCATCTTGCCGTCAGTGCCGGTCGTCAGGTTATTTTCCACAAACGGTTTCAGGCTTTGCTGGTAGAAGGCATCCAGTGTCCCGCCCGGCCGGAAGAAGCGGTCAAACTCGCTCAACGGCACTTCTTCCTTGGCGTTCGGGTTGAACGGATAGCGGCCGGCCAGATAGGTCTGGTACTGTTTGACCACCGTGTCGTTCCATTCCACTTCCAGCGAACGCACCGCTTCCATCATCACTACGCGCCACGCCTGCTCAGCCAGTTCGCCAATCCAGCGGTTTAACGGCTCCGGCAGGTTTTTCGCCATTTGCTGCACTTCAAAAATGGCGTCGCTGTTGTTTTTATCCAACCGCATTTGCACCGCTTGCAGGGCGGCCTTACCGGGCACCGGCGAGTTCTGGATCGCCAGCAGGTAACGGTGCAAGGCCATCAGTTTCTGGTAGACGCTTTGCAACGTACTGCCCTTGTCGCCATGCTCAACCAGTACCCCCGTTTCCGGGGCGAAGTCACGGCTGATGCGGTTTAACAGGCGGTAGTCTTCTTTCAGTGTCAGTGCCTGTTTTTCCTTGTCGCCCAGGGCGCTGTTGATCACCGGCGGCGTGGTGTTATCGCTCAGGATTTGCAGCGCCCGCTTGATAGGCTGTTCGCCACTGATCACCTGTTCGATGGCACTGATGGCTTGCGGCAAGTCATCAAAGTCACGCACTTCGAGGTTGTTCATCGCCGCCCGCCAAGTGGCCGTGTACTCAGCCACGTACAGTTCCGTGATTTCGCGCTGGATCCGCGACTGATCTGTGTCACTGTATTTGTCGTTAATCTGCGACGGTGCCGGTTCGTTGCGCTGCTCCGGGGTCGTGTTCTTGATGTTCAGCACCCAGCTATCCATTGCGGTCAGTTCCACCAGCTCATTGCCCTGCTGGACGAAATAATCCATCAAGCCGTGGCGGGTCAGGAACTGCGGGATCACCAGCCGTTTTTCGTTGCTGGCCACAAACACGCTGTCAAAGCTGGGGCCGACCTGGTCACGCAGGTTGACGGGCGCCGACAGCGCATCCTGCGCCTTGATACGCAGGTTCTGGTACACCCGCTGGTTGACGGAAAGCGCTTTCAGCTCCTGCTGAGCCTGATGGATCGGCTTGGCAAACGGGGCAAAGCGATCCACCGCATCCTGCTCGCCTTTATCACGCTTGTCCTTCCAGTCAGTCCGCTCCAGCGCGTAGTTCAGGTGGGTCAGTAACGCCTCCTGCACATCACGCTGGCCGTGGAACGCTTTGCTCCAGCGCTCACGCATGTACTGGGTCACCAGACCACGGTTACGCTTGCTGGCATCTTCCATCATGCGCATCACCCGCAGGATTTCGAGTTTTTCTTCACTGCCGGCCGGTGCCTGGGTTAAGTCATCCAGCAGCCCCTGCATCATGGCCGGCAGGAAACGTTGCTCCAGCAATTTCAGGTAGGTGCCTTCAACATACGGCCCGACGCCACCGCCCTGATATAACGCCATGTCCGTCAGGAAGGATTTGTTGTCGTGATAGTTGCCGTAAGCCAGCGTCGCATCCCGGATCGGGTTCAGCAGCGGCAACTGGAGATTGCCATAGCGGTCATCCCCTTTCGGCGGCGGAACGGACAGGAAGTTTTTCGCCTGCGCCAGCACTTCTTCACCGGCCTGATAGTTTTTCTGGTAGAAGTAATGCCAGCCCCCCCACATCGCCAGAATGACCAACGCACTGATTGTTGAGAAGGTATACAACTGGCGACGATTCCGGCTCAGCCAGATCCGGTTTTCCGCCGCCAAATTCGGTTCGGCCAACAGGACATTTTCGAACAGGGCGTGGGTAAAGTACGGCAAGGTGTCGCCCACCGGCCAGGTCGGGAAGGCTTGCAATCCCAGATGATACTGCGCCGACGCGGATTGGCTGAACAGGTCATCCATCTGCCCCACCTGATGTGCCGAGGTCAAATAGACGCCACGCAGGGTCGGGCGGTGGTGTTCATCGTTATACAGGATATCGTCCAGCATCTGGACGATATAGCTGTACAGCCCCTGGATCTGGCGAGTAAAACTGAACAGGGCGCTGCGCTGGTTGGCATCCACGTTGTTCAGCATCATGTCCGGCATCGCCGCATTCAGGTTGCTCATCCACTGTGTCCAGAATTCCTCCAGCTCACTGCGCCACGCTTTTTCATCGCGGTTGTTCAGGCTAAACGTCACCCCCAAAATCTGGTCGCGCAATTTGCGATCCAGTGACTGGTACATCGCCTCAAAGCCGTGCAACAAGTCAATTTTGGTCATCACCAGATAGAGCGGCAATTGGCTGTGGAAGGTCAGACGAATGTCTTGCAGGCGCTGGTGGATCTCCCGGACATAGCGTTCGCGCTGTTCACGGCTGTCCGTCATCAGGCGCAGGGTATCCACGGTCAGGATAATCCCGTTGAGGGGCTGGCGCTGACGGTTTTCCGTCAGCCAGTTCAATAAGGCTTCCCACAGGCGGCTGTTGATTTGCGGTTTGTCGCTGTTTTGCGGGACGGGCTGGTCAATCAACTGGCCTTTCGGATCGATGATGACCGCTTTTTCCCCCAGCCAGCAACGCAGCCTCAGGGGAACTTCACCGTCCTGACGCAAATATTCCGGTGCCGCGATTTCGGAGAGCTTATAGCCTTCCTTGATAAGTGAGGTTTTACCACTGGTCTGGCTACCGATGACGATGTACCACGGACGTTCATACAGGTAATTGTGTGAGTCCAGATGGCGTTGTAACTGGGATTTCCAGTGATCCAGATAGCGATCTTGATGTTCAATATCGACCCGTACCGGATCAACGACTTTCAGTTCAACGTCAAGGTTCAGTTTTTCCAGCGTTCGCAAGCGACGCCACGCTTTCATGCCAATCCAGAACAGCACCACCATGATAATGATGACGGTTGCCAGCCAGCGCGATGCGAGGCTTTCCAACGGATAGTCGTTGCGGAGTTTCCATTCAGGTCCCCACCACCAGACTGCAATTAACAACAAGCAGGGGATGAGTGCCAGAACCAGTGCCATCAATGCCTTGAGACGTGGCAAGGACTTAAACTTTGCCAGTGTCGGCAAGGCGGATTTCAAGGGTGCCAAAGATGACAAAGAGGGCCATTTCATGGGTTAACGCTCCTGTTTGAAGCCGTATCCTTGAGGGAAGAGGGAAGATTTTCAGCCAATAAAGCCAGCAGGCTGGGTTCCCATTGAATAAGTTGCATGTGTTGTCCCGTGTGTAACAAATTCCGGTAATGCTGTTGAGCCAGCGCTGTCATGCCGGCTTCTTCAAGCAGTTGGGCATTGAGCAACTGACCATAAAACTGATCCCGTGGCTCCGTTAACTGTTGCTGGTGTTCTTCCAACATTTTCAAGGCCGCTTCCAGTCCTTGTTGCGCCAGACATTGCCAGATAACCTCCTGATCAGCCGACATGGAACCCTTGCCGGTTGCCACCGGTTCAGGGGCGAGCCAGTCGAGGGTTTCCGCAGAAATAAAGGGGCTCATGTCGGAAAAACTTAAGGTTTTCAGCACGGGCAGGCGTTCCAAAAAGGCATTCAGCCCGTCACGGATGGATTGGGCAACCTTGTCATAACCCAGTTGTAAGGCAGCTTGTGCCGCAATGGCATGACCATCCAACCAGTAAGGAGCCAGCGTCAGGCTTTGTTCGATTTGCTGGAGCAGTGTGTTGTCCGCCGTCGGCAATCTCGCCAAGTAGTCGGCACTGCGATCTGCGGAAGCCGGTGCCAACGGGGTTTTGCCGGTCGCATTTGCCATCGGAGCCGTGGTGATGGTGTGCCATACCGCGTGACGGCGCAGGGAATAACCAATCGGGGATTCAGGATGCCGTTCACACAACAAATCGGCGACGGTCATCAAGGTCTGCTTCCACGCTTTTTCGCTCGAACTATTCACGTCTACTTCTGGCATCGGTAGCGCGTTAAGCCCCTGAACTTCTTGCGCCTGAGATGCTGCTATAGATACCGGCGCGGCGGTAGACGCCGGTTTGGTTTCCGCCGCGACGGCTTCGCGCTGGCGGTTATAGCGAACGCGCAGTTGGTCCACTTCTTTGGCAAGATCGGGTTCATTCCCATGCCAGCATTGGGCGAGGTGCGCCAATGCCCCTTGCGCCTCATCCCGTTCACTTTTGCTTGCGTGCTCAGTAAAACTGCCTTGTGCTGACTCGAAACGTTTGAGCACTTGCTGTGCCAACCGACGTTTTATCTGGGGCTTGGTTGGCCACGCTTTTTCCCAATAGTGTTTGATATAATCGGCCAATAGTTCCATGGCGAGGATCAGCTCAGCCGCATTGCCGGCATGTTGCAGGGTACGCAGCAGGTGAACAAATAGCCGGAAGTCTTTGCTGTTTTCACCCAACAATTGCAACGACTGGCGCTGGATCTCTTCAATATCCAGCGAGCCATGTGACAGCGAACCAAACTTGATCATTTCGCCGTCAATGTATTCCCATGCGGGTTCATTCTCTCCCAATGCCTTGCCAATTTGCTCGTCAGGCAAGGGCGCCAGCAGGGAGCCGAACCAGTCAAATTGTGTTCTGATATCCATGTCGATCACCAACGGCAAGCAGCGCGTAATGGCTTAACTGCCTGCTCCAACTGAGAAATGTTAAAGGTTATCTGGCTACCATTACTGCCCGTAATGCTCACCCGTTCGCTGTTCATCAGGCGCTTGATTTCTTCAATGCCCGGTAAGCCACGGCTGGATTCCCATAAGTAACCCTGTTCCCGCACGAACCATTCCGTGCGGTACTCGGTTCTGTCTGTCGCCACTGTAACCGCCCCTGATTCCACGGACTTAGGCAGTGCCACCTGCAAGCGGGTAATACTGTCAATGCAACTCAGCATTAATACGGGACGTGGCGGGGGAACACCAATCGCCGGCGTGGTCAAAATAACCGGTGACGCGCCATTCTCTCCCTGCGTCACAATGAAGCTGGTCGAGTAATCGGTGCGTTTCATCTCCTGCTCCATCGCTTGCCGCCATAAAGGTCCCATGTTTTCGATGGGAATTTTCACCGTTTTAAATTTAAGGTTATTCAATGCCCTGTCATAACATGCCAGCCGAATAAGCGGGGACGGCTCAAAGCGGCATTTATGCAGCTCATCTAAATTTTGCTCTTCCTTTACCATGACCGCTTCCTTTGGCGCTATCACCTCCGCCAGTTTAGGGTTCCCGGTTAATGAAGCGAGCAATGAACTGATAATTAAAACAATATTCATAATCTACACCCGTACTTAGCCAGTTTGTAAACCAACGTCCGCTGTGCAAGTCCCAGACTTTGTGCAATCAATCTGATGTCGTTGCCAAACTGACGCTGACGTTGAATCAACACGGCGCTTTCAAATTCTTCTATGGCCTTTGGCAGATTATCGATATGACTGTAATCCACGGAGATACTGCTGGCCGTCGCTGACTTTTTCGAGTCACTCAGGGAAGCAAGCAGTTCATCCAATTGTTTTTCTTTTTGGCGTTGAACCTGAAATACCTGACGGATTTGGCGCAACTGTCCACGCAGTTGTTCGAGTTCCTGCAATTTTTTCAGGCGATGCTGCATGACATGGCAATAGATGCCGAACATGTTTTCATTGTTGCTGAAAGGGTGGACATTTTCGGCAAAGATGGCGATCACCCCGCAAGCCTGTCCATTGCAGTCAAACAGGGGAATGCCGTATAACCCACAGTTATGCGGCAGCTCTGCGATAAACGTGCGGAAATGCAGGTCGTCAATACGCGCTCCGTGATTAAGGGAATCCCAGACCGTTGGGGTTCCCTTGCGTAATACCTGTATCAGCGGGTTATTGACGTCATCAATGTCCACTTGCAACCGACGTGAACTGGTTTGATGAGGCTCCGGCAAGTTGTAACATTCCAACCTGTTTTCGTTGATGTTCAGCATGAAAACCAACAGGGCATCAAAACGCGAGCTATGGCTAACCCGCAAAAAATGGTTAACCAGTTGCTCTATAGTGTCATTGTCCAATAACGCTAACGCGCTTTTCAGCCGCTGTTTCATTATGCTGCCTCCTCAACCTCTGCATGGAATTCGTGTTCAACCACGCTCAAGCGAATGGCCTTGATGGGGGTGCTGGCCGCCATTTTCTGCAACAGCAGTAATGAAACTGGCGGTAGCAGTGCACCATCAATAATGGATTCCAGCATACGGGCACCATTTTCCGCGCGGGTAGCGCGTTGCAGGATCTCTTCGGATACCTCATCGCTCATGGTGACTTCTGCGTTGAAACGTTGTGTCAGCAAGGCATCCAGTCGAGCCAATTTGCCTTTAATGATGGTTTTCAGTGTGTCATGACCCAACGGCAGATAAGGGATCACTTCCATACGTGCCAGCAGTGCGGGTTTGAAAAATGCCGCTAATTCCGGGTAAAGCAGGTCGTTGATCTGCTCTGGCTGCTCGGCATTGTCGACGATGGTTTGATAACCCAAGTTTGATGTCAGGAAGAACACGACGTTTTTACAGTCGATGATGCGCCCTTCACCATCCGCCAGTTCACCTTTATCGAAAGCCTGATAGAACAGGTTCAGCACGTCAGGGTGCGCTTTTTCCACTTCATCCAACAAGACAACGGAATACGGTTTCTGGCGAATGGCTTCGGTCAGTACACCACCTTCACCGTATCCGACGTAGCCCGGCGGTGAACCAATCAGACGGGAAACGGTATGTTTCTCCTGAAACTCGGACATATTGATGGTGGTAAGGTATTGGCGGCCACCAAACATCAGCTCCGCAATTTGCAGGACGGTTTCGGTCTTACCGACGCCACTTGGCCCGACCAACAAGAATGCCCCAAGAGGACGTCCCGGACGGCGCAAATCGGCACGCGCCGTCAGTAAGTGTTTGTGCAGGCACTGGATGGCAATGTCCTGCCCCTTGATGCTTTGTCCCAGATGGGTAGGCAGTTCAGTGACAATGGACAGCTCGCTTTGTGACAAGCGGTTCAATGGCACCCCTGTCCACTCCGCAATCACCGCCGCAATCTGGGTTTTATCCACATGCGGGGAAACCAGCGTTTGTGTCTGCTGTAGTTCAGTCAACCGGGTATTCAGAGCCGCCAGTTTTTCGATCAAGGATTGCTCGTTGGCAACGTCTACGGTTTCCTTGTCTTCGGTGATCTCAGCGTCTTCTGCTTTTTCTGTTTCGGCAACGCCATCAACGGATAAAGGGTTGTCGGACAATACAGCCTCATCAGCCAGCAATTGGCTGCGCAATTCGATGATGTGTGTCACCAATTCCTGCTGCTGTTGCCAACTGTTTTCCAACGCAGTGAGTTGTTCCTGAACATCTTTCTGCTGACGTTGTAATTCGTCCAATCGCTCTGCATGGACGTTCAGCCCCATGCGTTGCTCTCTTTCCAGTACGTCGATTTCCATTTGCATCTGGTGCAGTTCGGTGGTCAACGAGGAGATTTGGCGCGGTGGTGACGTCAGGTTAATGGCAACACGGGCGCAGGCCGTATCCAGCACGTCAATGGCTTTGTCCGGGAGTTGACGGCCGGAAAGATAACGGTCACTCAATACCGCAGAGGCTTTCAGGGCTTCATCATCAATCAGGACGCCGTGAGCCTGCTCGTAAATGGCTCGCAAGCCACGCATGATGACGGTGGCTTCATCCGCGGTTGGCTCAGAGACTTTGACCAGTTGGAAACGGCGAGACAGCGCGGCATCTTTTTCAAAATATTTTTTGTATTCGCTCCAGGTGGTGGCGGCGATAGTTTTCAGTTCACCCCGTGCCAGAGCGGGTTTCAGCAGGTTGGAGATATCCAGGCCACCGGCTTGGTTACCTGCGCCAATCAGGGTATGGGCTTCATCAATAAACAGGATGATAGGTTTGGGGGATTGGCTAATTTCAGCCATGATACCTTTGAAACGTTTTTCAAATTCACCTTTGACCGCCGCACCTGCTTGCAATGCCCCCAGATCCAGTATCATCAGTTCGCTGTTGCGCAATTTTTCCGGTACGCGATCGTCAATAATGCGTAATGCCAAACCTTCAATCAGGGCACTTTTCCCCACCCCGGCTTCACCCACCACGATCGGGTTGTTTTTGCGGCGACGGCAAAGAATGTCGATCATCAGATCGATTTCGTTATCGCGACACAAAACGGGATCGAGTTTGCCCTGACGTGCCTGCTCGGTCATATTTTGGGTAAAACGAGCCAGCAAGCTGTCACTGTTTGCCGGGTGTACGCCTTGCCCCTCTTTATCACTGGTCGCTGCAAAAGGCTGCTCCGCCGAGCCATTTGTCCATTCGGCAAAATTTTGGCGCAATAATTCGCGGTTAAGGCCGGCCAGCAAACGCGCTGTTTGTGGCGTCAAATAACGCAACGGACTAAAGAGCAACGTCATCAGCAAAACGCCGCTACGCAGTTCAGTGTGCTGCATCTCTGTGGAAGCCAGCAACCAGCTATCCTGCAACCACTCCACCAGCATGGGGGAAAAATTGGGGTAAGTCTGCACCAGTGATTGATGATGCGTCATGACCTGATCAAGATGTTCTTTCAGCAGATCTTTATCGATATCGGTTTTATTAAGGATAAGTCGCACATCACTGAGTGGCGTATCGATCATGTGGAGCAGCAACTGGGCAACCGTAATTTCAGGTTGTTGCTGGCTGACGCAAGATGCCGCTGCCGCTTCCAGTGCATGGCGGGTCATCGGGTTTAAACGATTTACAAGGGTAGGCAGATCAATCTGGATCATGGCGACTTCCTATCTCAATAAGTTACTTAGCTGCTTTAATATGTCTTGGGTTTGATCGCCGAGGCGAATGGCATAAAAGCTGTAAATCGCCACCAGCAAACCCACGCTAATGCAGAACAGGTGTTTGATCGTCCATCGTCTGCTCAGGCGATAGCGCGCATTACTTTCGTTAACGTTGACATACAGCGTGGTTGGCGGCGTATCCCCACGCAGTGTGTGAAGTTGTTGCTGTAAGCGACGGAACAGGCGCTCAAAGTCATCGCTTTTCTGGGCGCTGACTTTGTAGCGGCCGCGATAGCCCAAACAGAGGCAGAGGTAAATGAACTCCAGCAGATGCTGGTAGCGCTGTGCCTCCCCCATCAAACGTTCAAGCAACACGAAGACCTTTTCACCTCCCCAGGTTTCATTGTGGAAGTGCACCAACAGTGATTGCTTCAACCAGCCATTTTGGCTGTTCCAGCCGTGCCCCAATGCAGTTTCATCAATGAAGGTGCACAGTACGTAACGGAATGAAACAATCGCACCAGGCTCATAACCCTTGGTTTGCAGGTATTGCTCAATGGCTCGAATATCAGTAACCACCTGTTGGTAAAGTTTGTCGGGTAGTGCCTGATCCGTCATATCCTGCAAACGCAAGACCATCCCCAGCAAGGGGGTGGCGGCATCGATCATTGGGTTGAGACTTTCACCACGCAACGGTAGCTGATACTGGCGCTGAAACGTTGCCAGCGTTTCAGACTTTTCCAGTGACGGACTGTCAACATTGATATCACTCATGATTATTCCTTACCGCCCCTGATAGCCCAGAGCTGCATATCTAAGTCAGGGAAATCCCCGGATACGTGGAATGCGATGGAATTTCCTTGCTGGATCTCTTTCCATGCCGGACTCTTCTGATCCAGACGGAAGTAGGTATAGCCAGAGTGATACGGCAACTGACGAGGCGCAGCGGAGAGGGCAATCAATGGCACGCCTGGCAACTGAACACTGACCAGATCGCGGATCCTTTCCATCGATGTCACTTTGGTTTGCTGGACAAACTGACGACGTAGCTGCTCTTGCGGTGTGCTGGCACTGATTGCCAGTACAAATTCCGCTTTGCGCAGCAGATCGTTGTCGTGAAGCGTGGCCACACGAATGCCGCCTTCGTTCTGTTTCAGGGCAATTGATGTTGCACGTGGCGTCAGCACCACATTCAACGCATCCCGAATGGCATGCATCACATCATGGAAGGAATCTGTCAGGTTATGATGGTCATACGCCAATACATTGCCGGGCAGACGGGTGGCATCGGTGAAGGTTCTCAGCTCGCCACACGTCTGGAGTAGCTCGGTATATAAATGCAGTGGGTGCAAAACGGTTTGTTTTGCATAATGGTTGAACAACGGCTGAACGCGGTTGAGCAATTGCAGCATCATAAATTCTGCGACATCGGCCACGCCTTGCTGACCGGGTGAGCCAATGCGTTTAGACAACGTCCTTGAACGCTCGGTTAGCAGGCCATCAATTTCCACCATGAAACGCTTGAGCTTGTCGGCCACGAAGATTGACAAACACGTCGGGATGAATTCGTCATCCAGAATAATGTTGCCATCTTTTTGCTTTTCTTTGATGCGGCACAGGGGAATGGCGGTGTAAGCGCTCATGTCCTCGGAGCCTTGCATCAGAACGGGCGTCAGTTGGGCAAGCTCCAGAATAGTGGCATCCCCCCCTTTGGTATGCAGGTCGCGGATATTGGTCGGTAATTTGCGATAACGTACCGTACCTTGCGTTTCTGCTTCCGGATCAGCAACTTCCAAAATGGTATCGCTGGACATGGGCAACGCCAGATAAATTTCTTTGCTTTTCACGCCATTGGTATTTTGGATATCCAATGGCTTGGGCAGTAAGTCTTGGCTCGGCGCAGAAAAAACCGTGCCATCAGGCATAATGCCGCTGGCTTCGGTAATCCCGACTCGCCCCAGTTTGAGCAAATCATCATTGATGCTCAGGGAAATAAAGCCGTGGGCATAGGGGGTCAAAATTGAAACAAGGCTATGCGCCAAATAATCAATGTGTTTTTGTTGTTGCTGAAAATGTTGTGGTTTGATGAATAACCCTTCGTGCCAAATCACCCGATTTTTACCTGGCATGATTACTCCTCCTCTTTTCTAAGTTCGACGTCGTTATTTCTGACATGCACCAAGATGTGATAATGGCGGCCGATGTCTTTTACCCGGATGATCTTTTTCCATTCAGATTGGTTTGCATCTGCATAGTGAACGATGACACCGATGTAACGGTTTTTCTTTTCCAATGTGATGCGTTCCAGAGGCTTATATTGCCCTGGCAACAGGGTGTAATCCTGATGATCGATGTAGTTTTTCCCCAGCGCTTTTTCGAGTTTGTCGCTTTCAAGCTGGTCATAATCGGCCGCCAGAAAACGTGAATCTTCACTGAGATAAACCAAATTCATTTCAACAGGAGCCGCTTCACCACTTTCATTGGGGTTAATGTCGGGTTCGGCCAGCAATGTAATGTTGGCAACCGAGGCCTGTTCATCAGGTTTCCCTACCGGTGTGGAAGGATCCCAAATAACCTGGCCGACTTTTTTGGTTGTGTCCCATGCACTGCTACAGCCGTTTAGCGACATCACTGACAGCAATAAAATCCCTACAGCCCAGACACGGCGACTAGCGGAATGTGTCATTGCTGGATTCCTCCAAGCCCTGACGCAATGCGCGGTCATAAGCCTGTTCATACACCTCGCGGAATAATTTTTCGAACCCTTGCTGACGGCTGGACGCGAGTTCGCGGTAATAGTTGGTGTACATTTCCCAGGCCCAGGAGGCATCTTTATTCCCGACTTCGTTGCTACGGCGATAGTGTGAGAAACGACGGAGCAATTGCTCTGGGGAAAAGGCGTCCAGCATGGTGTCCAGCGCGGCAGAAATCGCAACCCGGTTGGCGCTATAATGTAATTGCAGGTTTTGCAGGCTTTCCGCTACGGCTGCCGGGGCGGAGAGATGAACCGGACTTTTCTGATCAGAGAACATCACCTGCATGGTCGTGTCATAATCCATATTCAGGCGCAGTGGGTTATCTTCGATAGGCCGGAGCTGTTTGTCACGCAACCCATGTTGTTCGCGCTGAAGTGCCAATAACCCTTCAATCGCGGCTTTCATGGTTTTCCCCATCTCTTGCAGGAAGTCATTCGCCTGCTGGCTGTCGTGCAAGGGCAGGCGAGCTTCCAGCCCTCGCATGAGAGGGGTAATGGCAACATGGTCAACATCCATACTTTCGTACTGCCTGTCGGAATCGATGTCCGGTAAATCCAGAAACTCCTGATCCATAACGCTGCCTCGGTTATCAGAAATAGGGTTAGCAAAGGGGGGGGTTTGGTGATGATCCGGCGGCAAAAGTTGTTCCGTATCATCAGCCTCGACCTGAGGTTTCAACGTAGTCAAGCTCTCGCTATCCAGTACCCGCAGCGGATCATCACTGAAACGGTGCATCACCGTTGGGGCAATACTTTCATCGTGGGCAAACACCGATTTTTGGGCGGGAATGCCTTCCATCATGGCATCCAGCGGATTGCTATAGCTGGAAACCAACGCCTCAGGCGATATCGTTGAAGGATCAACACGATCGGCCTCAGAAAAGCTGATGTGGATTTTGATCGACAAATTGCCGACCTGGATTTGATCGCCTTGCTGTAACAAGATCAAACCCGACTCCGGCGTCAAGGTTGCCTTGTTGATCTGTATCGACTCAGCAAGGACTTGCAGGCAAAATGCCCCATCCTGCCATTTAATGGCGAATTGTGACGGGGGGACGTTGCCCTGGAGATCCTGCACAGACCAGAGATGGCTTTCACTGCTACCGACCGTACCGCCCTGTGCCGAGAACTGGCAGTTGGCCGCTTTACCACTTTCCAGTTGCTCACTATTAAGCACCCGCAATGAAAGGATGGGTTGATGTTTTTCCATGTTCGTTATTCCATAACTGAAATGATGACAGAGGGTTTCTTTTCCGGTTCGCCGAGAAAACTGTTCCACCCCAGATGGTTGTTCTGCTCCGCCCCCAATACCATGCCGCTGACCTGATTTTCGGCCAAACCCAGGCGCAGTTCCCAAGCGAACTGGCTGCGCATGATAAAAGAGATGAACATCACCAACGGCCGATAGTTTTTGCCATCGGGCAGGAATGAGAGAAACCGCTCACGGGTCAGGTTATTGATACTGAGTAAAAACTTACCGCTGTAATCCCCAACCCAGGAACCCAAGACGAAGTTTTCTCCCAACACAGACAGCTCTTCATCACCCACTGTCTGGCCCTTATTGGTTCCCCCCAAACGATTCTGCTGATCCATTGGGATGATGACTTTCCTGAATTGCCAACCGTGTAACGTGACATCCTGCAAATCAAAACAGTGGGACACCAGGCTGCATATGACTTCGGGTGAACGTCCTGGACTTGCCAGCAATCCGGCATAAGCCAGCATTTTGCTGTGGTTGATGTTCAACAGTCGGCGGTTAACATCACTGCCTAACCCCACGAGGCAGAACATCCGTTGGGAAAAATTATCTTCCCCACCCTTCTTGAAACAGATGTAATAGCGGTATTTCCGCCAAATCTGATGCAAGAGCGTAATTAAACGGTGGTTGAAAAGGTTAAGAAAATCCGTCAGACGGTTTTCCCCTTGGGCATCTTCCCATGCCAGTGAATCCAGATAATAGCCTGGCATCGGGGACTGGCTGCCGTGCAATCCCAGAAAGGACACTTCCAGTTCGAAGAATCCCCTTTTCGATTGCGAAAGCGAGATGACGTCACGCGTCGGAAATGCCAGACTGGCACTGGAACGGAAACGGATAGCTTCCAGATCAGGACGATCTGTCTCCCCGGTTTTCTCCCACGCTACCGCCAGTTGGTTAAGCAGCTCAACCAACTGGTAAAAGTTGTACTGTGCGATGTCCAATGCCAGTGGTGTGGCAGGATCTTGTTCCGTGATTACATCAACGAGTGTTGACCTATCTGTACCGGCCATTCATAACATTCCTGATTATCTAAATTGATTACCTTCAACATATGAAACGCATTGACGCTGGCATACAGTGAGAAAAACCGTGACAGAATCGTACTGAACAGATAAAGCTCGCCTTCGGAGCTAAATGCCTGTTGCCGGATATACAGGGTTGAACGCAATCCACGTACAGGCAGCCCCCGGAATAGACGATCCGTCGGCTCTGTTTCAATTTTTTCAATTGCGTCAAGCCGTTTCTGCGATGAACGCTTGGACTGTCGGTTATGAATACTGGGGAAATCGTAGGTACGCAGCACCTGTTTCAGGGCGTCCTTATCCAGCAATGACATGTAGTTGAGCGACATGTTTGACAGTAGTGACCAGTGCAAGCCGCCATCCAATAGGGGATAGAGAGGCACTGACGGCCGTGTAATATTGCGGAATGTCGCAAATGACGGGCTGCCGTTTGAAGGGTAATTAATGTCGCCAACGCGCAGCTCTAAGGGCATTTCACGGTTGGTGCAGGTCAGGCTGATCGAAACATTTTCTTGCAGCTTGAGCCGGAGTAACTCTGACTCATCTCCCCGGACAAATGAGATGAAATGCTCCAATCCCCGGCGGAAAGGCGATTCTTTCACCCGAAGACGGAAATAGCGCATAGAACGCTCATCTTCGTCATCGATCTGGTGATTGAAACTTTCAAACGGGGTATAAGTTCGCTCGCCAATACGGGCACGGCTACGCTCACCATTTTCCCCCGTCAGCCAGCTTTCTACGCCATCAATCGAGAAAATGTCGTAGTTATCCGGAAAGCTGTAACTGGCTTTCAAGGGATATTCTGTCTGGCTGCCATTGAGTTCAATCGCTTCACTGTCCATCGGGAACAGGTTGATTGCCGGAGTGCAATGCAGGCGGAAAGTGTCATGGCGGATTTTGGCTTCGGGCGGCAATGCCTGAGAAAAATGTAAATTCAGTTTGAAATCTTTGGCTTTGAGATCTTCCGGCAGTGGCGGCACGCCTTTCACATCAAAAAACAGGAAGCTCTCTGCGAAACAGAAATACTCCTGCAAGATGCGATAGCCCATATAGGCATTTTTCGGATAAGGCAGTAGCGCATCTTCCCGCTCAAATCCCACAGGGACAAAATCAAAAGCGGGCAGCGGGATCACGGTATCGCCGACGACCAATTCTGCTTTTTTGAAATAGTAACAAAGCCAGAAATAGAGCTGAGACGTGGTATAGTTATCCCCGCTCAAATAAAAACGCAGTTTGTCCAGCTCCAACTCATGCAGATTCAACGCCGTTTTCGACGTAAAGTCCAGGCCGATAATGCCGGTTTCATTACTGTTATTGACGGTAATATCACGGATAGAAAGCGGAAAAAGCCAAACATCGCGGCAGAGCGTGAAGGTACAGCGGCCATGATCGTCTTTTTTGTTATCCGATTTTTCGTTCGAATAAATATCATCTTGAGTTGACAACGAATGGCTCATAATCTGGGTGCCACGCTTGACCTGTGTCGCTTTCGTCACAACGCTCTCATCAGGCGTATACTCAATGATGGTCATGCTGGGGGTTGGACGCAGATAGTTCGGCCAAAGCATATTAAGCAGACCGTGGGTCAATTCAGGGAACTGATCATCAATCTTTGCCCGTAAGTTGCCGGTCAGGAAGGCAAAACCTTCAAGCAAACGCTCAACGTCGGGATCAGAGCCTTGTTCTGACAAAAATGAGGCAAGATGAGGACGCTCAACTGCGGCTTCTTTCCCCAGTTGTCGCAGATAGTTCAGCTCATCTCTGAAATATTTTTCAAATGACATTTATTGAGTTCGCTCCAGGCAATAGCGTCGGTTGTTATCCAACTGGATGCTAAATTCCACAAGATCGTTAATCTCATCCAGAGAGATTTCAGCACTGATATGAAAGCTCAGCAGCAACGGATCGGAATCGTCACTGATGGCGCTAACAGAAACCGCGGATATTCTCGGCTCATAATTTCTGATGCACTCTTCAATCGCCCTCTCGATACTTTGCTTAAAATCCACTGAGGTTGCGGTCGCGTCATTGAGATCAATGACCCCTAACTCAATGGCGCTTTGGCAGCCGCCAGGACGGGAATTCAGCACTTCATTTAAATGCTTCTTGATAGAATCAAGCAGTGCACGCATCCTTGATTGACGGGAAGAGCCAGTGCTCTTCCCTTGAATGCGCTCGAACAGACTGGCAGAGCTGCCTCTGTTCCAACTGTACAGCGCAGCCATGATTATTCCTTATCCAAACGTCCAACCAGAGACAGTTCGAAACTGGCACCCATGTATTTAAAGTGCGGACGAACTTGCATCGCCACCTGATACCAACCTGGATCGCCTTCAACATCCAGCACCTTGATCTCAGCGGCACGCAGAGGACGACGGCTACGCACGTCAGTCGGTGGGTTTTCCTGATCAGCAATGTACTGTTTCAGCCACATATTCAGTTCGCGTTCCAGATCTTGACGCTCTTTCCAGGAACCAATCTGTTCGCGCTGCAACACTTTGATGTAGTGAGCCAGGCGGTTGATGATGAACATGTAGGGAAGCTGGGTGCCCAACTTGTAGTTAGTTTCCGCCAGTTTCCCTTCACGGGTATTGGGGAACACTTTTGGTTTCTGCACTGAGTTTGCCGAGAAGAATGCTGCGTTATCGCTACCCTTACGCATGGTCAGGGTAATGAAGCCTTCTTCTGCCAGTTCGAATTCACGACGGTCGGTGATCAAAACTTCCGTTGGGATCTTCGCCTGAACCTGGCCCATGGCTTCGTACAGGTGGACTGGCAGATCGCTGACGGCACCACCGCTTTGTGGGCCAATGATGTTTGGACACCAACGATATTTAGCGAAGCTGTCAGTCAGGCAGCTAGCCAGCAAGTACGCGGTATTACCCCACAAGAAATGCTCATGGTCACGGCTGACATTTTCCTGATAGTTGAAGTTTTTGATTGGGTTTTCAACGCCGGAATAAGGCAGACGCAGCAAGAAACGGGGGGCGGTCAAACCTAAGTAACGTGAATCTTCGGACTCACGCAGCGCACGCCATTTCGTATGTGAAGGGCCTTCGAAAACCGATTTCAGATCCTTGATGGCAGGCAGATCGGTAAACTGGTTAACACCAAAGAATTCGGGTGAAACAGAAGACAGGAATGGCGCATGAGCCATTGCGCCCACCGAACTGACATACTGCATCAATTTAATATCAGGCGTGGTGTTGTTGAACGCATAGTTACCGATGATGGAAGCAACAGGTTCACCGCCGAACTGACCATAGCCGGAAGAATAGACATGCTTATAGAAGCCAGACTGGATAATTTCAGGAGAGAATTCAAAATCTTCCAACAGTTCGTCTTTTGTCGCATGCAGGATATTGATTTTAATGTTTTCACGGAAATCAGTGCGATCCACCAAAATTTTCAGTGAACGCCAAGAAGACTCTAATTCCTGGAACGGTTTGGCGTGCAGAATTTCATCCATCTGCTCACTGAGTTTTTTATCCAACTCGACGATCATTTTATCAACAAGCAATTTGTTGATCGGTTCTTCGTTAGAGCCCGTATCCAGAATGCTACCGATAAACGCAGCAACACCTTGTTTAGCAATATAGTAACCGTCATTTTCCGGGGTCATTCTCGCTTGAGACATAATCTCATCAAGCAAGGAAGTCGTTGCGCCAGAAGCAATCGCTGTGCTGTTTTCTTCGTGCTGAGCCATTTAAAAATTCCTTTAACCAGTTATTTTTTATTGATGATTTCAAGTTCTTTCAGAAGCTGCTCACGAACGGATTCATCCTCCAGCAGTGACTGCAAACGCGCACGAAATGCTGGGATATTTCCCAATGGGCCTTTTAATGCAACCAATGCCTCACGAAGTTCGAGAAGTTTATTTAATTCAGGGACTTTCTTCGCGATATTATCTGGTGAAAAATCACTCAGGGACTTTATTTCCAGATTAACCGGCAGATCTTCTTCGCTTTTTTCATCGAGGCGATTAGGCACGTTAAAGGTCAGGTTGATGTTCGCTTCATTCATTACGGCATTGAAGTTGTTCTTATTGACAGAAACTGTCTGCCGCTCTTCAATTGGCGTATCTTCACTTTTCCCTTTCAGGTCACCCACAACCAGAAGATTGAGCGGTAATTCAACTTCTGCGGTCTGGTCGCCGGTATTTGGAACATACTTAATATTAATTCTTTCTTTCGGAGCTACGCTACCTGGACTATTCTTACTCATATTTAAATCCTTTGGCTAATACAACCATGAACTGTCTAACAACCCATTATTGGTGAGAGAATGATTCCAATGTTCACCCATATAATAAATACAGAAGATCTCCCTAAAAAAATAGAGTAAAGAAGACAACTATATTTGTAGGCACGAATAGTTTTATATCAACATATAGTGAAATAATCAGATATACCCTATCCAGTTGTGGAAATAACTTCGATACGAAAAATCGTCAAGTTCGAGTTTGACACTTTATTTTTTTGATGTAAAGCCAAAACACAAATTGATAAATAGCCCTATTCAAGCGTTTAATCTTTCCATCTCAATTTATCGCAATCTATAAACATTTTTTTACTCTAAAAATAGAGAATAATTTGGTTTTACTCTCTGTGAGAGTATGGATAACACTACCTATCATTTGCATTAAAAGGAATATTTTTCATCTTCACCTGAATAAAGAAAAATATTCCCACCCGTTATTAACCATCATCGTCAATATCATTTTTTATTTTATGTTGATTAATTAATTACCATAGAAATTCAATTTATTTTCATTTTTTTGATCTAGATAACACTTTTCAAATGATCATAAAAAAAATGGAAATGAAAAATTTAAAGTTATTTAATATCAGTATGTTAAGAATAACCAAAAATACACGATTATTTTTAAACCAGTTAAATAGGCTTATTGTTTATAAAAAATCAGCGATAAATTTTACAACGGCAATAATTATAAAATTTTTATTTGTCATTGTACGAAGGCGCAGGTTGTGTTTTTCAAATTACTTTGCATTAGGAAATTTCGGCTTTATTATCCGCTCCGAGTGTTTGACAAGCGATAATCTCATTTGATTAATAAATGGAATAATCACGCAAGGAATGAACACTTACACTAATATTGGTAAATTTTTATAGGATATTCATATGCCAACTCCATGTTATATTTCCATCCATGGTAAAACTCAGGGTCATATCACTGCAGGTTCATTCACGGCTGAATCCGTCGGTAATATCTTTGTTCAAGGCCACGAAGACGAAATGCTGGTGCAAGAATTTGACCACATCGTTACCGTCCCAACTGATCCACAATCAGGACAGCCTTCTGGTCAACGTGCGCATAAGCCATTCCGCTTTACCGTTGCATTAAATAAATCAGTTCCTCTGCTGTACAACGCACTGGCTTCTGGCGAAATGCTGCCTACGGTAGAATTGAAATGGTATCGTACTTCCATCGAAGGTAAACAAGAGCATTTCTTTACGACAAAGCTGGACGATGCAACTATCGTTGATATCGACTGCAAAATGCCACACTGCCAAGATCCATCAAAATCAGACTTCACTCAATTAGTTCGTGTATCTCTTTCTTATCGTAAGATTACTTGGGAACACACTACTGCGGGTACTTCTGGTGCTGACGACTGGCGCGCACCTATTGTTGCTTAATATCTTATTCATTAAGTATTAAGTGATAATCTTTCAGCCAATGAATATTATTCATTGGCTGAATTATTCGGATATATTCCAAAACCCCTGCCAATACTTTAATCCCTATTTTTCTCTTTTATCTCTCTTTTTTTGATTCCTTTCAGTTGTCAGATTTTCATATAGTAATTATTTTCACAATAAATATAGCAAGGCTCCTCACGCTATTCCTCTATTCCCTACTGAAATATTGACTAACCAAAATTAAATTTCACTTATCTCTTCATACAGGGATAATACATAACCAAAATGAATCATAATAAATAACTAAGGTAAATTTATAATTAAAAATTATACTTATTAACAAAACATAACCGTTAATCAGAGCAACATAAAATATTTTCTATGCTCTAATGCTCAATTAATAAACTAGGACGTTTAAGCCTAACCCAACACGATACCTTTCCCATCAACTATTGTCATTTGGGTATTCTCATGATTAAAAGGACGATAATCTTCATCTTATTCAGTTCTGCGGTTCAGGCGAACGCATCGACTGACGCCCTTAATCCTATTTTCCCTACGGATGAAACGGCTTTCTCAACCGATGCCGCAAGAAGAACCTTACAGGATAGTTCACGGGAAATAGACCAATTAATTGAAGAACGCCGTCATCAAGGGTTGATTAATCGCACCGAGCGCGTTTCACCACAAACGGTTTCCCCCATGGTGGTGGGATCCCCACAGTGTTTGGCTATCAATGGGGTTTACCTTCAAGGTATTACCTTACTCTCTCTCAAGGATCTGAATACACTCAGTGCCCTGCCCGATAGCTGTATCACCAGCAATGACATCAACAAATTGTCAGCGGAACTCACTAACCTTTATATTGCTAAAGGCTATATTACGGCACGGGTACAATTTATTCCCCCTAATATCCGTGGTGAACTGGGGATCAATGTTGTTGAGGGTTTTGTTGAGGCAATAGAAGGAGGCGACCGTTGGGTCAATAGCCAAACACTCTTCCCACATTCGGTCAATCGGCCACTTAACCTGAATCAGCTTGATCAAGGGCTGGATCAGGCCAATCGTCTGCAATCAAACAAAACGACCCTCGATATTCTACCGGGTACAGTCAATGGGGGTTCCATCGTCAGGCTGCACAATCGGCACACTTCTGCGTGGAGAATCACCACCACAACCGATAATTATGGTCAAAAAAGCACGGGAAAATGGATCACGCGGCTCACCACCAGCGTTGACAGCCCATTGGGATTCTCTGACTTTGTTAGCCTCAACGGCAGCAGCACGATTGATAAACCCGATAGCCAATATAACCGCGCCTATACCCTGTTCTATTCGCTGCCTTATGGCGCCGTGACATTGAGTGGGTTTAACAGCTATTCCCAATACACCAGCCACCCCCGTTTACAAAAAAATGCGTTCAAGATGTACGGGAATTCACGGCAAACAGGCATGCGTACCGATTGGGTTTTCCATCGTAATCAATCGCAAATTAGTACATTAAGCACCCAGTTAGTTTATAAGGATTACGCCAACTATTTCCAGAAAAACAAACTCTCCGTCAATAGCCAGACCTTGAGTGTTCTCGAACTGACGATTAGCCACTTACAACTCATCCCTTCTGGGCTGGTTTCCCTCAATATGAGTATTGAACGGGGGATGCCGTGGTTTGGTGCCCAAACCACAACAACCCACCTAAATAAACAGTTTACCAAAGGGAAAGTGTCGGCAAATTTACAACAGCGTTTCAAACTCTTTGATGTGCCTTACCAATTGAGCAGCCAATTTTACGCCCAGTACAGCCAAAATGGGCTACCCGGTGTTGAGTGGCTCAATATGACCGACCGTAATGCCGTGCGCGGATTCAGCAAAAATGTGTCATCGGCTGATAATGGCTGGTATTTGAGAAATACGCTTTCCCATTCAATCCCCATTCCCCAAGGCTCGCTTTCGCTGCGTACTGGCGTGGATATTGGTCAAATTAAAGGCTATCGCAGCCAGTATGGTTGGCAAAGTAGTGCCGGATTGAGTGCAGGTTTGACACTGCGTTATCAGCGCCTGCTTGCGGATGTTGAAGTCAGCCGCGGCAAATTTCTTTCTCACCAAAATAGGAACACGGATGAACCTATACAACTGCTCACCCGCGTTTCTTACACTTTTTAGTTTTTTAACCATTTGATGTTTTTTAACCGCAGTGATTGGTGGGGATGATCGCTAGAACCGTTTCCTAAAACAATTTTCTAGAACAGTGATCCCCCAGAGCGCTGCACATGGCAATCAAAAAAGCAAATAAGGTAATAAGATGAAAAATAAAAAATTCAAATTATCTCCTACGGGAAAACTCGCCGCTTCTATGGCAATTATTCTGGCAACCTGTTCAGTCAGTTTTGCTAATGGGATCACTCCTGGTGGCGATGCCGCACACAGCCCGGAGGTTATTCAAGCGGGTAACGGTGCAACCGTGGTCAATATCGCGGCGCCTTCCGAATCAGGGTTATCACATAACCAGTATCAGGATTTCAACGTCGATCAAATGGGGGCGGTGTTCAATAACTCTCTGGAGAATGGAACATCACAATTGGCCGGCGAATTATCTGCCAACAGCAACCTCAATGGGCAAGTTGCCAGTGTGATCTTAAATGAGGTTATTAGCCGTAATCCGTCACTGTTGCTCGGTGAACAAGAAGTGTTCGGTATCGCCGCCGATTATGTGCTGGCAAACCCTAACGGTATCACCTGTAACGGCTGTGGGTTTATCAATACGAATCAGGCGTCATTGGTTGTCGGTAATCCGCTGGTGGACAATGGGGTGCTGCAAGGTTTCAACACCTTTGATAACCAGAATGCCCTGAGCATCAAGAACAGTGGATTATCCCATCATGATGTGCTGAATCTGATTGCCCCGAAAATGGATATCAATGGTCAGGTGATCACCACAAAAGACCTCAATATCACGACAGGGAATAATAAAATTTCGTCCGATGGTCACATTTTGGATACCCAACAAGCGAATATTGGCGCACTCGATAGCTACTATTTTGGCAGTATGCAAGCCGGGCGCATTCGTCTGCTGAACACCGCGGAAGGAAGCGGCGTTAATTTAAATGGCAAGATAACCGCCGATGATGGCATTGATATTGAATCCTACGGCGATGTGAAATTAGAAGCCGCGGCGCTAAAAGGGGGGGATATCACCTTGCGGGGCAATAACGTGCTGTCCCAAGGACGCCTGAACCACTCCTCATCAAACAACAGGGGCAGCAATGATTACCAAAACACCTTTAGCAGCGTTTATACAGAACGACAGCAAATCAGTGAATCGGTTGCCCGCACCCAACTGACAGGCAAAAATATCACGCTGGTGGCCAAACAAAATAATCACGTGATGGCCACCGATATTGACGGGGATAACGTCAAACTGACTGGCGCCAGGCTGAAACTGGACGGGCAACAGCTTCACCAACTTGACCGTAAGACCAACAATCAGTCGAAACTTGCGTGGCAGTATGATGTCACCAATGAGAATGAAAAATATCAGCACGAAGGCAATACCCTCACCGCGCGTGAAAACATTTATTTGGATGCCAGTGAAGGTGAGACAGAAGTCCTTGGCAGCAAGCTCAAAGCCGGCAACAAGTTACTCATATCAGCCCAGAAAGATGTGAAGTTGGCGGGTCTGGTGGAATCAGAAATGACCTCAGAGAAGGGGAATAAAAAGAACCATTCTGCATCATTGCAAACGGGATACTGGAACAAGGTCAATACCACCCAACGAAGTACCGGCAATGAATTAAGCGCCGGCGGCGATTTAGTTATCAAAGCGGGAGGAAATGCTGACATTATCGGGACTCATCTTCATTCAGGCAAAAACCTGATTGTGGCGGCGGATCAGCAAACCCATATTACTGTCCAATCCCTCGTTGATGAGCAAATTCTTGATAAGGATAAGACGTATTGGAAGGGCATTGCCGGGGGCAGCAAAAAAGATAACCGCGATAAATCGGAAACCCACCATATCTCCGAAATGACCGCAGGCGGCCATTTGCTGCTGACGGGCGCCAATGGCATCACCATTACGGGCAGTAAAATCAAAGCCGAAAAAGGGGCCTATGTTAAAGCCAATGACGGGCAATTAATTATCGATAATGCGGTCAGCCATACCTATAAAGAGGTGGATGAAAGAAAAGGCACTGTTTTCAACATCACCAAAAATACAAATAAAGAACATAACGAGCAACAAACGTCTTCCGGCAGTCACTTGGTTTCCGAAGCAGATCTGCAATTACTCAGCAATAAAGACATCAATGTTATTGGCAGCCTGGCAAAAAGTGCGGGTGAGCTGAAACTGAATACGTCAGGTAATATCAATATCCTGAATTATGCTGAGAAAGATCAATACCAGCAGGAAAAAACCAACCTTGACTGGCAATATTACGCCAAGGATATGAAAGATAACCAATATCGTGCGGGGGTGGGTTTTGAGCACACGCTCGATAAACAACAAAGTGAAAACACAACACAACGCCCATCAGAGCTGAATGGCGGCAGCTTCACTGTCAATGCTGGCAAAGATGTCACGGTGACTGGCTCTAACCTGATCACCACTCAAGCCGATGCCAAAATTACCGGCAATAATATCGCGTTGCTGGCCGGAGAAAACAGCACATCGAGTGCAACCTCACAAGAAAAACTCAATAGCAGTGTGTTTGCCACGGGCGGTATGGATAAGCTCGGTAGTGGTGTTGAAGGCACCTACAACAGCAATGGAAAATCCCAAAGCCGGACAACAGCAGAGGTGGCAAAAACCCAGATTTCTGGCAACCTTGAGCTGAACGCAATGGGAGCGTTAACGCAACAGGGTACGGATCACCAAGTACAGGGCACCTATCAGGCTAATGCCGGCAGCATCAAAAATGTCGCCACAGCCAATACGGAATCTCATTCAACCCGCCAATTACAGGTCGGGGGGGAGATCAGCGGAACTGCCGATTACAGTGCGACAACCCGCCCGGTGGAGCAAACCGCCAAGGCCGCCGCAGATAAGAAGCTGGATACATCCATCACAAAAACGGGTCTGCCTAATGCGGGTATTGAACTGGCGATGAATGGCAACAGCCGTTACACCAACGACCATCAATCCAATGCAGTGGTAACGTCCATCAAGGCGGGTGATGTCAAAGCCACCACGAACGGTGACCTCTATGACCAGGGAACGCAATATCAGGCGAATAAAGGCGCTGTCTCTCTGACCGCTGGCAGCCATACCAGTGAAGCAGCAACCAACAGCCAAAACTCTCACGCCGCTGACACGACCGGCAATGCCAGCTTGCGTGTCTACACCACAACGGGGGCGGATATTTCCGTCAGTGGCAAAGGCAGTGGTAACCATCAGGAAACATCCAATAACCAGACCAACGCAGTGACCAGCAACATCAACGCCCAAAACGGTATTCATGTTCAGGTCACCAGAGATGCCCGCTACCAAGGCACGTCAATGAATGCGGGCGAAGGTTCAGCTAACGTTAATGCAGGTGGAAATATTCAGTTCAACCAAGCCACCCATCGCGATGAGAAACAGAGCAATGGTTACAATGGCGAAGCTTCCCTGACGGTAGGCAGTAGCCCGGATAGCAAGAATTTCAGTGGCAGCCTCGGTGGCGGGTATCATACCGACAGCCAAAACAAGACAACCGCCCAAACCAGCCATATTACCGGTGGGCAAGGTGTTGATTTGAATGCCGGCAATAACCTGACATTACAAGGTGCCAACTTATCTGGCAAACAGGTAGATTTAACCGCCCAGCGCGGAAAAATCGAACTGACTTCGGCACAAGATACCGCCAACGCCCATGGCTGGAACATCGGCGCTAAAGCTAAAGGTGGCATGTCTTCCACAACCCGCAAAAATGAGGCCGGTGATGGCGCGACAAGCAATGCCTCGGCAACCACCGATCCAGCCAACAAAGTGACTGACAGTAAATATAACATCGGCGGTGAACTGAAATTTGGCGTCAACCAGCTCGATCAGACCACGCACCGTAATGCCCATGTTTCTGGCGGCAATATCAACCTGACCAGCGCAGGAGATACTTCACTCAAAGGCGCCAATGTGGATGCTGAGCAGGTCACGGGCAACGTCGGTGGCAATCTCAATGTTGAAAGCCGTAAAGACAGTACTCATAGCCTGAATATGGGTCTGGATGCAGGCTTGGGTTATAGCAAAACGGTCAAAGGGGATGCGCTGGCTAAACAGACTGCTTCTGCCGCAGTAGAAGGTTCTTCACAAGACACCGTGGCGGCTAACAAGGTTAAAACCGGAGGTGAAGCACCCAGTTTGACAGATCAACTGAAAACCGCGTTCAAGGGCTTCAATGGCAAACTCAAAGGCAACTACGATACGCTTGATCGGGAAGCCGTAAGCCAGCAAACAACTTTGACCGGTACTCAAGGGGTTAATCTGGATGCCACTGGAACCACATCTTTAGTGGGCAGCAAAATTGACAGCGCCCAAGGTTCTGTCTCGCTCAATACCCCGCAAATTAACTCGCAATCCGTCGCGGGATACGATAAGGGCAAAAACTTAGGTGTTAATGTACCGGATTCCCTCACCAGTCTGGCAACCTCGGCACAAAAGGATATTTTCTCCGGTAAAGTCCCATTTGTGAAAAATGAGGGCCACGATACTGAACTTCCAACGGTTCACAGTGAAGTTAAGGGTCGTCAATTAGACTAAGCATCATGATCAACGCGTGATCTTCTAATACGGTAGCCAATATCAGGCTACCGTATTTCTTGAATATTTCCTTACAGTTGCCTTTTCCATTTTGCCTGTTACTCTTTTCTCGCATACCTATTTTTTTGCCAGAGGATGTCATGCCCGATAACCATGAAAACAGGGAACCACCCAAGACAGGAAAGGATCTTACTCCATTAGAGAAAGGGCTGTACGGCAGTAAAAAAGCGCTTTCCGTCACCATGCGTATTGGCAATGCCATCCGTCGTATTCCTTTTATCGCCCATTTTATTAGGGCGGCACAGCGTTTTAACGACCGCATGGGCAGCCAATTTGGTGCGGCTATCACCTATTTCTCGTTTCTGTCCTTAATCCCAATCCTAATGCTCTCTTTTGCCGTCGCCGGTTTTGTGTTGGCCTCCAATCCTGATTTGCTGGCACGTTTGATCAATGGCATCGTCAATAGCATTAGCGATCCTTCCCTCGCCAACACCCTGAAAAACAGCGTAGACACGGCGATCAACCAAAGAACAACGGTGGGATTGACCGGTCTGGCGATAGCCCTTTACTCCGGGGTCAACTGGGTCGGCAATTTACGCGAAGCGATACTCGCCCAATCCAGGGACGTCTGGGAGCGCCATCATGAAGATAAAGAGGAAATTTACTTTCAATATATTCGCGACTTTTTCTCCTTATTCGGCTTGCTGTTTGCATTGGTCATCACCCTTTCACTGACGTCCATCGCTGGCTCTGCCCAAGCGACCATCGTCCACGCCCTCGGATTGGAAGGCATAGAGTGGCTGCGACCTGCGTGGACGGCCATTGGCATGACCATTTCCATTTCAGCCAATTATTTGCTATTTCTTTGGATATTGTGGATTTTGCCGCGCCATCGCCCTGAAAGAAAAGCACTGTTCAAAGGAACCTTAATGGCGGCCATTGGATTTGAAATCATCAAATATATTATGACCATGATGCTACCCCGCCTTGCCAGCTCCCCTTCTGGCGCGGCTTTTGGATCAGTGATCGGTTTAATGGCATTCTTCTATTTCTTCGCCCGCCTGACCCTGTTTTGCGCGGCCTGGATCGCCACCGCAGAAGAGAAATAAGCCGTGGAAACATATCAATAAATAAAACTGTTTTTTTACTGTACCTACTTGTCATAACAAACCAAAAAGGAGTCATTTTTATGCCATTTGTGAACATCAAAATTACCCGTGAAGGCGCCACCGCCGAGCAGAAAACGCAACTGATTGAAGGTGCAACCCAATTGCTGGTGGATGTACTGGGGAAAAATCCCGCAACGACGGTTGTGATAATTGAAGAGGTCGAAACCGATAACTGGGGGGTTGGGGGTAAAAGCGTGACCGAGTTACGGGCGGCTGCGAAGAAATAAGTGAAGATAGGTATCTTAAAACAGGGTGGGTGAAACTGCCCTGTTATTGGGTCGCGTGTTGCACTTATTATGTGAATGCAAGTGTCTTATGACATTAATCAACGGCAATATAATATTGGAGTGCTTATTCCGATGGAAGTGTTTCATATAAGCTCCATTTTTATTTCTCTTGCTATTTATACTTTAGCTGTACCAATCCCAGGTCCAAGCATGGTTATTATTTCTCGGATGTGTGTCACTGGGGATCCCAAGCAGGGCTGCAACTGCTTTTGGCACTACATTAGGGGCTGCGATTTATGCAGTCGCAACTTTGCTTGGTCTCAGCTCTATTTTGGCAGCATTGCCTTGGATGCTAACCATAATCCAGATTGTAGGGGGAGGATATCTCGTTTACCTTGGCATTATGTTGATTCGTTTACATATAAAAAATCAACATAATACAGTGACAGTAGACGTGAATACGGAAACAGAGAATAGAAAATCCCAGACATTTGAATTCCATCAATCAACAAGAAAAGCATTTCTCAAGGGATTCTACGTTAGCATCGGTAATCCTAAGATGGCAGCTTTCTTTTTCGGGCTGTTTGCACCTGTTTCTGGAAATCCGAATAACTTAGGTATCCAATTTACTATTCTTATAGGGGTTATCATTATTGATCTAATATATCATCAAGCATTAGCACGGCTAATCAGCTTAGCGTCTCGTTCATTCGCTAGGACTCCCATTAGAAAATGGCTTGATGCAGTTGTAGGAGGACTTATGGTTATATTCGGAATAGGATTGCTTTTGAATATAGTTAACCGATAATTGGTATGAAAATAAGTCACTCATTATTAACCCTACTCCCCTTTATTCACCCTTGCGGCGCTTTCGGTTTCTCCGGCTGTGGCCCTGGTCGCATAATCTGGTTAAAGCTATTTTTGATTTGGTTAACGTCAATCGTCGCTTCACCTTTTGGTTGCACCAGAATAAAAGAGATTTCTTGGGACAGCATCTCTTGCAGTTTTTTATTCAACAGTTGGGGCGTCAGGGAGGATAAAAACGCCTGCCTTAACCGCTGGAATTGCTCTGGCGCGATATCTATCACATTATTTTGCTGTGACAACAGACGTTGGTTAATCAGGATATCGGTTTCGGTGCGGGCATACATGGCAAATAGCTGCTGGAGTTGACTCCGCTTCTGGGCAGAGAGTTCATCAAATTGTGCCTGTGGCAACCCATTTTCCCGCAATGATGACAGTTGGGAGGCCAGATATAGCGTGGACTCCAGCAGCTTGTCCGTAGGGGAATCCAGATTTAATGAGCAGCTCGCCCGCTGGTACAACACGCGGCAATCCAGGCCTAATTTCATCTCATCCTGCTTGTCTTTAAGCCCCGATTGCAGGTAACGATAAAGCGCTTCCCGCGCCAGGTCATTTAACCAATACTGGATCAGGGTTTGTGAATCGTTAATCGGCAACCATTTTAAATTCCAGGTTAAAGACAAGCGATCCTGCGTGATCTTATCACTCACTACGCCAATCGTTGCGGCTTTCAGTGGCAATAAGGTAGGAACAGGCTCTGGCGTCTGCCGTTTTCCCGCCAATGGCGCAAATACCTGATTAATCCGTTCTGACAGTGAACGATTGTCAACATGCCCTGCGACATACAGTGTCATCGCATCTGGCGTGTACCATTGATGATAGAAATTTTCGACTTTTTTTATGTCTACAGGCACTGATACGGGTATCCCTGGATCATGGTCGATAAGCGTCGAGCCTTGCAGACGCATACGCCATACCGGGTCTTGGATATCTGGTGGAAAAGTCGCGACAGGATGCCCATCCCCTTTCATGGCCTGTGCCAAGGTTTCCGGTGTAAATACGGCACCACCAGCAATATCGAACAACCATACCAATGCATCTTGCAATAGATCGGGACGATTATTCGGTAAGCTCAAGCTATAAAGGGTAAAATCATAGGAAACAATGGCGGGCGGAAAAGGATTTTGAGTGTCTATCGCATTGTGCCATAGGTTTTCCAGCTTCTGTGATGATAAATCTTTGCTGCTGGATAAGACGATTTTCGGGATCAGGTAGGTATAGCCTCGTTGTCGGTTTTTCTCGGACAATGAACCGGTCTTGACCAATAGCCGCAACTGTATTCTGTCATGAGGCCGCTGTGGTGTTTGCAGGATTTGCCAACTAAACCCATTCTCCAGTTTGCCTTGTTGCCAGGCCGGATCGGGTTGCAAGGTTTCAGCCTGCGCCAAACAAGTCGTAGCCAGAATCGCACCACCAATAAGATATCCGATTTTGTTGCCCAGCATTCTACTTACCCCTACCTGTTTAATTTTATCCTTCAAGACCGAAGACCATCAGCTATACCTGGATATTATCATCATGGGTTAGACCACCATTCATCTTGTAAGGTTTCATTTTGATGGTGTTTTCTGCTTATTAACCTGACGATTATAGCCTTTTACCAGCAATCCCAACTCATCATCCTGATGGCTTTTAGGGCAAGACATCGGTACTGGCGCCTGTTCTTTATTCAGTTCCCGCGCAACATCGCGCAGTGGATGGATGACAATGCGATTGACGCACCAGCTTATCGACACCGTAAGAATCAGCGCAAGCAATAAATAAGTGGTCAACATTAATGCAAGAGTGTTCACGGCGAAACGATACACGCGATTGGCATCAACCTGCAAAATAAGGTGCCCTTGTGACTCTGCTGTTTTTGGCGAAACACCATAAACATAGAGGGGAATTTTTACTTCAACAGGAATGCCAAAAACCTGCTTTGCCAGTTCAGGGATAGGACGATGCGTTGCAAAATCCAGGCTCATTACCCGAACGTGATCAGGTAACAACACATCAGCGCGCCCCAGAATGCCTGAGGTCTTCAATCCAATCAACAGCGTTTTCGCTTTATTGAGATCTGAACTTAACAGCGCTTCTGCCAAAGGTGTCTGGATCTGCACCGCCGCATTGTTAAGCTGGCTGATATAATCATCTTTCCGTTGCTGTAATAGGTGAGATAACTGGATGGTGATGAAAATAGCAATGGTAACCAAAGTGACTCCTGTCACTGCGGCCATCTGTTTAATGGTTAACGAACGTTTGACACGCAATTTCATCTTATCCAAACCAATACCAAAGATACTAAACCAATAATAGTGAAAGCACTGACCCGCACATCTTAATAATGCGGGTGAGTATACTTGATTTTACTTGCGGCCGTCTTATTTTGATAAGTGGCAATAGAGAAACTGACCGAGGTATAACGGTATCACTCAATAAAGCGATTGTATAACGTTTATACGGCTATCTATGCAACCTACTCTGCTACAACGCTTATCTGTTATACCGCGGTCAAATAGGGTTAGGTGGATGGATTTTCATCCTGTTCGACCGCGAAACACGCGATCAGTTGCCCACCACCATATTGATTTAACTTGGGCTGGGATTGGGTACACAGGCTAAAAGCACGACGACAACGAGCCGCAAAAGCACACCCCGAAGGTGGGTTCATCGGGCTTGGCAGTTCTCCCGTCAGCTTAATGCGTTCACGGCGTAACTCAGGGTTCAGGCGAGGTGTCGCTGACAACAATGCCTGCGTGTAAGGATGGCGCGGATTGTTGAAAATCATTTCCTTACTGCCTTTTTCCACACAGCGACCCAAATACATCACCATCACTTCATCAGCAATATGCTCAACGACCGAAAGGTCATGGGATATAAAGACGTAAGATAATCCCAGTTCCTGCTGCAAGTCCATCATGAGGTTCAGAACCTGCGCTCGTACCGACACATCCAACGCCGAAACGGGTTCGTCGGCAATCACCACATCTGGGTTTAACATCAATCCACGGGCAATGGCGATACGCTGACGCTGTCCCCCCGAAAACATATGTGGATAACGTGAATAATGTTCCGGTTTGAGTCCCACTTTATCCATCATCTGCAAGACTTTTTCCTTACGCTCAGCCGCAGTAAGCGAAGTATTAATCAGCAACGGCTCTTCCAAAATCTGCCCCACTTTTTTACGGGGGTTTAAAGAGGCATAAGGATTTTGGAATACAATCTGGATTTTCTGGCGACGAAGTTTTTCTGCTTCTTTATTAGGCACCAGAAGATCTTGTCCCAGATAATAAAGCTCCCCATCAGTCGGTTTTTCGATCATGGTCAACAGGCGACCCAACGTCGATTTTCCACAACCCGATTCGCCGACAACCGCCAGTGTCTTGCCGATTTGCAATTCAAATGACACGCCATCCAACGCCTTGACCATACGCTCAGGCGAGAATATGCCGGTTTTCACCGGATAATATTTCTTTAACTCGGTTGCTTTCAGTAAAGGTGATGTCGCTTTTTCTTGTTCCCGATCTTGGTGAATGTTCATATTGTCGGCCTCCCTTCATCATCCAGCGGCATATGACATTTAACCTGACGCTCTCCCACTGATTTCAATGGCGGCTCCTCCTGACGGCAATGCGCATTGGCATAAGGGCAGCGAGGGTTAAGCAGACAGCCCGTTGGACGATCATATTTTCCGGGCACGACGCCAGGTAACGATGCCAAACGGGATTTGTCCACTGCAAACTCCGGCAATGCCCGCAATAATGCTTGAGTATAAGGATGGCGTGGCGCACGAAAGATTTCCGTTGCTTTGCCGATTTCGACGACCTGTCCGGCATACATCACAATAATATGGTGAGCCGCTTCAGCTACCAGCGCCAAATCATGGGTGATCAAGAGTAATGCCATGTTTTCCCGCTGCTGCAACTCCAGCAACAATTCGATGATTTGTGCCTGAATAGTGACATCCAGCGCCGTCGTCGGCTCGTCGGCAATCAGGAGTTTCGGACGACATGCAATCGCCATCGCGATCATCACGCGCTGGCTCATCCCACCCGATAATTGATGCGGATAGACCTCCAGACGAGAAACCGGATCAGGTATCCCCACTTGGGTTAATAAGTCGATTGCCCGCTGGTGCCGCGTCTTCCGATTGCCGCCTTGATGGGCTTTCAAGGCTTCCATTATCTGATAACCGACGGTGTAACATGGGTTCAAACTGGTCATGGGATCTTGGAAAATCATCGCCACTTCCGCCCCCACCAACTGACGGCGCTCTTTTTCTGAAATTTTAGTTAGGTCACGACCCGCGAATTCCAGTTTTTCGGCCATGACCTTACCCGGATAATCAATCAGCCCCATAATCGCCAGGGAACTGACCGACTTACCTGAACCGGATTCTCCAACAATACCGACCACCTCGCCCTGCTCAGCACGGTAGCTGATACGGTCAACGGCGCGAAATGGCGCATCTCCATCGCCAAAATGCACCGATAATTGATCTACATTTAATAATGCCATTTCACAATACCCCTACTGCTTGAGCTTAGGATCAAGTGCATCACGCAACCCATCTCCCATCAGGTTAAACGCCAGTACTGTCAACAGGATAGCCAGCCCCGGAAAGGTCACAACCCACCACGCACTCTGGGTAAATTGCAAAACATCGGCCAACATGGTTCCCCACTCTGGCGTGGGTGGCTGTGCCCCCATTCCCAGAAAACCGAGGGCAGCCATATCGAGAATGGCGTTCGAAAACCCTAATGACGCTTGCACAATCAACGGCGCAAGACAGTTTGGCAGGATATTGATGAACATCTGGCGAATGGCGCCCGCCCCCGCGACCTGAGAAGCCATCACATAATCGCGATTCACTTCCACCAGTACCGCCGCCCTTGTCAGGCGGATATAGTGAGGCAAGGCGACAAAAGTCAGTGCCAATGACGCATTGATAATGGAGGGGCCAAAGATAGCCACCAGTACCAATGCCAGCAGCAGGCTTGGCAAGGCCAACATAATATCGACGATACGCATGATAATGGCATCCACCACGCCGCCGAAATACCCAGCCAATAAGCCCAGAATGATCCCCATGATGAGTGACATCACCACAACCAGGCAGCCAACCAGCAATGAAAGGCGTGCCCCGTACATCAGGCGGGACAGAATATCGCGCCCGACATCATCCGTGCCGAGAATAAATTGCCAGCTTCCGCCTTCCTGCCATACCGGAGGCACCAACAAAGAATCACGGAACTGTTCTGCCGGACCATGCGGAGCCAATCCCCCCGCCAATAATGCAACCAGCAGCATCAGGATAATATAGACAAGGCCAATCACGGCGCCTTTGTTACGTTTAAAGTAGTGCCAAAATTCCTGTATCGGCGTCATTAATTTCGGTGCACCCGATACGACTGGCTCAGTGAGTTGAGTCATCATGTGCTCCTTATTTCCGATGACGAATGCGCGGATTGACGATGCCGTACAGCAAATCAACCACCAGATTGACCAGAATAATCATGGTTGCCACCAACAATACCCCGCCCTGTACCACCGGATAGTCACGACGTTGCAGAGCATCGATCAACCAGCGCCCTAACCCCGGCCATGAGAAAATCGTTTCTGTCAAAATGGCACCCGCCAGCATGATGCCCACTTGCAGGCCAATCACGGTGACGACCGGTAACAACGCATTACGCAATGCATGGACGATAATGACACGCAGGCGACTCAACCCTTTTGCCCTGGCTGTGCGGATATAATCTTCGCCAAGCACTTCCAGCATGGCAGAACGGGTCATGCGCACAATCACGGCGAGCGGGATCGTGCCTAGCACAATGGCGGGCAAAATCATGTGCATAACCGCATCAGTGAAATCGCCTTGCTCGCCCCAAATCAGCGTATCGATCAGCATAAATCCTGTCAGGGGATAACTGTCGTCAAGAAACACACTATCGCCGATTCGGCCAGAAACCGGGGTTAAGTTCCAGTAGACGGAAACCAGCATGATCAGCATGATCCCCCACCAGAAAATGGGCATGGAATAGCCGGTCAATGACAAGCCAATCGCAGTGTGATCAAAGACAGAACCCCGTTTGACCGCCGCCAATACCCCTACCGGAATACCGACAGCGATGGCAAATAACATGGCACAGAAGCCCAATTCAAATGTCGCCTTAAAGCGCGGGACAAACTCATCCCACACAGGAATGCGGCTTTTCAACGAGATCCCCAAATCACCATGCAATACGCCATTGATGTAATGAAAATATTGCTCCCAAAGAGGCTTATCTAACCCCATTTCAGCCAGTAATTGAGCATGACGCTCAGCAGATATACCCCGCTCTCCCGCCATGATCAGCACGGGATCACCCGGTATCATGTGCACAAACGCGAAAGTCAGCAGCGTAATACCAATAAATGTTGGGATCACTAGCCCCAGACGTCGGAGGATAAATTGCAGCATATCCTGAGCTCTCTTTTTAAATACCAGTTACGGCTCTTCAGGCCGCTTGGTGTATGCAAAATCGACTTGCCCATCAGAGAAGCGAAACCATCCCCACAGAAAAATCTGGGGGATGGTGACTCACAACAGTTCAACAGCAAGAATTATTTGAGATCAACGTTATAAAAGTAATGCTTACCAAAAGAATCAACCACATAGCCCTTCACTTCTTTACGAATTGGCTCATAAACCGTAGAGTGGGCAATGATCAATGCAGGGGCTTGTTCGTGCATGACAACCTGTGCTTGTTTATAAAGCGCCGTGCGCTTGTTGATATCAGCGGTTTCACGTGCTGGCTGGATAATGTCTTCAAATGGCTTGTAACACCATTTGGCATAGTTGGAACCCCTCTCTTTGGCAGCACAGCTAAACAAAGTTCCGAAGAAGTTATCAGGGTCACCATTGTCTCCTGTCCATCCAAACAAGACAGTCTGCGGTTCACCGTCTTTGGCGCGTTTCAGGTATTCCCCCCATTCATAGCTGACAATCTTGGCTTTAACGCCAATTTTCGCCCAATCCGCCTGAATCATTTCCGCCATGCGACGGGCATTCGGGTTATACGGGCGCTGTACCGGCATTGCCCACAAATCCGTTTCAAAACCATTCGGGAAACCCGCTTCTTTCAGCAATTCCTTGGCCTTGGCGGGATCATAGGAATAGTCTTTAATGTCGTTGTTATAACTCCACATAGTCGGTGGGATCAGGTTTTTCGCTTTCTGTCCTGCTCCCTGATAAACCGCATCAATGATGGCGTCTTTATTGACCGCCATCGTCAGCGCCTGACGGACTTTTTGGTTATCCATCGGCGGTTTGGTGACATTAAAGGAGAGATAACCGACATTCAGCCCCGCCTGTTCTTTCAGGACAATGTTTTTATCTTGTTTCATGCGGGCGAGATCAGCCGGGTTGGGATATGGCATCACCTGACATTCGTTTTTCTGCAATTTTGCATAACGCACAGACGCATCAGGGGTAATGGAGAACACTAAGCGGTCAATTTTTGCTGGCCCTTCCCAATAATCCTTAAATGCCTTATAGAGAATTCGGGAGTCTTTTTGGTATTGCACGAGTTGGAAGGGACCAGTACCAATCGGGTCAAGGTCAACTTTCTGCGGAGTGCCTGCTTTCATCATCACATCGGCATATTCTTTGGACAGAATTGAGGCGAAGTCCATAGCGATATCAGCTAGAAAAGGCGCTTCAGGGCGGGATAACACAAAGCGAACCGTATAATCATCCACTTTTTCCACTTTGCTGATGATGTTATTCAGATCCATGCCTATAAAGTATTCATAGCTGCCACCAGAGACTTTATAGTACGGGTGGTTTTGATCCTTTTGACGCATAAAAGAAAAAATCACATCATCTGCATTGAAATCACGTGTTGGCTTGAATTCTTTATTGCTGTGCCACTTCACCCCTTTGCGTAAGTGAAAAGTATACGTTTTTCCATCCTCACTCACGTCCCAACGCTCAGCCAGACTGGGAATGATCTCTGTTGTACCTAACTTAAAATCCACCAAACGGTTATAAATTGGGACTGAACTGGCATCATACGTTGTACCAGAAGTGAATAGCTGTGGGTTAAAACCTTCAGGAGAACCTTCAGAGCAATATACCAACGTTTTTGCCTGAATACTCGCGGTAACAGCCAGTGCGACAAGGCCGACACCCAGCTTGAACAGACTAGACTGTTTTTTCTTGGAAATTGTCATTACTTGGACCCCGTTTGTGATGTTTATTAGCTTGTTTTATTCTTTTTCGCTTATCAATTAATCAATTGTTACGCCTGACGTCAACATAATCACACCTAACAATAGAAACATAAGAAAAACACAAAATAAAAGAGTTATTAACAACAATGGTTAAAAAACATGACAAGAAGCACATTAAACAAACAAATCAACTAAATATCAAACAAATAAAAAGGATAAAACTCTGGTGATGAGAATTTTTCATTTGTGACCAGGTGATCAAATCATAACCAGAACGGCTTATGAAAAGTGGGGATACACGATGAGAAGGTGCGTCGCTCAGGATAATTGTTTTAAGTCTATTGCTTAGATGAATATGATTGATGATATTTTGTTCGCCATTGACTGTAATATAGTCTTAGCTAATGGAGAGAGAGAATGGCTATTCAAGCAAATATGCACGAAGCGAAAACACACTTGAACCAACTTGCAGATAGGCTTGTAAGAAAAAAACCCCGCTCCTAAGAGCAGGGTTTCTGGGATGCTGGTCGGCGAGAGAGGATTCGAACCTCCGACCCACTGGTCCCAAACCAGTTGCGCTACCAAGCTGCGCTACTCGCCGAAAACGAAGCGCATCTTACTGCCAGCGCCGCAAACCGTCAATACCTTTTTAAAGATAAGTGATTGTTTGACGATAAACTATCCAACACGGCGGTTTTACTGGAGCAGTGAAATATCGGCAACACGCAAGAACAGCTCACGCAATTCACTTAATAGCGTCAAGCGATTCACCCTGACCTGGCTATCTTCATCCATCACCATCACATTGTCGAAGAAGGCATCCACGACTTCACGCAGGGAAGCCAGTTCAACCAACGCATCCTGATAGTTGCTTTCAGCAAACAGAGGAGCCAGTTTTTCCTTCAACACAACAAGGTGGGTTGCCAGTTGGATCTCTTCTGCCGCTTTCAGGACGGAAGCCAGGACAGTGTCATTTAACGGTTCTTCCGACTTCGCCAGGATGTTGGATACGCGTTTATTGGCTGCCGCGAGAGAAACGGCGGCATCCAGAGTGCGGAAATGCGTAACCGCTTTCATACGGGCATCAAAATCTGCGGGTTGGGTTGGACGGCGTGCCAGTACTGCCTGAATCGTATCAACGCTGTAACCCAGCTCTTGATACCAGGTGCGGAAGCGACCGAGCATAAACTCAACCACATCATCCACCGCGTTTCCGTTGGTCAGCTTGTCACCATACAAACGTACCGCTTCTTCTGCCAACGTTTGCAGGTCGAGAGGCAATTTCTTCTCAACGATAATACGCAGAACCCCCAGTGCCGCACGGCGCAGGGCAAACGGGTCTTTATCCCCTTTCGGATGCTGGCCAATCCCGAAGATCCCCGCCAAGGTATCCATTTTATCGGCAATGGCAACGGCGCAGGAAACCCCGGTTGATGGCAGCGCATCACCAGAGAAACGTGGCTGATACTGCTCGTTCAGTGCTAATGCCACCTCTTCCGCTTCGCCATCATGACGGGCATAGTGCATGCCCATCACACCTTGCGTATCGGTGAATTCGAACACCATATTGGTCATCAGGTCACATTTGGACAATAAGCCCGCACGCGTCGCCTGATTGACATCTGCACCGATTTTTTCCGCAATCCAGCCAGCCAAAACCTGAATGCGATCCGTTTTGTCACGCAGGGTGCCCAGCTGTTTCTGGAACAGCACGGTTTCCAAACGAGGCAGGTTGTCTTCCAAACGTTGTTTACGGTCAGTCTTGAAGAAGAATTCCGCATCCGCCAGACGTGGACGAACCACTTTTTCATTACCTGAAATGATTTGCTGCGGATCAGAAGATTCAATATTGGTGACAAAGATAAAGTTTGCCATTAATTCACCGGCTTTATTGTAAACCGGGAAATATTTCTGATCCCCTTTCATGGTGTAAACCAGCGCTTCCGCCGGGACTTCCAGGAATTTTTCTTCGAATTTCGCCGTCAGTACAACCGGCCATTCCACCAGTGAAGTGACTTCTTCCAACAGGCTATCACTCAGATCCGCCACGCCACCAAGCTGTATAGCGGCCTGTTCTACATCACGCTTGATAATCGCTTTACGGGCTTCGTAATCGGCAATAACCCGACCACGCTCCTGCAAAATCGCAGGATATTGCTCTGCGTTCTCAATCGTCAATTCCGCCTCACCCATAAAACGGTGACCACGAATAATACGATCAGAGGAAATCCCCAGAATTTTGCCTGCAATGACTTCGCTGCCCAGCAACATAGTGACGGTATGTACCGGACGGACAAATTGGTTCTCTTTATCGCCCCAACGCATCAGTTTTGGGATCGGTAACTTACCCAGAGAACGGCTCACCATCTCGGCCAACAGCGCTTTTGCGTCACGGCCTTTAACCTGGGCGCGATAAAGCAGCCATTCCCCTTTATCCGTTACCATGCGTTCAGCCTGATCAACGGTGATACCACAACCCCGCGCCCAACCTTCTGCGGCCTTCGTGGGTTTACCTTCTGCATCGAATGCCTGAGCAATCGCAGGGCCACGCTTTTCAACTTCACGATCAGCCTGTGCTGCCGCTAAATTTGCGACTTTCAGCGCCAAACGACGAGGCGCCGCAAACCAGCTAACTTCACCATGACCCAGATTGGCATTATTCAGTTCTGCTTTAAAATTGGCTGCAAAGGATTCAGCCAATGAACGTAGCGCCTTGGGTGGCAGCTCTTCTGTGCCGATTTCCACAAGGAAAGTCTGTTGAATCATGATGGCCTCTTATTTCTTGTTACACATAGGGAAGCCAAGCGCCTCACGGGAGGCATAATAAGCTTCAGCAACTGATTTGGTCAGAGTACGGATGCGCAGGATATAGCGCTGACGTTCTGTCACAGAAATTGCTTTACGGGCATCCAGCAAGTTGAAGGTATGACCCGCTTTTAAGATGCGCTCATAAGCAGGCAATGGCAGCGGCGTTTCCAGTGCCAGTAATTCCTGTGCCTCTTTTTCATATTGCTCAAAACAGGTAAACAAGAAATCGACATCAGCGTATTCGAAGTTGTAAGTAGACTGTTCAACCTCATTCTGATGGTAAATGTCGCCATAGGTGGTTTTACCTAGCGGGCCATCGCTCCATACCAGATCATAAACGCTGTCCACGCCTTGAATATACATGGCAAGACGTTCCAGACCGTAAGTAATCTCTCCCGTCACTGGCTTACATTCAAGACCACCCACTTGCTGGAAGTAAGTGAACTGAGTCACTTCCATACCATTTAGCCACACTTCCCAGCCCAGCCCCCAGGCACCCAGCGTTGGGTTTTCCCAGTTATCTTCGACAAAGCGGATATCATGAACAGTGGGATCGAGTCCTAACACTTTCAAGGACCCCAGATAGAGTTCCTGAATGTTATCGGGAGATGGCTTGATGATAACTTGGAATTGATAGTAGTGCTGGAGGCGGTTTGGGTTCTCGCCATAACGACCGTCAGTTGGACGACGGGAAGGCTGCACATAAGCTGCTGCAATAGGCTCAGGCCCCAAAGCACGCAAACAAGTAATAGGATGAGAGGTTCCTGCGCCGACTTCCATATCCAGTGGTTGAACAATGGTACAGCCTTGACGCGCCCAGTAATCCTGAAGTGTCAGGATAAGCCCTTGAAAGGTTTTGGTATCAAACTTTTGCATGTTGAATCCGCACGCGATACATATGAATTTAAACGAAAGAGGCCAGTATACCCTTTGAACGTAAGATATACAGCACTGATTACCCCCCAATTTTGCCACGGTATAAAAAAATCTTATTCAAGTTTCTTTACTTGTATATTTATACAGCTAACATTGGTGTAATTATCAACCAGTATTTGAGGTGAAGTTCGATTCATGAACAAAGAAATGACTCGCTGCGGTTGGGTAACATCCGACCCTGATTATCTGGCCTATCACGACAACGAATGGGGAACCCCACTCAAAGATAGCCAACAACTCTTCGAACTGCTCTGTCTGGAAGGACAACAAGCGGGTTTATCCTGGTTGACTATCCTGAAAAAACGGCAAGGTTATAGAAAATGTTTCTATCAATTTGATCCGGTTAAAATTGCCAACATGGATGAAACGGACGTTAAGCGACTGCTGCAAGAGACAGCGATCGTGCGTAATCGAGCTAAAATCAATGCGATCATTCACAATGCCCGTGCTTACTTAACCATGGCTGAACAAGGTGAAGATTTTAGCGCTTTTATCTGGCGTTTCGTTGATCATTCCCCTCTCACTAATCACTGGCAAAACGTGTCAGAAGTGCCTGCCCAAACAGCCACTTCCGATGCCCTTTCAACGGCACTGAAAAAACGAGGATTTAAATTTATTGGCAGCACCACCTGTTATGCTTTTATGCAAGCCGCAGGGTTAGTTAATGATCACCTCGTCAGTTGTGTATGTCGGAAATAAGTTATCTGTGATGAAAATTAAAATTAGTGCATAAAAATAAACAAAAATGCCACTTTAAAATATAAAACTGGATTAAACACAAATATCCAGTTTTAAACTTCAACAAAAACCCAAAATAAGGGATATGCGAACACAGAATGTCCGTTTTACCCCATTGCACCCTAGTAATCAGCGGAGTATGGTGTTTTTTTCTCATCCAAAAAACAGACGCAAACGCCACTATGAAATTTTCGCAATTCGGCAACAAATTTACACAAAATTCGGGAATTACCCGTCTGATGAATGATCTTAATCAAGGTCTGAGAACACCTGGCGCAATGATGTTAGGCGGTGGCAATCCTGCCCATATTCCAGCAATGGATAAGTATTTTCAGCAGATATTGACTGACATGGCGTTAGACGGTCAATTAAGCGAAACCCTCTGTAACTATGACGGGCCACAAGGGAAAAACACCTTGATAGCGGCGTTAGCCCAGGAGTTAAGAGAAAAGCTCGGCTGGGATATCCACCCACAAAATATTGCCCTGACCAACGGCAGCCAAAGCGCTTTTTTCTATCTGTTTAACTTACTGGCTGGCCGCACTGAAGATGGCTCAATGAAGCGGGTTTTATTTCCTCTTGCGCCAGAATATATTGGCTATGCGGATTCAGGTTTGGATGAAGGATTATTTGTCGCCAATAAACCGAATATTGAATTGCTCCCCAACGGCCAATTTAAATACCACATCGATTTCGATCACCTGAATATTACCGACGATATCAACCTGATTTGCGTTTCTCGTCCGACCAACCCAACTGGCAACGTGATCACCGACGAAGAATTGCTGCATCTGGATAGCCTGGCTCAGCAACACCAGATCCCCCTACTGATAGACAATGCCTATGGTGTGCCATTCCCTGGTATCATTTTTAGCGAAGCGACCCCGCTATGGAATGACAATATTATTCTGTGCATGAGTTTGTCCAAACTGGGACTGCCCGGCTCTCGCTGCGGGATCATTGTCGCCAATGAAAAAATCATCAGTGCTATCAGTAACATGAATGGCATTATCAGCTTATCCCCTGGGGGAGTTGGGCCAGCTATCGCTTTGGAAATGATTAAACGTAACGACCTGTTCCGCTTGTCACAAGAGGTTATTCAACCCTTTTACAAACAGCGGGTAGATAACGTGATCACAACGATTCGGCGCTATATTTCGGAAGATCGCTGCCTTATCCATAAACCGGAAGGGGCGATATTCCTCTGGCTCTGGTTCAAGGACTTACCCATCACGACCGAAGAACTTTATCAACGGTTAAAGAAACGCAAGGTACTGATGGTGCCGGGACATTTCTTCTTCCCAGGGCTGGAGCAGGATTGGCCACATGCCCACCAATGTATGCGAATGAACTATGTTCCTGATATTGAAAAGATCGAAGAAGGCATTCGAATTCTGTCTGAAGAGATTGAGTTAGCGCATAAAGAAGCAGGGAGCTGATCTTTTATCGCAAGCGACCCTTAATAAAAAAAAGCTCCCTCATTTTAGGGGGAGGGAGCAAGATGATAACGAGGACTTTTTACCTGCGAGCAGGACAGTAGTTATTAGAATCCCAAAAGAATTCTTCACACACATTTTTTCAAACAGGAAAGAAAAACAATCCCTGTTTTTATACCTTTCCCTGAACTGCATCTATTTAACCAGAAAATGATTATTATAATGAATTGAATAGGCAGGATTTTTTGACCCTAAACTGCCGCTACTATCTCAAATTGCAGCCAACTTAAGACAATTGAGCCACATTGTGTGATCTAAAGCACGTTTAGCCCATCAAATCATTTTCCTTAAGTAGCCAACCTTGGTCTAAGTCATAACGCCCAGAAAATAACGGCCAAAATTTGGGGAGACATGATCCTTAAAAACATCGCCAATGGATAAACTGTCGCATATGACAACGCCGCCGCCCCGCTGGTACTATGGATACCATTAGCGAAAGCCAGCGCGGGAGGATCTGTCATGGCACCGGCCAGCACCCCGCATAAGCTGAGATAATTCATTTTGACCATGATGCGAGCCAGCAAGCTCACGGCTAACAGGGGAATTATCGTTATCAATGCACCATAACCAATCCATACCAATCCTTCGCCGTATAGCAGTGTATCAATGAAATTGCCGCCAGATTTCAGCCCGACGACCGCCAAAAACATCACAATCCCCAATTCACGTAATGCCAGGTTCGCGCTGGGCGGCATAAACCAATAAAGTTTGCCGAATGTACCAATCCGCCCCAAAATCAACGCAATGACCAAAGGCCCGCCTGCCAATCCCAGCCGTAACGCGGCCGGAAAACCGGGAACAAACAGAGGAATCGAACCTAATAAAACCCCTAACCCTATCCCAATAAATACCGGTAGCATCTGAACTTGCTGGAGTTTTTGCTGCGAGTTACCCAACAGACGGGTGACGGCTTCGACAGCTTCAGGACGACCGACAATATTGAGGATATCGCCAAACTGCAAACTGGCATTATTACTGGCAACCAGTTCAATGCCTGCACGATTGAGGCGAGTGACGACAACATCGTATTTCTGTTTTAAATTAAGCGCCCCAAGCCGCTGGCTCAATATTTCATCATTTGTCACCACCACCTTGACGGATTGAAGCATATCACTGGCAGTCGACAGCGAAACGTCGACCTCTTCCCCAATGACTAACCTAATCTGGTTCAGTACTTCTCGCTGCCCCACCAGATAAAGCAGATCCCCACTCTGGATCACGGTCGTTGGCTGAGGAACCATCAATAAATTTTCCCGTTTCAGGCGAGAGCAAACAACGTCATCATGATTGAGCAAAGGGATGTCCTGCATCATTAATCCAGTCAAATTTGGATTACGTACAGCGATATTCATTGTCTGGAGCACTTCCCGGCTCTGATTGCTTTGGCTATCAAACGAATTGGCCTCCTGTTCAATGTTCACTCGGAAAAACAGGCGAACCAACCACATAACCAGCAAAATCCCGCAAATTCCCATGGGATAAGCCATTGCATAGCCCATTCCCATTTGGCTAACCAGTGAAGGCTCAGATCCTAAATCAACCAGAATTTGCTGCCCGGCGCCTAAAGATGGCGTATTTGTCACGGCACCGGAAAAAATACCTAAAATAATTGGCAAAGGAACATCAAACAATTTATGAATAATTGCAGCAACTAAACCCCCAATAATAACAATCAGGACAGCAAAACCATTTAATTTAAGGCCAGAAACCCGCAGGGAAGAAAAAAAGCCCGGCCCAACTTGAATACCAATAGTATAAACAAACAAAATTAAGCCAAATTCCTGAATAAAATGTAGCATGTCATTACTGAGAGACAGAGAATACATCTGGGAAAAATGGCCTACAATAATCCCGCCAAACAACACCCCACCAATTCCAAGACCGATACCCTGTATTCGCCAGTTGCCTATCCATAACCCCAATGCGGCCGCCAGTGCCAGCAAGCTCATTGTCAATGCAATATCACCCATGACCTGCTTCCTTTACCAAAGGTTAATCATTTGGGAAATGAGTCATTTTCCCCTCACGCCCATCATTGATAGCCTTGCCATCCATTAAATATTGGCATGAATTTACAGTAAGTTATGTGTTTTAAACCACATATTGTGTGGTTTAAACATTTTTATATCCCCCGTTTTATGCAGGGAAAGTTTTTATTTTTTATAGAAAACGAATTTAAAAAAATTGAAATTCAAATTACAAAAAAATTATTAAATTTAGCGATAAGTGCTATAGCAAACTGAATATTACCTGACTATAGTAACTAGTATTAAAGGGTGAAATAGCATTGAAGGGTGAACGATATAAAGGATTGCACCCGTCATGCTTTGGAAAAGTGGCGTTAAATAGCGAATAAAGTCTCTGATATTGGCAAATTAACTCATTGAGATCATGGAAATGATGAAAAATTGTAAAGTGTTTCTATTACTATGTACCACGTTAGGATGGTCACTTGTTACGGGTTGTTCCAGTATCATGACCCATAACGGTCCCCATCAAGGCTATTATTCTGGCGCAAAAGCAAATATTGGCATGCTGAAAGATGACAAAACCGGTTGGTTTATGAAACCTTTGCTGGCAATCGATCTGCCATTTTCTGCTTTACTGGACACCCTTCTGCTACCTTATGATTATGTCCGTTCCGATCAAGATAGCGCAAAGCAATCCCCTAAACATCGTATAGAGCAGCTAGATGAAACCCCAATCGTCATATTGCCTGCACCAGAAACTGGTGACCACGATGCCTGATGATGAGCCATCACCCTTATCGTCTTAAATGGCACACTCTATCTCTATAGCCCGTTTTTATAAGCGCCATATCCAGGCACCGCCATGCCCCGCGATGCCTGTTTTTACTTTTACCTGTTTCAGTTAATCCCGGTTTCAACCACACATAGTTGCCGGTAACCCTCAACATCACGCATAAAAGCGACATAGCGATCATCCGGTGATATCACTACCGCATCGGCAGAAGGTGCATCATCGGTACGCTCCGTTAAACGCTGCATTTTTCCAGTCTGGCTGTCGCAAAGTACAACACTATTATCACAGACACAGGCAAGAAACTGCCCACGGCTATCCCAGCTAAAGGCGGATTGTATACTGTGCTTGCTGTGGGTTATCTGCATTGGCTCACCACCATTTGGTGAGACATACCATAGCTGGACAATCCCCGCTTCATCTTTCATCAGAAAACAGATTTTACTGCCATCCGGCGATATTCTGAGCCAATGACGTGGAATATTCACCACCCCTGGCCAGCGCCTGTTATGCGTGAAAGTTAAACGTTTCTGCTTCACTCCCGCAGGCGGTGTCGGTAACGTTGTCTCTGTACCCGCCAAAGGTTGGTGACCTGCTATGGCATAGTCATGGTCGTTTTCAGGCAAGTCAACGAGATAAATTTCCGGCACTTTTTCACCCTTGGCCGTGCACGTATCCCCAATAAAAGCCAGTGCCCAACGCTGCCATTGACCATTCTCTTTACGATATCCACGCAACCCTACCCACCCTTCTTCATAGGCTCGGTTGATATCATCACTTCCGGGACGCGGGGAAGCTGTCGTCTCGCTCACCACAACCGAAAAATAGCTCCCATCATATTCCCTCGGATGTTTTTTGGCCGGCATCACCGCTCGCAAAGGAACAGCCACCGCCACATTACGTAAATCAAGTGCAGGATCTAATTCATGCATTACATGATCGTTGTAGGTAAAACTTAAGCGGCTGCTATCGGGACTGAAAACGTGGACATGCGTCCCGCCCCGCAAAGCGCCTGCGGTATAAGGTGGAGTAATGTCCATTGCATCAATGTTAATGGCCACGTTTGGCTGCGCATCGGAAACAATGACACCACGGCGGTGATGAAAATCATATTGCCACTGTGCATCCGGTTTCTCTGGGCCATGAATAAAGGCATAACGAACCGGCTTTTGTAGACTAACAGTCACAACCCCGACATGGGCACCCTCCTTTGCCTGATAGATAATTTCAGTTTGTCCATGATTAACATGAATTTTTTCTATCGTTAAACCGGTAAAAGATGCCCCATGAGGGCGAACGTCGTATACCAACCATTGGCTGTCTGGAGTCCAGACATTTATATTAGTTATCTGATGGCTACGGCTATCGAATGTGATTTGACGTTCCTTAAAAACCATTTTACTGCCTTCTTTTGCGGGGGTTCGGATAATAAAAACTAATTTTATTCAAATTCAGCTAAAAAATTTCAGTCGAGACGTTAATATTTCAACAGTACTCTTTACTTTACGTTACGTTATATTCCAGTTGATTAAACTTATGCTACTCAGTGTCCTTTATATCATTGGTATTACGGCTGAAGCCATGACAGGCGCCTTGGCCGCAGGTCGTCGAAAAATGGATGTCTTCGGCGTTATCATTATTGCTTCCGTGACAGCCATTGGTGGAGGCACTGTCCGTGATATTATTTTGGGGCACTATCCCCTCGGCTGGGTAAAAAATCCAGAATATATCGTGACCGTTGCCTGTGCTGCCGTGCTCACTATCTGGGTTGCCCCCATGATGAAACACCTACGCCGTCTGTTTCTTATTCTCGATGCAATTGGTTTAATCGTCTTCTCCATCATTGGTGCACAAATCGCGTTGGATATGCACTATAGCCCGATCATCGCCGCCATTGCCGCCGTGATTACTGGCGTTTTTGGGGGGGTATTGCGTGATATGTTTTGCAACACCATTCCCTTGGTATTCCAAAAAGAAATTTATGCCGGTGTCTCTTTTGCCGCTGCCTGGCTCTATATCGCCTTACTGTATACGCCATTACATCCAAACAGCGTCATTTTGATTACGCTTGTTGCCGGGCTGGCTGCACGACTGATCGCGATTCGTTACCGTCTTGGATTACCTATCTTCAATTATGATGGCTCCGATCACTGAGACCTTCATGAACCTCTGGGGCAACCTTTTGCCCCTATTCACGTTTTAATATCCCTTTTCTATTCTCAATATCCTGTAAGGACAAATTATGAATTACGGCCTTAATCTCAGGATGCTGTAAAAAGGCCAGGATTTTTTCTCTTTGTTTTACGGTTAATGCGGGTGTTGCCTTTGCAGCGGATAATAACGTTTGCCACTGCCATTCCTGTTTATCTGTCTGCTTATCTGTAAGGTGCTTGGCATGGGGCAAGCCAATAGCCTCTAACCATAGTGGGAGTGGCTGTAACTTTGCTTGCTGAAATTGGGAAAAGAGTAACTCTGCACGTTTAGCCCCTATACGACCGACTGCCTCAAGCTGCCCCTTATTCAAAACCAACCAATCCGTTAAATTTGCCACCAACCCATGCCTGACCAACGCTGACCATGTCCCTGCTCCAACGCCTTTCATTTTCAATTTTTCCCCAAGCCAGGTCAGGCGTGCGATAAACTGTTGCTGGCAATGGATATCATTGTTCTCATTTTTATGATCGAACGTCAGACAACTGAGGAAATGATAATCCTGCTCATTAGGTGGCTGAATATCCGGGCGTTGCGCCATACGCCACACCACCTTATCGAGTTTGGGTATACCCTGTCCCGCCAACGCTACCGTAATTTTATCGCCGGGATAAACATCCCATTGCTTCCAGCGTTTGATAGAACCGAGGTTGATTCGGCTTACCTGTCGATCATCCACCTTTACTTTCTCCAGCGCTAATAGGACAGATATTTTCCCTGTCCGGCCTATCGTGAAGTTAACATCTCTTACCGTTGTCATTTGCTGCCGCAGTGGATATTTCCATGCAATCGCCCAACTGTTTGATCCCGCTCGCCATTGTCGGCCTGTTGGTTCAACTTCCTGCCGCAAAACAACACCATCCGTCGCAAAAGGGAGCGGTTGGACAAAATAGTCTTGCCAGCTTTTTTCGGCCTCTTCTGCTGTGGCAATGGGGTGGCTATATTGCTGTGTGATGGGAAACCCCATTACAGCCAATCTTTCCAGTTTCACCGCCATTGAATTTGGCCCATCCGGCCAGCCCCAAATAAAAATGCCAACTTGTTTGAGTTCCGGTGTAGGAGCCTTACGCATCATTAAGCCCGCGACTTTACTGCGCGCGCCCAAGCTCCCCGCAACGGCCTGCCGATGGTGTTCCTGCTGCCAGAAAAGTTCACCTTGTAATACCAAATGTTCAGGGGCATTGTTAATCCGCTGCGGAATACTGGGAATCAACCCGCTCTTATCCATCCAGTCCATTCCTTCAATGCCATCACCACGGCTGATTAACCGCACTAATTGGCCTTTTTCATACACCAACGTCACGGCAACACCATCAATTTTAGGTTGCAACCACACTCCCGTACGCCCTTGCAACCACTGGTGAATTCCCTGTATTCCTTTCGATTTATGTAAGCCTGTATGCTGGACAGGGTGAAGTTGTTTCCCTGCCTGGAGCTCAGGGGTATCAGCAACAGCATTAACCGGGTTGGCAGAGACAATAGCGCGACTTGACTCGTCGTGATTTAGGCAACTTTGCCAAATTCTCAAGGTTTCCAATAATTGATCGTAGATTTCATCATCTATTTCGCTAATACCTTGCTGGCGATAAAGGTGATCCCACTTCGCTACCTGCTGTGTCAGGTGCTTAATTTCATGCTGAAATTTTTCTTGTGACCAGGCCGGGCAATGAACCTGGTTTGCAAATGCCATTGGCATACCAAATAGCAGTATCCATACTGTTATTAAAAAACTGATAAGAAAATTAAGCATCCTTGCTCCATCGGTTCCTGAAAATTGATACCTATACCCGTCGCCTTTCAAGATGCGTCTTATATCTCCCCGCGTAACGGGGAGATATAAGCACTCTCATTGGCTTGCAAACGGCAACTTGAAGTTGGATTGGTATAAGCGATGGGCAGAGAATAAAAAGCAGAAGAATTTTTACCAAGATGAAATAAAGAAGTTTGCGAAGCGTTTCGAAAAATAAAGGTGTAATTTCTGCAACCGACTATTTTTTCACAAAATGTTTCACAAAATGTTTCATTAATGCCCGTTTGTTGAGAAAAAATTTTGGTGAAATGTCCGTTGGCATGTATTGTAGCGCTGCATGGATTAATGTATCCGTGTATACTATGTGAGATCTTATATCCGTGGGATTTTATATTCCTGCGCTTGCGTTTGTTTATATCCAATCAGTCAAGAAATCATCATGAACCAAGGAACGTTATATATTGTTTCTGCGCCGAGTGGAGCAGGCAAATCGAGCCTTATTCAGGCTTTATTAAAAACTCAGCCTTTGTATGACACGCAGGTTTCTGTTTCGCATACAACGCGGCAAGCTCGTCCAGGCGAAAATCATGGTGAACATTATTTTTTCGTCACAGTGGATGAATTTCAAAATATGATCACGCATGATGAATTTTTGGAATATGCCTGTGTTTTTGGTCACTATTACGGCACATCCCGAAAAGTCATTGATGAAACACTCGCCAGTGGCGTTGATGTTTTTCTTGATATTGACTGGCAAGGTGCACAACAAATCCGCCAGAAAATGCCAGCAGCTCGCAGCATTTTCATTCTTCCCCCCTCTCAGGAAGAGTTGCTCCGCCGCCTGCGGGGGCGCGGTCAGGATAGTGACGAGGTCATTGCCAAACGAATGGCTCAAGCTGTCGCGGAGATGGAACATTACAACGAATATGATTACGTCATCATCAATGATGATTTCAATACGGCACTGGCCGATTTACAATCGATTATTCGTTCAGAGCGTCTACGATTAGATCGTCAAACTCAGCGGCATGATGCCTTAATCAGCAAATTATTGGCAGACTGAGCCAAGTTTCAGTATCATGCCCAGTCATTTATTTATCTGTGGAGTAGCACACATATGGCACGCGTAACTGTTCAAGACGCAGTAGAAAAAATTGGTAACCGTTTTGACCTGGTGTTGGTCGCTGCTCGCCGAGCACGCCAACTGCAAGTGGGTGGCAAAGATCCCCTCGTTCCAGAAGAAAACGATAAGATGACTGTTCTTGCCCTGCGTGAAATTGAGCAAGGCCTCATCAACAACAAAATTCTCGATGTTCGTGAACGTCAGGAACAGCAAGAGCAAGACGCCGCAGAAATCAAAGCCGTTTCTGCTATCGCTGCTGAAGGTCGTCGTTAATTTTACGGTAGGTCTGCCTTGTACCTGTTTGAAAGCCTGAATCAGCTAGTTCTGAAATATTTGCCTGAAGATCAAATTGATCTGCTTAAACAGGCCTATGTCGTTGCGCGGGATGCCCACGAAGGGCAAACTCGCTCCAGCGGTGAGCCATATATTACTCACCCTGTCGCTGTTTCCTGTATTTTGGCTGAAATGCGCCTTGACCATGAAACACTGATGGCGGCACTTTTGCACGATGTCATTGAAGATACGCCTGCAACATTTCAGGATATAGAACAGCTATTTGGCACGACCGTTGCCGGATTGGTGGAAGGGGTATCCAAGCTGGATAAGCTGAACTTCCGTGATAAAAAGGAAGCGCAGGCTGAAAACTTCCGCAAGATGATCATGGCAATGGTGCAGGATATTCGCGTCATTTTGATCAAACTGGCAGACCGTACACACAATATGCGAACCCTTGGCTCTCTGCGCCCCGATAAGCGGCGGCGCATTGCCAGGGAAACGCTAGAAATTTATAGTCCGCTAGCCCACCGTCTCGGTATTCATCACCTAAAAACGGAGCTGGAGGAACTTGGGTTTGAAGCCCTGTATCCAAACCGTTACCGCGTGATTAAAGAGGTTGTGAAAGCCGCTCGTGGTAATCGCAAAGAGATGATCCAAAAAATTCTGTCTGAGATTGAAGGCAGGTTAACGGATGCCGGCATCAAATGCACCGTGAGTGGCCGCGAAAAACATCTCTATTCAATCTATCGTAAGATGCGTCTGAAAGAACAGCGTTTCCATTCCATCATGGATATTTACGCCTTTCGCGTCATCGTCAATAATCTTGATACCTGCTACCGCGTACTGGGGCAAATGCACAGCTTGTACAAGCCACGTCCCGGCAGAGTAAAAGATTATATTGCCATCCCCAAAGCCAATGGCTACCAGTCCCTCCACACCTCCCTGATAGGCCCGCATGGGGTGCCTGTCGAAGTTCAGATCCGTACCGAAGATATGGATCAAATGGCGGAAATGGGGGTGGCTGCACACTGGGCTTATAAAGAGCAAGGGGAATCGGGTACGACTGCACAAGTCCGTGCCCAGCGCTGGATGCAAAGTTTGCTGGAACTCCAGCAAAGTGCCGGCAGCTCTTTTGAATTTATTGAAAGCGTTAAATCTGATTTGTTCCCTGATGAGATTTACGTTTTTACCCCTGAAGGACGCATCGTTGAGTTACCGGCTGGCGCGACCCCGGTCGATTTTGCCTATGCCGTCCACACGGATATCGGCCACGCTTGTGTCGGGGCACGTGTTGATCGTCTGCCTTATCCCTTGTCACAAACGCTTAGCAGTGGGCAAACTGTCGAAATTATTACGGCACCGGGTGCTCGCCCTAATGCTGCGTGGCTGAACTTTGTCGTGAGTTCCAAAGCACGTGCCAAAATCCGCCAGTTACTGAAAAACCTGAAACGGGATGATTCCATCAGTTTGGGGCGTCGCCTGCTCAATCATGCGCTTGGCAATGGCACGAAAATTACCGATATTCCGCAAAAAAATATCAACAAAGAGCTGGCAAGGATGAAACTCGCCACGTTGGATGATTTGCTCGCGGAAATTGGCTTGGGCAATGCCATGAGTGTGGTTGTCGCGCGCAATTTATTGCTCGGTTCACCAGAGAAAACACCAAACAACAATGGCAATTCTTCCCGTAAGCTGCCTATCAAGGGCGCTGATGGTATTTTGATTACTTTTGCCAAATGTTGTCGCCCCATTCCAGGCGACCCGATTATTGCCCACATCAGTCCCGGAAAAGGGTTGGTGATCCACCACGAATCCTGTCGCAATATCCGTGGATACCAGAAAGAGCCGGAAAAATTCATGCCGGTTGAGTGGGATAAAGATATCAATAGCGATTTTATTGCTGAAATTAAAGTCGATATGTTTAACCACCAAGGTGCACTGGCAAACCTGACTGCCGCCATTAATGATGTCAACTCCAATATTCAAAGCATGAATACAGAGGAAAAAGATGGCCGCGTTTACTGTGCTTTCATCAGGCTGACGACCAAAGACCGTATCCAGCTAGCGAATATCATGCGTAAGATACGTGTCATGCCAGACGTGATGCGAGTCAGCCGTAACCGAAATTAAAGGGTATGAATCCTAAACGTTACGCACGTATTTGCCAGATGATGGCAATGCGTCAACCTGACCTGACGATCTGTTTAGAAGAAGTTCACAAACCCCATAACGTATCCGCCGTTATTCGTACTGCGGATGCCGTTGGTATCCACCAAATCCATGCTATCTGGCCTACTGAGCAATTAAGGACTCAACTCGCTTCCGCAGCGGGCAGTCATAGCTGGGTTCAGGTAAAAACCCATGCCACGATTGAACAAGCTGTTCACCAATTTAAATCTGATGGCATGCAAGTGCTGGCAACCCATCTTTCTGATAAGGCCGTCGATTTTCGCCAAATTGATTACACTAAACCTACCTGCATTATTATGGGGCAGGAGAAAAAAGGTATCTCAAAACAAGCCATCGCTTTAGCCGATCACGATATCATTATTCCAATGGCCGGTATGGTGCAGTCACTGAATGTCTCTGTTGCATCTGCTTTGATCCTGTATGAAGCACAACGACAACGTCAATTGGCGGGCATGTACCCGCGGGAAAAAAGCATGCTGTCGGAAGAGGAACAGCAAAAGCTGCTGTTCGAAGGTGGATATCCCGTGTTAGCCACCGTTGCCCGCCGTAAAGGACTGCAACAACCTTTGATAGATGAGCAAGGGCACATCATTGCCAGTGAGTCATGGTGGTCAGCTATGCAAGCAACAACGGCACCATCAGCAAGGAAATAAATCACACTGACGGAGAAATCGCATGAAAGGCCAACTACTTGATGCCATCCCCTTAACCACCCTGCGTGGTGTTGGAGCCAGTCAGGTCACTAAACTTGCCAAGTTAGGGTTGGTCAACCTGCAAGATCTGCTTTTGCATTTGCCCTTGCGCTATGAGGATCAAACCCGCCTGTATACCATTAATGAGTTACTGCCTGGCATTTATGCCACGGTAACCGGTGAAATATTACGCACCAATGTGGTTTTTGGGCGTCGACGTATTATGACCTGCCAAATCAACGATGGCACAGGCATATTGACCCTGCGTTTCTTCAATTTTACTGCTGCCATGAAAAATAATCTGGCCGCAGGAAAGCACGTTGTGGCTTATGGCGAAATTCGTCGCGGGAATCAAGGGCCAGAAATTATTCACCCTGAATATAAAGTCCAACAACATGCCAACCACATCCAACTGCAAGAGACATTAACCCCCATCTATCCCACAACGGAGGGAGTCCGTCAGACAACACTGCGCAAGTTAATCGATCAGGCCTTGGAAATATTGGACACCTGCACCATTAATGAACTCTTACCGGAAAAGTTCAGCCACAAGATAATCAGCCTGCCCGATGCCCTGCGTACATTGCACCATCCCCCGCCGAATACGTCTCTGGACGATTTGGAGAATGGCCGACATCCAGCCCAGCAAAGGCTAATTTTGGAAGAGTTACTGGCACATCATTTAAGCATGTTGGCGGTCAGGGCGGGAGCCCAGCGCTTTCACGCCTATCCCCTTACAGCAGATGATGCGCTGAAACAGCAACTTTTAAGCCAGTTGCCATTCTCACCGACAGGCGCACAGGCCCGTGTCGTTGCGGAAATCGAACAGGATTTGGAAAAAAATGTCCCCATGATGCGACTGATACAAGGGGATGTCGGTTCAGGGAAAACATTGGTGGCAGCGCTAGCCGCCGTGCGTGCCATTGTTCACGGCAAACAAGTGGCATTGATGGCGCCCACTGAACTGCTGGCGGAACAACATGCGAATACCTTCCGTCAATGGCTTGAACCACTCGGCATTCAGGTCGGTTGGTTGGCTGGCAAACAGAAAGGCAAAGCGCGGCAAACCCAGCAAGAGGCGATAGCCAGCGGTCAGGTGAGTATGGTTGTCGGTACTCATGCCATGTTTCAGGAGCAGGTGAAATTTGCCGGATTAGCACTGGTTATCATTGATGAGCAACATCGTTTCGGTGTTCATCAACGTCTGGCATTATGGGAAAAAGGGCGCGAACAAGGCTTCCATCCCCATCAACTGATCATGACTGCAACCCCGATCCCACGCACATTGGCCATGACCGCTTATGCCGATCTGGATACCTCTATCATTGATGAATTACCCCCTGGCCGAACCCCAGTGACCACCGTTGCCATTCCAGACACTCGCCGAAACGATATTATCCAGCGGATCAAAATTGCTTGCCTGGATGAAGGACGTCAGGCTTATTGGGTATGTACCTTGATCGAAGATTCTGAGGTACTGGAAGCTCAAGCCGCACAAGCGACCAGCGAAGAACTGACTCTGGCATTGCCTGAATTGAAAATTGGCTTGGTACACGGGCGGATGAAACCGGCAGAAAAGCAAGCTGTCATGGAGGCTTTCAAGCAAGGTGAACTCCAATTGCTGGTTGCCACGACGGTCATCGAAGTCGGGGTAGATGTGCCCAATGCCAGCCTGATGATCATCGATAATCCCGAACGGCTTGGATTGGCTCAGTTGCACCAGCTTAGAGGGCGTGTCGGACGTGGAGCCATTGCCTCACATTGTGTCTTGCTCTATAAGACCCCACTGACCAATACCGCCAAGCTCCGCCTGCAAGTTTTACGGGATAGTAATGATGGTTTTGTGATTGCCCAGAAAGATTTGGAGATCCGCGGGCCAGGTGAATTACTGGGTACACGCCAAACCGGCAATGCAGAATTTCGGATCGCGGACTTATTGCGCGACCAAAGTATGCTGCCCGAAGTTCAGCGTATCGCCCGCTATCTCCACCAGCACTATCCTGAACATGCCAAGGCATTGATTGAACGCTGGCTGCCGGATCGTTCCCAATATAGCCATGCTTAAAAAAACATGCCGCTGAGGATTTCAGCGGCATATGACGGCCACGATCCAAGGCCGAAGGGAAGTTAATTTAACCGGCTATAGAGGGGAATATCGGTAATAACAAGTACAATTTGATGATGGCAGCGTTAACGATATCGATAAAGAATGCCCCCACCATTGGTACGAGTAAAAATGCCACATGCGATGGCCCAAAACGGTCAGTAATCGCTTGCATATTGGCGATAGCTGTGGGTGTTGCACCTAAGCCAAAACCACAGTGGCCAGCTGATAATACCGCCGCATCGAAATTCTTACCCATGATCCGGTAAGTCACGAAAACAGCATACAACGCCATCACCACAGTCTGCACAGCAAGAATGATCAACATTGGCAGCGCAAGGGAAGCCAGTTGCCACAATTTCAGGCTCATCAATGCCATCGCCAGAAACAGCGATAAACTGACGTTACCTAATACCGAAACCGCGCGGTCAAATACCCGATAAAAACCAAGCAGGGACAGTCCGTTACTCAGAATGACACCAACAAACAGGACACACACGAATGTCGGCAATTCAAAGGCCGTACCTTGCAGCAGTTTTGTAATAAACTTACCTGCCAGTAAGCAAATGGAAACCATTGCAATGGTTTCCACCATCACGAGTGGCGTGATAAGCCGTCCCGTATACGGTTTCTCAAATGCAGTCGGAAGCTCGGTGTCTTCAGTCCCCACGCCTGGCGTTTTGGTGTTTTTCACCAACATCCGGGCAACTGGACCGCCAATCAATCCACCTAAAACCAGGCCAAATGTTGCACATGCCATTGCCACTTCGGTCGCGTTTTCAAAACCATAACGTTCAGAGAAGACTTTACCCCAAGCAGCGCCTGTTCCATGTCCTCCAGACAGTGTAATAGAGCCGGCCAATAATCCCATTAATGGATCAAGTCCCAGCATTTTCGCCAATGCGATGCCTACGGTGTTCTGTACAAATAACAGGCCAACCACCACGCAGACAAAAATGACCAAAAATTTTCCGCCTGCTTTCAGGCTAGCAAGGTTAGCGTTCAAGCCGATTGTGGCAAAGAACATCAGCATGAGAGGCTCTTGAAGGGATAAATCAAAACTGACTTCCCAATTCATGGTTTGTTTAACCGCCAGCAAAACTAGCGCAACCAATAATCCACCCGCGACGGGTTCAGGGATCGTGTATTTCCCAAGGAATGGAACTGACTGTACGAGTTTTCTTCCTAATAGTAAAACGAGTGTGGCAGCAACGAGCGTGCCATAAATATCCAGATGATACATTTATGTACCTCATCCATTGTTAATATTATGTGAATTTAATGTGACGTTATAATCATCCTATAAAAACGCCAAGAGCGGATAAGGGTTGGATTAGAAAGAAAAATACGGATAAACACAAGTTAAAACATTTAAAAATGTGACGATATTAATCCGTATTTCATTACGAAAACTTTACGCAAACGATTGCTTTAATGATGAGAATCATTAAAATGCGTTTTTTGTCTATCTGGAATTTCACAACATGGTCAATCTACACCGTGAATCCAATTCATCAGAAGTTCCCAATACATCAAATAATGAACTGCTCTATCGCCTGGAAGATAAGCCCCCACTCCCGCATGCCCTGTTTGCTGCCGGCCAACATTTGCTGGCGATGTTTGTGGCTGTTATTACTCCCGCGATATTGATTTGCCAGGCGTTGGGGCTTCCAGAGCAGGATACTCAACGCATTATCAGTATGTCCCTGTTTGCCTCAGGCTTGGCATCGCTGATCCAAATTCGATCCTGGGGCCCTGTGGGTTCCGGTTTGCTTTCCATTCAAGGCACCAGTTTTAATTTCGTTGCCCCGCTGATTATGGGGGGACTGGCGTTGAAAAATGGTGGTGCGGATATTCCCACGATGATGGCAGCCCTGTTCGGTACATTGATGCTCGCCTCAATGACAGAAGTGCTGCTCTCACGCGTGCTGCATTTGGCAAGACGGATCATTACACCTCTGGTGTCCGGTGTCGTGGTGATGATTATTGGTTTGTCGTTAATCCAAGTGGGGTTAACGTCGATTGGTGGTGGCTATACAGCGATCCAAAACGGCACATTTGGTGCCCCTGATAACTTGCTGCTGGCGGGAGCGGTTCTTGCCGTTATCGTGTTACTCAATCGCCAAAAAAACCCTTATTTGCGTGTCGCTTCTCTGGTCATTGCCATGGCCGTGGGTTATCTGTTGGCCTGGTACATGGATATGTTACCCGTTTCAACCCCCAAACAAGATGCCCCCATCATCACGGTTCCTTCACCACTCTATTATGGCTTGTCCGTTGATTGGCATCTGTTGATCCCGCTGATCCTGATTTTTATGGTGACATCACTGGAAACCATTGGTGATATTACCGCCACCTCAGATGTTTCCGAGCAGCCTGTCAGCGGTCCACTCTATATGAAACGTCTTAAGGGCGGGGTGCTGGCAAATGGGCTCAATTCGATGGTTTCAGCCGTGTTCAATACGTTTCCAAATTCCTGTTTTGGCCAGAACAATGGCGTGATCCAGCTAACCGGCGTCGCCAGCCGCTATGTCGGCTACATGATTGCTTCCCTGCTGATCCTATTGGGGCTGTTTCCTGCCGTGGCGGGGTTTGTTCAACATATTCCTGAACCGGTTCTGGGTGGCGCAACCATCGTGATGTTTGGCACTATCGCCGCTTCTGGTGTCAGGATAGTTTCCCGTGAGCCTTTAAACCGCCGTTCCATTATGATCATTGCACTGTCTCTGGCGGTAGGATTAGGTGTCTCCCAGCAACCGTTGATTTTACAGTTTGCCCCTGATTGGGTGAAAAATTTACTCTCTTCCGGCATTGCCGCAGGTGGGTTAACCGCTATTTTGCTTAATCTCATTTTCCCCCAGGAAAAATAGTCAGCCGATTTTTATCTGATGCTTCTCCCGCCTGACCCGCGGGAGTTTTCTTTTTTATCTACATCATCTATTGAGTGCTTAAGCATTTTCCGGCATAAAAGAGCTTCTATTGGAAGGTCACATTGTTGAGGTGAGATAATGAGGTGGTTAGGGAAATTTTTTGTCACGCTGCTATTACTGCTAATTTTGGCAATCATAGTTATCTATGTTGTCGTCCAGACGCATTGGGGAACCAAACAGTTAAGCCAATGGTTCAACAAACAAGGGCATTATCAAGTCAGTATTGAAAATATCAGCCATAGCTGGCTGCAACCGGCGACCTTGACGCTTAACCATGTTGACATTCGAGACAAGCAGAGTCCTTTCTCACTCAATGCCGATAGCATTAATCTCGATTTCAAATGGCCGCATTTACTGTCCCCGCAAAACCTCCGGCGCCTGACATTGCAGCAAGGGACATTGGTTCTGTCTGGAAACCAGCTTCCCCTTCCTTTACAAGCGGACACCCTACAACTGAATCAGATGAATATTCAGTTAGAAAATCCCAACTCGCGTATTCAAGGGGAAAATATCACGGGTGGCATTGCTCCCTGGCTTCCTGTTGCGGGCAACCCATTGGGTAATGGCAAGTATCAATTTAGTGCCAATACGCTCCGTTTAAATGATTTGCCGGTTGAAAATGTCATTGTGCAAGGCAGTTACCAAAATAAAACCCTGACTATCGATTCTTTTGGCGCCACATTTTTGCGCGGTGCCATTTCTGGCGATGGTCAACAATTGCCAGATGGCAGTTGGCACTGGAACAATATCCTCATCAGTGACATTCGCTGGCAAACCCCGATGACAATCGGCGAGTTGAAAGAAAAGATCAGCCATCTGCCTGCCATGTATGTCAAAGATCTCAATATCACCAATGCCAAACTGCAAGGGCAAAATTGGTCTGTCGATTATCTGGACAGCACCATCAAAAATTTAGGCTTAGTCAATGGCAGTTGGAGCGCCGAAGAGGGCTTGGTGGATTTCAACGCGATGAACATGATGTTGGATAATGAACAGTTCAGCGACACGTTAGGAAAATTCCGTTTTTCTGGTGATACCTTTACCATCGCCAGCCTGACAACCCATTATCGAAAAGGGTTGTTCAATATCCAGTCCCAATGGGATCGTAAAAACCGGCTCCTGACCCTCAAAGAGAGTTCTGTAACCGGGCTGCTTTATGCTCTGCCGTCAACATGGCTCAACTATTTCAAACAGCCTGCGCCGGAATGGATTTCAGGCGTCAAACTCAATGATATTAATATCAATAATACGCTGTTGATTGATACCAATCCCAACTTCCCATTCCAGCTCACCACCCTTGCTGCCCATATTGACAACATGGATCTGTTGAAAAATGGCAAGTGGGGATTGTGGAATGGTCAGGCGTCATTGCAAGCGGCCGCGGGAACCGTTAACAAGATAGAGGTAACCCGTCCTTACCTGCAACTGCATGCCACCGACGACAAGGTCACTATTGATAAATTGAATGGTTTTACCCGTGAAGGACTACTGCAAATCACCGGTTCGGCTGAACAGCAAGCTGATCGCACGCCTTTTAACCTTAACTTCAAAGGCATGAATGCGGATTTGAATATCTTGCCACAATGGGGTTGGATACCGCTCAAGATCCAGGGAGAAGGGAATTTCTCGCTCGCGATTACGGGGGATCTCTCCGCTGACGATATGAAGGGAACAATTAACGGGACATTGGTTGCTGAAGACAAATCATCCAACAAAGAGTCACAATCTGTCGAGCAAGGTTTGATCTCAACGAGCCGCTGTACCCCAACAGCTCCCTCTTCCGTAGTCAATCCAGCTCCCGTAGATCATCCTGAGACTGAACATTCAGCAACAGGCCATTCTACGGAAAGCCAACCCTGCGCAAAAATTAAGCTTTAGAAAACCGTTCGGGAGGCAGGACGATATAAGTCCCGGTGAACACGCTACCTACGCCCTGTTCACCGCTAACCTGCACTTCCACCGTGACACGCGCTTTGTTGCCGCGGGCAAGGCGAGCAAGATCACCGCTCATGTTATTGAAATCCGCAGTGGCACAGGGGCGTCCGGTAATCGGTTGCCGATAACGAATATTGGCATCCACCAAAACGATATCGCCCCCCAATTGGCGCTCCTGTAGCAACAACCAAATCAGCCCCCAAGCCGTTAATGTGGCCTGAGAAAATAAGCTCCCCGCGAAAATGGTATGGTGTGGATTCTGGTTTCCGGCCTCAGGCATCGTTGTGATGAAGCGTTGCCCTGTATATTGGCTGATCCGCAGCCCCATCTTTTCACTCAAAGGGATTTCCTTATGCCATGCCTGCTGCAACTCAGCACACCAATCAGGACGATGCAAGATATCGTCAAGGCTCATAATCGGTTTGATCATGAGAAAATGGCTAATCGGCGACGCCTTGGCACCATTAATCAAACCACGGTTTTGAAAACCCAACTTATGGAAGAAATCAACTGCATTTTCCCGTGCGCTGCAAACAATGCGTTTTACACCTTCTTGCCTGGCTACAGATTCCAATGCCATCGCAATCAGTGTCCCTAACCCTTTCCGCTGCACCTGAGGATGAACAGCCAGAAAACGAATAGCGCCTTCGTTGTCTGCATTGATATATAAGCGCCCAACCGCAAGCGGCTTACCCTGTTCATCCACCACCATTTGATGATGAGCCATCGAATCGTAGCCATCTTTCTCTGATCCGATGGGCTGGTGAAGCGGTTTACGTAACATTTCCCAACGAAATTGGTAGTAGGTTTCTAACTCTTGTTCTGTTTGAGGTACTCTCAGATGGTACATAGGAACAACCCCTTCTTTTGTGTGTTGTCATGTGTAGCCAGAAAAACACATCATACTTGCAGCCAGAAAGTCACTGGCCCATCATTTGTCAAACTGACTTCCATGTCTGCCGCAAATTTTCCCGTTTCTGTTTTTACACCAGTTACACGGCACTGTTCAACAAAATAGCGATAGAGTTCATCCGCTTTTTGTGGTTCTGCGCCACCCGAAAAGCTCGGCCTTAAGCCTTTCTGTGTGTCCGCCGCCAATGTAAATTGCGATACAACCAGTAAACGACCCCCCGCTTGCTGAACGTTAAGGTTCATTTTTCCCTGATCATCACTAAATACCCGATATCCCATGACCTTATCGCATAAACGTTGCGCTTTCTGCGGGGTATCCTCTTTTTCAACCCCCAACAATACCAGCAATCCCTGCCCAATTTCGCCAATAGTCTCACCTTCAACCACAACCTTTGCCTGTGTTACACGCTGAATTAATGCAATCATTTTGCTTGCCTGTTATTCCATATAATTATTCATAGAGATAGAAAATCGTAACATGACTCTTTGCCCGTCAGGGTATACGGGCAAGGAAAAAGGGTGGAAAACCTCATCGGCAATCAGCTAACGACGTTAATTTTTTGAGGGAAGTAAGAAATCATGTGACTTAAAGTAGTTCGGGATCACGTGCCTGTCAGCCACATGAATGGCATTCATGCCTGTTTTTTTCGCGGCTTCGACGTTTTCTAACAGATCATCAAAGAATATGGCCTGATCCGCCGCCACCCCTTCTGCGACCAACACATATTCAAAAATCTCAGGATTGGGTTTACGCATCCCCAAATCGTGGGATAAATAGAGGAAATCGCTTGATGCGGCAATCTCAGGATAATGCACTGAACAATATTCAACATGCAGGCGGTTGGTATTTGACAGAACAACCACACGATGCCCCTGGGTACGCAATTGATTCATGAGTTCAATCACTTCCGGCCTGATACCAACAAAAATTGCGTTCCAGCCTTCCACAACTTGTTCAAAACTGAGAGAAATCTCCATTTCATCACGCATCATTTCTGCAAATTCAGTGTCACTGATTTGCCCACGCTCATGTTTTGTCAAAATCTCTTCCCGCGAAAATCTTGAGGTCAATGTTGCCAGCGGTGTCCCACTCAGATTACTCCAAACAGCCACGATTCTTTTAAAATCAATATCAATAATCACGTTACCCATATCGAAGATATACAGCATAACCCCTCCTGACCGACGCTTATTATGGGGTACTTTTATCATAATTTTGTTAATAAAAAAGGAGGAAAAGATAAAAAAACAAACAAATTGCGCTTTCTATGAGCTGTCTTATAAAACGGGTTAATATCTTATAGTTGCTGGATAAGTTGGTAAGCAGGCGTGGGTAACAAAAATGGCTGGCAGGAATATTATCAGAAACTCAGGGCGCCAAGGCGCCCTAAGCTATTAATATCTAAACTATCATGACAATGCGTAGTCCAGAAATTAAGCCTCTTTACTACGATTTGCGCGACGGCGATCGTTTTCAGTCAAATGGCGCTTACGCAAGCGAATTGACACTGGGGTGACTTCAACCAACTCGTCATCATCAATAAACTCCAGCGCCTGCTCCAATGTTTTCTTGATATGTGGAGACAGTGTTGTCGCTTCATCCGTTCCAGATGCACGCACGTTGGTCAGTTTTTTACCCGTCAGACAGTTAACGGTCAGGTCATTTGAACGTGAGTGAATACCAATAATTTGGCCTTCATACACCTCAGTACCATGACCCAGGAACAATTTACCACGCTCCTGCAAACCATACAGCGCATAAGCAACAGCCTTGCCTTGTCCATTGGAAATCAGCACACCATTTTGGCGACGGCCAATCTCACCAGGACGAACGTCATCGTAGTGGCTGAATGTTGCATACAACAGGCCAGTACCCGAAGTCATGGTCATGAATTCAGTACGGAAGCCAATCAGGCCACGGCTTGGAATGATGTAATCAAGACGCACACGACCTTTACCATCTGGCAGCATGTCGCGCATTTCACCTTTACGTTCACCCAATGCCTGCATCACGTCGCCTTGATGCTGCTCTTCGATATCCAAAGTGACTTGCTCGAAAGGTTCCTGCTTACGGCCATCAATTTCACGGAAAATCACTTTTGGACGGGAAACACCCAACTCAAAACCTTCACGACGCATGTTTTCGATCAGAACGGACAAGTGCAGCTCACCACGGCCTGATACACGGAATGCGTCTGGGTCTTCAGTTTCTTCAACGCGCAACGCAACGTTATGGACCAGCTCTTTTTTCAGACGATCAAGGATCTGGCGAGAAGTCACATATTTACCTTCACGACCACAGAATGGTGACGTGTTTACACAGAAGTACATGCTTACGGTAGGCTCATCAACCGCCAGTGCTGGCAATGCTTCAACCGCATTGACGTCACACAGGGTATCAGAAATGTTCAGATCACCCAGACCGGTAATTGCGATAATATCGCCCGCTTCCACTTTGTCAGACTCAATACGCTCCAGTCCCAGATGGCTAAAGACTTTACCCACTTTACCGTTGCGCGTTTTGCCTTCGCTATCGATGATGGTGATGTTTTGGTTTGGTTTCACCATACCACGCTTAATGCGACCGATGCCGATAACCCCAACATAGTTGTTGTAATCCAACTGCGAAATTTGCATCTGGAATGGGCCGTCAAGGTCAACCTTAGGTGATTCAACGTGATCAACAATTGCCTGGTACAGCGGAGTCATATCCTCAGCCATATCGGTATGTTCGTTACCCGCAACACCCATCAGTGCAGAGGCGTAAATGATGGGGAAATCCAACTGCTCATCGGTTGCACCGAGGTTCACAAACAGGTCAAATACTTGATCCACTACCCAGTCAGGACGCGCACCCGGACGGTCAACTTTGTTGACAACGACAATGGGTTTCAGGCCGTGAGCAAACGCTTTCTGGGTGACAAAGCGGGTCTGTGGCATTGGGCCATCCATCGCATCAACCAGCAACAGGACACTGTCTACCATCGACATGACACGTTCAACCTCGCCGCCAAAGTCGGCGTGGCCTGGGGTGTCTACGATATTGATACGATAGTCATTCCATTTGATGGCCGTGTTCTTTGCAAGGATGGTAATACCACGTTCTTTTTCCAGATCATTGGAATCCATCACACGTTCAGTTGCTGCTGCACGCTCTCCAAAAGTCCCGGACTGTTGTAGCAGTTTATCAACCAGCGTGGTTTTGCCATGGTCAACGTGAGCGATAATTGCTATGTTTCTTAACTTACTAATTTCATTTGACATTTAAAAATTCCAATAACACTAAAATCATTTATGTACTCGATTTAGTACACAAAAAGAATTCTGTTTTACTTGGCCACCGTCGAACAGCCGAACAAAAGTGCAGCATTATACACTTTGGATGGTTGCACTGGTATTAAAAGTTGTGCAGTATTGGCGGTTTTCTCTTTATTCAGGCACATCGCTGGAATGATAGGCCATGCGCATTTTCTTTGTGCATTCGATTTCAGGATCAACGAAACCGATTGATGTTTTAGCAAGAACCGCACCATAACAATGCAATCACCTGTTGTTATTCACCATTTTAGTGCAAAAGTATACGCTCATCTTATTCGCCTTCTCTTTCCCCTTCTGCTATATATTTTTATCATATTGATATTAAATAGCTTTTAAACATTGGCACACTTTTCGCATTTATTTTGCCAATAGCGATTCCATAAAATTGATCATACCGAGATCCACAATCGCCCTTAACTTTAAAGATAAAACAGAACAGTATGCTGCTTAATCTGTTTTATCAGGCTGACGTAAACCAGGAGAACCCAGTATGTCCGTTGAACATGTTTTGTCCATGATTGAAGAACATCAGGTGAAGTTTATTGACTTACGTTTTACTGACACCAAAGGTAAAGAACAACATATCACCCTCCCTGCCCACCAAGTTGATGAAGACTTCTTTGAAGATGGCAAAATGTTTGACGGTTCGTCTATCGGTGGCTGGAAAGGTATCAATGAATCTGACATGGTGTTAATGCCAGATCCAAGCACCGCGATGCTCGACCCTTTCTTTAATGATGCCACTCTGATCCTGCGTTGCGACATCCTTGAACCTGGCACCATGCAAGGTTATAGCCGCGACCCACGTTCCATTGCGAAACGTGCAGAAGATTTCCTGCGTGCAAGCGATATTGCTGATACCGTTTTATTTGGGCCGGAACCCGAATTCTTCCTGTTCGATGATATCCGCTTTGGCAATTCCATCTCTGGCTCGTATTACCATATTGATGATACGGAAGCCGCATGGAACAGCGGTACACGCTATGAAAATGGTAACAAGGGGCATCGTCCCGCCATTAAAGGCGGGTATTTTCCGGTTCCTCCTGTGGATTCTGCCCAAGACCTGCGGTCAGCGATGTGCCTGACAATGGAAAAAATGGGATTGGTCGTTGAAGCCCATCACCATGAGGTTGCAACCGCCGGACAAAACGAGGTGGCGACCCGCTTTAATACCATGACCAAAAAAGCGGATGAAACCCAGATTTATAAGTATGTCGTGCATAACGTTGCCCATAAACATGGCAAGACGGCCACATTTATGCCCAAACCCTTGGTGGGGGATAACGGTTCAGGTATGCACTGTCATATGTCACTGTCCAAAAATGGCACTAACCTGTTTGCGGGTGACAAATACGGCGGTCTCTCCGAAATAGCCCTTTACTATATCGGCGGTATCATCAAACACGCCCGCGCACTGAATGCCTTCACTAACCCAACAACCAACTCATACAAACGTCTGGTGCCGGGCTTTGAAGCGCCCGTGATGTTAGCCTATTCTGCCCGTAACCGTTCCGCGTCTATCCGTATTCCCGTGGTAGCCAGCACCAAAGCGCGACGTATCGAAGTCCGTTTTCCTGATCCTGCTGCAAACCCTTATCTGGCTTTCTCTGCCCTGTTGATGGCAGGTCTGGATGGCATCATCAACAAAATCCATCCCGGTGATGCAATGGATAAAAACTTGTATGACCTGCCCGCAGAAGAAGCCCAAGAGATCCCGACCGTGGCCTCTTCTTTGGAAGAAGCGCTGGCCGCATTAGATGCAGACCGCGAATTCCTGACCCGCGGCGGGGTTTTCACTGATGATACGATTGATGCTTATATCAATTTATTGAATGGGGAAATTGAGCGTGTCCGCATGACACCACATCCTCTGGAGTTTGAACTGTATTACAGCGTGTAGTGCCTGACGCATGAGTTTTTTTGTTGCCGTGAAACTTTTGGCCCATCTTTAGATGGGCCCTTTTCCCTTACATATACCCAATTGTCTTACCCATGAAGCTATATGCTGAGCGGAAGGATTGATCAAACGATGACGAAGTAAGCTACAATGCACCAAAAAAGTGCAGGAACGGAATGACAATGGTGAGTTTACCCAAAGCAGAACAAATTCTCGATTCACAGATAAACAACGTCTTGGTGCTGGATAATGATTTGATTATTCGCTATGCCAATCATTCTGCTATGCAACTTCTGGCCCAAAGTTCCCGTAAGTTATTCGGCACGCCGCTTCCTATCCTGTTTAGTTATATTTCACTGGATACAGAATTGATGCGTTCCAGTTTGATCAACGGCCATGGCTTTACCGATAACGAAGTCATACTGGTGATCAACAATCAGTCTCATGTGATGTCGCTCAGCGCCCAACCCATTTCCGAACAGTTTATTCTGCTGGAACTGGCGCCTATGGACAGTCAACGCCGTTTAAGCCAAGAGCAGATTCAACAAGCACAGCAGGCGGCTGCGCGGGAATTGGTTCGGGGGCTGGCACATGAAATCAAGAACCCGCTTGGCGGGTTACGGGGAGCCGCGCAGTTGCTTGCCAAAGCGTTGCCTGACCCCTCCTTGCGGGAATATACCCAAGTGATCATTGAACAGGCGGACAGGCTACGCAACCTTGTTGACCGATTGCTGGGACCACAGCATCCCGGCGCCCAAACCCGCCAAAGCATTCACCATGTCGTCGAGCGGGTCTGTCAGTTAGTCTCACTGGAAATGCCGGCCAATGTGACGCTGGTTAAAGATTATGATCCGAGTCTGCCTGAACTGGCGCATTACCCTGATCAAATCGAGCAGGTATTACTGAATATCACCCGCAATGCCTTAAAAGCATTAGGAAAAAAAGGAGGGACTATCACTTTGAGGACGCGAACTGCGTTCCAGATTACCCTACAGGGCGACCGCTACCGCTTGGCGGCTCGAATTGATGTTGAAGATAACGGGTCAGGTATCCCTCCTCATATTCAGGATACCCTTTTTTACCCTATGATCAGTGGATATGAAGGTGGAACTGGACTTGGGTTATCCATAGCACGTAATCTGATTGACCAACATGCTGGCAAAATTGAATTTACCAGTTGGCCAGGACATACGGAGTTTTCCATTTACCTGCCTATCAAGAAATAACCGATCAAGAGCCGGCCGAGCAAGCAAACTGAATAAGAAGGGGTGACCATGCAACGAGGAAAAGTCTGGATTGTTGATGATGACAGTTCTATCCGCTGGGTACTTGAACGGGCACTGAGTGGTGCAGGGATGGAGTGTATCAGTTTTGCAAATGCGGATGCCGTATTGACCGCACTAGAGCAGGATAATCCAGAAGTCATTCTGTCAGATATCCGTATGCCCGGAATGGATGGGCTGAGTCTGCTCAACCAGATAAAGCAGAACCACCCACAGCTTCCGGTCATCATTATGACCGCCCATTCTGATCTGGATGCCGCAGTCAGTGCCTACCAACACGGTGCATTCGATTATCTGCCCAAGCCTTTCGATATTGATGAAACGGTCGCCCTGGTTGAACGGGCATTAAGTCATTATCGGGAACAACATCTTTCAACGTCCAATCCACAGTTGCCGATATCCGTCTCAGATATGATCGGAGAAGCCCCCGCCATGCAGGAGGTATACCGGATTATTGGTCGTCTTTCCCGCTCCTCTATCAGCGTGTTAATCAATGGTGAATCCGGCACCGGAAAAGAGCTGGTTGCCCATGCCCTTCACCGCCACAGTCCACGTGCTTCAGCACCCTTTATTGCCCTGAACATGGCGGCAATCCCGAAAGATTTGATTGAGTCTGAATTGTTTGGTCACGAAAAAGGGGCTTTCACCGGCGCAAACCAGGTACGCCACGGCCGTTTTGAGCAGGCCAATGGTGGCTCTCTGTTTTTGGATGAAATTGGTGATATGCCATTGGATATCCAAACTCGCCTACTGCGGGTTCTGGCCGAAGGACAATTCTATCGGGTCGGGGGATATGCACCGGTGAAGGTTGATGTCCGTATCATCGCCGCCACTCACCAGCACCTTGAGCAACGTGTTACAGAAGGTAAATTTAGGGAAGACCTCTACCATCGCCTGAATGTGATCCGTGTCCAGTTACCGCCTTTGCGGGACAGAGTGGAAGACATTCCTCGTCTGGCACACCACTTTTTGCAACAAACAGCCAAAGAACTGGGTGTTGAAGCCAAGGTGTTGCACCCTGATACTGAATTCGCCCTGATGCGTCTGCCGTGGTCAGGCAATGTCCGCCAGTTAGAAAATGTGTGTCGCTGGTTGACCGTGATGGCAGCAAGCAAGGAAGTACTGGTACAGGATCTACCGGCGGAACTGATTGGCAGCAACTCACCCGCCGGGCAGGCAGGAAATCCCCCTGTTTCACGCCCCACACCACCTGAGAATTGGTCACAACTGCTGGCTGAATGGGCGCAACACGCCTTAAAAGAGGGAAAAATCGATCTCCTTTCCGATGCCCTTCCGTTGCTGGAGCGTACCTTGCTCAATTGCGCGCTGGAACATACCAATGGACATAAACAGGAAGCCGCCCGTTTGCTGGGTTGGGGAAGAAATACGATCACGCGGAAGTTGAAGGAATTGGGGTTGTGATACATAGTCCATATATCTAGCCCCAAACTAGTCAGAGATATAACCCTATAAAAATAAACCCTATAGCATCTATCTGTTATTATCTCCTTACTCTTCTCATTCCCTATATTGTGGATGCTATTTGGTGTAGCTCCCCTTCACACAAAAAAAGATAAATTCGAATATTACCTACGCATCTTGAAAGGCGACTGGTATAAAATTAATAAGTTACATTAACATATAAAATTTTCAGTTAAAAATAAATTAAGTTTCAATTAAGAAAATAACCTACAATTTTAAATAAGCTCTTCATTTTAACAAACAGCGAAAAATATAAATCATTTGAATATAGAAACAAAATTAATTATATTCAAGAAAAAATGAAAGAGGACTATACGTTGATCCACAAAACATACCAGTGGAATGAAAAGGTCTATCACAATAGAACTTACACTCACCCTGAAACAAAAGAGTTATTTGATCTTTCCCACATGGCACCTAAGACAATAAAAATTAAATATGAATACAATGATAGTCTAAAAAAGAAGATAAAGGGTGAATTACAAGCAAGAGTTATATTTAGTCATCATTGTTATACTAAAACTATATTGGACGCTGAGGACAGTGCAATTTTAATAACAGAATACGAAAATGGAGTAATCAAAGAACATCGAGCTTTTGATAAAGTGAGATACAAATATACTTTCGCTCTATTAGAGGTTATAGTAAATATATCATATAAAATATGCAGAGAAAGTAGATTAAAAGGAAAAATAATTAGATTAGAAGAAAAAGATAGAAATAATCCACACAGGGGGATCTATATCATTATGAAACTAAAGATCAAAAAAGAAAATCTATTTTTATACATTGAAACAGCACATTACAGGAAAAATGAGCCTATTAACGCTCAATTAAAAAAAGAATCACGAAGATTTATGTTAATATTAGGAGATATGTTGAAAAATGACTGGAATTATTTAATCAATTCATAGATACATTAAAGCCCAACTAATAGCCGGGCTTTAATGTAAACAGACTAAATAATAGACCGCTGCACCTCTTCACAAATCGCTTTGCTATCCCAAGTGACTGTCAGGTTAGGATTAACCCCGTCGAGAGACCAATTAACATTGGCGGCATATCAGCACTACTTTAGTAGACCCAACTTCCAGCAAAGCCTACGATTCGTAATTGCAGCTCATGCTGAATACTGCTTAATTCTAGTACAAAGTAACAGCACACTCAACCCTGTTTTCATCGATACTCATATCACCCGCGAAAACTGTCGCTGTCGCATCTGGTTACGCAGATAGCGATCAAAACACATACAAACATTACGTATCAGTAAACGCCCCTTGGGGGAGACTTGGATCTGCGATTCAGTGACTTCAACCAACCCATCTTCTGCCAAGGGTGACAACAATTGCAGGTCTTCGGCAAAGTAATCCGCAAAATTCAGCCCATAATGCTGCTCGATGTCCGCAAAGTTCAGCCTGAAGTTACAGATTAGCGCCTTAATCACATCACGGCGAATACAGTCATCCTGCGTCAACGCTAAACCACGCCACAAAGCATGGCCTTGCGCTTCCACCGCAGTATAGTAGGCTTTCAGGTCTTTCTGATTTTGGGCATAACTCTCCCCCAACATACTGATCGCAGACACACCTATACCCAGTAAATCGCATTCCCCCTGCGTGGTATATCCTTGAAAATTGCGGTGCAAGATGCCTTCACGTTGGGCAACAGACAATTCATCATCAGGGCGGGCAAAATGATCCATGCCAATAAACTGATAGCCATTGCCTGTCAGGGTCGAAATCGTTTCTTGCAAAATCTTCAGCTTTTGCGTCGCGCTGGGTAAATCCTGTTCCTTAATCTTGCGCTGTGCCGCAAATAAATTCGGTAAGTGAGCATAGTTGAATACACTTAAGCGATCAGGGGATAATGCCAACACGCGCTGCAAGGTAAAGGCAAAACTCTCCGGTGTCTGTTTCGGCAGGCCATAAATCAAATCAATGCTGGTGGAGGTAAAACCGGTTGCACGGGCACGCTTGACCAGTTCAAAAATAAACGCTTCATCCTGCTCTCGATTAACCAGGCGCTGTACATCTTTATTGAAATCCTGCACCCCCATGCTCAAACGGTTAAAGCCTTCGTCGCGCAGGTGGTCTATGACATCGAGTTCAATTTCACGCGGATCAATTTCGATGGAAAGCTCAGCATCAGGCAGAAAATGGAAATGGCTTCGCAACATCGACATCAATCGGCTGATCTGTGTTTTATCCAGATAGGTTGGCGTCCCTCCCCCCCAGTGCATCTGGCTGATTTTCCGTTGGGAAAACAATTTGGCGCGGGCAGTAATCTCTTTTTCCAGCACATTCAGATAGTCATCCGCTTTGTGCTTTTGGCGCGTCACTAATTTATTGCAACCACAGAAATAACAAAGTTTATGGCAAAACGGGATATGGATATAGAGGGAAAGCGGACGATCAGGATAACGGGCAGCGGCCTGTGCAAAAGCCGTCGTATCGTACTGTGGGTTAAACTCTAATGCTGTTGGGTACGACGTATAACGAGGCCCTGAATAGTTGTATTTTTGGATCAAAGGCAGATCCCAAACAATGGCTTGCTCTGACATGCTTATTCCTTCCGCTGTTTTCGCCCATCAAAACGCAACATTTTCGTGGAATTGAAACGTCGTGCCATGATGCTCGTGCGCAACCGACATTGACATCGCGATAGCCGCCATAGTTTACCCAATAACCCCAATAAATAACATACTAATATTGTGGTTATCAGGATGAACCCGCCTTTTATGAACACCAGTTATCGATAAAGGCGTTACTTACCCTTCAACAATTGCATGATATCTTCTTTGGGTTCTTCTTCACTTTCCTCTTCTTCCAGGCTAATGCCTAGCTCTTCCATCAGGGTATCAATGCGATCGAGCATATTGTCGACATAAGCATGCTCTTCCTGGGACAGTGTTTCATCCTGCTCAAGACGTGCCAACAACGCATCCAATCGTTCATCATTTTCCAGCAGTTGTAGCTCTTCCTGTGGTGACAGGCGAGGCTTCTCTATAACTGGCTTAACTGTCGTCGCTTTCTTACTGACGCTCTCACCGACGATCAGAGGAACCGGAACTTTACTGCCGATACGTGGATCTGGTTTCTGCTTGTCTGTTAGGTGATGGTTATTGCCGCCATTACCATTATGACGGCTGCCTGCCGAATGACCACGGCGTTTTTTCTGGCGCTTACGCTCGCGCCCTTCTGCATCCAGCTCGGCGCGACTTTTTCTTTTTTGCTTACCAGCAAAATATTTCGTTGGCGATTTTTTCTTTAACGGGTTCATAGCTTGTGACTCAACTCACTTTTATCAAGATATTTTCGGCGGAATCTAACAGAAACGGCCTGCAACATCCAATGTCATTCACTTAACGTTTAAATTTCGTCTAGTATTCTAGGTAGTTTTAACTCAAATAATATGATCATCAGGCTACCATGCGTTTTTTTGATACTCCTTCTTATCGCATGCCATTGTATCTTTGGGTCACTGGCTATGCGGCTTTGTGGATAATAGCAAGCTATTCTCTCGATCCCACCGTTCCTTATGATGCCGTAGAAGCCTTAAACTGGGGCATGAATGGGGAATGGGGTTCGCCCAAAAATCCGTGGCTAGTGGGTGCTATTATGCTACCTGCTGTCTCTATCGGCGATATTTCTCTCAGTTTTTATTGGTATTTCACCCATTTTGTTGCCATTGCCATCGGTATGCTTGGGGTTTGGCAACTGGCTTTCCGGCTGACGGGCAAAGTGATACTCGCTTGGCTTGCCATGCTGACGCTGAACCTATCCGGTATCATCAATTTTGACATTATTCCTTATAACGATAATTACCTTTTGGTCATGCTTTGGCCGTGGTCATTGCTGTTTTTCCTGCAAGCCATTGACGATCACCCCAAATGGTGGCTGGCATTCGCCCTCACCACAGGGCTGGCAACTATGGCAAAGTATTCGTCGCTTGCGATAGTCGGCTCGGTCTTTTTGCTTTCCCTGTTCGTGCCTAAAGTGCGCCGTAACTATCGGCAGCCGCTGTTTTATCTCGCCATTCTAATCTGGTTCGTACTGGTATTGCCGAATGTTTGGTGGCTGATGCATAACGACTTTGTCGCGTTTAAGTGGGTCGATTCCCAAATCCAGCAAGGCTTTAACCTGCATACCACACGCGCGCTACTTTCTGTGTTCTACCCGTTAATTATCGTCAGCGCCCTTATTTATCTGCTGGGTGGCCGAATTGGCTGGCCTAAGCAGCAATCCAATGCACTGGCGAATATCGTGATCTTGCTGCCTCTGTTGATTATTTACGGCTGGTTCTCCTTCAATCAGGGCGGACGGATGACCGAATGGGTACAACCTTTTATGGTCGTTTCGGCGGCACTGTTGGTGGGATCGGTAACGGTATTCCCCACTAAACCCTTGTCAGGCACATTACGAGGATTGACGGTGTTTGGCGTATTGGTGCTGAGCGGTTATATCGGTGTTATGATGGCCAATGTCCGGGGCGCAGGGCAAAAGTTTGTTGGCATAAAAACCTTCGCCAGCCAACTTGATCAACGTTGGAACGAATTGTATCCCACTCCGTTACGCTATGTTGGCGGAGAATATCTGCACCAGTGGCTGACATTTTACAGCCACTACCATCCAGAAACGATACAACCCTGGGAATTAGATAATGGTGAGCCACCCAATATCTATAACCGCCATATCAAAGCGGGCAATATCCTGAAATACGGTGCTTTGTTAGTGGGAGAGCGGGGAAAGAGTTGTGAAGAAGAAGATTTCCAACCTACTTTTGCGCAATGGCCATCATTAATACTCAGTCACAAAGAAGAGTTCGCTTTCCAGTCCCAACCCGGTGCGGAGTTCGATACGGTTTGCATTGGCTTCGTCTCACCTAAATATCTTCAATGATCAGTTACCCCTGAATAAGCAAGCCTGGCATTAGTCTGTCCAGGCTTGCTTTTTTGCCACTATTTCAATCGGGCTTAATGGGCATCCACAAACACCATTTTCAATATAAACAATAGCGTTACGACAAGAACACAAGGGCCAACTTCACGCCATTTGCCCGTGCCCAACTTCATGACGCAGTAAGCGATAAAGCCTAACGCAATGCCTTCGGTAATAGAAAAACTAAATGGCATCATCACGGCGGTAATAAAAGCAGGGACAGATTCCGTCAGATCGTTCCATTTCACCCGTGTCAGGCTGGACGTCATCAAGACGCCCACATAAACCAAGGCTCCCGCAGTCGCATAGGCCGGCACCATGCTTGCCAGTGGCGAGATAAACATCACCAGCAGGAATAAGATACCCACGACAATCGCCGTCAGGCCCGTTCTGCCACCAACAGAAACGCCAGACGAGCTTTCAATATAGGCAGTGACTGAAGAAGTCCCAATGTAAGAACCCGCCACCGAACTGATACTGTCCACGTACAAGGCTTGTTTCATGCGTGGGAATTTACCCTTACTGTCAGCAATACCCGCTTTATCCGTCACGCCAATCAATGTGCCGGAAGAATCAAACAAGTTCACCAACATAAATGAGAAAATAACGCCAGCCAGGGAGATATCCAGTGCGCCTTTCACATCGACGTTACCCACCACACTCATCACGCTGGGTGGCATATCAAAAATACCGTGGTATTCCACGTATCCCATCATCCACCCGATACCGGTTGTCACGATAATTGAAACCAATACCGCCGCATGGAAATGACGTGCCGCTAAAATGGCAATCACAAAAAATCCCAATGCGCCCAACAAGACATTATGGGAAGCAAAGTTGCCAATGGAAACAATCGTGTCGGGATTAGGCACGATAATGCCCGCATTTTTCAGCCCCATCATGGCAATGAAAAGACCGATACCACTGGTGATCCCTACACGCAGGCTCAATGGAATATTGGCGATCATCCAGTAGCGAATACGAAAGAGCGTCAATATCAATAATCCCACCGCACCCCAGAAAATGGCTCCCATCGCAACTTGCCACGAAATGCCCATCGCACCGACCACAACAAAGGCAAAAAACGCATTCAGTCCCATCGCAGGTGCAACAGCAACAGGCAGGTTCGCGATTATTCCCATCAGGATGCTGCCAACGGCGGCGATTAAACAGGTCGTGACAAATACGGCTTTAATATCCATCCCGGCAATCGCCAGAATTTGCGGGTTAACAAAGACGATATAGACCATCGTCAGAAAAGTCGTCAGTCCGGCAATGATTTCGGTACGAACCGTCGTACCCTGTTCCTCTAATTTAAACACGCGCTGAAGCAAACCCTGACGATTAGCAGGGCCAGAAGTCATTGTGCTCATGTAATATTGTTTCCCCAAAAAGCGAAGTTTTCGGCCTATCCTACAGGAAACCCCGGTAAATCGTTACCCTGACAGGGCAAAAAAAGAAAACGTTTGCGGCGCGTGTAATCAATAAGTTAGTTAACATTATGATTCTTGAGGAGATTCATTTTATGACGATATTTTATTCGATTATCAGGCTTGCAGAAGACATTTGGGATGGCATGACGTCTAATAAAAAAATCCCTGCCTCACAGCAGGGAATAATGTAACAACGAAAATATCTGCCAGGTGCCAGATATTAATTTTGAGGAACCACCGTCAACGTTTTTTTACGCCAGAATCCAAAAAGTGCCGCTCTTTTAGGTTGCACCGAGAAGCGACGGGCAACGTAATTGGCTGTCAACTCCAGTGATAAACACATCACAAAATAAACCAGCGCAACAAATAAAAAGACTTCCATCGGATAGACCATGCTGCGATTATTCACTTGAGTCGCCAGGAATGATAATTCCGCCACACCGACGATATAAGCCAATGACGTATCCTTGATTAACGCAATCCATTGGTTGATAAATGAAGGCACCATCATACGCAAGGCCTGCGGCAAGACGATATGCCACAGTACCTCCCAACGATTGAAACCCAGAGATAATCCAGCCCGCCATTGGCCATCACTAATCGCTAAAATCCCCGCTTTGACGCCATGCGCCAAATAAGCCGAAGTAATCAATGCCAGCGCACAGACAACGGTCGTTATTTCAGGAATTTCCATACCCAATACCACGGGCAGCAAGAAATATGTCCAAAAAATCAGCATGATGACCGGAATAGCGCGGAAAAAACCCAGCACAGCTGCCAGCAGGTTGGCCCAAAAACCACGCAGCATGGCCAGCGCAACGCCACCCAAGGTGCCCAATACGATCGAGATCGTCCCCGCGATGAGGCTGATGACCAGCGTCAATGCCGCCCCTTCCAGTGGCCCATCGGGGAAGGTTCCCAATAGCAAATAGCGCCAGTTTTCTGCAATAACCGTAAAATCCATCTCAATAACCCCTCGCCAATGTTCTCTGCTGGTGCCATTGTCCCCAGCCTTCCATCACCGCAATCAGGGTGATGTAAAGCACAGTCGCAACACCAAATGCCTCAAAGGTTTGTAAGGATTGGGTTTCCACCTGACGGGAAGCATAGGAGAGTTCTGCCACACCGATCGCCATAGTTAACGATGAATTCTTGACGATATTCATGTATTGCCCCAACAAGGGGGGCATGGCGATTTTCAGTGCCTGTGGCAATACAACGTGGCGCATGGCCTGCCAGCCCGTTAAGCCTAATGCATGGGCTGCATATTTCTGCCCGCGTCCAACACCTTGAATGCCCGCGCGTAACTCTTCCGCCACAAACGGGGCTGAATAGAGCGTTAAGCCCATGAATCCCGCCAAAAATTCAAAGGACGGCCATTCCAGGGTCAAGCCGAAAATCATTGTGTCATGGGGGGTATTCAGCCACATCATCGCCGCTTGTGGCAGGATTTGCCCGGAAGCGAAATACCAGAAAAACAGTTGTACCAGCAGAGGCGTGTTCCGAAATACCGTCGTATAAGCCGTAACCAACCCGCGTAGGGGCTTGATTTGGCTATCCCGTACCGCAGCAATGACAAAGCCCAGTAAAGTGGAGGCGACAATGGCACAGGCAGAAAGCCACAACGTGATCAAAAATCCCTGCCAAAGCCATTGCAGATATTCAGGGGCCAGTAAGTGCTCAGTAATAAATTGATCAAACATATCATTCACCGCATAAACAAACAGCAAAGCCCCGACATAACGGGGCTAACTTCAGCTTGTGTTTTAAATGGATGCATTAAAGAAATAACTAAACGAAATTTACTGTTTTGCCTGATCGTCTAATGGCGCAAATTTAAAATCACCCCGCGGTTGGGCGGATTTCGTTTCTGGGCCAAACCAACGGTTATAGATTTTCTCCGCTTCACCCTCTTTTTCCAATTTCAGTAAGGTGTGGTTAACCGTATCAACCAATCGCGTTTCCCCTTTGGAAGCGGCGACGGCCTGATACTCGCGGGTAATGCTAAAAGGGGAAATTTCAAAATCGGCTTTCTGGGCTTCAGGGACATTTGCCAGCAAGCCAACCAGTTTCGCATCATCCTGGGTGATCGCCTGAACATTGCCATTTCTCAGGGCTGCAAAGGCCAGTGGGGTATCATCATAAGAGATAACTTTGGTTGTTGGATAACGCTCACGCAGGGTAATTTCCTGCACCGTTCCCTTATCGGCACCAATACGCAGCTTGGCGATATCGTCCGGCTGGGTCAGAACGCCTTTGCGGGCAATGAATTTTTGCCCCGTCGCAAAATAGGGAATGGAGAAATCCACTTGTTTTGCGCGTTCGTCAGTGATCGTGAAGTTAGCAGCAATTAAGTCAATTTTTTTGGAAGAGAGCAGAGGAATGCGGTTAGCTGGGTTCGTCGGACGCAGTTCCAGTTTCACCCCCAAATCATTGGCAATCGCATTGGCGATATCCACATCATAGCCTGCCAATTTTTTCGTTTTGGGATCGATAAAACCAAATGGTGGGTTACTGTCAAATACCGCAATACGTACCGTGCCCGCTTTTTTAATATCATCAAGTTTATCTGCTTTTGCCACACCTGAAACCAATGCCAATCCGGTCAGCAGAGCAGTCACCGCTACGTGAGATTTATTGCGAATCTTCATTGTACACCCCTGTCAGTTATTCATTTTTATATACCAACAAAAGTTATCAATTTAGATATAGTCCTTGAAATAATATAAAATGCTATATTTATTCTAAATTGAAATATACAAAAGAAAACACTGGAAAATAAATCAACCGCGTTTCAGCGAGTTAAAACCACTACTCTTTTTGGGTAAGTAATTTTTCCAGATTATCACCGCCAATATGGCGAAAATCCTGCCCTTTGACGTAATAGAAGATAAATTCACAAATATTCTGGCAACGGTCACCAATGCGCTCAATAGAGCGGGCACAAAAGAGCGCCGTCATGATATTCGGAATGGTTCTGGGATCTTCCATCATATAGGTCATGAGCTGACGGATAATGCTTTCGTATTCCTGATCAACTTTTTTGTCTTCACGATAGATACGGATAGCCTCTTGCAGATCCATACGGGCAAAGGCATCCAGCACATCGTGCAACATTTGGATCGTATGGCGCCCCAGTGATTCCAAACTGACCAGCAAGGATTGTTGCTGATGTGAAAATCTTTCAAGTGCGGTCTGGCAGATCTTATTGGCAACATCGCCAATACGTTCCAGCTCCGCAATGGTCTTTGAAATAACCATGATCAAGCGCAAGTCACTGGCCGTCGGTTGGCGTTTCGCAATGATGCGAACACACGCCTCATCAATCGCCACTTCCATCATATTGACCTTCTGGTCATCTTCAACCACTTGCCGCGCCAATGCTTCATCTTGGTTGTGCATCGCCAAAATGGCTTTACTGAGCTGCTCTTCTACCAGCCCGCCCATGGTCATCAATTCGGTACGAATATACTCCAGTTCAGCGGTGAACTGACCGGAGATGTGTTTGCTGAGATTCAGATTATCCATATTATGCATACCCCCTATTAACCGTAACGGCCAGTAATGTAATCTTCGGTCTGTTTCATCTTCGGCGTCGTGAACAATCTATCGGTATCGCTAAATTCAATCAGTTCACCAAGGTACATAAATGCCGTGTAATCTGAACAACGAGCCGCCTGCTGCATGTTATGGGTGACGATCACGACGGTATATTCCGATTTCAATTCGCTGATTAACTCTTCAATGCGCCCTGTGGAGATCGGATCAAGTGCCGAACAGGGTTCATCCAGCAACAAAACCTCAGGACGGATAGCAATACCACGGGCGATGCACAGACGTTGTTGCTGTCCACCAGAAAGGCTATTTCCACTCTGGTGTAATTTATCTTTGGTTTCATTCCACAAGGCCGCTTTGGTTAACGCCCATTGGACACGTTCGTCCATCTCTGCCCTGGGCAGTTTCTCAAACAGGCGCACCCCGAAAGCAATATTGTCGTAAATGGACATCGGGAAGGGGGTCGGTTTCTGGAAGACCATACCAACTTTAGCCCGTAACAAGGCAATATCTTGCTTGTCGGTCAGGATATTCGTGCCATCCAGAATAATTTCACCTTCAGCTCGCTGATCACCGTACAGTTCATACATTTTGTTGAAAGTACGCAGTAAGCTGGACTTGCCACAGCCCGACGGCCCAATGAATGCCGTAACCTTGTTTTGTGCAATATCCAACGTAATATTTTTCAATGCATGAAATTTGCCGTAATAGAAATTCAGATCACGCACCTGAATCTTACTTCCTGCGATTTTATCTACCACAACTTTATCTACCGCAATATCATTAGCCTTATCCATCAATGCTTGTCTCTTTTCTTCGCAAATAGGGCACGCGCGACAATGTTAATTAACAGTACGCACACAGTAATCAGCAATACTCCCGCCCATGCCAACTGCTGCCAGTCAGAAAATGGACTCATGGCAAACTTGAAAATCGTGACCGGCAAGTTTGCAATCGGCTGGCTGAGATCCGTGCTCCAGAACTGGTTGGAAAGTGAAGTGAACAGCAATGGCGCCGTTTCACCCGCAATACGGGCAATCGCCAGCAACACACCGGTCATAATGCCGGATATCGACGCCTTCAAGGTAATGGCCGAGATCATTTTCCATTTCGGTGTTCCCAGCGCATAAGCGGCTTCACGCAGGCTATCCGGCACCAGTTTCAGCATATTTTCTGTCGTGCGAATCACGATGGGGATCTGCAACAGTGCCAGCGCAATCACCCCTGCCCAACCAGAGAAGTGTTGCACTTTCGCCACCACAACCGTGTAGACAAACAATCCGACGACAATCGAAGGGGCTGAAAGCAGGATGTCATTAATAAAGCGGGTGGTTTCTGCCAACCATGAACGATGCCCATATTCTGCCAGATAAATTCCCGCCATAATCCCCAATGGCGTCCCAAACACTGTCGCCCAGAAGATCAGCAAGCCACTGCCAACAATGGCGTTTGCCAGCCCACCGCTATCGGCATTAGGGGGTGGCGTCATTTCAGTAAATAACGCCAGCGACATACCATCGATGCCTTTAGTGATGGTGGAAATTAAGATCCAGCTTAGCCAGAATAAACCGAACGCCATCGTCAGCATTGATAGCATCAACGCTACCCGATTTTTTTGACGGCGCCATGATTGCATGCGACGGCGGCTTTTCATGTCCGCTTCATTGACTGTACTGACTAAACGTGACGATACCTTATTGATGGTCATCTCAGCGCCGCCCCTCATTTTTTGCCAAACGCATGATCATCCATTTCGACAATGCCAAGACAATAAAGGTGATGACAAACAAGATCAGCCCCAGTTCCATCAATGCGGCGGTATGCAGGCCAGATTCTGCCTCAGCAAACTCATTTGCCAGCGCGGAAGTGATACTGTTCCCCGGCATATACAAAGACAAACTATCAAGTTGGTAGGTATTACCAATAATAAAGGTGACCGCCATTGTTTCTCCCAATGCCCGACCCAGCCCCAACATGACGCCACCAATTACGCCATTTTTGGTATAAGGCAAGACGATATGCCAAATCACTTCCCATGTCGTACAACCGATGCCATAGGCTGACTCTTTCATCATGACCGGGGTTTGTTCAAAGACATCACGCATGACAGAAGCAATATAGGGGATGATCATGATGGCAAGAATGACACCCGCGGCCAGGATGCCGATACCAAAGGCAGGCCCAGAGAACAATTCCCCCACGATAGGAATGCTTGAGAGCAAGTCACCCAGGGGTTGCTGGAAATAGGTCGCAAACAGTGGCGCGAAAACAAACAGCCCCCACATACCGTAGACAATACTGGGGATCGCTGCCAATAGCTCAATCGCCACCCCCAACGGGCGTTTTAACCAGTTTGGGGCTAATTCCGTCAGAAACAAGGCGATGCCAAAACTCACCGGAACCGCGATAATCAGGGCAATGAATGAAGTCATCAATGTGCCATAAATCGGCACTAATGCGCCAAACACGCCGGCTGGTGCATCCCATTCCTTGCTCCATAAGAAAGACAAGCCAAAGGCTTGCATGCTCGGCCAGGAAGAAATGATCAGCGAAATGATAATGCCGCCCAACAGAAATAACGTTAATAGCGCCGCTAACCTGACCAGGGCGCTAAAAATAATATCGCCATTTTTTCTTGGTGCTTTCAGTGCCGTTTGACGTTCGGCCATACGCTTAATTCTCATTCTGGGTTATTTCCCCCTGACTAAAGGGGGAGATTTCATCATCGCCGATCCACACAAGCCATCAATAGAGCGGCTTGCCAGCGTCGTCTTTGATATTGCTTTTCCATGCTGCCCGCACCTGGCTGACGACCTCTTCTGGCAACGTGGCATAATCCAGCGCTTTTGCCTGTTGTTTGCCGTTGTCATAAGCCCAATCGAAGAATTTTAGCACTTCGGCACCCTTCGCCGCATTTGCCTGTTGTTTGTGGATCAGAATGAAGGTGGTCGAGGTAATTGGCCACGCATTATCGCCTTTCTGGTTTGTCAGATCCTGAGCAAAACTGCGGCTCCAGTCTGCTCCTTTGGCTGCTGCGCTAAAGCTTTCTTCGGTTGGCGCGACCACGGCACCACTTGCTGAAACCAGTTTGGTATAAGCAAGGTGATTCTGCTTGGCATAGGCATATTCGACATAACCAATCGAACCGGGCAGACGCTGAACAAATGCGGCTATTCCATCATTACCTTTGCCGCCTAATCCTGTCGGCCATTTGACGGTCGAACCAGCCCCCACTTTTTGTTGCCAATCCGGGTTAACTTTAGACAGATAACTGGTGAAGACGTAAGACGTTCCTGAACCATCAGCACGGCGAACCACGGCAATATTTTGATCTGGCAGTTTGAGATTTGGATTCAGCTTTGCAATCGCTGGATCGTTCCATTTCTTGATATGCCCCAGATAGATATCCCCCAGGGTTTTACCATCCAGAATCAACTGACCAGATTGAACACCGACAATGTTCACCGCCAGCACAACACCACCGATCACCGTTGGGAACTGGAACAAGCCATCCGCTGCCAACTTTTCATCCGCAAGGGGGGCATCAGATGCACCAAAATCAACCGTGTTGGCGATAATCTGTTTTACGCCACCCGAAGAGCCAATGCCTTGGTAATTGATTTTGTTACCCGTTGCTTTCTGATAAGAATCCGCCCACTGGGTATATATCGGTGCAGGAAATGTCGCACCTGCCCCCGTCAAGCTGGCGGCCGCAAATGAAGACAGAGATGTCATGGCAAATACAGCAACCATGATGCTCGCCACGGTGGTACGCATTGATTTCATACTCTCTCCTATTGGGTCTTCTACTGGGATACGCATCATTATTAAACACGTAGCACTGACAAACTGATTTTTAGATAAAAAAGGATTCAAGCAGGAAAATAGGTGAAATCAATGACAATAAAATGTATGAATGATGACATTTTTATGACAGAACGGTTTGGGGGTGATACCACGATACCACTCTCTTATTAGCCCGGCGTGGAAATACTAATATCCCCATATTGCTTAAAAAAGAATGAACCGTCACTGAGTCTCTTATTTTAGGAAAATATAACCACTTTTAAAGATGAAATTAAATTTCATCAAAACAGTATTAAGCTATTATTACTTAATACTGTCTCATATTATCTAAATACTCATTTTATCTTCTGTGCTTTCAGTAGATACCAAGATATAAAAACTACTAATCCAGTTAACACTACTGTTAACCAACTGGTGATATTAACAGCATTTGAGAAAGAATATGAGGCAGAATCCATTAATTGACGGCCTTGATTTCCAGCGAGAGAATCTGCTACTACATAAGCTCCAGCTAAAGTTTCTAAAGCTAACTCTGTTTGTTCCAAAGAAATTCCATCTGGCAATACCAAAGTTAAACGATAAAAAGCAGTGATTAATCCTCCTAAAATTGTTGTGCCAAGAACTACACCAACCTCATAAGCAGTTTCACTTATTGCTGAAGCTGCTCCAGCTTTGGAAGAAGGTACAGATGAAAGAACTAGATCATTAGAAACTGAAGCGATTGAACCTACACCAATATTCAACAATGCAAAAGCTATGACTATTGAAGTTAATTCACTGCCTACACAAGCAATTAGAAAAAATGCTGAACCAGCTAGTGTCAATAAAATTGGAACAAGCCAGTATGCAGGTACTCGTTGTGCAACAGGTACAATAGCAATTCCAATAAAAATCGCAATAATTTGACCGGGGACTAGCGCAAGACTAGCAGATATCGGTTTCATATCAAGTACAATTTGTAAAAATTGGGTGGCAAAAAATACAAATCCAATTAATAAGCCTAAGCTAAGTAAATTAACTATGATTGAGCCAGTAAATACCCCATTTTTAAATAGAGAAATATCCATAAAAGGAACTAATAATTTTTTTTGTCGGCGAACAAAAAGAACACCTGCAATTAAACCAATAGCAAATTCTAAAATCACACTAATTTCGAAGCCATTACTGGCAAATTGCTTAATCGCATATACAACCCCAGCCATTGCTATGATTGACAATAGAACACTGTAGAGATCGATAATTCCTGTATTCTTTTTATCAGATTCAGGTAGTAGAATGGGGCCAAAAATTATTAAGGGTACTAAAACAGGTACCGCTATTAAGAAAATTGACTTCCAATCAAAATATTGTAATAGAACACCACCAATAATGGGACCAAGAGCAGAACCGACAGTTAAAGTTGTTGCCCAAATTGCAACCGCTAAACGACGCTGTTCACGATTCTTAAAAAGAGAGCTGATTAATGATAAAGTCGAAGGCATTAACATAGCCCCAAAAAAACCAAGCATAGCTCTCCCTGCAATCAGTTGCTCTGGGGATGAAGATAGTGCTGTTAAAACCGAAACAATTGTAAATCCTAATGAACCAAACAATAATAAAGAACGATGACCGACGCGATCACCAATACTTCCCATAGATACCAAAAGCCCTGCCAATACCAATGCGTAAGCGTCAATTATCCACAACTGTTGATTTGCACTTGGTTCTAGTGCACTGGCTATTTTTGGCAAGGCAAAACCCAAAATAGTGTTATCGACTGTCACTAATAAAACCGGTAGCATTAATATTAATAATCCTAACCAATTTCGAAGCCCTACTTTCTCATTGATTTTAGTAGAACCATTCAATAACATTACCTTCTCCTTTATTATTGATTATCGTTACTTAAATGTTGAAAAATATATTGACAATCAGTATGGCTAGAATAAATCCATTTGTCTAATTTCAGTTTTATTTCATCTAATGAATAGTTAAACTTAATATTATCCTCTGGCTGAATTATTGAATTTAATATGGATATTTCATTTGATATATTTCTCGAATGTCGACAGCTATAGGGTTTTCATATTGAATATCCCAATAAATTTCCTTTAGATTAAATATTATTCGTGACAATAAAGCTAACATTGTACGCATTGGAGGAGGCATCACATGCTATAATACACTTATATACCAGTCGCCTTTCAAGATGCGTTTTATATCTCCCCGCTGCGCGGGGAAATATAAGCACTTACATTGGTTTGCAAACTGCAACTTGAAGTTAGATTGGTATATCAGTATATCATTATTAATAGCTGGCAAAATCCATGACAATGATTTAATTGCAACATTTTCAGGCAAAGAAAATATTATCATTCCCACTCCATTAAACAAGGTATCAATCCGCCATTCCGCACCACATTCCTGATTTAAAAATAGTGTGATCCTGTCCCTATTTGGGGGCTTTAATACATTGGGCTGGATTGACGGTGGTCGCCAATTTTGATCTATTACTTTTATTTGCCGGAAAACGAATATGTCCACACCAAAACCCGCCATTAAACGTCTTGATCATCTTGGTCTTATCGCCGCTTTTTGTCATGAAATCGGTTTGCCCCGCATGATTGATGCCATTATCCCAAAATATTCAGCGCATATTTTCCTGAAAAAACCGGAGCGGATAGAAGCGCTGTTAATGGTAATGACATGTTGTCTCATGGTCTATGCAGCGCTGGAGCATAAAATCCGCCACCAACTGAAACAAAGCGTACCGTTTTTCCCTGATATGAAGAACAAGCAGACACAATCGCCAACCGCCCGTTGGGTGTTCCTGACTTTCGAAGGGATCAGCA
>NZ_NJCX01000140.1 GCF_002632875.1 Xenorhabdus kozodoii
TCCCCGTTCGCTCGCCGCTACTGGGGGAATCTCGGTTGATTTCTTTTCCTCGGGGTACTGAGATGTTTCAGTTCCCCCGGTTCGCCTCCTTCACCTATGGATTCAGTGAAGGATAGTGCAACGGATTGCACTGGGTTTCCCCATTCGGACATCGCCGGCTGATAACGCTTCATATCAGCTCACCGGCGCTTTTCGCAGATTAGCACGTCC
>NZ_NJCX01000015.1:0-115818 GCF_002632875.1 Xenorhabdus kozodoii
AGGTTGACAGGTGAGTGCATTGAACACCTCCCCCTATTTTCAGGAAGAATATATCATGAGCTATCATGCCACAATGGAGCGTACGACTGTAGTACTAAGAATTCCTTGAAAGATAAATAGCATATGGTTACTTCTATTGAAACGAGTAATATGATGAAAACTGGATTTTTCTTGTCTTTATTACCCTCTTTTTTCTGGTGAATAAAATATTTGTAACTATCCTAGATTATTTTAGTTATCTAGATCAGTCCAATATTTTTTATTATTTTATGTGTAAATTATAATATTACGCTAAATAGCACAAACTCGATACGATGTGTATCTGGTTTTATTTCATTCACGTAAAAGCAAATAGGAAGGTTTCACTAAATTTAGGATGCCCAGGTTGGCATATAAGGATTTTTTTTGGTTGAATATTATGATGTAGCAATTATTGGTTCTGGTCCCGCAGGACTGGCCGCAGCACAATGTCTGAATGGTAGCGGTCTTCGTTCAATTCTGATTGATCAAGGAAGAGCTATTAATGAACGTGATAAAGACACTGAAGCGGAACTTACTCAGGGTCATGGCGGTGCAGGTCTATATTCTGATGGAAAATTCTCATTTTTTCCATCGGCAAGTCATCTTTGGAATTTACCACAGCAAGAAGCATTGCATGCAGCCTATGATTGGACCTGTAACCTGCTTACTTCTTATGGTTTGAGTACCCCACCATTTCCAGATAATCCTGAAGCCTATACAGTAGGAAGTGGGGAATGGGTGCTTAAAGAATATCCCTCTGACTATTTATCTCTACAGGCGAGGTTGGAACTTATAGCACAACTGATCAATAGTACAGAATCTGATATTCTGACTGATACACGAGTATCTCACTATCGCTATCTGCCTGAATGTGACTATTTTGAGTTTATTTTAATTGATGACAAGAATCAGCTTAAAACTCTTCATGTTAAACGTATCATTGTAGCCAGTGGTCGTTTTGGTCCACTAGAAATTCCAGATATGTTACGGCATTCTTTCCGGCGACTTGAGGTTGGGTTTCGCATTGAACAACCTCATGATCTATCATTTTTTGGGAATATGCCTCAACTTGATCCAAAACTTAAATTTCAATCGGAGTCTGGTGAGGTGGAATGGAGAACATTCTGTGCATGTCGTGGTGGAGAAACCGTATTAACACAGACTTTGGGATTGTGGACTGTATCTGGTCATTCTGATGGACCGTATTCCGGACGCTCAAATGTTGGCTTCAATACGCGCGTTCTGGATGAGAAGATTGCAAAAGATTCTTTGCCTGCCATGCTTAACGAGTTATCAAAACCTGAGTCTTATTTCAGAGTAAAACTTCAGGATGTATTGAACACGGATTCAGAATCGGCAATTAAACTAAAAAATACGTATGGCGAAAAACTCATGAAGTTGATGCTTGATGGTGTTAAGAGTCTAATGAAGAAATTTCCAATACTTGACCATCCTGAAACCCGGCTTATTGGACCTACTCTGGAAGGAATAGGATGGTATCCTGAAATTAACGGAGAATTACGTATGCCTGACTTACCCGTATGGGTGGCTGGTGATGCTTGTGGTTTATTCAGGGGAATTGTTGCTGCGTTTATCAGTGGACATTATGTAGCATCTTCGGTGTTATCTGATTTGCAAAGGAGTTAACTGTGAGTAAAAACGGGAAACCTGTCGTCGGTGTCGGTGCCATTGTTGTCCGTCCAGATGGTGCAATATTGCTGGGATATAGAACAAAATCAGGTGAGTTACCATGCTGGTGCTTACCGGGAGGCCATGTCGAGTCAGGCGAATCGTTTGAGGCCGCAGCCGTACGTGAAATCGCCGAAGAATCAGGCATAACAGCGCTGAATGACGTGCGTATATTGGCGATCACACAGCAGCTTGATGCTTCTATTCCTATGATTACCGGTGCTGTGCTGGCATCAGTCAATTCAGATGTTGAGGCACGAGTATTGGAGCCTGAAGTCTTTTCTTCTTGGCGCTGGTTTAGCCCCGATGCTATTCCCGTTCCATTATATCCAGCCAGTAGTACCGTTTTGGCATGTTGGTTGGGAACTGACTTACCCAATAATTGGCGGATTTATCCGATTAATCAGCTCGGAGAACAGGCGTGAGTTTGCTACATGTCTTTGATATGGACGGCACCTTGTTAATAGGGACTACCGCGAGTATTGAAATTTCTCGTGAACTGGGTTGTTTAGATGAATTAATGGTGCTCGAACATAATTTCAGTATAGGTCAGATTGATACCCATCAATTTGCAACGCAAATATACAAACTTTGGAAGACACTCACCCCGCAAGATGTGATTCGAAGTGTGGAAAAGGCTCCGTGGATTTCGGGTTTAAAAGAAGTGCTGGAAGACATTCATCTGCGCAATGAACATTCTTTGGTTGTAACCATGTCTCCCCGCTTTTTTGCTGAACACCTGTACCTTATGGGAGTGGATGTTGTTGTTGCCTCGCGTTTTCCTATTTTGCCATTCAAAGAGGAGTTGGACGTCGCTGGTATATTACGTCCTGTCGATAAAGTCACTGTTGTCGATCAACAATTACTCGAATATGGTTTGGATAGAATGCATTGCATCGCCTATGGTGATTCTTCATCTGATATTCCGCTTTTTCAGGTGCTGCCACATACCGTCTCAATGAACGGGGATGAGTATATAAATCCGTGGTCACGTCTGAAATATGTTGGAAATGATTTACGAAATGCCTATTCGTTGGCACGCAATATTTTTACTGATCAATGAAATGCTCCCGTATTGTATCGTGTTGGGAACCACTAGCAGTCGAAAGTAGATATCGTAACTATCAGAAAGAAAACCGGAGGCTATCCCTCTCCTCCGTTTTTTTAAGGTGTGATTGGGTTTTTAGTGTCTGAAAAATGCTTTTAGCCGCTTATTAACCTGCTGTTTATCAAAAGGTTCCAGCGGTTCACTGGGGGATAATCCGGCCCATTCTAATTGTTCCGCTTCATCTTCAGTCAGTGTTTTCTGCTTTCTGAGTTTGAGCAAATGGTTCCAATTCCAAATGCCGCCAGAATCTTCCGCCGGACACAGGCCATTCCCTGCGGTCACTTCCGGTTGGATAATGTCTTTTTCCATCACTTTCTCTACGATTATCTGATGAAACCAATCATCACCAAAGTCATATTGATAGTTGAGTTCATCCCCAATTTCAGCCAAAAATACCCCGATGCGTATTTGGTCATAATGTTCTTCTGGGATGCTGTCTCCTTCAATATTAAAACTGAATAGATGAGCGTTTTCCCAGCCCATGGCAGTTTGTATCACATCATGAAATTCATTGAGTGTTAGCTGGTTACTGACACGGATACGGCGCCATACGGCTGGCGTTGCATCGAGTAAACTCACCTTGAGAACCAATCCTTGTGGTTCGATCTCTTCTTCTTGTTCCATGTAAAAATAGTCAAAACTGAGTTCAGACAAAGTTTCAAATAAAGCAAACTTTTTGCGGTTTAACGCAGGATCTCTAAGGGCATAAGCCAAATCTAAATATTGATCGACCAGATGGGGGGCTTGTGATGTCAATCTATATTGCTCAATGACAGCGGAGTAAGTCAGGCGCTCAATAAACCACTCCCGATTTGCATAGTAATAGAGCTTCAATAAATCCCTGGGTTTTTTCGCTTTCAGTAAGTATTCTTCCGGTGCCAGCCACGACAGTATTAATGAGGAACCCATGGCGATGCCAAGGCGATTCTGATCCTGTCGTTTCGGATTAGCTTGATAACCGAATTTTTGACTCCAGTGTTCGAGTTCAAATGCTTCTGGCTGTGTCCATTCGGGTGGAAGTTGCGACAGCCAATAAAGTGAGTCGAGATCGAGTGGCGTGTTTTTAGTTTGCTGAACGGAAAGTATCCACGGTAAAATTTGTTGCAACCAGTCAGGGGAGACGGGGGTAAAGTCAATATAACCGTCATGATTGTTTAATTCTTCAATCAGTTCGGGGATGGTTCGGTCAGGATCAATGTTCGGTAAGCTCTCGCGAATACCCGATTTAAAATCCAGCATCATATTCATCTGGTATTTTTTGCTATCCAGTGTGATTGTCATCATCATGCTGGCGCAATCATTTCCATCAACATGAGTGACGTATAACTCGTGTATCTTTGCGGTTTCCTGCACCTTATGGCAATGCGACATGGCTCTTTTTTTCCAGCGCTTGAAGCTGGAATGAATGGCGGGATGGCGGTTGAACCGTGCGCACAGATTGATGAGTTGCAGGTAAGATAAGTTCTCCCAGGCAGAAGAGGGACAATCGTCCAACGCTTGCGCGCTGGCAAGGGCAATCGGCTCTTCAAAGTATTGGGTCAGTAGAAGTAGGGCATCGATGCCCCATGTATGCTTGGCAACTTCCGACAATAGATGGGGTAAGGCTTCCTGGGGCGCGACGGAAAGACCGTTTTCAAAAAAATCAACAAACTCAATGCCAGACTGAATTTCAAACTGCGCAAAGAGTTGGCTTAAATTGAGCGGCTTGGCCGGGAAAGTCGCGATATTGGTGCTATCGGCATATTTGGAAGCATCTAATAGCTGGGTGATATCAGTGTCGATGTGAAACTGGTTTCTTTTCAGGATCGAGACACATAATAACAGGCATTCGCTATTGATCCCGAATTCTTCTTTGGTATGTACCAAAATTTGCTCAATGAACTCTTCAATTTGCCGTTTGGCTTCAGCAGGCAACTTATTTATCGTCAAGGCAAGTTCTGCTATGGCAATTTCAAGCCAATGGTTAATGCTATCGCCTATCTCATCCATCGCTTCTTTGGGCAACATTAACACCATGCTTATCAATAAGAAGACATTTTCTGGATCGGAAAACCACTGTATTTGCTTTTGGGTTAGGGAACGTTGTTTCTCGGAAGTGTGGGCATATTTTTGTATGGCGGATAACAATTTTTCAGGTGTGAGTTTCATCATTAATCTCTTCAATTATCAATATTTCAACCAAGAAGAGTGCTGATTATTATACGGACATATCCACCCTTCCCCTTTATTATCGTCAATAGTCTAACCTGAATTTTGGAAAGGTCAGTAAAGTTGTATTGAAATTTAGCCATGTGATTTCCAAGTTGCTGCTTTGTGGTGTGTAATTTGAAAATAGGCTATGGCAATGCCATTCTGCTGTCTGGCGGGGTAAGATGGCTGGGGAATAACCGATTAACAGAACGGGGAGGTAAGATAATGAGTATTCGCATTGTGCCTAACGATCAGCCAGATAAAGAGCGAGGAAATACAAGGGGGGCGAGTTTTATTCCTCCAGTGTTATTTACCAATCTGAAAACGCTTTATCAACAGCGTGCTGAGCGTTTGAAAACCTTGGCAACAGAAAGCAATCCATTTGCAAGTTACCTGAATTTTGTGGCAGAGGTTGTACAGGCACAGCAAAAAGCGTTGTATGACAATCCGCTGGATATAGAATTAGATGAACTCCTCCGCCATTCCCACCAAGAAGATCGTATTCCTCTGGATTGTAAAACGCTGCACCGTAGCCAACACTGGCAAAATATCCTGCACGCCTTGATGGCGGAATTACGGTTTACCGTACCTGAACATGTAAAACCTACCCTCGAAAATCTGGCAAAAAATTCAGCCCAAGAGTTGGAAGAGATGGCGAGTGCGCTGCTCAAGAGTGAGTTCAGTAAGGTCAGTGCTGATCAGGCGGTGTTTGTCTGGGCGGCGTTATCGGTATATTGGGTGCAAATGGCCAGTTTGATCCCTGGCAAGGCACGGGCAGAGTCTGGAGAACATCGCCAGTTTTGTCCAGTGTGTGGCAGTATACCGGTTGCCAGTGTGGTGCAAATCGGCACTCACCAGGGATTGCGTTATTTGCATTGTAATCTGTGTGAAAGTGAGTGGCATGTTGTCCGCATTAAATGCAGTAACTGTGAACAAACCCGTGACCTGAATTATTGGTCACTGGAGAGTGAGCAAGCCGCAATCAAAGCGGAAAGTTGTGGTGATTGTGGGAGTTATCTCAAAATTTTGTATCAGGAAAAAGATCCGGGTGTCGATGCGGTGGCCGATGATCTGGCGTCATTGATTCTGGATGCCAAAATGGAAGAAGAAGGTTTTGCCCGCAGTAGCCTGAATCCTTTTCTGTTTCCTAACAAATAAAGGGCGATAGGGAAACGATGACACACGTAATCAACTTGCTGTACCGCCAATTACCCGCCATTGACAGGTTGTTGCAGGAGCCGCATATCATCTCGCTGGTTGCCTCTTATGGACAGACGCAAGTGGTGGATATATTACGGAAAATGCAGGAGCAGGCGCGGATGCATATTCGCGAACATCAAGCTTTGCCAGAATGGAGTGACGATTGGGCTGCATCCTTGCAGCGAAGATTGGACGAGGCGCAAACGTCCGCCTTAACCCCCGTATTTAACTTAAGTGGAACAGTACTCCATACCAATTTGGGGCGTGCATTGTTGGCCGAATCGGCCATTGAAGCCGTGACGCAAGCTATGCGTTCACCGGTGACGCTGGAATATTCTCTTGATGGCGCCAGTCGCGGGCATCGTGATCGGGCATTGGCTGATTTACTCTGTACGTTAACGGGGGCAGAAGATGCGTGTATCGTTAACAATAATGCCGCCGCGGTCTTATTGATGCTGGCAACCGTGGCGCAAGGAAAAGAGGTTGTCGTTTCCCGCGGTGAATTGGTCGAGATTGGCGGAGCGTTCCGTATTCCTGATGTTATGGCGCAAGCGGGTTGTCGTTTAGTGGAAGTGGGGACGACTAACCGGACACACCTGAAAGATTACCAGCAGGCAATGACACTTGATACGGGTATGCTGATGAAGGTGCATACCAGCAATTACCGCATTGAAGGCTTCACCGCCGAAGTATCGGGGGAGGAATTAGCGAAGCTGGGCAAGGCGTCCCAAATCCCGACTGCTATCGATCTGGGTAGCGGCTCCATGATAGATATGACGCAATATGGTTTGCCGGCTGAACCGATGCCCCAGGACTGCCTGAAGTACGGTATTGATTTAGTCACTTTTTCCGGGGATAAATTATTGGGGGGTCCCCAGGCCGGCATTATTGTCGGTAAAAAACCGTGGATCGAGGCTATCCAGCAGCATCCCCTGAAACGCGCATTGCGGGCGGATAAAATGACCTTGGCGGCACTGGAGGCCACTTTGCGCCTCTATCAAAACCCTGAACAACTTCGCCAGGCATTGCCGACTTTGCGTTTGCTGACCCGCGCGCAAGACGAAATTCGTGATATGGCACAACAGCTTATTCCCCAAATTCGGGCATATTACCGCGATAAGTTCATTATTCGTGATGAGCCTTGCTATTCCCAAATTGGCAGTGGCTCCTTGCCGGTTGATAGATTACCCAGTTGGGCACTGACTTTTGCCGCTATCGATAGGCGTGGCAGCACCTTGGAGAAATTGGCTCACCATTGGCGTAATTTGAAAAAACCGGTCATTGGGCGCCTGTATGATGGCCGATTATGGCTGGATCTGCGTTGTCTGGAAGATGGAAATGCATTATTACGGGCATTGTTACTAAATTGCGGTGATAAAAAATAGGCTCGATAACGATGATTTTTGCCACAGCAGGACATGTTGATCACGGTAAAACGACACTCATTCAAGCCATCACAGGCGTTGATACGACGCATCTACCGGAAGAGAAAAAACGCGGGATGACGATTGATCTCGGTTATGCCTATTGGCCGCAGCCAGATGGGGCTTCGCTGGGTTTTGTCGATGTACCAGGGCATGAAAAATTCCTGTCCAATATGTTGGCAGGGATGGGTGGCATCGATCATGTCTTGTTGGTTGTTGCCTGTGATGATGGTGTGATGGCGCAGACGCGGGAACATCTGGCAATTTTGCGTTTGATCGGACGACCTGATATCACGGTTGTGCTGACCAAAGCGGACAGTGTCGAACCCGCACGGATTGAGGAAGTTCGGCAACAGGTCGGGCAATTATTGCTATCACAAGGCTGGCAATCGGTGCCTGTGTTTGTCACGGCAGCCATCACGCAAGAGGGCATTACCCCACTGAGAGAGCATTTGCAGTCTATCTATCAATGCCACTTCTCTTCTTCTTGGCAACAGCCGCAGCCTGAAAAATTGCAACAGCGATTTCGTTTGGCTATCGATCGTGTTTTTACCATTAAAGGCGCGGGGCTGGTTGTCACTGGGACGGCGTTGGCGGGAAGCATTAATGTCAATGATACCTTATGGCTGACTGGCAGTGCTCAAACCGTAAGAGTGCGTGGCTTGCATGCCCAAAATCAACCCGCCCAGAGCGCTAAGGCGGGGCAGCGTATCGCCTTGAATATCGTCGGCGATATCAGCAAAGCGCAAATTTCCCGTGGCGACTGGCTGTTATTACAGAAACCAGCATTGGCGGCTGAAAAGGTGTTAGTCGAAATTGACGCTGATGCGCCACTGCAAAACTGGCAACCTGTTCATCTCCATCATGCCGCCAGCCATATCACCGGAAGAATTTCTATCCTGAACTCGCTAACCGATACGCCAATATTGGCGGAATTGACGCTGGATCGCCCGTTGTGGCTGGTGGAAAATGATCGCTTGGTATTGCGTGATATCAGCGCCAGAAAAACGCTGGCCGGGGCGCGGGTCGTTAGCTTAAATTCCCCGCGCAGGGGGAAACGGCAGCCTGAATTTCTTGACTGGTTAACCCAACTGGCACGAACGATCCGCCATACGGAAAGTCTGACCTTATATTTAACGCGTGGAGCGTTATCACTGAGCCATTTTGCCTGGGCACGTCAGTTGACAGAAAACCAGCTCAATAGCTTACTGGTTGGGATGAAGGTTATCGTTGCGGGGGATTGGGTATTATCGCAGCACCATGCCCGGTTGGCAGAACAAACACTCTTGCAGACAGTAGGGGAGTACCACGAAAAACATCCCGATCAACTGGGCGTCGGTAAGGCGCGTTTGAAACGAATGGCGTTGCCGACACTGGATGACCTGCTGGCTTATAAACTGATCAATCGGTTGCTGGAACAAGAAGCGCTAAAACAAACACAGGGTTGGTTGCACTTGCCTGAGCATGGATTGATGTTTACCGCAGAGCAGGCGCGTTTGTGGTTAAAAGTGGAACCCTATTTTCAAGCAGAAGCATGGTGGGTGCGCGATTTGGCGTCTGAAATGGGGGAAGATGAAGAGATCATCCGTCATTTTTTGCGAAAAGCCGCCCAATTGGGGCTTATTATCGCCATCGTGCCCGATCGTTATTACCATCGTCAGTACATTCAGCAACTTGCCGATTTAATCCGCAACTATGCTCAGGTTAAGGGAGGTATAACGGCTATCGATTTTCGGGATGAATTGGGGATTGGCCGGAAATTAGCGATCCAAATACTGGAATATTTTGATCGTACAGGGTTTACCCGCAGGAAAGCGGATTTGCACGTTTTGCGGGATGAGGGCATGTTCTAGCGTTTTAGTTTAATGATGGGCGGATTGGCCGCATTTTATTTACAGTCTATGGGACAACCTGTGCTATTTTTCATCAGGTTGGTCAACTGAACTCATGTGTGGAATTCAATAGAGTATGAAAAAAAAGATAATCTCAAGGATTTATCTTGGATTGTTGTTGGTGGCTTCCTTGATATTAGTGTTTGAGAAAAGTGGCGATATTTATCCTGCTCTGGTGTCTGTCGGCGTATTCGGCGTCATCTTTGGCCTGGTTTTTTTAGTTTCAGCGCGCTGGTTATTTTCGGCGGCGTTAACGGGCACCTTATTTATCATCCTTAAATTCCTCAACCAGATAAAAATCCATTACTACAAAGAACAACTGATGTTTTCTGATTTGAATGTGATGTTAGATCCTTCAAATCAGGAGACTTTGCGCCACTATTGGCTGGCTGGTATCGCGATTGTTGCCCTGTTTATCTGGTTAATCTTTAACATGATAGTGAGTTGGAGAGCGCTACCGCCTGTGCGTGGGGTCAAATGGCGCTTCGCCAGTATCGTTTTGATGATTGTGGGGGCGTGGGATATCAACCTGACCGTCAGTGCTTACCATACTCAATGGCAGGGGGAATTGCCAAAGGGACGGGGGACGGTGACCAATATGGTGATGTCAGCCTCGGATGCTCAGTATCAGCCCCCGCAATTTGGCGCATCGGCGGATTATTTCTTGCAACAAGCGGCAAAAGTGTCACTGCCTGAACCTCAGTCAGCGGTTAAACCCGATGTGGTGGTGTTATTGCAGGAATCTACCGTCAATCCCCATATTTACCAATTACCTGCCCATGTACCGTTGCCCGATCTTTATATGTTCCAGCGTGATGCCGGTGTCAGCGCCCAAAGCCCACTTAGGGTACAGACTTTTGGTGGCGGGACATGGCTATCTGAATTTTCCGTTTTGACTGGGTTAAATACCGATGATTTTGGTTCGCGTAAAAATGCGGTGTTTTATTTTGTCGTGGATCATTTGAAAAACAGTCTATTTCGCGCCATGAAAGACAACGGCTATTACACGGTTGTGCTGACCCCGTTTAACAAGTCCGCCTACCATGCCGGACATGCTTACAAGACACTGGGTGTTGATCGCATTATCCAGCCACAGGAGCTGGGCTATCCCGCAGACATGGATGAAAATTTATGGAAAATCTCGACACAGGATATGTTGTCTTACGTGAAAACGATCTTGGCTAAGGAAACCGACAAGCCGATTTTTATTTTCTCTTTGACGATGTATGAACATGGCCCTTATGAAGAGAGCCATCATGATGATTATGGCTTGGCAGGCAAAATGACTCCTGCAACGGCGGCAGGAAAATTTAGCCATTACATGGAAAAAATCGTGGCCTCTGATCCTGCCATCAAGGATTTCAGTGAATTTGTCGCCCATCGCGACAAGCCGACCGTTTTCCTCTATTTTGGTGATCACCAACCAAACATAAACGTTGATCACTATCACTCTCCACTCCCTGATCCGGCACATGTGACGCAATTTACTTTGCGGGATAACCTGAAACAGGGGGCACCAATAACAACGGGCAAACTGACCGATATCGCCTTCCTCGGCGGAATGATCCTGGAGCGTACCCGCTTGCCAGCCCCGGCGTTTTATCAGGCCAATATGATGATGCGCCATTTATGTGATGGGGCTTTGAATGATTGTCAGGATAATGCACTGGTAGAGAGTTATAAGCATTATATTTACCAGCAGTTACAGGTGGCAGGTGAGGAATAATGACTCGGTACACTGATCAGGGATGAAAGGGGAAAACCTACGCAATATTGCCGTGCAGTTGCGTAGGTTTTTTGCATGGTTTACATCAGTGGGGGCGTGATGCGATACGCACATCGCCGGTGGCCGCTCAGGATATATTCGGTTCTTTCCACGTTAGCTTGCAGGATCTCGCGAAACAGTTTCAGCTCTGTTCGACAAAAGCCCTGACACAATTTGGCGGCGGCACAAATGGGACAATGGTTTTCAAAAAACAAAATAGCGCCAGTTGCCTCAACAGAATAATGGGCCATATAGCCTTCCCGGCAGCGGATCGCCACCAGACGCTCAACCTTCTCCTGTAACCCTGTCGCCCCCTCCATCACTTTTTTATAGTTGGAAAAAGCCTCTTTTTCACGGGCGCTGATAATCAAATCCATCGTCTCTTCACCCAATTGGTTACGAATAATCGAGATCAGTTGGGTTGTTAGCTCTGCATGGGTATCAGGAAATTTGGCATGGCCTTTTTCTGTGATATGCCAGCGTTGTATTGGGCGACCCACTCCCCGTGTTTCTGATATGGCTTCAACTAACCCCTCTTTCGCCATTTTTACAAATTGCTGACGGGCTGCTTCGCCAGTTGTTCCCAATAACTTGCCGGCATCAGAGGCTTGTAAGGCACCTTGAGTCTTCAACAGCATTAATAGCTTTTCACTCACTGTCTGCCCCACGATTATACTATTATCCAAGTCATCGCTTGACATATTGTTGATTCCGACATTAATTTATTCCAAGATTTATCTTGTTTAATTTAGCGTAAGATTTTTCACAACTCAACCTGTGTTCAGGGCAACAACTATGATAATGACTGAGGAAAGCCGCTGGAGGGATCTGTTTTCCAGCAAAAATGCGCCGAGTGCGATAGCACTTTCACTGGGCGTGGTATTGATGGCAGTGAATACCTTAATTGCGATTACGATTTTGCCTTCTGTCGTCAATGATATTGGTGGATTAAATCTCTATGCCTGGAATACGACATTGTTTGTCGTGGCATCGATTGTTGGTTCTGTACTTTCTGCGAGATTGCTGAGTGCATCGGGCGCAAGAAATGCGTATCTGGTTGCATCGCTGACCTTCTTTATCGGCAGCTTACTTTGCACCCTTGCCCCGACGATGGAAATTATGTTGGTTGGCAGAACCATTCAGGGACTGGGGGGAGGATTTCTGTTTGCCCTCTCCTATTTGATGATTAACCTCGTATTTATTCCACCACTTTGGCCGAAGGCGATGGCGCTGGTCTCTGGGATGTGGGGCGTAGCGACTTTAATCGGGCCGGCTATTGGCGGTATTTTTGCTGAAATGAATGCATGGCGTTACGCTTTTGGCATCATGCTTCCCGTTATTTTGTGTTACGCCATATTTACCTACCTGATCTTACCTAAAGCAGAGGTGCAGAATAAAACCAAAACCGCGTTGCCCATTGTGCAATTGGTGCTGCTATCAGCAGCGGTGCTGGCGGTTTCCTCAGGCAGTTTGTCACAAGATATTCGCTTCAATATTATCGGCATTGTTGTCGCTGTGATATTGGTCTCTTTACTGGTCATCCATGAACGCCGGGCTTCGGCAAGGTTATTGCCTGAAAATGCCCTGAGTTTACGCTCTCCCCACTTAGTTTTATTCATCACCCTATCTTTATTGGTCGTTGGGTTATCCGGGGATGTTTTTATTCCCTATTTTCTGCAAATTCTGCATGGTCAATCCCCTCTGGCGTCGGGTTATATGGTTGCTTCCGCGGCAATAGGCTGGACGGTAGGGGAAATACTCAGTGCTAGCTGGCAAGGGGCGAAGATGCGGTTTGCCATTGTCAGCGGGCCGATCTTTATGTTGGTTGGCATGTTGCTATTACTGGTGTTGTTGCCATCCCCATCGGCAGGGGGGTGGTCGATTATGCTACCGATAATTTTGGGATTGTTTCTGTTTGGCTTTGGCGTTGGATTCGGCTGGCCTCATCTTCTGACCCGCATTTTACAGGTTTCCAGTGAGACGGATAAAAACATCGCCGGTTCATCCATTACCACGGTACAGCTATTTGCCACTGCATTTGGTTCTGCATTAGGTGGGATGACGGTCAATTTGTTTGGATTTTATCAGCCAGGGGGAGTGGAAGGGGCGGCTTCTGCTTCTTATTGGTTATTTTTACTCTTCTCCATTGCACCCATATTGGCATTCTTAACCGCATGTCGATCAGCAAAAATTAAGGCAGAGGAATAAATTGATGATTAACGGCATGCCCATAAAAAAGGAATGCCGTTTTTCTGATTACGCGTGATGGGAGATATCCGTATAATAATGATGCTTGCTATCATAAATAAGAGATAAGGATATTTAATGTTGATCATTTCCCATATACCAACGGATAGTTGTAATGCCAGAGAAATACAGCCGAAAATAAACGCTATATTGAAAATAAAACATTTTTTTGTACTGTTTTTATTGCTTATTGGAATAGGCAGCGTATCGGCTGGAGAGATAAAACAAGAAACCATCACGGTTGAAGTTCCTGTGTTAAACAAGCGCGTGGTAGATATCTCTCAGGTTTTGACAAAAGAAGAGAGCCAACGCCTGACCCGCCAACTGAAAAAACTGGAATCTCAAGAAAAGGTACAGATGGCTGTCCTGATTATCCCGACCATTGGCAGCGAGACTATTGAGAAATTTTCTTCCCGCGTATTTGATAAATGGAAGTTGGGCAGTAAAGAGAGCAATGATGGTATCTTGTTTTTGATCGCGTCCGATGACCACAAAATGCGTATCGCAGTAGGTTCCGGCTTAGAAAATCAATTAACTGATGGCAAGATTGCACGTATCTTACGTGAAGAAGTGAAACCGGCTTTCAAAGAAAAGGCTTATTTTGAGGGCATCAGCAATGCCATTAATTCAGTTGATACATTGCTGAAACAGCCTAAACAAGCAGGGATCGATAAAGAAATAACGAAAGTGACATCGGCTTTCTCAGAAGAGGGCGACGGCGCATTCAGTAAGATATCGGGCAAAGACATTGCCGCACTATTGTTTTTTTGGCTGATCAGTCTGTTCCTTTTGCCAATGAAGGTCTTCCGTGAGGGACACTGGTTTAAGCGTTCCCTTAAATGTGTCGTGACCATAGCGGCAGGAACCTATTTACTGACTCTGGTTGGATTATTTTCTTCCATTCCGGCAGAGTTTTATCTGTTGGTCTTCCTGTTGCCGATCATTCTGGTATTTTTGGCGATCTCTACCGTGTTTTCATTATTAAAAAGCGCATTCAGCAGCCTTTTTGGTGGCTTGTTCGGTGGCTCTAGACCTGAACGTACAGAAAGTGGCGAGGATAATGACGATGATGACAAACTTTCCGGCGGCGGTGGCGGTAGCAGTGATGGTGGTGGTGCTTCCGGCAATTGGTAAGGTCTGATTTTTTCTTGACCGTCAAAAGATATCCCTGAAAAAATCCAGTAATATCTGTGAATTACTGGATTTTTTCAATGTCATCCGTCTTTATGAAACCCTGGATTTATTCATTGAGTATACGACCTTAATCCGCGTCATTATTGGATTGATGATATTCAATATCTTAGTTTGGTACACGGTAAAACGAGGTGTTCACCCATCCTCATAAAAAATAAGTTGTGATTATGTCTTACAGTTTGGGTGAGTATAGTCCACCAATTCGCGTAGGTGCTGCGCCAACTGGTCAACGGTTTTCTCGCCCGTAGCTGCATCTACCGTTAAGTTTTCCAGTGTATTGTCGTTATCACGGATCTTGATACCGTTGCGGTAAAGAAAAGTCATGGTAACGAAAAACGCTGTGCGCTTATTACCATCATTAAAGATATGACCGCGAGCAATAGCAACCCAGTAGGTAGCTGCAAGTTCAAAAATGTCTGTTACGCCTTCGTAGTGTGTACGGTTTTGCACTCGATATATGAGTGCTTCGGCTCTGCCAGAGTCGGGCATTCCAGCAACGCCGGGAAGCCGCTGTAATATACGGTCATGAAAAGCGATAACGTCCTGTGCACTGACCCATATCACCGGTTTGTCAGTGCCTCTACTGTATGTCCATGACGCTGCATAATAGAATCGAATTCTGCATCCAGTTTGGCATTCTGGTATGCCTCGAATTCTGCCTTACTGATAACAACAGCTGAGCTGCCGTCTCGACGAGTAATCTCAACAGGTTCGCCGTGGGTAGCAGCATCCAACACTTCTGAAATATTGGCTCGTGCTTGGGTTGAGGTGTATGTACGCATAATATGTCTCCAAATAGGTACATATTAATTGTACATGTCTTGGACGATTAATCAACAATCGAGATCTCGGTACGGATTACCTTTAATTGTCTCAGTGCTGGTTTTGTTCCCCTCTGCTGGTGGGTTAACTCCATCATAATGGCTTCTATTGTCTATCTGTTTAACGCGGTTTTCCCTTAATGTGTTGTGATTTGATCCGTAATTCTGATATTAAAAAAGCCAGTAATAACTTGTAGTAACTGGCTTTTTGATATTATCTGCGAGGTTATGAAACCCTACTCAATATTTTGGATCTGTTCGCGCATTTGCTCAATCAGGACTTTCAGCTCAATCGCTGAATTCGTCACATCGGCATTAATTGATTTTGAAGCCAATGTATTCGATTCGCGGTTAAATTCCTGCATCATAAAATCCAGTCGGCGACCGACGGCTTCTTTTTTCGTCAGGATATTTCGTGTCTCTTTGACATGGGCATCCAAACGATCCAATTCTTCAGCCACATCGACGCGCTGAGCCAACAAAACTAATTCTTGTTCAAGGCGATTATTCTCTAACTGAACTTGTGCTTCTTCCAGCTTGGTCTGTAAGCGTTCACGCTGCCATTGCAGGATTGCCGGCATGTGTTTTCGGACTTTAGCGGCTTCTACCGATACCGCATCTAAACGCTGCTCAATCAAGGTCTTAAGCGCTTGCCCTTCGGTTTCACGACTCTGGATAAAAGAATCCAGCGTCAGATCTAATTCCGCCAGCAACTGCGTACTGATGGCGTCTAAATCCTGCTCTTCGGCGCACATCACGCCCGGCCAGCGCAAGATATCTACCGGATTAATTTCACCTTCATTACTCTGCTGTTTAACCCAGCTTGCTGCTTCAACCAGTTGTTTTGCCAGCTTTTCATTCAGAATTAAGGAACCCTGGGCAAGGGTATCTAGCTCAAAACGCAGGTTACATTCCACTTTACCGCGTGTCAGGCGGGAACGAATGCGCTCACGGATGACAGGTTCAAGGCTTCTGAATTGCTCTGGCAGGCGGATATAGGTTTCCAGGTAACGCTGATTGACGGAACGCAGTTCCCATGCTGCATTTCCCCAACTTCCCTTGATATCTCGCCGCGCAAAGGCAGTCATACTACGGATCATAATTCGTTCTCAATGTATAAAATGATGGGCGGATTATAGCGTCCCCTATAGATGCAGGATAGGCATTCGCCACTTTAGGTCGTATAATGCGCCCCCAATAATGTACGAACAACGGAGATCACACTATGAGCTTAGTAGGAAAGCGTCCGGCGGGAAGGGCAGCGGGGCAGGTGCGTCCTATTAAAATGACCCGTCATTACACCAAACATGCGGAAGGTTCTGTTCTGGTGGAATTTGGGGATACCAAAGTGTTATGTAATGCCTCCGTTGAAGAAGGCGTTCCCCGTTTCCTGAAAGGCCAGGGGCAGGGCTGGATCACTGCCGAATACGGCATGTTGCCGCGGGCGACCAATAGCCGTAATGCGCGCGAAGCCGCCAAAGGCAAGCAAACAGGCCGTACGATGGAAATCCAACGCCTGATTGCACGTTCATTGCGTGCTGCCGTCGATTTAAAAAAGCTGGGTGAATTTACCATTACGCTGGATTGTGATGTGATCCAGGCGGATGGGGGTACGCGTACCGCCGCTATTTCCGGTGCTTGTGTGGCATTGGTTGATGGCCTGAATAAGCTGGTTGCAGCAGGCAAATTGAAAGCAAGTCCACTGAAAGCGATGGTTGCGGCAGTCTCAGTTGGGATTGTTGAGGGTGAAGGACGTTGTGATCTGGAATATGTCGAAGATTCTGCGGCTGAAACTGACATGAATATCGTCATGATGGATGACGGCAGAATGATTGAAGTGCAGGGAACCGCAGAAGGTGAACCCTTCAGCCATGATGAATTGCTCTCATTGCTGTCACTGGCAAAAGAGGGGCTGGAAACGATTTTCAAAGCGCAGCGAGATGCGTTAGAACAAGAGCCATTAAAAGCATAAATCAATCAGGCGGCTGAAGAGTCGCCTTTTTTATGCCTGCAATTTACCTGCAATAGAGTCATGAATGAGAAAAGATCAAAGAGGAGAACCCAATGAAAGCCTATCAGCGCGAATTTATTGAGCTGGCACTGAAAAAACAGGTGCTGAAATTTGGCGAATTTACGCTGAAATCCGGTCGCAAAAGCCCATACTTTTTTAATGCGGGTTTGTTTAATACTGGACGTGATTTGGCGTTGATTGGTCGTTTCTATGCCGCAGCGCTGCTGGATAGCGGAATTAAGTGCGATTTGCTGTTTGGGCCAGCTTATAAGGGGATTCCGATTGCAACGACGACCGCAGTCGCATTGGCTGAACATCATGATCTCGATATGCCTTATTGTTTTAACCGTAAGGAAGCGAAAGATCATGGTGAAGGTGGATTGCTGGTTGGCAGCCCCCTGCAAGGTCATGTTGTCGTTGTGGATGATGTCATTACCGCAGGTACGGCGATCCGTGAGTCGATGGAAATTATTAAACAGCACGGAGCAACGCTATCGGGTGTGATTTTGTGTCTGGATCGTCAAGAGCGTGGGCGTGAAACGCTTTCAGCGATCCAAGAAGTTGAACGTGACTACCATTGCCAGGTTTTCTCCATCATTACTTTGAATGATTTGGTAAGTTACTTGCGTGAAAACCCAGAGATGCAATCTCATCTGGAAGCCGTGGAAACTTATCGCAAAGAATATGGTATTTGATGGTCAGCAAAGGCTGCCTGTCAGTCATTGTGATTGAGCAAAAAAAATCCCGCGCCCAAGGATGGGCGGGGTGAGTAGTAGAAATGGCATCTCATCAATATGATAAGGATTATGCCATTATTGAGTCACTAGGTTGTGAACTCAACGAATGGGAATATGTTAACACAACCCAACAAAAAATCCGCACGTTATCATTCACTGTATACAGATATGAACTCACGATGCCGCGATAAGCTATTGTAGTGGTAGGTTACTGTAGTTGGGTCAATATCAATGGCCAGCGTATTGCAAATTCCGTTGTCGGACGATAGCGAAATTCAGAGCGAACAAAACGGGAGAGCATCCCTTCACAAAACGCCAGTAACTGTGATGCCAACACGGATTCGTCATAAGTGAAGCCTTGCCCATCACGGATTTTTTTCTCTTTTAGGATTTGACGAAGTTGCATTTCAATTCGCTCAAATAGCTGGTTGATGCGATTTTGCAATCTGTCTTGTTCGAACATCAGAGCATGGCCGGTCATGATGCGGGTCAATCCCGGATTTTTTTCCGCAAAGCCCAAAACAAGGGCGAGGATTAACCGAATGCGCGTGATGGTATCCTTTTCATCTTGCAGGATCAGGTTGATACGTGAAATTAAGGAATCTTCAATAAACTCAATCAAGCTGTCAAACATCCGGGTTTTACTCGGAAAATGACGGTAAAGGGCTGCTTCAGAAACACCAACGTTTGCGGCGAGTTTTGCAGTCGTAATGCGTTGACTGCCATCACTGGATTCCAACATATGTGCCAGTGCCTGCAAGATTTCCTCACGTCTATTTTTCTTTTTTATTCGTTCTTTTTCTGCCATGTCTGGTAAGACCCCTGCTAAAACAGCAAAACAAATCCAGCTATTTCTTGCCACAATGTTATTGTTGCCAAGACATTGTGGGCAAAAAATATGAAAATCGGTTGACGATATCAGGCCTTATGGAACGTTATTGACGACCGGAATGACCAAATCCACCATCGCCGCGCTGGCTCTCCTCAAAATCTTCAACCAAATTAAATTCAGCTTGTATTACGGGCACAAAAATCATTTGGGCGATACGTTCGCCTGGCTCGATGGTGAACGTTTTATCACCACGGTTCCAAACTGAAACCATCAATTGTCCCTGATAATCTGAATCGATAAGTCCCACCAAATTGCCCAGAACCACGCCATGTTTGTGTCCCAGACCAGAACGAGGGAGAATAACTGCCGCCATTCGTTCATCGGCAATATGGATCGCAATTCCCGTTGGCAAAAGTTCAGTTTGGCCAGGAGCCAGTTCCACTGCAATATCCAGACAAGCTCGTAAATCTAAACCCGCAGAGCCAGGTGTTGCATAAGTCGGTAAAGGGAATTCTTGCCCGATGCGGGGATCAAGGATTTTAACGTCGATTTTTTTCATCATAGCGTTTGAGTATCTCGTCTAATAAGCGGTGGCTGAGTTGTAATTTACCACTGTGGGGCAAATGAACACTACCAGCATGCCAGAATAGATGTAATGCGTTAGTATCGCTGTTGAAACCGTGTCCAGCCAGGGATACATCATTCGCGCAAATCAAGTCCAGATTCTTCTGCTTGAGTTTTCCGCGGGCATATTCTTCCACATTCTGGGTTTCGGCTGCAAATCCAACGACAAAGGGACGATTTTTTTCCAGTGCAGCAACGCTGGCTACAATGTCAGGATTTTTTACCAGTGTAAACGTGATTTCATCACCTTGTTTTTTGATTTTTTCCGTTGAAATTTGCTTAAAACGATAGTCAGCCACGGCAGCGCAACCGATAAAGATATGCTGTGAAGCCGCGGTGGCCTGAACCTGCTCATGCATTTCCAGCGCACTACTGACATCAATACGTTTAACGCCCTGCGGTGTGGGCAGATTAACGGGGCCGGTAATTAATGTCACTTCAGCACCACGCTCTGCTGCTGCTTGTGCAATGGAAAATCCCATTTTACCGGAGCTATGATTGCTGATGAAACGAACAGGATCTAAGGCTTCACGGGTTGGTCCTGCGGTAATGGCGATGCGTAAACCAGAAAGATTTTGCTCAGCGGTGAAATGTTGCATTGCTCGTTCGACGATTGCCATCGGCTCTAGCATTCTCCCTGGACCAACATCACCACATGCCTGGCTGCCCTCGTCTGGGCCCCAAATTAAGACATTACGCTCTTTAAGTACGTTCAGGTTATGTTGGGTTGCCTGTGCACGGTACATTTGTTGGTTCATGGCTGGTGCAACCGCAATGGGGGCAGCGGAAGCCAGGCAGATTGTGGTAACTAAATCATTCGCCATGCCTGCGGTTAAGCGAGCCAGCAGGTCAGCCGTAGCGGGTGCGAGAATAATTAAATCAGCCCACTTTGCCAGTTCAATATGTCCCATGGCGGCTTCGGCTGCCGGATCGAGAAGATCATCTGAGACGGGATGACCAGATACTGCCTGTAGGGTCAGTGGCGTGATGAAGGCTTCTGCTGCGGGCGTCATGGCAACGCGTACCTGAGCACCGCGTTCACGTAAGCGGCGCACCAGTTCGGCCGTTTTGTAAGCGGCGATCCCTCCGCTGATTCCGAGGACTATCTGTTTACCAGAAAGCGCATGTTCAGAAAATGGTTTGCCGGAAAATCCTGTCATTTTGATTGTCCAGAGGTCAGTTGCAATTCCTTAAGATTCTATCACAAGAAAATATGGGTTTGAGAACCCGCCCTATTTAGCCAACCAAAAAGGGTAAGTTTGCGAAGCGCTGCGCAAGCCGCGTAAATCGAACTGGCGCTGATTTTTTCATCATGGAATAGTAGGTACATAAATGTAGGCGCATAAATATCGCGGAAGAATGGACATGGTTTGATGGTTCCCCACGTTATGGGGATATAGGGCAAGGGACGGAAACAACGGGGATTGAGGGGGGAAGGGTGTGATGGATTTAACGGTAATGGAAAGAAGCGAAGAATTGCATTTAAATCTGCTTCCCCGCGAGAAATTATTGGCTTATGGGGCGGTTTCCCTAACAGATGCGGAGTTATTGGCTATCTTTTTGCGTACAGGAGCCAGAGGTGTCCCTGTCGTGCAAATGGCAGAACATCTGCTGAAATCATTTGGTTCGCTTTATCACTTGCTCTCCGCTGATTATGCTGACTTTTGTGCACATAAGGGGATGGGGCAATGTAAATATGTTCAATTGCAGGCGATATCTGAATTGGCGAAGCGTTTTTTTTCCAGTCAATTTATCCATGAAGATATTATGAGCAGCCCCACAATAACCCAGAGTTATTTGCAGGATTTATTATCCTGGCAAGATCGGGAGGTCTTTGTGGTGCTGTTTTTAACGCACCAAAATCAAGTTATCTGCCATGATGAAATGTTTAAAGGAACGATAAACAAAGTTGAAGTTCACCCGCGTGAAATTGTGAAACAGGCCGTCAAAGTTAATGCCGCCTCCATTATTCTGGCCCACAATCACCCTTCCGGTAATCCAGAGCCTAGCTTGGCGGATAAATTGGTGACCGAAAAAATTATGGAGGCTTGTGACTTGGTTGGTGTTAAGGTTTTGGATCATATCGTCATTGGTAAACAATCTTGTGTTTCATTTATGGAAAGAGGTTGGATTTAATATCGTTTTTTCGCGATACGATCAGATCTTAGTTGTTCGGGACTTGAGCATCAGCGAATGAGGGCGTATACTACGCCACCTTTGAGGATCTTGGGTTTGACGAGAAGAGCCTATCTCAGTAAGTTTTTTTACTGGGAACATGTGAGTCCTTTTGGTGACGCTCTTTTTTCAGTAACTTCTTTTTCACCGTCAAAGAAAGTTTGCTGAGATGGGCTCCTAAGCCTGACGAGGCGGTCACACCCAATACAAAGCTCGAGCTGATTTGATTTTTGGAGATATAGACATGTCCCGAGTCTGCCAAGTTACTGGCAAGCGTCCGGTGAGTGGTAACAACCGCTCTCACGCATTAAACGCGACTAAACGTCGTTTTCTGCCTAACCTGCACTCTCACCGTTTCTGGGTTGAGTCTGAGAAACGTTTTGTAACTCTGCGTGTATCTGCTAAAGGTATGCGTGTGATTGACAAAAAGGGTATCGACACAGTTCTGGCTGAACTGCGTGCCCGTGGTGAGAAATACTAAGGAGCTGAAAAATGGCTAAAGGTATTCGCGATAAAATTAAGCTGGTTTCTTCTGCTGGTACTGGTCACTTTTATACCACGACGAAGAACAAGCGTACTATGCCTGAAAAACTGGAAATGAAAAAATTCGATCCAGTTGTTCGTCAGCATGTTATGTACAAAGAAGCTAAAATTAAGTAATTTTAGTGGATTATAAAAAGCCCAGCACTCTGCTGGGTTTTTTTATATCTGTTGATAACGCACGGTAGTCAATTTTCAATCGGGTTGTGCGTGTCGGCCCATGTACTGTTCAGTTATACTACCGTTTTTTTAATTATGAACTGTCAGGCGTAGCGCTAAAATGGTTAGAAAGACCTTGAATATCTTACATACAGAATCATCGTGTGGCTGGGGAGGGCAGGAAATCCGTATCCTGACGGAATCTCAGGGCATGATGCAACGTGGACATCATGTCGTTATCGTTTGTTGTCCAACGTCAACCCTTTATCGTGAAGCCCCTCATTATGGTGTGCCTGTTGTGGCACTTCCAATTGAAAAAAAGCGCCTTTCCTGCCTTCGGGCAATGCGTCGTTGGCTAAAAACAGAAGGCCGCCAATTCGATGTCATCAATACGCATAGTTCTACCGATTCCTGGCTAGTGGCGGCGGCATGTGCCACCTTAAAAGGTATGCCGCCGATAGTCCGAACTCGTCATGTTTCGACCCATGTTTCAAAATCTATTGCAACCCGTTGGCTCTATTTGCACGCCGGCCAGCATATTGTGACAACCGGGGAAAAGCTACGCCAATATCTGCATGTACATAATGATTATCCCCTGTCTCATATGACCTCGGTGCCGACAGGGATCGATTTGTCCCGTTTCCATCCTAAAAACAAGGCATTGAGTCGCCAGCGCATTGGTATCAAAGATAAGCCAACGCTAGGTATTGTCGCCACCATGAGAACCTGGAAAGGTCATGGTTATCTGCTTGATAGTTGGAAAATCCTTCATCAACGCTATCCTGATTGGCAATTGCTGTTTGTGGGGGATGGTCCTCAGAGAAAGAACTTAGCGCCGCGAGTTCAGCAGGAAGGGCTGACGGAAAGTGTTATTTTTCTTGGCAACCGTCAGGATGTCCCTGATTGCTTAAACGCAATGGATATCTTTGCCTTACCTTCGTTTGGTAATGAAGGTGTACCCCAAGGCATCATGCAGGCAATGGCATGTGGATTACCGGTGGTGTCTACATCAGTGGGGGCGATTACAGAAGCTGTGATTGATGGCGATACGGGGTATATTATCGAACCTAAAAATGTCGAACAATTAACAGAAAAATTAAACTTATTAATGCATGATGCAGAACTTCGTTTACGAATGGGCGAATCTTCACTGCAACGGGCGGTTCACTTATTTGGCATGGAAAATATGTTAGAAAACATGGAGATTATTTTTCATCGCAGTATAAAAAATAAGCGGTAATATTGGGTTTATCTGATTTATATCTGTATTGGCAGAACACGCAATATCTTCATTTAACTGATTGAAATATAATTAACTTTAATTTTTGTGTTTGTTATGTTTATTAACAGTAAATAGAACATTGAGTCACTTTACTGTATAGTCCCTTAAGCGCCACAATCCTTGGATTGATAATTTAATATTCATTATTATGCAACCCCAAAATATTCTAATCGTCAATATTGCCCGTTTTGGTGACACCCTGCTAATAACTCCGGTTATTCGCGCCCTGAAAGAAAAATGGCCAGAGGTAAATATTGATATATTTGTGCATAAAAAAACAAAAGAAATCCTTGAAAATATCGATTTAATTAGTGAATTAAACGTTTTTTCAAAAGGCAAAGCTAAATGGCGTGGCTGGTTTTCTCGTCGCCATTATGATCTGGCATTAGTCTACGGCCAAGATAAATCCCTCTTGCAGTATGCCAAACGTGTAGCAAATTTAACCGTTTATTTTTCGGATATCTCTGCCAGAAAATCAAATGAGTATGTTGTTGCAAAGCCTGGGGAATTGATGCCGGCACAACAGGAAAGGGCACTGTTAATTAATGCGCTTGGGGTTGAAGTCAATAATTGGCGTTTGCAATATAATGTAAGCCCGTGTGAGGAGGCATACGCCAGCGATTTTCTTCAGCAGCAAGGCATAGAACGGCAATTAAGGATTGGTTTTCAGTTACAGAGTTTTCCTGCAAAAGCCTATCGTGACTGGCCTGTAGAACACTTCTACCAATTAGCCCAACGTATTTATCGTGATTACCCGCATGCGCATATTTTGTTGTTAGGCAGTAAAGAGGGTGAAGACAGTGCGAGAAGTCTGGCTGAAAAATTGGGCGCAAGTCGATGCTCATCATTGGCAGGTAAGACGACGATGCGGCAAAATGCGGCAATCATGAATCAACTGAATTTGTATGTGGGTGTTGATACCGGAACAACCCATCTGGCTGGCGCCTTGGGGATACCCATGGTTGCCCTGTATCACAGTTTTCACCCTGGGCGTTTTCTCGCACCTCAGCAACATCCCAAATTAGAGGTGATTGAACATCCCGTAGATAATAGACAAGCAACTCGTCAAGATACAATGTCAGCAATATCGGTAGATCAAGTCTGGCATTCTGTTCAGAACTTACTGAAAAATGAATGAAAGGATAGTGAACAAGATGAAGATAGGATTTATCGATGTCACCGTGACTATGTCGTATGGCGGCATTCAAACCGCTGTTTGGGAGTTAGCTAAGGCGCTGACAGACGCGGGGCATGAAGTTCATCTTTTCGGTGGTACTGGCGATGTTCGGCCTGCATTAAACGGAAGAAATATCCACATTCATACTTTTCCATTTATCCCTAGGGAACGTGTGCTTAACATTGGGCGTCGCTTCCAACGCATTATTGAGCGTTATTCTTTTGCCCGCCACGCTCGTGCAACAGTGATTGCTGAAAATTTTGATTGGGTAATTTTGACCAAGCCGTTTGATTTTTTCTGGCCCAGAATGATGCCTAAAACAGCCCATACCCAATTTTGCTATATGAGCGGTGGAACCAGTTTTTTTAAAGGGGATCGGGTCTTGGGTAAAAAAATATCTGCATGGGTTGCATGTAGCCATTTTAATGCCTGGCAGATTCAGCATCATTTCAAGCAATTTCCCAGCGTCATCTATAATGGGGTAGACATCGATAAATTTAAACCCGCTGACTCGGATGTCCGAACCCGATTGGATATCAGTGAAGAAACGTTTCTATTAACGTTTGCTGGCCGGTTGGTTGGCTGGAAAGGCATGAAAGTCGCCATTGATGCAATGGCTTTGCTGCGGGACAAGGATGTAAAATTATTGATTATTGGTGAAGGCGAAGATTTGAAATCACTTAAAAAACGGGTTTCTACTTTGCATCTGGAAAAATCCGTTATTTTTCACCCTCCGGTTAGTCATGATCAACTACCTGAGTTTTATGCGGCGGGTGATGCCGGTCTTTTCCCTAGTATTGGTGATGAGGCATTTGGTATTACTATTGCAGAAGCGATGGCATGTGGACGCCCTGTCATTGCCAGTTATATTGGCGGAATACCGGAAGTGGTGGGTAATGAAGGCCGTGCTGGTATCTTGGTGACGCCGGGTGATGCTGTGGCTATTTCTGATGCGGTGAATCATCTTTTATCCTTGCCGGATAGGGGAGAACGGATGGGTAAATCTGCTCGCCAGAGGATTGAAGCGATGTACACTTGGGAACATTCTGCTAGCCGTTTATTGAACGCCATAAAAAATAATGAAAATTGCGTATATTGATCCTTATCCTGTGCCCGATTACCGGGTGGCATCACTGCAAATTTTGCAGAATGTAGACGCTTTTGCGCGTCAGGGGCATCGTGTTTGCCTGATTACCCCAAAAGGCCAAAGCCAAGTTGAGGATATCCTTGGCAGGCCATTGCCGCCCTCTGTGGAGCTAATCGCCCTGCACGATATACGTGGAAAGTGGTATTTCCCGCTAAATACCCAAAAACTGTTTTATTGGCAGGTTTCGCGCTGGCTTAAGATGCATCAGGTTGATGCCCTCTTTACGCGCAATATTAAAATGGCGAATTACCTGCTGTGTCATCATCCTGATATCCCCCATTTCTTTGAAAGCCATGAAGTATTTGCTCAGTCGTTTGAAGAATCCCACAATTCGCTCAATCGTAGAAACCAGCGTAAATACCATAAATTAAGAACAATTGAACAGCAGGTTTATGCTGGCTCGACGGTTATTTTCGCCTTAACTTCGCTACTGCGAGAAGATATTTATACGCAATACAAGGTCAAAACCCCGATTGTTGTGGCGCCCGATGGGGTGGATATGCTGGCAGTTGAATCTGCTAAACAAATGCTTGCAGGCAGCGATCGCAACAGTGCGTTACCTAAAAAAATACTTTATTTGGGCAGCTTACATCGTTGGAAAGGTATTCCAACAATGATGAAAGCCATGTCTTACCTGGATCATGTTGAACTGAACATCGCTGGGGGGACTACGGAACAAATTGAGCGATTGCGGCAGTCGGCTGAACAGATTGGTGTGAGTGATAAAATCAATTTCCTTGGTTTTGTCCAACCCCAAAAACGCTTTCAGGTTATTGCGGGCAGCGATATTTGTGTTCTGCCATTGACGAAAACCAGTATTGGCAGTCGTTATACCTCTCCCCTCAAACTTTTTGAATATATGGCCATGGGCAAGCCTGTGGTGATTTCTGACTTGCCTTCCATTCGTGATGCTGTCGATGAAAATGCGGTAAATTTTGCTGATAGTGAAAATGCAGAGAGTTTTGCTGAACAGATCCAATGGCTGATTAATCATCCCACTGAAATGATGGCGAAAGTTGACCATTCGCAACGACTGGTGGCAGAGCGTTTTAACTGGGATCAGCGCGCGAAGTTAATTATGGGTGTGATAGCAGAAAAATTGTCTCAGTAACTCTCTTGCCCGTTATTCCTATCAAATCTGGCTGCAAATGAGACATGAAAACGGTATTGTAATCGGCTTAGATGCCTGTTCTCAGGCAATGTTGTAGATAATTTATTCAAGGAGTGGGTATGCCGGAGCTACCAGAGGTAGAAACCAGTCGCCGGGGGATTGAACCGCACTTGGTTGGGAATGTGATCCAATATGCTGAGGTCAGAAATTCACGTTTGCGCTGGCCTGTTTCCGAGCAAATCATGACGCTTTCAGACCAGCCAGTATTGAGCGTTCAGCGGCGGGCAAAATACTTGTTGCTTGAGTTGCCGGAAGGTTGGATCATTATCCATCTGGGCATGTCTGGCAGCTTGCGTGTCTTGTTGGATGAACAGCCCCCAGCAAAGCATGATCATGTCGATTTGATTATGGCTGATGGTAAAATTCTCCGGTATACCGATCCCCGACGCTTTGGTGCGTGGTTATGGAGTGATAATCTCAAAGAGTGCTCCGTACTGGCTCATTTAGGCCCTGAACCTCTTTCCGACCAGTTTGATGGTGAATACCTTTACACGCTTTCCCGCAACAAAAAAACCGCGATTAAACCTTGGCTGATGGATAACAAAATTGTCGTTGGTGTGGGGAATATCTATGCTAACGAAGCGTTGTTCGTTGCGCGTATCTCGCCTGAACGGCCAGTGGGTTCACTAACACAGCCGGAAGCCCATCTGTTGGCCGATATCATCAAACAGATTTTACGTCGTTCCATTGAGCAAGGTGGAACAACATTGAAGGATTTTTTGCAATCTGATGGTAAGCCAGGGTATTTTGCTCAGGAGCTGTTTGTTTATGGTAAAAAAGGTGAGCCTTGCCCGATATGCGGTGAGAAAATTGCTTGTGTAAAATTGGGGCAGCGCAGTACCTTTTTTTGTCGTCAGTGCCAGCATTAACCGATTGGGGCAGCGGATAATTGCCCCTTTTATGATTTACCCAACTTTTTTAGCATTGCCTGTGCAACGGGTTCTGACAGGAAAGACGAAACATCACCATCATGGCGTGCAACATCCTTGATCAAGGATGATGAAACGAAAGACAGGGTTTGGGAAGGCAATAAAAAGACACTTTCCAGCTCTGGCATAAAATGTTTATTCATATTGGCAAGTTGCCATTCATATTCAAAATCGGAAACAGAACGAACGCCGCGGATCAGGATGTTAGCCTGCTGCTTTTGGGCAAAATTAACCATTAACTCGCTAAACCCAACGACATCAACATTATCCAGATGAGCGGTGACTTCTTTTGCCAACGCGATACGCTCTTCCAGACTGAACATGGGATTTTTTCTATCACTATTGGCGATAGCCAATAAAACATGGTCAAACATGTTTGCGGCACGAGTCACAATATCAAGATGACCATACGTGATGGGATCAAAGGTGCCGGGATAAATCGCTTTTCTTTTCATCGTGGTATTTACTCTTTGTTTGGCTCATTTCCCAAAGTGCAGCGTATTTATTGAATGTATATTGAGCATTCACAATTGCCAACACCAGACCTTGTTTTCCATCCAAAAAACCGGCTCTTAATAGCCAGGTTTTGAAAAATGCGCCCAGCGTATGGCTGATTATGGAAGAATAACGGGTTTTTTGACCTTGCTCGTAGCGATGTTTTGCCCAATCTCTCGCATAATTTAATTGTTTTTGCTGAAACTCCATCAGGTTACGACAGGTCAAGTGACGTAAGTCACCCTTTAGTGTCACGACTGATGCACCTTGAGTATCAAGGGATTCATGAACTTGATTGTCATTGTATTGGTAACGTTCACGGCAATAAAGACGGATCACCTTATCGGGATACCAGCCACTGTGCTTCATAAATCGTCCCATAAACAGATTGAGGCGTGCACAGCTATAGACTTTATGGTCATCAGGATTAGCCAGAACTTGTTCGATGGATGCTTTTAGTGTCGGGGTTACGCGTTCATCGGCATCAATCATAAAGATGTAATCACCGCTGGCATAGGATTGTGCAAGCTGCCGTTGCCGGCCAAAGCCTGGCCATTGGGTATTTGAGTAGACTTTTGCACCCATTTCGTCGGCTATTTGACAAGTGATATCAGTGCTACCGGAATCCAGGACGATAATCTCATCCGCCCAATTCACAGAAAGCAGGCAATCTGCAATCACATCCGCGGCATTTTTGGTGATCATGACAACAGACAGCCGTTTTTTTGCAATCATCAATGGCTCCTTGGCGGGAGGTAAGGCTCCAGTAATTTTAGCAAGCGTTGAAGAGCGCCTTGGTTTTCATGCAGGACTTCTGCTGCGTGATGGCCGTAATAGCGTCGGTAATCTTCGTCTATCAACAAGCTATTGATAGCAGAACTTAATGATTGACTATCCGTAACCGTAATCAATCCATCTGCTTTATGCAGCTTGGCACAAATATCTTTAAAGTTGAATGTATGCGGCCCCATGATAACCGGAATGGCATGGGCTGCCGCTTCCAGTGGATTATGCCCTCCGCGCTCTGTCAGACTTCCCCCGACAAAAGCCAGATCAGCGATCCCGTACAGCAGCATCAATTCGCCCATGGTATCGCCAATGACGACTTGCACATTGGCATCAGGAATAGTATCAGCACTGCGCAAGATCGCGTTTAATCCCGCTTTTTGAGTTAACTCAGCGGCCTTACCAAAACGTTCAGGATGGCGAGGCACCAGAATTAACAACAGATCAGGAAATTGTTTAAGCAGTTTGCAATGGGCATCCAGAATAATTGTCTCTTCCCCATCATGGGTACTGGTTGCTATCCATACCGGGCGATGGGGAGCCCATTGGCGACGCAGTGTAACCGCTTTTGCTGCGAGTTCTGGTGTGACAGAAATATCGAACTTAAGGCTTCCTGTCACGGAGAGCCGGGAACGCCTTAAACCCAACTCGATAAAGCGTTCAGCATCTTCCTGATTTTGTGCGGCAATCAACGTGATTTTATTTAAAATGATTTTAATAAAGTGGCTAATTTTCTGATATCCCGCCGCAGAGCGGGCTGATAGCCTTGCGTTGGCGATAACCAGCGGGATTTCCCGTTGGTGTAACTGGGTGATCAGATTTGGCCATAGTTCGGTTTCCATAATGATCACTAACTTAGGGTTTACGTGATCAAGAAAACGTTTCATGGAGCCAGGCAGATCATAGGGAAGATACACATGGTTAACATCACAGCCCAAAGCAGACAGAACCCTTTCAGAGCCTGTCGGTGTCATGGTTGTTATGGTAATGGGTAAAAAGGGGTAATGGTGCCGTAAGCTCCGCACGAGCGGAATAGCCGCTAATGTCTCTCCAACCGAAACGGAATGCAGTAAGATCCCACCTGGAGCCACCTTTTTGGCGCAGAAGCCATAACGTTCTCCCCAGCGTTTGCGGTACGCCGGTGATTTGCGGCTGCGTAGCAGCAGACGTAACCAGATAATAGGCTGGATAAGGTAGAGAAGTACCTGATATAAACGAAGCAACATTCTATCAAATTCACTGATATGGACTGCGGTTATAGTACCACATTGCCTTGAAGAAAGTGTGTAAAATGCGGATATATTGCGCCCCGATTTCCAAGAAGAAAGGGAGGGCAGTGGGTGCGCCAGATGAGTATACTTAACTATCTAAAGATGGAAGGAGGAAGTTGTTGTCTTTAGAATATAATTAAGAAGATTTCTGCCTCAATCGCGAATATTGGAAATGCAATGGGTAAAATATCCCCTAGGTTTAAAAAGATTCTGATCATAAAACTAAGACATCATGGTGATACATTGCTTATCACACCTGTTGTGAATACGTTGAAAGTCAATTTTCCTGACGCTGAGGTTGATGTCTTACTGTACAAAGAAACTGAGCCAATGTTGATGAATTTCAATTATGTATCCCATATTTTATCCGTTGACAGACAGTGGAAAAAAGAAGGTACAAAAGCGTATATCATTCATCATTGGCGTTTACTCAATCAGTTGAGGAAAAGAAAATACGATCTCATCATTAACCTTGCCGATCAGTGGTACAGTGCTCTGGTATCTAAGATTTCTGGTGCTCCAACTCGTATCGCCTTTGATTTTCCCAAGCGACAAAACGGGTTATGGAAAACCTGTTTCAGTGATTTGGTTTCCACTGAAGGTGAAGACTCCCTACATATCGTTGAGCAGAATTTATTAGCACTGAAACCGATTAATCTTTCCAGCCTCAATTTCAATGTCACAATGAGTTATAGTGAAGACGATTGGCATAAGGTATCAAACCTTTTACACATGGGTGGCATTCATCACAAATATATCGTTATTCACCCGGCATCTCGCTGGTTTTTCAAGTGCTGGAATAATGAGAAAATGAGTGAAACCATTAATGCCTTGCAAGCCGATGGCCATTCAATTGTTGTGACATCAGGAACGGAATCACGAGAAAAAGAGATGGTAGAGGAAATTTTATCAGCCTGTCATCAAGAAAATATTGTCTCTTTAGCCGGTCAGATTACGTTACCTCAGCTTGGGGCTTTGATTGCCCATGCTAATTTGTTTATTGGCGTTGATTCTGTTCCCATGCATATGGCTGCTGCCCTGAAAACACCGTGCATTGCACTGTTTGGGCCCTCTAAATTAGCTTTCTGGAGTCCGTGGCAGGTTAACGGGGAAGTGATTTGGGCGGGGAATTACGGTAAATTACCGGATCCTGATGATATTGATACCAAAACAGATACCCGTTATCTGGATCTTATCCCTACTGATGTCGTGATTACTGCTGCCCGGAGATATTTATCATGAAACCTATGCGCCTTGCTATTGTCCGGCAAAAATATCGGCCTGATGGGGGTGCTGAACGTTTTATTTCCAGGGCGCTTGAGGCACTGGATAATGACAGTTTAGAATTAAACGTCATTACTCGCTCTTGGGAAGGAAGCTGCAATCCTCATTGGCATATACATTTGGCCAATCCTGTTAAATGGGGGCGGATTAGCCGGGAAAAGGGATTTGCTGATGCCGCCAGGCTCATTTGGCAAAAAGAGAAATTTGATATTGTTCAAAGCCATGAGCGAATTGCCGGTTGTGATGTATACCGAGCAGGGGATGGCGTTCATTGGCGTTGGTTGCAGCAAAGATCACGGATCTTGCCATCTTGGAAAAGCAAATTGCTTTTTGCCAGCCGTTATCATCGCTATGTCATGGGAGCTGAAAAAAAAATGTATTCCTCCCCTGAATTAAAAAAGGTCATTTGCAACTCACAGATGGTCAAGCGCGAGGTGATGGAAGATTTTGGCCTGCCCGATGAAAAGATCGCTGTTATCTATAATGCCATTGATCAGTCACAATTTTTTTCTGTCGGAGAAGCTGAACGGCTCGCATTACGGCACGAATATGCGATTCCTGCACAAGCAAAATGTTTTGTGTATGTGGGTTCTGGTTTTGAAAGAAAAGGATTGAAAGCGGCGGTAGAAGCCATCAGCATGACGGACGCTTATTTGGTTGTGATTGGTCAGGATAAACAAGCAAGCAAATATAAACAATTGGCTAACTCACTGGGTTGTCATGAACGGGTTCGATTTTTGGGGGTACAGAAAACGACATTACCCTTTTATCAAATGGCAGATGGATTGTTATTGCCAACGTTATATGACCCTTTCCCAAATGTTATTTTGGAAGCGATGGCATGTGGCTTGCCGGTCATAACCAGTGACACTTGTGGGGGCGCTGAATTCGTTGTTTCAGGTGAAAATGGCTTTGTCTGTGACGCTCTCGATATTTTAGCGTTGGCTGAATCTATCTCTTTAGTGCCAGCAGACCATTTGACCAGTAAGCTTTCAATGTTATCAAAAGAGAAAATAGTAAACTCTACTCCCGCTTATTTGTCTCTCCAACTTACGGAACTGTATAGTAAGGTGCTTTCCCTATGAAAGGACATATTCTATTTATCATTGATGGATTACCGGGAGGGGGAGCCGAAAATGTGACAATCCGTTTATGTCGTGGCCTGCAACAAAAAGGTTTTGATATTACGTTGTTATCTCTTTCTGAAAAATGTGAATATCCGATCCCCGATCATGTTGAATTAATCATTAATGCTGATGAATATAGAGGGCCTTTTCGAAGACAGACTGAAATTGTTCGTAGAGCTAAATCTATGGATAAAGTTCTGGCTAAGGTTTTTTCTCAAAAAGGTACACCTGTGTTAGTGGTATCTAACTTGCATAAAACGGATCGTATTGTTGCGAAGTCCAAGATACTGGCGGATTTAAATGTATGGTTTTGTATTCATGGTGTATTTTCAAAATCATATCTTGAAAACAAAACGGGATTATCGCGTTGGATTAAGAAATGGAAAATTCAACGTGTTTATCAAGATCGTAACTTAATTTGTGTTTCTGATGCCGTTGGTTTGGATTTGCAAGAAAACGTATCGTTGACGCCTAAACAAATGGTCACTATTTATAATCCATTTAATCTGGCTGAAATTAGAAAAAATTCTTTGGAAATAAATCCTTATTCCAACGAAACCTACTTTCTTCATTTAGGGCGTTTTCATAATGTAAAACGTCACGACCGCTTATTGGAGGCTTTTGCCAAAGCGGATCTTCCCTGCAAGTTATTAATTGCTGGTGGGGGGGATGGTGTAATGACCAAAGCAATTAAACAAAAAATAGAGGAACTTGGTTTACAATATAAAGTTTTTCTAATTGGTTTTTTGGTCAACCCATTACCCGTAATACGAGGGGCTAAAGCGGTTATTTTAAGTTCTGATAGTGAAGGGTTAGGCAATGTTTTGATTGAAGCGCTGATTTGTCATACCCCTATTGTCAGCACTAATTGCCCAGGTGGTATCAGCGAGATTATGGTCGGTGAATTGGAACAATATAAATCTGAACTGACTGCTGAATCATTAGCTAAAAAAATGCGATTGGTTTATCAAAATCCACCCGTTATTACGGACAATATGTATAAAAAATTCGATTTGGAAATTGTGCTTGGTCGTTATTTGGATTTGATACAGTAATAATTATTGCTAGCATTAGTCTTTGAGATATTTTAATGAATAATAAAAAATTAAAAAAATTACGCGAAATAAATAGAAGGAAAAATTATTTTTTAAAAAAAGTGAAGTTTAATTTTGCTAAAATTTTTATTGATACATGGAAGAGGAGTGAATACAATGTTGATTGTATAAAAAAGGTTCTTTTCTTGCGTGATGATAATAAAATTGGTGATATGATCGTTTCTACTTCTGTATTCAGAGCATTATCTGAGAATGGATTTGAATTACATGTATTATCAGGTCGCTCCAATTATTGCGTTATTGAGAATAATCCATATATAGATAAGGTTTATTTTTACCCGGATGCAACTAAAGAAATAATAAAACTTGGATTGACATTAAAAAAAGAAAATTATGATCTTGTCATTGACATGGGAGATCAACTCTCTGTTATTTATTTATTATTTATACGGCTTGTTAATGCTAGAAATATATTAGGATTCAATAAGGATAAAGTAAATATATATAATAAAAATATAAAATATTTTCAATATGAATCTCATATTACTGAACGATATAAAACTCTTATGAATAATATGGGTATTCCTGCTTTTAATATACAATATGACATACATGTTCCGAAGTCTATCCAGGATAAAGTTTATGATTTTTATGTAAAACTCCCTGGGAAATCAACCATTGTTATTAATCCTTTTTCTGCGGAAGAAAAAAGAGATCTTTCAAAAGAACAGTTGGTAGGAATAACATCCCATATTATTGAATCCTATCCATCAGCCAATATTATATTAGTTGGGAAATCTAATAAGTTGAATGATCTTTCATATTTAAATGGATGTATAATTAACCCATTTGATGATTTCCTTTCGGCAGTGGAAATTATAAAATATTCTGATTTGGTTATCTCACCAGATACATCAATTGTACATGTAGCCGCAGCATACGAAAAAAATACAATCGCACTATATGGAAATGACAAACATGGAAATTTTGTCAACAATAATGTATGGAGCCCAGGAAATAAAAATGCTATCCAGTTAACTCAAAAGAAAATCAATAGTAAGATTAGCGAAATACCACTACAGGCTATCTTGGATAAGATAGATTTCTTCTTAACTAGGCTGGACTTATCATGAATAAATCTGCATTTATTATCACAATTGATACTGAAGGCGATAACCTTTGGCAAAACAGTGGGAAAATTTCTACTAAAAATACGCAGTTCTTACCAAGATTTCAGAGCTTGTGTGAACGTTTTGGCTTCAAACCTGTTTGGCTAACGAACTATGAAATGGCAATGGATGAGGGTTATATCGAATTTGCCAAGGATGTGATAGCCAGAAATACCGGTGAAATTGGTATGCATTTGCATGCCTGGAATAGCCCACCGATTATCCCTCTTACTGATGATGATATGGGCTATAAACCCTATCTGATTGAGTATCCTAAAGATCAAATCAAAGCAAAAATTGATTTAATGACTCATCTTTTGGAAGATAAGCTCCAGACTAAAATGTTAAGCCACCGTGCTGGTCGTTGGGCGTTTAATGAATATTATGCTCAATTATTGGTTGAATATGGTTATCAAGTAGATTGTTCTGTGACACCAAAAGTTAACTGGAACTTTACCAAGGGTGATCCTAATGGAAAGGGTGGAACCGATTATCGCCATTTTCCTGATCATGCTTATTTTATGGATTTGCAAGATATTTCCAAAGAAGGGGATTCTTCGTTATTACAAGTACCGATGAGTATTCAATATAAGCACTCTGGAATGATGAATTTTATTAAACAGAAATATGATCGATTGAGAGGAAAACAGCGTTCCCCATCCGTTAATTGGTTGAGACCGAAAGGTGGAAATTTGGCGCAGATGAAAACGGTAGTTCAACAGACTTTAACGAATGGCAGTGATTATGTTGAATTTATGTTGCATTCATCTGAGTTTATGCCTGGCGGTAGCCCAACGTTTAAGGATGAAGAACAAATTGAATTGCTTTATCAAGATCTGGAGGAGTTGTTTAATTTTCTAAAACCTTTGGTTCAAGGAATGACATTGGTAGAATATTATAATTTGAAATGAAAAAATAAAGAGATAAGTTCATATTTCTTATATGTAAATTCAACAGTAGTTTCTTAAGGAAAAACGAAGAGTTTATTTATTGAACGAGGTGTTGTGTTTTTAATTTATTCTATTCATATAATGAATAATTCTTTACAAATATTAATTTATTGAGATATGTTATGCCTACAAAAAAAATAATGATAGTTGGCTTTGAACTTGGAGGATTAGGTGGAACAGAAACTGTATGTAAGAAATTGTATAATCTATTAAATAGATGTTCAGATATAAACTTTGTCTTTCTTAAACAGGAGAGGAAAGAAAACAATCATGATTGGTTGGAAAATATAACTTATTGTATATTAGAGTGTTATCAAAAAAATACGCCTTTACGTAGATATATATTTTCATATAAGTTATCTAGAATAATTAAGAAACAAAGACCAGATGTTATAATATCAATTGATGCTATTAGTTGTTATATTTCTAATATTGCTAATAAGTTAGCTTTTGGAAAAGTAAAAACTTTTTCATGGATACATTTGTCTCTTTTTTCTGCATATAAAGCAAAGTTTGTATTAAAATCAGAAAATCATTTATCCATCAGCAATGGAAATACAGAATATCTTATTAATAACGGGGTTAGTAAAGAAAAGATTTTTACTATATTTAATCCATTTGAAAAGAAAGAGGAAATAATATTAAGGCCTAATAATGTAACGAAATTCATTTTTATAGGGCGTATTCTTGCAAAAGAAGGAAAAAACTTGCAAGAAATGTTCAATGCATTAGCTATGGTAAGAGGTGATTGGGAACTACATATAATTGGTACAGGTGCGTCTGAAGATATGATTTTTTTAGAAAAATTATCAGATAATTTAAATCTTAGTAAGAATATATTTTGGCATGGCTGGATTAAAAATCCTTGGGATTTCGTTCAAAGAAAGGTTGTTGAAGTTTCGGCATTACTTTTAACTTCAAAAAATGAAGGATTCCCTATGGTTTTAGGAGAGGCTATTTCTTATGGTATTTATTGTATTAGCTCAGATTGTCAAACAGGAACAACTGACATTATAAAACCATACAGAAATGGTGAATTATACCCAGTTGGAGATGTCCTGAAATTATCTTATATATTGCAAAATGTAATTTCGAAAAATGAATTCCCAGGATATAATGAAATCAAAAATACAATCAATGACATTTATGATGATAAGTATATTTTGAAGGTAAAATCGATATTAAATATTACGGAAGAGTAATTCTTGATTTTTCTATAAATTAAATGTGGTGTTTTTTGATGAAATACGAAACTTTTTTATCTTTTCTTTTCTAGAGATTTTAATATATAAGAGGCTAATTTGTTTATTTGTTTGATTTTAGTGATATAGATTTTTATGGGGAATGAATTATGGAAAAATTAAAAATACTTTTTTCAGGATGGAAAGAATGTAATCTTGAGCAGTATAAAGAAGCCTATGCTCATTTTGGGGGATGCACATTAACACACCCTAATATTATATCTTTTTTGAATAAACATCTTGATGGGCAGTTTTGCTTTTATATCAAAAAAACAGGAAGTGCAATTAAAGGTGCATTTTTTTCCTGTGAAAACAATAAATTAGTTGAGGAGATGCAAGACAGGTATCCAATTTCATATGATGAAATTATTTTCCCTGTTGCGGAAGATGCAAAACTATTTTTACCAGTAAAATCAAAGAGATTATCACCAATACATAAAAATAATTTTATTAATGCCAGCTTCAATTCTCTATTGAGTAAACGAAAGATTTGCCTAATCAAAGACAGTTTTTCTTATAAAACCCGTCGTAATCGCAGTAATGAGATCAACAAATTTAAGCGGGCAGGAGGAGAAATTCGTCCTTCAAGTGAATTCCGTGCGGAAGATCTGGTGGATATTTATATCGATCTGTACCAAAAACGTTGGAATTTTAGTCACTCTGAAGAGCAAAGAAAGTCTCTCCTTGAAATGTACACCGAGCTTCGTGAGCATATATTTGGCAATGTATTGCTGATTAATGGTAAACCTTGTGCTTACGATTTTGTCCTGTGGGCAGACAGCCCTAAATGGGTTTCTTTTGATGCCATTAATGGTGGTTATGATCCTGAATATGCCCATCTCAGTGTTGGCAGTATCTTGATGTGGGCGAATATCCAGGAAGCAAAGGCACTGTGTCAACAACGAGACAAAACCCTGCGTTATTCATTGGGTAACCCAACACTTGAATACAAAAATCGTTGGTGTGAAACATTGCCACTAGGCAGAGTGCTTTTTTAACGTGTTCTGTAAGAGCAACATAACCTCTTCTGGCGTAATACCTGGCATCGTATTATCCGTTGATTTCAGGGGATGTTGCTCTTGGCCATATCCCCCGATCAAACCAGGATCAGTCGGCCCAAATAGCGTAATATTGGGTCGATCTAGTGCTGCGGTAAGATGGCTTAATCCTGTATCAACGGAAACCACGGCTTGTGCCCCCGCGAGAACGTGAGCAACTTCAGAAAGGGCCAGTTTTGGCAGTACATCAACATGGGGAAACCCTTCTGCCAGCCTTAACGCCCGCTGATATTCATGCTCTGCACCCCAGGGAAGTTTTATGCGTATACCCGTTGCCTGAATAGCAGTGATAAGCTGCCGCCAATGATTTTCAGGCCAGTGTTTTTCATCGCGCGTTGTTGCATGGAGGAAAACCAGATAATCATGCTGGCGACATGGCTGATGTAAAAAATGACGGGCAATGCCGTAATCACCTTGCGCTGGCGGTTTTTTATAGCCCAAGCTATCAGCAAATAACGCGCGAATGCGTTCAACGGCATGCTGTTGTTGGCTGATAGTGTGACAGTGATCGTAGAAAAAACTGGCAATTGGCTCACGGATGCTTTTTCGGTCGTAACCATGCTTTGGGCCGTGTGCCAGTCGGGTGACCAAAAAAGCACTTTTTAGCAGACCTTGCGCATCAATGATGGCGTCATATTGGTTCTGTCGCAGTTGTTGCCTAAATTGTGCCCGTTCTTCACGGATATCTTTTCTGAACCAATTTTTTCGCCAGCGGCGGATAGCAACGGGGATCACATTTTCAACAGCATTGTGCCAGGTTGGGATTTGGGCAAATCCTTCTTCTACCACCCAATCAAATTGGATGTCAGGGAATTGCTGTTTTGCATCCGTTAATGCCGGCAGAGTATGTAACACATCCCCCATCGAAGATGTTTTTACCAATAAAACACGCATTATTTTTGGCTCTCCGCCTGTAGCAATTTTTCTAATGAAGAGAGAACCCGTTCAGGTTGAATATCAATAAGGCTTTGATGATAGCCGCCTTCGTGGTCGCCTTTTCTGATTTTGTGATAACCCGTAATCAGGCGGATCACTTCGGCCTTATTTGAGAGCGGCGGGGTAAAATCCGGGCTACTTGGACCATATAATGCCACCAGAGGGCGGTTTAAGGCTGCCGCGATATGCATCAAACCTGAGTCGTTTGTGACGATGGCATCACAGGCTGCGATAATATTGACTGCTTGTTCAAGTGAGGTTTTTCCGGCCAGATTAAAGCAATCTTCACGGGCATCCTCGCTTAAAAGTGCACGAATATCTTCACCTGCTTGGTGATCTTTGTCAGAGCCAAACAGCAAAATTTGATAGCCTTTTTGGGTAATTAACTGTTCGGCAAGGGCAGCATAGTGATAATGTGGCCAGCGCTTGGCGGGGCCGAATTCGGCACCAGGGCAAAAGCCAATCATAGGGCGGTGATCAGTAATATTGAAAGCTGAGGTGGATTCCGCCATCTCTTCGTCATTGACACTGAGCCGTGGCCATAACAAAGGTTGTGGAAGATCATCGGCGCTACGCATGTCTTTCCCTTCATAAGCGAGAGCGGCATAGCGTTGCACCATGAGTGGAAAAGCACTTTTATTTAGGATGCGGATATCATTCAGTAGCCCGTAACGCATTTCACCGCGCCAGCCTGTACGTAGCGGGATATTGGCGAAGAAAGGCACCAGCGCAGATTTCAATGAGTTGGGCAATACGTAAGCACGATCGTATCGATTTTCACGTAATGCCAGCCCAAGGCGTCGGCGCTCACCCAAGGCAAGGGCACCGTGACCAAGCGGCATAGCCAATGCCAGATGCACTTCTGGCATTTTTGCCAGCAATGGTCGGCACCATGCGGGTGCCATCACATCAATCTCTGCATTGGGGTGCAAGTCTTTTAAAGTCCGGTAAAGGCTTTGTGACATCATCATGTCACCTACCCATGATGGGCCGATCACCAATATCTTCATACAAGTCGATTAATTATCCTGATTCAGCCATTGCATATATTCAGCGACACCTTCGGCGACCGTTTTGAACGGTTGTTGATAGCCCGCCGCCCGCAGTTTTGTCAGATCTGCTTGAGTAAAACTTTGATAACGGCCTTTTAATTTTTCTGGGAAATCAATGTATTCCACAACCGGGGATTTTTCTTGATGGAATTCAGTCACCGCATTGGCAACCGCCTGAAAAGATTCAGCGCGGCCGGTTCCGCAGTTAAAAATACCCGAAATGCCATTTTTCCAGAACCACAGATTGACCGCAGCAACATCACCGACGTAGATAAAATCGCGGCAGAAATTCTCACTACCCGCGAATAACTTCGGGTTTTGTCCTTGGTGGATCTGGTTGTTTAAATGATAGGCGACACTCGCCATGCTGCCTTTATGACCTTCGCGTGGCCCGTAAACATTGAAATAGCGGAAACCACAAATTTGGGAATCTGCATGGGGCAAAATATCACGAACATATTGGTCAAACAGGAACTTGGAATAGCCATAAACATTAAGCGGTTTTTCATACTGACGCTCTTCAATGAAATTGTCACTGCGCCCACCATAAGTCGCGGCAGAAGAGGCGTACAGGAAGGGAATTTGACGCTCAAGACAATAATGCAGCACATCTTTGGAATACTGATAATTATTGTCCATCATATACTTACCATCCCATTCAGTTGTGGATGAGCAAGCACCTTCATGGAAAATAGCATCAATGTCACCTAAATCATCACCCGCGACGATGCTGGCGACGAAATCTTCCTTATCCATATAATCGGTGATATCCAAATCAACCAAATTGACGAACTTTGTGCCATCTTTTAGGTTATCAACAACCAGAATATCCTTATAGCCTTCGTCATTCAGTGCCTTGACAATATTGCTGCCAATAAACCCTGCGCCACCAGTGACAATAATCATTTGGCTCACCTCTAAATAGTCAGTTCACTTTATACCCAGATTTACGCCAATCACAGCCTTATGACTGCAACTTGTAGCCTATTGGGTCATCTTTGCTGCGTATCATAGCACTTAACCCTACTGACGACAGCAGCTTAAATAAGGCAATCAATGGGGATCTTGTGGTATGCCAGACTCTGGATCGTGATCAACCTTGCAAAGTTAAGATTATCCTGCGGGTCGTGTCGTCACTGGCAGGTTCTATCAGTAAAATACACCACGCCTTTCACTTAGTTAGGGACTCAGGAGAGAAAAATGTCAGCATCGTTTTATCAAAAAATTAATGAACAGTTGGAGCAAGCTCGTGTTGAAGGGTTATTCAAAAGCGAGCGGATCATCACTTCTGCCCAGGATGCTAATATTGCTGTTGCAGATGGTCATCAGGTCATTAATTTTTGCGCCAATAACTACTTAGGCTTGGCCAATCACCCTGACCTGATCGCGGCTGCAAAAGCGGGTATGGAGAGTCACGGTTTTGGCATGGCATCCGTTCGTTTTATCTGTGGTACGCAAGATTCCCATAAAGAATTAGAAAATAAGATTGCTGAATTTTTAGGGATGGAAGATGCCATCCTCTATTCCTCGTGTTTTGATGCAAACGGCGGACTCTTTGAAACGCTGTTTGGGCCAGAAGATGCCATTATCTCTGATGCCTTGAACCATGCCTCCATCATTGATGGCATCCGTTTATGTAAAGCCAAGCGTTATCGCTATGCCAATAATGACATGCAAGCATTAAGGGCGCAGTTGGAAAAGGCAAAAGCAGAAGGTGCACAAAATATCCTGATTGCCACTGACGGGGTATTTTCAATGGATGGCGTGATTGCTGATCTGAAATCCCTCTGTGATTTGGCTGATGAGTTTGGTGCTCTGGTCATGGTGGATGATTCACATGCAGTTGGCTTTGTTGGCAAGCACGGCCGTGGCACCCATGAATACTGTGATGTTATGGGGCGTGTCGACATCATCACCGGTACGCTGGGTAAGGCGCTGGGTGGTGCATCGGGTGGTTATACCGCTGCACGTAAAGAGGTTGTTGAATGGCTGCGCCAGCGTTCACGCCCATACCTGTTTTCCAATTCGCTGGCACCCGCCATTGTCGCGGCATCCATCAAGGTGCTGGACATGCTGAAAAATGGGGATGATCTCCGTGAGCGTCTCTGGAAAAATGCGAGCTTGTTCCGGGAAAAAATGACGGCTGCCGGTTTCACGCTGGCGGGGGCTGATCATGCCATCATCCCTGTGATGCTGGGGGACGCGAAACTGGCGCAGGAATTCGCCGCAGAGCTGTTGAAAGAAGGCATCTATGTGATTGGGTTCTTCTACCCGGTTGTTCCTAAAGGCCAGGCGCGTATCCGCACCCAGATCTCAGCCGCCCATACGGAAGAGCAAATTGAACGTGTCGTGGCTGCATTTATACGCATTGGCAAGCAATTAAATGTCATTGCTTAAGAGATCATGATGAAAGCGTTGTCTAAATTAAAGCCAGAAGCAGGTATCTGGATGACAGATGTGCCCATGCCGGAACTTGGGCACAACGATGTGATGATTAAAATCCGTAAGACGGCCATTTGTGGGACAGATGTTCACATCTATAACTGGGATGATTGGTCTCAAAAAACGATCCCGGTTCCGATGGTGGTGGGGCACGAATATGTTGGTGAAATCGTTGCGATTGGTCAGGAAGTTAAAGGGTTCAAGATAGGTGATCGTGTCTCCGGCGAAGGTCATATCACGTGTGGTCACTGCCGTAACTGCCGGGGTGGGCGTACACATTTATGCCGCAATACCACCGGCGTTGGTGTGAACCGTGAAGGTGCCTTTGCGGAATATCTGGTGATTCCCGCCTTTAATGCCTTTAAAATTCCAGACAATATACCCGATGAGCTGGCGGCAATTTTTGATCCCTTTGGCAATGCCGTACACACTGCGCTCTCTTTTGATCTGGTCGGGGAAGATGTACTGGTCTCCGGCGCAGGCCCGATCGGGATAATGGCCGCCGCGGTGTGTAAACACGTTGGTGCCCGTTATGTCGTGATTACGGATGTCAATGAATACCGCCTTGAGCTGGCTCGCAAAATGGGGGTGACCCGTGCGGTGAATGTCAGTAAAGAAAACCTGGCTGACGTCATGGCCGAACTGGGAATGACAGAAGGTTTTGACGTGGGGTTGGAGATGTCAGGGGCACCGTCAGCGTTCCGTACTCTGCTCAATACCATGAACCACGGGGGGCGTATTGCCCTGTTGGGGATCCCGCCTTCGGATATGGCGATAGACTGGAACCAGGTCATCTTTAAGGGGTTATTTATCAAGGGCATCTACGGGCGTGAGATGTTCGAAACTTGGTACAAAATGGCGGCTCTGATCCAATCTGGCCTGGATTTGTCCCCGATTATCACTCACCAATTTTCGGTTGAGGATTACCAGCAAGGCTTTGATATTATGCGTTCAGGGCAATCGGGTAAAGTTATCTTAAATTGGGATTAACGATTAACACAGGCGTCTTTCGCTTTTTGGGCGCCTGTTTGATCGGCTTTTGGTGGCGATTGTGTTTTATTTGCCGCTTTGTTTTCCGTTGCTGGCTTGGCATTTGAGGTTTTTTGTGGCGAAGGGTGACCCCAGAGTTTTTGCAGATGCCGGCTTAAGGTATTAAAGATGACATTGCCAGATAAGGCCTCTTTTACTCTTTTAAGGTAATCCAACTGGGTTGCGGGTGCGGGTTCTGGCACAGGGGGCTTTATGCATTTGCGCACAGTTGGGTGATCACTTTTGGTTAATAACATACCGGGTGTCACCAATTCTATATCGCTGGGTAATAGGGCAAGTGCTTGCTGTAAGGCGCGTAGGGTCGTGGGATGTGGGTGTCCAATGGCAACGGCAGAGCCTCGCTTGCGGGCAAGGGCGATCGCACGGTTAAGTTGATGCCGTGTTTCGGCTTCGGTTTGAATATTATCCAAAAACACATTTCGACGGATCACAGGAACAGGCGTCCCGATCGCCGCCTTGGTGACTTGTGTATTACCAATGGTCACACTGTCCAGAAAATAGAGGTGATGATGGGATAACGCCTGCATGACCTTTTCCATACCACTGAGATTGGAAGTCATTGCGCTGCCCATATGGTTATTCATACCCGCGGCATGAGGCACTTTTTGTATCGCATCTTGAATAATACGGTCAATTTCTTCCCTGCTCATGGTGGGATGCAGCGTGTTTTTTTCCAGTGGTTGCCTGCCTAATGGCGCCATCGGCAGGTGAATTAAAATCTCCCGCCCTTGCTGATAGGCTTTTTCCGCCATTTTCCTGCCATAGGGGGAGTTGGGCAGGATGGCGATAGAAACCGCAACCGGCATTTGTAAGATCTGATTGTCTTCACTCACACGATAGCCAACATCATCAATGACGATGGCTAAACGTGCAGCTTGTGCCTTTAAAGTCAGCAACAATAATGTCAAAAATAACAGTGACCAAGGTAAAAGAGCCTGTGCATTAACCCGCTTTCTTAATCGATACCCTACCATTATTGCGCTTACCCTATTTCCCTAACCACGGCAGTGGGTTAACCGCCTGGCCCTGGCGGCGGATTTCAAAATACAATGAAGGTTGTTGTTGCCCTCCGCTGCTTCCGACCAGCGCGATTGGCTGGCCTGCCCGAACCTGTTGTCCAACACTGACCAAGGTACTCTGGTTATAACCATAAATACTCATATCGCCTTTACCGTGTTCGATCACGACAACCAGGCCATAGCCTTGCAGCCAGTCTGCCAGTAAGACTCGCCCATCGGAGATTGCCCTAACCTCTGTCCCTTCCGCGGCTGAGATAACAATCCCTTTCCAGCGAAGCTCGCCTTGTATTGGCTCGCCGAAATTATGGATAACGCGACCGCGTACCGGCCAAATTGCTTGTCCGGCAGGGCGACCAAGGCCGCCAGTTCGCGCCATAAGCGCACGTTCTGCTTCTGTTGGTTTGTAGCTAGCGCCTTTTTGTTTCGCCTGTTTCTGCTTAGCGGCAACCTGGGCGCGAACGCGAGCCGCTTCTCGTGCCTCACGCTCGGCGCGCGCCTTAGCTTCCCGCTCGGCTTGGGCAATCTTGTTCCGTAATCGGGTTTCATTCTGCCGAAGCTCAGTTAAGCTCTGTTGATCTTTTTTCAATGAAGATTCAAGGGACGTCAAGGTTTTTTGCCGGGCAGTACGGGCAATTTCCATTTTTTGTTTTTGCTGTTTTTGGCTGGTCAGTATTGCTTTCTGCTCATTTTGTTTTTCCAGTTGCAGCTTTTTTTGTTGGTTCAGTTCTTCGGTTGTGGTTTGCAGCTTGGCGATAGTTTCCTGACGAGCCTGATTCAAGTAACTGTAATAGGCAAGAATACGTTCCTTGCGTTGACGCTCCTGTCCGTTGAGCAACAACTCTAACCCTTGGTGATTTCCTTGCCGAAATGCCGCATCCAGTTGATTGGCAAGCAATTGATGTTGTTCATTTTGTTGCATTTGCAGGCGTTTGATATTGGCATTTAACGATGAAACTTCGTTTTCGAGTTTATTCAGACGTGTCTGTGTCGTGTGCAGCGAACGCCCCACCTCTGAGATAGTCCCTTCTTGTTCTTTTAATTGGCTTAGCAGGTCGGTGCGTTGTTTTTGTTGCTGTTTTACGCTTTTTTCTTTCTCGGCAATATCCAACTGAATATCTTTGAGTTGGTTTTTATTCTCGGAAATTTGATTAGCGAAAGTATTTATACTGAAACTGAAAAAAGTGAACAGCAAGGCGAAAAGCTGTAACGCTCTGATTTTATTTGGACATTTATACTGTTGCTGCCGAATCTTACGACTCTTGAGATCCTTATTTTCAGTCATCTTATTGGGTATCCTGCTGCCACATAGCGCCTGATTATTTCATGAGGAATTTCCCCTGACCAGAGAACCGCCTGTTTTTTATCATTAATATAAGTTTTAGTTAATTTAGTTCATTTATTGTTGAAGATCCTGTCCTGATATAGTGTTACATGAAATATTTCAATGATGCATTACAATCAAGTTGTTATCGGAGGATTTTTAATTTTTCTCGAAACTCTCCGCAAAATCTACATTGGATTGATGCTAATTGGCTGTAATTGAGGCAACACACAGGTATACTCTCCACCTTAGATATTTGTGATTAACTAACGGGAGTTGTTGCCCTCCATGCTGCAAGAAATCATGCAATTTATTAGCCGGAACACGATCCTGAGCCTCGTCTGGATTGCATTGCTGGTGGCTGTCATTGTCATGACGGTAAAAAGTGTGTTCTCCAAGAGTAAAGAGATCACCCGTGCTCAAGCCATCCATTTTATTAACAAGGAAGACGCTGTCGTCGTGGATTTACGCTCCCGTGACGATTTCCGCAAAGGGCATATTATTGGCTCCGTTAACCTGACGCCGTCTGAAATTAAAGACAATAATGTGGGTGAGTTGGAGAAGCATAAAAAACAGCCTGTTATCGTCGTTTCAGCGAATGGGCTGGAATCCAGGACACCAGCAGAAAATCTGGTTCGTTTGGGCTTTGAGCAGGTCTATTCCCTGAAAGAAGGCATTGCGGGTTGGGCGGGTGAAAATCTGCCATTGGCTCGCGGCAAGAAATAACGAACTGAGGTGCAAGCAAGTATGCTTGCATGATTGAAAGTTTAATAAGGACATCTGAAAAAGGTAAATATTATTATGTCAGAACAAAACAACACAGAAATGGCTTTCCAGATCCAGCGTATTTACACGAAAGATATCTCTTTCGAAGCCCCAAAAGCCCCGCAGGTTTTCCAGCAGGATTGGCAGCCGGAAGTTAAATTGGATCTGGACACCGCTTCCAGTGAATTGGCTCAGGGTGTTTATGAAGTTGTTCTGCGCGTGACCGTGACCGCGGCACTGGAAGAAGAAACCGCGTTTCTGTGTGAAGTTCAGCAAGCCGGTATTTTCTCTATCGATGGACTTGAAGGAACCCAACTGGCGCATTGCTTAGGTGCATACTGCCCGAACATCCTGTTCCCGTATGCCCGTGAATGCATCACCAGCCTGGTGAGTCGTGGTACTTTCCCACAACTGAACCTGGCGCCGGTTAACTTTGATGCGCTGTTTATGAACTACTTGCAACAGCAGACTGAACCTCAGTCTAATGAGGCTGTACAGGAAGCATAATGAATACTGCTTCTATGACAGTGATCGGTGCCGGTTCATACGGCACCGCTTTAGCCATTACTTTGGCTCGCAATGAGCATGAAGTTGTGCTTTGGGGACATAACCCTGCGCACATCGATGCCTTGCAACAAGCGCGTTGTAACCAGACATTTTTACCGGATGTTTCTTTTCCTGATAGCCTACAGCTTGAACCCAATCTGAAAAGTGCGGTTTCAGCCAGCCGTAATATTCTGATCGTGGTTCCCAGCCATGTTTTTGGCGATGTTTTACAGCAGATAAAGCCCCATTTACAGCAAGCTAGCCGTATTGTTTGGGCGACCAAGGGGCTTGAAGCGGAAACCGGGCGTTTATTACAAGATGTCGCCCGTGAGATATTGGGCAATAAAATCCCCTTGGCTGTCGTTTCTGGCCCGACATTTGCGAAAGAGCTAGCGGCAGGTTTACCCACAGCGATTGCGGTTTCCGCCACGACACCGGAATTTGGCGAAGAACTGCAACAATTTTTCCATTGTGGTAAAAGTTTTCGGGTCTACAAAAACCCAGATTTTATTGGGGTACAGCTCGGCGGGGCAATAAAAAATGTTATTGCTATTGGTGCAGGGATCTCTGATGGTATGGGATTTGGGGCAAATGCCCGCACGGCATTGATCACCCGAGGATTGGCGGAGATGAGCCGCCTTGGCGTGGCATTGGGGGCTGATCCTTCTACCTTCATGGGAATGGCTGGATTAGGTGACTTAGTTTTAACCTGCACGGATAACCAATCCCGTAACCGTCGTTTTGGCATGATGCTGGGAAAAGGTATCGATGTTGATGAAGCGCAGCGCGAGATTGGGCAAGTTGTTGAAGGATACCGCAATACGAAAGAAGTTCGTGCCTTGGCAGGACGAACAGGGGTTGAAATGCCGATCACAGAGCAGATTTACCAGATACTGTACTGCAATAAAAATGTGATTGAGGCTGCCCAAACATTATTGGGAAGGGCTACAAGAGATGAGGGAGAAGGCTCTCACTCTTAAGTAAAATGGGAACGCTGATATGTCGCTATCAGAACTGAATGAAGTCTGGAAAAATATAAAAAATGAAGCGAAGGCGCTGGCAGATTGTGAGCCTCTGCTCGCCAGTTTTTTTCACGCGACACTGCTCAAGCATAAAAATCTGGGTAGTGCCCTGAGTTATATGTTGGCAAACAAGCTGGCCTCACCGATCATGCCGCCTATTGAAGTCAGGGAAGTCGTTGAAAATGCCTACCGTAGTGATCCCAAGATGATTGAATCGGCGGCCTGTGACATCAAAGCGGTTAGGCTGCGCGATCCGGCAGTAGATAAATATTCAACCCCGCTGCTTTACCTAAAAGGCTTCCATGCACTACAGGCTTACCGCATTGCACACTGGTTGTGGAAACAAGATCGCAAGGCATTGGCCATCTATTTACAAAACCAGATCTCCGTTTCGTTTGGTGTCGATATCCATCCTGCCGCGAAGATTGGCTGTGGCATCATGCTAGACCACGCAACTGGCATTGTGATTGGCGAAACAGCGATTGTTGAAAATGATGTCTCCATTCTGCAATCTGTCACGCTGGGTGGTACGGGCAAAACGGTAGGGGATCGTCATCCGAAAGTGCGTGAAGGGGTGATGATTGGCGCGGGCGCCAAGATCCTCGGTAATATCGAGATTGGCCGCGGCGCAAAAATTGGGGCAGGGTCGGTGGTATTAAGATCGGTTCCACCCCATACCACAGTGGCAGGCGTACCCGCGAGGATTGTTGGTAAACCGGAAAGTGAAAAGCCATCGCTGGATATGAACCAGCATTTTAATGGCATCAATAATGGATTTGAGAATGGGGATGGGATTTGAAATTCTGTCTCTTTTTTTCATGTTCAATAAGGAAAACATTCAGCGCGGATTAGGCGCTGAATGTGACATATTAATCCCGTAATAACGCACCGGGATACCCCAGTTGCCGCCATGCTTCAAACACAACCACAGCAACAGAATTGGACAGGTTCATGCTACGGCTATCTGCCAGCATGGGGATCCTGATTTTCTGTTCAGGCGGCATATTATCTAACACATAAGGCGGCAAGCCACGGGTTTCCGGGCCGAATATCAAGTAATCACCATCACGATAACTCACATTACTGTGCGCCGGCGTGCCTTTTGTGGTTAAAGCAAACAGGCGTGCCCCAGAAGGGGATGGTGAATTGACTGAACTAAGCCCTTCACTTTCCAAGAATGCATTGTAATCGTGGTGTTGTTTGATATCAGCGAACTCATGGTAATCCAACCCTGCACGCCGCAAGCGTTTGTCGTCCCATGTAAAACCCAAAGGCTGAATGAGATGGAGTTGACAGCCTGTGTTGGCACACAGGCGGATAATGTTGCCGGTATTAGGCGGAATCTCTGGTTCGAATAGGACGATGTTTAGCATAGTGTTTCGAATGGGAAAATTATGATAGTGGTTTATTCGAGAATAGAAATTTATTTTTTAGTTGGATGCTTCTACCGCTAATAGTATTGAAAATGGCAAGCAATTATTTTAATAAATCACATATCTCATCTTTAGGTTGGAATTCCAAAGGAGAATTGATCAATACTTCACGAATTGATTCTAAATCGCGTTCACTACAAGCCGATTGAAGATGTTGAATTAATTTATTAAGTTCAGGCCATTCTAGGTAGATTTCATTTGCCGTCATGATTCTGGGGTGATTTGTCCCTAAGACATTGTTCCCTATCAATAATTCTTCATATAATTTCTCTCCAGGACGAAGACCTGTCACTTTTATTTCTATATCTCCATTTTGGTTATTCTCATCTTTGACTGTTAAACCTGAAAGATTTACCATTTTAACAGCAAGATCATAGATTCTTACTGATTCTCCCATATCCAATACAAAAACATCACCATTTACTCCCATGGCCCCAGATTGAATAACTAGTTGAGCTGCCTCTGGAATTGTCATGAAATATCGAGTTATATCTTTATGGGTAAGAGTTATCGGACCTCCATTAGTTATTTGTTTTTCAAACAGAGGTACAACTGAACCTGAAGAACCCAGCACATTTCCAAATCTTACCATGGAAAATTGGGTATGTTTATTCTGCTTAGCTAATGCTTGAAGTATCAATTCAGCGAATCTTTTTGTTGCTCCCATTATATTTGTGGGACGAACTGCTTTATCTGTTGATATTAGAACAAATTTATCAACTTTTTGATTAATGGCTGCTTGAGCAATAGTTAGAGTACCAAATATATTATTTTGAATACCTTCTATAGTATTTAATTCAACCAGAGGGACATGTTTATATGCTGCGGCATGATAAATGGTGTTAATATGAAATTTATTAAGGATTTTGTTGATTTTTTCTGAGTTTTTTATATCTCCTAATATAGGGATGATATCAACATTGAGTTTTTTTTCCTTATTGATTTTTTGTAGCTCTCTTTCTATTGAATAAAGAGAATATTCTGTTAGTTCGAATAGGACTAAAGAATTCGGGGTTTGTTGAATAATTTGACGGCACAGTTCAGATCCAATTGATCCGCCTGCTCCAGATACAAGGATATTCTTATTTAAAATATTTTTGGATAATAATTCTGGTAATGGAGATACTTGTTCCCTTCCTAAAAGATCGTCTATCGATACTTTTCTTAGGGTATCAATCTGAGCAGTTCCGTCTACTAATTCATTGAAATTTGGTATTGTTAATATTTCACAATGAGTCTGTTGTAGTTTCTCTATAATACTCCTTCTTTCGGAGTTAGATGCACTGGGAATAGCAAGTAATATTTTTTTTACATTATATCTTTCGATTAGATTAAAGATTGAACTGGGCGAGTGAACAATAATCCCATGAATACTTAGATTTCTTATTTTTGAATTATCGTCAATAAATGCTACTGGCTCAAACTCATGATGCTCTTTTAATATGGGCAATAGTTGCCTTCCTGATTCTCCAGCACCATATATAATAACAGGGATTCCCTTACTCCTAGTATAATTACGAAGTGTTCTGTATAAAAACCTAGTTCCACATAAAAAAATAACTAAAAAAGAAAAGTAGATAATTGGAACTGTTCTAGGTAAGAAAGCTTGTTGATATAAAGAAAATGCTATCAAAACTAGAACTGATAAAAATGAACCAATAATAGCCCACTTTAAGATACTCATATTAACATATCTTAATATTGCTCGGTAAAATCCCAATTTTACAAATATAAAAAGTGTACATGGTATTGTTAAGATAATTACAGACCAATGTAATAAACTATGAATGGGAACTTCTCTGTCTAAACGTAGCCACATGCCGATCCAATATGAAGAGGCTATCATCACAATATCGGCAATCATTAATAAAAGTGTTTTTAGTAACCTTTCTTTTTTGAAAAAAAATCTCTCGTTCATGAATGTTACCTGAAAATTATTTTATATATAGTTTTAAAAATTATTTTGATATCAAGAAAAAATGACTGGTTTTTAACATAGTCTAGATAATATTTTGCCTTGATAGGCATAATTATGTCAATATAAGCTTGATGAGGATTGGGGTATTGAGATAATATTTCATTCTCATCTATCATTTCTATAGATGCAAGATCTGTTATTCCTGGTTTTACTGATAATATCTCTTTTTTTATTTTTGGTGAATATTCATCCATAAACTTAGGTACTTCAGGTCTAGGACCAACTAAACTCATTTTACCTTGTATAACATCAATGAGTTGTGCTAATTCATCTAATTTATATTTTCTTATAAATTTTCCGGAGTTGGTTATGCGAGAATCATTACCGATAGTAAGTTGTCCTTTTTGTTCGGAATTTAATGTCATACTCCTAAATTTATGAATATAGAATGGCTTCCCGTATTGCCCAATACGCTTTTGACGAAAAAAGATGGGCCCTTTCGAGTCCATTTTAATCCATACTGCGATAGATATTAGTATAGGAGATAAAATAATTATTCCTACAAAAGATGCAATGAAATCGAAAAGTTTTTTGAAAATTATATATGTTGATTTCATTTACTCTAAAATCTCTTTTATTGCATTTATTACTCTAATCTGATCATCTTTTGTCATTTTTGTATATAGAGGAATGGAAATTATTTTATAAAAGTTTTTTTCTGCAATAGGAAAATCTTTATCACATAATGAATAAGTGTTTTTCCAAATAGGATGTTTATGAAGGGGAATAAAATGAACTGAACAGCCTATATTTTTTTCAGCCATCTTTATAATAAAGTCATCTCTTGATATTTTGACTTCATCTTTTAAACGGATAGGGTATAAATGCCAAGCATGTTGATTATTTGAGTTGAAAGGTTTGGTCGGTAATATTAATGGTAAATCTTTTAGTTCTTTATCATAAAGTTTTGCCATTTTCTCTCTTTTTTGCTGAAAGAGGTCAATTTTCTTTAACTGATGGATTCCAATTGCTGCACAAATATCTGGCATATTATATTTAAATCCAGGTTCTATAACTTCATAGTACCATGCGGGTGTTTTGGATTGATATCGATCAAATGCATCTTTGCTAATACCATGAAGACGCATAACTTTAGCTCTTTTTATGATTTCTGGATTACGGGAAACTAACATACCACCTTCAGCAGTGGTCATTGTTTTATTGGCGTAAAAACTAAAAACAGTAATGTCCGTATCTAATGTACCAATTTTTTTTCCGTTGTAGATGGTTGGAAATGCATGGGCGGCATCTTCAACTATTTTTAGATTAAATTCTTTAGCGATAGAGATTATTTCATCCATATCACAAGATAAACCGGCAAAATGTACAGGGATAATGGCTTTCGTTTTGGAAGTTATTGCTTTCCTAATTGCTTCGGGATCAATATTCAGTGAATCAGGAAGGGAATCAACAAAAACAGGGTTTGCACCTAAATAGCGAACTACTTCGGCAGTCGCTGTAAAGGTATAGGTTGGAACGATAACTTCGTCTTCTGGTTTAATTCCTATTGCCTCTAGAGCTAAATGTAGACCCGCAGTAGCTGAATTGACTGCAATAGCTTCAACATCACCGCCTAAATAGCTAGCAAAATCTTGTTCAAATTTTTTTGCTTTAGGTCCTGTTGTAATCCAACCATTTTTCAATGAATCAACAACTTCATTGATTTCTTCTTCATTAATTTCAGGTAATGCAAAAGGAAGGAATTTATTGTTCATAGTTTTTTCATCACTTGTAAAAATTTATCGGCTAACACTGAATAGTTATGGTTATTTAGAACATAATCTCTACCATTTTTTCCCATTTGTTGTTTTTCTTCCAAAGAGTATTCACTTAATTTAATTAAGCCATCAGCAATAGCCTTAGATGATTCTGCTTCTACAGTTAGTCCACAAGCGGCATCTGCAACGGGATCATTTCCGGCTTGAATGGAACTTAAAATGACATTTTCAGCCATCATATAATCCATTAGTTTATTGGGAGATATACCAAAACGATAAATAGGTGTTTTATTAGCGCCTATATAACTAATATCAAATAATGTTAGTAGATCTGGCATCTGTTTTTTAGTTATTGGTTCAAAGAAAGTGATATTTTCTAAATTGAGTGAGTTCTTATATTTTAAAATATTATTTTTCTCCAATCCAGAACCAACTAGAATAAAATGGAATGGTTTCTCTCTTAATAAGTCAGCCGCTTCTATTAAGTGGCTTAATGCATTAGGTATGCCATGAGAACCAGCATAACCAACTATTGTATAGCCTTTACTTTTTAATGTATTTATTTTTGACCTAATATTATCAGGTATTTTATTATAGTTACTATTTTCCCAGTCAGAACATACAACTCCATTGGGAACAATATGCAATTTATTTATATCTAGTCCATGTTCTATAACATATTGGTGAATTTTAGGTAACATGGATATTACAGCATCTGAATATTTATATGCACTATTTTCAGCGTATTGACATAAAATCATAAATGGATGTTTGGGAGACATTCCTCCTAATTCTATTGGTGATAATGGCCATAGATCATGGATTTCATATATTAGTTTAGCTTTATGTATTTTAGCTAGATATTTTGCAACCCAAATATCTAGTGGATATGTACTGGAGGCGATTATTACGTCAGGTTTTATTTTATTAATGACTTTTTTATTAGATAGGAAAACTTGTAGTAGGAACGAAAATATATTTATTACACGAAGAAATCCATTTCCTTCATATTTATTAGTCGGATACCAAATGTAGTTTATACCGTCAATGTTTTCTTCTGTTATCTTGTTTTTTACATCTGGTTGTTTAGATCTTACATGAGAAAATGAAGAAGCCAATATAGTTGTTTTGTGTCCATGTTTTAGCCACTCTTTTGCTAAATAATATGGTCTAAACTCCATTCCATAATAAGGGTTTCCAGCATAATGGTTAATATATAATATGTTCATAATATATTTATATATCCCGAATTTTTTTGGCTGGGTTACCAGCGAAAACAGTTGAGCCTGGTACATCTTTTGTTAATACGGCACCAATACCTATAAGTGAATTGTTGCCAATATTCTTTTTCTGGATGATTGAGGAGTTTGGACCAATCCATGCATTATTTCCAATAATTACTCCCCCACTAATTTCTGCACACGCAGTAATGAAAGTTCCTTTTCCTATATGGCAATTATGGGCTATATGAACTAGGTTATCAATTTTTACATGATCTTCTATTATAGTATTTGAGAGAGTCCCTCTAGCAATACATGTATTAGAACCAACTTCTACATTTTCTCCAATAATAACTCCACCTAAATGAGGAAAGCGAATAGGTATACCATCTTGTGTTCGTTCAAATCCAAAGCCATCACCTCCAATGGATGAATTTGCTCTTATTCTTGAGTTAGCACCTATAATTGTTCCAGAATGTATGACCACATTATGTTCAATTTTTACGTTTTCATGGATAGTACAACCATCTTCAATTATTGAGTTATGGCCTATAGATACAGTTGGACATATTTTTGATTGGAATGAAAAATGGTTAAATCCAATCTTTTTTTCTAAAAAGTTTAATATGCGTATGAAATCTAATCTTGGGTTTTTACTAATTATGAATCTTGTTTTTTTATCATTAAAAAAATTCACATCAGACTCATCGCAAACTAGTGTAACATCAGGAGTTAACAGCTCAACTTTTCCTTTAACAAAGGAAAGACTTCCTTCAGTAATATTACTGATGGGAGATACATTAGTAATGTGGCTATTGTTTCCACGATAAGAAAGATTTAGCTCTTTACATATTATTTCTATAGAGACATCAGTTTTTAATTGATAACACATCTTATCACCTCGAAACTTTCAGCATATTTTGCTCCGATTTGAACACCACGGGTTCTTGCTAAAGAAAATATAAAATCTTCAGACATATAATCTCTATTTTTTTGTGACTCATATTTTTGTAGAGCTGAGACTTTTTTCTGGATATGATGTTTATCTAGTTTTATAAAACAAGTAGTGTCAAAAGATAAATTATTCCAGATTAATTCATATCCTAGTATGGTGGTGTTTTTAAAAGCTCGAAGCCCTTCTTGGGCTATAGTTGTATGATCTTGATGTATATCTTTTAGAGAAGGCATAAGAATAAGATCAAAATTATTATTTTTTCTTATTTCTATCAACTTCTCTAGAATTTCTTGCCTAGCATAATTTAGTTTTCTTACTTGGTAACTAAAAATTATTAAATTTTCACTTTTGATACCTAGAGCTTGTGTTGCTGCCTTTACTTCTGTTTTTAATATATCTTTTGCCATTCCTTTAGGAACAGATTCTTCTGCGGTTGAGAAGGCAACGTAAGTAACGTTTGTGCCATTTTCGATTAATTTAGCTATAGAACCTCCTGCACCAAGCTCCCCATCATCTGTATGAGGTGCAAGAACTAAAGCATTATGAAAAATTTGATTCATTTATATTTCCAAATTAATATCAGTTGATTATAGGTCACAGGGTATTTTGAGATTGAGAAAGATATTTACTATAGCAACTAATCGTTATTTTGAATAATTGCATTTATTGTTGAATCTATTTTGTTTTGATAGTTATTATCAGTAAGAGTGTTTATAATGCATTAATTATAAGTTCATAATTTAATGTGGTTCCTTTTTTTCAATAAAACCAAAGTTACTTAAATTTTTTAATGCTTTGGTCATAACTTCAACAAGTTGTAATAATGTTTTTCAGTATACACGGATAAGTTGTTTGCGGATTTCCATTGAGTGTTAGTTTCTTGGCAATCTCTTGATATGGATTTACATATTGAAAAAAAGAGCATTGTTTATCTCGTTCATAGATGAATATTGCATCTTTGTTAACGATCTATCCCAATGTTATCCGTTTTTAGTGAGGGTGTTTAACGTGCGCATAATCGTATTTATGCTGACACCTAAAGTAAGCCTGGTTTCTTTCACCGAAGTCACCCATCTCCATATCAAAAATTTTCTCTTTCATGCCGATTTATAACTATTTTAAGTGCTCAAGAAAAATTAATTACAAATCGTTCGCCATAACCGTCCAATAGAGTATCTAGCTCATACTCCATTGTGTCCGGAGTCCAGGTGATAAAACGTCGCCAGTGATATTTGGCTTGTTTCCAGACGATTTCAATCAGATTCAGCTCTGGGCTGTAAGCCGGAAGATAAAGTAAAAGCAGATTATGCTCCTGTAACCAGCGATGTCTGATTTTTTCCTCGATCCCATGGTGGATACGGGCATTATCGAGCACTAAAAATGTCAGACGGTTGTCCCCTTGTTTGGCAACTTGCTCTAAAAAATCAACCATATCCTCTCGCGTGATACTGCCTGACATTGTCTGGTAAAACAGCGTGTTGTCCGTGTAATTTAACGCCCCCAGAACTGACCGTCTGTCATGGTGTTGAGGCTCAGTCTCATGGGGTTTGCCCCGTGGACTCCACCCATATTGCACCGGTGGAGAGGCGGCAAAAACCGGCTTCATCAAAATAGACCAGACGGTAGCGGCCTGACCGTGCACCGGCCTTAAGATTATCCAGCAAGGCGGATTTTTTAGCGAATTCCGTTTCATCGCGTTTTTTTAACGACAGACGGGCGCGTTTATAGGTGAGCCCCAGTTTTTTCAGTGTCTTTGCCTGCGTTTCAAGCGTGCATGGCAGAGGACCGTGCTTTTCCTCAACCCCCTGAGCTATCCGGGCCAGCGTCAGGGACTCGGAACAGGCGATTTCAACCGCGGTTGCGATCATTTCAGGCGTCATGGCGAGATACCGGCCGCCAGCATGACCCCCAACAGACCCGCGATCCCGAAGTCATGCCAGGTGTGAACCCAGTTATAAATTGCATCCTGTCTCAATGGCGATTTGGCGCGGTTTTAACCCTCTGGCAAGCATGAGCAAACCGGTTCCTCTCGTACGGATGTCCCGATGCTGATGATTCAGGGCGAGTTGTTGCAACGTGATCCGTTCAGGCTCAGAAAGGATTATTTTGGATTTCATGAGTGGACGCGGTAAGTCAGTTTATTGTATTACCTACTATAACAAAAGTGCAGATAATTTCATTGATTAACTTAGTATAGTTCCGAAAATTCGGTCACGTATTCAATATGTTGATTGTTGTGTAAAATCTCCATTTTTTCGGAGAAATTAAATGGTGACGGTTGAAGGAATATGTCGATTTTGTCAACAAACAGAATTTGTCAAAAAACACGGTAAAGGCGATGCGGGACATCAACGCTATCGTTGTTTCTCCTGCAAACGAACCTTTCAACTTGAGTACGTTTATCGAGCATACAAAGCAGGAATTAAAGAATAATTTGTTGATTTTGCCATGAACAACTCAGGTATTCGTGATACTGCCCATGCATTACATATCAGCCGTCATTCCGCAGCTATATCTGTAATATACTGATTTTAAAATGATTGAGCAAAATTCACGCTAATATTGATTTTTAATTAAAACAATAAATTACGAATGCGGTGCGGAATGTCGGGTAAAACACTCGGCTACAAATCCCCTGAGATGCATGAGAAAGTTATCGGGACTTTTATTGAAAGAGGAGAACACTATATTTAAGGCAGAACAACGTATTGAATACGTGACCATTATTATAATTAAAATCTATGCTTGTTAATAAGATTTAATATCTTATTGTTGTTGTTTTTTCGATTAAATAAATAATTAATTGTTTTAACGCCATTTTCACTAATTTTGTTTCTCAAATCTTTATCTTGTATTAGTGCGATAATCCCATTAGCTAATGCTTCACTATCTGCAGGTTTAACTAAAATACCATTATAGCCATCATGGATTAGTTCAATAATAGATCCGGTAGTAGTTGATATACACGGAATTCCTTTACTCATTGCTTCCATCAATGACACTGGTATTCCTTCATGCACTCCATTACCTAAATCCAGACTAGGTAAACAACAAAACTGATATATACCACTATTTAGTAATTTTTGCACACAATTATGAGTTAGTTGTCCTTTAAAGTGAAGTTGTTGTTCTATATTTAAATCTTTAGCTAATTTCAAGAGATCTTTCTTTAACTCACCATCACCAATTATATCTATATGAACAATATTATTTTTTCTCTTTAACAGAGATATGGCATTAAATAAATAACGATGCCCTTTCACTGGAATGAAGTTTGCTACGCAAACACCTCTTGTACGTGATTTAATAAAGGGGATGCTAATATTAGAGTTGTTACCTACATCGACACCTATATAGATTGTTTTAATTTTATCATTATATTTTTTTGATATATTGGAATGAAGCAATTGTTGTGACTTTTTTGAAATAAGTCTAATAAACGCCGCATTTTTAAATTTATTTACAAAATTGTTATTATCAACAACATCCCATCTATGTCCTGTAGCTCCATATGGTACTTTTGATAGAAAATTTAACATCATAGCTAATTGAGTGGGAGCTGATATCCAGTGTGAATAAATAAAGCATGGATTGATTTTTTTGATTTTCTTGTAAAGGAATATTGATTTTGGAATAAGAACAAGATTCCTAATGCTATGTTTATAATTTTTTACAAGACATAATCGTAATAAATTCCATAAAATAATAGGATGTTTTATTGTAAATAAAATAGTGGAGAAAAAATACTCTGTAGTTAATAATGGTGAATAAATATAGAATATGTTTTTATTTGTTTTTTTTTCTTGATTGTTCTTTAAGTTACCTCGTGGATAAGTTGGAATAACATGAACATTATAATTATCAGATAAATCCTCTATTTCTGATGTAATGAAACTTTCCCCATTTCCAAAAGGATAGGAGGATGTGATAAAAAAAATAGATTTCATGATAGTCCTGATAGTTCCTTTTTTATATACTTTATCACTATAGCAATGATATAACCTAAGAATAACCAGATTATTGATGACTTTGGTGTTGCTACGAAGAGTGAAACTGAATCTCCGGATAATAGTACAATCATTGATGATACATATATAGAGAAAATAAAACTTGTTAAAGTTGATTGTGAATATTTAATTAAAGAAGATATATTCTTCCAGAAGAATCCCCAAAATCCCGCCCAAATAAAAATTCCTACAATGCCGAAGTTAATAAATCCTTCTGAAAGGAAGAAAAATTGTCTTCCTATATTAGGTGATGCATTTTGATCATAAAAAGTCCGATAATACCAGTTTGATAAACCATAACTTTTTGATGGAAAAATAGATCTTGGAATCCATTGAATGATAGTGTCTAGAAGAGAACTTCCATAATAATAATCATTAGTCTCTAGTTTATTCATTAAAACTGGTAGTGTTTCAAAAGGTACAACGAATTGCCCATCTGTTAATGTATAATACATTGATGATGAATCATGATTCGTCTGTTCTAATCTAGCAATAGATCTCTCATATAAGTCTTGATAATTTTTATAATTAGAATTTCTGATGTATCCTAATATATTTAATAAAATAAATGAAATTAATACAAAGGGTAGTATTTTTTTAAATGAAATAAATCTAAATCTTATAAAATAAAATATTGCATAGGTCATTCCTAAAATAATTAGTTGAGAGCGTCGTCCTAAAATAATATTCATAGTCATTATGATTATAAATATTATTATTGAGGTTTTTTTTCTCCCGGAGGATAATAAGAAAAAACTTCCTACATATGCTATAGATAGTGAGATTTCTAAGGTTGGATTATTAGCAAAAATTTTAGTAACACCATATCCTTCTAGTAGAATTGAACTTATTCCACCATTGTTGTTTGATATAATTAAGAAAATGGCAAATCCCAGTATTACGAAAATTTTCCCCGTTATATTTAGTGGTAAATTTAAGGAATCTAGTTTTAATCCTAAATTTATTAACTTTTTTGTTATAAACATAGGTTTAGATATTCTGTAAAAAAAATAGAAGATCCATAAAGAAATAGTTGTTAACATTATAGAATAAGGGAATATATCTTCAATATCGTAAAACATATATGTAACATTACCAGAGATCGGTAAATTAAATATATATCTTATATTTAATGGACTAACATACATGATCATTAAGATAAGGAAAATATATAAAGGATCAAACCATACTCTCTTAATTGTCAGTTTATCTATTATAAATATTAATATTGCTGAGGCGGCAAAAAAGATGTAGTTAATTAATATCACTGAGCGTTGCTCCTAAATATCTCAACTGATTTATAATACAATATAAGCATTAATATTAGATCACCTAATATCCAACTGAGAGATATGGATTGTAGTGATACCGACTTAAATTCAAAAAGAATGATGAGAGTAACAATTACAAAAATTGTTTTTAATGTATAGCCTTTCATATTATAAGAAAAAAATCCTTTTGATATTAAGAATCCGGCCAGTACAGTGCTTATGAATAACGGGGTAGCGGAAAAAAGAAGTATTCGTGAGCTTTGTATTATGAATAGGAAATTGTTATCTAATATTTTTTCTATTATCATTGGTAATAAGAATATAGCCGTAAGAGAGCTAATTAATAGTATACAGAGCGATACTTTTAATAATTTCATTACGTTTTTTTTTATAATATTTATATTGTTTTGTTTTGACCATTGATTAACAAAAATAGGAGCTATCATGGAAAATGGTAGAGAAAATATTTGGTATGAATATACAGATAAATTAAATCCCCCTATATCTTTATTATTCATCCCATATTTATTCATTAACCAGTATGTAATTACAGGAATTAATCCAGATGAAATACTCTGCAATAAAACATGGTTACCATTTTTTATAAGTATCCTCCATGGAACAGTGTCTTTTGATTTTATGTTTATTTTTTTCACTAGAATTATTATTAATATAAATGATAGTAGTCCCGACAATAAATAAGAGATATGAAAAGAAAAAAAATTAATTTTATATGAAATTAATATGGTGGAAAATAACAAAATTGAAGGTATTGCTGTGATCAGTGAAAATAATTTACTATCGTTAATAGTAAGAAAAATTCCTCTTACAAGACTATGACCTATGAGAAAACAAATTCCTGCGCTTAAAAATATTGTTGAATGTAAATAATATAATTGATTTGATTTATTGAACCATAAATATGTTGTGATAAATACTAATGGAAAAACTAAAAAAGGATAATAAATACTGAATATCTTAAGCTTATAAGGATTAATTCCTAATGCATTAATCCCATAAATAAAACTTTGAGGCAAGCCGAAGCAAAATATGACCACTAGCAAATCAACCCAAGATTTAATGACTGCAAATTCACCTTGTGTCTGAATCCCATATTCTTTTGTTATAAATAAGGTTACGAGTAATAATGATATAGTTCCTAAAGACTGTATTGCTATTGATGATGATATTTTTTTAATCATACCTTTTTATATTTTTTCCTATCATAAAAATTTCTGTAAGGGATAAATAAGGATGCATAGGTAGACTAATAACTTCTTGTGAAATTTGATCTCCAATAGGAAGAATTATATCACTAGAAACTGCAGGTTGTTTATTTAATGGAAGAGGATAATGTACGGCAGTAGGAATGCCTTTTTCTTTTAATTTAACTTGTAATTTATCGCGTTCTTTAACTCGAATAGTATATTGGGCATATGCTGATATATTATATGGCTCTATATACGGAGTTGTCATAATCCCAGTTTCGTTTAAAGCCTTATCGTAGTTTTTAGCAACAATTTGTCGCAACTCCATCTCTTCATCAAATATTTCGAGTTTCGGTAGCAAAATAGCCGCTTGTAATGTATCTAAACGACTATTAACACCAACTCTTATATGATGGTATCTTCTATTTTGTCCATGACGAGCAATTTGACGAATAACTTTTGCTAATTCTTCATCGCTTGTAAAAATAGCACCACCATCACCGTAGCATCCTAGTGGTTTACTTGGGAAGAAGCTTGTGCATGCAATGGTTGTTAAGTTGCAAGAGCGTTTGCCTTTATAGGCTGCTCCAAAACTTTGAGCGGCATCTTCTATAACAGTAATATTATGTTTTTCTGCTATTTCATTTATTTCGTCAAAATCAGCACATTGACCATATAAAGAAACAGGGATAATCGCTTTAGTTCTTGGAGTTATAGCGGCTTCTAATAGTGCAGGATCTAAATTATAAGTTGTTGGCTTTACATCAACATATACAGGAATGCCGCCTAAGAGAGCAACTGTTTCAGCAGTGGCAATATAAGTAAAACCAGGAGTAATAACTTCATCGCCGGGTTTGATACCAATAGCCATTAGGGCGATTTGCAATGCATCGGTTCCATTTGCACATGTGATGCAATATTTTGCTCCAGTATATTCCACGAGTTTTTCTTCTAACTCTGAAACTTCTGGACCTAGAATATATTTTCCATGTGTTAAAACTTTTTGAATATTTTCGTCTATTTTATCTTTAATTTTCAGTTGTTGTGCTGCTAGATCTGTGAATTGCATTATACATTCTTCCTGTATTATTTTATTCTTTTTACACTATTACCATCTAATTGATAGACATGCTTTGTATAGGGACATGTTGTAGTGGCTTTGCCATGCAATGGCAGATCTAACTGTTCACCAAATTCACTCATCCAACCTATTTGTTTTGCGGGTACCCCAACCATCAACGCATAATCAGGAACATCTTTGTTGACAACAGCTCCTGCACCAATAAAAGCATAAGAACCAATTGTTGTTCCACAAACTATTGTACAGTTGGCTCCTAAGGTTGCCCCTTTTTTTACTAAAGTATTTTTATATTCATTTTTTCTTTCGATGAAAGAACGGGGATTATAGACATTAGTAAAAACCATACTTGGGCCACAAAAAACACCATCTTCTAAATAAACGTTATCATAGATAGATACATTGTTTTGTATTTTGCAGTGGTTACCAATAATTACTTTATTTCCGATAAATACATTTTGTCCTAAAGAGCAACTTTCTCCGATTTCAGCTCCAGAACAAACATGCGTAAAATGCCAGACACGGCTGTTTTTGCCAATTCTGGCGCCATCATCAACAATTGCACTTGAATGGATCATGATATTTTCTATAGTTGACATAATAAATTGTCTTAATTAGTACACTAGAGGCAAAGATACTGTTTTGTTATCTCTGGCAGCAAGATAAGCGGCGATTAGTAATTCAAGAGATTTTAATCCTTCCCGTCCATCAGTTATTGGCTCTGCTTCTCCTCTCATTACATCGATAACATTTTTATAATATAATGGATGTCCAAAACCGTATACTGAAGTTGTTTCGTAATTGGCATTTTTTACTTGTTGGTCATAATCTTTTTCGTCAGCAAAATTCCACTCTTGAATTTCGTTAACGGCTAAACCTCCAACTCTAACACTTCCTTTTTCCCCTAATATAGTTATAGAGCCTTCCAGATTTTTAGGATAAGTACACATAGTAACAGCTACTGAGCCTAATGCACCGTTTCTCCACCTAATATTTAGTACACCTGTATCTTCAGCTTCAATGTTTAAGTGTGTAGACATCATTGCTTGAATATCTTTGACTGGACCAATGAGCCATTCTAATAAATCAATATAATGACTAGCCTGATTCATAAATGCACCGCCATCAAATTCCCATGTACCACGCCATGCTGCTTGATCGTAGTAATCTTGAGGACGTGTCCAAAATACATTGAGATGAACCATATTGATTTGGCCAAAACGCTTTTCTTCTACCGCACGTTTTAGTAATTGGAGAGTTGCGTTTAAGCGATTTTGTTTGACTACGAACAAGCGTTTGCCTGCTTTGTCAGCAGCTTTAACCATTTGCTCCCCGTCAGAAAAACGAGTGGCCATGGGTTTTTCAGTAACTACATGGAAACCTTTTTCTAGACAAGCAATGGCTTGTTCAGGGTGGAGTCCTGAAGGTGTAGTTAGGATGATAATATCAGCCGAAATGTTATCCAGCATATCATGGAGGTTATTAAATCCGTTAGCGCCTGTTTTTTCCATAGCGGTATTGAGAGCGACAGGGTCTGTATCACACACAGCAACTAACTCGGCATTATTTTTATGTGCATCTAAAGAGTTAAAATGATTTTTAGAGATTCTTCCACATCCAACTAATGCAAATTTTATTTTTCTATCTGTAATAATATTAAACATATTTTATCCCAAATTAAGCTTTTGTTACATTATTATTTTCAGGAGAATATTTCCCACGAGTATCAACAATTAATTTTGCATTGTTAATTATTAAATTATAATCAAATTGATCGTGGTCTGTTGCTAAAATAATACAATCGAATTCTTTTAAATTATTTTCAGTTATAGCCTGACTCGTTAAGTCAAAGTGATGTTCACGCATTTTAGGAAAAGAAGGAACGTGTGGATCTGAATACTCTACTAATGCACCTAAATCCCTTAATTTTTCCATTATATGGACTGATGGACTTTCCCTCATATCATCAACATTTTTCTTATATGCAATTCCTAATACGAGTACACGACTTCCATTAATGGATTTGTTAGTTTTATTCAGCGCTAAGACTGTCTTAGTAACAACATAATCAGGCATTGATGAATTAACTTCACCAGAAAGTTCGATAAAACGAGTGTTGATACCATACTCTCTGGCTTTCCATGTTAAATAGAAGGGATCGATAGGGATACAATGACCACCTAATCCTGGTCCTGGATAGTAAGGCACAAAGCCAAATGGTTTTGTTGCAGCTGCTCTGATGACTTCATGTATATCAATGCCCATTTTGTCTGCAACGAGTTTCATTTCATTGACTAGGCCTATATTAACGGCTCTATGTATATTCTCAAGCAACTTAGTCATTTCAGCCGCTTTTGTGGAGCTAACGGGAACGACTTGGTCAATAGCAGGTTGATAAACGGCAATACCCGCTCTTAGGCAGTTTTCTGTATGTCCACCAATGACTTTTGGGATTGTTCTAGTTTCGAAATCTGGATTACCAGGATCTTCGCGTTCTGGTGAATAGACAAGAAATATATCTTCGCCAACTTTTAAACCGTTCTCTTCTACTCTTGGTAAGAGTTCTTCTTCAGTTGTTCCCGGATAAGTTGTGCTTTCTAGAGAAAGTACCTGACCTTGTCTTAAGAATGGTTTCACCATATCTGTTGTATTTATGACGAAACTCATATCTGGCTCTCTGTATTTATTTAATGGTGTTGGTACACAGAGAATAATTGCATCACACTCGGAAATTCTTGAAAAGTCCGTTGTTGCTTCAAAACCAGTTTCAATGGCTTTTTGAATTTTATAGGGAGAAATATGCTCAATATAGCTTAGTCCTTGATTTAACTTATCCGTTTTGTTTTTATCTATATCAAAACCGATAACTTTAATACCAATATCATTGTATCGCAGCATTAAAGGTAGTCCAACATACCCTAATCCAACAATAGCTATATTTGCATTTTTATTATTAAACTTGTTAATTAATTGATTCAGAAATGACATGTTATAGGCCTTTGATATACCATATAAAATTAAGCTAAAAAAATGTTCTTAGACTAAGAGCGTTTTTTTAGCTCATATGAGCACTAATTTGAAAGAGATAACAGGAAAGTGGAGTGACGATTGAATTTTTGAACAAGATTAAAACTGCATCAAAGCTACCGCACTAGGTTACGGCTCCCAGAGTGCCTGTCATATGTAACAATTTCACTTATCCTTTTAATATAAAAGGAATTTTTCACTTAACAAAAACTAACATATCAACGATTTGTGTTAAGCAGCGACGAGATTAGTCCCTCGACGCTTTGAGGTCAAGTATAATAGCCTTTTTTCTTAATCATTGTTACAGTTTGTAACTCGCTAGATTGCAAGGCGAAAGCTACTTATCTTCCATGCAATGGCAGCCAAATCACCAGCCGTAATCCCCCTAGCGGGCTATCTTCTGCTTTCACCCATCCTCGGTGTTGACTCACCGCCGTTTCAACTATCGCCAATCCCAATCCGGTTCCGCCGGACTCTCTGTCCCTTGCCTCATCTGTCCGGTAAAACGGTCGGAAGATATGTTCCCGATCTTCTGGGGTGACGCCTGGTCCGTCATCATCAACGGTGATCGTTACGCCTTGATTATCGGCCTTAAATGCTACGGCAATATGGTTGCTGGAATAACGTAGTGCGTTGCGGACGATGTTCTCCAGTGCGCTGCCGAGTGTGGCGGGGTTGCAGTAAATTATCCAGTTTCCGGGTGGGGAGGGGATATCCAGTGTTTTGCTCATCTGTTCCGCTTCGAATTTGGCATTCTCCAGAATGTCAGACCAGATATCGTGAGCTTTGATATTTTCGCGCAATAACTCGTTCTTATGCTGATTGCGGGAAAGTACCAGCAGGTCATTAATCATGCCATCTAAACGTTGGGTCTCTGTTTCGATGCGGGCCAGCTCCTTGCTTTCTCCGTGGCGACGGCGTAGTAAGGCGGTCGCCAATTGTAAGCGGGTAAGGGGGGTGCGCAGTTCATGGGAGATATCGGAAATCAGCCGTTGTTGGGCGGTGACCATCCTTTCCAGTGCGCTAATCATCTGGTTGAAACTACTGCCGGTCGCTAAAAACTCTTGTGGACCGGATTCCAACTCAGGGTGTTGCCGTAAGTTTCCTTTCGCAACGTCATCGGCCGCGTTTTTTAATTTACGAGCCGGTTTTGCCAGGCTCCAGGAGAGCCACAAGAGTAATGGGGCGCTAATTAACATGGTGGCCGCGGGCAGTAAAAAGGGTCGGTCAAACATCAAATTAATAAAGTCTGATTGTGGACTACCCGCCGGCCTGATGATGTAGAGGTGGTAATGATCCTCGCCATCGCGAACAGAAAAGGGGCCGAGTATTTCCGAACGGCCATATTTTTTCTTTTTAGGGTGATCTGCGTTATCGGATTGGCCGATAAAATTGCGGATAACTTGTTGTTGATGTGGGGGAGTATGAATGTCACTGATAAGCCCTTCACTGGAGACGAGGATCAGGCGTTGGCCAGGTGGTGTCCACATGGCAACCGCGCGATCCAGACGTAACCACCAGAATAGGTCATTCCCAGAGTCGTTCATTAATTCTTCTTCGATTTGTTTTGCCAGTTTTTTCCCCAACTGATATTCAGTGTCCAAAAGCGGCGTTAACTGCCGTGAGTCCAGTTTGGGCGCCATTAAGGCGATCATCAGGACAAGCGCGAGCGTGAACCAAAAAATGGCGAATATACGGGCCGTCAAGCTATTGATCATTTTGCCGAAACCATTAAGTATCCACGGCCGCGTAATGTCTTAAACCACGGTAGCCCATCCGTTCTGTTGGGTAATTTACGGCGTAGATTCGAGATATGCATATCAATCGCCCGATCAAAAGGCGTTAAGCGTTTCCCCAAGACTTCTTGGCTTAAATGTTCACGGGAAACGACTTGCCCTAAATGCTGTGCTAATAAATAAAGTAAGGTGAACTCTGTGCCAGTGAGATCCAAAATCATCCCATCAAAGCTGGCTTCCTGACGGCCAGGGTTGAGTTGCAGTTGATCGATCTCCAGTATCGGTGTTCCAATATCCGCTTGTTGTTCACTCCAGTTGGAACGGCGTAAAATGGCACGTATGCGCGCGACCAGTTCACGATCGTTAAAAGGTTTGGGGAGATAGTCATCGGCTCCCAGCTCTAATCCCAAAACACGGTCTAAATCGCTACCACGCGCCGTTAACATGATGACGGGGGTCTGGTGGTATTGCCGCAGCTCTTTCAGCGTCTCAATGCCGTTCTTACGCGGCATCATGATGTCCAGCAACAATAGGTCAATTGAAGAATCGATATATTGTAAAGCCTGTTCGCCATCGTAGGCGATCACAACATTGAATCCTTCCATCTCCAGCAATTCTTTTAATAGCGATGTCAGTTCGCGGTCATCATCAACTAATAAGATTTTATGCATTAATTCTTCCTCCAAGAGCAAAATACGATAACAAACTTCGCTATTCCATGACTTTACGTTCTTTTACATGCTCTGACGCTAGTTTGCAGCCGCAAGGTTATAGTTATCCGCACTGAATCGAATGCTGCTGTTCGAGAAAGCGAGGAAATTTAATGCGTAACATAGCAATATTGGCTTTAGCGTCAATGTTTGTTCTCGGAACAACGGAAGCTTTAGCTAAAACTGCTGGTACGGATCATGTTCCTGAGGTTAGTTCTTCCTCCCCGCATCCATATTGTATGTCATATGGCTATAAGAGGAATTTTAATCATCGCCAGGATAGTCAATATAACTATAGTTATATCTTCGGTGGGATAGCGTTAACTGAACAGCAACGTGAAGAAATGTGGAATTTAGTCAAACAGCAGCATCAGTATGAGCAGCCGCTGGTTGATATGCGAGCTGAACATCGAAAGTTGAATGCGCTTTTGACAGCAGAAGATTTTAATGAAGCTGAGGTTCGCTCGCAGATTGAAAGAATAGCTGAAAAGAATGTTGCTCTGAGTGTCGAAATTGCGCGCATGAGTCATCAGGTTTATCAACTGTTAACGCCAGAGCAGAAAGCGCTATTAAAAAATCGGTTAAACCCCATGAACGTGAAGTTCGAAAAGTGAACGGATTTTTTGCTACACCGTGGCACCAATAACGATTTTCCTTGCCATAGACACCATCCCTGTCTTTCAGCCCCTTCGAGGGGCTTTTTTTTGTCTATAAGTTTACTTGCATAAACAGGCCTTTTTTTATCTAATCCGATAAATGATTTCTGTTGATTGTTTTCTCATGAAAAAATTTGTTTTTGTTGCTCCTGAATTTCATTCTATTCCGCCAAACTATGCAGCCGCAGTCGAGTGGTGGATCTATAACGTAGCCAAAATCAGTCAGGCTAATAATTTAATTATTTGTAAGGGAGAAAAAACAGAAAAAACGGTAGAGAAAATCAGTGATTATGCCACCATTCACAGAATATATATTAGTGCAATATATAAACGTTTTTTCAGGAAATGGTCGCGATTAGATCCTTATCCTTATGCCAAAAGGGTAGTAGACACAGTTTCCTGTAGCCAAAACCAGCCCCATGACAAACCTATTTTGATTATTCAAAACTCCGTTTCACTGTATAACGAGATTAAGCAGTATTATCCTGAAGAACAGATGGTACTTCACCTGCATAATAAGCATAACGTCGCTACTTTGGGCGCTGGGACAAAACTTATTACTCCAAGTCATTTTCTGGCGAATTTTTTTCGTAATGAAGCAAAATTAGAGAACATTAAAGTGGTGCCAAATGGCATTGATAAGATGCTTTATATGCAACAAAGTTGCTGGAAAAGGGAACGCTTTGGTCTCAAAAATACGGCAAAAGTCATTTTGTATGCTGGGCGATTAGATGAGAGAAAAGGAGTGCTTGAGTTAATGGAAGCTGTATCCTTATTGCACAAAAAGGATACGCAAATCACACTGCTTTTGATCGGAGAATACACAAAAAGTACAAAAGGCGAGCGTGAGGTTTACCGTAAAAAAGTCGTTGATAAAGCGTTGGAGATGACAGGGTGTTGTGTCTTGGCAGGAAATATTCCGCCTGCCAATATGCATCAGGTTTATTCACTTGCCGATTTAACGGTTGTTCCTTCATTGTGGGAGGAGCCATTTTGTATGGTTGCATTGGAGTCAATGGCGAGAGGTACACCTGTTTTGGCGAGTCCAAGAGGGGGGATCAAAGAGTTTGTGGTGCCCAACAATACCGGTTTCTTACTGCAAGAGCCATTATCTCCAGAGAGTATTGCCCAAGATATTTTAGATACGCTGTCAGATAGTCGATTACACGATATTACTGAAAAGGGTAAAGAAATGGCTCTCACAAACTACGATTGGCATACGGTAAATGAGTCTCTAACGACTGTGTTGTCTGAGTGGTTTTAATGGGATTGATTTTACAGGCTATTCATTTTTGGAATAGCCTGTAATCATTAGCGTTTAAATTCCTATATTGTTTTATTCCATCTTTGCTGACACAGCGTTATGAGCAAACCAAGATAAATTCCTAAAATATTCAAATGAACACTTTCAAAATTCCCTCTGACAATAAAATAGCCAAAGAAAGAGATAAATAAAATTAGCCCCGCTTGCTTATAGCAGCCGATACTCGTGTTCCACTCTTGGGCTGATTGTTTCAGATAAGAGATAACTAAAAATAAAAAAGCCCCCAGGCCAAATATGCCGGCAGAAAACCAAATTGTCAGGAAAATATTATGGGGTCCAAGGGAGGTTTTAAATGTCCAGGCAGGATAATTTTTCACATTATCGTTGTAAATTTGGTCATAGATTTTGTTACTTGCCCCATAGCCCTTGATTGGGTTTTCCAGAATTAAGGTAAGTGCTGAACCTTGTATGCCATTACCATATCGGTGACTGCTATCTGTTTGTTCCAATTTATAGGTTAACGTTGACTGCTGACCAAGGTAGTCAGATTTGACAGCAAATACGGCTGCGCAGATAAAAACGATACTGGCAATAAGCGTTTTCCAGTTTTTGTTCATGATGATCATCATGAAAAACATCACAAAAACGGCAAGCCAAGCCCCCCTGGCAAGGGTTCCCAGCAAGATAAAGAGTACGGCTAAGATAAGTAACGTTGTCAGCGTTAAGCGAACATAATGTTGGGGTTTTTGAAAATGCCAAAGGGCAACGAGTGCGGGGAAGAAGAAAATAATGCCATCTGATATGTTACGGTGGTTATAGTTGGTGAATGGCATGATATTGTTCTGATAATCCAGATAGAACAGGTACATTTCTTTCAGCGTAATGAATGACAAGCCAAACAGGAATGAGCCAATAATCATTTTCTGGATTTTAAGTGTATCCGTATGACTTAACGCTAATGTAATGATGAGGCTGGAGAGAACGACATCCCTGAAAAAAGGGGTTTTTATTTCACTGAAACTGAGCTTGGGATCCGGTGAAATAACAATCGAATAGAGATAAGCCAAAGTTAATATGCCCAACGCCAGTACGATGTTGTTCTTTAATGCCGAGAGGCATCCTTTGGGGTTTTTGATCAAAAAGTAGAGTGCAGTTAACGCCATCAATGCAAAAAAGAGGTTTTTATAGCGTGTGACGCCGGTTACATAGACAAGCGCGATGTAACCCCCGACAAAAAAAGTGCCCCAAGATAAATGAGTTTTTACGGTTTCTTTAAACATGACCTTACCAGAATGGGAAATGGATTTCTGGCTGGTATTTTGTACCATTTTCACCAGACAGGCACGAATAAAAATACGCTGTTATAACGTGGTATAAAAGGGAGCAAAATATCCAACATGGATATCAGGGGAATGAGTACTATGACAAATATCGATCATGATCTGATGCTGTTGTTGGCAGGGATATTCGGGATATTGGTTATTGCCAGTGTGATTGGGGGTATTTTGGCCTTATGGTATTCGGGGGAAAGGCGCAATGCCACTATCGATAACCTGAATGCCCGGATCCGCGGCTGGTGGATGATATGTGTCATCTGTGTGTTAGCCATTGTCGTAGGGCTTGTTGGCTCGGTGATTTTGTTTGCCGTGATGTCATTTTTTGCCTTGCGTGAATTTATTACGCTAACGCCGACTCGCCGCAGTGATCATGAAGCGCTGTTTTGGTGTTTCTTCGTTTTTATACCGGCGCAGTATCTTTTGGTGGGTATGCAATGGTATGGGTTATTCGCGGTTTTCATTCCTGTCTATGTGTTCCTGTTCTTACCGGCTCGAATCGCTTTAGTCGGGGATACTACCCATTTTTTGGCGCGAACGGCCAAAATCCAGTGGGGGATGTTGGTAACGGTATTTGCCATCAGCCATGCGCCAGCGCTGTTGATGCTGGAGATCCCTGAATATGAGAACCAAAATATCAAATTATTGTTGTTCCTGATGATCGTGGTACAAATGTCCGATGTTTTGCAGTACGTATTCGGGAAATTATGGGGCAAACGACCGATTGTGCCGAAGCTCAGTCCGAATAAAACGGTTGAGGGGTTTGTTGGCGGAATTTTGGTGTCTGTATTGTTGGGCATGTCGCTGTTTTGGGTAACGCCTTTCTCCCCGCGGGAAGCGGGGCTGATGTCGCTGGCAATCACCCTGATGGGGTTTATTGGCGGGTTATGTATGTCGGCGATTAAACGGGACAGTGGGGTGAAGGACTTTGGTGGCATCATTGAAGGTCACGGTGGAATGTTGGATCGAATCGACTCACTTTGCTTCGCTGCCCCTATATTTTTCCATCTAACGCGCTATTTTTATACCTGAGAATGGCTGAATAACCGATAGGTGGTCGTCAATGAGTATAAATTATGGTCGATGGGTCAGCGCCGCCGCGTTAGCGGCAACGGTTCTGGCCAGTGTGCTATTGGTTGTGAAAATAGTAGCCTGGTGGTTGACGGGGTCGGTGAGTTTATTGGCGGCGCTGGTGGATTCATTGGTCGATTTGGCCGCGTCCCTGACGAATTTTTTTGTGGTGCGTTATTCACTTCAACCTGCGGATAAAGAGCATACTTTTGGGCATGGTAAAGCCGAATCGCTGGCGGCGTTGGCGCAAAGCATGTTTATTTCCGGCTCGGCAATTTTCCTGTTTTTGACGGGCTTTCGGCATCTGTATTCCCCCAATCCACTGGAACATGCGGCGATAGGCATAGGGGTGATCGTCGTTGCCTTGATTTCCTCGTTGTGTTTAGTGGCATTCCAGAAATGGGTGATCAGCAAAACCCAAAGTCAGGCTATCCGTGCGGATATGCTGCATTATAAGTCCGACTTGTTGATGAATGGGGCAATTTTGGTGGCATTGCTTTTGAGCCTGTATGGTTTTAAACGCGCGGATGCCCTCTTTGCCTTGGGTATTGGCGTCTATATCCTCTATAGTGCGTTACGGATGGGCTATGATGCCGTACAGTCCTTACTTGATCGTGCCTTGCCGGATGAAGAGCGGCAGGAGATTATTGCGATCATCCAAAATTATCCGGGTATAGCGGGTGGGCATGAGCTGAGAACCCGTCAATCAGGCCCGACTCGTTTTATCCAGTTTCATCTTGAGATAGATGATCATTTGCCCTTGGTGCAGGCACATGCTTTGGCCGAAGGCGTTGAAAATAAATTGCGGGATAGGTTTCCAGATGCCGATATTATTATTCACCAAGATCCCAGCTCCACGGTGCCAAAAGAGCATAAAAACTGCTGGGATTGAAGCGGAATTTATTCATAATCAAAAGGGCATCAAAAAACAGACATAATCTTGATGCAGACTGGGTGTTTTTCCGTATTATAGATAGAGTTGAATCAATTCAGCTAATGCAATGACAATCAGGTTACGCAAAATTGCTGTTAATTTTTCCGTCAGCAGATTGGCAAATATTATATCGACAAGTCAGAGGTCATCATGATCAACAAGATTAAAAGAATCGGAGTCTTAACGAGTGGCGGTGATGCGCCTGGCATGAACGCCGCTATTCGTGGTGTTGTTCGTGCCGCTTTAACCGAAGGGTTGGAAGTTTACGGCATTTATGATGGCTATCTGGGGTTGTATGAAAACCGCATGAAGAAGCTGGATCGCTTTAGTGTTTCCGACATGATTAACCGCGGCGGTACGTTTTTGGGGTCAGCCCGTTTCCCTGAGTTCAGGGATGATAAAGTTCGGGAAACGGCCATTGAAAACATGCGTAAAAATGGGATTGATGCGTTGGTGGTGATTGGCGGAGACGGATCGTATTTGGGGGCGAAAAAGCTGACCGAAGCGGGATTCCCTTGTATTGGTTTGCCTGGAACCATTGACAATGACGTCGCGGGCACAGATTACACCATTGGTTATTTCACGGCGCTGGAAACCGTGGTGGAAGCGATTGACCGTTTGCGCGATACATCAACTTCCCACAAACGAATTTCGATTGTTGAAGTGATGGGACGTTATTGTGGCGATTTGACTTTATCGGCGGCAATCGCCGGTGGATGTGAATTTATTGTCCTGCCTGAAAATGAAATTCCGTTCGATCGTGAAGAGCTGCTGGCTGAGATTAAGGTCGGCATTCAAAAAGGCAAGCGTCACGCCATTGTTGCGATTACTGAGCATGTCTGTGATGTCGCTGAACTGGCGAGATATATTGAGGCGGAAACCCGCCATGAAACCCGCGCGACGGTATTAGGCCATATCCAGCGTGGTGGTGCACCGGTCGCTTATGACCGTATTCTTGCTTCCCGCATGGGGGCATATTCTGTCCAGCTCTTGCTGGAGGGCTATGGTGGTCGTTGTGTCGGTATCCAGAACGAGAAACTTGTTCATCACGATATCATTGATGCCGTGCAAAATATGCAGCGCGTCTTTAAAAAAGAGTGGCTGGAAACGGCCAAGAAACTCTATTAATCCTTTCGTTGCGGCAAAATCCTCTTTTGGAAACAGCCATATCATGTGGCTGTTTCACCCCTTATCCGGTGCGCCTTATATCCCCGTCCTTTAGAGGATGTCAAATTCTTCTTATGCATAAGCAGAAAGTTAAAATTATTTCTGCATTATGATGCTTTCTGTCAGCTTTTATGGAGAAAACATAATAGCTTAGGGGAATTGTTATCGTGATCATGAATGCAAAGGGTGTGAATACAGACTTAAAACGGACGCCCTCAAGAGAATATCTTGTGGCGACGTTATTTTTGGTGGTCTTGGCGATGACACTGGTGTTCAACAGTGCATGGGCAAAAGAGTTGCAATTATTGAATGTCTCCTATGATCCGACCCGTGAACTTTACCAGCAATATAATGAGGCATTCAGCAAATACTGGCATAACAAAACAGGGGAAGAGGTAAAAATCCGTCAATCACATGGCGGTTCAGGCAAGCAGGCAACTTCCGTAATTAATGGCCTACAGGCGGATGTGGTGACGCTGGCACTGGCTTATGATGTCAATGCCATTGCAGAGCGTGGACGTATTGACAAGCATTGGATCCAGCGCCTGCCGGATAATTCCGCCCCTTATACCTCCACCATTGTCTTTTTGGTGAGAAAAGGAAACCCGAAACAGATCCGAGATTGGTCGGACTTGATCCGCCCGGATGTTGCGGTTGTGACGCCGAATCCGAAAACGTCCGGTGGGGCACGCTGGAATTATCTGGCTGCCTGGGGATATGGTTTAGCACATAACAATCAAGATCAGGCTAAAGCTAAAGCGTTTGTGAGGGAACTCTATAAAAATGTTGAAGTGCTGGATTCTGGCGCTCGCGGAGCAACGAACACGTTTGTGGAGCGTGGGATTGGCGATGTTTTGATTGCCTGGGAAAACGAAGCCTTGCTGGCAATCAATGCGTTGGGCAAGGGGAAGTTTGAAATTGTGACGCCAAGCATGTCTATTCTGGCAGAGCCGACGGTTTCTGTTGTTGACAAGGTGGTTGATAAACGCGGAACGCGCGAGCTGGCAACCGAATACCTGAAATATCTTTATTCTCCGGTGGGTCAGGACATTGCCGCCAAAAACTATTATCGCCCTCGCGATAAAGCCATCGCAGAAAAATACCGCGCTATTTTTCCTGATTTAAAACTTTTTACGATTGATGCGGTTTTTGGTGGCTGGGATAGCGCCCAGAAAATGCATTTCGCCACCGGTGGGACTTTTGACGATATTATCCGGCGTTAATCATGGAACCGATTTGGCATAGGTGAAATGGTTCAGATTAAGTGAAAAAAACCGCCACAAATAATGCCTTGTGGCGGTTTTTGTTAAGAAATTACGCTTTTTTTGCTTCTGCTGCGGCTTTGACGATCACGGCAAACGCATCGGCTTTCAGTGATGCACCACCGACTAGCGCACCGTCGATATCCGGCTGGGTGAACAGCTCTGCTGCATTGCTAGCGTTAACTGAGCCGCCATATTGAATAATGACCTGTTCAGCGATAGCGGCATCTTGTTTTGCGATATGGTCACGGATAAATTTATGAACGGCCTGAGCCTGGGCAGGCGTTGCGGATTTGCCTGTACCGATTGCCCAAACAGGCTCGTAAGCAATAACCGTATCTTTAAATGCTGCGACGCCCAGTGTGTTCAGCACGGCATCGATTTGTCGTGCGCAGACAACTTCGGTCTGGCCGGCTTCATTTTCTTGTTCGGTTTCGCCAATGCACAGAACCGGGATCAGGCCTTGCTCTTTCAGGATGGCAAATTTCTGCGCGATGAATTCGTCGCTCTCTTTATGGTAAGTGCGGCGTTCAGAGTGACCGATGATGATATATTTTGCACCGACGTCTTTCAGCATGTCAGCGGAGGTTTCGCCAGTGAAAGCGCCAGAAAGGTTGACGCCAACATCCTGTGCGCCCAAGGCGATACGGCTACCTGCCAGGGCATTTTTTGCCAGAGAAACATAAACTGTTGGTGGTGCGATAGCGACGTCACAGCCGTCAATGTTGCTCAATTCGTTACGCAGGCCTGCAATCAGGTCGTTAACCATGTGGGTACTGCCATTTAATTTCCAGTTACCCATAACTAATGGATGTCGCATATTTTTCCCTCCAACCAGAAAATAATCAAATTGCGAACTGAATGAATATTCTTTCTTTGAATGACATGATGGTGATGTCATTCCCTGTAAGCGGAATCCCGACAGTATAAAGATCATCAGTGCGAATAGCTCTGCGCTGCGTCACTAATTTTCATTTGCTGATGTGTCAGATAACGATAGCTTAATCGGTTCAATTGCGAAGGTCATTATATTTTCGCTGCTGTTTACGATGATATAGCGTACTGCTCCCATTTTTTGGCTAAAAGCCGGACGGTTTTCCGCTACCCGTAAAAGCCTTTCCAATTGGGTCTGGGCTTGCCCAAGGGAAAGGGTAGGCTCGAATTGGTTGATCAGGGCGGCTATGTATTGTTTTGCCAAGGCGCGGTTTTGTCCGTTTTCTCGTTCACTTTGTGATGGCAGCAGGGTAATTTGCAGGCTTTTAATCTTTTCGCTACCGCGTTCCAGCACCGCTGAGGAGTAGATTTTGTCATTGATTTTACTGGCGGCACGGATAAAAGGTTGAGAAATATCTTTGCTGGCAACCACCCTGTATTCGTACAGGGGGATGTCCGCGTGTTTTTTGTTGTATTTTTCCCGAAAGACAGGGATGGTGTCTTCGAAAGTTGGGGAATCCGGCAACAGGTACATTAATGGTGAGTTGATTTCCGCTGTGACTGAAGGCGCATCGGCAGAGACTGCTAATGGCAAACCGATGCCAAAAACGATTAATATTGTCACCAGAAGTTTATTCATGCCTGTTTTCATCTTATTACTCACTGAGTTTAATCCGGGAAAAACAGCACCCACAATTGGAAAAGAGTACATGACATTACAACAATGGGGATTCTCATTCAAAGGCCGAATTGGCAGGCGAGAGTTTTGGATCGGCATAGGCATCTGTTTCGCCTTGATCTTTATACTCCTGACACTGCATGGAATGAATCTCCTCCCTATGGATTATGCGGCGGTCGGTGTGGCTTTGCTATTGTATCCCACTGCGGCGATTTTTTCGAAGCGACTGCATGACCGGAATAAACGTGGTGGCTGGGCATTGTTATTGGCATTGGCCTGGATATTGCTGTCCCTGGACTGGAGCGCAATGGCGCCAATATGGCAATGGGGAATTGGTCGTTTTGTGCCAACCCTGATTTTTGTCATGATGATAATGGATTGTGGCGTTTTTCGGGGTACGGAAGGTGCTAATCGCTTTGGTGAGATGGCAGAAACCGTTGACTACATTTCTGCCAAGGAGCCGGCTTAAAAACGCAAATAAGTTGACGTGGTCTCCACCCTGAGCGGATTACCAATATTGCTCGCTGGTGATATGGCCGGGTTTACGACGCAGATGTTTTGCCATGTCACGCTGCTCTTTTAATAATTGCTGGGTATCCCTGACCATTTGGGGATTCCCGCACAGCATGACATGGCTGTTTTTTGCCTGCATCGGTAAACCGACAGCCGATTCCAGTTCGCCATTTTCAATTAATGTCGGAATTCTGCCCATCAGTGAATCTGACCATTTTTCTCGGCTAACGATGGTTTGAATGCGCAGTTTGCCCTGAAATTTTTTCACTAAGGCCTGCATCATGGGTAGATAGCTTAAATCTTTTCCCCATCTGACCGCATGCACTAAAACGATATTTTCGAATCGTTCCAGATCGGCTCCTTGCTGGAGGATGGAAAGGTAAGGCCCAATGGCGGTGCCAGTGGAAAGCATCCAGAGTGTTTGGCAATCAGGGATTTCATCCAGAACGAAAAAACCCGCCGCCTGCTCTGTTACTAACACTTCATCACCGGCGTTTAGTGTCGCCAGGCGGGGGCTGAGTTTCCCTTCAGGAACAGTGACTAAATAAAATTCCAGATTATTGTCATCGGGCGCGTTGACGTAAGAGTAAGCTCGTTGAATGCGCTCTCCTGCAACTTCCAGCGCCAGTTTTGCAAATTGTCCGGCCGTGAATTTTTCTATGGGAGCCTGAATTTTGATACTGAAAAGTGAGTCAGTCCAGTTGGTTATGTCGGTAACTTTTCCTGTAACCCAATTTGCCATTACGATAAGCCTCTCTACACAATAAGGTACGAATGAATACTGCGTGAATGGGGGATTTTTGTAACGATTCTACGTGATTACTTAAGATAGCATTATCGATTACGTGTTACAGTGCAATAAACTGGGTTTTAGCCAATATCATAGACAGATATGTACACTTTTATTGACATTTATGGAGAATATCGCTGTTATTTTTTATTCATGTAAAATTGTATACTTAAAAGAAAAAATATAGATTTACCCAATGAATCCTATCTAATGAAGTCAGGCTATCAGGTTCTTTACTAAGCACTTGAGGAGTTCGCTATGGCTGGTGGCTAATTATTCAATAGCGATTAAAGGGTTTGTAAGTCAATAAACAATATTTGAATAAATATTGCTTGCTCTAAGGGTTATTGTCTTCAATGGGTAATTGAATAAAACGCGATGAGAAAAATAGAACATTTTAATTTATTGTTGATGTTAATTGCCTTGACCGCTGTCGGGCAGATGACGCAAACAATCTATGTGCCAGTGATTGCCGATATGGCAAGCGATCTCAATAAGCCTGCGGGGGAAGTCCAGCGGGTGATGGCGGCCTATTTGTTTTCTTACGGATTTTCACAACTTTTTTATGGGCCGCTATCTGACAAGGTAGGGCGCCGTCCTGTGATCTTGCTGGGAATGTCGATTTATCTGGTGGCGACGCTATATGCCCTGTTTGCCCCGAACCTGCCGATGTTAGTCATTGCGAGTGCATTACAGGGGCTCGGCACTGGGGTTGCCGGTGTGATGGTGCGTACTATGCCACGGGATTTATATACCGGCACGACGTTACGCTATGCCAATAGCCTGCTGAATATGGCCATATTGGTTAGCCCTCTGGCTGCTCCCATGATTGGTGGCGTGGTTGCCCACTATTTTGGTTGGCGCTCCTGCTATTTGTTCCTATTGATACTGGGAGCTGTCGTTGCTTTCTTCCTGCTTCGGCATTTACCGGAGACTCGCCCCACAGGGAATTCCCATAGCACCATGCTGGTTTCTTTCCAGCGGTTACTCTCGCATGACTCCTTTGTCTTTTACCTGATCATGTTGGTGGGGGGGCTGGCTGGGATTGCCGTTTTTGAAGCCAGTAGCGGCGTGTTGATGGGGGCTGTTTTGGGATTGGATAGCCTAACGGTCAGCATCTTGTTTATTCTGCCCATTCCCGCGGCGTTTTTTGGGGCGTGGTATGCGGGACGTGAAGGTAAAACATTTTATCGGCTGATGTGGCACTCTGTGAGTTGTTGCTTGCTGGCGGGTATTTTGATGTGGTTGCCTGGCTGGTTTGGCATCATGAATCTCTGGACGTTGTTGATCCCTGCTGCACTATTCTTTTTTGGCGCCGGCATGTTGTTCCCATTGGCGACAACCGGGGCGATGGAACCCTTTCCTTATCTGGCAGGCGCCGCAGGGGCGTTGGTGGGGGGATTACAGAATGTCGGTTCAGGTGTGGCAACCGGGTTGTCGGCGATGTTACCGCAAGACAGCCAATTTAGTGTCGGGATGCTGATGTTTTTCATGTCATTACTGATCCTATTTTGTTGGCTGCCCCTTTCCCAACGGTTCCAGCATCAGGAACATACAGTTTCGTAAAATCCATTCTGTAAATGATATTAAAAAGGCGCTGGCAACAGGTATAAACAGTGTCAGCGCCTTGATTGGTTATTTCTCGCGGTTAAGCGCGATCTTCCCATTCTTGGGCGCGGGCAACGGCTTTTTTCCAGCCATTGTATTTATGGTTGCGCTCAGTCGTTTCGATACTTGGACGGAACTCTTTTTCGATTATCGCCTTACTTTTCACTTCATCCAGATCCCGCCAGAAGCCGACGGCCAAACCTGCCAGAAAAGCCGCGCCTAAGGCGGTGCTTTCACGCACTTCGGGGCGCTCCACACGGGTGCCGAGAATATCGGCCTGGAACTGCATCAGGAAATTGTTGGCAACAGCACCGCCATCTACGCGCAAGGCTTGCAGGCGTGCACCTGCGTCAGCTTGCATGGCGTCCAACACATCGCGGGTTTGGTAAGCGATGGATTCCAATGTCGCCCGGATAATATGATTGCTATTGGCACCGCGGGTCAGGCCGAAAATAGCACCACGCGCGTAGGGATCCCAATACGGTGCGCCAAGGCCAGTGAAGGCCGGCACCACATAAACCCCATTGCTGTCTTTGACTTTAGTCGCGAAATATTCTGAATCTGCGGCATCCGCAATCAGTTTCAGTTCATCACGCAACCATTGAATGGATGCCCCGCCAACAAAGACGGCGCCTTCCAGGGCATAATTGACTTCACCGCGTGGACCACAGCAAACGGTTGTCAACAGGCCATGATTGGAACGCACGGCGTCTATGCCGGTGTTCATCAACAGGAAGCAGCCGGTGCCGTAAGTATTTTTTGCCATCCCAGAGTGTACGCACAGTTGTCCGTATAAGGCGGCTTGTTGGTCGCCTGCGATACCCGCGATAGGAATGCGGGTGCCGCCTTTACCGCCGATATTGGTTTGACCATAAATCTCCGAGGAGGCGGCGACCTTAGGCAGCATAACGCGAGGTATTGCCAACTCATCAAGGATTTTTTGATCCCATTCCAGATTATGGATATTAAACAGCATGGTACGGGAGGCATTGGTGTAATCGGTCACATGTACGCGTCCCTGAGTCATTTTCCAGACCAGCCAGGTATCGACGGTGCCGAATAAAAGTTCACCATTTTCAGCGCGTTGACGGGCACCTTCGACGTTATCCAGAATCCATTTTATTTTTGTGCCGGAGAAATAAGGGTCAAGAACCAAGCCGGTATTGTGGCGGATATATTCTTCCAACCCCTCTTTCTGTTTCAATTTGGTGCAAATATCTGCTGTCCGGCGGCATTGCCATACAATGGCGTTATACACCGGTTTGCCGGTCTCTTTTTCCCAGACAATGGTTGTTTCTCGTTGGTTTGTAATACCAATGCTGGCAATTTGGTCAGAGCGAATATCCGCTTTTGCCAGCACTTCCACTAAGGTAGAGCTTTGGCTTGCCCAGATTTCCATCGGATCGTGTTCTACCCAGCCTGGCTTGGGGTAGATTTGCGGAAATTCACGCTGTGAGATGCAGACAATATTGGCTTCGTGATCGAGTACAACGGCGCGTGAACTGGTCGTGCCCTGATCCAGAGCGACAATATATTTTTTTTCAGTCATATTTTCTGTTGTCATAACTATAACCTGGTTTATTGACTCATTTTTATTGTTGTGTTGGATTGCCATCATTTCAGTATGGCAAAGTTAAACCTCGCGCGGTAAATGGCGAGTAATCAGTTTGCGGTAGCCAAAAGCACCAATAATGGCGCCAACAATAGGGGCGACCAACGGAACAAGGCAATAAGGGATATCCCGGCCTCCGGTCAGGGCAATGTCTCCCCAGCCAGTCAGGTAAGCCACTAATTTAGGGCCGAAGTCACGGGCTGGGTTCAGGGCAAACCCCGTCAAGGGGCCGAATGCGCCACCGATAACGGCAATGAGAATACCGATTAACAGAGGCGCTAAAGGCCCTCGTGGGATGCCATTGCCATCATCGGTCAGGGACAGGATCAGGCACAGCAACACCGCCGCGATGATAACTTCAACGAAAAATGCTTGTAGTACGGAGATCTGAGCCGCAGGGTAAGTGGAGAAAACCCCCGCGCTAAAGAGGCTTTCCTGTGAGCCGCGGACAACATTGTGAACTTGCTCATAATCCAGGAAAAGGTTGTAATACATCATGTAGATAACGAGTGCTGCGATAAAGCCGCCCAACATTTGGGCGATGATGTAAGGCAGCACTTTTTTTCTGTCAAAGTTGGCGAACAGGCATAAGGCAATGGTCACCGCAGGGTTAAGGTGCGCGCCTGAAATTCCGGCAGTGAGGTAAACTGCCAGGGCGACACCAAAGCCCCAGATAATGCTGATTTCCCATAAGCTCAGTTGTGCTCCTGCAAGTCGTGCAGCCGCAACGCAGCCTAAGCCAAAAAAAACGAGCAACGCAGTACCTAGAAGTTCGGAAATGCATTGACCTGATAGTGTTGGAGTTGTGGTCTGGCCCATTTCTATATCCTATAAAAAAGTACAAGGGAGAAAGATTCATTATGAGTCCTTTCTTGTGTACTAAGAGAAAGGTGCCTGTGAATTTATCGTTAATGCGCGTAAACGAGAAATAGCGAAATTGAAATATGCGTGTTGCGTCAACAAAATGAGCGAATTCGCATTTATTTGGCGTTTTATTGGGCTTGGAAATGTGATCTTATAGACATTTGGGTTTGGTCGCTATATTTCGCGTTATGCCGCACATTGCAAGGATGAAACTAGACAGACGTTAATAGGCTAAATACAATCAATACATTGCTTACAAGAGGGGCCCCAGAATGTCATTTGAAGTTTTTGAGAAGCTAGAATCTAAAGTTCAGCAGGCGATTGATACCATCACTTTGCTGCAAATGGAAATTGAAGAATTAAAAGAAAAGAATGCAGTCTTATCTCAGGATGTCCAGAATATGACGGATAGTCGTGAATCTCTGGTACGTGAAAATGAGCTGCTCAAACAAGAACAATCAGCATGGCAAGAGCGCTTACGCACTTTGTTGGGTAAGATGGAAGATGTGCAATAAGGTATTCAATGGCTGAGCTGAAAAAGGGCGATCATTACGCCCTTTTTATACCTTTCAACTTGATTAAATGGAATCAATTAACATTGGGTATATCGATATTGGGGGGATGGATGAAAGCCTGCTCCCATTTTATCAGAGGTTATATTTCTTCATCGCCACTGTCTTCATCAAGTTCTTCATCAATCTCCAGCGGGAAATCAGATAAAACAATGCCGGTATTATCGGCGTAGAGATAGTCACCGGAGAAGAAGGTGACGCCACCGAAATTCACCCTGATATCACTTTCACCCACCCCTTCACTATTGGAGCCGGCAGGAATGGCAGCCATTGCCTGAATACCAATATCAAGCTCTGCGAGATAATCGACCTGACGCACGGCGCCATAGACGACAATGCCTTCCCACCCATTATTGGCGGCAAGTTGGGCCAGTTCTGCATCAACGAGTGCCTTGCGTACCGATCCACCACCATCAATGAGCAAAATGCGTCCATGTCCATTTTCTTCAAGTAAATCATAAAGAAGGCCATTATCTTCAAAACATTTCACCGTGATGATTTGACCACCAAATGAAGTACGCCCACCAAAGTTGGTAAAGATTGGCTCTACTACATTTATATCTTCTTGATAGATATCACAAAGTTCGGAAGTATCATATTTCATGGGATTTACGTCTGGTTTATGCAAGGAACGGACAGTATATCCTTTTAACGCTAATGTTGGCAAAATCATCAATTTTAAAACGTAGGCATAAAATTGCTGCCTACTCGCTTAATTAAGTACCAATCCAATCGAAAACAGAATATTGGTCAATAATGCCGCTTTGACCATTTGTACCAGTTTGGGACGCATACCCTCTGCGGTTGGATCACGCAGCACTTGCACCATATGCTTTAACAGCAGGGGAAAAGCGAGCAGGAATAACCAACTCAACCCATTACTCAGGTACAGGAGTGTGAAGGCAATAAGGCAGAGCATGGCGGTTAACAGCAGGGCGACGTGGTAATAGCGAGCCTTTTTTCCCCCTAAACGAACAGCCAGCGTATTTTTGCCATTTTGGCGATCACTTTCGATATCGCGTAGGTTATTGATGTTCAAAACTGCTACGGAGAGTAAGCCACTGGCCGTTGCCGGCAAAATGGTGCTTATGGAAAAAGTGCCGGCTTGCAAATAGTAGGTGCCAAGCACGCTCAAGTAGCCAAAGAAAATCAGGACAGAAATGTCCCCTAATCCCAGATAGCCATAAGGGCGGGTGCCCACCGTATAAGTGATAGCCGCAATAATCGCCAGTACCCCCAGGACTAAGAAACCAAGAATATCGCTTGGGGTATTGCAGGCGACAGCAATCAAGGAACTCCCTGATAAACAAGAGAGCAGCACAGCGATCTTCAATGCCTTTTTCATCTGCTTTGCGCTAATCAGGCCTTTTTGCATACCCCGTTGTGGGCCAATGCGCTTTTCTGTGTCACTGCCTTTGGTGACGTCACCATAATCATTGGCAAGGTTAGAAAGGATTTGCAACATGGCTGCGGTTAATAAAGCCAGTAATGCCACAGGCCATTTAAAATGTCCTGTCCATGACGCAAGGGCTGAGCCAGTTATAACGGCAGCAATCGCCAGTGGGAGCGTTTTCGGGCGTAAACTTTCCAGCCATGCCTGCATCTGACTGATAGATGTTGTTGTGCTCATATTGTCACTGTTTGTCATTATGATGGGTGTAATAAATTTTATACCATCGAAGATCGCGAAATGGGAGGCTAAAAGCCTCCCATTTTGAATAAGTCGGACGAATTATTGGCACGAATCAAACCAATAATAGGATTGGTTATAAAATAAACCGACTTAAATCTTCATCTGCAACCAGTTCATCCAAATGCTCTTTGACATAGTCGGCATTGATTTCAACGGTTTGTCCCGGGCGTTCACTGGCGTTGAAAGAGATGTCTTCCATCATGCGTTCAAGCACGGTATGTAAACGACGGGCACCAATGTTTTCAGTAGTTTCATTGACTTGCCATGCCGCTTCTGCGATTTTACGGATACCGTCAAGCGTGAATTCAATCCCCATGCCTTCCGTTGCCATCAGAGCCTTGTATTGTTCAGTCAATGAAGCGTTAGGTTCAGTCAGGATACGTTCAAAATCTTCGGTCGTCAGGGCTTGCAATTCCACGCGGATTGGCAAGCGGCCTTGCAGCTCAGGGATCAGGTCAGAAGGGCTGGATACCTGGAAAGCACCGGAAGCAATGAACAGGATGTGATCGGTTTTGACCATACCATGTTTAGTCGAAACGGTGCAGCCTTCGACAAGCGGCAACAGATCGCGCTGGACACCTTCACGGGAAACATCGGGGCCGGAAGTTTGGCCACGCTTACAAATCTTATCGATCTCATCGATGAAAACGATGCCGTGTTGCTCAACGGCATCAATGGCCTGCTGTTTCAGCTCTTCAGGATTGACGAGTTTTGCCGCTTCTTCTTCAACCAGCAGCTTGAATGCGTCTTTGATTTTCATCTTACGGCTTTTTTGACGCTGGCCTGCCAGGTTTTGGAACATGGATTGTAACTGATTCGTCATCTCTTCCATGCCCGGAGGTGCCATAATTTCGACGCCAACTGGCGCGGCTGAAACTTCAATTTCAATTTCTTTATCATCTAACTGGCCTTCACGCAATTTCTTGCGAAATGCCTGACGGGTTGAAGATGACTCGGATTGGGGTTCTGCCTGCCCCCAGTTATTTTTGGCGGGTGGCAGCAGGACATCCAAAATACGCTCTTCGGCCAATTCTTCTGCCCGATAGCGGTTTTTCTCGATGGATTGCAGACGGACTATTTTTATGGCTGCGTCAGTGAGATCACGAATGATGGAATCGACTTCTTTACCGACATAACCCACTTCGGTAAATTTAGTGGCTTCAACCTTGATAAAAGGCGCGTTAGCCAGTTTTGCCAGACGACGGGCGATTTCGGTTTTACCGACACCGGTTGGGCCTATCATCAAAATATTTTTTGGCGTGACTTCATAACGCAGTGATTCATCTAACTGCATGCGACGCCAGCGGTTACGCAGGGCAATAGCAACGGCACGTTTTGCTTTGTCCTGGCCGATAATATGATTGTTTAGTTCGCTGACAATTTCGCGAGGAGTCATTTCAGACATACTATCTATCCTTACGCTTTCGAAGGCAGTTCTTCGAAGTTGTGATTATGGTTGGTGTAGATGCAGATATCGCCAGCGATGGTTAAAGCGCGTTCTGCTATTTCTCTGGCGCCGAGTTCGGTTGTTTCCAACATAGCGCGGGCCGCCGCTTGTGCGTATGAACCACCGGAACCAATGGCGATAAGGTCATTTTCTGGCTGAATCACATCACCGTTACCCGTAATGATCAGAGAAGCATTTTCATCGGCGACAGCGAGCAGGGCTTCCAACTTGCGTAGCATGCGATCCGTTCTCCAGTCTTTGGCTAGTTCAACGGCTGCTTTGGTCAGGTGCCCTTGATGCATTTCGAGTTTCCGTTCAAACAGCTCGAACAGGGTGAAAGCATCAGCAGTACCGCCGGCAAAACCCGCGATGACTTTGTCATTGTAAAGGCGGCGCACTTTACGGACATTGCCTTTCATCACGGTATGACCCATTGTTGCTTGTCCGTCACCACCGATGACGACTTTGCCATTACGGCGAACACTTACGATTGTAGTCACGAGTTAGCCCCTGGTTACAAAATAGAAGATGGTACACACGGAGCATAATTTGTTATCCCACAATTGCTTGCGCACTGCTGATAAAAGCACCATGTGTATGCATTAGGAATTAAGATGGGGGAGCTTTCCGCTTTTTCAACCCCCAGTAGGGCGGAGAATACAGCCAGGCACACCAGCACTTGCAACACGTTCGCGCATTTTTTCAGCGCTAGCCTTATGCTTATAAGGGCCAAGTACAACACGGTTCCAATTGTCTTTCGTGGTAATCTGGCTCTCAATACCTGCGAATGCAAGGCTGGCGCGGACAGAATCCGCCTGTTCCATAGTGCGGAAAGAGCCGCATTGTAGCATCAACTTCGCCTCATTTGCTGTAGGCTTTGTATTGGCTTGGGAGGACGCGGGGGGCTTGCTTTCCGGCACGGCTGCCCGCTTTTGTTCTGACGAATGCGGTTGCGCAGGAGGATTGATCAGCACATGTGAACGTGGAACAGCATCACTGTTATAAGGCACCTCTTTCAATGAAATAGGCGGCTGGCGCATATCTGACTGTATTTGTTCGAGTAGCTGTTTCTGCTCAGGCGTTAGCTGAGGAGGCGGGTTGAGCGGTTTATTTAATGTTGCATTGGGTTCCTGTACAGAAGATTCATTCACAGGACGATTTTCCAATTCTTTGATGTAACTCCAACGCTCTTCTGGTTTTGGTGGCAGCCCATGCCCTTGAGTTTGGTGGTGAGGCTGTTGGTGTTCTTCTGCCTGCCTATTTTCTGCCTGCTTATTATGCATGATGAAATAAAGCCCACCAATAAACATGACCACTAAGGCCGCGGCAACGGCTAATGTCGTTTTGGGTAATCCTTGTGACTGATTTTTTTTCTTACCAGTATTTTTTCGACGGGGATTGTTACGCCCGCGACTCACATAATCTCGTTGTGCCACTGTTTAATTCACTGAGTTATTTAAAAAAATAAAAGAATAGATAACTAATGTTACTTAAGCTGTCGTTATTTGCCTAGCTTTTAGGCGAACAAGTACTCTCACGAATGATCAATTCTGCCTCCAATAATTTGGAACCCTTAGAAATCAAACGGCCTTGAAGCTGTTCCAGCAGTAACAGAATGGAATGATGCCCAATTTCATAACGGGGATGTTCCACTGTCGTTAGGGCGGGTTCGCAGTATTGAGCCAAGCTTAAATTATCAAAACCGACAACAGAGAGATCTTCTGGTAATTTTAACCCCATTTTTTTAGCTTGCCACATTGCGCCCATTGCCATGATATCGCTATGGCAAAAAATCGCGCTTGGCGGCTCTGGTTGGGTAAGCAGGGTTTGTGCCAGTGTCGCCCCGCTTTCATAGGTAAAATCGCCGCGGGCAATATATTCTTCGCGAATTTCTTCCCCTGTACGCCGTAGTGCCTGAATGTAACCTTGTAAGCGATAGTGGCACAGTGGCATGGTTTCCGGCCCTGTGATACAGGCTATGCGTTTGTGCCCCAGTTTTTGCAAATGAAGGGTGGCATTGAAGGCGGCTGTCAGGTTATCAATATGGACAGTGGGCAGTTCCAGTTCCGGTGTGAATTCATTAGCCATGACCATTGGCGGCAGGTTTTTCTGTTCGTCTTTAGAAACATTGAAAGGAATGTTGGAACCGAGTAGTACCATACCATCAATGCGCTTGGTGATCAGAAAGTTGATAAACGCCTGTTCTGGTTGCTGCTGATGCTGGCAATCACCAATCAGCACTAAATAACCCTGTTCAGTCGCGGTTTCTTCAATGCCCCGGATCACCTCAGTAAAGAAAGGATCACTGATATTGGGCACAATAACCAAGATAGTTCTGAATTCATTGCGGCGTGAATTTTTGGTCAGATTATGGGGATAGTAACCCACTTCCAGCACTGCATTCTCAACCTTCTGGCGTGTACGGGCAGAAACCTTGTCAGGATTCATTAATGTTCTTGATACAGTTGCGGTAGAAACACCAGCCACTTTGGCAACATCTTTCATGGTTGCCAACGCGCAATTCTTTTTTTCCATAGTTCACTCCTCAATCTCCACAGGCAGCGAAACGATTGCTATCCGGCTGCTAAAAAACGCCAGTCTATCCTGGAAAAGGATAACTGGCGGATGGTTTTCTACAGTTATATTAATAAGTTCATTTTAAACGGATTAACCGATCAACCGGTTACTTTGTTTGCATAAAAAGTGTGATATAAATCATTTCTTAGAGATACTTCGCAAATTAAAAAAATAATTGTCTCGGTTTTTCTCTCGATATTCGCCTAATTTTAGTACCTTGCGACAACGCGCAATTTTTTATTTCTGTCTATTGGCGAACGATTTTCTGTTATCAGCTTTCAGTAGGGTCAACATCAATGCTCCATTTCACTTTACGCGCCTGTGGCAGAGCAGTGATTTGGTGATAGAGGCGGGTCATCATTTTTTGTAGGAAAATGCGTGAAGGATGTTGGATCATCAATTGCCAGCGATAACGGCCGCCCCGTTTGGCTTGTAATGCGGGTACGGGGCCCATGATCCATAAATGATTATCACGTTGTGAAGGGTGTTCAAGCAGTTGACGTATTTGTTGCAAAAATGCGGGCGCTTGCTGGTTGTCGTGATCTTCTGAGCGGAGCAGGATATGGCTCACAAAGGGAGGCAGAAGAACTTGCTGACGCTCTTCCATCGCTTGCCGGGCGAAGGCATCGTAGCCTTTTTCCAACAATGTCTGCAACAGCGGGTGCTCAGGATGGTGGGTTTGGAGGACAACTTCTCCCCGTTTTCCTGCTCGCCCAGCCCGACCGGAGACTTGAGTATAGAGTTGGGCAAAACGCTCGGCTGCCCGAAAATCAGCAGAAAACAGCGCCCCATCGACATCCAGTAAAGCGACCAGCGTAACATCGGGGAAATGGTGACCTTTCGCCAACATTTGTGTCCCAATCAAAATGCGGGCGCCACCTTGATGAACGTCGGCCAGTTGCTGTTCCAGTGCCCCTTTGCGGCTGGTGGTATCACGATCGATACGGGTAACAGGAACATCGGGGAACAGTTTTGTCATGCCATCTTCCAGTTGCTCAGTACCCAAGCCAACGGGAATTAAATTAGTGGAGCCGCATTGCGGGCATTGGCGTGGGATTGGGCGCTGGCTGTCACAGTGATGGCAACGCAGGTGGCGATGGTTTTGGTGTAGGGTGTAATAGTGATCACAGCGTTGGCATTCCGCTATCCAGCCGCACTCGTGACAGAGCAGGGCAGGGGAATAGCCACGACGGTTTAGAAACAGGATGACCTGGTTATCCGCCTTGAGGTGTTCACCAATGCGATTGATCAGCGGTTGGGATAATCCCACCGTCAGTGGCAAGCCTTTCAGATCCAATAAATGCTGGGTTGCTGGCTGGGCGTGGCCTGCCCGTTGGGTTAAGGTCAGTTGGCGATATTTTCCCTGTTGCACATTATATAACGTTTCCAGTGCGGGGGTGGCGGAACCCATAATGATCGGGATGCCCTCTTTTTTCGCCCGAAACACGGCCAGATCGCGGGCATGATAGCGCCAGCCTTCTTGCTGTTTGTAAGAGCTGTCATGTTCTTCATCGATAATGATGACGCCCAGATGAGCAAAGGGGGTAAACAAAGCTGATCGTGTGCCAATGACGATGGCATTTTCCCCTCTTTTCGCCCTCAGCCAAACTGTCAACCGTTCACTGTCATTCAAGGCGGAATGCAGAACATCAATGGGGGCGTTGAAACGTTCCCGAAACCGACGGATAGTCTGTGGGGTTAAGGCAATTTCAGGGACTAAAATGAGGGCTTGTTTACCTTGTGCAAGAATGTTCTCCAGTACACTGAGATAAACTTCCGTTTTACCCGATCCCGTGATACCTGCCAGTAGCCACGGCGAAAAGGTTTGATCTTCTGCACGGATGGCGCCTACCGCAGTCGCTTGCTCTGTATTGAGTTTTAACCGTTCACCGATAGTTTTAAAATGCTGACACCACGCTTCCGCTTCTGGCTGAATGGGATGCAAGGCAATCAGTGATTTCTTTTTCAGTGATTGCAGTGCGCTTTCACTTAACGCCAATTCAGCGATCTGGTGACGGTAAATGGGATGTTGGCGCAAAGCCGCCAGCGCTGTTTGTTGTTTGGCAGAGCGTTTGAGCTGTGCCAGCGGGAGTTCACGGCCTGCCTCAGTGACTTGCCATTGCCAGAGTGGAGAAAATTCTGCCGGTTTTCCCTGTCGTAGCAAGACAGGCAGGGCATGGAACAACACTTCTCCCAGTGGATAGTGATAATAGCTGACTGCCCACCGGAGCAATTGCCAGAGATCGTCAGGAAAAAGGGGCTGGACATCAAGGATGGTGGAAATAGACTTGAGTTGTTCAGAAGGGAATTCACTGCTATCTGCAATGCCCGTGACAATACCTATCGCATTACGCTTGCCAAAAGGCACAAGCACTCGAACGCCAATCGCTGGCAAAGGTAATTCTGTAGGCAGTAGATAATCAAATGTGCGGGTTAGGGGGACAGGTAAGGCAACCTGAACAACTGTCATAAGGCGATTTCCGGGTAATTAATGACCAGATAAAAGAACGTATAGCGCTAAGGGTATCATAGCAAATCAGCAGATTTCATTGCGCAATAAACCGATATTCTGTATGATCCGCCGCCTTTGGTATAGAAATTTTACCGATACGTCATTTTTATCAACACGACGTGTGGTGTCTGGCGGCAACAAGGCTGGATAGCGACACGGCCTGAACAGAGGTTTCCCATGAAAGAAGGTATCCATCCTAAATACGCAGCAATTACGGCAACTTGTTCTTGCGGTAATGTCATCGAAATCAATTCTACTGTAGGTCACAACCTGAACCTGGACGTTTGTGGTGCATGCCACCCATTCTACACCGGTAAGCAGCGTGATGTTGCGACTGGTGGTCGTGTTGATCGCTTTAACAAACGTTTCAGCGTTCCGGCTGCTAAGAAGTAATGACTTTTTCCAGTCTGTCATCCGTACAGGCTGGAGAGTTGAAACAAAAACGCCCGATGTTTTGCATCGGGCGTTTTTGTTATCAATACTCCCATGTATCGGGATCGATACCCCGTTCACGCATCATGATTTTCGCTGCTTCAGGGATTTCATCATGGCGTTCTTTGCGTAAATCGTCATCATTAGGCAGGGGCTGTCCAGTAAACGCATGGAGAAAAGCTTCACATAGCAATTCGCTGTTTGTTGCATGACGCAAATTGTTCACCTGACGGCGAGTACGCTCATCAGTCAGTATTTTCAACACCTTTAGTGGAATTGAAACTGTAATTTTTTTGACCTGTTCACTTTTTTTGCCATGTTCAGCATAAGGGCTGACATACTCACCATTCCACTCAGCCATGAGATACCTTAAATAGTTTTTGAATCAAGTAATTGAGATCAGAATTTGGAAGGGGTTTCTGATCTGTTTTCATTTCGATAATGCAGTAGTCTAACATAATTCGCCTATCGACTATATCGCCCCACCTGCACTAATTTATAAAATATAACCAGAAGACATATAAAGTGTAGTGATACCTATGGAATTGTGATATTAAACCGTAAAATGATTTGGATGTCTAGATGTGTTGACGTCTATCTTTCCAATCGTTATTCTTGCGTGACGCTAATAATAACGATGATGGTGAAAGGTTATGGGATGTAAGCAAGCGACAATTGCAGTTCACTGTGGTTCAAACGTTGATGAACAATACGGTTGTGTTGTTCCACCTATCTATCTTTCCAGTACATACAACTTTACGGGTTTCAATGAACCCAGGGTTCATGATTACTCCCGTCGTGGTAATCCGAGCCGCGATGTTGTCCAACAGGTTCTGGCCGAGCTGGAAGGGGGAGCGGGGGCGGTCATGACCAGCAGTGGTATGTCAGCGATCCATCTGCTTTGTACGGTATTCCTGCAACCCGGCGATTTATTGGTGGCTCCTCATGATTGTTATGGCGGTAGTTATCGTCTGTTTGACAGCCTGAGTCAGCGTGGGGCATATAATGTGATTTTTGTTGATCAGTCGGATGGACAGGCATTGCAACAGGCGTTGGCCAAAAAACCTAAGCTGGTGCTGATTGAAACACCGAGTAATCCTCTGTTGCGGATCGTTGATATTCAATACATTTGTGGATTAGCACATGAAATTGGGGCATTGGCTGTCGTTGATAACACGTTCTTAAGTCCTGTATTGCAAAAACCGTTGGACTTAGGGGCGGATTTGGTGGTGCATTCGTGTACAAAGTATCTGAATGGACACTCAGATCTGATTGCAGGAGCTATTATTGCGAAGGAATCATCCGTTGCGGAAACGTTGGCTTGGTGGGCGAACAATATTGGCGTGACGGCTGCGGCCTTTGACAGCTATCTGTTACTCCGTGGTATCCGTACATTATCTGCTCGCGTGTTGCTCCAACAAAACAATGCTGTTGCTATTGTGGATTACTTGCAACAGCAGCCCCAAGTAAAAAGACTCTTCTACCCTGGATTGAAAAATCATCCAGGGCATGAAATTGCGGTTAAGCAACAGCAAGGGTTTGGGGCAATGATCAGTTTTGAACTGGAGGGTGATGAACAGGCCATGCGTCGTTTTTTATCTGCGTTAAAATTATTTACCTTGGCTGAATCTCTCGGTGGTGTGGAATCGTTGATTTCTCATACCGCAACAATGACACACGCGGGAATGTCGGCAGAAGCAAGGACGCAAGCAGGGATCACGGATTCGCTTCTTCGTGTTTCTGTGGGAATTGAAGATAGTCAGGATTTAATAGCTGATCTGGACCATGCGTTTCAGGCAGCGGTAACGAGGTCATCATGAGTACTTTGGCAACAGCGGAGGCGGGATCTGGCCGCCAGTTACATAAATTTGGTGGTAGTAGCTTGGCTGATGTGAAATGTTATCAGCGGGTTGCTGAAATTATGGAAAACTACAGCCAACCGGGTGATTTGATGGTGGTCTCGGCAGCGGGGAGTACCACCAACCAGTTGATCGATTGGCTTAAGTTGAGCCAGAGTGACCGGATATCCGCACATCAAATACAACAGTCTTTGCGACGTTACCAGCAAGAATTGATCCGTGGTTTGTTGCCCGAAACCGTTGCAGAAGAACTGAACGCAAAGTTTATCGCTGATCTGGAAAGATTGAGTGCATTGCTGGATAAGCCCGTCACGGATATGACATATGCAGAAGTTGTCGGTCATGGGGAAATTTGGTCGGCACGTTTAATGGCGGCGGTGCTTGAAAATCAAGGCATTCCCAGCTCATGGCTGGATGCTCGCCAATTCCTGCGGGCAGAACGCGTTGCCCAGCCGCAAGTTGATGTGAGGTTATCTCAACCTTTACTTAGCCAATTATTAATCCAAAACCTCCATCGGCGTATCGTGGTTACCGGTTTTATTTCCAGTAACCAAAAGGGTGAAACGGTATTGCTGGGGCGCAATGGCAGTGACTATTCTGCTACCCAAGTTGGCGCTTTGGCGGGAGCCAAAAAAGTCACCATTTGGAGCGACGTAGCGGGTGTTTATAGTGCTGATCCGCGCAAAGTCAAGGATGCCTGCTTGCTGCCGTTGCTGCGTCTGGATGAAGCCAGCGAATTAGCACGCTTAGCCGCACCGGTTCTGCATACCCGTACATTACAGCCCGTTTCTCTTAGCGATATTGATCTGCAATTGCGTTGCAGTTACCAGCCTGAACAGGGTTCTACCCGTATCGAACGGGTATTGGCAACGGGGACAGGGGCAAAAATTGTCACCAGCCATGATGATGTCTGCCTGATTGAGTTGCATGTATCTCCGGCTCATGATTTCAAACAAATTTACAAAGACATTGATTCTTTGCTAAAGCGCGCCCAAATGCGGCCATTGGCAACAGGGATACATGCAGATTGCAACCTGATCCAACTTTGTTATACCGCTGAGATTGTGAATAGCGCCCTTGATGTTTTACAAGAAGCCTCCTTACCCGGCAAACTTTCTTTGCGCGAAGGTTTGGCGCTGGTGGCTTTGGTCGGGGCGGGTGTGTGCAAAAACCCGTTGCATAGCCATCGGTTTTACCAGCAATTAAAAGATCAGCCGGTTGAATTTATCTGGCATGCAGAAGATGACATCAGCCTGGTTGCCGTATTGCGTTCGAATCAGACGTCACATTTGATCCAAGGGTTACACCAAAGCCTGTTTCGGGCAGAAAAACGCATCGGTTTGGTGCTGTTTGGCAAAGGCAATATTGGTTCTCGTTGGCTGGAACTGTTCGCTCGCGAACAGAAAAACATTTCTGCTCGTAGCGGTTTTGAATTTATTCTGGCGGGTGTCGTCGATAGTCGCCGGAGTCTACTGCATTATCAGGGCATTGATGCCAGTCGGGCGCTGGCCTTTTTTGATGATGAAGCGACGGAACATGAAGAAGATGCCCTGTTTTTATGGATGCGGGCTCATCCTTATGATGATTTGGTTATCCTGGACGTGACGGCCAGCGAGGAATTGGCCAAAGAGTATGTCTATTTTGCCAGTTATGGGTTTCATGTGGTTAGTGCCAATAAAGTTGCCGGCTCTTCCAACAGCAGCACTTATCGCATGATCCGCGATGCCTTTGCGAAAACAGGGCGGCACTGGTTATATAACGCCACAGTGGGTGCAGGGTTGCCGATTAATCACTCCGTCAGGGATCTGCGGGAAAGCGGTGATACCATTTTATCCATTAGTGGTGTTTTTTCCGGCACCTTATCCTGGTTGTTCTTGCAGTTTGATGGTTCTGTGCCTTTTAGTGATTTAGTCGAACAAGCCTGGCAGCAGGGATTGACCGAACCCGATCCACGAATTGATCTTTCCGGTCAGGATGTGATGCGTAAGCTGGTTATTCTGGCTCGCGAAGCGGGCTATGAGATAGAGCCTGATCAGGTGCGGGTTGAGTCTTTAGTCCCGGAAGAGGCTCGGAGTGGTTCCATCGAAGCGTTTTTTGAAAACAGCGCTGCCATTAATGAGCAGATGTTGCAACGTTTGGAAGCCGCACAGGAGATGGGCATGGTCTTGCGCTATGTTGCCCGTTTTGATTCCAGTGGAAAGGCAAAAGTGGGGGTGGAAGCCGTGCGTAGCGATCACCCATTGGCCGCCCTGTTGCCGGCAGATAATGTCTTTGCGATAGAAAGCCGCTGGTATCGCGATAATCCGTTGGTGATCCGTGGGCCAGGCGCTGGACGGGATGTCACCGCAGGGGCTATCCAATCAGACTTAAATCGTCTGTCGCAACTTCTGTAGCCAAAATTTTGCTGGCAGGGATATGACAGGTTATCCCTGCTAATCGCAGAAAAAAGAGGTTACCCCATCATTGCCACCCGTTGGTATCGCTATCCCATCCATTGAATTGTCTATAAAAACGAAACCCGGATTAAATTTCATAAAATTCGCCCAAATTGTTTGTTTTCTGATATGAATAGAATGTTAGAGATAAACAAGCAGCACACGCTCTACAGCGAAACATCAAATATCTGGACAGAAAATAGGGTAAATGCCGATTGAGCCAGTCCACTGGTGAAATGGGTGACATACAGCAACACAAGGTCATAAACCACATGAATCAACAATATTCCGCCATGCGAAGTAATGTCAGTATGCTCGGTAAATTGCTGGGCGACACGATCAAAGAGGCTTTGGGAGAAAATATTCTTGATAAAGTAGAAACCATCAGGAAGTTATCCAAATCATCCCGCGCTGGTAATGAAGTTCACCGTCAGCAGCTTTTATCGACGCTGGAAAATTTATCCAATGATGAATTATTGCCCGTCGCCCGTGCGTTTAACCAGTTTTTAAATCTGGCTAACGTCGCCGAACAATATCACAGTATTTCGCCACACGGCGAAGCGGCAAGTAATCCGGTCGCGCTGGCCGCCCTGTTTAACCGGCTCAAAGAGCGCCAATTCAGCAATGATGATTTAATCCATGCAGTGAATGAGCTGGCGATTGAATTGGTTTTGACGGCGCATCCGACAGAAATCGCTCGCCGTACCCTGATCCATAAATTGGTTGAAGTGAATAGCTGTCTGGCACAACTTGATCACGACGATTTGGCCGATTATGAACGCAATAACATCATGCGCCGGTTACGTCAGTTGATTGCCCAATCCTGGCATACGGATGAGATCCGCAAGAACCGCCCCAGCCCCATTGATGAAGCAAAATGGGGTTTTGCTGTGGTCGAAAACAGTTTGTGGGAAGGCGTGCCGGCATTCCTGCGAGAATTCAATGAACAACTGGAGGATTCCCTCGGCTACAGCTTGCCGGTAGAAGCGGTGCCGGTACGTTTCACCTCCTGGATGGGGGGCGATCGTGATGGTAACCCGAACGTCACTGCCGAAATTACCCATCATGTCCTCCTGCTAAGCCGTTGGAAAGCCGCCGATCTGTTTCTGAAAGATATTCAGGTTTTAGTTTCTGAGCTTTCCATGTCGGAATGTACACCTGAACTGCGTCAAATGGCGGGGGGTGAGCATATTTTGGAGCCTTACCGTGAAATTGCCAAACAGTTGCGTACCCAATTAAGTAACACGCTGGTCTATCTGGAAAAATGTCTTAAAGGCGAGCACGCCTTGCCACCGGCGGATCTCCTCCTGCATAACGAACAGTTATGGCAACCGCTCTATGCCTGCTATCAATCCCTGAAAAATTGCGGCATGGAAATTATCGCGAACGGGCAATTGCTCGATACTTTGCGTCGAATCCGTTGTTTCGGTTTATCGTTGGTGCGCATTGATATCCGCCAGGAAAGTACCCGCCATGCCGATGCCATTGCTGAACTGACGCGATATCTGGAAATGGGCGATTATGCGAGCTGGCCTGAAACCGAAAAACAGGCATTCTTGCTGCGAGAGTTGCAGTCAAAACGCCCCCTGACCCCACGTGATTGGCAGCCCAGCGCAGAAACCCAGGAGGTTTTCGATACCTGCAAGGTGATTGCAAAATCACCGCAAGATTCGATAGCCGCTTATGTGATTTCCATGGCGAAAGTGCCTTCCGATGTTTTAGCGGTGAAATTGTTGCTAAAAGAGGCGGGATGCCCATTGTCATTGCCTGTCGCGCCGTTGTTCGAAACCCTTGATGACCTGAACAATGCCGAAAGCGTGATCCGGCAACTGTTGGGGATTAAGTGGTATCGCGATCTGATTAAAGACAAGCAGATGGTGATGATTGGTTATTCTGATTCAGCGAAAGATGCCGGGGTGATGGCGGCGTCGTGGGCACAATATCGGGCGCAGGATGCGTTAATCAACGTGTGTGAAAAAGAGGGAGTGACCCTCACCCTGTTCCACGGGCGTGGCGGCACGATTGGCCGTGGTGGCGCACCTGCGCATTCGGCCTTGCTCTCTCAACCGCCGGGCAGCCTGAAAGGCGGATTGCGCGTCACGGAACAGGGCGAAATGATCCGCTTTAAGTTTGGTTTGCCGCAGGTGACGATCAGCAGTTTGGCCTTGTATGCCAGTGCCATTCTGGAAGCAAACTTATTGCCACCTCCGGAGCCAAAACCCGAATGGCGCCAGATTATGGACACGCTTTCCGATGTTTCTTGTGACATGTACCGTGATTATGTACGTGAACAACCGGAATTTGTGCCTTATTTTCGGGCGGCAACACCGGAACAAGAGTTGGCAAAACTGCCGTTAGGTTCGCGCCCCGCTAAACGCCGCCCGACGGGGGGCGTTGAAAGTTTGCGGGCGATCCCGTGGATATTTGCCTGGACGCAAAACCGCCTGATGTTGCCGGCATGGTTAGGCGCTGGCGCGGCTCTGCAACAGGTGATCAATGCAGGTAACTTACCCGTTTTAACGGATATGTGTCGCGACTGGCCATTCTTCAACACGCGTATTGCCATGTTGGAGATGGTGTTTGCCAAAGCCGATTTGTGGTTAGCTGAATATTACGATCAGCGTTTGGTCGCTCCACAACTGTGGCCGTTAGGCATCCAATTGCGTAACCAGCTTGCCAAAGATATCGAAACGGTACTGACCATTGCGCAGGATGAACAATTGATGGCAGATCTGCCGTGGATCGCTGAATCTATCGCCTTGCGTAATGTGTATACCGATCCGTTGAACGTGCTACAGGCCGAATTATTACAGCGTTCCCGCCAGCAGAAAAACCCTGATCCACATCTTGAACAGGCGCTGATGGTGACGATTGCCGGCGTTGCGGCAGGAATGCGCAATACGGGATAAGGTTGAATGATAAAAGCCGAATGGGAGACTGTTTGGCTTTTTTTCCTGACCACCGGACTCGCATCCAGTCCGGTTGATAAGGTTGCAATAAATATACCCTATGGATTTCAAGATGCAGCGCAGCCAACAAAGCGGCAACTTGAAAGACGACGGGTATAAATTGCAATAGGGAAATTAAGAAGGGCGTACACCCAATGTATGGCAAATGGCATAACTCAATTCTGCCCGATTCAGGGTATAAAAATGAAAATCTTTCACGCCTTCACGACTGAGAATTTTCACCATGTCCATTGCAATAGAGGCACCGACCAAGTTGCGACTTTCCGGATCATCATCTAACCCTTCAAACATTCTGGTCATCCAGCTTGGGATGCGAACATTAGTGGCTGAGGCAAATCGTTGCAATTGACGGAAGTTCGAGACGGGCAAAATCCCCGGCACAATTTCCACATCAATCCCTGTTGCAACACAGCGATCACGAAAACGCAAATAACTCTCCACATCAAAAAAGAACTGGGTAATGGCGCGATTCGCCCCAGCATCAATTTTACGTTTTAAATTAATCAGGTCTGCCTGTGCACTTTTCGCTTCGGGATGCACTTCTGGATAAGCGGCAACGGAGATATCAAAATCCGCTTCTTTTTTTAAGAGTTCAACCAAATCAGCGCCATACAGTTCTGGCTTACCGCCGTTAATCGGTAAATCCCCCCGTAATGCCACAATATGACGAATACCGTTTTGCCAATAATCCTGGGCAATCGTGCGCAATTCTTCCCGGCTGGCATCAATGCAAGTCAGGTGTGGTGCGGCTTCAAGACCCGTTTTATCTTTAATGCCTTTAATAATGCTATGGGTGCGATTACGTTCACCCGAATTGGCGCCATAGGTCACAGAAACGAAGTTAGGTTTCAGCTTGCTCAAGCGATCAATGGATTTCCACAGGGTTTGTTCCATCTCAGCCGTTCTGGGTGGAAAGAATTCAAAGGAAACACGAAATTGCCCTTCAAGTTCAGCCAGATTCTGGTTCAGCGCTTCTCGCTGATTAGCGTGAAAAAAACTCATACCCTGTGCCCTCATGCATAAGCGGCATGTTTATCCGCTCACCTTTAGATGTTTAAGTGTTTAAATGTCTATCCGTTTAGATGTCTAAACAGAATGGGCGAAGCGAACTTTTTAGTCAATCGAGAAATGACTTATTCCCAATGAGGAATATTCAAAGTGATCAGGAAAGAAATTCATGTTGGGGAAGGAGGGATGAAGGTACTGATATTACAGAAAAACCCCGATGCCCTCATCGGGGTTATCGGTAGTGAAAATTACCCCGCATTCAAACAAAAATGCTCGACAAGCTGTGACAGCAGTTTCCTTGTTGGTTCAATAAACGCCATATCCAAAAATTCATCGGGCTGGTGCGCTTGTTCAATCGATCCTGGCCCTAAAACCAAGGTTGGGCACAATTCCTGAATAAAAGGCGCTTCTGTACAGTAATTGACCGTATCTGCTTTTGTTCCTAACAGTTTTTCAATCACACCGACCAGTTTGTGGTTTGTCGGGCATTCATAACCCGGAATGGGGGGATGAAGCTCTGTCACGCTCAGGCGACCAGGCCAGCGCTGTTTTATCGGTTCCAGTGCCTCATTCAGCAATCCATTCAAATCCTGCAAAGTTAATCCGGGAAGCGGGCGGATGTCCATATGCAGTTCGCAGCAGGCGCAAATGCGATTTGCGGCATCGCCGCCATGAATATGACCAAAATTCATGGTTGGATAAGGAATGACGAAAGCTGGATTGTGATAGCGTTCTTGCAAGGTCTGGCGCAGTTGTATTAGCTGGGTAATGGATTCGTGCATCAGATCAATGGCATTGACGCCCCGCGCGGGATCACTGGAATGCCCGGACTTTCCTTCAATGCGGATAGCCTGGGCGATATGCCCCTTATGGGCGCGGATTGGTTGTAATGATGTGGGTTCACCAATGATGGCAAAATCAGGCCGAAGATGGCTATTGGCAGCAAAGTAACGTGCGCCGGCCATTGATGTCTCTTCATCGGCGGTCGCCAGAATATAAACAGGGTGGGAGAGTTTGCTGGCATCGATATCCCGTAACGCATCAACAATAAAGGCAAAAAAGCCTTTCATGTCAGCCGTCCCAAGCCCATATAACTTGCCATCGTGTTCGGTCAGTGTGAATGGATCTTGTGTCCAGCGCCCTTCATCAAAAGGGACGGTATCGGTATGGCCACATAATAATAAACCACCCGAACCACTGCCCAAGGTTGCCAGCAGGTTGAATTTCCTTCGGGTTTCAGGGACGGGTTGAATTTCAATGGAAAACCCGATCTCTTTTAGCCATTGCGCCAGCAGATTGATAACAACTTCATTACTTTGATCCAGTTCAGCATCCGTTGCACTGATAGAAGGAGCCGCAATGAGCTGATGATATAACTTAATAAAAGACGGTAATTTAATATTCACTGTTGACAGCCCTTACTCATAATAGTATCAATATTCATGCAGATTAATTGCATATAAATGCAATAAAGTCGTTAAATTAATACTATTGGGTTAATACTATAAGGTGAATAAATCCCATGTTGAATACGCTGATAGTGGGTGCCAGTGGTTATACCGGAGCTGAGTTAGCAGCCTATCTGCAACGTCATCCCCATGTCCATCTCTCCGGCTTGATGGTTTCTTCGCAAAGTTCAGATGCGGGAAAATGTTTTTCAGCACTTCATCCACAATATAAGGGAGTGCTTGATTTACCCTTACAACCGTTGACTGATGTGATGGAGGCGGCAAAGGGAGTCGATGTGGTCTTCCTCGCTACTGCCCATGAAGTCAGCCATGATATTGCTCCGGTATTTCTGGAAGCAGGTTGTATCGTGTTCGATTTATCAGGTGCCTATCGCGTACAAAATACACAGTTTTATGAAAAATACTACGGGTTTGAACATAAAAACCCTCAGTGGTTGAGGCAAGCTGTTTATGGGTTGGCAGAATGGCAAGCAGAGAAAATCAAGCATGCACAATTAATTGCCGTGCCTGGCTGTTACCCTACCGTTTCCCAGCTTGCTTTGAAACCCTTACTTGAACAAAATTTACTAGATACAGCGCAGTGGCCCGTTATCAATGCGGTCAGTGGTGTCAGTGGCGCTGGCCGAAAGGCATCAATGACCAATAGTTTTTGTGAAGTTAGCTTGCAACCGTATGGTGTTTTTAACCACCGTCATCAACCTGAAATCGCGACACATTTGGGGACAGACGTGATTTTTACCCCGCATTTGGGCAATTTTTCCCGCGGGATTCTGGCCACAATGACCTGTAAATTGAAATCGGGTGTGACAGAGACACACATCAGAGAGGCTTATCAGCAAGCCTATCATGATAAGCCATTAGTACGCTTATACAGCAAAGGACTTCCCGCGTTGAAAGCGGTTGTTGGGTTGCCATTCTGCGACATTGGTTTTGCTGTCCAGGAGCAGCACCTGATTATCGTCGGTGCCGAGGATAATTTGTTGAAAGGTGCTGCGGCCCAAGCAGTACAGTGCATGAATATTCGTTTTGGTTATCAAGAAACGCTGGCATTACTTTAAGTTCTCATTGATGGGATGCCAAAAAATGAAGAACCCTACAGAGATTAATACCGACAGAGGATGAATCCGATGGAGCCGTTAGTTATCAAGTTAGGTGGTGTGTTGTTAGACAGCGAAGAAGCGCTGGAGCGGTTATTTACTACATTACAGTTATATCGAAAAACACATAAACGTCCGCTAGTGATTGTACACGGCGGTGGCTGTCTGGTTGATGAACTGATGCAGCAATTGCAGATGCCGATTTTGAAGAAACAGGGTCTGCGGGTGACGCCAGAGGATCAAATCGACATTATTACAGGAACGTTAGCCGGAACGGCCAATAAGAAATTGCTGGCATGGGCAACAAAGTTTCGTTTGCCGGCCATCGGGTTATGCCTGGGGGATGGGGGAACGGTTAAGGTTTCTCAACTGGGTGAAGAATTCGGTCACACTGGAAAGGCACAGCCAGGAAACGCTGATCTCCTGAAAATTTTGCTGGATGTGGGCTATATACCAATCATCAGCTCAATTGGCATCACTGAACAGGGTGAATTGATGAATGTCAATGCCGATCAAGCTGCAACGGCCATTGCACAAGTGCTTAATGCGGATCTGATCTTGTTGTCCGATGTCAGTGGTATTTTGGATGGAAAAGGGCAAAAAATCCCGGAAGTGACAGCAGAGAAAATCGAGCAGCTTATCGATCAGGGCATTATCACCGACGGCATGATAGTGAAAGTCAATGCGGCGTTAGAGGCGGCAAAAATACTCGGCCAACCGGTGGATATCGCAAGTTGGCGCCATGCGGATCAGTTGATTGCGTTATTTAATGGCATCCCCATTGGCACACGCATTTTGGCGTAATTCAGTGACAAATTTTAGGCTGAATTGATGGTACGGCCTTTGTGAGATAAACAAAATTAAACAGGTTATCCCTATGACTCAAAATATTAAAAAAATCGTTCTGGCATATTCCGGTGGTTTGGATACTTCCGCCATTATTCCGTGGTTGAAAGAACATTATGGTAATTGTGAAGTGGTTGCGTTTGTCGCGGATGTTGGCCAAAGCCGTGAAGATCTGGATGGTGTAGAGCAGAAAGCATTACTCTCCGGTGCTTCCGAATGCTATGTCGTTGATCTGCGTGAAGAGTTTATCAAAGAGTATGTTTATCCCGTGCTGAAAACGGGCGCCCTCTATGAAGGCAGTTATCTGCTTGGTACATCAATGGCGCGTCCCATCATTGCCAAGGCACAGGTTGAATTGGCTTTGAAAGTGGGGGCGGATGCGGTCTCCCATGGCGCAACAGGTAAAGGTAATGATCAGGTTCGGTTTGAAAGCACTTATACCGCGTTGGCACCCCATCTGAAAGTTGTTGCCCCGTGGCGGGAATGGGATCTGCGTTCCCGTGAAGCGTTGCTGGATTACTTAAAAGTTCGCAATATCCCGACAACTGCAACGTTGGAAAAAATCTATAGTCGTGACGAAAATGCATGGCACATCTCAACCGAAGGCGGGGTTTTGGAAAGCACCTGGAATGCGGCTAATAAGGATTGTTGGGTGTGGACAGTGGAACCCGAAGAAGCCCCCAATGAACCGGAATATGTCACAGTGACGGTTGAAAAAGGTGAAGTGGTTGGCGTGAATGACCACGCGCTTTCACCCTATCAGTGCCTGAATGCGTTAAACCGGTTGGGAGCCAAACATGGCATTGGCCGGATCGATATCGTAGAAAACCGTTTGGTCGGCATGAAATCCCGTGGTTGCTATGAAACCCCAGGAGGAACCCTCATGATGGAAGCGCTGCGTGGCATCGAACAACTGGTTTTGGATCGCGATAGCTTCAAATGGCGTCAACAACTGGGACTGGAGATGTCTTATGTTGTCTATGACGGCCGTTGGTTTGCCCCATTGCGCCAATCCATTCAAGCCGCTGCAGAAGTTTTGGCCGCCAATGTGAGCGGAGAAGTGGCCCTGAAACTTTATAAAGGGCAGGTAACGGCGGTGCAGAAAAAATCAGCCAATAGTCTCTATTCTGAAGCGTTCGCCACTTTTGGAGAAGACGAGGTTTACGATCATCGTCATGCAGAAGGATTTATTCGCCTCTATTCGCTGTCTTCACGTATTCGTGCACTTAACAGTAAAAAATAGTTTTTGGCTAATCAATGAGATAAAAAACAGGAACGATATTATGGCACTTTGGGGCGGGCGTTTCAGTCAGGAAGCCGATCAGCGGTTCAAGCAATTCAATGATTCACTGCGTTTTGATTATCGTCTGGCTCAGCAGGATATTATGGGTTCGGTGGCATGGTCAAAGGCACTGGTTACTGTGGGAGTATTAACTGCCGAAGAGCAACAAAAGCTGGAGCGGGCGTTAAATGAGCTGCTGGATGAAGTGCGAACCGACCCCAAAGCCATTTTGCAAAGCGATGCGGAAGATATTCACAGTTGGGTCGAAGGGCAACTGATCACGAAAGTGGGCGATTTAGGGAAAAAACTCCATACGGGACGTAGCCGTAATGATCAGGTTGCGACGGATCTGAAATTATGGTGCAAAGATCAGGTTGCCCATATTCTGCAAGCATTGGCCGGGTTGCAACAAGCATTGGTGCTTACGGCTGAAAACAATCAGGATGCGGTAATGCCAGGTTACACCCATTTACAACGGGCGCAACCGGTCACTTTTGCCCATTGGTGTTTAGCCTATGTGGAAATGTTGAGTCGTGATGAAAGCCGGTTGCAAGACGCCCTAAGACGGTTGGATACCAGCCCGTTGGGATGTGGGGCGCTGGCAGGAACGGCTTATGCTATTGATCGGGAGCAACTGGCATCATGGCTAGGCTTTGCCTCGGCGACACGCAATAGTCTGGATAGCGTTTCTGATCGCGATCATGTCTTGGAATTACTGTCAGATGCGAGTATCAGTATGATCCATCTTTCACGTTTTGCTGAGGATCTGATTTTCTTTAATAGCGGAGAGGCCGGATTTGTTGAGCTGTCCGATCGGGTAACGTCTGGCTCTTCCCTGATGCCACAAAAGAAAAACCCGGATGCATTGGAACTTATCCGTGGCAAATGTGGACGGGTTCAAGGGGCATTAACCGGGATGATGATGACGTTGAAAGGGCTTCCTCTCGCCTACAATAAAGATATGCAAGAAGATAAGGAAGGCTTGTTTGATGCATTGGATACCTGGTTGGATTGTTTGCACATGGCGATATTGGTATTGGATGGCATTCAGGTAAGGCGCACCCGTTGCAAGGAAGCAGCAAAACAGGGATATGCGAATGCGACTGAGCTGGCTGATTATCTGGTCGCAAAAGGGGTTCCATTCCGTGAGGCACATCATATTGTGGGTGAAGTTGTTATTGCGGCAATTGACAAAGGTAAGGCGCTGGAAGAACTTTCTCTGCTTGAATTGCAAAAATTCAGTCAGGTTATTTCTGTGGATGTTTATGATGTTTTATCGCTGCAATCCTGCCTGGACAAGCGGCTGGCTAAAGGCGGTGTAGCACAAGGGCAAGTGAAGCAAGCCATTTCTCAGGCCAAGCAGCGGCTGAGGTAAAAACACTAATAATCACAGGAAGTTGATAGTTTTTTCTCCTCGTGGATATAATGATTTATTGATCAATATATCATTGATATCAAATGCTGAGGTTGGGAATGAATATCCGCGATCTAGAATACCTTGTAGCACTTGCTGAACATCGTCACTTTCGCCGAGCCGCTGATGCTTGTCATGTCAGCCAACCGACACTAAGCGGGCAAATCCGCAAACTGGAGGATGAGCTTGGCGTGATGCTGCTGGAACGCACTAGCCGCAAGGTATTGTTTACCCAACAGGGTATGCTGCTAGTGGAACAGGCCAAAACCGTTTTGAGGGAAGTGAAAGTCTTGCAGGAAATGGCCTCCCTTCAAGGTGAAAGTATGTCTGGGCCGTTGCATATCGGCCTTATTCCAACAATCGGCCCCTATCTCCTACCCCTTATCATTCCTGAACTGCATAAATTGTTTCCCAAATTGGAAATGTACCTGCATGAGGCTCAAACCCAAAATCTGTTGGCACAACTGGATAGTGGAAAACTTGACTGCGCCATTTTGGCACTGGTGAAAGAGACCGAAGCCTTTATCGAAGTGCCATTGTTTGAAGAGCCGATGAAGCTGGCGGTGTATGAAGCGCATAAATGGGCAGGGCGGGACAACATTAAGATGAGTGAGCTATCCGGCGAGAAGTTATTAATGCTGGAAGATGGGCACTGTTTGCGTGATCAGGCGATGGGATTTTGTTTTCAGGCGGGCGCCAAAGAAGATACCCATTTCAGGGCAACTAGCCTGGAAACATTACGCAATATGGTCGCTGCGGGCAGTGGTATTACCCTATTACCTGATTTGTCAGTGCCGAGTGAAAGACAGCGGGATGGGGTTTGTTATCTGGAGTGTTACGAGCCGGAACCGAAACGATCTGTCATATTGGTGTATCGTCCCGGCTCACCTCTGCGTGGTCGCTATGAGCAATTGGCAGAGGCGATCCGTTCTAAAATGGGCAATTATTTCGAGATACCCGGAAAAACATCAAAATAATCGGTTTAGCCCATTGAGTGCTGCAACACGGTAGGCTTCCGCCATTGTGGGATAATTGAAGGTAGTATTAACGAAATATTCGATATTATTGCCTTCACCTTTTTGTTCCATGATGGCCTGACCAATGTGAATGATCTCTGCGGCGCGCTCGCCAAAACAGTGGATACCTAAAATCTGTTTTGTCTCACGGTGGAACAGGATCTTGAGGCTGCCAACATTCATTCCTGCAATTTGCGCACGTGCCAGGTGCTTGAATTGGGCGCGCCCTACTTCATAAGGGATTTTCATTGCGGTTAATTGCTGTTCAGTTTTGCCCACTGAACTTATTTCAGGAATGGTATAAATCCCGGTTGGGATATCTTCCACCAGATGTAGATTGGCACTGCCGGTCGTCATTGCTTTGGCAGCGATGCGCCCTTGATCATAAGCCGCAGAAGCCAAACTTGGATAGCCAATAACATCACCCACGGCGTAGATGTTTTCATTGTTGGTCTGGTAGACACGATTGACTTTCAATAAGCCTCGATTGTCTGTTTCCAGCCCGACATTTTCTAAACCTATCGTGTCCGTATTACCGGTTCTGCCATTGGCATAGAGCAGGCAATCCGCTTTGACCTTCTTGCCGGATTTCAGGTGAACAATGACACCATCATCAAGACCTTCAATTTTTTCATATTCTTCATTGTGGCGGATGACCGTGCCACTGTTCCAGAAATGGTAGGAGAGGGCATCAGACATTTCTTGATCAAGAAAAGACAGAAGATGATCACGGGTATTGATCAAATCCACCTTAACTCCCAATCCGCGGAAAATAGAGGCATATTCACAGCCAATCACGCCGGCACCATAAATAATGACGTGGCGTGGTTCGTGATCCAGTTGCAGTATGGTATCGCTGTTATAAATACGGGAGTGGGTGAAATCGACATCAGGAGGGCAGTAAGGACGGGAGCCAGTGGCAATGATGATCTTGTCTGCACTCAGGATATCAACACTATCATCGGGATAACGCACACTGACCCGATGTTCATCAATGAAAGTGGCTTCTCCTGCAAACATTCGACACCGGTTACGTTCATAAAACCCTTGGCGCATCTTGGTTTGCTGGTTAATAACGACTTCAGCATGGCGCAGAATTTCTGAAAACGAAGAACGAAGAATGCGGGAGTTATCACTGTAGAGGGGGTTTTGATTAAATTCGATAATACGACTAACGGCATGGCGGAGTGCTTTCGAGGGGATGGTGCCCCAATGAGTACATCCACCACCGACATTATTGTAACGTTCTATAACCGCAATGTTTTTGCCTTGTTTGACCAGCCCCATTGCTGCTCCTTCGCCGCCAGGGCCAGAGCCAATCACAATGGCATCAAAATGAGTATGTTGCATAGAGGAAAGACCTGTTTTTTATACAAAATAACAACGCTATATTAACATTACTTGATGTAATAACCCAATCCGCATAAGGTTTTTATCGCATTGTTTAGAAATAAATCAGGAAAAATTGAATAATATCTTTAAGAGAACAATCACAGCAAACTTAGCAGAATCTGTTATATTTGCCGAATTAGAGGCGAAATAGATCAGGATTGTTGTGAGTAACGTAACCGGCGTTAGAGCAAAACAGAAAGAAAAAACCCGCCGCTCCCTGATTGAGGCGGCATTCAGCCAACTCAGTGCTGAACGCAGTTTTACCAGCCTGAGCCTACGGGAAGTGGCTCGTGAGGCGGGTATTGCACCGACTTCTTTTTATCGGCATTTTCGCGATGTGGATGAACTGGGGCTGACGATGGTGGATGAAAGTGGTTTGATGCTGCGCCAGTTAATGCGTCAGGCACGCCAACGCATTGCCAAAGGTGGCAGTGTCATCCGTACTTCGGTTTCAACTTTCATGGAATTCATCGGCAACAATCCCAATGCGTTCCGGTTATTGCTGCGTGAACGCTCCGGCACATCGGCTGAATTTCGTGCGGCTGTAGCACGGGAAATCCAACATTTTATTGCCGAATTGGCAGACTACCTTGAGCAAGCCAGCCATATGCCTCGTCATTTTACGGAAATACAAGCCGAGGCGATGGTGACAATCGTATTCAGTGCCGGTGCAGAAGCACTCGATATTGATGAAGAAAAAAGGCGTAGCCTTGAAGAGCGTTTGGTTTTACAACTCCGTATGATTTCCAAAGGTGCTTATCATTGGTGTCGCCGTGAGCAAGAAAAAAACGCTGTCCCTAAAATCCCTGAATAATAATGAAAGGAGAATAATACGATGGAACAATACCGCCAGGATAAAAGCACAATGTTGCTGGCTCTTATCGTTGGAATGGCAACACACGGAACTTTCTCAGCATTTTTCAATTCCTTTGTCCCTTTTTCTATTTTCCCGCTGATTACACTGGTACTTTCTCTGTATTGTCTCCATCAACGTTATCTGAATTTTCCAATGGCTGAAGGGTTACCTAAACTGGCCACGGGATGTTTCTTCTTAGGCATATTTATCTATAGCGCCTTCATTCGGATGGAATATCCGGCCATTGGTTCTAATTTATTTCCTGTCGTTATTGGCACGGTCTTGGTGTTTTGGATCTACCTAAAGATGAAAAAGCGCAAGCAGCAATCAACGCTCACTTCCGAAAGCCAAAGTTAATCGCTTTTATCGAAAGCGGTTCAATAAAAAACGCCACAAAATTAACCTCCGTGGCGTTTTTGTTTTTAATGACGTTTTTCCAGTAGAACACCGCACTCCATATGGTGGGTATAAGGAAATTGATCAAAGAGGGCCAGTCTGCTGATTTTGTGGGTTTGCGTCAGCGTTTCCAGATTTTGGCTAAGTGTCTCTGGATTGCAGGAGATATAAAGAATGCGCGGATACGCTTGAACCATTTTGACTGTTTTTTCATCCAGACCACTGCGTGGTGGATCAACAAAAATGGTTTCACATTGATAACTGGTTAAATCAATGCCTTGCAGTCGATTGAACTCCCGCTCCCCATTCATCGCCTGAGTAAATTCTTCCGCCGACATGCGGATAATCTGTACATTATCAATCTGGTTCGCTGCGATATTAAATTGTGCGGCAGCCACGGAAGGCTTAGCAATTTCTGTCGCCAATACGCGTTCAAAATTCTGCGCTAGCGCCAGGGAAAAATTACCATTGCCACAATACAGCTCAAGCAAGTCGCCTTTGGCGCCTTTGGTAATATCAATCGCCCATTCCAACATATGAATATTGATGCTGGCATTCGGTTGTGTGAAGCTATTTTCAACCTGACGGTAAATCATCGTCTTACCTGCAACCGGCAATTCTTCATCGATATAGTCATGATCAAGCATGATTTTGGTTTTTGCCGCACGTCCAATAAGTTGGACATCAAATCCTGCCGCAATGAGTTGGGCACGCAGTGCAGTTGCATGCTCACGCCATTCATCCGCGAGTTTTTTGTGGTAAAGCAGGGAGACAATGATTTTGTTGCTGCGGGTAGAAAGGTAATCAGCCTGAAACAGTTTGTGGCGTAATACTGGATTGCCTTTTACACCCGCAATGATGGCTTGCATCATATTATTGATTAGCGGGTTGGCAACGGGAAATTGATCGATACGGATACGCTGTTTAGTCTGCTGATCAAACATGATGTGGTAGAGGTCATCTTCCTCATGCCAGATACGGAATTCTGCGCGCATTCTGTAATGTGATGCAGGGGAACGGAAAACTTCAGGCTCAGGTGCACTAAAGGGGAGCATCATTCCTTTTAGACGATGGACTTTCTCCATCAATTGATTTTCATAATTTTCCGTTGGCAAAACATTCTGCATTATCGGGTTCTCGTATGGTCGCGTTAAGAAAAATTTCCGAGCGGCATTGTAGGGCAAGTGCAAAGGATGTCCAGTTTTCTGGTTTATCCACTCTTTTTTTGATGGAGAGATACGCTAGACATGCCAAGACCTTCATCTTAGCATGACGCTTTATATAGCCAGATACCCCACTCATACTGATCAAAAATCTTATGATAAATAAAAAACACTTTCTTCTATTTGTTACTCCCGTAGCGGTATTTTCTGGTTGGAGCCAGTTAGCCATTGCCGATAATCAAGATACGTTGGTGATTACCGCTAATCGCTTTAGGCAGCCGATTTCTTCAGTTTTGGCGCCAATAACGGTAGTGACTCGTGAAGATATCGATCGGTGGCAATCCAGCAACTTAGTGGATGTTTTGCGCCGTTTACCGAGTGTTGATATTGCGCAAAATGGCGGTATGGGACAGCACGCTTCTTTATTTGTTCGCGGCACAAACTCAAGCCATACCCTGGTGCTGGTGGATGGGATCCGCTTGAACCAGGCAGGCATTACTGGAGCCGCCGATTTTAGCCAGATCCCCATCTCAATGGTGCAAAAAATAGAGTATATCCGTGGTGCACGCTCTGCTGTATATGGCTCTGATGCCATGGGTGGCGTGATCAATATCATCACAAAACGGGAACAGCGTGGCACAACACTGAATGTCGGGATCGGTTCGAATGGATACCAGAACTATCATGGTTCGACACAGCAAAAACTCGGTGAGAATACGCTATTAACCACCGCCGCAGGCTATACCTACACCAAAGGGTTTGATGTGATCGTTGAGGGCAAAACCGGCGGGGATCGTCAGCCAGATCGGGATGGCTTTATGAGTAAGCTGCTGTGGTTGGAAATAGATCATAAGATAAATGAGCAAATGAGCGGATTTGTCAGAGCCTATGGATTGAATAATCGAACCGCTTACGATGCATGGAGCATCGGCGATACAGATACCCGCGAACTCTTCAGCCATAACTATGATGCGGGTTTTCAATTTAACCAGGGCATCTATTCTTCTCAATTCATTGCCAGTTACAGCCATGTCAAAGACTACAATTATGTTCCCAAACATGGGCGTTATGGCGATAACGCCAGCCTGAGTGATTCAAAGCAATACAATGTGCAATGGGGGAATACGTGGCAGCTTAGTCATGGTGCAATCAGTAGTGGGATTGATTGGAAAAGAGAATCAGTTGCCGCAGGCTCCAATAACATCCCTGTGCAAAAACAGGTTGATAATGCGGGACTATATCTCACTGCACAGCAAAAAGTTCAGAATGTCATTTTAGAAGGTGCTGTACGTTCAGATCGCCATTCTGAATATGACTGGAATACGACGGGGCAAATCGGCCTCGGCTGGGAATTTATTGAGGGTTATCGTTTTATCACTTCGTATGGAACGGCATTTAAGGCTCCGACTTTGAGTCAACTTTATAGTCAATGGGGAAATGAAAGCCTTAAACCAGAAAAAAGTCAGCAATGGGAAATTGGACTTGAAGGCTTGACTGGGCCACTTAATTGGCGTCTATCTGCTTATCGTAACGATATTGAACAACTGATAAATTTTGCCAATAACCGTTATGAAAACCGTGACAAAGCAAAAATAAAAGGTGTTGAGTGGACAGGAACAATAGACACCGGCCTATTTCAGCATCAACTCACATTACAGTACATTGACCCGCGTGATGGTAATGGCCAGCCATTGACTCGCAGAGCCAAACAGCAAGTTAAATATCAATTAGACTGGGAAGCCTTTAATATCGATTGGGGAGTAACCTATCAATACATCGGTTGGCGTTATGACCAAAACTATAGTACGTATCCGCCAAAAACAGTGAAATTAGCGGGCGTAAGTCTATGGGATATCAGCGCTTCATTCCCGATCACTGACCACCTGACAATCCGTGCTAGAATAGCTAACCTGTTTGATAAAAATTATGAGACAGCCTATGGCTATCGCACCCCAGGTAGAGAGTTCTATCTCACTGGAAGCTATAACTTCTGATTTAAACAAGACCGCCCGCCCAACAATTCTGGTTTTTGATTCTGGGGTAGGGGGGTTATCTGTCTATCAAGAGATTCGGCAACTCTTGCCGGATCTCCACTATATATATGCTTTCGATAATGCCGCATTCCCTTACGGCGAAAAAACGGCGGAAGTGATTGTAGAAAGGGTTGTCCAGGTTGTTGGTACGATCCAGAAAAAACATCCTTTGGCGGTTGTTGTGATTGCTTGCAATACTGCCAGTACAGTCAGCTTACCTGCCTTACGTGAACGTTTTTCTTTTCCTGTTGTTGGTGTTGTGCCGGCGATCAAACCTGCTGCGAAACTCACTTGTAATCGTGTTGTGGGATTATTGGCGACACGCGCTACAGTGAATCGCGACTATACCAAAGAATTAATTGCAAGGTTTGCGACGGATTGCCAGATATATTCAATCGGCTCTGCTGAATTGGTCGAATTAGCTGAGCGAAAGTTACATGGCAAGAACGTTCCGCTAAAAGAGTTAGAGAAAATATTGAAACCGTGGTTAAGAATGAAAGAGCCACCAGATACTGTTATTTTGGGGTGCACCCACTTTCCTCTGATAGCAGAAGAAATTGCCCAGGTTTTACCAGATGGAACAAGATTAATTGATTCAGGTGCTGCAATTGCCCGCAGAACGGCATGGTTGGTCAAAAATCGGGAAGATTTGTTTTTAACAACATCGGATAACTTGGCTTATTGCACAAAGATCGAACCTGGGAATGAAGAACTACTCCCCGGTTTACGCGAATTGGGCTTCTTAACGCTGGAAAAACTACCAACTTAAGTGCAATTTGGCGCAATAGTAATCGGTTGGTAATTATTTTCAAAAAAACTATTGTCAGCGCCGAAAAACTCCCTATAATGCGCCACCACTGACCGACGACGAGCTGAAACAGGCCGCGGCGGACAGCCGGAAGAAAGCGAAAATAAACGCTTGACTCCTGAGGCGAAACGCGTAAGATACGCAGCCTCGCAACCCGGAAGAGCCTTCCCGGTTGCACCGCTCTTTAACAACTTAATCAGACAATCTGTGTGGGCACTCGCAAGACACTATCCACGCCGAAAGGCGAAAAAGATACCAAGTCTTGAAGAGTGACTGAACAGTTAATTCATTACGAACTAACACAGAATTCTTTGAGCATCAAACTTTGAATTGAAGAGTTTGATCATGGCTCAGATTGAACGCTGGCGGCAGGCCTAACACATGCAAGTCGAGCGGCAGCGGGGGGAAGCTTGCTTCCCCGCCGGCGAGCGGCGGACGGGTGAGTAATGTCTGGGGATCTGCCCGATGGAGGGGGATAACCACTGGAAACGGTGGCTAATACCGCATGACCTCTGAGGAGCAAAGTGGGGGACCTTCGGGCCTCACGCCATCGGATGAACCCAGATGGGATTAGCTAGTAGGTGGGGTAA
>NZ_NJCX01000015.1:115918-118950 GCF_002632875.1 Xenorhabdus kozodoii
GAGGCGAACCGGGGGAACTGAAACATCTCAGTACCCCGAGGAAAAGAAATCAACCGAGATTCCCCCAGTAGCGGCGAGCGAACGGGGAGGAGCCCAGAGCCAACATCAGCATCTGCGTCAGGAGAACGGCCTGGAAAGGCCGGCAGTAAAGGGTGATAGCCCCGTATCCGAAGACGCAGGTATTGTGAGCTCGAAGAGTAGGGCGGGACACGTGGTATCCTGTCTGAACATGGGGGGACCATCCTCCAAGGCTAAATACTCCTGACTGACCGATAGTGAACCAGTACCGTGAGGGAAAGGCGAAAAGAACCCCGGCGAGGGGAGTGAAACAGAACCTGAAACCGTGTACGTACAAGCAGTGGGAGCCCCACCACTAAGCCAGTGGTGAAGTCCACAGCGTCATCTTTTGCCTGATGACGGTCGGCGACGCGCCAGCGACGCCCAACCGCCAACATCAAGCAGAGGGGGCTTAGTGGTGGGGTGACTGCGTACCTTTTGTATAATGGGTCAGCGACTTATATTCTGTAGCAAGGTTAACCGTATAGGGGAGCCGCAGGGAAACCGAGTCTTAACTGGGCGTTAAGTTGCAGGGTATAGACCCGAAACCCGGTGATCTAGCCATGGGCAGGTTGAAGGTTGGGTAACACTAACTGGAGGACCGAACCGACTAATGTTGAAAAATTAGCGGATGACTTGTGGCTGGGGGTGAAAGGCCAATCAAACCGGGAGATAGCTGGTTCTCCCCGAAAGCTATTTAGGTAGCGCCTCGTGAAGTCATCTTCGGGGGTAGAGCACTGTTTCGGCTAGGGGGTCATCCCGACTTACCAACCCGATGCAAACTGCGAATACCGAAGAATGTTATCACGGGAGACACACGGCGGGTGCTAACGTCCGTCGTGAAGAGGGAAACAACCCAGACCGCCAGCTAAGGTCCCCAAGTCATGGTTAAGTGGGAAACGAAGTGGGAAGGCTCAGACAGCCAGGATGTTGGCTTAGAAGCAGCCATCATTTAAAGAAAGCGTAATAGCTCACTGGTCGAGTCGGCCTGCGCGGAAGATGTAACGGGGCTAAACCATGCACCGAAGCTGCGGCAGCAACATTTCGATGTTGTTGGGTAGGGGAGCGTTCTGTAAGCCGTTGAAGGTGGGCTGTGAGGCCTGCTGGAGGTATCAGAAGTGCGAATGCTGACATAAGTAACGATAAAGCGGGTGAAAAACCCGCTCGCCGGAAGACCAAGGGTTCCTGTCCAACGTTAATCGGGGCAGGGTGAGTCGACCCCTAAGGCGAGGCTGAAAAGCGTAGTCGATGGGCAACAGGTTAATATTCCTGTACTGGGTGTGACTGCGAAGGGGGGACGGAGAAGGCTAGGCCGGCCGGGCGACGGTATGTCCCGGTTTAAGCGTGTAGGTGGAATGACCAGGCAAATCCGGTCATTTGTTAACACTGAGGCGCGATGACGAGGCACTACGGTGCTGAAGTGGTTGATGCCCTGCTTCCAGGAAAAGCCTCTAAGCATCAGGTCACACACAATCGTACCCCAAACCGACACAGGTGGTCAGGTAGAGAATACCCAGGCGCTTGAGAGAACTCGGGTGAAGGAACTAGGCAAAATGGTGCCGTAACTTCGGGAGAAGGCACGCTGGCGTTAGGTGAAGTGGTTTACCCATGGAGCTGAGGCCAGTCGCAGATACCAGCTGGCTGCAACTGTTTAATAAAAACACAGCACTGTGCAAACACGAAAGTGGACGTATACGGTGTGACGCCTGCCCGGTGCTGGAAGGTTAATTGATGGGGTTATCCTCCGGGAGAAGCTCTTGATCGAAGCCCCAGTAAACGGCGGCCGTAACTATAACGGTCCTAAGGTAGCGAAATTCCTTGTCGGGTAAGTTCCGACCTGCACGAATGGCGTAATGATGGCCAGGCTGTCTCCACCCGAGACTCAGTGAAATTGAACTCGCTGTGAAGATGCAGTGTACCCGCGGCAAGACGGAAAGACCCCGTGAACCTTTACTATAGCTTGACACTGAACATGGAGCCTTGATGTGTAGGATAGGTGGGAGGCTGTGAAGTGTGGACGCCAGTCTGCATGGAGCCATCCTTGAAATACCACCCTTGAATGTTTGATGTTCTAACGTGGGCCCGTAATCCGGGCTGCGGACAGTGTCTGGTGGGTAGTTTGACTGGGGCGGTCTCCTCCCAAAGCGTAACGGAGGAGCACGAAGGTTAGCTAATCACGGTCGGACATCGTGAGGTTAGTGCAAAGGCATAAGCTAGCTTGACTGCGAGCGTGACGGCGCGAGCAGGTACGAAAGTAGGTCTTAGTGATCCGGTGGTTCTGAATGGAAGGGCCATCGCTCAACGGATAAAAGGTACTCCGGGGATAACAGGCTGATACCGCCCAAGAGTTCATATCGACGGCGGTGTTTGGCACCTCGATGTCGGCTCATCACATCCTGGGGCTGAAGTAGGTCCCAAGGGTATGGCTGTTCGCCATTTAAAGTGGTACGCGAGCTGGGTTTAGAACGTCGTGAGACAGTTCGGTCCCTATCTGCCGTGGGCGTTGGAAGATTGAAAGGGGCTGCTCCTAGTACGAGAGGACCGGAGTGGACGCACCACTGGTGTTCGGGTTGTCATGCCAATGGCATTGCCCGGTAGCTAAGTGCGGCAGAGATAACCGCTGAAAGCATCTAAGCGGGAAACTTGCCTTGAGATGAGTCTTCCCTTACCCCCTGAGGGTACTGAAGGAGCGTTCGAGACGAGGACGTAGATAGGCTGGGTGTGTAAGCGTTGCGAGACGTTGAGCTAACCAGTACTAATGGACCGTGAGGCTTAACCTGACAACACCGAAGGTGTTTTGGGGATGAGAGAGAAAGTTTCAGAAAACAGCAGCTTGTTCGAGATTGAACCCAGATTTGTCTGGCGGCAATAGCGCGGTGGGACCACCTGAATCCATGCCGAACTCAGCAGTGAAACGCCGTCGCGCCGATGGTAGTGTGGGGCCTCCCCATGCGAGAGTAGGGCACTGCCAGACA
>NZ_NJCX01000016.1 GCF_002632875.1 Xenorhabdus kozodoii
GGATCGGATAAGCTTTTACATCCCCTGCATTCAGCGTGATATCACCCGTTAACGGTTTTCCATTGATTTTCCGGCTAGCAGGAACCGCATTTTTCGCCAACTCCGCAGTTCCCTGTAAACCGAGGTTTTTCACAACCCACCATCACATAACATTACCCACCCGTTACAGCTCTGTACAAGGGATATGCCACTGAAAAAAATCCCATTTAGCCGTCAATAAATAACCAATAGGGTGGAATTGGGGAGTTGTTGGGGGATTGAGGGAAATGTGGGCGGATGCGAAAAAGCCCTCGGAGGGAGGGCTGAGGTTAGTCTTCATTGTTCACTTTGTCAAAAATGTCGTGATTGAGCTTTTGGACTTCAAGAAAGTTGATTATAAAAAATAAAATAGAAAAGGACATCACAAAACATATCAAAATTTGTATACTAAAAACGACATTTAATTTATTAATTGTAAAAAAAATAATATCTTTTTTAGGAGTATATTGCGTTGAGAGCATTCCTATTGTTGATATGGCGAAATAAAACAGAAATGAGTCTCTAACTTTTTTTAGGTTTATTCTAATTTCCTTTATGAAGGCCTTGTTTCTTACGCCAGACATGTTAAAGGTGACAATTAGCCCAAGACCAATCGAAAACATAATTCCAGCAATGGTATATAAAGTAGAGATTAGATAATTATCCGGCCGCGCATCGATGAGTGATGAACAGACTACGGAACCTAATGATATAGCTAGCAATCTAACTATTCTTTTCATTTTCTAATTCTACAATAAACCTACTCATTTCTTGGAATATTTGCTGTTCAACCAGTTTTCCTGACTCGGTAACTTCGATCTCAGCAGTCTTTAGCCTCAATAACTCGCTTCCCTTAACCATTGTCGCTCCGTTGGCTTTCTTGAATGATATACTATCAAGAGCTGCTATTGGCTTCAAGGTAGCGCCCAATATTGATGCATAATCTTCATCAGTCATCTTCTTTGGTTTTTTCTTGAATTTTATCAACAGCTTTGCTGATACTAGTTGACTTAGCTCTATATCGCTAAAGCTTCTAGCCTCGGACATACAATTTCTTAATACATCAACTGCTAATTTTGGTAGGCTGATTATTTTTTCCCCCATTGTTTGCGGGAGGTTATTATTTTGTGGTTCTTCGTTTTTATTTTTTAATGCTTTTTGTTTTTTTGAATGAGTAGGTTCTTTTACTTCTATTGAACTGATATCTTTGATTTTTATTTCATTTTTTATATCAATGACTGGAGTAAATTCGATAAGCTCATTATTTAAAAACCAACGGAGATATGTTTGCAAGCTATGAATCGTTCTATTTAATGGTTGATTAGTCACTAAATAATTGTTACTCATTGCAAAATAATAATAACCTTTGCATATTGCGGATGTATCAATATTTTTTCTTCCAATTTCATCAATAGTAAATAATTTTTTTCTAAACAATTCGTTAGTAACATGCTCCATTTCATTGCCGGGGGCTATTTTTAGCATAGTGCAAAGAACTGACTTGCTATGCTCAGAGTATTGGTAATAAGAGATTAAGTTTTGTTCTTTTTTTGGATCTTCATGGCTAAGTACCATGCATCGTGATTCCACTGTATCAGATTGCTCTAATAGCGAGTGCAACATTGAACAAATTTCGCTAGAGGCTTTAGTTATAGAATTGTTTTCAATCTTAAAGGCCTTAAATCTAACAGGTTTTGGTTTTGATGGTTTTGATGGTTTTTTGCGCGATCTTTTATCTTTAGCCATGCCTTCCCTCATATATTACCTAATTATCTGATAGTTGCTTACCTAGAATCATTTACTCCATATGACCCAACCTACATCATCCCCACTAATCTGTTGATCAGAAAGTGCCTAATTTGTGAGATTATAGACATAATTAATTCTCTTAGAGATCAACTAAAAGTTATTATTTAAATTTGAAACAGTATCGTTAGTCATATTATTGACAGGTGATTTTCATGATTGATATTAACCCGCAGAAAGTTGCAAATTAAACAACCTTAATTGTCTGTTGGATTTTAAGTTATGGTCATTAAGGGTGCTTACTTATACTAAAGCGGATAGGTGAATAGCCTATATGATATAGTGATTATCATTTCAGTACTCCATTAATAATGAAGTAATAATTAAGTGATTTCATTAAAAGGGGGCGATATGAAAGTTTTATTTAATATAATTTTAATAGCCTTATCTTTAATCATACAGCCAGTATTGGCAGCCAAAGATTATACGATAACTTTTGAAAAGCAAATTGAGCCATTCGAGTTATTAATACCTTTCTACCTATTGAAAGTAAACAATCAATGTATGCCTAAATTTGGTCCATATAATTTCACGCTTGACTCACTGTCTTCCAAGTTTTCCATAGATGCTCAGGATGTTAACTCTGGTGCGTGTGTAGGGAGGCAAAAAAAGATAGTTTGGTTGGTGAGCAGGACACTATTGCCACCCACTGGCTTAGATCCTCAGTCTTGCTTAGTGCAATTTAGCGTGACTTTCTATTGGATCGCTGGATGGCAGGCGGCAGTTACGAGTACTTGCGATGATCTTGTGAAACAAGCAACATGCGAGGGCGAAAATTGTTACAATTATTGCGCAGATCTGGATGATTGCTACATGCCTACTAAAGTAAACTTTGGCAATGAAGAGAAAGATCTTATAAAGATAGTTTTTAAATGAGAAGGCGCTGGACTTTAAAATTAATTATTTTCTCTTTGAAAAATTGAAACTATCCATATAAAGATGGTCAAGATTCTGACCATCTCAAAGTGTGATAACTCATTGATATCTAATCAGACGACAGATTTGGCGTCTGCTTGCTCAGCCCCTTGCGCACAAGTAACACGCTAAAAAGCAATGCATTTATTCCTTTTGTCCAGCACATGAATCAACCATTGGGATTTCCTCTATGGTTGATTCAAAGTAAGAATAAATGGAAAAATCAACAACTTACATAAAGGCGGGATTTCCCGACTTTTAGTTCAACATGCTTCCGTTTCAAACGTAGCGATTAAATACTGAGCGGTTTGGTTCACTGCCGTCATTTGGAGTCATCTCAGGGGTTCGCAAAAAGAAAAGGGCAGGATTACAAATCCGACCCTTTGGCGGTGATTCCAATCGGCGAAGTTTTTCGCTGAACTCTGTATGTTAAGGGGGGGGGATTTCTGGACTATAGTGATAGCATCTTTTCTTCCTAATCCTCACTTTTAAACTAGCCTACATTTATTTCATCTAATGCTATAAGATCAAGTGTCATATGATGTATTGAATACTTTTTTTGTTTGTACATATTTGTGTATATACGTGAATTTATGAAGATGATATTTTGTTGTAGTTTATTGTTTTTAATGGTGAATTTAAGATGAACACATATTTACAAGCTGGATATGTTGCTATCGCTAAGCGGATCTTGGGGTGGATTATTTTTGTACCGTCCCTGTTGTCGACTTTTGTTTCAGTGATTAATTTAGTCGCATGGCAACATGGTGTTAAAGGGGCTGGTGTTGAAAGTAGTGGTATTAACGCGGTATTGAATGATTTTCTCAACATGATGACAGAAATGATTAAATTTAATACACCATTTTTGGATTTTTTTTGGAAGCATTCTCCAACTCCTGATCATGTTGCGGGAATGACGGGAGAAAATATCAGTTTTCTTGTTATTTATATTCTGATGTTTGTAGGGTTGGCAATGAGTGCGTCTGGTTTGAGGATGTATCACCAATTTAAGTTCATCAAAGAGCGGATTGAGGATCAAATGATCCTTGAAAATGCAAAGGAAAGCGGAATAACTAAAGAACAATTGGAAGCCAAGATTAAATTCCCCCGTCACTCTTTATTCAGCCAAATTTTTACCCTCTATATATCACCAATTATTATCGGTGCAATTGCTTATTTCTTATTTCAATTTTTGGGATGATGATGGAATAAAATAAGTCATCAAATAATAACGGCGCAAGGATGCCCGATACTGCATTTTAGTGAAAATAAAATCATATGTTTCATGTAATTACTTCTTTGAATTGCGCCATTAATAAATTAGTTATATGTTATATTAATGAAATTTTTTCATACCTGTTCAGATAGAAGTTTATCAATAATATCTTGTACTAAGATAAAATTATCACCACCGAAAAGGTTATATCTATTCAACAAATAATAGAGTTGGTAAATAGGTTGGCGCTCAAGGAAATCTTTTGGTAGTGACCAGACACTCTGGTAACCATCAAATATTTGCAAAGGAAGATCCGGGTAAAGTGGTAGCATCGCCAGATCACATTCACGATCTCCCCAATAGCAGGCAGGATCAAAGGTAACTGCACAACTATCGCTCAATGATGCACAGTTCATGGGCCATAGATCGCCATGCAAGAGAGAAGGCTGAGGATGATGGTTATGTAATTTGTCACTGATTATTTGGACAATCTGGTTAATATCGCCAAACACGACTCCTTTATCAGCGGCAAGTTGCAATTGCCATCCAATACGTTTTTCGGCATAAAAATGATTCCAGCGCTTTTGCCACCCGTTAGGTTGTATAGTGGTTGCGAGCATGTTATCGAAATCAAAGCCAAATTTAGGTTGTTCACTCCATTGATGGAGTTTCGCAAGGTGTTGACCAAAAAGATATGCGCTATGTGCGTTAAATGGTTTTATAGGCAAATACTCCAGCAACAGGAAGCTATAGTTGCGATCGTGACCGACACCATAAACTTCGGGAACACGGGTTGTTTTGCTGCGAGCCAGCAACTCCAGTTGTTCCGCCTCTGCCTTAAAAATTGGCAGCATTTCTTTCACGTTGGATTTGATAAAGATATGTTGTTCACCATATTTAATGTGCCAGGCACGGTGAATATCTCCTCCAGCCAATTCCGTTTTATCGTGAATTTCAGCGTCACCAAAATGCTCACTTAATAGATGGTTCACTGCTTGCCACATGTTTCACCTCATTAAGTTGACAGTTGCTATGCTTATATTACAGACAGATGTAACGTTTGAACAGGCTAAATGGTATTTTAATAGAAATTAATAATGCCATATCTAAAATTTGATATGGCACTCTATTATTTTTTTTAATTTGTTTTTTCTGGAATTGATGTCGTTTGGGATAGATTTTTTTCAAATGATCCTTTGTTTGCTTTCTTGTAAGCTAATTTTATTTGGTCGTAAATAAGTGCAATAGTGAAGAAAATTGCCTGAATGATTACGATACAAGGGCCTGTTTCACCATCAATATGGAAGCTGATGATTGTCCCAATTACGCTGGATGATATGGAGGCAACCATGGCTACAATGAGCATGCGATCAAAATTTCGGCAAAGTATGAAAGCAATAATGCCAGGTGAAATTAACATCGCAATGACCAGGATGATACCGACGGCCTGCAAAGAGGCGACAATTGTTAGCGCCAGTAGTGATAATAATCCGTAATGCAGGCGTTTCACGGGGAGGCCAACCACTCGAGCTTGATTGGGATCGAAGCAGTAAAGCATAAAATCTTTTCTCTTTAGCAACACAATAGCCAATGTTATCCCTGCAATACCCAGTGTCTGGAGTAATTCATTCTGGCTAATGCCAAGTATGCTGCCAAATAAAATGTGTGTCAGGTGTTGATCCGTATCGATACGAGTAAACAGTACTAACCCAAATGCAAACATACCTGAGAAAACAATCCCCATGACAGTATCTTCTTTGATCCTGCTATGTTCTTTTAAATACCCGGTTGCAAACGCACAAAATATACCGGAAAGGAATGCACCTATTGCAAGCGGTATACCTGCTACAAAAGCGAGTACGATACCCGGCAAAACAGCATGAGAGATGGCATCTCCCATCAGTGACCAGCCTTTTAAGACTAAGTAGCAGGAAAGTATTGCACAAACGGCTCCTACCATAATGGCAGCATAAATGGCTCGTCGCATGAAATCATGCATGAAAGGTTCGGTAATTAATTCAATAAAAGTATTCATGAGCGTTTTTCCTGAATCAATGCCAGGGATTCCTTTCTGGCTTTTCGGCGGGAAGCTAACATGCCATGTTTGGGGGCAAAGAAGAACGCGAGTAAGAAAATCACGGTTTGCATCGTGACAATGACTCCGCCAGTTGCGCCATTGAGGAAATAACTCACATAGGCACCGATGCCACTGGTGAGTGCACCGATGGCGACAGCAATGATCAACAAATGTTTAAACCTGTCTGTTAATAAATAGGCGGTTGCGCCCGGTGTGACTACCATGGCGATAACCAAGATAGCGCCTACCGTCTGTAATGCCGCAACAGTACAGGCACTTAATAAAGTAAAGAAAATGATTTTCAACCGTAACGGTGATAATCCAATGGAGCGTGCATGAGTTTCATCAAAGAAAACAACCAACAGATCTTTCCAAATTACCATTAAGATAATGAAAGAAATCGCAATAATGATTTCAACTTGTAACACATCTTCATCAGCAATTCCCAGAATGTTGCCCAAAATAATGGTTTGTACATTCACGGATGTAGGGTTTAAAGAAACGATCAATAATCCAACGGCAAAAAAAGTCGAGAATATAAAACCGATCACCGCATCTTCACGTAACCGAGTAATATGACGCACCAATGTCATTGATAGTGCGGCGAGCATCCCTGTAAAAAAAGCGCCACCTGCATAAGGTAAACCAAGGGCATATGCACCGGCTACGCCAGGTACAACCGAGTGGGAGAGGGCGTCTCCCATTAGTGACCAACCTTTTAGCATCAGATAAGCGGATAAGAAAGCACAGACAGCCCCAACAATGGCACTTACCCACATGGCCTTTACCATGTAATTGTAATTGAATGGTTGTAAAAGGAGTTCCATCATGGTTGATTTCCCCTTTGTTTCAGGTTTTGTCGCGGGGAAATATGATGATCATGTCCGTAAAAGACGGCAGCCCGTTCATCATCAGTAATAACGGTCAGTGAGCGTGGATCATCATCTTTATGCAATTCAGAGCCAGAAAGATTAATATGGCGCAAGACACCGCCAAATGTAACTTCCAGATTTTTTTGAGTAAATGTGTTTTCAGTTAGGCCACTTGCGAGCACAGTGCGGTTGATCAAAATAACATGATCACAAAATTCAGGCACACTACCTAGGTTATGCGTTGACACTAAAATTAAGTGCCCTTCGTCACGTAAGTCGCGGAGTAAGTCAATAATGGCATTTTCTGTTTTAACGTCCACGCCGGTAAAAGGTTCATCCAATAGCAAAACTTTTCCTTCTTGAGCCAAAGCGCGGGCTAAAAATGCCCGTTTTTTCTGGCCACCTGAAAGTTCACCAATTTGGCGATCTCGCAATCCTGTCAGCCCGACACGGTCAAGGGCTTTATCGACGATTTCATGATCACGCTTGCTAGGGTGGCGCAAAAATCCCATTTTTCCATAGCGACCCATCATGACAACATCGGAAACCAGAACCGGAAAATTCCAGTCTACATCTTCAGTTTGAGGAACATATGCGATGGTATTTTGTTTTAATGCCGCTTTGATAGAATGATCATTGAGGGTAACTTTTCCTTGTGAAGGTGTAACTAATCCCATGATTGTCTTAAATAATGTCGACTTACCGCTGCCATTCATGCCAACTAACGCACAAATTGTGCCGCCGGTAATATCAAAACTGGCATCATAAATCGCGGTGTGTCCATTGTTGTAAGTGACAGTGGCGTTCTCCACAATTAAGTGGGGTGGCTTAAATAATGGTTGGTGATTCATTGATTAAATCCTTTTGCAATAGTATCTACAGTGGTATTAAGTAGATCAATATAAGTTGGAACAGGTCCTTTTTGCGTGGAAAGGGAATCAACATACAGTACTCCGCCGTAATGGGCTCCTGTTTCTTTACTGACTTGTTTTGCTGGCTTATCTGACACCGTACTTTCACTGAAGACAACAGGGATCTTGTTGGCCCTCACCGTATCAATGACACGGCGAACTTGTTGCGGGGAGCCTTGTTCCTCAGCATTGATTGGCCATAAATAGACTTCCTTAAATCCATAATCTTGAGTGAGATAGCTAAACGCCCCTTCACTGGTTACCAGCCAACGTTGTTCTTCAGGAATACGAGAAAGGCGTTCTCTAAGGGGCGCATCCAATTGGGCTATTTTTTCTGCATAATCTTTGGCATTGCGGTTATAAATTTCGGCATTTGCTGGATCGTTTTTGACAAAAGCTTTACGGATATTTTCAATATAAATCAGTGCATTGTTTGGTGACATCCAGGCATGGGGGTTAGGATTTTTATTGTAAGGGCCTTCACGGATCGGTAAAGGAGTAATACCTTCGGTTATAACAGCAACAGGTATGTCTTGCATGTTTGCAAAGAATCGTTGGAACCAACGTTCTAAATTTAAGCCATTCCAGAGGATAAGATCAGCACGTTGTGCCTTGATGATATCTTTGGGAGTGGGTTGATAATCATGAATTTCTGCGCCAGGCTTGGTAATTGACTCAACAATGGCCGCATCTCCTGCGACATTTTGTGCCATGTCTTGAATAATAGTAAATGTTGTAACCACCCTGAATTTTTTATCTGCATGAGCTTGCTGGCTGACTAGTGCCATTGTGAACAGAATAAGAACCAGTTTGAATATCGGAACAGTAGAAGAAGTGCATTTTTTATTCATTATGGTAGACCTTACTTGTTGTGTACATATTATTGATAATGATTATCAGTATCATTTATATAAAGTCAAGGTGATAAAGAACGAAATTGATGATAGATTCGATAGTTACACTTAAATTTCTATTGATGGATATGGCAGTGACACCTCACCCGAACGAAAAATCAGCATATTGTCCAGACTCACCACGATCAACAAGATATTTATTTTGATAAACGATAGATAAATATTTTTCGTTTATCAGTAAAATTATATATGCTTTATAGGGTTAATTATATTTGGGAGAAGCAGCGTGAAATTAAAATTCTGCTATATTGCTGTGGTATTGTTATTGTCAGGATGTGCAAACCAACAAGCATATCAATCAGATACCAATGGACAAACGGCAGCAAAACGTATGCTTGATAGTAATAAAGCGGCTTTTGGAACCCGTAAATTAACTAATAGATTAAAACCCACCCCATTTGATGGTCTTATTGCGCAAGCTGCAAAACGTTATGGTGTTGATGAAGCGCTTATCAAAGCGATTATTCAGGTGGAATCAGGTTTTCGCCCAGCGGTTGTTAGTCAATCGAATGCGGTTGGATTAATGCAGATTAAAGCATCTACGGCTGGGCGAGATGCCTATAGGATGAAAGGTAAATCAGGTCAGCCAACGATGCGCGAATTGAAAGATCCTGAAACTAACATTGACCTTGGTACAGCTTATATCAGTATCTTAAAAAAACAGCATCTGGAAGGTATTTCCAATCCAGAAACGTTGTACTACGCAACGATAGTCGCTTATGTCAATGGTGCTGGAGCATTATTGAGAACGTTTGATTTAAACCGGACTTTGGCAATTCATAAAATTAATCGAATGACACCGAATGAGTTTTATCAATATGTTCAAAATAACCACCCTGCACCACAGGCTCCGCGTTATTTATGGAAGGTCAAAAATGCTTATCGTGCTTTGGATGTCCAATAATCGTAATCCGAACATTTTCATTAGAATAGATTTGGCATCCTGTTTTTGTAATAAATAAAAACTAATAATCCATTGTCATTTTTAATGGCAGATATCGCACAAAACAGGGTTTTATAAATTATAGGCGTTATAATTTTTAGATAAATAGTGTGTAAGTATAGGTAAGATAATGAGGGAAATTAATTATCAAATGCTTGACAATGTAGTTCGGATAACAATAGATATTCCTTCCGATTGGGCGCAAGAAAATCGGGGTAATGGGGTTTAATTGATTATGCCGTAAGTAATATATATGGAAGCGAATATGGTTTCTCCCATGTATTAAGACGAGTTTTGTAATATACGCATTAAACTTCAAGTTGCAATTTACAACACTATATGAAACCTGATTTCTCCCCGCGTAGCGGGGAGATATAAACACTCACGTTGGTTTGCAAACGGCAACTTGAAGTTAGGTTGGTATAGACAGCTTTTTCATTATTTACCGCAATTTTAAATTTCCGTTAAGTGATGTACTTGCATAGTGGTGGTTTGGCTGTATGACTGACAAAGCTATTTTAACCTCTACTCTATGTGATAATATGTCGGGCGAGTTAGGGCAAATGTACTGGCTGCATTTTGAAAATGTGGTCTTAGATATGTGCACATCTTGCGGAGTGAAGCAAGGGTTTGCCACTAATGTAATGATTAATAATGAATTTTATTTAATGCAAGTGATCTTTCGTGCGGGTCACCACTGCATATAAGGATTTTAAATGCCTGTAATTACTCTTCCTGATGGTAGTCAACGTCAATTTGAACATGCTGTTTCCGTAATGGATGTGGCTCGTGATATCGGTGCTGGTTTGGCAAAAGCGTGTATTGCCGGCCGTGTTAATGGTGAATTAGTTGATGCCTGTGAATTAATCGATACCGATGCCAGCCTTGCTATTATCACTAGCAAGAATGAAGAAGGTTTGGAAATTATCCGTCACTCATGTGCACATTTGTTGGGTCATGCAATTAAGCAGCTGTGGCCTGATACGAAAATGGCTATCGGTCCTGTGATTGACAATGGTTTCTATTATGACGTCGATTTAGACCGCTCTTTGACGCAGGAAGACATCGAGCTGCTTGAGAAACGTATGCTGGAACTTGCCAAAAAAGACTACGATGTCGTCAAGAAAAAAGTTAGCTGGCAGGAAGCGCGTGACACATTTGCAGCTCGTGGTGAAGAGTATAAGATTCAGATTCTGGATGAAAATATTAGCCGTGATGATCATCCAGGCCTGTATCACCATGAAGAATACATTGATATGTGCCGTGGACCACATGTTCCTAGCATGCGATTCTGCCATCACTTTAAACTGCAAAAAGTGGCAGGGGCATACTGGCGCGGCAATAGTGACAACAAAATGTTGCAGCGTATTTATGGTACTGCATGGGCTGATAAGAAACAGCTTGGTGCTTATTTACAGCGTTTGGAAGAAGCCGCAAAACGCGATCACCGTAAAATTGGTAAGCAGCTTGACCTGTATCATATGCAGGAAGAGGCACCAGGTATGGCGTTTTGGCATAATGATGGCTGGACAATTTTCCGTGAGCTAGAAGCATTTGCTCGCGTTAAATTAAAAGAATACCAATATCAGGAAGTAAAAGGCCCATTCATGATGGACCGTATCCTGTGGGAAAAAACGGGTCACTGGGAAAACTATAAAGAGAATATGTTCACGACTTCATCGGAAAACCGTGAATATTGCGTAAAACCGATGAATTGCCCAGGACACGTCCAGATTTTTAATCAGGGCCTGAAATCTTACCGTGATTTACCGTTACGTATGGCTGAATTTGGTAGCTGTCACCGTAATGAACCATCAGGCGCTTTACATGGTTTGATGCGGGTACGCGGCTTTACTCAGGATGATGCACATATTTTCTGTACTGAAGAGCAAATCTTTCAGGAAGTGAGTAGCTGTATCAAAATGATTTATGATGTGTACGGCACATTTGGCTTTGAGAAGATTGTTGTTAAGTTATCCACTCGCCCGGAAAAACGTATTGGTACAGAAAAACAGTGGGATGAAGCAGAAGCGGATCTTGTTGAAGCATTAACCCAAAACGGTATTGAATTTGAATACCAACCGGGTGAAGGGGCATTTTATGGCCCCAAAATTGAATTTACTCTATATGATTGTTTGGATCGTGCGTGGCAATGTGGTACTGTGCAACTGGATTTTTCACTGCCACCGCGCCTGAATGCGTCATATGTGGGTGAAAACAACGAACGTAAGGTTCCTGTCATGATTCACCGTGCGGTTCTGGGGTCTTTGGAGCGGTTTATCGGTATCCTGACAGAAGAATATGCTGGGTTTTTCCCAACATGGTTGGCACCTCAGCAGGTCGTCGTTATGAATATTACTGATGGCCAGTCAGATTATGTACAGGAATTGGTTAAAAAACTTCAAGATGCAGGCATTCGTGCAAAAGCAGACTTGAGAAACGAGAAGATTGGTTTTAAAATCCGTGAACACACTCTGCGTCGTGTGCCTTACATGCTTGTTTGTGGTGACAAAGAAGTCGAATCAGGAAAAGTATCCGTTCGTACTCGCCGCGGCAAAGATTTAGGTAGCATTGAAGTCAGTGAGTTTGCCGAAAAACTGCTGACAGAAATACGCAGTCGTAATCTTCGTCAATTGGAGGAATAAGGTATTAAAGGCGGAAAAAGAATTCAACCGGCGCGCCCAAATCGCATTAATGAAGAGATTCGCGCCTCTGAAGTTCGTTTAACTGGATTAGATGGCGAACAGATTGGTATTGTCAGTCTGAAAGAAGCTCTTGAAAAAGCTGAGGAAGCTGGTGTTGATTTAGTTGAAATCAGCCCAAATGCCGAACCGCCGGTTTGCCGTATTATGGATTACGGCAAGTTCCTCTATGAGAAGAGTAAGTCAGTCAAAGAACAGAAAAAGAAACAAAAGGTTATTCAGGTTAAGGAAATTAAATTCCGTCCTGGTACAGATGAAGGCGACTATCAGGTCAAACTACGCAACCTGATTCGTTTTCTGGAAGATGGCGATAAAGCTAAAATCACCCTGCGTTTCCGCGGGCGTGAGATGGCGCACCAACAGATTGGTATTGAGATGCTTAACCGTATCCGTGACGATCTGAGTGAATTGGCTGTGGTCGAATCCTTCCCATCGAAGGTTGAAGGCCGCCAGATGATCATGGTGCTCGCTCCTAAGAAGAAATAGTCAGGCAAACAAGTAATAGACTCCAGTTCATTCTGGCCGGAGTCTATTCGCCTTACTAGTTCGTTGTAATTAACAATGCGAAGTGGAAATTAAAATGCCAAAGATTAAAACAGTACGCGGCGCAGCTAAACGCTTCAAAAAAACTGCCAGTGGCGGTTTCAAGCGTAAGCACGCTAACCTTCGTCACATTCTGACTAAGAAATCAACCAAACGTAAACGTCATTTACGTCCAAAAGGCATGGTCTCCAAAGGTGATCTGGGCTTGGTTGTTGCTTGTCTGCCATACGCATAAGCAAATTTTTTAGATTAGAACTCAGAGACGATAGGAGAAGTATATGGCTCGCGTAAAACGTGGTGTTATTGCCCGTGCACGTCACAAAAAAATTCTGAAACAAGCGAAAGGTTACTACGGTGCCCGTTCGCGCGTTTACCGTGTTGCTTTCCAGGCTGTTATCAAAGCGGGTCAGTACGCTTACCGTGACCGCCGTCAGCGCAAACGTCAATTCCGTCAATTGTGGATTGCACGTATTAACGCTGCTGCACGTCAGAATGGCTTGTCTTACAGCCGTTTCATCAATGGCCTGAAAAAGGCTTCGATTGAAATCGACCGTAAGATCCTGGCTGACATCGCTGTATTCGACAAAGTAGCATTCGCTGCTTTGGTTGAAAAAGCGAAGGGCGCTCTGGCATAAGTCAGATTAGAAGAGGGAGCTTGCTCCCTCTTTTACTTTTTTCCAAAATATGGCTTACTACTGATTAGATAATACTTGTGAGCAGATGATAGCGTAGATAGCGTAATTAAATTACGATTGGTGAGTGCAAAAAGGTATAGGAGAAAGAACTCAAATGATGAAATTAGCCTTTTTTCGTTTCTTTTTTTACTTTAGCGCCTGAAATCAGGGGGCTTCGCGCGTAAGAAAAGAGACGAAAAATAGCGCTTGAGCCTCCAGTGCGGAGGCTTTTTTATTTTTATGGCCTCATTAATTGATAGGTGAGGACATAGTCGATAACAACTAAAGGGCCATCTGGCCAAAGGAAGAGGAAAACGATGTCACATCTTACTGAGCTGGTTGCAAAGGCAAAAGCAGCCGTGGAAGAAGCCCAGGATGTTGCCGCGTTGGATTTGGTGCGAGTTGAATACCTGGGAAAAAAAGGCCATTTAACCCTCCAGATGTCATCGCTGCGTGACTTACCGGCCGAAGAGCGTCCAGCGGCAGGGGCTGTTATTAATCAGGCGAAACAAGAAGTCCAGGAAGCCTTGAATGCGCGTAAGGCAAAGCTGGAAGCCGATATTCTGAATACGCGTTTGTCGGCAGAAAAAATCGATGTTTCATTGCCTGGCCGTCGTATGGAAAATGGTGGCTTGCACCCTGTTACCCGCACAATTGAACGTATTGAAACTTTCTTTGGCGAGCTGGGTTTTTCTGTTGAATCTGGCCCTGAAATCGAAGATGACTATCATAACTTTGATGCTCTGAACATTCCTGCACACCATCCTGCCCGCGCTGATCACGATACTTTCTGGTTTGATGCGACACGTTTGCTGCGTACCCAGACTTCTGGGGTACAGATCCGCACCATGAAAGATCGTCAGCCACCAATCCGCATTATTGCGCCAGGGCGTGTATACCGTAACGATTACGATCAGACACATACTCCAATGTTTCACCAGATAGAGGGGCTGATCGTTGATAAAAATATCAGCTTTACCAATCTGAAAGGTACACTGCATGACTTTTTGAATAACTTCTTTGAAGAAGATATGCAGATACGTTTCCGTCCTTCTTATTTTCCATTTACAGAGCCTTCCGCAGAAGTTGATGTGATGGGTAAGAATGGAAAATGGTTAGAAGTATTGGGTTGCGGCATGGTGCACCCTAACGTCTTGCGCAATGTGGGTATTGATCCGGAAGTCTATTCTGGTTTTGCCTTTGGTATGGGAATGGAGCGCCTGACCATGCTGCGTTATGGTGTGACAGATTTGCGTGCATTCTTCGAAAATGATTTGCGTTTCCTTAAACAATTTAAATAAGGCGGGTATATCTCATGAAATTCAGTGAACTCTGGTTACGCGAGTGGGCAAACCCAGCCATTAGTAGTGAAGCATTGTCTGATCAAATCACCATGGCTGGTTTGGAAGTTGATGGTGTTGAAAATGTGGCAGGTCAATTCCACGGCGTATTTGTTGGTGAAGTTGTTGAGTGTGGCCAACATCCAAATGCAGATAAGTTACGCGTTACAAAAGTCAATGTCGGTGGTGAACGTTTGCTAGACATTGTCTGTGGCGCGCCTAATTGTCGTCAGGGGCTTCGTGTCGCTGTGGCTACCATCGGTGCTGTGTTGCCAGGTGACTTCAAAATTAAGCCTGCGAAATTGCGTGGCGAACCGTCAGAAGGCATGCTGTGTTCATTTGCCGAACTAGGCATTGCTGATGATCAGGATGGCATTATTGAACTCCCAGCCGATGCTCCGATTGGTGCTGATCTGCGTGATTACATGAAATTGGATGATAACGCGATTGAAATCAGTATCACACCAAATCGTGCTGATTGCCTGAGCATCATAGGGGTTGCTCGTGATGTTGCGGTTATCAATAAATTGTCCATGACAGAGCCGAAAATCGCAGCGGTTAAACCCACGACAGATGCAACATTCCCTATTCGGGTTGACGCTCCTCAAGCCTGTCCACGCTATTTGGGGCGTGTGATCAAGAATGTGAACATCAAGGCAACCACCCCACTGTGGATGCGCGAAAAATTGCGTCGTGGCGGTATTCGTTCTATTGATCCGGTTGTTGATATCACTAACTATGTTTTGCTTGAATTCGGTCAACCATTGCATGCGTTCGATTTGGAACGCTTAAGTGGTTCAATTATTGTTCGCTTCGCTGAGCAAGGTGAAAAAATTACTCTGCTAGATGGTAATGAAACCGAACTTTCTGCTGAAACACTCATTATTTCTGATGAAAAACAACCAGTTGCGATGGCGGGAATTTTTGGCGGGGAATATTCTGGTGTTAGTGCAGAAACACAGCATATTATGCTAGAATGCGCGTTCTTCGCACCGTTGGCAATTACCGGCCGTGCTCGACGTTATGGTTTGCATACTGATGCTTCCCATCGCTTTGAACGTGGTGTTGATCCACAGCTTCAACATAAAGCGATGGAATATGCTACCCAGTTGTTGATCGACATCTGTGGAGGAGAAGCAGGAGAAATCGTTGATGCTACCAGCGAATCTCACTTACCAAAACCAGCAACGATTACTCTTACTCGCAATAAGTTGGATCGTTTGATTGGCCATCATATTGCTGATGAACAAGTCACAGATATTCTGACCCGTTTAGGTTGTCAGGTCACTGTATTGAATGATAGTTGGCAAGCTGTTGCGCCTAGCTGGCGTTTTGATATGCAGATTGAAGAAGATCTTGTTGAAGAGATCGCCCGTATTTACGGTTATAACAACATTCCTGACGTGCCCGTGCGTGCAGATCTGATGATGACTTCACATCGTGAAGCTGATTTGCCACTGAAACGCGTTAAAACCATGTTGGTGGACAGAGGTTATCAAGAAGCAATTACTTATAGCTTTGTTGATCCTAAGGTTCAAAAATATCTCCATCCACAGGAAGAAGCGTTGATCTTGCCTAACCCGATTTCGTCGGATATGTCGGCAATGCGTTTGTCCCTGTTGACTGGATTATTGACTACGGTTGCTTATAACCAAAACCGTCAGCAAAACCGTGTTCGTTTATTCGAAACTGGATTGCGTTTTGTACCGGATGAAAATGCGGAGCATGGCATTCGCCAAGAACTGATGCTTGGTGGTGTTATCGCAGGTAACCGTTTCGAAGAGCATTGGTCGATTGAAAAACAATCAGTTGATTTCTTTGATTTGAAGGGTGATTTAGAATCTGTTTTAGAACTGACAGGTAAACTGTCTAACATTTCCTTTAAGGCAGAAGAACATTCTGCTTTACATCCTGGACAAAGTGCTGGGATTTATCTGGAAAATAATTACATCGGTTATATTGGTGTTGTACATCCAGAACTGGAGCGTAAACTTGACTTAAACGGCCGTACCGTGGTATTCGAGTTAATATGGACCAGTTTGGTAGACCGCGTAATTCCTGAGATGAAGGAAGTTTCTCGCTTCCCATCTAACCGCCGTGATATCGCCATCGTTGTGCCAGAAAATGTAGCCGCAGAAGATGTTCTGGTTGAATGTAAGAAAGTTGGCGTAAATCATATAGTTGGCATAAACTTATTTGACGTGTATTGTGGTAAAGGCGTCGCGGAAGGTTACAAGAGCCTTGCTATTAGCTTAATCTTGCAGGATACCATGCGTACACTGGAAGAAGAAGAAATTGCTGCGACCGTCAACAAGTGCGTTGCTGCATTAGAACAGCGATTCCAAGCATCCTTGAGGGACTGAACTTATGGCGCTTACTAAAGCTGAAATGTCAGAAAATCTGTTTGAAAAACTGGGTATTAGCAAGCGTGACGCTAAAGATCTGGTAGAGATGTTCTTTGAAGAAGTGCGTCGTTCTTTAGAGAATGGGGAGCAAGTGAAGTTATCTGGATTCGGCAACTTTGATTTGCGAGACAAAAATCAACGTCCAGGCCGCAATCCAAAAACAGGCGAAGATATTCCGATTACAGCTCGCCGTGTTGTCACTTTTCGCCCTGGTCAAAAACTGAAAAATAGAGTGGAAAAAGCGTTACCCAAAGAATAAATACATAAAAAGGCCGCATCTTGCGGTCTTTTTCTTATTTTCCTGTCCTCAATAGGAAGAGTATTTGTTTTCTCAATGGCCTCACACATGCGCTCTGTTTATGAATTAATCACCTACCAGAGAAGACGTAACCATCGAGTGATGGCCGTTTTGTCTGTTTTATTCGTTATTCTCTTTATTTTGTCATTGTGCGCCGGTGAAATCTGGTTTTGGCCTGATCAATGGTTATCGGAACCTGCCCAGTTGTTTATTTGGCAATTAAGACTGCCCAGAGCGATTGCGGTACTGGTGGTGGGTGCGAGCTTAGCCCTATCAGGCGCTATCATGCAGGCGTTGTTTGAAAACCCGTTGGCAGAGCCAGGATTACTTGGGATCAGTAATGGTGCCGGTGTCGTCGTGGTATGTTTAATCCTGATTTTTCATGGTATTGCACCATTGTGGTTATTAAGTGTTGGCGCGGTATTCGGGGCATTTTTCATGACCGCTATTTTGCTGGTTTTTTCCAGAAAACATCAGGTGACTAATACCCGTTTGTTATTGATTGGCGTCGCTTTCGGTGTGATCTTGGGTGCCATGATGACATGGATGGTCTATTTCAGTACCAGTCTGGATCTCCGGCAATTGATGTATTGGATGATGGGAAGTTTCAGTGGTGTTGATTGGCGCCAAAAATGGCTGATCGTTGCATTGCTTCCCGCCATTTTATGGCTAAGCAGCAAAGGCCACATTTTAAATTATCTCTCTCTTGGGGAGCTACAGGCTCGGCAACTGGGCGTGTCTCACCACACATGGCGCAATGTATTTGTATCCGTCATTGGGTTATTAGTGGGTCTGAGTGTGGCCCTTGCGGGCGCGATCAGTTTTATCGGTTTAGTTATTCCCCATATTTTGAGGTTGATTGGTTTGACTGATCATAAAGCGTTACTTCCGGCCAGTGCATTGGCGGGAAGCAGTGGTTTATTATTGGCAGATTTAGTTTCCCGTCTGTCATTATCTCACGCAGAAGTGCCAATCGGGGTTGTCACGGTAACCTTAGGTTCACCCATATTTATATGGCTTTTATTAAAAGCGCGTCACTATTAAAAAAACACCATTTTGTCGGTTAATGCAGACAAGGAAATGAGGATAAGAACATGGTCGGCCAGCCGATTTTGGAACTGGATAATGTTACTGTTAGCAATAGATTGAGTTCATTATCTGAGTCTGTTACGGCCGGGAAGCAAATTCATTTAGTGGGGCTAAATGGTTCAGGGAAAAGTACGTTACTTGCAGTAATTGCGGGCGTTTTATCCTATAGCGGCACAATCCACTTGCAGGGTAACAACTTGCAGGATTACCGCCAGAGCGCGCTAGCGAAGCGCCGGGCCTGGTTTTCTCAATCTTCTTCTGTTCCTGTCATGCCAGTTTTCCAGTACTTAGATATGTTTCGCCCTGGAACCGCTTCATTGTCCCAGAGTGAAAATGTGTTGTATGAACTTTGCCAGCAAATGAAACTCCTGCCACTGCTTTCTTCATCAATCGGCCAACTCTCTGGTGGCGAGTGGCAACGTGTCAGATTAGCGGGTACTTTTTTTCAAATATGGCCAGAGCTGAACCCCGATGGGAGCCTGCTTTTACTTGATGAGCCAACAAATAACCTTGATATCACCCAGCAAGCTATTTTAGATCAGTTGATAAAAAGATTTTGTGCATTGGGGGGAACGGTATTGCTGAGTAGCCATGATCTTAACCACACGTATGAGCAAGCGACAGAAGTCTGGCTGCTCTCGCATGGGAAGTTGTTAGCATCTGGAGTACCGCAGAATGTCATGACAGAACAAAATTTATCAGGGGTTTTTGAGGCAAATATTGGACATATCAAAAATGCCAGCTATAAATTATGGAGGGTCAGCCACGTGTAAATTTTTGTAAGTGCAATCCACCATAATTATAGTTTGCTTTTAGTGCTTGGTTGACCACAATTTGTTTTTCGTTGATGTTTCGTTAAAAAAACATCATCTAGAATCGACCAATTATAAAACAATTTGGGATGCAAGGCATAAGGCGGTTATGGATAGTTTTTTGCCATTTTCTCGTCCTGCGATTGGCAGTGAAGAGATAGAAGCGATAGAGAAAGTTCTACACTCAGGTTGGATTACGACAGGCCCGCAGAACCATCAGTTAGAGCAAGATTTTTCACTTATGTTTGGCTGCAAACATGCTATTGCTCTCTGTTCCGCGACAGCGGGAATGCATTTGGCTTTGTTGGCGCTAGGCATAGGCCCAGGTGATGAAGTGATTACCCCTTCACAAACTTGGGTTTCCACTATCAATATGATCTGTTTGCTGGGCGCTGAACCTGTCATGGTTGATGTTGACCGTGATACCTTGATGGTCAGTGCAGAAACAATCAAAAAAGCAATTACCTCGAAAACTAAAGCGATTATTCCCGTCCATTATGCGGGAGCGCCTTGTGACCTTGACGCTCTTCGCACTGTTGCTCAAGAAGCCAATATTCCCCTGATTGAAGATGCGGCCCATGCTGTTGGCACCCGTTATAAAAATGAATGGGTCGGAGAGCGGGGGACGGCAATTTTCTCTTTCCATGCCATTAAAAACATGACTTGCGCCGAAGGCGGTATGTTTGTGACAGATGATGATGCGCTTGCCCAGCGAATTCGTTGTTTAAAATTTCATGGGCTGGCCGTTGATGCTTTTGACCGGCAAATACAGGGTAGGAAACCTCAGGCGGAAGTGATTGAACCGGGTTTTAAATACAACTTATCAGATATTCATGCGGCGATGGCGGTTGTGCAACTAGGCAAACTGGCATCAATGAATGAACGCCGCCGCGAGTTGGTGGCTCACTATTCTGCTGCCCTTATTGACTCGCCCTTGCAAATGCTAAAAGTTCCCGAATATACGCATTTGCATTCCCATCATCTTTTTATGGTGCGTGTTGACAAAAATAGCTGTGGTATTGACCGCGATACTTTTATGGCACGCCTAAAAGATAGAAATATTGGTACGGGATTGCATTTCAGAGCCGCGCATACCCAGAAATATTATCGTGAGCGTTACCCACAACTTTCCCTGCCTGTATCTGAGTGGAATTCGTCAACACTTTGTTCATTACCCCTGTTCCCGGATATGAGCAATGACGATGTAGATCGTGTCGTAAATGCGATAGCGGAAATTCTTGCGGAGCATAAATAAGTGACATTTGAGAAAATCAAAAAAGTTTCAGTCGTTATTCCTGTTTACAACGAAGAAGAAAGTTTACCCCAGTTATTGGAAAGAACGCTCGCAGCGTGCCAAAAACTAGAACAGAAATACGAGTTAATCTTGGTCGATGATGGCAGCCGTGATAGCTCTGCCGAGATCTTAACCCAGGCGGCGGAATCTCCAGAAAATCATGTAATTGCGATTTTTCTTAACCGTAATTATGGGCAACATTCAGCCATTATGGCGGGCTTCCATCAAGCTGACGGTGATCTGGTTATTACACTTGATGCAGATTTGCAAAATCCGCCAGAAGAGATCCCCCGTTTGGTCAAAACCGCAGAGGAGGGATATGACGTTGTGGGTACACGTCGTACTCATCGTCAGGACTCTTGGTTCCGTAAAACCGCGTCTAAAATAATCAATGCGATGATAACCAAGGCGACGGGACGTTCGATGGGAGATTATGGTTGCATGTTGCGTGCCTATCGACGCCACATTATACGCGCAATGCTTCAATGTCATGAACGCAGCACGTTTATTCCCATTCTTGCCAACACCTTTGCCCGTAAAACGATAGAAATTGACGTCGCCCATGCAGAGCGTGAATTTGGGGATTCCAAATACAGTTTTATGAAACTGATAAACCTGATGTATGACCTTCTGACGTGCTTAACAACCGCCCCATTACGGCTATTAAGTGTCGCGGGAAGCATCATTGCCATAACCGGTTTCTTATTGTCGGTATTATTGATTGCCCTGCGCCTTATATTTGGCTCGATGTGGGCGGCTGAAGGGGTGTTTACCCTGTTTGCTATTCTTTTTATGTTCATCGGAGCACAGTTCGTCGCCATGGGATTGTTGGGTGAATATATTGGTCGGATATATAACGACGTTCGTGCTCGCCCGCGCTATTTTATTCAAAAAGTGGTCGGAGTTAAGAAGGCCAACGACAATCAGGAAGAAAGCTAATGAAAGCAGTTATTTTTGCCTATCACGATATTGGTTGTGTCGGACTTAATGCATTAGTAAAAGCGGGTTTTGAGGTTCAGGCTGTGTTTACTCACACCGATGATCCCAATGAAAATCACTTTTTCTCTTCGGTTGCACGTATCGGCGCTGATTTAGGTTTATCGGTGTTTGCGCCAGAAAATGTCAATCACCCGCTTTGGGTTGAACGCATTCGTGAAATGAAGCCCGATGTCATTTTCTCTTTTTACTATCGCAATATGCTTAGTCAGGAAATTTTATCACTGGCTGAAAAAGGCGCATTTAACCTTCATGGCTCCTTGTTGCCAAAATATCGTGGTCGTGCTCCTGTTAACTGGGCCGTACTCAACGGAGAAACTGCAACAGGCGTAACATTGCATAAAATGCTGGAGAAACCGGATGCGGGAGATATTATCGCGCAACAGGTTGTGCAAATTGATGAAAACGATACCTCTCTGGTCGTGCATGGAAAAATACGCACCGCGGCAATCGAGTTATTGGATCACATTCTGCCTCAAATAAAATCGGGTCATTATCCATCCATTCCACAGGATGAAAGCCAGGCTACTTATTTTGGCCGTCGCGCAGCCGACGATGGTGAAATAGTGTGGAATAAGTCAGCCAAAGAGATTAATAACTTAGTCAGGGCAGTAACGGAGCCATATCCAGGGGCATTTACTTTTCTCGGTGAACGCAAGATGACGATTTGGCGTTCACGGCCACTTACCCAATCCCACGGAAAACGCCCAGGAACTGTCGTTTCGACCGATCCCTTTGTCATTGCTTGTGGTGACGGTGCATTGGAAATTATGAGCGGGCAAGGGGAATCAGGGCTTTATGTGCAAGGTCATCGACTGGCCCTTGAGATGGGCATTGTGGCAGGGGGGCAGGTTGGCCCTAAAGCCACAACCCAAATCAGTCGTCGTAAGCGTGTACTCATTTTGGGCGTCAATGGATTTATTGGTAATCACCTGACCGAACGCTTGTTGAGTGATGGCAATTATGACATTTACGGCATGGATATTGGTTCTTCGGCTATTGAACGATTCATTGGCAACCCTCGTTTTCACTTTATTGAAGGTGATATCAGCATTCACACTGAATGGATTGAATATCACATCAAAAAATGTGACGTCATCCTGCCATTAGTGGCAATCGCAACACCGATTGAATATACCCGTAATCCTTTACGAGTCTTTGAACTGGACTTTGAAGAGAACCTTAAAATTGTTCGTTATTGTGTTAAATACAATAAACGGATTATTTTCCCATCAACATCCGAAGTTTACGGTATGTGTGATGATAAAGAATTTGATGAAGATACTTCGCGTCTCATTGTCGGGCCGATTAATAAACCGCGTTGGATCTATTCGGTTTCAAAACAATTACTTGATCGCGTGATTTGGGCATATGGTACACAAAAAGGCCTGAAATTTACCTTATTCCGTCCATTTAACTGGATGGGGCCAAGGTTGGATAACCTAAATTCAGCACGTATCGGTAGCTCAAGAGCCATTACCCAGTTGATTTTGAACCTGGTGGAAGGCTCCCCGATTAAACTGGTCGATGGGGGAGAGCAAAAACGTTGTTTTACCGATATTCATGATGGCATTGAAGCACTGTTTAGGATCATTGAAAACCGCGATGGGCTATGCGACAGCCAAATAATCAATATCGGTAACCCAACAAATGAAGCGAGCATTCGCCAGTTGGCTGAAATGCTGTTGGATAGCTTTGAGAAACACGAATTGCGGGGGCACTTTCCCCCCTTTGCCGGATTCAAGAAGATCGAAAGCAGCAGCTATTATGGGCAAGGTTATCAGGATGTTGAACACCGTAAACCCAGCATTAAAAACGCGGAGCGGCTGTTAGATTGGAGACCGACCATTGATATGAAGCAAACCATTGACGAAACATTGGATTTCTTTCTGCGTGGAGCCGTTGAAGAATTCAACGGCAAAAACTAAAAATCAATTGGAAAGCTAAGAACATATCGGGAATAACGTAATGAAGAAAGTGGGTTTGAGAATCGATGTGGACACTTATCGGGGCACTAAGGAAGGTGTCCCACGATTGCTTGAGGTTTTACAAAAGCACCATATCCAAGCCAGCTTTTTCTTCAGTGTGGGTCCTGACAACATGGGACGCCATTTATGGCGCCTGTTGCGTCCAAAGTTTCTCTGGAAAATGGTGAGATCACATGCAGTCTCTCTCTATGGTCTGGACATTTTGCTGGCGGGTACAGCTTGGCCGGGGAGAAAAATCGCACAAAGCCTGGGGCATTTGATGAGGCAAACAATGGATGCAGGCCATGAAGTTGGTTTGCATGCATGGGATCATCAAGGTTGGCAGGCAAAAGTAGGACGTTGGTCGGAGAATGAATTAGCAGAACAAGTGAAATTAGGTATTAACGCTCTGGAAGAGGCAACAGGGCAAGCCGTTACATGCTCCGCAGTTGCGGGTTGGCGGGCAGATGAACGAGTGCTGGCGGTTAAACAACGTTTTAGTTTTGATTACAACAGTGATTGCCGCGGAACACATCCATTCAGGCCACTTTTGCCCGATGGAAAAATGGGAACTGTGCAAATTCCTGTCACATTACCGACCTATGATGAAGTCGTTGGGACACAGGTCAGCGATGCAGATTTTAATCACTTTATCCTTGAAGCGATCAAAAATGATCATGGGGTTCCTGTTTATACGATCCATACCGAAGTTGAAGGTATGTCGAAACTTCCGCAGTTTGAGACATTGCTGGATATGCTTTATCAACAAGATATTCAGTTTTGTAAATTAAGCCATTTATTACCAGAGAACAGGGACATGCTGCCCGTTGGGAAAATTGTTCGTGCAGATTTTCCTGGTCGTGAAGGCTGGTTAGGTTGCCAACAAGAGGTATAAGCAGATATGTTTAACACTCGGACGAGTAAAGCAGGAGCCGTTCTGATGGCTCTTTTTTTTGTGCTTACTTACTTATTACCTCTGCATAGTCGCCTATTATGGCAGCCGGATGAAACCCGGTACGCTGAAATTAGCCGCGAAATGCTGCAACGTGCGGATTGGATCGTACCCCATTTTTTGGGTATCCGTTATTTTGAGAAACCCGTAGCAGGATATTGGATCAATAACATCAGCCAATGGATTTTTGGCGACAATAATTTTGCTGTGCGTTTTGGCTCCGTGTTCAGTACCCTAATCAGCGCATTTCTTCTGTATCGTTTGGCAATGATGATGTGGCAATGTCGCCAGACTGCTTTCGTTTCCAGCCTGATTTACATTTCCATGTTTATTGTCTTTTCCATTGGAACATACAGTGTCCTTGATCCTATGTTTTCTTTATGGGTTACCGCAGGGATTGTGAGTTGTTATTGGGCACTTAAGGCGACTTCGAACCGGGAACGCATTCTGGCATGGTCTGCTCTGGGGTTGACCTGCGGTATTGCCTTTATGACAAAAGGATTTCTGGCGTTGGCATTACCGGTGGTTGCTATGATACCCATCACGATATATCAGAAGCGCTTTTGGGAAATGGTTCGTTTTGGGCCTCTTGCCATAATTTTTGCCGTTTTGATCAGCCTGCCATGGGTGATTGCAATTGCTTTGCGTGAGCCAGATTACTGGCATTATTTCTTTTGGGTAGAACATGTGCAGCGTTTTGCTTCTGAAAACGCTCAACATATTGCCCCTATTTGGTATTACGTACCAATATTGATTTTAGGGGTGATCCCGTGGTTAGGGTTACTGCCAGGTGCCTTAATCAAAAGCTGGAAAGAGAAAAAAAGTCACCCAGAAATGTTTTTCCTGTTTTGTTGGTTCGTTGTTCCATTTATGTTTTTCAGTATCGCAAAAGGAAAATTACCCACTTACGTTTTACCTTTTATCGGCCCCTTAGCATTGATGATGGCAAAATATGCTGTCGATTGTGCCAAAAATGACAATATGAAGGTGTTAAAAATAAATGGGTTGGTGAATGTTTTCATCGGATTGCTTGCCATTTTGCTCCTGTTTGCTTTGGAAACGTTGAAGGCGCCGCCACTTTATCAGCCTGATGAATGGCTGAAATGGATTATGGGAATTACTGCCTTTGGCGTTTGGGCTGGGGTTGGTTATCTCTGTTTTATTCACGATGGTAAATATTGGTTATGGGCTGCGGCTTGTTCAATTATGCTCTCCTTATCTATAGGCAGCGCATTACCTGACAATACAATAAACTCGAAACTTCCCCAGCATTTCATTCAACAAAATGAGAAAGAGTTGGTGGGCAGTAAATATATTTTGACTCAATCTGTTGGGGTGGGGGCGGCGATGGCGTGGGAATTGAAACGCAGTGATATTTATCTGCTTGATCGTCCAGGGGAATTGGAATATGGCCTTGCTTACCCTGATAGCCAATACCGATATATCACCGAGCAAGAGTTTCCTGCATGGTTAGTGCAAGCGCGTAAAAAAGGCCAAGTTGCTATTGTTTTTCTATTACCCTCAGAAAGTGAATTGACTGAATTACCGGAACCGGATTTTGTGCGACGTAATCATAGACTTGTACTTTTAATTTATAAGAAACAGTCATGAGTAACAATATAATATTATTAATTTTGGTTAGCTTGCTCACTTGCGCTGGGCAGTTATGCCAGAAACAGGCGGTGATTTGTTGGCAGAAAAAAGATCCCCCGCATAAAGTGGTATCTATGGCGATGTGGCTGTTCAGTGCTATTTTTCTGCTGGGCATAGGGATGATATTTTGGTTACGATTATTGCAATTTTTACCACTGAGCATGGCTTACCCTATGCTGAGTATCAACTTTGTCATAGTGACTTTGATTGGGCAATTTTTGTATCAGGAAAAAGTCGGGCTAAGGCACTGGATGGGGGTTTTTGCCATTATGTTCGGGATATTATTGATGAGTTTGAGTCAATGAAAGGCTATCTTTGGGGTATAGTGAGCGTCTTGCTGATCACGGCAGCGCAGTTGTTATTGAAATGGGGAGTTGCCCGCCTGCCAGAACTTTCGTTATCAATGCATTGGCTGGACATTGATTGGCTTTGGGCAAATCATAATCCGTTGTTGATGATGATGGCAGGATTGGCGGGTTATACATTATCTATGGTATGTTGGTTTTTCACACTGAAATACCTGCCATTGAATAAAGCGTATCCTATTATCAGCTTGAGCTATGTTTTTGTTTACCTAATGGCGGCCTTATTGCCTTGGTTCAATGAAACTATCTCGCTGTTAAAAACGTTGGGCGTTTTTTCCATTTTATTGGGCGTTTGGTTGATCAGCAGACCGGAAACGAAGCAATCTCATTAAGTGAGTTACAGCGTAACCGGTACGAATAGCGCCGGATAAAATATCTCAGGTTAAATAAAATTATTAGGGATGCTTGTTTTTTTATTTCTCGCTGGATACAGTTCGTTGTTTCTATGTGATAACTGAGGGAAAGTTAATGGTAATAAGAATAAGGCATTTATGCTTATTATTGAGTGTCTTCCTTATTGGTTGTACCAATCCTGTTTCCAAGCCTAATTCACCTCAGTTGCAGGCAGCCCTTTCTGATCCGATAATGGTGATTGCCCAGTTAAACGATCAACTTGAACAATGGCAAAATACGCCCTATCGCTATGGCGGCATGGATAGGCGTGGTATCGATTGTTCTGGATTTGTTTATCGGACTTTTTCTGATCGTTTTAATATCCAACTTCCTCGGACAACCAATGAGCAAACCCAACTAGGCACACGGATAAGCAAAGATGATTTGATGCCAGGGGATTTGGTTTTTTTCAAAACCGGCAGTGGAAAAAGTGGATTGCATGTGGGAATTTACGATACGAACAATGAATTTATTCATGCATCCACCAGTAAAGGCGTAATACGTTCTTCCCTTGATAATGTGTATTGGCGGCGTGTTTTTTGGCAAGCTCGCAGAATTTGATGTTATTCTTCACAATACAAGAACGTCTTGAACTCAGGCAAATGCCCATTTTCCCGGAACTTAGCGGGGGTGGTATTAAAATGCTTTTTAAAAATTCGGGTAAATGTAGCTTGAGAGCTAAAACCATATTGAAGAGCAATATCAAGAATTGGCAAATTGCCTTCACGCAGAGATCTGGCTGCTTCATGGAGACGACGACGGCGTACATATTGGCCTAACGTACAGCCTTTCAGCTCCTTAAAAATTCGTTGTAAATGCCATTTTGAATAGCCACTTTTATGGGCTATGGCATCTATCTTAATACCTTCAGTCTGTTGAAGTTGGCTTTCTAACCATCTGACAATATCGTTGATAATATTTTCTAACACGTTTACCTCCCACATGGGTGGGTTTTTTTGCCAAAAATAGACTGACAAATAATTAATTGCGTTATTGTGTGAGCCATTTTAAGAATTTCTCTTTTAGCGTATACGCAAAATGTGCTGTTTCAGATTACTCACTGTCACCTATCGTTTATTTTGGGGCTGATAAAACCAACCGCCGCATCAGATGTTCATCAGGTTTTTGTATAAGTGGTATTATGCCCGGAGTTGTTAATTATAAACGAGGATATAATGCAATCGGCTCTCATCTATTTAACCCGGAAGCTGGTTTTTTTTATTTTCTACGCATTGGTGATCGCAGGAGTCACCGGTTTACTTTTTTTGGATGTCAATTACTTGCAAAATGGGGTAGGGGAAGATTCACTGACTGAAATTTTTCAGGAATTAACTTTACTGATTATTGCTACCTTGCTGTTTTATGAAGTCAAACAAAATGTAAAGTTGCGGCCATCATTGGTACTCATGGCGGGTTTTTTCAGTTGCCTTCTAATTAGAGAATTAGATAGCTATTTTGATAATCTCTTCTTTCATGGTGCATGGTCGTGGCTTGCCATTCCACTTGCTTTAGTCTGTATTGGATATGCCTGCAAAAATGGTCAGCAGACTCTCTCTGGGCTTGTTTATTTCACTCGTCACCAAAGTTATTCCATGATGGTTTGCGGCCTGTTGTGCGTGCTGGTGTTTTCCCGCTTATTTGGTATGGGGGCACTGTGGCAGGGGTTGATGGATGAACATTTTAACCGGACGGTTAAAAATATGGTGGAGGAAGGCTGTGAAATGTTGGGCTATGCCCTCTGTTTGATTGCGACACTTTGGTATTTGCCTTCGGCTCGCAAACAGCGTACTTCTAAAAATATTAATTAATTTCAAGCTGTTTTGAGCCAAATTGTTTATTTATTTGAGGCAAATTTTGCGGTGATCTGCAAAATTTGCCTTTCTTTTACTCTTGACGATTAAAAAGGAATAAACGATAGCATCTTATTGCCGGAGATAGATCTGTGGCTGGTGAGTTTCAGGATGCTGCATAACCCCCAGATCGGCTTGATACCATTGCTTAAGAACATCGTCACGCAGTACCTCTTTTGGCGTGCCGGATGCCACTAATCGGCCTTTATGCAATAAAATGATCTTATCGGCATAGAGTGACGCCAGGTTCAAATCATGCAAGACACAGCAGGCCGCAACGGGGCGCTGTCTTGTCAAGCGGTGAACTAATCGCAATGTATGTTGCTGGTGATAAAGATCCAGTGCTGACGTGGGTTCATCCAAAAACAGACAAGATTCGGTGGGTTCAGGGTGCCAAAGTTGGGCTAAAACTCTTGCCAGTTGGACCCGTTGTTGTTCGCCTCCAGACAATTGCTGATAGTTCCTGTTTCTCAGCTCTTCACACTCTGTCAAGGCAATCGCTTCATCAATGGCAGTTCTTTTGTGGGTATTTTCATGAGGAACACGTCCCATAGCGATGACTTCCTCTACACTAAACGGAAAGGAGAGTGAACTATATTGCCGCATTACGGCACGAATGCGAGCCAGTTGCTGAGTTGGCCAACGGGAAATAGGAACACCTTTTAATAAACAGTTTCCTGAATCAGGTAAAATATACCCAGTCAATAGACGCAACAATGTTGATTTTCCCGCCCCATTTGGGCCGATAATTGCCACAACTTCCCCTTGGCGCAGGGAAAGGGAAACATCCTTGATTATCTGACGCTGCCCGATGAAATAATTTAAATTTTGCGCTTCAAGTAAATTATTTGACATGATCGGTTCCATTATAAACGGCTTTTTGATGGCCTAAGGATGAGCCATAAAAAATAGGGCGCACCGATCAAACCAGTGATAAGTCCTACTGGCATTTCAGCAGGAGAAACTAATATTCTGGCTAATGTGTCGGCTTTTAACAAAAGACATGCTCCACCCAGGGCAGAGATTGGCAGTAGCCAAGTATGATCCCCACCAAACCGTAGCCTGGCAAGGTGTGGAATAACTAAGCCAATGAAACCAATGACACCCGTCAAAGCAACGGCACATCCAACTAATAGGGCACTTAACAGTAATAATTGATATTTGGTGCGTTGGACATTAATGCCTAAATAGTGTGCTTCTTCATCGCCCAGTTGCAATAAATTGAGTTTACGTGACTGGCTGAGAGTCAGTATACAAACAGGGATAATGAGCGAAGCAGCAATAATCAGTGTTGGCCACTCTATTTGGCTGAGTGAACCCATCATCCAAATGGAAAATTGGCGTAATTGTTGGTCGTTACTGATATAACTCAATACGCCGATAAATGACGAACATAATACATTGATGGCAATGCCTGCAAGGAGTAGCTTTGACAGGTTACCGTGGTTATATTTGTTGAGAATGAATATCAGGGATGATACCAATAAGCTACCGATAAAAGCGGCAATGATATGTCCGTACAACGCAATACTGGCGGGTAAGGAGAAAGGCAATATAATAAACATTGCAACGGTCAGTGCCGCTCCACTACTCATCCCTAATAATCCGGGATCGGCCATAGGGTTACGGAATAATCCTTGCATGACGGCACCCGATATCGCCAGCGCTCCTCCAACGAGGATCGCCAGCAAAATGCGTGGTAACCGAATATTCAGCCAAATTTGCCACTGTGGGTCATCCAAAGAGGATTCCCACAGTGTTTTAAAAGAAAGTGGCAATGCCCCCATATTCGCTGAGCTAATTGCTATCAGGAACAACAATAAGCTCAGGACTATCACACCGAGACTGGGGGATCGGGAATGACTCATTGCACTTTCTCCGCGACATCACGGACTTGTTTCATTACGGCCGGTGTTTGCAGGCCAAATCCAAGTAGGCCCATTTCATCAACCACCACGACCTGTTTTTTCTTTCCTGCTGGCGTGAAACTTAACCCAGGAAGCTGCCAGATTTTATCCATACCCCCCAAAGTCTTTAACCCTTCGGTGCTGATCAGCAGTAAATCCGGTTTGCTGGCAATAACGCCTTCTTGAGATAAAGGACGATATCCCTGGAAGCCTTGCATCGCATTTTTTGCACCAATGGCACGGATAATTTGATCGGCTGCGGTTTTCTGGCCCGCCGCCATTGGCATGATGCCACCGTGACTCATGATAAAAACGACGTTAGTGGAAATATCTGACGTGTCGATATCTGCCAGTTGTTGCCGATATTGGGCAATCAATGCTTCCCCGCGTTTTGCCTGATTGACCGCCTTGGCGACGGTCATAATCTTTGCAGGAACGGCTTCTAACGAGGTTTCGCTGGTCACTTTAATCACTTTTATACCGGCATCTTCGACTTGCTTGAGTGCCAGGGAAGGTTGTGCCGATTCACTTGCGATCACCAGTGATGGGCGCATGGATAAGATCCCTTCTGAATTCAGCATCCTCATATACCCGATATCAGGCAGGGAAAGCAGTTCTTTAGGATTTTGGCTGGTACTGTCCCTTGCGACAACATGCTGTCCTTCGCCAAGTGCAAAAACAATTTCAGACACATCGCCACCAATGGTAACAATGCGTTCAGCAGAGAACACATTGAAAGAGATGGCAAGCATAAATGTTAGAAGCCATTTTTTCATGCTACACACGTTTCCTGTTCTGGTTGCAGTTTAGGTAAAGCCGCAATTTGTTCACGCCAATGAGCTTGCTCAGGCGTACCTTCAGTACGTTGGCCGTACAATTGTGCGATTTGATTGCCAGAGGCATCAAACAACTCAAGGCTGGTGACGAAGCCACAATCAGTCGGTTTACGGGTAACCCAACTTTCTGCAATGGCACTTTCAATCAGGTGCAAAGTGAAATTGCGATTGAAAATGTTGATCCATTTCTGGGAGGAATTTTCTTCCTGATAAGGCATCAGACGTTCCAATTTACCCGTGAAAATCTGGACACAACCACGGTTCCCGACAAAGATCATGATTTCGTTTTGATCTTTATGGGCAACCTCTATCAGCTGAGTCAGGGCTGAATTATCCACACGATAAGCTAAATCCTCTTTTACTGCATTGAAAATCTGCTGGCGGTTAAGGTTGTGGCGTTTCATCATGATGAAGAATTGATGAACGTCAGTCATGGCACGCCATTCTTCATCTAGCTGGGCTTTCAGTTGCTCTGTGACTTCTGCATGTTCAGGCACTGCTTCCGGTTGGATCTCCAACTCTGGATTTTCACTGGTCTGATATTTTTCGATCAGCGCTTCCCATGCAGCCATATCGGTGTTGCTGGTGGCATAGACTTTATGCAACGCATCGCCTTGGCGATCAAAGAATTGAATGCTATGACGCATCCCATTTTTGGCCGGTTCAACCAGAGAGAAAATGCTGCTCCAGTGATCGAAGAATAGACGCAGGTCAAGCTCACGTGGGTTGAGGATCAAACCAACATGTGGGCTAAATTTAGTATTTTCATAGCATCCAATATGTTCATGCACGGCAAAGTCATTACGGGTGATCGCCTTGGTTTCGCCTACGGTTGCCAGCGCTTGAAGCAGAGTAGGTGCATCAATGTTCAGACGTTTTGCGTCGATACCGACACGGCTATGTAATAACTCGCTTTCACTGACATTAAGGTAAGCGGCCAGATCGCGGGCATATTTAGCTTTGTTTTCTGCCTTGGCTTGTAGATAACGTTCATAAAGTGACTGGTTCACAGTTGCTAGCTCCTTAAAAAAACGGTGTTTAAAAATAATGTTATTTTAAAATCAAAGTCATAATCTGTTTGTTCTTTACCACTGGTAGCTCACAAACAGCTTGGCATTACGACCAGCCTGTGGTGCTCCCAGTGATGAGTAATAGGATTTGTCGAAAGCGTTACCCAGCACAACGGAGGCCGTCAGCTCTTTTAATGTTCCATTACCATGGTAGCTGACGTAGAAGTCATTGACGCCATAACCCGCGTATTGGGTAATTTTTTGGTTACGTTCATTCTTATCACCATTTTTTCCTCTGAGGTTGGTATGTTGGGTAAATTTACCGATCCATCCAATAGAAAAATTGGTATTAAATAATGGAATATCCAATGTGCTGGTTAGGGTATCAGGACTCAATGCGCCTATAGAGGCGTCAGTTTCTTTATTTTTACCCGTTGTTCGGTTATAAGCGAGATCCCAAGAGAACCAGTCAGAGTCATACGTCATAGAAATGTCCCAACCCCAAATTTTGGCTTTTGGGATATTGAAAGATGTCGTAAATCTCATATCAGGTGTCACAGTGGAAGATATGTAATCTTTCGCCTGAGTATCAAAATAGCTAGCTTTAAATTTCAAACCATCATTGTTGGTAAACAGTTCATCGAAACGCAGCCCGAAACCGTATTCTTGAGTTTCATTGCTTTCAGGACGTAAGTTTGGATTGGGTTTCCAATAGTTTGTAAGTCCAGGACCACCTGTCTTTGAAGGCATATAGAAATGTTTCGAATCGTTATACATTTCGCCCATACCCGGAGCACGGAATGCCTGGGAATAGGAAGCAAATAACATTGACCAATCTGTAGGGGTGATACTAATGGCGCCTTTTGATGACCATTTGTCGGCACTGATATCATCATATTTGCTATTTGTGGCTTTGTAATTGTCGTAACGTGTACCCACAATAAACGAGACAGGTAGATCACGCAGGGTCATCTCGTTTTGGAACCAGCCAGAGGCAAAATGAATATTGGCGTTGGGAAAACCCTCTACTATATTGCTACTTGGCTGTTGTTTTTGCTTATAAGCCTCACCACCATAGGTAAATTGGTGTGTCGCAAAGGCGGTATTTCCCAAATGGGAACGATTTTCAAGTTTTATACCATAAGTCTCTTGCTTACGGCCTTCAAAGCTCTTGTCTTTATTTTTGTTATTAATATTTATATCGGAATAATAAATATCTGCTCTGGCGTTTAACCAGCTATATTCTGCTGGATTTAACTGATAAGACAGTTGGGCATCACGTTGTATTGTGGTGCGGTCTACATGTTGACTGTCATCTCTGTTTGGAAATTGTGGATTTTTAGGCTCATGTGCATCGTTGCGATAATAACGCAGGCTTCCGCTGAGTTTTTGGTTGTCATTTATTTTCCAAGAACCTTTTGCCAAGGCATTACCGATGAACTCATCGTTATATTCTGTTACGCCTTTTCCAAAACGGATATTGCCGACATCGCGGGTGCCAAATGCAAATAATCCATCAAACTGTTCTGTCTTACCGAATGCGGTTCCACCCAATCCCAGACTATGGTCACCACTACCTGCGCGGCTGAAGACACGAAAACCCGTATTTTTGCCTTCTTCCAATAGATCAGCGGCATCCACTGTTTGGTAGGCGATAACACCACCCAAGGCACCACTGCCATATAATAACGCTGATGGGCCACGGACAACTTCAACTTGCTTAATCAAGGCTGGATCAAGGAACACGCCGTTGAGGTGCCCAGTGTCAGTTCCTTGTCGAATACCATCAACCAGCGTCAAAACCCCTTTTTGAGAATAACCGCGCATGCTGATATCTTGGCCATTGGCACGACCAATGCCAGCGATATCAACGCCTGGAATGGTGCGCAGTAAATCATTTGCGTTGCCTGCAACCTGGTTACTGGCTGAATTGCCTTCAATAACTGTCACCATCATAGGTGCTTCAAAACTGTCACGTTGGTTGCCAGTGGCATATACCACCAACGTATCTTTAGATGATTTATCTTTCTCAGAATGTACTGTTGTTGCATTCGCAGAAGATAAACCTGCGAAGATGAGTACGCTTAATGTCGACAGTTTTAGATTTGATGATTTCATTAGAGTCATGCAGGTCAATTTCCGTGCTGAAATAGCGTGTTTCTATGAACACAATTAACTGATATCTCACCGTTATTCAGCGGTGAGCTTGTTGGGTTTTTTATCGCGTTAGAATAAATTTGCTGGATTTGGGCGGACGTAACGGGAAAATCTGCTTTGGTGGCAAATTTTCATAGCATACGGTTTTCCCAATAGCGGTTGACGATCGATGTCATTGATCCTTACAGGATCGTTGGATAGATCAGGAATAATCTGCTGTTGCAGATGACTTGTGTCGCAACGTTGATGGTGTGCTAATTTTTCCATAATCAAATTGAACAATAATTATTCTGATATTGAGAATAATTATCGTTTCAACAGGGGTTAACTTCAAGCTCTTTTTTCGATATCTGGAATTTTATATCATTTATTTGAATTTAAAGGATTTATTTTTCATGGTGGGTGGCTCCGACGGCGGGTAGGAGCCAAGATAAAGAAAGGATTCAGGAACGATTTTGTATGGCTTGGTCAAGGATATTGATAAATTCTTCCGTATCCTGCCAACTAAGGCATGGGTCGGTAATCGATTGGCCGTAGGTTAAGGTTCCACCCTTGATGACTTTTTGTGTTCCTTCGACTAAAAAACTTTCAGCCATCACACCAGCAATCGCGGTTGAACCAGATTGGATTTGTTCACCAATATTTCTTGCAATATCCAATTGACGACGATGAATTTTCTGACAATTCGCGTGGCTGCAATCCACAATTAAGCGTTCGGGTAAGTGAAATTCACGTAATTTATGGCAGGTTGCTGCAATATCTTCGGCATTGTAATTCGGTTTTTTCCCACCCCGCATAATAATATGTCCATAAGGGTTGCCGTTGGTTTGATAAATCGTCATTTGACCATTTTTATCTGGGGATAAAAACATATGCTTGGCGCGTGCCGCACGTATTGCATCAATGGCGATAAGCGTATTGCCATCCGTCCCGTTTTTAAAGCCAACCGGGCATGACAGGGCGGAGGCCATTTCCCGGTGAATTTGGCTCTCTGTTGTTCTGGCGCCGATCGCTCCCCAGCTAATTAAATCGGCAATGTATTGGCCGGTGATCATATCCAGAAATTCTGTCGCAGTCGGAACACCCAATTCATTGATCTCAATTAGTAACTTACGGGCAAGAGAGATCCCTTTATTGACCTGACACGATCCATCCAACAGGGGATCTGAAATTAAGCCTTTCCAGCCAACAACCGTTCTCGGTTTCTCGAAATAGGTTCGCATGATAATTTCTAAATTGTGCTGGTATTTTTCGCGCAGGGGGAGTAAGCGAGAGGCATAATCAAGGGCGGCATCAACATCATGAATCGAGCAGGGTCCAATAATGACCAGTAAACGGTGATCTTCGCCGGTCAGGATGGATTCAATACGCTGTCGTGACGATGTCACATTTTGCAAGATCTTGTCTGATATAGGATATTGTTCTGCAAGTGCTTTAGGTGTAATCAGGCTATCAATACGGCGGGTTCTTAGCTCATCTGTTTTGTACATATACTTTCTTTCTCGGATTCCACTTCATATTGAGACAGAGTTTGAAATAACTGGGGGATCACAATAACTCAACGCCCGGTAAATTCAACAGACAATCATGATATTTATACCCGTCGTCTTTCAAGATGCGTCTTATATCTCCCCGCGCAGCGGGGAGATATAAACACTCTCATTGGCTTGCAAACGGCAACTTGAAGTTGGATTGGTATATGCGAGAAAGTGGCGTGAATAAATATTGTTAAACATATTTGTGTTTTGCCATCAGAACATACGGCGTTTTAATCCCAGGCTGTCAATAATTTTGGTAGAAATCTCTTCGACAGAATAATTAGTGGTATTCAGGTAACTGATCTTATTTTTTCGGAATAAAGCCTCAACTTCAGCAATTTCAATCCGACATTGTCGTAATGACGCATAACGGCTATTTTCACGCCGCTCTTCACGAATGGCCGCAAGCCTTTCCGGGCTAATCGTCAGGCCAAACAATTTATGTTGAAAGGGTTTTAAGGCGGGGGGTAGCTGTAAATTATCCATATCATCTGAGGTAAAAGGATAGTTTGCCGCCTGAATACCAAATTGCATAGCAAGATAGAGGCTGGTTGGTGTTTTTCCACAACGGGATACGCCCAGAATAATCACGTGGGCCTGATCAAGATTACGCAGTGAAATACCATCATCATGGGCGAGGGTGTAATCGATGGCAGCAATGCGGGCATCATATTGCCCCAGATTTTTTTTAGATAAGCCGTGGGTTCGGTGTAATTCCGGTTGTGGCTCCAGGCCAATTTCTTGTTGTATTGGCGCGACCAAGGTTTGAACAATATCCTGACAAAATCCGTTGCTACGCGTAATAATGCTTTTAACTTCATCTGAAATAATGGAGTAAAAAACTAACGGCCTGATTTGGGTTTGTTGATATATCGCGTTTATTTGATCCCGAACTTCCTCTGCCCTGGTTTTGCTCGTGACGAAAGGTAAGGTATAGGAAATAAGGGTAATTGGAAATTGGGACAACACGGCATGGCCTAATACTTCTGCCGTAATTGCTGTTCCATCGGAAATAAAAAATACACTGCGTTCCAGTGTTTCATTTTCCGGTGTTTGGGGGATAAGCGTTTTTATCATTGGCGTTTTTCTTTTGTCGTTAATAAACATCATCAGCGTGGTTCATTTTCCAGATTATACCCGTAAAAAAATAATATTGTTGGGTTGATCGATTCACCTTTCCATATCTGACAAGACAATGTGCTAGGCTATTTCCTGCTGTAAAGAGCAGCTTCAATTTTCCGATTTGTACCTCCGAATGTAAAAAAGGATCGTTTCTAATGTCCAATAGTGGCCTCACCCCAAGCAATGTGCTCTGGTATAACCAATTAGGCATGAATGATGTTAGTCGAGTCGGTGGTAAAAACGCCTCGCTTGGCGAGATGATTACCAATCTGGCTGAACTTGGCGTGTCCGTTCCCAATGGGTTTGCTACAACTGCACAGGCATTTAATGATTTTCTGGAACAAAGTGGTGTGAACCAGCGTATTTACCAATTGCTGGATGAAACCCATGTGGATGATGTCAATCAATTGGCTAAAGCCGGTGCACAGATCCGCCAATGGGTGATTGACACACCATTTACGGCTCAACTTGAAAAAGATATCCGTAATGCCTATCTGCAACTCTCTGAAGGCGTGCCTGATGCTTCTTTTGCCGTGCGCTCTTCTGCAACAGCGGAAGATATGCCGGATGCTTCTTTTGCTGGACAGCAAGAAACGTTCTTGAATGTGCAAGGCATTGATGCGGTGATGGTCGCTATCAAGCATGTCTTTGCATCGCTTTTTAATGATCGGGCTATTTCTTACCGTGTTCATCAGGGTTACGACCACCGCGGCGTTGCACTTTCGGCGGGGGTGCAGCGTATGGTGCGTTCTGATTTGGCTTCATCTGGGGTCATGTTTACCATTGATACTGAGTCAGGTTTTGACCAGGTTGTGTTTATTACGTCAGCTTATGGCCTGGGGGAGATGGTCGTGCAGGGAGCGGTAAACCCTGATGAGTTTTATGTTCATAAACCTACGTTGGAAAAGCATCGTCCTGCCATCGTGCGCCGCAATCTTGGCTCCAAAAAAATACGCATGGTTTACGCGGACAGCAAAGAACATGGGAAACAAGTGCGTACGGAGAATATATCAGATGAACTGCGCAATCGTTTTTCTTTGGCCGACAGTGAGGTGGAAGAATTAGCCAGGCAGGCTGTGCTGATCGAGAAACATTATGGTCGCCCAATGGATATCGAGTGGGCGAAAGATGGGCACAATGGCAAATTGTATATTGTCCAGGCTCGCCCTGAAACGGTTCGGTCAAATCAGCAGGTCATGGAACGCTACCAACTCAATGAGCACGGCAATGTGTTGGTGGAAGGTCGGGCGATTGGGCATCGTATTGGTGTTGGAACGGTCAAGGTTATCCACAATTTGAGTGAAATGGATCGCATTCAAGTGGGGGATGTGTTGGTAACTGACATGACTGACCCCGATTGGGAGCCGATCATGAAAAAAGCCGCGGCCATTGTCACTAATCGTGGAGGACGTACTTGCCATGCCGCCATTATTGCCCGTGAATTGGGTATCCCTGCTGTTGTGGGCTGCGGCGATGCGACGGAACGTTTGCAAGAAGGCCAACAGGTCACGGTGTCTTGCTCAGAAGGTGATACAGGTTACGTTTATCAGAATAAATTAGACTTTAGTGTTCAGAGTTCCCAGGTTGATAGGTTGCCGGAATTAGATGTGAAGATCATGATGAATGTGGGTAATCCTGATCGCGCATTTGATTTCGCCTGTTTGCCAAATGAAGGGGTTGGCCTGGCGCGACTGGAGTTTATTATTAACCGCATGATCGGTGTGCACCCTCGTGCCCTGCTTGAATTTTCCGCACAATCCCATGAGCTGCAAGAACAAATTAAGTCGCTGATGGTGGGTTATGATGACCCAATTGAATTTTATGTCGGGAAATTGACCGAAGGGATTGCCACGTTGGCGGCAGCATTCTGGCCTAAGCGTGTGATTGTTCGCTTGTCAGATTTTAAATCCAATGAATATGCGAACTTGGTGGGGGGCGACCTGTATGAACCACATGAAGAAAACCCGATGCTGGGGTTCCGTGGCGCAGGGCGTTACGTCTCTGATAATTTCCGCCAATGTTTTGCTTTGGAGTGTGAGGCGATCAAACGAGTACGCAACGTGATGGGGTTAACGAATGTTGAAGTGATGATCCCCTTTGTACGTACCGTTGCTCAGGCGGAAGCTGTCATTGCGGAATTGGCATCCCAGGGCTTAAAGCGCGGCGAGGATGGCTTGAAAGTCATCATGATGTGTGAAATTCCGTCGAATGCATTATTGGCAGATCAATTCCTTGAACATTTTGACGGTTTCTCAATTGGCTCAAATGATATGACGCAATTGGCGTTGGGATTAGATCGCGATTCTGGTGTGGTCTCCGAATTATTTGATGAACGCAATGATGCGGTAAAACAGTTGCTTTCCATGGCAATTCAAGCGGCTAAACGGCAGGGGAAATATGTTGGTATCTGTGGACAGGGACCGTCGGATCATGAAGATTTTGCCCAGTGGCTAATGGAGGAGGGAATTGACAGTTTATCGTTGAATCCTGATACCGTCGTGAAAACATGGATTGCTTTAGCTGGAAATAACTGATCGAACCTAATTCAAACCTAAATATAAAAGCCTGAAAGTAACCTGACAGGCTTTGATACCAATCCAACTTCAAGTTGCAGTTTGCAAACCAATGAGCGTGTTGATATCTCCCCGCTGCGCGGGGAGATATAAGACGTATCTTGAAAGGCGATGGGTATATATTCTCTGTAATCTAATTTTTTTTAGAATAGAGGATTAATTATCGAGAAGATAGAAAATACGCAAAAAAAAAGCCTATCATGGGCTGACAGGCAAAGACTACACACAGCAATATATATTACTTCATTGAACCCAGCCTATGGCGTTATAGGCTGAGATAGCAATACTCTGGGAAACATTTGTTTCGATGGAGTGAATACTAATTTAATAAATGCGTTTATTCATTAAGAATTCTCTTAATAAATAGAGAGTAGAAAAGAAAATTTGAAAAAATAACTTTTTTGCAACAATTTTCTTGATGGGTTTGATTCATTTTGAAAAATAAATTTGCATTGGCGTTCAGATAATATATTTACCAGTTTGATAATTGCGCGAAAATATTATTTTTCGCGCAGTTATTTGATTATCAGACGTGTTTTTTCCCGAAATGGTTTTCCGTATCCGTCACTTTTTCTTCAGGTTCAGGAACTTCATTCATCCATGCCAAGAGCAAGCTGTAAGAAACGGCCAGTACAACAGGCCCAATAAATAATCCAATGACGCCCAAGGAAAGTATTCCGCCGATGACGCCAGTGAGAATTAATACCATAGGTAAATCAGCCCCAAGACGGATCAGGAAAGGGCGCAGGACACCATCCATTGTGGTTAAGACTAAGCTCCAGATAATTAAAATGGTTCCCCAGGTTGTTTCGCCTGTCCAATAAAGCCATGCGATAGAGGGAATGAGAACGAGCAGAGGCCCAAGCTGGGCGACACAGCATACAAACATGATTACAGTCAATATCGTAGGATAGGGAATGCCGGCAATGGCTAACCCCACTCCGCCTGCGATGGCTTGAACCAGCGCCGTTACAACGACACCAAGGGCCACGGCGCGGATAGATCGGGCTGCCAGTAACACGACAGCATCACCGCGTTTATCTGCCAATCGGATAGCAAAATGGCGAATACTCAGCATAACCTGTTCACCTTTCCAATACAGTAATACACTGAACATGACCATCAGCGCCAGATGGAAAAGAAAACGTCCCGCATTGGCTGCCTGGGTAAAAAACCATGTGGCTGTTTTACCAATATAAGGGGGGATTTTGTTGAGAAGCATGTTACTGCCATCGGCAATCAAATCCTGCCATTTAAAATAGAGGTTTTCACCAACGACGGGTATCCGATTAAGCCACTCCAATTGTGGAAGTTGGAAGGAGGAAGGGGATTTTGCCCATGCGATCAATGGCGCGCTGTTTTCCACTAAACTGCTGACAAGTAATGCAATGGGAATAACGAATAGCAAAACTAATAGTAACGTCATGACGGAAACCGCAATCCAGCGTTTTCCCCATAATCGTTGCTGTATTTTCTCCAATAATGGCCAGGTTGCGATAACCACCATCCCTGACCAAATAAATCCCAGGATAAAAGGACTTAAAACCCAAAAGCTGGTGGTAATGAGTAATAAAATGAAAAGCAGAGCAAATAAAAGCCTAGGTAAATCTTGGTATGATTGTGATTTTTCCATGAAATCATTTCTCAGGTAATTAAAAAGAGTATGGTATTGGCAGTAACAATGGTCATTGAATATAACGTTATTTCATTGGTTGCTCAAAATCGATAAATATTGTGATATTGTTGCAAGCCTGCCTGCTCAGAAAGTCGAAAATGTCTGAGTGATGCTATCCAAGATAGTATAGATAAAGCAATGTTGTGGATACTTATTAGAATAAGGGGCAATTAGCCAATGATCCCACGTATATCACAAGCCCCCCATGTCAGCGAACTGACACAGGACTATTTGATTGCACTGAAAGAAGCTGGCTTTACTGGCGACACAGCCAGTAGCTATGCTGATAGGCTGACGATGGCGACAGATAACAGTATTTATCAACTGTTACCCCAAGCTGTTGTATTTCCTCGTTCCAGTGCTGATGTTGTACTGCTGACAAGAGTGGCAGAAGAGGAGCGTTTTAAGACTCTGACATTAACTCCCCGCGGTGGAGGGACTGGCACGAATGGACAATCACTTAACAATGGTATTGTGGTGGACATGTCCCGCTATATGAACCGTATTCTGGAAATTAATCCAGAACAGGGATGGGTAAGAGTCGAAGCGGGTGTTATCAAAGATCAACTTAATCAATATCTCAAACCATTCGGTTATTTTTTCTCTCCTGAACTTTCAACCAGTAACCGTGCCACGCTAGGCGGCATGATCAATACCGATGCTTCCGGCCAGGGATCACTGGTTTATGGCAAAACCTCAGATCACGTACTTGGCGTACGCGCCGTTTTATTGGGCGGGGAGATTTTAGATACCCGTCCTATGGATACAGCATTAGCGGAATCGATTGCCCAAGAAGAGAGTATCGTTGGTCGTGTTTATAAAACGGTATTGGAACGTTGCCGTGAACAACGGAAATTAATCATTGAGAAGTTCCCTAAACTCAACAGGTTCCTGACAGGATACGATTTACGCCATGTGTTCAGCGATGATATGCAGTCTTTTGATCTCACCCGTATTTTGACGGGTTCTGAAGGGACTCTGGCCTTCATTACCGAGGCGACACTGGATATTACGCCATTACCTAAAGTCAGGCGATTAGTGAATGTCAAATATGACTCTTTTGATTCTGCCCTGCGCAATGCCCCTTTTATGGTCGAGGCCAAGGCGCTCTCCGTTGAGACGGTAGACTCTAAAGTACTGAATTTGGCGCGTGAGGATATCATCTGGCATTCAGTGAAAGAATTGATTACTGATGTGCCTGATAAGGATATGCAAGGCCTGAATATTGTCGAATTCAGTGGTAATGATGAGCAGAAAATTGACCAGCAATTACAAGCGATTTGCTTGCGTCTTGATGAATTGATGGAAAAAAATCAGGCGGGCATTATTGGCTATCAAACATGCCATGATTTGATGGATATTGAGCGTATTTATGCCATGCGGAAAAAGGCCGTCGGATTGTTAGGCAACAGTAAAGGTGCCGCTAAGCCCATTCCATTTGTCGAAGATACCTGTGTTCCTCCTCAACACCTTGCCGATTATATTGCCGAATTTCGCCAGCTTTTGGATAACCATAAACTGAATTACGGCATGTTTGGACATGTCGATGCGGGGGTTTTGCATGTGCGTCCGGCATTGGATATGTGTGATCCCCAACAGGAAATGTTGATGAAACAGATTTCTGATGAAGTTGTTCATTTGACGGCCAAGTATGGTGGCCTGTTATGGGGAGAGCATGGCAAGGGTTTTCGGGCAGAATATAGCCCCGCCTTTTTTGGTGAGGTCTTGTATAACGAACTGCGTCGAATAAAAGCGGCATTTGACCCGCTTAATCGACTGAATCCGGGGAAAATTTGTCCGCCAATTGGGGTAGATGCTCCAATGATAAAAATTGATGCCGCCAAGCGTGGGACTTATGACCGTACTATCCCCGTCAATGTCAGGACGACATTTCGCGGGGCAATGGAATGTAATGGTAATGGGTTATGCTTTAATTTCGATGTCAAAAGCCCAATGTGTCCGTCAATGAAAATCAGCCAGCACCGCATACACTCTCCCAAAGGCAGGGCGACCTTGGTCAGAGAATGGCTACGGCTTTTGACCGAGCAGGGGGTTGAACCCAGGTTATTGGCGCATGGGCTGGATCAGGCGCGTCCTAGTTTGCGGGGTTTGATTGAAAAGACACGCCATAGCTGGCAGGCGTGGCGAGGTGAATATGATTTTTCACATGAAGTTAAAGAGGCGATGTCAGGTTGTTTAGCTTGTAAGGCTTGTTCAACACAATGTCCGATCAAGATTGATGTTCCTTCGTTTCGCTCACGCTTCTTAGCGCTGTATCACAGCCGTTACTTACGCCCATTACGTGATCATATTGTTGCTAATGTTGAACACAGTACGCCATTAATGGCAAAAGCGCCGCGAGTATTTAATTTTTTTCTCAAACAACCTTGGGTACAAAAAATCAGCCAGCATACGATTGGTATGGCTGATCTGCCGTTACTCTCCTACCCGACATTGCAGCAGCAACTTGCTGGTCATTATGCAGCGAGGACAACGCTGGAACAGTTGGAAGGCTTATCGCCATCACAGCATGCTCAACATGTATTGATCGTTCAGGACCCTTTCACAAGCTACTACGATGCAAAAGTCGTCACTGATTTTGTCCTGTTGGCAGAAAAGCTCGGTTATAAACCCGTCTTACTGCCATTTTCACCTAATGGAAAAGCACAACATGTCAAAGGATTCTTGAATCGGTTTGCCAAAACCGCGGGGAAAACGGCTGATTTCCTGAATCGGATTGCACGCCTGAATATCCCCCTGGTCGGTGTCGACCCTGCTTTAGTCCTGTGTTATCGGGATGAATATAACGATATTCTCGGTGAACGGAGGGGAAATTTTAACGTTCAGTTGGTACATGAATGGCTAGCCAGTATCCTGCCGGAAAAAATGTCACCAGCGAAAAACGATGATTCGGTGCCTAAGCATGGCTGGTACTTACTGGGTCACTGTACCGAAGTGACGGCACTCCCCAATAGCGGTAAACAGTGGGCTGATATCTTCCGCCAGTTTGGTCATCGGTTGGATCATGTCAATGTCGGGTGCTGTGGCATGGCGGGAACCTATGGCCATGAAAAGAAAAACCGGGAAAGCTCCCTTGGCATTTACAAACTTTCATGGGCTTCAACCCTGAAAAATCTCTCTTCAGAACATTGCCTGAGTACCGGATATTCGTGCCGCAGTCAGGTAAAACGCATAGAAGGAAAGTTGCTTAAACATCCATTACAAGCCCTATTGGAGATAATGTCGTGATTTGGAAACGTAATATAGATGTCAATACACTGAATCAATTGAATGGTGAGTGTATGGTAAAACATGTCGGGATCGAATTTACCCAGCTGGGTGATGACTTTATCGAAGGGGTAATGCCTGTCGATCAACGAACGAAACAACCCTTTGGGATCCTGCATGGTGGAGCCTCTGTCGTATTGGCTGAAACACTCGGCTCAATTGCCGGCTATCTCTGCTCGGAAGGCGAACAGAAAGTGGTGGGGATAGAAATTAATGCTAACCACCTTAAATCTGTTCGTGAGGGTAGCGTTAAAGGAATTTGCAAGCCTATCCATCTTGGCCGTTCACATCAGGTCTGGCAGATTGATATTTATAATGATCAGCAACAATTATGCTGCACATCCCGCCTGACAACGGCAGTTTTACCTTAGTATTTTCCCCCGCGTTGTGGTGTTTTTGTTCCCGTCAGTATTTGGCTGACGGGAACAGCCGGCCAATATAGCTTCCGCTTTGATTACCGCAAATGCGATAGAATAGTTTTGCAAAATAGGCTATTAATTAACCACAAACATGCAACTATCATTTTCAGGAAGCACGTATGAAGCGATTTTTACCTGTTATCGGCATGTTCTTGATTGGCATGTTGTCGTTGAGTGGATTGACTAATATCGCCCATGCTATCGAGTATCCATTGCCTCCTGCTAATAGCCGCCTGATTGGGGTAAATTCTACCTATATTGTGCCCGATGATGGGCTTCCACTAGAAGCTATTGCGGCCAAATACCAAATAGGCTTACTGGCGATGTTGGAAGCGAATCCGGGTATTGATCCCTATTTACCTGAGCCTGGTACGGAATTAATTATTCCATCCCAGATGCTGCTTCCAGACACGCTTCGCCAGGGAATTGTTATCAATCTGGCTGAACTTAGGCTCTACTATTTCCCTGAGGGAAAAAATGATGTTGTTGTTTACCCTATTGGTATAGGTCAACTTGGGCGTAACACGCCAACCATGACAACATCAGTCAGCCAATTGATCAAGAACCCGACATGGACACCAACGGTGAATATCCGCAAGGATTATGCGAGTCGGGGAATTATTTTGCCTGCCGTGATACCCGCAGGTCCAGATAATCCAATGGGGGATTTTGCCTTACGTTTGGCCGCTGGGCGTGGCGAATATCTGATCCATGGTACAAATGCAAATTTCGGCATTGGGATGCGCGTCAGTTCAGGATGTATTCGCCTGCGCCCGGATGATATTGAAGATTTGTTTCGTACTGTCCCACGGGGTACGCGCGTTCAGGTCATTAATGAGCCGGTGAAATATACCGTAGAGCCAGATGGTAAGCGCTATGTGGAAGTTCATCAGCCACTTTCCAATAAAGAGACAGATGATCCACAAACAATGCCGATCCCACGTACTGAAGGTTTGGTCGAGTTCATTAATAATCGTGAGACGGATGGGGCTCTTGTTGAACAAGCCATTATCCGTCGTTCAGGCATGCCCGTGCAGATGAATGCCGGGTCGGTGACAAATAGCCAAGCGGCAAGGCCGATTGAAAATACAGAAGACGCAATTAAACCCGTCAAAATACCGCCATTACATCAACCTGGGCCGATTTATCGACCTGAAACCTGACAAATAGAACTGTGTAGAAAAGTAAAAATAGAAATGGCGTACACGGATAGTACGCCATTTTTTATTAACCCACTATAAAGATTATTTCTTGTATGAGCGAACCTGGTTATCAAGGCGCTGGTTCGCACGAGCAGCTTCGTCTTTGGCTGATTGCACATCAGAACGAATAGCACTGAGGCCACTGCTCAATTGGTCAACTTTGGAACCGAGAGTTTGAACCTGAGAGGCAAGTTGTTCAACTTTAGTCGCGCTTGAGCAACCCGCTAACAGGGTGGAAGCCAGAATTACTGCACCAAATACAACTTTAGTACGATTCATCACATTACCCTCTAGATTAAGTTAATCTCCAAGTAGCCATCTAAGTATTACACAAACTATTTTAGAAAGAGAATAAAAATTTGCTACGAAAAAAACCTGCTATTTTTTTATTTCAAAATAAGCCAGTAATTTTTTGGGATATCGACAATAAAAGTGTTGCCAACTCGATGATTTAACCAGAATAATTTTAACTGTTACGTGAAGTGTATTCCATTTTGCCTGTTTCATCAGAATAAACAACAGTAAGAATTATCTGTTTAATTAATTTAATATTTAAAGGCTAATTGAATCAATATTGTTAAATTAACACGAATAATTGTTATATAAAAGATCTATTTTATAAACATAATTAAGTGAAAATAGTAAAATATTATTGTATTAAGCAGCAATCTGAAGGAAGGATATTATACCCGTCGCCTTTCAAGATGCGTCTTATATCTCCCCGCTACGCGGGGAGATATAAGCACTCTCATTGGCTTGCAAACTGCAACTTGAAGTTGGATTGATATAGGCCGTAACATTGATCATGAAAATGGGTTGTAAAGAAATATAAGAAGCCCAATTTGCATAATAAAAATTTAGGCTTCTTTATGATTATCAGCACTGCCCAACTTGGGCAGTGCTATTTTATTGATGGTTTACTGAGTCTTACAGCACATGGACAGAAGAGGTGTTGGTTGTGCCACTGGGTACTAATGCACCGGATATCATGACAACGGCTTCCCCTTTGTTTGCCATACCACTTGCTAATGCAGCTTCTTTACCGATACGGTAAAAATCATCGGTAGAAGCGATTTCTTTGACAACCAGAGTGGAAACACCCTTGACCAGCAGCAATTGACGAGCAGTGATCTCATTAGTTGTCAACGCAAGGATCGGTGCGTTAGGGAAATATTTGCGGATAGATCTCGCCGACTTACCACCATAAGTTGCCACGACAATCAGCGGGGCTGCCAGTTTTTCTGCAATTTCAACCGCACCACGGCATACCGCTTCGGTAACACGCAGTTTCTGGGTTCGGGTATTCTCAATTCGGCTGCCCATAACGCGATCTGTACGTTCACAGATGGTTGCCATGATAGAAACGGCTTCAACAGGATATTTTCCTTTCGCACTTTCACCAGAAAGCATCACTGCATCTGTGCCGTCTAAAATGGCGTTAGCAACGTCACCGGCTTCGGCACGGGTAGGGCGGGGGTTTTTGATCATGGAATCCAGCATTTGGGTTGCAGTGATAACAACCTTACGAGCGGCATTACATTTTTCGATCATCATTTTTTGCGCGAAGATGACTTCTTCTACCGGGATCTCAACACCCAGATCACCACGGGCAACCATGATACCATCAGAGGCTTCGAGAATTTCATCGAAGTTATTCAGGCCTTCCTGATTTTCGATTTTGGAAATGATTTGGATATGTTCGCCGCCATGAGCTTTCAGGTGCTCACGGATCTCCAATACGTCAGAGCGTTTACGGATGAAAGAGGCGGCGACAAAATCTACGCCTTGTTCACAACCGAAGATCAAATCTTGTTTATCTTTTTCTGCCAGTGCAGGTAAGTTGATGGAAACATTTGGCAGGTTAACGCCTTTGTTTTCGCCCAAATCACCGTTGTTCAATACCTCACAGATGACTTCAGTCGCGGTTGTTTCTTTCACTGTCATGGCGATCAAACCATCATCAACCAATATGGTGTTTCCTGGTTTCAGATCTTCTGACAATCCAGCATAAGTCACGGCGACGCGCTCTCGATTGCCGATAACAGATTTATCTGTGGTAAAGGTGAAAATTTGACCCGCAGTGAGGGAGACATCATTACCCTCTTCCAGTTTCATGGTACGGATTTCAGGGCCTTTAGTATCCAGCAAGATTGCTGCTTTTTTGCCGGTTTTCGCGACGACTGCGCGAATGTTTTTAATGCGCTGGCCATGCTCTTCGTAGTCACCGTGAGAAAAGTTCAGGCGCATTACATTCATACCTGCACTCAGCAGTTCGGTCAATTTCTCTTCGGATTCTGTCTTCGGCCCGATGGTACAAACAATTTTAGTTTTTTTCATGACAATCTATCTACTGATTTAATGGATTAAAAGAGTGAATCACTAGCCATTACATTAACACTTATGCCAACATCATCTGATGTTTTGAGTTGCGCAAATAATGGAAAACGGATAGCAATAGAAAATGGATAGCAGTAAGCGTCAAATGGTTTTTCAGCGTGAAGTTGGGTCTATGCAGATATGCGGGTTTAGTTCGACTAATCATCTGTAATTTTTTCTGGATTCGGTAAATAAACCGGCTGAAACCATTCAACTTATGACATAAGCGTATTATAGAGACTAATTTCTGTGAAATGAATCAAAAAATAGCACTTGAAAAGATTTCTATACAGAAAGGGGGCGATAGCCGTAGCTCATGGTTAAAGAAATCAGACAGTTGTTGCGCAAACAAAATGCCATTGGATTTTTAGTGAGTTGTTAGCATGAGTCAAAAATGAGTTTATGAACAGAGAGAGCATTGTACTGAAAGAGATAGGTTTGATGAGATAAAGGAAAATTGAAACGGCGAATTTGATATGGTGCGTCCGAGTGGACTCGAACCACCGACCCCCACCATGTCAAGGTGGTGCTCTAACCAACTGAGCTACGGACGCACATAGAATTGTTTTCTTGTCAACCGGATATTTGGTGCGTCCGAGTGGACTCGAACCACCGACCCCCACCATGTCAAGGTGGTGCTCTAACCAACTGAGCTACGGACGCAATCTAAATTTACGCGGCTGACAACGGGAACGAATATTAACGGGCACTGGGCCTTCTGGCAAGGGGAAAAATGCAAATTCTTGTTCAACTGCTCGCATTTACATCTTTTTGCATGAATTCGCAGCTTTTCCCCTTGAACCTACCACTTAGTATATTGAAATGTATTAAATTAACGATTAGAACGTCTTAGAACATAATGCGCCGGCTGTTTCTGTGTCCATAGGATCCGGTAACCCATCATGAATGCCGATGCGGTTAGACCGATAATAAATCCAATCCAGAAACCCTGTGGCCCCATCGGTTTGGTGACATAATCCGTCAACGCCAGAATATAGCCACTTGGCAGCCCTAAAATCCAATAAGCAATAAAAGTGATAAAGAAGATAGAACGTGTATCTTTGTACCCGCGTAATATCCCGGAGCCAATCACCTGAACCGAATCAGAAAGCTGGTAGATCGCGGCAAATAGCATCAAATGGGAGGCAAGCGTAACAACCTCAGAGTTATCGTTGTACATAAATGCGATGTGCTCGCGACCCAGTACCGTGAAAGTTGCCGTCATACAGGCAATAATTAAGCCAACAATAATGCTCGTATAGGCGGATATTTTAGCGCCTTCTGCTGATTGTTGGCCCAGGTTATGGCCAACACGAATGGTTGCCGCTATCCCTAATGATAGTGGGAACATAAACATCATGGAGCTGAAATTGAGCGCTATCTGGTGCCCGGCCACGGCCACTACCCCCAGTGGGGAAACCAACAATGAGACGACGGCAAACAACGTAACTTCAAAAAACATCGCCAAAGCAATGGGTAAGCCAAGCAGTGCAATACGTTTTTGCATATGCCATTTAGGGCCTGCAAATTTGTTGAATGTTTGGATATCCTTCTGGGAAGGAGAGTGCTTCACATAGGCAAGCAAAAACAGGAACATAACCCAGTAAACCGTTGCCGTAGCGACACCGCAGCCTACACCGCCCAATTCAGGCGCACCAAATTTACCATAAATGAAAATATAGTTAACGGGGATATTGACCAGTAGTCCGGCTATGCCAATTACCATGCCTGGTTTGGTTTTCGATAATCCTTCACATTGACCGCGCAAAACTTGATAAAACAAATAACCTGGCGCTCCCCACATGATGGCATGGATAAAATCTGTGGCTTTTTGAGCTAATACAGGATCGACGTTATGTTGTGCCTCTATAATAAATCGGCTGTTATACAAGATGGCGATGATCAAGACAGAAAGGAAGGTGGCAAGCCAGAACCCTTGCTGAATTTGGCCTGCAACATTTTTTCTCTGACCAGATCCATTCATGTGTGCCACGATGGGGGTTAAGGCAAGCAATAAGCCTTGACCAAACAGGATAGTAGGCAGCCAGATTGATGTACCAACAGCAACCGCTGACATTTCAACAGCACCAGCTTTACCTGCCATGACAGTATCGACGAAACCCATCGCAGTTTGTGAAAACTGCGCAATGACGACAGGGATCCCTAAAGCGAGCAAACTACGCGCTTCATTTAAATATTTCTGCACGTACTACACCTTTTTTGATTGAAAATTAACGAGAAAAATAAGAAGTATTTTTTGCGAGCAAACGATGTAAATAGAAAATGTATCGCTTATAAGCCGTCATATTGTATAGGACTCATTTTATTAATCCAATCATTGTACGATGGCTATATCCAATAACCGGGCAATGAATTTGAGACAACATGATTGAAGCAACATTCAACTGAAACTAAACTCAGCCAAAATAATATTCTGTTTAAACAGGGTGGTGTTTAAAAGCGGCGAGTAGGTTAAACTAATCCGCTAGATAAAATGATTAAAGAGGGTCCCATGTTTACAGGTATCGTTCAGGGAAAAGCGCCGATAGTTGCCATTGATGAAAAGATGCATTTTCGGACTCATATTGTTAAGTTTCCGGCTGAATTATTACCCGGAATTGAAACGGGGGCTTCTGTTTCCCACAATGGCTGTTGCCTGACTGTGACTAAGATCAATGGTGATTTAGTCAGTTTTGATTTAATGAAAGAGACATTGCGTCTGACCAACCTTGGTGAGCTTAGGGTAGGTGATTGCGTCAATCTGGAAAGAGCGGCTAAATTTGGTGATGAAATTGGCGGGCATTTGATGTCCGGTCATGTGATTACAACAGCAGAAATTGCCAAGATCTTCACTTCTGAAAATAACCATGAAATATGGTTTCGCATTCACGACAAGCAGTTGATGAAATATATCCTGCACAAAGGGTTTATTGGTATTGACGGAATTAGCTTAACCATTGGAGATGTCGTTAATAATCGTTTTTGCGTTCATTTAATTCCGGAAACATTGGAACGAACAACACTTGGCAAAAAACGCTTGGGTGAAAAGGTTAATATTGAGATTGATCCACAAACTCAAGCGATTGTAGATACCGTTGAACGGGTTATGGCCCAGAAAGAACAAGAAAAACTATTGTTACAGGTTGAAGAACAATAAAAAATATTTCTGGATTGTGTCGTAAAGCTTGTAATGACTCGATCCTATAAGATAGGAAAGCTACAGAAATATCCTATTTCTGTAGCTTTGGGAACGCCATTATGGGGAACACTATCGAGGAACTCTCAATCCGTTTTCAATGCCTCGCGGGCTGAATACTATCTGCCATAACTGAATATCTCTTGCGCGGAATGCGCCTGCACAGGCATTCAGGTAATAAGTGAACATCCGTTTAAAGCGTGGGCTGTAGTTATGTTCTATTTCATGCCAACTGGCAGTAAATCGTTCATACCATGCCATCAGTGTTCGGTCATAATCTGCCCCAAAGTTGTGCCAATCTTCCATAACAAACTTTCCGGCAGTGGCTTTGGCAATTTTGGCTATCGATGGTAAGCAGCCGTTAGGAAAAATATATTTGCTGATCCATGCATCGGAGCCTGACTTATCAATATTGGAACCGATGCTATGGAGAAGGAACAGGCCATCAGGTTTCAGGTTTTTTTCCACGATATTGAAATAGTTGTCATAATTTTTAGGGCCAACGTGCTCAAACATGCCGACAGATACAACGCGATCAAACTGAAGGTTAAGGTTGCGGTAATCTTCAAGGATAATTTTTACATCCAGATCTTTACAGCGCTCCTGAGCATATTTCTGCTGCTCGGCTGAAATTGTAACCCCTGTGACAGATACACCATAGTTTTTGGCAGCATAAGCTGCCAATCCTCCCCATCCACAACCGATATCTAATACAGCCATGCCTGGAGAAAGTTGTAGTTTTTCGCAAATCAGGTGTAGCTTATGGGATTGTGCTTCTTCCAGGGTATTAGCATTTTTCCAATAGCCACAAGAATATTGCATATGAGGATCAAGCATCCGGGTAAAAAGGTCATTGCCTAAATTATAGTGTTCCTTACCGACAATCCAGGCACGTTTGGGCGATTGTAAATTGAATATACGAGAGATAACTATCTTGAAGATATCTTTGGTATTTTTAGGAACACGATGTTCTAAGCCTGCCCGTAATATTTTATAGAAGAAAATATCAAGGCGATCACATTCCCACCAGCCGTCCATATAACTCTCACCCAGACCCAATGAACCTTCCCTTAATACACGCTTATAGAAGTCAGGATTTTTAATGCGTAGATCGAAAGGACGCTTGCCATTGATCTCAATATCGGCTTCCTGAAGTAACTCATGGGCGATCCTATGCCAAGGATCAGTGGTTGTTTTTTTACCTTCAACAAAAGACGAACTCATATACTCTCCAACATTTGTGTGATGGAATTCTGAGGTGTTACTTATAGCTGATTTTTATTATGTAAACCTTGAAGGTTTATTGAAAAATAATATAGAAATGGCATTAAAAGCACATATTGCCTATTCATCCTGAAATTAAAGAGAGCCTCAATGCCCTGAAATACCTCAAATCCCGAACTTTTAGAATAATGAATCGGTATAAGTATATGAGTGAAATAGCATTTAAACAATCATCTAAAGGTTACATAAAGCGTAACCTTTAGATAATAATGTTCTTAGCTATTATTTTTTTCGGGGAGTTATAGCATTTATGCCTGGTGGTTTTTTTCAATGCCTTGTTTTTGCAGCCAATAACCGATCGCCATTGGGAGAGCTGTAAACGCCATTACTGTTGTTGTCGACAAAAGAGGATATTCCATAAATAAAGAGACGATCATACTTGCGACAAAACAGAGGCCCAATTGCAGGGCATTTTGCAATGCAGCCGCTTTACCACTGTCCTGAGGATAAACAGACAGAGCATTTGCGACTGCAATTGGATAAGATGCACCATTCATTGCCGCCATCACACAAAAGGGAATAAGAATAGCGATAAATGAAGGTTCACTTAATATGGAAATTAAATAAATAGTGATCATGCTTACAGCATAGCCCACTAATAGAAATGGAAATACGGTTTCACTTTTCACTTTTTCCAATAAGATACGGCAACCATATCCGCCAATCATAAAGGCCAGAGTTTGGGGAATATAACTTAGGCCAATATCAGTAGGATCATAACCCATGTCTTTTAAAATTGTGGGTGACCCGGTTAACCAGGCAAAAAAACCTGCACTGCAAGATGCGTAGATCATTACATTCCCGTTAAAAACGGGAGAAGTTAATAACGTAAAGAAAGAAATCGATTTTTTATTGGTGTGGCTTTCAATGTTAGTACGTTTATTAGCCAAAAAAAATGTGGGTATTAACAGCAATACCGTCACGATCATTAAAATAAGGAAAATGACCCTCCAGCCATCATGCGTTAATAGCCACGCTCCTAACAAAGGCGCAAGGGCAGGGGAAAGGGCAACCAGGGGCATGATCATGGCAAAAACCCGTTTGGTACGCTCTGCATCATATCTATCAACGACTAAAGCCTGCCAGGTAACCGCAGCAGAACAAACACCCACTGCCTGCATAAATCTCAATACCAATAACTGAATATGATCAGTTATCCAAAGCATACCTAAACAGCTAATGGAAAACAGGGATAGTCCGATAATAAGGACAGGTTTTCTGCCTAAACGATCAGACAATTGTCCCCACAAAAGTTGGGCAAAAGCAAATCCGGCAAGAAAAATACTGAGGCTCGCACTGATAGCATTGGTTGATGTACCTAACTCTGCTTTCATTGTATCGAAAGCGGGCAGATACATATCGATGGCCAAATAGCCCAGCATACTGAGGCCTGCGAGATAAAACATAAATGAGATGGAGTTTTTATTTGTTGTCATTGTGTTAATAACTCGGTGTGGTAGTGGATGAGTGGCTAATTGGCTTATTTTATATAGCATGATTTTTACTTGTGAAACGGTAATATTTGCACCATGCTGTGAAAAAAATTGAAAGGAAGAACTATGTGGTCTGAATATTCTCTGGAAGTTGTTGATGCTGTCGCCAGAACAGGAAGTTTCAGTGCGGCTGCATCAGAGCTTCATCGTGTACCTTCTGCTGTCAGTTATACGGTAAAGCAGCTCGAAGAGTGGCTGGCAGTACCTTTGTTTGAACGTCGTCACCGTGATGTCGATTTAACAGAAGCGGGAGCCATTTTTGTCAAAGAAGCTCGTTCTGTTATCAAAAAAATGAATCACACTCGGCACCAGTGCCAACAGGTGGCCAATGGTTGGCGAGGACAATTTAGTATCGCAGTCGATCAGGTAGTCAAACCAGAGCGAACTCTTCGGCTAATTTTGGATTTTTATCGCCATTTCCCAGATATTGAATTATTTATCTACCCTGAAGTTTTTAATGGCGTATGGGATGCCTTGGTGGATGGGAGAGTGGATGTTGCCATCGGAGCGACACGCGCCTCCCCTGTTGGTGAACGATATAGCTTCAGGGATATGGGATTTATGCCATGGTTATGTGTAGCCAGCCCTGAACACGAACTGGCAGCGATATCGGGAAAATTGAATGATGATCAGATGCGGCCTTATCCCAGTTTATGCCTCGAAGACACTTCACGCAGCTTACCCAAGCGTGATACATGGGCTTTGGATAACCAACGAAGGTTGATTGTTCCCGATTGGGGAGTTGGATTAAGTTGTCTGATGGATGGATTGTGTGTAGGCATGGTGCCTAAACACCGTGCACTACCGCTGATCCGTAAAGGCAAGTTGATAACGCTCGAACTTGAACAACCATTACCTGATAGCCCATGCTGTTTGACATGGTCACAAAAAAGCCATTCACCGGCATTAAGCTGGTTACTTGATTATCTGGGGGATAGCGAAACGCTTAATGCCGAATGGCTGCAAGAAAATTAACTGTCAGCGGCGATAATCGATAAAAGGTCCATCCGCAACAGAGCGCCGTTCAACAAGGCGTGGGTGGACTTCAATAGTTTGTGCATCCTCACGTTTATTGACGATCCTGTCCAGTAACATGGTAAAAGCCATTTGCCCTAAACGTTCTTTGGGTTGGTGGATAGTTGTTAATGCTGGCGTGAAATAGCGGGCATTGCGAATATTGTCATAACCGATGATGGAAATGTCTTGTGGAACGCGTAATCCTAACTCGTCGGCTGCACAGATCGCTCCCATAGCCATGACATCCCCACCACAAAAAACAGCGGTTGGGCGATGTTTCTGGCTCAGGATTTTGTACATGGCCTGATAACCGGATTCAGGTTCAAAATCACCTTGTACAATCCATTCATCCTGAATGGTGATATTGGCTTCTTTCAGTGCCTTAAGAAAACCCTGATGGCGTCCTCCGCCAGTATTTCTTGCCAATGGCCCAGGAATGGATGCAATATCACGGTGGCCGCGCTCAATAAGATAACGGCCAGCCAAGTAACCACCATGAAAGGCATTATCAATAATTGCATCGGTAAAATCGCCTCTGGATTCTCCCCAATCCATGACCACCATAGGAATATTGCGATAGCCTTCCAGCATACTCAAAAGCTGATCAGGGTATTCTGAACACATTACCAGCAAACCATCGACCCGCTTTTGCGCCAGCATCGCGAGATAAGCTTTCTGTTTATCGAGGTCGTTATGAGAATTACATAAAATCAGTGTATAACCTTTGCCATAGCAGCTATTTTCAACAGATTCTATAATCTCGGCAAAATAAGGAGCTTCACTTGATGTTGCCAGTAACCCAATGGATTTGGTGTGGTTAACTTTTAGGCTGCGGGCAACGGCACTGGGAGAATAATTCAATTCCTTAATGGCAGCCCAAACAGCGGCCTTTGTATCTTCGGCGACGAAACGGGTTTTATTGATAACATGGGATACGGTTGTGGTCGAAACACCAGCGCGTTTAGCCACATCTTTAATCGTTGCCATGAAAAAAGGACTCCTGACCTTCTGGTCTAATTTATATACCCTTTATCTTCCAAATTGCCGTCTGGCTGATGGCACTGACTTGCACACCACCGTAACTTGAAATTTGTCGGGTATAGCTATTTGTTAATCGTTTGCCAATATATTTATATACAGAGTGATGGTTGGCAATAATTTAGCGATAAACCTTGAATTTTGTCTGATCTAGCTCAAAAGTGAAAGTAATAATCGATGCTATAAAGAGTATGGACTAAATATCGCGGTATGATTTTTAGATAATAGGGTAAATAACCGCTTAAAATTTATGGTGTTGAGGTGTCTTAATTTTCACATTGAGGATGTTCTATGGATACAGATCTGAAGTTGGGATTATTGGCTGCCAGTAGTGCATTAATCATGATTGTTTTTCTGGCAAGCCTTTGTCTGATCTGATCAAGATCTAAGAGAAAAGTTTGTCGCACCGATTGCTTTAAGGGCGGGTTTCCCAGCATGTACAATGTCGCGAATGCCGGAAAACCCGCCCTTATTATTTCAAGCGGATATAAGGATCAATCTTATTTAAGCCAGGTTTTCTTCAACAAATTTCCAGTTGACCAAAGCCCAGAAATGTTCCAGGTATTGAGGACGTGCATTACGGTAATCGATGTAATATGCGTGCTCCCAAACATCAACAGTCAGAACTGGCTTATCTTCCCCGGTCAATGGGGTGGCTGCATTAGAAGTGTTAGCAATAGCCAAAGTGCCGTCAGCTTTCTTGACTAACCAAGTCCAACCAGAACCAAAGTTTTTCAGGGCTGCGTCAGTGAACTGTTGTTTGAACTCAGCAAAAGAACCGAACGCCTTGTTGATCGCGTCTGCTACTTTTCCGGTTGGTTCTCCGCCGCCATTGGGTGACAGGCTATGCCAGTAGAAAGTATGGTTCCAGATTTGTGCTGCGTTATTGAAGATGCCGCCTTCAGACGTGTTGATAATCTCTTCCAGAGATTTTCCGGCAAATTCAGTATCTTTAATCAGATTATTCAGGTTTACAACATAAGCGTTGTGATGTTTGCCGTGGTGGTATTCTAGCGTTTCTGCGGAAATGTGTGGTTCCAGGGCATCTTTAGCATAAGGTAATGCGGGTAATTCGAAAGACATTGCATGCTCCTTTTTAATATCGGGTTTTTGGCTCTGCAAACCATGACTTAGGTACGCATCATGGGCAGGGCAAATTTAAACTTATTATCGTGTTACTATTTTGATAATTATCTTAACAACATTTCTGCTAAATAACAGGGGAAAAGATGCGGCCAAACTGCGGACTGGTGCAGAACTGAACGGTAACATGGTTGGGTACAGTCAGTTAGCATGAAAATATCGAATGAACATTTGTTGCAGATCATGGTAAAAATTTGCTACATAAAGTTCACGGTAGAAAAATTAGCGTAGAAAGTGGTATTCTGAATCAATCTTTATCTTATGCTGATAAATAGCGCTTGCAGTTTTTAAGGAAGCAAAAATGACGAATATTAATACGAACACTAACACGGTGACTGATACAACGGTTGATGCAGTCATTGAAAAAATCGAACGCCAGCTCAGAGAAAACCCAATCCTGCTGTATATGAAAGGTTCCCCTAAATTGCCAAGCTGTGGCTTTTCTGCACAGGCAGTTCAGGCTTTATCAGCTTGTGGTGAACGTTTTGCTTATGTGGATATTTTGCAAAATCCAGATATCCGTGCCCAATTGCCTAAATATGCAAATTGGCCGACTTTTCCTCAGCTTTGGGTTGATGGTGAATTGGTGGGAGGTTGTGACATTCTTGTTGAAATGTATCAGCGTGGTGAGCTACAAACGCTGATCAAAGAAACCGCCGACAAGTACCGTGATCAGGAATAAGATCAGTCATTCATCTGAATGATGGAGACTTTTTATAGCCCCATACTTTTAATCGGTATGGGGTTAATATTTATGGCGTTAATTAAAGATAATGCTTGCTTTTTAAGACTCGCAATTAGCGGTATCAATAGAGGGTAATGGCCAGCCACCTAGCCGTTTCCAGCGATTAACGAGTTCACAAAAAAGCAGCGCAGTTCGATCAGTATCATAAAGGGCGCTGTGTGCCTGATTGCTGTCAAACGGGATCTCTGCTGTGATGCAGGCTTTGGCTAGAATTGTTTGGCCGAGAACCAAGCCACTAAGTGCCGCGGTATCAAAAGTCGCGAACGGATGGAAAGGATTACGTTTTAAACCCGCACGTTCAGCCGCTCTCATGACAAAACTGTGATCAAAATTGGCATTATGGGCGACCATAATTGCACGGTTACAATTCGCCTCTTTCATGCCCTTACGGATCATTTTGAAAATGGCATGCAAGGCAGTGTATTCACTGACAGCCCCCCGCAAAGGGTTGGTAGGATCAATACCGGTGAAAGCAAGAGCGGCAGGATCAAGGTTAGCCCCTTCAAAAGGCTCGATATGAAAATGCAATGTATCAGCGGGTGTTAGCCAGCCCTCATCATCCATTTTTAAGGTAATTGCAGCAATTTCAAGTAAAGCGTCTGTACGCGCATTAAAACCAGCGGTTTCGACATCAATGACAACGGGATAGTAGCCACGAAAGCGCCCGCTTAGCATATTTTGATCATTTTGATTAGACATCTGATTTTCAGTTCTTAGCTTCAGGATTCTGTTTTTGACTCTGGAATGGTAGATATTATGACAAAATTTGGTGTGTCTTGCAGAAGTAATGCTTATTGAGTGAGGAATTAAAGGGCGATATGCCCTTATGTACGGATATCAATAATTTCTATTTATAACTTGATATCTATTGACAAAGTTAGTTGCCTAATGCACTGCTGGCATCTGAATTTTCGATGAGTTCAATCTTATAGCCATCAGGATCTTCAACGAATGCAATCACCGTTGTGCCACCTTTAACCGGCCCTGCTTCACGAACGACTTTTCCGCCAGCAAGTTTGATGCGATCACACGTTGCCGCAACATCATCAACACCTAAAGCAATATGCCCAAAAGCGGTTCCCATTTCGTAGTTTTCAACATCCCAATTATAGGTTAGTTCAATAACTGCGCCCTGACTTTCATCGGTATAACCAACAAAGGCGAGAGAATATTTATACTCTGGATTTTCACTGGTGCGAAGTAAACGCATCCCCATTACCTGAGTATAAAAATCAATTGAGCGTTGCATGTTGCCAACACGGATCATAGTATGGAGTAAACGCATGATTACCTCTTGATATTTATAATCTTATTGAGAAACATAGCTTTATTACAAAACTCTGCTCACATATCTGTATATGCCAGATTAACTATACCGTGTATAGATCAACTAATTCAAATATCCGATTTATTGAGTTTTGGATTGTTACCATTTTGTTTTCAAATGTTATGGTTGAGGTTTATTCTGACCAGAAAATAATTTCACTATGGAAATAATTGGTAAGTCTAAGTGTCTATAGGGGGTCGAGATGGCTGAACAATTAGAATTCTTTGCTATTCCAAACCCTTGTCGAGGAATTTGTGAATCTGATCCCCGTGGTTTTTGCCGGGGGTGTTATCGTAGTAGGGAAGAGCGATTTACCTGGATGAAATTATCGGATAGTGAAAAAAGAAAAATATTGCGGTTATGTCACCAGAGGTATCTAAGAGGATTGAGAAAAAAGGCGATTGAAGAAGGTTTTATGCCAGAACAACCCGATTTATTTTAATTTTATTCTGAATTGTATAAAAATTATCACTTATGTGAGGTGTCGTTTAGGAACGTCGTAAAAATTAGAAATATCACCCGCAATAAAGAGTATATTAAATATGCTATATTTCTTTTATTTGACATAAGTCACTTTAAAATATCACTTATGTTGATTAATTCAGATATTTTAGTAAAAACCTCTTAATAAAGAATTATTTATTGAACAATAAAAGAGCTATTTGGTTATCTTATTGTTTTTTATATTATTTATTTTGATATTATTAATCTCTGTAAGAGAAAAATGATATTAATGTAAAAATATATAGATTAGTATTTGGATGGCGGTTATTCTTATAGAACTTTAACCGAATGGAAATGGATATATTTTGGGGGATTGTACTTTTTTTGTTGATATTTGAGCTTACAATAGTTTAGTTGGAAGATTATGTTATACAGTTTATATCGTTGGTGGATTAATGCGCGATTTTATTCGGTGAGCCGTACAATTTCGCTCTTTAGGGCGACGAAGATGTCAACGCTAAGTAACACGCCAACGCAACACTAATTAGGTAATTAGCGAAATTGCTGACCCTGCTAATGTAAGCATGATATAGAGTGCGTATCTATTATTCATATGAATAAACTGATTGGATAATTCATTAAGGTTATATGAGTCTCTAATTATAAGGAGGGGTAATTGGAATTGACATTGGGATCAGACCTGGCACGTTTAGTCCGTATTTGGCGCGCATTAATTGATCATCGTTTGAAACCGTTGAAATTAACTCAGACACATTGGGTTACTCTATACAATATTAGTCAACTGCCACCAGAGCAGTCACAGATACAGCTCGCAAAAGCGATTGGTATTGAGCAACCCTCTTTGGTGAGAACGCTTGATCAATTAGAAGAAAAGAGATTGATTACACGCCATACATGCGCCAATGATCGACGTGCAAAAAGAATCAAATTAACCACAGAATCGGAAAAATTTATTAAAGAAGTAGATAGTGTTATTGATTCGACAAGGAAAGAAATTTTGCAGGGAATTACTCATGATGAGTTAATTCTGCTTGCTTCTGTAATAAAGAAAATTGAAAAAAATATTAACCAATTGCACAAACAGGTAATATAAAAATTAAATTATAAAATCGCGGTCCAGATCTCATTACTGGTAAACCGCGATTTTTTTTGTGTTGTATTATTTGAACATGTTAGAGAGGTGATACAGTCAAAGAGTCTCCGCTGTTTGCAATTCTGACACGTTGCCCTTTGTTGAATACGAGGCTGTCTAACTTTTGTACTACGATGATGTTTCTTCCGCTATCCATACGAATTTCCAACTCAACACCTTTCGTTTGGTCTATAGCACCTTCGATTTTTTGGCCAGCCAGACCGCCAGCAAGAGCACCTGCGGCTGTGGCAAGCCTTTGACCAGAACCATCACCAACCGTATTACCTAGCAGGCCTCCCAAAACGGCACCACCAATGAGACCTAACATATTAGGATCGCCAGATTGTTTGCCTTTAATCGTGACAGGCCGTACAGACAAAATGGTGCCATAGGTTACAGTTTGGGCTTGTTTGGCTTGACCAACAGAGTAAGTATCACCAGAAAGTGCTCCCATGTCTGCACAGCCAGACAACGTGGTTACGACAACTGCGCCAACCAGGAAACGTTTTAACATAGTCACTCCTATTTTTAATGCCTGATAGGAAAGCCTGATAATAAACTTATAACCAAGCGTTCAGCTACTATTGTGAGCAGCAGATACTATTGCTAGTGGCAGAACCCATTAATTTGCCTGCCACCAATGATGCATCTCTACATAATATAATAAATGCTTACGGAGAACTCCGAAAGGAATAATTCCTGACCGAAAGCTTAGCATGTTTTGTGAAGAACTTTCCAAAACTCAGATTTTGTCACTGATAATGATCGTTAAAGATATATAGTCCAAATAGATGTGTTTTATAGTTTACGCAAGATTGAATGTAATCCACATGTTAAATGTAATCCATTAGTTAATAGGGGAGTGTTTATGAAGTCAGGACGTTATATTGGTGTGATGTCTGGCACCAGCATGGATGGGGTTGATGTTATTTTGGCGCAGATTAGTGATAACGCTGTGATTCAACAAGAGAGTTATAGCCACCCTTTTCCGTCAGATCTTAAGCAAAAATTACTTTCCATTTGTCAAGGGCAGCAGACGACATTATCAATGGTCGGGAGATTTGACTACGAGCTGGGTACGCTTTTTGCACAAGCTGTTCAAGGGTTGCTGAATAAAGCCGGGCTGACTGCAAAAGAAATTATAGCCATCGGCTGTCATGGGCAGACCGTATGGCATGAGCCGGATGGTGAAAAACCTTTTACCATGCAAATTGGTGACAATAACCGTGTAGCCGCATTGACCAATATTACAACAGTCGGTGATTTCAGACGGCGTGACATGGCTTATGGTGGTCAGGGTGCCCCTTTGGTGCCAGCATTCCATATGGCAGTGTTGGGGCATCCTACAGAAAGACGCATCATTTTAAACATTGGTGGAATAGCCAATATCTCCGCACTTCTGCCTAATTCTACCGTTAAAGGATATGATACCGGGCCAGGTAACATGCTGATGGATGCCTGGACATGGCGGCATAAGCAGTTGCCTTACGACAAAGATGCCCTGTGGGCCAGTGAAGGTGCTGTTGATGGATCTTTGTTACAAAAAATGCTTTCTGATCCCTATTTCGCACGTACTGCACCGAAGAGTACAGGGCGTGAATATTTTAATCTGGCATGGCTGGAAAAGCAGTTGGCGGATTTTCCAGATATTGCCCCAGTTGATGTTCAAGCAACATTGGCTGAATTAACGGCTGTGAGCATTGCCCAGCAAGTTATGTTAAATGATGGGTGTGATCGTCTTCTGGTCTGTGGCGGTGGGGCGCGTAATCCACTCGTGATGAGCCGGTTATCAGATTTATTGCCAGGTACTGAAGTCGCTACAACAGACAAATATGGACTGAGTGGTGACGATATGGAAGCGCTGGCATTTGCCTGGCTGGCATTTAGAACAATGTCTGGATTATCTGGTAATTTGCCATCAGTGACTGGTGCAGATAGGGAAACGATTTTAGGGGCAATTTACCCGGTCGTCAGATAATTGGTGGGATAATGGTCAATTAACAGATGATCATGATTAGAAGACAATTAGCTAACAGATAACAATGGTATGCTAATACTCATTAGAAAATCGAGAATTAGAAATGTCAGAAAATAATGAAACGGCTATCGCAGAGCTGCGCCGCGAATATATACGTGGTGGGTTAAGGCGAAAAGATCTTACTGAAGAACCGATTGAACTTTTTGAGCGTTGGTTAAAACAAGCCTGTGAAGCTAAGCTCAGCGATCCAACGGCAATGTGTATTGCGACAGTCGATGAACACGGGCAACCTTATCAGCGTATCGTTCTGTTAAAGCATTTTGATGCTGACAACCTGGTATTCTACACCAATCTTGGCAGTCGTAAGGCGAAACATCTGGCCCAGAATAATCGGATCAGTCTCCACTTTCCCTGGTATCAATTGGAACGTCAGGTTAGTTTTCTTGGCAAAGCTGAACGTTTGTCCCCACTTGAGGTTGTGAAATATTTTCATAGCCGTCCGAGGGACAGCCAAATCGCAGCCTGGGCCTCTGAGCAATCCGCAAAAATTTCTGCCAGAAGTATTTTGGAAGGGAAGTTTTTGGAATTGAAACAGAAATTCCAGAATGGTGAAGTTCCTCTCCCCAGTTTTTGGGGCGGATTCAAAGTTAAATTTGATTCAGTTGAATTTTGGCAGGGTGGTGCCCATCGTCTTCATGATCGTTTCCTGTATCAACGTGAAGGTGATAAGTGGCATGTTGACCGCTTAGCCCCTTAACAAAATGCTTAATACTTAGAGCCTCAAATTAGCAGAATCTAATCACTTGCAAATTACTACCAGTAGGCGGTGATTTGCAAAGTGAAGGGGATAATTACTGTTTTTAATACTGGCACTTATATTACCGGCGTTTTATGCTATAGCACTTGATTTATAACGAGATGCTTATATACCCAATAGGCTTCAAGTTGCAACGTAGCTAAGCAGCTAACAAAACAGCAACTTGCAAGAAGGGCATAGATATATAAGCAAAATATACAAACCGATGGAGTCATTAATGTCTAGCAATAACCTGATTAAACAACTGCAAGAGCGGGGCCTTGTTGCCCAGGTAACGGATGAAGAGGCGTTAGCGGAGAGACTGGCGCAAGGTCCGGTTTCTCTCTATTGTGGCTTCGATCCTACCGCTGACAGCTTGCATTTGGGCCATCTGGTTCCCTTGCTGTGTTTAAAACGATTCCAACTTGCTGGACATAAACCTATTGCGTTGGTTGGCGGAGCGACAGGTTTGATTGGCGATCCAAGTTTTAAAGCAACTGAGCGCAAATTGAACACAGAAGAAACTGTCAATGAGTGGGTTGAGAAAATTCGTAACCAGGTTTCACCGTTCCTTAGCTTTGAGGGGGAAAATGGTGCAGAGTTAGCCAATAACTACGAGTGGTTTGGTCAAATGGATGTGCTGACTTTCCTGCGTGATATTGGTAAACATTTCTCTGTCAATCAGATGATCAACAAAGAAGCGGTAAAACAGCGCCTTAACCGCGATGATGTTGGTATTTCATACACTGAGTTTTCTTATAACTTATTGCAGTCTTATGATTTTACAAACCTGAACAGAAAACAGGGTGTCGAATTGCAGATTGGCGGTTCCGACCAATGGGGCAACATTACTTCAGGTATTGATTTGACACGTCGCTTAAATCAGCAACAAGTGTTTGGCATGACTGTACCGCTGATCACCAAGTCAGATGGAACTAAATTTGGTAAGACCGAAGGTGGGGCAGTTTGGTTGGATCCGAAGAAAACCAGCCCGTACAAATTTTACCAGTTCTGGATTAACACAGCCGATGCAGATGTTTATCGTTTCCTGAAATTCTTTACTTTCATGAGCCTTGAAGAAATTGATGCATTGGAAGAAGAAGATAAGAACAGCGGTAAAGCCCCACGTGCTCAATATGTTTTGGCAGAACAAGTCACTGGTCTGGTGCATGGCGAAGAAGGTCTTGCCGCAGCGAAGCGTATCACCGAAAGTTTATTTTCAGGGGCTATTGCTGATTTGACCGAAGAAGATTTCGCCCAATTGGCGCAAGATGGAATGCCGGCCATTGAACTTGAAAAAGGCACAGATCTGCAACAAGCATTGGTCACGGCTGAATTTGTTCCTTCCCGTGGACAGGCTCGAACCATGATAAGCTCTAATGCAGTTTCTATTAACGGTGAAAAACAGTCCGAACCTATGTATGTATTTACGGATAGCGATCATTTGTTTGGCCGTTATAGCTTATTACGTCGTGGTAAGAAACATTATTGCCTTATTAATTGGAAGTAATTAACTAATGTTATTATTAAGGGCAACAAAAATGTTGCCCTTAATGTATCTGGTGTTTTTATAAATATTATCTATTCATAAATCAAAAAATAATAAACTAGGCCAAATCATGAATAACGTTCTTTCAATTCAGTCTCATGTTGTCTTTGGGCATGCAGGAAATAGTGCGGCTGTTTTTCCAATGCGTCGTATGGGAGTGAACGTATGGGCATTAAATACAGTTCAGTTTTCAAACCATACCCAATATCCTCAATGGCGTGGTTGTGTCATGCCGCCAGAACATTTGTCTGAAATCGTGCAGGGAATTGGTGAAATTAATAAACTGGCATCCTGTAATGCCATCCTGAGTGGTTATATTGGTTCCGCCGAGCAGGGTAATTATATTCTTGATATCGTCAAGCAGGTTAAAAAAGCTAACCCTGAAGCCTGGTATTTTTGTGACCCTGTCATGGGGCACCCGGAAAAAGGTTGTATCGTTGCGCCTGGGGTTGCTGAATTTTTATGTAATAACGCATTACCTGCTAGTGATATTATTGCACCTAATTTATTGGAGCTTGAAACATTGGCTATGCGGAAAATTGGTAGTGTAGAACAGGCAATCTCCGCAGCGCGTGAGTTATGTGAAAAAGGCCCTAAGATTGTATTGGTTAAACATTTGAGCCGTGCAGGTTATCAGGCAGATTGTTTTGAAATGCTTTTGGTGACGAAAGAGCATAGTTGGCACGTCAGTCGCCCATTAATTGATACAGGGGTGCGTCAACCGGTTGGTGTTGGTGACTTAACTAGCGGCCTGTTTCTCGCCAATTTATTAAAAAGCCCCTCCTTGACAAATGAAACATTGCAAGCTGCTTTAGAACATGTTGCGGCCGCAGTCTACGAAGTGATGCTGGAAACGCAAAAGCGTGAGGAATATGAATTACAAATTGTTGCAGCCCAAGATAAGATAGCCACGCCAGAACATCAATTTCACGCTGTAAAAATAGACTGACGCTGGAAATTATTTTTCTGGTATGTTAACCGCTACAGACTGACACAGTGTATTACCGGAAGGGATGCTTTGGTGACTTGGTCTAGCTTTAAACAAAAAAGCCCCTTCCATAATTTTATGGAAGGGGCTTTTTTTAACGTATTGGTGCGCGATTACTTTAATTCTAACTCATTCATGGCAGCAATGCTGAAACCGCCATCAACATGTAAGATCTCGCCAGTAATACCACCAGACAGATCTGAGCACAGGAAGGCAGCAGCATTACCGACATCTTCTGTTGTCACGGTGCGGCGAATAGGTGTCACTGCTTCACAGTGTGCCAGCATCTTACGGAAGTCTTTGATACCAGAAGCCGCCAGAGTACGGATTGGGCCAGCAGAGATACCATTAACACGAATGCCTTCCACACCCATTGCATTTGCCATATAACGCACGTTGGCTTCCAGAGAGGCTTTCGCCAAACCCATTACGTTATAGTTAGGAATTGCACGCTCGGCACCCAGATAGCTTAAGGTGAGCAGGGCGGAACCAGGATTTAGCATATTACGGCAGACTTTCGCCATTGCGACAAAGCTGTATGCGCTGATGTCATGTGCAATTTTGAAACCTTCGCGGCTGACAGCATTAACGTAATCACCATCAAGTTGGTCAGCCGGCGCATAACCGATAGAGTGAACAAAACCATCGAATTTAGGCCATACTTTGCCTAATTCAACGAACAATGCGTCGATACTTTCGTCTTCAGCCACATCACATGGCAGGACGATATCTGAATTCAGTGATGCAGCGAATTCTTCGACACGAGGTTTCAACTTGTCATTTTGGTAGGTAAAAGCCAGCTCTGCTCCTTGATCGTGCATTGCCTTGGCAATTCCATAAGCGATAGACAGTTTGCTGGCGACGCCAGTAATGAGAATGCGCTTGCCGGTCATGAAACCCATAGCAGTATCCTTATTGTTCTTTGTGATCAAAATTGTTCTTTGTGATCAAACACCAAAAGCCATGGGGAATAAACCTCTCACCATGACTACGGCATTTAGGGTGAATAAACGGGGATGATTCTACCACGCCAGAGGGACATTGTGGTGAGTTTCCCATTCTGTTCCGATCAGTGCTCAAAATACATCCAACCCCAACACATTAGTTAATGTCCTGTCGCCATGCTTCCGCAGACAGGGCTTCACCAAAGTGGCTGGCGATTAATTTGCGTGTAATATCATGCAGCGGAGAAGCCAGAACCTCCGCCGTATTGCCACGCTCGACAACTTCCCCTTGATGCATGACCAGTACTTGATCACTGATATGTTTCATCATACCGAGATGCTGGGTGACATAGATATACGAAATACCGTGTTTTTCCTGTAATTCCAGCATCAAGTTGATGATTTGGGAACGCATCGACATATCAAGAGAAGCCAGTGCCTCGTCTGCCACAATGATTTGTGGTTGCAATATTAAAGCCCGTGCTAACGCCACACGCTGCTTTTGTCCTGATGCAAGCATATGTGGATAATAATTGGCATGATCTGGCAATAAACCCACTTGCCGCAATGTTTGGTTGATACGTTTTTCCCGTTCAGGGGGGGATAACTCCGTATTCAAGATTAACGGCATATCCAGGATCTGGCCAATGCGCTGACGGGGATTCAGGGATGTACTGGGATCTTGGAAAATCATGCGAATGCGCTGGCTGCGATAGCTGTAATCCCCGTAAGACAGCTTATGGCTGTTAATCAGAATCTCACCTGATGTCGGTTCAATCACCCCTGATAACATTCTCGCTAATGTGGATTTACCGGAACCATTTGCACCAAGAATGGCGAGTGTTTTTTTCGGTTGCAAAGTAAAACTCACCGGTTTTACAGCGTCAAGCTGATGATGGCGGAATAGCCCAGTTCGATAGCGAAATGTTTTAGTCAGGTTTTTAACTTCCAGTAATGTCTCAACCAATTACGATTCCTCTATATTCAAAGGGAAATGACAGGCGAATGCATGGTTCTTAATCACCCGTAACCGTGGGGTTGCAATACAGGTTTTTTGTGCATAAGGACAACGTGGCCCCAAACGGCAACCTACCGGTAGATGTTCCAGTGAGGGGATCGCGCCAGATAGCGTATTTAACCGACCTTTATGTGGTAGCGGACTGCCAAAATCAGGAATTGAACGGATCAGTGCCTGAGTATAGGGATGATAAGGCTTCACCAGTAATTCGTCCGGTGTCGCACTTTCCACTGTCTGACCGCAATACAGCACATTGATACGTTTGACCAGCTTACTCATCATTTGCAGGTCATGGCTAATTAACAGGATAGTCATGTTGTTATTCTGATTGAGGCTTGATAGCAAACGGAATATTTGTGCTTGTGTCGTTGGCTCCATCGCATTGGTGGGTTCATCGGCAATCAACAATCGTGGCTGGTTGGCAAGCGCAATGGCGATCATCACTTTTTGACATTCACCTTCTGTCAATTCATAAGGGTAACTGTGCATGATGTCATCATGATCTTTAATGCCAACACGGTGCAGCAGCTCAATGGCACGACGTTTTCGCCAATGAAATCTTTGCCACCAACGACCCTTATACGTCCACCCAGGAATAGATTGAATAATCTGTTTGCCAATATTTTCGGATGGATCGAGACATGACTGTGGCTCCTGAAAAATCATTGAAATATTGTGGCCAATCACCTTACGACGTTGCCGTGGCGTCAGGCGCAATAAATCAATATCGTTAAAGCGGAAACGATCTGCGGTGACGTTGAGGTTATCTTTTGTCACGCCACAAATCGCTTTGGCAATCAAACTTTTACCTGAACCTGATTCGCCGGCTAAACCCAATATTTCACCCTCAGTCAGTGAAATACTCATGCGATCAACGGCTTTGACAGGGCCTTCTGCCGTCATAAATTCAATGGTGAGGTTTCGAATATCAAGTAATGGCATTATTCGACTCCTGCGTTAATAGCGCGGTGCAGGCCGTCACCCAATAAGTTAACCAGCAAGACGCTGAGCATAATTGCGGCTCCAGGTAACATAACAGTCCACGGTGCAGCATAGATCAACTCTAATGAATCGCCTAACATGGCTCCCCATTCAGGAGACGCCAGTTGTGCACCAAGATTGAGAAATCCCAGCGCGGCAATATCAAGAATAGCGATAGAGAGTGCGCGGGTTAGTTCACTGACTATCACCGCAGTGATATTGGGGAAAACGGCATAACGTAAAATATGGTAGCTTGACGCACCATCTAAACGCGCGGCGATAATGTATTCTTTATCCAGTTCATCATGTACAGCGCTATAAACGGTACGTACTATTCTTGGTAGCAATACCAGTGCAACGGCGATCATGGCGTGTTGCAGGCTGGCGCCAACAAAAGCAACCACAATGATAGCCAGTAGCAATGAAGGAATAGAGAGCAAGGTATCAAGAATATGGTTCAAAACCGCCGATCTCAAGCCATGCGTCATGCCGGCAAGGCTACCGATGATTAACCCTACAATGGCCGCTACCGCAGTGGCAACCAATGCGCTGCCAAAGGTGGAAGACGTGCCAATCAATAGACGGCTGAAAATATCACGGCCGAGATCGTCAGTTCCAAGGAAAAAAGCGACATTGCCGTAATGCGACCAGGAAGGTGGCATCAACTGGGCCGTAAATTGTTGATCAAGCCGATATGGGGAGAGATGATCGCCTAACAGGCTGAGTGCAATTAAAATTAATACCCCATAAAAACCCGTCATTGCCAAGATATCAGCAGAGAAAAATCGCCAGATAACCCTCAATGGCGAGGGCATTTTCTTTTCTTGGTAAAAATTATCTAAGGGCATACCATTCCTTATGCTTCAGGGGGTTAGCCATTGCCCCAATAATATCTGTCAGAATATTCACTGAAATAACCAGCGTGCCTATCACCATGACGCCCGCCGAAATGGCGGAATAATCCTGCTGGCGGATGGCACTAATGAGCCAACGCCCTAAACCTGGCCAGTTAAAGACTTGCTCTGTCACCATCGCCAATGTGAGCATGGTTGAAAATTGTAACCCCAACTTAGGAATGATGGGAGGCAAGGCATTATGCAATAAGTGGCGACGGATGATCGTTAGCCGTGATAAACCCCGTGTTGCTGCTGATTTGATGTAATTTGCACCTGAGACTTCTTCTGTACTATTGCGCATCAGACGGATAACTTCGGTAGTCGGGGCGACGGCCAACGTGATAACGGGCAAAATCATATGCAGAATAACGCTCATGATTATTTCATTGCGATAGGGAGCCTTTGACAGCCAGGCATCAATCAACGCAGAGCCGGTGACAGGCTCCATCCGATAGAGTAAATCAAACCGTCCTGAAACAGGCAGCCAACCCAAATAAAGTGAAAAAAACAGGATCAGCAGTAAAGCCAGCCAGAAAACGGGAATGGAAAAACCACACAAGGCAAAGGTGCTGATAATGATATCCGCTTTTTTGTTGCGCCAGACACCCGCAATAATCCCAAGAGGGATACCGATTAACAATGCCATAGAGAAAGAAAGGAGACAAAGTTCCATCGTGGCAGGGAGAACGGCATACAGTTGGTCAATAATCCGTTCCCCATTAATTCTGGAAATACCAAAATCCCACTGGAGCAGGCTACGGAAGTAGTAAACATAGGCGTCTGACAGTGATGCGCCACTCAATGCCCCCTGAGGGGTGAAATACATCAGGCTGAAACTGATTAATGAAAGAAAAAACAACGTCACAACCAGAAGCAGTAAACGACGCAAGATATAAATAATCATTTGCTTCCTTTTTTATTTTCCCCAGGAACGCGGGCGTCCTGTTCGCGGTAAACCGTGTCAAAGGCGCTATTGCCAAACGGACTCAGCACCAATCCCTTAATGTTATAACGGGAGATTTGCAAACGCATTGAATAGGCCAGTGGCAATACAGGTAATTGTTGCGCAAGAATTTCTTGTACGACATGATAATTTTTAATGCGTGAAGCAAGTTGTTGATTTAATAAGGCCTGATGCAGTGCTTCATCAAACGCTGAATGACACCAACGGCTTAGATTCGTTTGGGATGCAATGGCGGCACAACTCAATAATGGGCGGAAAAAACTATCGGGATCGTTGCTATCAGTAGACCAGCCTGCCAGCGTCATATCGTGGGTTTTATCCATGAGCTGGCTTTCCTGAAAACGGCCTTCGACGGGACGAATAGACATCTTGATACCCACTTGTGCCAAATCTGCCTGAATGAGCTCCGCCATTTTCAGCGGGCTTGGATTATAGGATTGTGAAGCGGTTGGAACCCATAAGGTTAATTCCAGTCCACTTAATCCCAGCTTGTTTAACATCTTCCGGGATTTTTCAGGATTGTATTCGGTGACTTCAGCACGATTATCATACGCCCATGATGCACGAGGCAAAATAGATGCCGCCGTCTCTGCCGTGCCATAGTAAATGGATTTCATCAGGCGTTGGTTATTGATGGCGTAAGCGATGGCTTGACGGACGGCTAGCTGATCCAGCGGCGGTTTACTGGTATTAAAAGCCAGATAGGCGATATTCATGCCTGAACGTAATGTCTGCCGCAGATTGGGATCATCATGCAAAATGTTCCATTGATTTGCATCGGGATAAGCCAGTACATCACATTCACCTGTGAGCAGTTTTGAGATCCTGCCTGTGCCGCCAGCGCCAGTATCGATAACGACCTGTTCCATGCGCGGTTTACCTTTCCAATAGTTATCATGGCGCACAAGGCGGATAAATTGGTCCATTTGATAATCTTCCAGCATGAAGGGACCTGTTCCGACAGGCTTCCAATCTATTTGCCCTTGTCGGTTTATTTTCTGCAATTTTTCCGCATATTCCTCAGACAATACAGGTGCATAGTGGGTTGCCAGGTGCCAGAGAAAAGAAGCATCGGGAGCATTGAGGCGAAATTCGACAGTATATTGGTTGATTTTCCGAATATCCTTGACTGAATCACCGAATTGCAAACTATCAAAATAGGGATAAGAGCCGCCGTTAACATCATGATAATAATGTGTTTTGTCAAAAACACGGCGGAAGCTGAAAACAACATCATCCGCGTCCATCGTGCGGGTTGGTGTAAACCACTCAGTTGTTTGGAAAGCAACATTATGGCGCAGGTAAAAGCGATAAGTTGCCCCGTTATCCCGAACTTCCCAGTTTGTAGCCAGTTCAGGAACCAAACGATAGGTAAAGGGATCAACACCCAACAGGCGATTATAAATCTGCGCAGCAAGCGTATCCACGGTCAGGCCGCTGATAGCCATTTGGGGATTAAAGGTATTCAAATTGCCATTAACGCAATAAATAAAGCCGTTGTGCCGTAAGCTTGTTGAAATATGGGACAGGCTTTCCGACGTGTTGTTCTGGCTCGATTTGGCCGGTTCTGGAATGGAAACCGCAACCGTTTCTGGCGTAGCGTCCTTGGCCGCCAGAGTCGGGGCAGAAGTCAATAATATAATCCAGTAAATCAAATAACGCATATAAAATGTCATTCATAAAAAGGAGTTTGGCTATTGTAACTTAATTAACGCTTTTTGCTCAAAAACAACGGCCAGATCACGATGGTGAGAAAAATGCGTAATAAAACACTTTACAAGTGAAATTGATAAGTATTATCATTCGCATGTGCTTTCAGGGAGACACCCTTGTAGTATCAAGTAGGTATCTCATAAAAGGCACGACATTGCTCACATTGCTTCCAGTATTTTTTATTAGCCGGCTCGGGTGCCGGCTATTTTTTTGTCTATCTACTCTATCTTGTCAGTCACATTGATACGATGTTTTTTGATTAACCCGCGGAGCTGGTGGTAAGTCAAGTTAAGTTTGTCCGCGGCCTTTCTCTGGTTAAATTGACTTTCTGTTAGAGCCTGTATGATTAAACGCTTTTCGCTGTCGTTTTGCCACTGCCTTAAATCGAGAGGTAATTGGGGAAGGGAAGAGTGACTCATGTCACACTCAATGGATGGTGGGGCAGATGGCTGGGATGGTGGAAAAGGGTTGATGGTGATCGTATTTAATTCATTTTCACTATTACCATGCCGGTAAATGGAGCGTTCGATGACATTCTTTAATTCGCGTACATTGCCGGGCCAGTGATAAGAAAGTAACTGGCGTCTGGCTTTCTCAGTAAATCCGGGGAAAAAGGGCAAATCCAACTCACGACACATCTGAATCGCAAAATTCTGTGCCAGTAGCATAATATCCTGTTGTCGTTGACGTAGTGGGGGAATGTGAACCACATCGAACGCGAGCCTGTCGAGCAAATCAGCCCTGAATTTCCCGCGCGCGGCCATAGCCGGCAAATCTTCGTTAGTGGCGCAGATCAAACGTACATCGACTTGTAATGACTGAGTGCCGCCTACACGCTCCAGATGACCATATTCAATCACACGCAGTAATTTTTCCTGTACTTGCATGGGCGCAGTGGCCAGTTCATCAAGAAACAAGGTTCCACCATCAGCCCGTTCAAAGCGTCCTTGGTGTTTTGAACGGGCGCCCGTGAATGCACCGGCTTCATGGCCAAACAGTTCTGAATCAAGCAGATTTTCATTGAGTGCAGCACAATTCAGGGAAACAAACGGGCCTTGCCAGCGCGGAGAAAGATAATGGAGTCGGCGGGCAATTAACTCCTTGCCGGTTCCTCGTTCTCCCAGAACTAAAACCGGTTTATTCAATTTTGCCAGCGTGGAAACTTGCTCCAAAACTTCAATAAAACAGTTTGCTTCACCTAATAGGTTATCAATAAACTGAGACATGGTATTTTTCGCCAAAAGTTGGTCAATTTGACCACATTAGCCAATTGCAATGAAAAAGCAAAGAAAAAATTATTTAAGCTATTTCAATTAGATAAGTAAAACAAGAAAGTTGGCATGTATCTTGTATTTAGTTAAGTGCCTTACCGTGTATCTTGTATCCAGATTTAACAATACACAGGCATAACATACATATATTTTAATGAAAGAGGTTTATAACTATGGGTATTTTTTCTCGTTTTGCTGATATCGTGAACGCCAATATCTCTTCTTTGCTGGATAAGGCTGAAGATCCACAGAAAATGGTTCGCTTAATGATCCAGGAAATGGAAGACACGCTGGTGGAAATTCGTTCGACTTCCGCTCGCACATTGGCAGAGAAAAAACAGCTTTCGCGTCGCATTGGCATCGGTGAAAACCAAGTCGATGGCTGGCAAGAAAAAGCGGAATTAGCGCTTAGCAAGGGCAAAGAAGATTTAGCGCGTGCAGCATTGATTGAAAAACAGAAAGTCAGTAGCTTAGTTGAAACGTTATCACACGAATTGTCTATTCTGGATGAAACGCTGGAACGCGTCAAAGGCGAAGTGATTGAACTGGAAAATAAATTGACAGAAGCGCGTGCGCGACAACAATCATTGGCATTGCGTCATCAGGCCGCGGCCTCTTCCCGCCAAGTCCGTCGTCAGTTGGATAGTGGTAAAATCGATGAGGCCATGGCGCGTTTCGAACAGTTTGAACGCCGGATAGACCACATGGAAGCAGAAGCAGAGGCTTTTGGATTGGGTAAACAGAAAACACTCGAACAGCAATTTGTAGAATTGAAAGCCGATGATGAAATCAGTGCCCAACTTGAGGCCTTGAAAGCTAAAATGAATATTAAAGATCCACAATGATGACATCTGTCATACATCACTAAGGAAAGATAATGGGCTATATATTTCTTGGGGTTCCGCTGATCATTTTTGTGCTTTTTGTCTTACCTATCTGGTTGTGGCTGCATTACAGTCACCGGAACGGCAATCGGGATCAGTTAGGGGGCAATGAAATTCAGCGTCTGGAACAGTTGACAGAGAACGCCAGGCGTATGCAAGAACGGATCAAAACGTTAGAAGATATCCTTGATGCAGAGCATCCAAATTGGAGACAGTCATAATGTCAAATCAATACCGCCGGAAACTTTACCGTCTGCCAGAGCAGGGGATGGTCAAAGGAGTTTGTGCTGGGCTGGCAGACTATTTTGACGTACCCGCTCCGCTTATTCGTACCATCACGGTATTATCGCTGTTCTTTGGGTTATTTGGCATAACGGTATTGGCCTATATTATCCTGACCTTTGTCATGGAGCCTGCCCCTGTGGGATATTCGGCAGAGGAAAAAAATAGGGGACCATCAGCACATAAGATGTTGGACGACATAGATGACCAATTGAGGGCAAGCGAAGCACGGTTGCGTCAAATGGAACGCTATGTGACTTCTGAGACTTACAATGTGCGTAGCCGTTTCCGCCAGCTTTAAGCGTGTAACCAGACAGCAAGGGCATAAGATCTGGTCAGTAACAATGAAAATAATATCAAATTTTGCGGGTGTTACTGACCGGATGAAACTGATCCACGCTATTCCCATTTAGGAGAAACATGAAACGGTTGCAAAATGAACTGACAGCGCTTGTTAATCGTGGAATGGACCGCCATTTGCGGCTGGCGGTAACAGGGTTAAGCCGCAGTGGAAAAACCGCCTTTATCACTTCTTTGGTAAACCAACTTCTGCATGTTCACAGTGGAGCCAGATTGCCGCTGTTTTCTGCCGTGCGCGATGGGCGTTTGCTGGGTGTAAAGCGAGTGCCCCAGCGAGATTTCGGGGTGCCGCGTTTTGCCTATGATGAAAACATCGCAGAATTACATGACACTCCTCCTAACTGGCCGACACCAACGCGCGGCGTGAGTGAAATACGTTTAGCATTGCGTTACCGTTGTGAAAATGCCCTGTTTCGTTATCTCAAGGAAACGACCACCCTGTATTTGGAAATTGTCGATTATCCGGGGGAATGGTTACTGGATTTACCCATGCTGGAACAAAATTATCTGGCGTGGTCACGGCATATGCACGGATTGCTGAAAGGGGAAAGGGCGAATTGGGCTAAACCGTGGTTAGCGTTATGCCAACAATGTGATCCATTGGCACCCGCGGATGAAAATTTATTGGGCAGGATCGCCCAGGCTTATACGGATTACCTGCATCAATGTAAACAGCAGGGTTTGCACTTTATCCAACCGGGTCGTTTTATTTTGCCTGGTGATTTGGCGGGAGCGCCTGCGCTGCAATTTTTCCCGTGGCCGGATATTGACAGGATCGGAGAGCCAAAACTGGCAAAGGCGGACAAACATACAAACATCGGCATGTTGCGTGAGCGTTTTGCCTATTATTGTGAGCATATTGTTAAGGCGTTCTATAAAGAGCATTTCCTGCGTTTTGATCGACAAATTGTGCTGGTGGATTGCTTGCAACCCTTAAATAGTGGCCCACAAGCCTTCAATGATATGCGACTTGCATTGGCGCAACTGATGCAGAGTTTTCATTATGGCAAGCGAACCCTGTTTCGTCGTTTATTCTCTCCTTGCATTGATAAATTGATGTTTGCTGCCAGCAAAGCGGATCATATTACAGCAGACCAGCATGCCAACCTGGTTTCCCTGTTACAGCAATTGGTTCAGGAAGCGTGGCAAAATGCGGCGTTTGAAGGGATTAGCATGGATTGCGTGGGGCTTGCCGCTGTTCAGGCAACAGAAAACGGCATCGTCATGCATAAGGGTGAAAAAATCCCGGCGATTAAAGGCAATCGCTTGTCAGACGATAAATTATTGACGTTTTTTCCGGGAGAAGTACCACAACGTTTGCCAAACAGTGAATTTTGGCAAAAACAGGGGTTCAATTTCGAGTCATTCCGGCCAAGGCAAGCCAATACTGATACAGCATTACCGCATATTCGCATGGATAGCGTGATGGAATTTCTATTGGGAGACAAATTAACATGACCGAACCTCTGAAACCGCGAATGGATTTTGACGATCTGGTACAAACCTCGTCCGAGCCACCACTCAGGGCAACAAAAGCATTCACTGGACAAGAAAAAGAATTTTATCCGGTGATGTCAGAGCGGGAAGCGGAAGAGAGGGAAGGGGAATTTGAAGGTGCAATGAATGCTGCACTAAAACCGAAACGCAGTTTTTGGCGAAAAATATTTTCCAGTGCGGTATTGTTGTTGGGGATTAGTGTTGTCGCACAATGTACCCAGTGGATATACCAGGCATGGCAGCAGCATGATTGGATTGCGCTGGGGATCGCGGCGGCGGGTGGCATGATTGTGTTTGCAGGGATAGGCAGCGTGATAAGGGAATGGCGGCGCCTTTCCCATTTGCGCCAGCGTACAGAAGAGCGGGATACGGCGAAAACGCTATTGCAAAGCCACGGCATTGGCAAGGGCAGGCAATTTTGTGAAAAATTGGCGGAACAAGCCGGAATTGGGCAACAACATCCGGCATTGCAGCGTTGGCAGGCCGCGGTGCACGAAACCCAAAACGATCGTGAAATTGTCATGTTATACAGCAAATTGGTTCAGCCGGTCGTGGATGCGCAGGCCAAACAAGCGATCAGCCGCTCTGCGGCGGAATCGGCCTTGATGATCGCTGTCAGCCCATTGGCTATCGTAGATATGGCCTTTATTGCGTGGAGAAACATTCGGCTCATTAATCGCATTGCCGCGCTTTATGGCATTGAGTTAGGTTATTTCAGCCGTATTCGCTTATTTCGGTTAGTATTGCTGAATATTGCTTTTGCAGGTGCATCAGAATTAGTCAGAGAAGTGGGTATAGATTGGTTGTCACAGGACATTGCGGCTCGTCTTTCTGCCCGCGCCGCACAAGGGATCGGTGCCGGGTTACTGACAGCCCGTTTGGGCATTAAGGCAATGGAGCTGTGCCGGCCTTTACCGTGGATTGATGGAGATAAACCGAAGTTAGGGGATTTTCGCCACCAGTTGCTTACCCAGCTTAAAAGCGCGTTACCAGTGAAAAACCAAGGTGCAGATAACAAAAAGTAGCCAGTTAATTCATCACGACTGTCATACCAGCTTGACAGCTTACTTTATTGTAAACTTTTGCTGACAAGGGCTTCATCTATTGGCAAGTAACGGGTAACATTTCAGACGGTTAAGAACATCGTGTCAATAAGGTCAGAAAAATGCGATTGGAAGTTACTTGTCAGGATCGAATTGGGTTAACCCGCGAATTACTTGATTTACTGGTTTTACGAAATATTGACCTGAAAGGAATTGAGATTTCTCCTGCATGTCGTATTTACCTTAATTTTACTCAAGTTGACTTCAATATCTTCCGTGAGTTAATGGCTGAAATTCGCCGTATCAATGGTGTTATTGATGTCAGGACTGTTGCCTTCATGCCATCAGAGAAAGAACACAGGGCAATGTGGACACTGTTGGAATCGGTTCCTGAGACTATCTTTTCTATTGACATGAAAGGTAATATCGAACTGGTCAACTCTGCGGCCTTGGCATTGTTTGGTTGCAGCAAAGAAAAAATACACCCCAAAAACATTGGTCATCTGATCAGCAATTACAATTTCCTTCGCTGGCTTGAAAGCGAGCACCATCAACCCCATTCAGCACAACTATCCATCAAAGGGCAAGCTTATGGGATGGATATTATCCCTATGCAATTAACGGATGAGAATCAAGAAATTCAGTGTGTCGGTGCTGTGATTATGTTGCGCCCTGACAAACATCGTTCAACCGTCCCTATTGAATCGTCACACAAGGCATTAGTCGTCAATGATGACAGTGCTTTTGCACAACTGATTGCTGTCAGCCCTAAAATGGTTCATGTTGTTGAGCAAGCGCGTAAAATGGCAATGCTTGATGCTCCCTTGCTGCTTATCGGTGAAACAGGAACAGGCAAAGATGAATTTGCTAAAGCCTGTCATTTGCGAAGCACCAGAGGACAACAGCCTTTTCTTGGCCTAAATTGTGCTTCCATGCCGGATGATGTGGTTGAAAGCGAATTGTTTGGTTATGCGGCAGGCGCCTATCCCAATGCGTTGGAAGGTAAAAAAGGTTTCTTTGAACAGGCGCATGGCGGTACGGTTCTGTTAGATGAAATTGGTGAAATGTCACCACAGATGCAGATTAAATTACTTCGTTTCTTAAATGATGGAACATTTCGCCGTGTAGGTGAAGAGAATGAAGTGAAAGTGAACGTCCGAATTATTTGTGCCACCCAGAAAAACTTAATTGAGTTGGTACAAAAAGGGGAATTTCGTGAAGATCTCTATTATCGGCTGAATGTTTTAACCATCACATTACCCCCGTTGCGGGAACGTCAGGCGGATATCATGCCCTTGACGGACTATTTTGTAACACGTTTTGCAAAAGAGCAGGGATTGCCTCAACCGAAATTTTCTGCTGACTTAGCGCAGTTTCTGTGTGGTTATCATTGGCCGGGAAATGTCAGGCAGCTTCGCAATGCGATATATCAGGCATTAACGCAACTTAAGGGTAACAAACTCAGCCCGCAGGATATCCAGCTACCTGAACTCGAAGCTGAAGTAACCTTTAATGAAGATATTCTGGTGGGGTCTTTGGATGAAATCAGCAAACGCTTTGAACGCTCGGTATTGACACGCCTTTACCGCCATTATCCCAGTACACGTAAGCTGGCAAAACGGCTTGGTGTTTCTCATACAGCAATAGCCAATAAATTGCGTGAATATGGCTTGAATGGTAAGAAACCGTTAGCTGAACATGAAGATGATGAGTAATCGTTAAGCGATTGCTGCGGTTAAAGAGCCAGCCAGGGGGTGATCCCTGGCTGGCTCTTCGCTATTATCACTGCCTCAATCTGCACAGGAAGTATAGGTTGTTAATCTGTTTGATTGTGTTTCCATCAGCCTATCCGGTAAGGCAATATTTGACCATGATGTGGCAACGGGAATTTTGAACAATGTTGCCAATTGGGCGATAGAGGCTGGGCGCTCTAACGGTGGAATAGCCAAAGCACGGTCAATGGCATGCAGGAAGGGGGCTGAGTAACCGGCCGGTTGGCGTTTGATTAAAGGGTGGTAATGATCCTCAAGATTACGCACAATGCTGACCGGTGGAGGAGAGCCGGTCATCAAAGTATGCAGCGTCGCGCCCAGTGCATAGATATCGGTCCAAGGACCTTGTGGTGTTTTTTCATCAGCAAGGTATTGCTCAATAGGCGTAAAACCCGGCCTGATCGTGATCTCAACATCATCCGACAACTGTTTTGTCATTTTTCGGGTTGAACCCAGATCAAGCAGGATCGGTGCGCCATTCTCCTGGATCAATATATTATCCAAGGCAATATCGCAGTGCAGATATCCGGCCTGGTGGAGGGTATTGATTGCATCAAACAAGGGATGCAGGATGTTACGGAGCCAGCATTCGTTGATGGTTTTCGGCCGGGTTGCCAGCACTGTTTTTAACGTCAGGCCATTGTAAAACGGTGTCGCAATATAAGCCGTGGCGTTTTTTTGCCAGAAACGGAGAAAAAGTGGCAGGCATGGATGGTTGAAACAACTCATAAAATGGGCTTCACGGATAAAATCATTTAGCCCATATTGAAATTTTTTTTTCAACGTTTTCCGGCGTAGCTTTAACTGCAAATTTTCAGCGCGTACCACCAAAGACGCCGGCATATATTCTTTGATGGCAATGCTTCGTTTCAATCGGTGATCCCAGGCTCGATACACAATACCGAATCCACCGTTGCCAATGACTTTTTCTATTTCAAACTCATCAAAGCAGTACCCAATGGGCAATGCACAGGAAGAAAAGAGATTGTTATTACCCGTACTTAGCATGATAGATATTCTCTTAATCGCAAGTTCACTCCATGAACTGGAACTGAAACTCACCTTGTCCGAGAGAGACCTGTAACTGATGATATTGCTGACCATTCGCGTTAGCAGAGAGCAAGAGTTGGCTGATCTGCGGCAGCAAGGAGTTGGTCAGGATAGCATCTACCATACGGCCACCTGATTCAATTTCTGTACATCGGCCAACGATATATTCAACCATAGGATCATCAAATGTGGCGACAATGTCATGGTTTTCCAGTAAACGTTTTTTGATCCTTGCCAATTGCAGATGAACAATGCTGGTCATCACATTATCACTCAATGGATAGTAAGGAATGACAATCAAACGTCCGAGTAAGGCAGCAGGGAAGACATGCAGCAAGGGTTTTCGCAATGCGGTACTCAGCTTTTCTGGCTCTGGAAGATGATCCGGTTGTAAACACAGCGAACTCACCAAATCAGCCCCAATATTGGATGTCAGGATAATAATGGTATTGCGAAAATCAATGTGGCGGCCTTCACCATCTTCCATCCACCCCTTGTCAAAGACTTGAAAAAAAATCTCATGGACATCAGAGTGGGCTTTTTCAATTTCATCCAGTAAGACCACACTGTAGGGACGCCGGCGCACTGCTTCGGTCAAGACTCCCCCTTCACCATAACCCACATACCCTGGCGGTGCCCCTTTTAAGGTGGATACCGTATGGGCTTCCTGAAATTCACTCATATTAATGGTGATCAGATTCTGTTCGCCACCATACAGCGTTTCCGCCAATGCCAGCGCGGTTTCAGTCTTACCGACACCGGAAGGGCCGCATAACATAAACACCCCCACCGGTTTATTGGGGTCATCCAGTTTTGCCCGTGAAGTGCGTACCCGTTTTGCGATCAATTCCAGAGCATGGTACTGCCCGATGACACGTTGGTTGAGTGTATCAGCCAAATGCAATACCGCATCAATTTCGTCTTTTACCATGCGGCTAAGAGGAACCCCCGTCCAGTCGGAGACAACAGTAGAAACAACATTGCTGTCTACCGAAGCAAAGATAAGGGGAATTTCCCCTTGCAACGTTTTTAATTGTTGTTGCAATGCGATCAGTTCTGCATGAAAGGCACTGGAATCATCATCTGGTTGTTGATGAAGGGGGTGTTCATAAAGTTGAGTTTGCAGATGAATAATTCTATTAATCAAGGCGAGTTCTTGCTGCCAGCGGCTTTCCAATTGAATACGTTGTTCTTCCAATAGGGACAGTTCATTGAGGATGATAGTTGACCGTTGCTGATCGCCTATCCCCATTTTTGCTTCTCGTTCAATAATTTCTAGCTCAATCTTTAAGGCATCAATTTTATGTCGGCAATTTTCCAATTGTGGGGGTTCGGCGTGTTGGCTAATGGCAACCCTGGCGCAAGCCGTATCTAACAGAGCCACGGCCTTATCGGGGAGTTGACGAGCGGGAATATAGCGATGGGAAAGACGTATGGCAGCTTCAACGGCCTCATCCAGTAGGAGAACACGGTGATGTTTTTCCAGCGTCCTGACTAAACTACGTAGCATCAAAAGTGCCTTGGTTTCATCGGGTTCATGAATTTGGACGACTTGAAAGCGACGGGTGAGAGCCGGATCTTTTTCAATATATTTCTTGTATTCTGACCAGGTGGTCGCGCCAAGCGTTCGTAACTGACCGCGTGCCAGTACGGGCTTAAGTAAATTGGCCGCATCACCCGTTCCCTGTTGCCCGCCTGCCCCGATTAAGGTATGGATTTCATCAATGAACAAAATGATCGGAATGGGACTGGATTGCACCTCGTCAATCACTTTGCGCAAGCGGGATTCAAATTCGCCTTTGATACCTGCCCCTGCTTGTAACATCCCAATATCCAGTAGCCAAAGTTGCACATTTTGCAGCGGTGGGGGCACTTCATTTGCGGCGATCCGCAGGGCTAACCCTTCAATGATAGCGGTTTTTCCTACCCCAGCTTCACCTGTCAGTAAGGGATTATTTTGGCGGCGGCGCATCAAGATATCGACAATCTGGCGTATCTCTTCATCGCGTCCTGATACGGGGTCAATATCACCATTGCGAGCCAGATCAGTCAGATTTTGCCCATATTGCCGCAGGGCACTTTCAGAGGATTGGGGTTCTGGTGATTGGGAACGATGAGAAGGTAATTCATTCTCCTGTCCTTCACTGCTGTTGCTACAGATAGCGTTGAAATTATCTATCAACGTATCTGCATTGATTTGTTCAAACTGTGGGGAAATGGCTTTCAGGGTATTGTACAGATTGAACGTCTTTAACATACCAATCAGCCAATGCGCCGTGCGGATCTTGTCAACACCAAATTTTAATGAGCCATATACCCAGGCACGCTCTACGGCACTATCAATATGTTCGGAAAGATCAGAAATAGCACTGGCCCCACGTGGCAGGCGATCCAGCGCTGCAATAATATCTTTTACCAGCTTGGTTTCATCTAATGCAAAGTAACGGATAACCGACTGTAAATCACAGTCTTGTTGCTGCATAAGCTGGTGCAGCCAATGGACTAATTCGACATAAGGATTACTGCGTAGTTTGCAGAAAGTTGTTGCATTTTCCAGTGAAGTGAAGAGTACACGATTGAGTTTACCAAAGAGTACAGAACGGCTGATTTCTGACATAAATATAACCCGCAGCAATATTGGAGTTGATGGAGGAATAGGTTTTAATGCGCCTTGCCGGATTTAAAGTTGTAGATTAAGTCATCATAATGGCTTGATTTATTCACCTTGCCCAGCCAGCTATTGAGTCCCAATTTCACCGTTTTTGACAGGCGCATTTCTGTGATGTCTGATTTATCAAGTATCAGCCTAATATCCCAGTCGTACTCAATACCCAAGTATTGGTAAACCCACTCGCGCATTTGCTGAGATTTCGGCTGACCAGGCAGAAACATGTCGTACTCTGCCTGAGTTAATGGCCCTAGCTCAATACGGAATTTATGTTGAATATCGTGTATTGCAATGCCCAAAATTGCGGACTTACCTAAACGGGGGACATGACGCCCTGCGGCCAATCGAGCCTGATCCTGCGTTTCGAGCGGCAACCATTGTGGGATATTTTGGATAACTTTTACGGGAACCCTGAAATAAAAAAGCATTATTTTTCTCAATCCTTCCGCGTTATGCCCCTGACGGGAAAGGTGGCCGGACAAGGCGTAACAGGCATGATTGTTGATAGGGTGACTGATAACGTTATCGTGATTAATCGGATTGGAATTCTGTTGGGCTGACAATCCCATTCCTATCAGGCAAGCCAGATAATGACAAAACTTTTGGTTGTCAGGTCGATCTAATGATGGGGTGGGTTGTGCATTGGCCCAGGCTCGGTAGAACAGGAGTATCAGCCGATGATGAAATAGATTGGTAAAGGCCGCCAATGTGGGATCTTGATAATTATATTCCCGTGAATAGGTATATTCAGTCAGGTGCAGGGGCAATGGGCCATTGGGACCAAATAATCCGAAACTGTAAATAAGTATTTCGTAGAGTTTTGAATTTTTCGGCTTATGGACGTTAGAAATGGTGGAAGGTGCGAATGCCATTGACGCTTTTTGCCCCAAGCGCAAAAGTTCATAGCGTGGTAATGGTGCTGTCCCTAATCGGTAATACCCTCCCGATTGGGCATCAATGCGACGCAGGGTCTGAAACAGATCAAATTGCCAGGGGGCTTGGGTGAGTTGTTGCCAAAAATACGCTGGCAAGCGGCATACACGATGAATGGCAGTAACATCTGTCTTCATATTCATATGGTTGTTATCCCCATCTTCTTGCACATTGTCGCTTTGTGGGCATCACTTATATTAACTTCTTGCTGCCCATGCGGGCCGGCCAAAAGCCAACCTGTCCACGTTGCTGGCTATACAGTGTCATTTCAGTAAAGGCGTTGATGGTGACCAAACGTGAGAATAATTTTTCCAGCACACTGCCTAAAAGCCACGGGCTGGCGCCGGCAAACTCCTGTTCATCGACTTCGAGTTTAATGCTGACACCACGGGCAAAGACGATAGGGCCAGTTTCGGGCACTCTACGATAGACTTCTTTTAATGAGCAGTGGCGTAGGCCATTAATCTGGCGTACGACTGCTGGTTCAGCAAGGTCGGCATAGAGACTTAATAGTTGTCGTAGTGCCTGGGTTCCTTCTTCTTGGTTTTGATCCATAAAATTCATGTAATTAATTTGAAGCTGGCTGATTAATTTCCATGATACCGCCCCCTCTGCCAAGGCCGGGCGAGGGATCGTTGGTCTTTTAATAAACTCAATTTTACTGATAGGGATGGAATCCAGCATGACAAAGCTATTGATATCTTTTTGCCGCATCATTGCGGGTAAATCTCGGTTAGTGCACATAACATCGGCACTCAGATATCTTAACGTATCAGGCCATGGGGAATGATGTTCATCCACAATAGAGATAAATGCTTCTGTTCCGATATAGCTAGTGCGGGTGCCATAATGATGGGCGTGTTCAGACAATATGCGTGGTTCCCGGCGCAATGAGAAATAGGCACCGTAATTACCAGGGTCATCGCTATTGGTTGACCAAAAAGGACGAAATATACATTCTTGTTTATGTTGTGCATCGACGCCGAGTAAGCGTTGCACGGAAAAAATTTCGTAATCCAATGGACGAATGTTATCGACGACCAGATGATATTCATTGGTACTTTGATCAACAGTCACCCGCTCGGTCATTTTGGGGAATAAATTGATCACGGGAGTACAGTTCAATGCCAGATAGGAAGTATCGATCAGACTCTCCAAACTGCTATCGGTCTTGTTTAAGAGCAGAATAAGTTCGAATTCAACGTCTTTTTTCGTCTCCTTGAGCAAAGATTGCATACCACAAATACTGAAAAAACGAAAACGTGCCGGAAAGGCAAAATACTCTTGAACCTGGCGGTATCCACTGAAATTACGTGGATCATTGGGTAAGAGCGCTTGCTCATCATCAAAACCCTCATGATGTGGCGCAATGTCAGGCAGTGCCAGGTATTGTGGGGTATCCCCCAAGGTTTGGCAGACCATCCCAACAGAGTGCTCCATAATCAGTTCCAGCAGTTTCTGGGATTGAATATCTGGCCCTGAAAGAAAAAATGTCAGTTTATTGAGATCCAAATCGTGGAGAAAGAACTTTCCCTTACAGGCAAGGCGGATACTCAATGCACTGACTGCACCATATTGATGAAGGTTTAAACCCACCAGAGGAATATTGGCGGGGATCTTGCCAAGCTCCACTTTTTGTAGTTGCAGCGGTTGTAAGATGACATCCTGAGCCGTGGAATATTGCAACGTAATGCCGTCGTTCTCCAGTGATTGGCAGCGCATAATCGTGCCGTGTGGCACCAGAAAACCGTGGCTGATGTCTCCCTTACTCATGTCGGGTTGGAGTTCTGTAATGGCCATGGAGGGGGTGGGAGACAGATAATTGGGATAGAGCATTTCCAGTAAATGCTGGGAAAAATGCTGAAATTCGGCATCCATTTTTAACTGGATGCGGGAAGTCAAGAAAGCAAACCCTTCCATCAGGCGTTCAACATAGGGATCGGCGATTTCAATGCCGTGCATTCCTAACCGATTGGCAATTTTGGGGTAGCGTTCAGCAAATTCTTTACCCATTTCACGTAAGTACACCAACTCTCGATTATAGTATTCCAGCAGTTTGCTATCCATGATTCTTCTCTCCTGTTTTTTATCCCGCTTCTTTCATGGTGAAATAACCGTGTTCCAGATCGATGTCACTGCGAAACAGGAATTCTATTGGCCAGGGGATACACCACAAAAATCCTTTTATTTCGATGGACAACATATTGTATAGAGATAGTGAATGAATATTGGAAATGCAATTAACTTGCAATTCATTGGGGATAATACGGGGTTCAAAAATATGAATCGCGTTAATAATTTTATTTTGGATATTACTCCATTCAATATCTGACATATTTTTACCCGCCAGGGGGGCTATGCCAAAGTTATAAGTCGAGTTCTGTATTTCAGGGAAGCAAGAAAGATCTTGATTAGATTCTTTATTAATGCTGTTGAGTAACCATTGTAAATCCCGTAATACATTTTGCCGAAAGGTTCTGTGTGATAATAAATAATTGCTCGTGCTTTCTTTTATTTTATCAGGTTCGTTGTCAGTCAGCCTGTCAAGCAAAGAAGACTGCATCCTGTCCCTGACAGTGATGCGCGCAGGAGGTTTTCGAAAATGATAACCGCCATGTAATAAAGTCATATTATCTTTCATTATTAGTTATCTATTAATTGTCGGGTATCTATACCAATCCAACTTCAAGTTGCAGTTTGCAAACCAATGGAAGTGCTTATATCTCCCCGCGCAGCGGGGAGAGACCCGATGCATCTTGAGAGGCGACGGGTATATTCAGTGTCGTAATGGTACGGGTATTATTTTTTATCTTTATTTTTTAATTTATCTTGCGAGTGTTTATATCGAATAATTTCTGACTCATAGGATTGTCGAAAGTGCTCACCGAATACAGAATGATCCTGTTCAATTTTTTCCATGGTTTTCTGATAATGCTTGATGAAATAATCCCATAACGAGGCTTTATAAGTTGATGATAAAGCCAAACGCGGCAGGCTACCGGTTTCTTGTGCTTTTTGTTTAATTATTAAGGGATCAAATCGTTGTAAAATATCCGTCGTAATCGTGCGTAAACCTGCAATCATCCCTAATTGATGAGCTTGTAACTCGATTAAGATATCTCGTGTTGCCTGTTCTGCTGACATAAATCCTGGCATAGGGTCGCCAAGCATTTGGATCAGCACAGCTTGACCCGAAGGAAGAAGTGCAAATGGATTGTTGCCATCCACCAGAACCTGGACGACTTCGGTATCAATTTCATATTTCAACTGCGTGCGTGAAGCATTTAACGCGATAATGCCTTGCGATAACTGGCTAAGTAATTTCCCCAGTTTATACAGGGTATGTTCATCAAATTGTAGGTTTTGGAGATGATTAAGCCCCATGCCGTCCAATAAAGCGGCTAAGAGTTTGCCCTCTAATTTAATCCCCTCTTCGACCTGATCGGGTTGGTGGGGATTAGGGGGATAGGTCATTGGATCGATATTCAAGCGTTCATTGTTGGTATTACTGTGGAAAGGCGGATCTTTGGCATCATATTGATGATCAGAAGTGCCTGTATTATCCAGTGCTACCAAAGATTCAGCATTATCCATCACTAAGTTTAGCGGCTCATCATGCTTAATCCCCCGCAGATGCTTATCGGAGAATAAAATCAGGGGATCAATTTCTTGTTTATCGCGCTGATTGCCCTGCTGCAATAAGGTACTGGGAGTACTGTCATTGAGAATATTTTCTTGCTGGATATCCGTATTTGCATTAAACATCGTGATTGGATCAGTGGCACGGAGTTGCAGGGAATCCAGGTCAATCATGGTTTCCATTTGTTCGAGAGGGTTTATTGGATTACGTTCCTGCTGTGGCTGAGGTTTTATGAGTGGATGATTGTCATTAAGCTCCTTGGCAAATTGTTGGGGAGTTTGAGGCATTCTTTCATCGGGCGTAAAGGTGTTCTCCAATCCATCCCAAATTTCATTAGGGATGTCTTTGCGAATTGTTGCCAACGGTGGCGCATTCGCATTATTCGCACCTTGGTTAATATTAATGACTTGGATTTGGTAGTCGCCGATATTTAATGTATCACCATCGCATATTTCAATCTTCCGGTCGGGCGCGATGGGGATGGTATTTAACAAAATATCAGAGGCCGCGCCCCGATTAGTAATACGACATTCTCCATCGATAGAAACCGATACAGTGGCCTGTAAACGCGCTATAGCCTGCCCTTCATCGGGCAAAACCCAGTGATTATCTGGGGAGCGACCAATTGTGCCACCGGGTGGCATAAAATCATAACTCAATTGTTGCGGCTGGTTTGTACCCATATTTTTAACAATGGTGAATCGCATAATGATAGATGCCTGTTGTCGGTGTAAAATAACCTCCCCGAAGGGAGGTTATTGGTCTTATTATACGAGCAAATAAAATAGGTAATTAATATTATTCGACGACGTTTTGTTCAAGATCCCAGGTCCAACTAACTTCAGCTTGTTTTTGACCTTCATAATCTGCTGGTGTGTAATTGAACTGGATTTTTTGCATTTTTAGGCCAACCGTGATGATATTATCGGAAGGTTGCCCACTACCGATTTCAGAAATATAGGTATTGGTAAGTTCATATTTAGTCCATAATTTGGGTTCGTTATCGCCAGTGAAACGAAGTGTATGAATTTTTGTTGTCTTAATATGTTTGCCGGTGACAGCATATTTTTCCAAGGCGCTTATTGCCTTGTCATAATTAATATGAAGCATGAAATGGCTTAAAACACCTTTACCTGAACCCCAGCTTCCTATATCGGTTGAGCCACTAACAGGGTTAATTATGGCACGGCTAATAAATTGGACACCGATCCATTTTTCATAACCTTTAGTTTTCGTTTCACCTTCAATGCCATCGAATTGAACGTAAGAGAAATTAGTATAATTATTGGTATTTGGAATATCAGACATGGTTACACCTCAAATTCTATTTATTAGAACAACAGTGATCAATAAATAATGTTGAATGCAGAATAATGGCTTTAATTCATGTGGTAACATTTATATATTGATGGGAAATTAAAGATGAAAGGCAATAATATTATGGTCGATAATGTCTCTCCTAATATTAGAGAACTAAGCGCTTTTTAATGAAGGTAATCTTGATACCAGACGTAAAGAAACGGTTAATCCTTCTAATTGATAATGCGGGCGTAGGAAAAATTTAGCGTGATAATATCCTGGATTACTTGGGATTTCTTCTACTTGTACTTCTGCGGCAGCCAACGGTTTTCGTGCTTTGGTTCCTGGGGAAGAGTTTACAGGATCACCGTCAACATAATTTATTATCCAGTCATTGAGCCATCTCTCCATATCATTACGTTCCTGAAATGTCCCGATTTTATCGCGGACAATACATTTTAAATAGTGAGCGAAACGACAGCAGGCGAATAAATAGGGTAGGCGAGCTGAAAGATTTGCATTAGCCGTGGCATCGTGGTCGTAATATTCAGCAGGTTTCTGCAATGATTGTGCCCCAATAAATGCGGCCATATCGGTATTTTTACGATGCAATAGTGGAATAAAGCCATTTTTAGCCAATTCAGCCTCACGGCGATCACTAATGGCGATTTCGGTGGGGCATTTCATATCAACCCCGCCATCATCGGATGGAAAAGTATAGCAAGGCAAATTTTCTACAGTACCCCCGGATTCTACACCCCGGATAGAAGTACACCAGCCATATAATTTGAATGAGCGGTTGATATTAACAGCCATAGCATAAGCCGCATTGGCCCATGTATAGTTGCTGTGGGTAGGGCCTTCGGTATCCTCCTCAAAATTAAAAGCATCGACAGGATTTGTTTTATTACCATAAGGCAGGCGGGAGAGAAAACGTGGCAAAGTCAATCCCAGGTAACGAACATCTTCTGATTCACGCAAACTATGCCAAGGGGCATATTCCGTATTTTGAAAAATTTTGGTGAGATCCCGTGGATTAGATAACTCTTGCCAGCATTCCATTTGCATCACACTCGGCGCTGCCCCCGAAAAAAATGGGCAATGTGCTGCGGCACTAATTTGAGCCATCTCACGTAAGAGTTCAACATCGGGTGCGGTGTGATCGAAATAATAATCCCCGATCATACAGCCATAAGGCTCACCACCAAACTGGCCATATTCCGCTTCATAGATCTTTTTAAAGATAGGGCTTTGATCCCAGCTCACACCTTTGAAACGTTTTAGCGTACCGCCCAGTTCTTTTTTGGAGATACACATAACACGGATTTTTAACATCTCATCGGTTTCCGTGTTATTGACGAGATAATGCAACCCACGCCATGCCCCTTCCAGCGTTTGGAATTCATCATGATGCAGAATATGATTAATTTGTTGTGATAGTTTTTTATCGATTTCAGTAATTAGGGCTTGAATAGTATGGTAGGTATCATTGGAGATGGTGACCGTACTTTCCAGTGCCTGTTGTGCTAATGTTGTCACTGCGCTTTCAACAGCGCTTCGTGCTTGGTCGCTTTGCGGACGAAATTCTTTATTCAGCAATACACTCAATTCATCAGGGGTATATTCTTTCGGGAGTTGCTCTTGCTGAAATTCAGTTTCTTGTTCAGTTGTACTCATGAATTACTCCTTATTTTCAGCCTCGTCTGTGTTGGCCGTACTCTCTGTATCAGCAACACTTTCGGTGGGTTTTGGGGCATCGGCCAGTGATTTCAGCAGGGCAGGATTTTGCAGGATATCGGCGATTAATTGTTCTGCGCCGCTTTTGCCATCCATATAGGATAATAGGTTTGCCAGTTGGGTTCGTGACTCCAGTAGCTTAGCCAGAGGTTCTACTTTTTTAGCAATAGCATCAGGCTGAAAATCTTCCATCTTTTCAAAGATTAATTCGACATTCAGTTTTCCATCATTTGTTAGGGTATTGTCCACCTGAAAAGCAACGCGGGGTTGTGTTGATTTCATGCGCTCATCAAAGTTATCAACATCAATTTCCATGAATTTGCGGTCACTCACTTCCGGTAAGGCTTCTAATGGTTTTCCTGCTAAGTCGCTCATCACCCCCATTACAAACGGCAATTGAATTTTTTGTTCTGAACCGTAAAGCTCGACATCATATTCAATTTGTACGCGTGGAGGACGATTTCGAGCAATAAACTTTTGTCCACTGGATTTCATGACAAATTCTCCATTACTGGCTAATAATTAGCTGATTAAATAGAATATACCCGTCGCCTTTCATGATGCGTCTGATATCTCCTCGCTGCGCGGGGAGATATAAATACTCTCATTGGTTTGCAAACTGCAACTTGAAGTTGGATTGGTATATAAACGACAAATTGTTTGATAGGTTATTGAGAATACGACGATTAATTCGAGTCAAAATTGTCTGGGCGACCAAAAATGATTTCGAGCTGGTTGAGTCCATCTGGAGCAAGGTCATAAACAATGTCAACGAAGTCACGATCAATCAACCGCTGAATGCGAGTGATCATCAGCGGAGCGGGGTGACTGGGTTCATAGATGGCAAAATAGTTTTTAGCCTTTTCTAATAACATACGTGCTTCATCACGGTTGCTGGCTTCAATTGCATGCCAGGAAGCAGATATTTCATGGGTTGAATGTGTCGATGCCGGCGCTTTCTGTTCCGAAAATGCTGTTGATTTAAAAATAGCTTGGTGGTCTGGCTCCTTATCGCTATCCCTTATTTCTGGGGAGTGAGGGCAAAATTCCATCACTTTATTTAATTGTTTTAGTAACAAGGATAATTCAGGAACATAGTCTTCTGAAAATGTCTGGCGAATAATGTCGCGTATTGCAATCAGGTGACCTCGAATACGGATCACGGCCAGAACTTCAGGGCTACTGGCTTGCTGCTTTAACTCTTTTTGTAATCGGGAACGCCCGCCTGTATAGCCGCTGATTTCGCTTATCGTGCCATCCAGTAATGAACAAACTTCCAGCAAGGACAATCCCTTTGACGCGTTTTTCAACAGAGTGGAACATTGCGCTTGCACCGAAAGCGGGGAGTTGTCCTCAATAGCAGCAAGGATGTTGAGGCGAAATAGGGGATCATATTCCTCCTCAAACTCTAATCTCGGCCAAACTTCTTCCCAATAGCGTTCCAGTGTCTGCTGGAGTAAATTCAGGCCGTCTGCGTAGCCACATAACCCTCGCATTTGCAACCATGATAGTGTGAGTGCCATGACGACACGCAGATCTTTGGTACGCCTTAGTAGGCTAATGGCTTGTTTCTCGGCCTGTATCCAGTCAGGTGGCTCTGCTGGAATAGTGATATCACCAAACTGCTGCTCTATTTTTCCGAGCAAAGATTGCTCTAACGTCATAAATTCAGGATCGTATTCCAGATTTTCCCCACACGGAGATTCGATGCTGACGGGTTCGAGTAAGGCTTCGATGTTCATAATATTGTTTACTTTTTCTGATAGTTGAAAGTATTGATGGTTGAATAGGCCATCTATTTTATGAATTAATCAGTTTGGGACAGATGAAATGGGGCAATTGAAACGGGCTAAGAATACTGTTTGGAATAAATTCCAATGAGACATGATGGCCTCTGATATTAAATGTCACACGTTGGTTGGCATGATTATTTGTGGTTGGTTTCCCTGTCGCATCTTTCTCATGATCGATTAAGCGATTTAATGCCCACGGACCGGAAGTGATCAGGCTCGCTGTTGTGCCATCGTCTAAATTTAACTGGATACGCACCTGATTGGCACCATTTGGGCCAGGCCAATTGAGTGACTGTGAAACTTGTGGACCGTGGCTATATTGCAACTGTTGACCATCAACATCCAGTATCATACTTAATATCTCTTTATCCATATTAATTGTGCGGACGATGACCCGAAATGACGGGATAGGCGAGCCGTTGCTGAACAAGGTATCCCGAATGATCTGGGCTTGTTGGAATGGCAGGAGTAACTTGTTACTTTCCGGTAATGCCTTGCTATCCGTCCCCAGTATAAGGCGCCAATTTTCGCGAGACGTATCGACTTTTCCCACCAGGTTTTTCTGGAAAAAGCTATCCATGATCCCCGTTTGCGGCGCAAACATTCGAGCCATATCATCCGGTTTGATATCATCCAGCGCCCACTGCGTCAGCGGATAGCGGTTGGCAATAGCCTGTTGGCAAAAATTTTGGACTTCTGTACTCAGTTGCTTATTGAGATTCTTTACGTTACTGGACTGTGTATCACTGCTGGCTCCCATTGCCAACGAGGAAATGATGCCCTTGAATGGGATCGGCAACCGCTCCGCCGTGGCCTGTAGTTGTGTGATAATTTCATCCGATGGCGCGGGCATTCCCATATTGGCCGCATTTTGTACCGAATCCAGGTATCCATGTAATTTGGCAATTTGGCTGAGAATAGGATCAAAGGGAATTTGCTTATTTTTACCGTCTGGACTGTTTGCCAATGCAATAATTTGTGCAAAATGTTCTTTCAGTTCTTGTTCTGGGGTGGGTTGGTTATCTTCTGGCATGAATTGATGAGGGACGACTTTTGCCAATGAACCTGCCTTATGGCTTACCAACCCACCGATTTTTTTATCAAGTGTGCTATTACTTAACCCCTCAGCCAGATCGACATTCTTACTGATATTAATCAGCAGATTGCGCATGGGAGAAGAATTTGAAGCCAGCAACTGGGCGATATTGGAACGTTGCTCCAGGCTATCAATATTGTTTAGCCGGATGTCGAACAGAAATTTGTCCCACTGTTCAATATAATCATGGACATAAAATTGTCGTACTAAAAAGGCAATCTCTTTTGGGGTTGATGTTTCTGCATACTGGCCGAGTATCCATGCCTTTTGGCTGTATAACTTATCGATAAGGGTAGTCAGGTTTTTACCCGTCCCCATTTGGTATCCTGCCGGCGTAAACATCCCCGCGATATTAAGGGTAATCGGTGTACCGTTGATGCGCGAGAAAACCAATCCAGCTTCTGGGCCAGCAAGCGCGGTTAAGCCGACGGGAGATAAATTGGGATCATCCAATAACCCCTGTTTTAAATGGCTATAAACGAGTCGTGCTGGTGGGATCTTGCTAAGTAATATCTGTTTCTGTTTTATCAGTGGGTTATCACAAACATAAGGAGAAGTAACGACCTGATATTCCAATAATTGGCGCAGATGCCCCTCAATTTGGTGCAATTGTGTCAGTGAAATATTGGGTGGCAAATGTGCCTGTAAATATTGCATCATCCAGAGATGTAAGAACTTACCGTCATAATGTTGGGACTGGCATAACATTTGATACGCTTTCAACGTATTGTAAGTGTCATCGATATTATCGCCGCTGGTTTGGCGCAATTGGGACGTTATTAACAGTGCGACTTGTGGTAGCAATAATGTTTGTAATGTTTTTGTGTACAGTGTCAAACTGGCATCATTGATTTGCTCACCACGATACAACCCCATTTGGTATGACAAAGGGGGATCATCAGGAGAAAAATCTTTACTTTTTCCCAAATCAGCCACTTTATTCAAAATAGGCAGTAGGGCATAAATATCGATATCGTTGCTGCTCTTTTTTAATGCTGTGCTTTGGCTCAGAATAGGAAAAATTTTATTCTGGACTTCCGTCAGGTAATTTTTATTGTTGTTATAACTGGTAAAAAATAAGGTGATTATTAACCCCATGATCGCTGCCAGAATAATATAACCTAACCCCTTTAATAGACGGTTTTTGTACACCCACCAACGATTTTGACCAGCAAGGCCAGCTTCCTGAAAGATCGTTTCCAGCAAATTTTTCAGGAAATACACTTGATGCGTGGACTCTTCCTGTACCCCGCTAGTGAAATAAAGCCCACGTGGTGAATAAGGAATATCAAATCCTGATTTAGCGAATGCAATTTCAAGATGCTGTGCAATCAATGGCCGCAGCGCGGCAAATTCTTGTGGAAACCGGTAACTATCCGCACACTGCTGAAGGTCATTCAGATGCAATAAAATATGGGGTAACTCTGCATCTAATCGTGTTTGCAACAGCCCATATTGTTGTGTAAAAACGTCCTTCAGAACCCAGCTTGTTTTGTTCCACGGAAAGTTGAAACCCCATATTTGATCGCGCTGTGTTTTGTCAAAATGGGCAAAATAAGCCCCAAATCCTTTCAGTAAATCAATCTTGGTAATGATGACGTAGATTGGAAATTGGATCTTGAACTGCGTATGTAATTCTGACAATCGCCTACGTAATAAATAAGCGTGTTGATCACGTACTTTCTTTGAGGGGTTTAATAAATCCTCTACGCTAATGGTAAGAATGACGCCATTGAGTGGCTGGCGTGTGCGATATTTTTTCAGCAAATTGACAAAACATTTCCATTCACGGGCATCTTGTTCGTGCTGTGTGTCCTGAGTGGTATAGCGTCCAGTCGTATCCAGCAAAACAGCATGGTTGGTGAACCACCAGTTACAATTAGCTGTTTCTTTTATTTCGTTCGAGGAAAGTGTTTCGAAATGCTCTGATAATGGAAAGTGCAAGCCAGAATTTGCCAGGATGGTTGTTTTCCCTGAGTTGGGGGCACCAATCAGGACATACCAAGGTAATTGATAGAGATATCGACGATCGAAAAAAGGTTTCCATTTCGGCTTATACTGGCTTTCTGGACCATAAAAATAGGCATCTTTCAATAGTCGTAAAGCATCAGAAAAGTGTTCTGATAATGTTGTATATTGTGAATTTTGTAATTGTTCATTTTCGTCATTGCCCCGGTTTAATTGGGCAGAAAGTTTTTTATTCAGCCAAACCTGATATAAGCGAGACGCTAACTGGATAAAGAACCAGACAAGATATAATACGACCATGATAATTATTCGTACCGTGCTTGATTCAAGCGGTACGGCGTTGCCGATAGAAGTAATAGGACCAATAAACCAGATAATAAAAGAGATGGCGGTTATTCCGAGGAAACTCCAGATTAATCGGCTGGTAAAAATAGCAACAATGGCACTCAACATATTTCCGTATTCTCACGTTGTCTGATTTGTAGGGGAAACCAACAGGATGATTTCAACCCGTCTGTTTTTAGCTCGATGACTTGGCGTGTCGTTTGGAAATAGGGGATCACTTTCTCCTCTTCCTTCTGTTCTTACCCGTTCAGGGTGATCCAGATATTTTTCGAATTCCCTTTTTACTGATTTGGCTCTGGCGAGTGACAAGGCATAATTGGATGAGAAGCTGGGGCTATTAATGGGAACATCATCGGTGTAGCCGATAACTAAAATTCCCCCCTTGATGTTGTTCATTGTCTCAGCAATATGTTTGATGACGGGAAGATAATTGTTTTTAATTTGAGTGGAACCCGTATTGAACAAACCATCGCCTCTTAATGTGACGATACTTTTATCAGCCAAATCCGTTACATTTAATAATCCCGCCGCACTTTCACGTCTGAGCATATCCTGTAGATTTAAAATCGGCGGCAGGAAAGAAGAAACACGATCATTCACTGACACATTGGGCAAATTGACTTGATATATTTTCGTCAATATTGGGCTGGTTATATTATCTAACTGCCAATTCAGCCCGATATACAGAATACACGCAATAAAACAGGTTACAGCGATATAAGACCAAATAGGGAAGGAAGATTGCCAGGGGCTATTTGGTGCTACGATTTTTTGCAATGCAGGTGACAATTCAGGCGGATAATTGCCACGGATTGAATGAATTAATTGGAACAGGCGCTGTTTCAAGGTTTCCAACTGGGATCGCCCATTATCAATGACACGATAACGTCCTTCAAACCCAAGCTGGAGACAAAAGTTAATGAGTTCTAACAACAACAGATTTTTTTGGGGATTTTGGGATAGCGTCGCTAATAATTGGAAAAATTTTTCCCCTCCCCACGTTTCGTTATGAAACGTGACCAGCAATCCACTGCCGGACCAGACACTGCGAATTCCCCAGGGAGTCAGTGCTGCCGCTTCATCCAATGCGGTGCAGAGACAGTAACGTGCACCGATAATGACTTCATAAGGCAATTTGGCATATTGGCATTTCAGTTCAAAGTTGCGAATTTCATCGATCAGTTTTTGCCGTAGATCGGTTGGATTCGGGGGCTCGGTACAATGGCGGATCTGGGGAATGCTATTTAATAGAGGGTTAGCGGCAGTGACTAATGGATTATCCCAAGTGTCGCCAGAAAGCACCGCATGCCTATTTAGGGTGTCTTGAGTCATATGAGTAGTGACCTCTGTTAATTTTGATTTTTGAGGCGTTAACTCTTGGACTGATTTCTGACAGCCCAAAATTCCATGTGCAGACCGGGAAATTCACCCGCCAGGTGTAACGCAAAACCACCGGATTTTTCCATCTGGCTCCAGAGTTCACCCTCTTTTTCTAACTCAAAATAGAGGTAACCGGAATGCCAGGGAATTTGTCTGGGAACAGAGGGCATTGCTCTGATCGGGATGCCTGGCAACTGTAACTGAACCAATTCACGTATGCGGCCAACAGGGGCAATCTTCATCTGTGCCGGAAAACGGGATAAGAATATTTCTTTCGGAGTATCTGTATAAACGGCCAATACAAAGCTGAAGGTATTTAGCATATTGGCGTCAGTTAAGGTAGCCACATTCAGCCCATGAGAATATTCAGTCAAAGGCAACTGGATCGCATGTTCTTCCAGAATGATTGATAACCCCTGGCGCAATAAAAGCATGAGGTGGTTGAAACAGACTTTTAAATTGTCATGGTCATAAATCGGAAGTTTCTCTTCTGGTATGCGTGATTGGGAAAAACTTGCCAGTTCGGTGGCAAATTGCAGCCATTCGCTGAATAACCGTTCTGGATGCAGTAAAGAGATGTTCCGTGTATGGCTCACTTGGCCGCTATAACGATTGACTACTGACAAGAGAAGAAAATACATGATTTCCGAACTATTCTGCTGCCCCAATTGTCGCAAACACTGGCTTATCTGTTGGCGACGTTGCTCCAGCAATCCCTGTAAATCATTAATGAAACCGACAAGTTGTGGATGTGCATGGCAGTTGAGTAAGGGGGGAATAAAGTGCGAATCAAGAAGCAATTTATTATCACGAGTTCTACTAATAACATGCACAATACTGAGTGAAGTCCATTCCGGTGTCAGATCTGATTCCAACATCAGTCGCAGGCGCATTCGCCCAAATTGCACGGTGGTACTTCCGACTGACATGGCATTAAAGTCATTGACCTCAGTGTCAACGCTGACAAAACGCGCCATAGAGTCTTTTCTTTCCTGGAAAATGATCTCTTCTCTTCCTCCGCGTAAGATCGGCAGTGCCAATACGACATTCTCGCCAGTTTGATTTTCCGCAAGTTGCAATGGCACAGGGGCGTGCGCTTCGGTGAAATTAAAGGGGGTTCCGTCAGGAAAAATCCCACTGGCTGATGCAACCATGACCTTACCCTGTTCGAGGAATGATTGATCTAACTTTAACGTTGAAAAACCCCAATAATATGGCCTTTGGGCCATACCCCAATCGCGAACATAAGCCTCCAGGTAGTTTTCGGCCTGTTGAAAGTGGTGAGGACGTAAGAACATGCCTTCTGTCCAGATAACTTTTTCTGATCTGCTCATGTAGTTCCTTCTCTTACGGCATAACGTTAATGGCATTTATCGATGAAATTTAGGCCATTGGCGGTGACTTGAATGCATATGTCTAATGTGTCTGGCGGTGATGCCCAAAACTGATAGAAAGCGGAAGGCTTAAGGGTGGGAACGGGTAATGAAATACGCCATTTTTTCCCATCCAATTGCTTGTATTCAGCAAGAATGCCGATATAGCTGGCTTCTGGTATGTTTTTCTCCAACAAAAAACGTTTGTGTTGAAAGGGCAGTAAAAAAAGTTGTTCAGAGTTAACCAATTGATTACCCAATACAGCCTGGGCATTACCTTGCAGTGAAAAAAAATCAGCAGACATAAACCCTGAAGTCGATTTCAACAAAATAACGTGTATTTTCAGCGGCGCTGAGTCATTCACATTATTGGTGGCATGGAAAATCAATTGATAAGGGGGCGATTTTTTCTGCTCTGATGATGAACACCCTGTCAATACGAGTATGTTAAATACTATGATGTTAAATACTACGACGTGAAGAAACAGTAATGCCAGCATTGCCCACTTGGAACTTAATCGATATCTGATAGAGAATCTATTGCCAATTATCTCGCGAGAAAATGTCTTATCACTGCAAGGTGGGTTTGTGTGGCTGGCACTTTTTGTATTGACCATGATTTCCCCCATCTTTATAAGATGCAGGGGATATCATGCCCCTGAAATATCGACCTTTGTCTGGCTGGGGACGGTACGTGATCCTACAGCATTGGTTGAATTTTGCATGGTAGGGCTTGATAGTCGGGTTGCCGGTGCTCCCTTAATCAAGACGCTATTGGCACCAAGCGTATGGCGGGAGGGTCCCATCACGGTCCCGGACGCGACGCCCAAATTGACCCCCGGATTATCCCCATTCGTCATGGCAATCATTGTCGCCATATTATGGGCTGGACTTCCCATAAAGAGAATATTGGTCGTACTGGCACTAATGCCGCTCGTACCTTGTGCAATATTGGGATAAACCATCGGTACTGGGGCACCTGGAGGACATGGCGTCAGGCAGATATCTGGGGTGGCCAGATCTGTGCCACCGCCTTGGGTATTGGCAAACATAACGTCTCCTTTTTTATTCTTTATCCAATGTGAATCTGTTCAGCATCTATTTTGGTGATTGCTTTGGCGGTTATCACGGTATTTTGGGCATGTAGCCGCATGTAGTTCTCCGCTTGCATATCTAATTGCCCTGCGTGCACTTGTTCTGTTTGCGTCGTATGGCGAAAAAGACGGTGGCTCAACTGGGTTACAGTTTGCCAAACGGATTCAAATTGATTGCCTATCATCTTCGAGACGGAGACCCAGGCAGATAAGGATTCGCCACTGTATTGCATTTCATTGATATGGCAATTTCCATTTTCGGCGGTGATATTCAATCCATTACTGCTCAGGTTCAAGTTCCCCTGAGCAGTGATGGATAAATCGCCTGCCACCTTGATTACAGCCGGATCTTGTTGCTCTGCCCGTTCTAATATCGCCAGTATCCAGAGTTGTTCATCGGCTTCTACAAGTAGCACCCTGTCTCCCACGGCAGGCGCCAATAGGCAACTGGCTGCTTGTCGACAATGCCAACCATGATTTTGGTTTTTAACCATTAACTTGCCGTCCTGAAAAATATTGACGACTTGGCCGACAATCTGTTGCGAGGGTGGTGTATTGGGTTGTTCCGTATACCGTTGTTCCGTAACAAGAGTCGATGAAGAAAGAGCGTAAGAAGATTTCACCATATTGATTCTCCAGCTTAAATCTTACGTTGACGTTGTTGTGTACTCCACTCTTCAGCAGCAAACAGTTCAGGATCATTTTCCAATATGCCCTGACGGTCAGAGAATTGTGCTCCAACCTGTTGAGTACGATGAAAAAGCGTTCTCATAAAATGGGCTGCACGAAAATCGCTGTGATTAATGTTGGCATAAGAGAGATCAGCATAGGTCATATCACAACGAACAAATTGTGCGTTGACAGCCCGTACTTTTTGCATGATGGCTTGTTGTAGTTGACTTTGCCGAAAATCTGTCCACTCAAGGCAAGCGCCAATAAAAATGGCTTCATTAAACAGACTGTTATGGCAGCATGCACGAGTTAAATCGGCATTGATGAATAACGCTTGGGTTGCATTGACATTCGAAAGTTGGGCATCTTGCAGCGAGCTTCCCTTAAAGTTGCACTGGGTCAAATTTGATTGATTAAAATTGACTGCATCCAGTTGATTATCTGTAAATTGACAGGCTTTAAATTGCAATTTTCGATAATCCTGACCGCGCTGATCACATTCAAAAAAAAGGGTTTTAATGAACTGACTGGCATAAAAATCCGTTTTTCTTAAGTCCTGGCGAAAAAAGGTGACCAGAAAAAAGTGACTATTGCGTAATGTTGCGTCATTCAATCCTGAGTTGATAAATGTGACGCGATCAAATTCATTTTCGATAAAATCAGCATATTGCAATTGGCAGGATGAAAACTGGGTACTATTTTGTTTTGTGACTTTAAATTGTGTTTTTTTTAAGACACATTGGTCGAACACACTGGCGCTCAATATGGCCTTATTGAACATAGCGCGTACCATATTACACTGTTCAAACAAGGTCTTTTCACACTTGACTGAATGGAAGACCGTTTCTTCAAACAGGCATTCAGTAAAGACCGACTCTTCAAGAATGGTATGGGAGAAGTTGGCATCTGAAAAGTCTACAGACCAGAACCTGCCTCCTGATAAATTGAGTCCAACTAACGAGATCCCCTGCAAATTGACTTTTTCAATGACGTCACCCTGTTTGATTTTGGCCATGATCTCATTCGCCGTCATCATACTCATATCACTTCCTGATCACGTTTGGGTAAGGTTTTGATACGTTGTGTATAGGCATGATGAATCAAGGTGGAGTCGTCTATGATGGACTGGGACATATCCGCACGGAACAGATTAGCTTCGCGTAAGTCAGTGCTACAAAAAGTACATTTCTGCATAAAAGCGCCGATCAGGTTGGCGTTATTCAGCAATGCATGCTTAAAATTTGTTCTGATAAATATACTTTGGGCGGTATTTAAATACTGCATATCGGCCAATTGGCAGTTGGCTTCGCTTAGGTCACTGTTATTCAGTGTGGCCGAGCGGAAAGAAGCCTGAACCAAAGGTGCTTGGCGTAAATTACATTCCGTTAATGTGGCATAACCGAAATCAGCTTGGTTAAGTACACTTTTCATGGTAAACACGCAGTTTAGCAGTTTGGCTGATCGAAATCGGATGGCCTCTGCTTTGGTTTCTATCCATGAACAGCTTTCGAGTACAGCATGATCAAAAATGGCGTTTTCCAGCAGGCAATTGATAAAGGAAACTTTATTTAAGCGGGCATAGTTAAATTTTAGTGCAGGTAGCATCATCTCAAGAAAAGTACAGCCTTGCCATTGCGAATGTTGGAAACGACAGCGTTTGATGAAGGTTTTTTGCAAAAACAGATCCGTGAAGACCGCATTGTTAAATCGGCAATGGTTGAACAACGTTTCTTGTAATTGTGTTTCTTTAAAACTTGCCGCTGAAAAATCGCTTTGTTCACATTTTGCCTGTGCCAGACTGGCGTTATCCAGTTTTGCGCCATATAGGGAGGCATGGCATATCTCGGTTCTGGCTAACATGGCTTCACTGAAATCTGCGCCATCCAATTGGCTGTTATTGAAACAGGCACTTTCCAGCAAACTACGGGAAAAATTGGCACCGCGTAGATCCATTCCTGATAAGTCTGCTCCGGTAAAATCCATTGCACGGAAATCTCCCCCTTCCCGCATAATACGCTGGACTTGCTTGCGAATAATTTGTGACAGGTTCCCCGTTAACCGCAGGGCTGGCGGTTGTGTTTGTGCCGAGGCCAGATACATTTTATGCAGGGATTGTTCAACCTGTGTCAGTTTTTTATCGTTAAGTTCGATTGATTTTGGCTGAGCTTGTTTTTGACTTTCTTGCTGTTGGTACAAGATATCCCGTATTTGATGGAAGTTTTGTGGCCCTCTGGGAAGATTTTGCATCGCGATCTGTTCCACCTTCACGCCTTGCTCTTGCGCCCTTGTGCGAATTTTTTCCCGTTGCTGCTCGGCTTCAATCTGTTTTTGGGCCGCTTCTTGCTCTATTTTGTGTACAAATTCAGGTAATTCATCCGCTTTGGGATTGGAAGGTTGCTCAATGCAGGGGGTCATTAGCGTGTTGATATCTTTTCCATATTTCGCCATGCGCTCCTTATGTTGTTCACGCAGACGTTCCTCGCGATTTTGCAAATTCTCTCTCAAAGGACTGCCATTTTCCGATTGTTCTGTATCTACCCACGGGCCAATAATGCTTTCAGGGATCAGGTCTTTTTCTCGCAAGGCATATAATGCGCCTTTTGCTTTCTCTGTACGCTGGTTAAGTACCTGAAGATAGTCATTTTCAGAGCGTGCTTCGCTATTCAACTCTATTGCGGAGAGCATTTGTAAAACATCAGTCGCATCATCTTCATTGACACGTGTGCAGCCATGCCAAATCAGGATCATCTGTTCCCGGTGAGGGAAAAACCACACCGTCGTATTGCGCATTGCGATCTCTTCGAAAATCTCTTCGTCTGCACGTAGCCGTTTGATGAAGCAACGGGCTTGCCAGGGCGGCAGTTTTCCTTCTTGTATGGGTTTTTCAGGATGCATATTCCAGACGCTCCATGCCGCATTTTCTGGCAGCGCCTGATAGTGTTCCCACCATTGATCGCGGGGAGCAGAATTAAATAATCGCCAATCGATATCACGGGAAAAACCAGGGAATTCATTTTCCAGCCACTCTTTGTCATATTTTTTCCCTATACGAGTGAAACGGCGCGGCCACCCAAATTCCAGGGGACAAAAACTCGCGGGATTAGGGGTATCCCGTGGTGACAAAAGTTGCCTGTTTTGGGCTTCTACATTAGGTAATCGATGAATTTCAAGACCGTTTTCCTGTATTTCTGGCGTAAAGCCGATACCATATGGATTTTCTTCATAACTTTTCCCCCCAAAAGCACGGCTCCAATCCAGCCGCATCTGTTCAAATGCCTGAGGAGGGGATGGTTTATCCCCAATCCAATGACGATCTCCTGAGACAATCAGTGTCTTATCCAATTGCTCTATCTGGATGCGTGCAGAACACGTGGTCTTATCAGACTGGTGATGAGTATAGGCATAACCGGTTGCAAGAAATTCAGCGGCAGATTTAGGCATGGCGAGATCGATCACACCATTAGCGGTTTGCAGTTCAGCTTCTGCAAGTTGCCAAAGCTCAGGCTCAGGTCGCAGGCGAGGGGAGGCGCCCATATCAGTTAAGGCCATAATGGAGACCCCAAGATAGTGATGTTGCAGACAGTGATAAGGGCGATGCAGCAGACTTAAGCGCAGAGGTTTGATGATTTTCATTGAAAGCCCCGAATAAATCTTTTTAATGGGGTACTTAACCCAATAGGATGAGTCCCGCCGTTATGGAAACCTTTGCAGCGCCGTTAATATCTAATGTGGAACTCGATGCCAGGGACAACTTGCTGGCTTTGACTTCGGCGCTTCCTGTCACTGATTCACTCTTATTCCCCGTCACATTCAGGTTGTAATTTCCACTGATGCTGTTAGCAAAATTACGCCCAATATCTAACTGATAAGCGCCGCTGATTTTTTCTGATTTATCACCCGTGATATCGGCTTTATATCCGTCAGAAATTTTATATTGGATCCCGCCACTGGTGACTTCGATTTCCTTGCCATTGGTCACGGTGGTCTGTTGTTTGTTTTTGATTGTTGTGGTGGAGGCACCCTCAATGGAAACGGTTTGATCGTGTTCCACAGAGATTTGCATGTCTTTCTCGGCATGGATTTCGAAGGACTCTTTGCCTTGGGCATCATCAATCAACAAATAACTGGCGTTATCTTTTCCCCCCTCCAAACTGCGTGACATTATCCCCATTTTGGTGGCTTCTGCGGGTAATTCCCAGGGAGGCATATTATTTTGGTTGAAATTACGTCCCACGACGAGCGGCTCGTCTGGGTTGTTATTAATGAAATTGACAATAACTTCTTCGCCCACTCTGGGCACCTGTATCGCCCCAAATTTTGCGCCCGCCCAATTATTGGATACCCGTACCCAACAGGAACTTTTATCGTCTTTTGTATCGCTTCTGTCCCAGTGAAACTTGAGCTTGACTCTGCCATGTTCATCGGTCCAAATGGTCTTGCCGCTTGCCCCGACAACGGTGGCTCGTTCAGTACCGGCTATGGGCCATGACGTTGTGCGAGGGGCGCGCCAGTTGACTTTAGCGGGGATGGCTGTGAACTCGGTGAGCATTTTGTTTATGTTGTCGTCATCAGCCGCATTGTCTCCCAGAATATAGGGGTTTTCATGAAGCTCATAATTGGCACTGACAATAAGGTAGTCGCCGTTATCTCCATCCCGCAGGGCTTTTGATAATGTAAAGGTGTAACCTGGAGCAATGCCGGATTCTATGCTTTTCGCTTTTATATACTGATCTTGCGCGGTATAGGATTGTTGTAGTATTCGGACATAAAATTGTCCTTGCGCATTTTCGGTATAATTCCCCGGCCACTCAAACAGTTCTGTTTTTGGTGCTGTTGGATCTGGATTTTGCTGGGTTTCTTTTAGCTGTGCATTGGGCTTAAGGAAATTATAGTCACTCAGGGTATAGAGCTTGGGATTGATTGAATAACTGACCATCCAGTCGTACAGATAACTTTTGTCTTTGTCTCTCGGTGGAAAATGGCTTGGATAATATTCAATAGCAGCATGCTCTGGTAACGCTGAATGGGATTGGGGGGAATCAGCCAATATAAGCGTGTGATCATTCTTATCGTGCTGGAAATAGTAATAAATTCCTTCACGTTCCATTAACCGGCTCAAAAAATCGAAATCAGTTTCTTTATATTGGGTGCAATATTCTAATGGCTGGTATTTTGCATTGAGTTCATTTTTAAACTTTATTTTATATTTATTAAGAACATCCTGAATAATTTCAGGAACCGTCTTTTTCTGCCAGATTCTGAAATCTTTGTTTAAAGTGAGAATGAATAACGCAGGTTGGATAATGACCTTATATAAATAGTGGTAATTGTCATAATAACCACAGATAGTGGCTTCGCGGACAATTCCACTTAGAAAACGCGGTTTTTCTGAAATATTGGCAGGGTTCTTTATCTCTATTGAAATAGGTTTGTTTCGTAACTCTTTGATATCAAGATCCTTTTTTTCACTGAAAAGCTCCACTTCAAAACTATAAATGGTTGATAGTTTTTCTTTTCCTTTCAATGATTTAAAAATCAATGAGTCATCGCCTAATGAGGAGTGAGCTATAATGTTCCTTTCCATTGAAATCTCCTTGTGAGACCAAAGCTACCGCATGAGCCTTTAAGTTAAGGTTCAGAAAACAAATCAAAATACCTTGTCTACTGATTGCTACGATTAACCCAGTCAGCAATGAATTTGATCACTGTTGTTATTAATCGATATGCAATATTCCATATAGAAAATTATTTTGCAACAAGATTATAACCAATGTTTCTTTTTGGTTATTGGCAATGTGAATTTGTGAATATAAAGAGAGGAGTTGTAAAACAGGTTACCGTTAGCGTAATAATGAAGACAATTTTTTGATTTAAAAATGTTTTTCAATTGAAAAGAAAAAGAGAGTTTTTGGCACTGGTTAATTATTCTTAACCGTTAGGTGAGGTGATACAAAATAAATTGGCGACGATAAAATCACAATGAATAATTTTATCGTCGCCAGATATAAACTTTAAAAACAATATGTTGCTGTGTTAAAGCACAAAAGCAATATAACTATTAATAATAAAACAATTATTTTAATGCTGCCAATGCGCTGTCATAGTCAGGTTCGTTGGTAATTTCATCGACCAACTGGCTATAAATAACCTGGTTATTTTCATCCAGAACAACGACAGCACGTGCAGTCAGTCCACCCAATGGGCCTTCGCTTATTGCAACGCCGTAATCTTCCTGAAAGTTCCCGCCACGCAGCGTAGAAAGGGTGACAACATTGGACAGGCCTTCAGAGCCACAAAAACGAGACTGAGCAAAAGGTAAATCGGCTGAAATGCACAATACAACAGTATTATCCAATTCACTGGCGAGTTGGTTAAATTTACGGACAGATGTGGCACAAACACCGGTATCAATGCTTGGGAAGATATTAAGCACTTTACGTTTACCCGCGTAGTGGCTTAATGTTACATCAGCAAGATCTTTAGCGACTAGCGTAAACTCTTTTGCTGCTTGACCTGCCTGTGGAAAATCTCCGCTAACGGTGATATCACCACCTTGAAACTTGACTGTTTGTGTCATGGTTTAATCCCTCTATAAAGTAAACTGCGTCGTCAGTGTAAAGGAATAGTGCGATCTTGCCCACAAAAATAGATGCAATATTCATGAAATCCCCTTCCTTCCTTTAATTAACAATGTCTTATAATTTATTTTTAGGGTGAATATGAGATGCACAAGGCAAAAATCATGCATAATTTTACGTTACTTCCCTCAGTATTGTTGCTGGTGGGCGTTTCTTTTTCTGTCTCTGCGGCCTACGTTCCTGATGGCACTCAACTTGATCCCCGTCAGGAATTGGTTCGTCAGTTAAAAGATGAACCTGCATCGCTGGATCCAATAAAATCTTTTGGCTTAACAGAGGCGCAGGTACTACGTGATCTGTTTGAAGGTTTGGTCAATCAAGATGCTGACGGCCAACCCGTTCCAGGTGTTGCGATTGATTGGAAGACCGAGGATAACAAAGTATGGATATTCACATTACGTCAGGATGCTCGCTGGTCTAGTGGTGACAATGTCACGGCCTCTGACTTTGTTTATAGCTGGCAAAGATTAGTCAATCCGGCAAACGCCTCGACTTTTTCTTGGTTTGCTGCCTTGTCGGGCATTGAGAATGCCCAGGAAATTATTGATGGAAAGCTATCGCCAGAAAAATTGGGGGTAGAGGCTCCCGATCCTTACACACTGAAAGTCACCCTGAATCGTCCTGTGCCTTATTTCCCTAGCATGGCTACCAACTTTAGCCTTTATCCCGTCAACAAACAATGTATTGAAAAATACGGTAAAAATTGGACACGGTTAGGGAATTTGATGGGTAATGGGGCGTTTACGCTAACCGGGCGCGTTGTGAATGAAAAAATTGTCCTGACACCGAATCCGCATTACTGGGATCACCAAAACACCATACTGACAAAAGTCACTTTTATGCCGATTAACCAGGAATCTCATGCAACCAAGCGTTATTTGGCGGGAGATCTGGATATCACGGAATCTTTTCCTAAAAATAGGTATCAGAAATTGCTGAAAACGCTTCCTGGCCAAGTCTTTACGCCAGATCAATTGGGAACATACTACTATGCTTTTAATATCCAGCGGGCACCAACGAATGATATTCGGGTCAGGCAAGCGCTTTCAATGACCATAGACAGAAATTTGATTGCGAAAAAAATAGTCGGGACAGGGGAAAAGCCTGCCTGGCATTTCACCCCAGATGTTACAGCGGGGTTCAAGCCAGAGAAAAGCCGACTGGAAACTTTGGCTCAACAAGCGTTGGATGCCCAGGCAAGGGAATTACTGACAGCCGCGGGATATGGCCCTGAAAATCCGTTAAAGATCTCATTGCTTTATAACAAATTAGAAAACAACCAGCGAATAGCGATTGCAATTAGTTCCGAATGGAAGAAAAAACTGGGTGTGGAGGTCAAACTGGTTAACCAAGAATGGAAGACCTATGTGGATAGCCGTAATACGGGGAATTTCGATGTGGTGAGAGCCTCCTGGACGGGGGATTATAATGAACCATCAAGTTTTCTGTCTCTTTTGACATCTGCCCACAGTGGCAATATCGCGAAGTTCCATAATGCTGACTATGATGCACTGCTGAAGGCTGCCAGCTATGAAACTGATGATGCAACCAGAAACCGTGCTTACAACCAGGCAGAAAAAATGATCGCCGAACACGTACCCATCGCGCCCATTTATCAATACACCAATGGGCGATTGATCAAACCGTGGTTAAAAGGATACCCGATCACCAATCCTGAAGATGTCGCCTATAGTCATACCATGTATATCATTAAGAAACCCGATTAAGCATAAAAGTTAGGCGCGAAATTTAGCTACAAACAAGGAGCAGATGTGGAAACGATCTATGGCTCGGTATTTAAAGATTCAAATGCAATTTATGCCTGTCAGTTAAACGGTAAGGGCGGTATTACGGCATTTGGGGAAGATTCACTCGTAACAGCAGAGCAGCCAGTTTGGCAACATCTTGATTATAAAAATCCAGATAGCCATCAATGGCTCATGAATACAACCTTGCTACCGCTTCCGGTAAAGGACGGGCTAGTCAGTGATAATATTCGTCCAAAGATCCTGCGTACCGGTGAAGGCACTTTGATTACCTTGAGGTCGGTGAACCGTAATGACAATGCGCGTCCCGATCATCTGGTTTCGTTTCGCATCTATATTAATGACAAAGTTATCATCTCCAGCCGACACCGAAAAATTCATTCCATCGATCAAGTTTTGGATGATCTGCACAACGGCGTTGGGGCAAAAAGCACAGGCAATTGGCTGGTGGAAATCGCGGGAGCCATTACTGATGAAGCCAATGATTTTATTGAAGAGCTGCATGACAACCTGATTGAATTTGAAGACGATATCTTGGAGCAGAAAGTTCCTGGTCGCGGGGAATTGGTCTTGCTGCGTAAACAACTAATCGTTTTGCGCCGATATATGGCACCGCAGCGGGATATTTTTATCCGTTTGGCCAGTGAAAAATTGCCTTGGATGAGTGATGAAGAACGCAGTTTGATGCAGGAAATTGCGGATCGGTTGAGCAGGGGAATCGATGATCTTGATGGTTGCATTGCCCGCACTGCGGTTCTTGCGGATGAGATCACGTCCATGATGGCGGATGCCATGAACCGTCGTACTTACATGATGTCCCTATTGGCAATGGTATTCTTGCCAACCACTTTTTTAACGGGATTATTCGGTGTCAACTTGGGCGGAATTCCGGGCAATGCGTACCCGTTTGGATTCGGCTTATTTACGCTTTTGTTATCACTATTGATGGTGATTTTCGCGTGGTGGTTAAGGCGAAGTAATTGGCTGTAGGGAAGAATAATGTTATCGGGTTTGAGATATATCAATAATCGACGCCCATAATTAAGGCACTATAGATCCCGCAGGTGAATACAACGTTGGTGATACACGTTGTGCTCCATAAATTGTCGTTTTTCTCATATTGAGTTTTGTACAGAATAATTGCTCATTAATTATGCCGATACTTGTTTTAGTATCGGCTATTTTTTTGCTGCTATTGGGGATATCCGGTTTCTGCTGGATACTGATTTTTAAATGTTTGTCACATCGATAAACAGGGATTCATCAATGTTAGTTGACGATACCACGGCTTCGTTAAAAGCATACTCTTCCCTTTCCCCCTCGCGATGCAATGGCAAGTTAACAAAATCAAAAATAGTTTTGTCTGCCAATTGGCTTGGGCTAACATTTTGAATAGATTTGAAAATATTTTCTACCCGGCCTGGTGTCTTCTTATCCCAGTCTACCAACATTGCTTTGATCGCTTGCCGTTGTAGGTTCTCTTGGGAACCGCATAGATTGCAGGGAATGATCGGGAATTTTTTGTTTTCCGCATAGTCAATCAGGTCTGCTTCCCGGCAATAGGCCAGCGGCCTTATAACGACATTGCGGCCATCGTCAGAACGTAACTTTGGCGGCATAGCTTTCATGCGTGCGCCATGGAACATATTCAGGAACAGCGTTTCAACGATGTCATCAAGATGATGCCCAAGTGCAATCTTTGTTGCCCCGATTTTTTCTGCAAAAGAGTAGAGGGTGCCGCGACGTAACCTTGAACACAACCCACAGGTCGTTTTGCCTTCAGGGACTTTTTCTTTAACCACAGAGTAGGTATCTTTATCGACAATGTAGTATGGAATATCCAGGCTTTCAAAATATTGGGGTAAAATGTGCTCAGGAAAGCCCGGCTGCTTTTGATCCAGGTTCACTGCAACGACTTTGAATTTTATTGGTGCCGCTTTTTGCAGATTCAACAAGATATCCAACATCGCGAATGAATCTTTGCCACCACTGATACATGCCATTACAACATCATTATTTTCAATCATATTGTAATCAATGATGGCATTACCAACGTTTCTCCTCAGGCGTTTCTGGAGTTTGTTGAATTCAAGTGTCTCTTTTCTCGTATCTTTTTGATTCATTGCGACTTCTCACATTGCCGATTGTATCGACTGTAGATTCTTATATGGATTTTTTGCAGGCAAAGGATTATACGGATTTTTCTTTTTGTTTGAAACATATCTGTGCCTGGACAGAGTTATAAATCCTTTTTGAGCGAGATCCCTGATTCCTTGCGATATGGAGAGTCAGGACGTGCCCGACAATTTTGAATTGTTATTTAGCCTATACCCTATGGATTTCAAGATGCAGCCAACAAAGCGGCAACTTGAAAGACGACGGGTATATACTAAAATTTAGGGGAAAGGGAGTCATAAAATATACAGCCAACAATTAAGATAGCTGGTTTTGATATATTGTCTTTTATTGATAGCGCATTAATTATTTTTATATTGGCAATGAAAGCTGATTAAATCATATTGCATAATGTATTGTTTTTTTGGTTGTTTTTACAGGGATGATTAACGGTGATGATTATTTATCTATAGTGGATAACTTTATAGGCTGAATTATTTTTTAGTTGGTAAATGTACTTACGTTGTTAATCAGGAACCTTGGTTATTTTTATTTTGGTTCCTGATGTTAAGGGAGGTGAATAAATGATTATTTTCTTTCCCATTGGCTTGTATTGTTTATTTTTCAATAATCAATATAATCTCTGTTTAACTCTATTCTTCCATCTGGATATTCAACCCTGGCGGGTTCTTTAGTTGCTGGGATAATAATTTTAGTTACTTTTGTTTCATCTAACTTTGGATTATAATAAATATACCTATTCATTTTTTTTGATAAGGAAATGATTGGGTCTCTTTCACCATTGGGTTTGATGAAAAATACCCGGGTATATTCTTCTTTAAACTTTTTATATACCAATCTAACTTCAAAATGCGTGTGATTTCTCCCCGCTTCGCGGGGAGAAATCAGGTTTCATATCGTGTTGTAAATTGCAACTTGAAGTTTAATGCGTATAGACGGGATAAAGTGTAGAGGTATAGTTAATAGTATTATTTAATTTACCTTGTTTAATTTTGTTGTTTTTTTGTCTTCCATGTTTTCTATATAGAATGTAACCATTTTCCCAGAGCTGATCTGAAGATTTTTATCACTGATTTTTTTTCATCATATTCAAGTCCCATTTGAATTGTGTTTAATTTCCAGTCACACCATCCTCGTCCATTAATGGGGATGCTTGTTTCTAATTTATTGTTTTTATTTAATTTTATGTCCATTCAATTTCTCTTTTCCTATATTTTTCCCGCTTGGGAAAAAATCCGAATCTAATTGAATTGTTGTGCATTTACTAGAAAAGTATTCAGCTAAAATTCTTGGCTCGGTATTATGTGGTGGAATGCTGGATATTATAATAGATTGGCCATCATATTGTGGATTGATTGGTAAATGTTTATCGATTTGGGAATCAATAATTTCACCACATCCTGATAGGAATGGCGTAATTGTCGTTATAAAGATAAATTTTATTTTATTCATGCCGATAACCCCTTATTCTATTTTTCATTTTATCCTGGCTTTTGATGTTCAGAGGGAGTTAATAAATTGTCTGTACATTCACTCCGATTAAAACATTGTGAGTATAGTCTAAATAATAACACGGTTAATTATCTCAGGGCAATACGGATGAAAAACACGAGATATATCACACTATTTAATATCAGCATCAGGAACCTTGATAGCCACTCTTACTTGGTTCCTGATGTTAGTGGAAAATTAATAAATGATTATTTCTTTTCCCATTGGCTTGTATTGTTTATTTTCCAATAATCAATATAATCTCTGTTTAACTCGATTCTTCCATCTGGATATTCAACCCTGGCGGGTTCTTTAGTTGCTGGGATAATAATTTTAGTTACTTTTGTTTCATCTAACTTTGGATTATAATAAATATACCCATTCATTTTTTTTGATAGAGAAATGATTGGCTCTCTTTCACCATTGGGTTTGATGAAAAATACCCTGGTATATTCCCCTTCAAGTTCTTTATAAATGGGATAAAGTGTAGAGGTATAGTTAATAGTATTATTTAATTTGTTTTGTTCGGTTTTATTATTTTTTTCGTCATCTATATTTTTTATATGGACAGTAAGTGTGTCACCTGTATTAATTTTGATGTTTTTATAGGTGAATTTTTTTTCATTGTAAGAGAGCCCTATTATAATTTTGCTTAGTTCCCAGTTACACCAACCCCTTCCATTTATAGGAATTTTTGTTTCTAATTTATCATTTTTATTAATTTTTATGTCCCATTCAATTTCTCTTTTTCTATATTTTTTCCCGCTTGGAAAAAAATCTGAATCTAATTGAATTGTTGTGCATTTACTAGATAAATACTCTGCAAAAATCCTTGGTTCGGTATTATGTGGTGGAATACTGGATATTATAATAGATTGGCCATCGTATTGTGGATTGATTGGAAAATGTTTATCGATTTGGGAATCAATAATTTCACCACATCCTGATAGGAATGGCGTAATTGTCGTTATAAAGATAAATTTCATTTTATTCATGCCGATTAGTCCTGATTAGCTTTCTCGTTATATGAAAAATAAGCAAGTGCCCGTTTTCCTGATTCACTTTCTTGACTAAAAGATAAGCGCAATCCAATTTGTTGTTCCAATTTTAAAAAATACTGATAATTAAAATATTCCTCTTTCAATGCATTTTTTTGTTGATTCATCTTATCTTCAAAAATTTTCATGTTTTCTTTGTAAAGTACATTATGCTCAGGAGTGCATAATGAAATAAGTTTTTCTTTTATAAAATCCATGTAAACCCCGCTGAAATGGTGGAATATATTTTGTGAGGTTGATTTATTGGGTTGTTTATTATTTGGGAAAAATTTTTCGATGGCAGAGTCGTTGGGTAATAGTGATGGAACCAAATAGAAATTAAACTCTAATTTTTTGGTGATATTTATTGGGGAAACTATATTCGCAGTAGAGTCATATATAATCTCCCCTTTATATAAATGAACGGTTTTCCCTTGATGTAAAAATAAATCATTGGATTTTACTTTATCCATATGGTTACTAAGCATTGCTGCGGGTGTCAAAATATTTAGAGATGTATTGAAAGATGCAACTTTGCGGCCGACTGGAGAATCTAATGCCTCTACGGCATAACCAAAGGAATCCCAGCCATTTTCAAAATAATAATTATGCATATCTTTTTCGAAAGGGACGCCAGGAACTAAATCATTTCGATTAATATGGCGATAATGAATAATGTCCTGAATTTCCATTATTGCACTGTATGTGAATACTCTGGGCATGCCATAGGTATATAAACAGGGATTGTATTCTTTTAGTTGTACACTATGAATTAATGCCAGCGCACCACCTAAGCTATGGCCGCAAATAAATATTTTTCTATCTTTTCTTAGTTCCTTTATATCATCAAAGACACTTGCTTTTCTTATGGTTGGTTTATTCATTCCAGCCCAAAAAGCTTTCCAGAAACCATCATGCACCCGACCTTTTCCAATAAAATCACTGGGTAATTTAGTCGGTTTAAAATTTAAATCCGTAATAACAGCATCTGTAAAACTGGCTGTGCCTCGCCAACTGATAATCAATTCCTTGCTATTTGCGACGTAAAACATTTGTGTATCTAAATCATCTTCAGTATCAATAAATTCCACGACTATATAACGATCCCTGAAAGGAACATCATACACAATCGGTTGGAAATCTTTTTTTTCAATTCGATTAGGTAAACAAGATAAATCGAGGAGCTGTTCTTTAAAGAAATGAAAAACAGAACCACGGTACTCTTTAGCCTTTTTATCGCCATTATCTGTAGCATTGGCATAAACCAACACAGACATTAAACCTTGATTATAGGCATTTACCAGCGAATATTCGGGTTGATGGTGTAATAATAATACCCAGGCACGGTAAGGACAGACTTCCAATACCCAGCGTTCATCCATAAACACGGCACGAAACCCCTGAAATTTATTATCAGGGAAGTGATATTTAGGAAGTTCGGTTTTTACCCAACCTTCAATTACTGGAGTCTGGTCACAAAGATCACCAATTTTAACATAACGATAAGAGTGACCTTGTGCTTTGGCATTATGCCGAACCTTTGAACCCAGAGGCCCACGAACTGTCCTTAATTGCCTGAATTCCATTTCATCAGTGAGTTTTTGTGCGTCAACCCAAAGTCTTACTGGCATTGGGGGTAAGTTTTCTTCCCGCAGTAATCCTTCTCCATCAGTAGTACCTGTGCGGATATCTTTTTTATTCCCCTGACTGATCAATTTATAAGGCATTCCCACCAGTGGCTGACCCTGCTCATCCACAAGCTGAAATTCAATCCAGTGTTTCAGTATCTTTTGACAATCAATGCAATTCGTCGGATCTAATGGTTTCATATTTTCTTCCTTATATTTTGTTTATCCGTCAATGTGCTCGTTGAGGGCAACGCCTTGGCTATCAGTAATAAAATGCCCAACCGTTAACTTATGCAGGCTACGTTTTTCATCCCTCGCCTGTTTCAGCCACGCCAAGATGTTGTTTTGTAATTGTCCTTCCGGTGCATCCTGTTTCAATGCCAATTCGGGATTTTCTTCCCAAAGCTGGCAACTTAACGCGTAAGCCAGGTTATTGAGGGTTGAATCGGCGGCATAACGGGCTTCAATTAAATGATCACCCAGCACAAATAGATTCTCCGCCAATTCCTGCGGGCAATTTTCTGGCCGGTAATAGCAATACGGTTGGGGGGTATCGATCATTAGCTCATTGATTGGGGTTAAGAGTTCACGCCAATCACCCGGTTTCAGGGCAGGCAACAGCGGTGTGAGGATACGATTATCCATCAGGCGTAAAACCACCATTTGGCCGCGCAGCAACACCTGTTGGTGCAACCGCCAGTGTGCTAACTGAAATGTCCACGGCAAGGTGCTGCGATAGCCCCAGCCCCAACTGGCATCGCTGAACTCGTGTTTATCCAGCAGCAGAGCCAGTTCCGGCAGGCATGTTGCTTTGGGGTTAATCAGCCACGGGCTTTGTGACAAAAGGGCATTCATTGGTGTGCCGCTGTAGAGCGGAAATGCCTCCTCTGTCCAGCCGTTAAGGTAGAAAGTCTGGACCGGGTTCGGTTCTGCCAGACTGTTGACCAGAAAATAACACTCTCCTTTGCCCTGCTGTGATAACCAATTTTCCCAATTAGTCGCTTCCATCATGCTTCCTCTGTTCCGGTGATAACCCAGTTTTCCTCTTGCTGTGCGAGAATGGCACAGGCAGGTTTAGCGGCGAACTTAACGTCCGGCAACGGCGCCACGCCTTCCGGCAATTGCAGTGCCAGCCCGCGCCCGCTGCCAGCGGAACCCTGCCCGACATTAATCGGGGAAGAGAGAATGCCGCCCGGCGTGACTTTCAAAAAACTGCCGCCCGCTTTCAGCGTGATTTCTGATGCCGCCTCCAGCACCACTTTGCCGCCACTTTTCAGGTGGATTTCCTGCCCGCTGTCAATCACGGTGGCGTCGCCGGCCTGAATATGCTGGCTGCCGGCAATCCGGTGGGAGACATCACCCTCCGTGGTGATTTTGCG
>NZ_NJCX01000017.1 GCF_002632875.1 Xenorhabdus kozodoii
TCATGAGAACACTTCCCGATAAAAAGGGGTATAAAATGCTATTTTTTCTTATCCGTCAAATCCGAATTTTTTTAACAAAAATTTCACGCTCCCGCCTTGCAGGAGCAGTAGCTGGAGGTGTGGTTGGTAAACAGGTTGGAGGATGGGCTGGCATGCAGGCTGGAGTTGCTACGGGTGCTGCGGTTGGAAGTGTTGTTCCAGGAATTGGTACTGTAGGTGGTGCGCTTGTTGGAGGTATTGCGGGTAGAGTAGGGGGAGGAATAGTTGGGCAAGCTGCAGGTGCTGAGGCTGGTCGTAGGGTTGCAGGTTCATCATTTGTACAGGATTTGTTTACAAAACCTCCAGTGCCAGCAAGTGGAAGTCACTACTGCGGGGATACAGGTTGTAATTATTGTTAATATTAACCTAGTATCTTTTTATATGTGGTTAAATTTCACTTAATGAGATTTAATTCTCTTTTATATCAATAGAATGTGTTATTTCATACCTATGAAATAAACGCATAACTATACATATTTAGATACTTCCTTAGATAATAATATTATTTTATGTATCATTTTGAACTTGGGGTGTGCCCAGTACTCTTACTTATTATTTATATAGTGTGTTTTGATTATGATGCACAACTCATGTTCAAATTATTATAATTAATTTCTGTTAGTATCTACATTTATTGTAAAATTAGTAAATATGATGACAATTAATTTCAATATTGAGAAAAAATATTTTTTAGATAATTTTTTTGAAAAAAAAACCGTATGTATTTAAGGGTATATATGATGTAAATTTTATAAACAGGAATGAAATAGAAGACATATACAATCGTTCTGATTTAAAGTCATTTGAAGGGCTTAAGTTAATGTATAATGGTATTCTAGATAAAAGAGAATACATGGAATCTTATCAAGATTTAGGGAATACAAGATATAGATACATTTACTCTAAGTTATATGATTATTTAAATTCTGGTGCAACATTAGTTGTAAATGGTATTATCAATGAGCCTAAAATTGATTATTTAGCTAAATGCTGTTCTTCTTTTACAGATAGTCATACTTTTTCAAGTATATATTTATCTTATGGAGAGAAAAGTTCATTTAAACCCCATTGGGATAGCAGAGATATTTTTGTAATACAACTAACTGGTAAAAAAAGATGGGTTATTTATGAACCATCATTTCAACGCCCTTTGTATGTGCATCAATCAAAGGATATGGAGGATATATATCCATGTCCTTCTGAACCATATGATGATTTCGTATTAGAGGCTGGAGATGTTCTTTATCTACCTAGAGGTTGGTGGCATAATCCATTACCTGTTGGTGAAGAGACTATACATTTATCTGTTGGAATTTTTCCACCTTATATCTTTAATTATTTATATTGGTTATCAAATAAAATAAATGATTTTGAGATAGGGAGAAAATCTCTTCCTAGATCATGGCCACAAGCTAAAGGTGAAATTGAGGCTTTATCAAAGTTTATTTTTGAATATTTAGGTTCAGAAGAAGCATATAATGAATTTTTACAATCAATTGGTTCAGAACAAAGAATACCAAATAAATTGAATTTAGATCTATTTTGTAATAGAAACAACAATAAATTATCTGATAAAGCATGTTTAAGAATAAATTCAAATAATAATTTTTCTATAGATGATGGATATGTAATTTGTAATGGGATTAAATTAAACTTAGATCATGGATCTACTGAATTACTTAAGAAAATTGATGATAATCCATATATTTCTCTTGAAAAATTACTCTCTTTCTTTGATGCTGAAATGCATGAAAAAATGAAAGAATTGATTTATAATCTTGGCTATAAAAATATATTAGAAATTATAAATGATTTATAAAGGTGACTTTTTTCGTCAAGAGGCTTTGAAAAAAAAATCAATACCTATGGCTGGTCAAATGGTTTTGACCAGTCCATTTGTTTTTACTGTATTGACATACCTTTCTAGTCTGCTTGTAGTATTTATTATTATATTTATCATTTTCACTGAATATTCTAGAAAAACATCAATAAAAGGTCAGGTTTATCCTAAAGATGGAATGTCTAAGATTTACTCTAAAGAAATTGGTGTTATTAGTGATGTTAAGGTTAAGGATGGACAATTTGTTAAAAAAGGGGATATTTTAGGTGTTATTTATAAGGCTCAGTATATAAATGAAGGAACATTGCAAGATAGTTTAAAAGAACAAGCGATTCTAAAGAAAAATACTTTAATCAAAGAGATCAATAAAATGGAGTCTCTTCAAGTTAACCGAATTGAGTTGCTTAAAAATAATCTTAATGGTTTAATTAACCAAAAAGAGCAAATAAAAATTCAGATAAAAATACAAAAAAAGAGATTAAATGATTTAAGGAAAAACACATATAGATATAGGGATTTAGAAAAAAAAGGTTTTATATCAAAAGAATATATGTCTTCGATTGAGAGTAATGAGTTAGAACAATTAGAAAGACTAAATTTAACTAAAAAGGATCTTATAGAAATAGATAGTTTAATTACTGAAAAAGAATTGGAAATTAAGGATGCTCCATTAAAAAAAATTATAGAAAGACAAGAAATAGAAAGAGTTTTGTCTTCTGTTAACCAAGAAATCTTAAATATTGAAAGTCAGACTGAATCTGTAATAAGAGCCAATTCGTCTGGTTTTGTTAATATTAACAACTTTGAGTTAGGATCATTTGTAGATCAATCAACATTACTATTGAGTATAGTTCCTAGTAATCAAGATATTGTCCTTCATTTATATGTGCCTAATCAGTCTATAGGATTTATAAAAACTGGAGATATTGTAAATATAAAATATTCAGCATATCCATATCAAAAATTTGGAATATTCAAGGCAAAAGTTACATCTATTAGTCGATCTGCTATGGCAGCTCAAGAAGTAAAAAGTATAGGAAGTGTATTTCCAGCATTAAATGCTACAAATGAACCAGTTTACTTAATAAAGGCCGAGCTTGAAAAACAATATATTGAAATTAATAAAATCAAGAAGCCTTTGGAGATTGGAATGACTCTTGATGCAGACATTTTGCATGAAAAAAGAAAATTATATGAGTGGATATTTGAACCTTTATTTTCAATAAATGATAGTTTTTAAAAATGATAAAATTGAATCAGATTAGATTTTGGTCTTCTAATAGTTTGCCAGTTATATTACAATCAGAAATAGCTGAATGTGGTTTAGCCTGCCTCGCGTCTATTGCTTCTTTTCACGGGTATCAGGTTGATTTACTTTCACTTAGGAGAAAATTTTCTATACCTCTTACTGGTATAAACCTTAATGATATTACTAACTATGCTAAGGAGCTAAATCTATCTTATAGAGCAATTCGATTAGATATTAATGAAATTGAACAGCTAACACTACCGTGTCTTCTTCACTGGGGGCTTAATCATTTTGTGGTGCTAAAAAAGATATCATCAAAAAAAATAATCATTATGGATCCAAGTGTTGGTATCAGACACTTAAGCTTTGATGATTTTTCCGATTATTTTACAGGGGTCGCTGTTGAGTTTTGGCCGAATAATGACTTCAAAAAGGATGTTTTAAAAGAGCGAGTAAATGTTTCAAAGTTTATTAGAAATATATCAGGAGTGAAAAAAGCAATAATAAAAATACTATTATTAGCTTTTGCACTAGAGTTTTTTGCGCTTATTAGTCCATATTATATGCAATTGATCATTGACCATGGTGTTGTTTCTGAGGATAAAAATTTAATTTTATTGTTATCGTTCGGTTTTGGCATTTTACTAATATTTGAACAAATTATAACTATTGTACAGAGTTTATTGACTACATATATTAGTACAAACTTGAATATACAATGGAAATCAAATGTTTTTACACATTTAATCAGTTTGTCAATAGATTTTTTTAGAAAAAGGCACTTAGGTGATATATTGTCAAGATTTTCTTCTATTGATAGTATACAAAATACCTTAACATCTTCTTTTTTTATCTCTATATGTAATAGCCTTGTATCTGTAATTACATTTTTTATTATGTTAATGTATAACTTGAAATTAACTTTAATATCAATAACTACACTTCTTATTTATATTGTTATACGAATTATATGGTATTTTCCTTTAAGAGAAATTTCTAAAGAAAATATTACTCATGCAGCAAAACAAAGTTCTAATTTTATGGAAACTATAAGAGGGATGAAAACGATAAAAATTTTCGGAAAAGAAAGTTATAGGTATAATTCTTGGTTATCATTATCTATTGATACACTTAATTCAAGTCTTAAAACTCAAAGGTTATCTTTGCTTTTTTCTTTTCTTAATAAAATGTTATTTGGTATTCAAAATATATTGATAGTGTATTTAGGTACAATTCTTATATTTGACAATGTATTTACTATTGGAATCTTAATATCATTTTTGGCATATAAATCTCAATTTGAGTCTAGAGTTTTATCCCTTATTGATCAATTTGTTTCTTTGAAGATGCTGGGGATCCATCTTGATAGATTATCGGATATTGTTTTAACTGAAACAGAATTTAATTCTGATGTATCTCTGAAAGAAAAAGAAATATTATCAAGTAATGTAAAAGTTAAAAATCTCTGTTTTAAACATAATGATGACTCTCCTTATTTGATAAAAGATTTATCTTTCAATATTCCGGCTGGAGGTTCTGCTGCTATAATAGGGGCTTCTGGATGTGGTAAGTCAACATTGCTTAATTTAATGATGGGTAGTATTCTACCTACAGAAGGGAAAGTCATAATTGGGAATGTTGTAGTTAATAAGTCTCATATTAAAAGCATCAGGAATAGTATAGGTTATGTCGCACAAGATGATACATTATTTTCTGGTTCCATTATGGATAATATAACTTTTTTTGATGAAAAACCTAATATAGAGAAATCGGTAAATTGCGCCAAAATAGCTGCAATACATGACGATATAATGAAAATGCCTATGAAATATGAAACATTAATTGGAGATATGGGAACTATTTTATCTGGAGGCCAAAAGCAGAGGTTATGTTTGGCGAGAGCATTATACAAAGATCCTAAAATTTTATTTTTAGATGAAGCAACTAGTCATCTTGATATTGAAAATGAAATGATAATTTCATCTAATCTAAAATGCTTGAACATTACAAAAATAATGGTGGCACATAGAAAAGAAACAATTGAATCTGCAAACATAATTATTAATTTAAATAATTTTAAGTCTTAAATTAACCTCCTGTTCCAATATGATAATTTGTTATTCAAGGGCTATTTACCTAAAAGGAACAGGTTCACATCAATTTGGGAAAATTAAAACGTTTTCTGGCAACTATTGACCCGAATTAATGAAATGGACAGTGCGCTGGGCAAAGCTGTACTGATCTTGCGGGTGAAAGTCCCGCCGTAGAAAGGGTGTAGTGATGTGATGGACGTCCCCTTTTTCAGCGGAAAACAGTGTCATCTTTCTTTCCGATGCACTGAATTTCGGGAGAACATCTCATAAATACGATCAAAGTCGTTGGCATTGACCTCGCCAAAAACGTTTTTCAAGTCTGTGTCTGGATGGACGACGGTTCAGTCACCTCGAACCGAAAAATCTCACGGCAAAAATTGCTTGATACTGTACGCACTTTTCCGCCAGGAACCCTCATTGCTATGGAAGCCTGTGCCACTTCTCACTATTGGGGCAGAACCCTTCAGGCGATGGGATTTGTCATCAGGCTTGTGCCGACCCAGCATGTCAAGGCTTTCAGTCATCATCAAAAAAATGATGCCAAGGATGCACTGGCTATCTGCGAAACGGCCTGCCGACCGGGTATCCATTTTGCCATTTTGTTCCGGTCAAAACGGTGGAGCAGCAAGATATTAAAGCACTGCGCAATGCCCGGCAACTCATCGTAGAACAACGTACCGCACTCGCCAACCAGATTCGGGCTTTCCTCGCTGAGCAGGGGGTGATTGTTCCCATCGGTATTCAGAAACTGCAACAACACCTGCCTGAGATTCTGGAAGAGGAGAGCTATGACCTGTCCTCTGTACTGCGACGTTTGCTTCATACTTTGGGGGAAGAGCTGCGAAGCCTGAACATTCGCATTCATGAAGTGGATGACGAAATAGCGGCACTTTCTCGTCAGCAAAGCGGTTATCACAATCTGCTCACGATCCCCGGCGTCGGTCCTCTTATAGCAGCCGCCTTCGTGAGTGACGTGAGTGCATCCCAATTTACCAATGGCCGACCACTTTCTGCCTGGTGTGGCTTGGTTCCCCGACAACACAGTTCAGGCGGAAAAAAACGGCTGTCTTCCCTGAGCAAAAATGGAAACCGTCATCTCCGAACGTTAATCATCCACGGTGCCCATGCCGTGATGCGCTGTGTCCAAAATCGTGGTGATTATCTGGGAGAATGGTTGAGACAACTGATTGCCCGATGTGGGTTCATGAAAGCCACGGTAGCCTTGGCCAACAAACTGACCCGGATTATCTGGCGTGTTCTGCGGGATGATGTGGATTTTAATATGAAAAAGGCTTTTATTATCCATTAATTGAGTAACAAAAATATAGGCACATTATCGAGTTTGCAAACACTGATGAGAAAACGGATACCGTCCCTGTCATAGCCTGAGGTTGACCAAGGTAGTGATATACCGGTGTAGTGATAAGGAAACAGGGTGCGGATGACATCATGGCGCGGACAAGTGAGTTCATTATGACGCCGGATATATGGTCGCAAACCGTATCAATTCATGCTTGCACAACCAGGGACGTCCATATATGGTCAAGAAGTTTCGGACACATTTCTAGCCTCTTCCCACAGTCTTTCGTATTCAGCCGGAGAAATTCCCCCATTAAAACTATGAGGACGGATGTGATTGTAATACCCCCCCAAATAGTCGGTGATATCCCTTATTGCCTCATGAATATCCCGATAGCCTTCTGGCGGGAGCCATTCACTTTTCAAACTCCGGAATACCCGTTCCATGGGGGAATTATCATAACAGTTGCCTCTGCGACTCATGCTTTGGATAATTTTATTTTGCCAGAGTAAGCGGCGAAACTTTTTACTCCTATATTGACTTCCCTGATCTGAGTGAAAAACCCGCCGTCCTTCAATCGAACGTGTTTCCAGGGCATTGTTCAATGCCCGGCAGACCAGTTCTGCATCAGGCGAAGAAGAAATAGCCATCCCCACCACCCGGCGGGAAAATAAATCTATTACCACGGCCAGATAGCACCCTCCCTCTGTTGTCCGAATATACGTGATGTCTCCGCACCCGTGGGTATTTGGGCATACCGGGGCAAACTGTTGCCGCAAGAGATTGGGGGAAGCGATAGCCTCTTCTCCTACGGGGTGATAACGGTGAGCCCCCGGTTGACGGCTTTGCAGACCGCATTCCTGCATTAACCGTCTGGCTTTCCAGCGCCCAACCGGCCTGACCTCATGGGTCAATAAATGACTCAATGTGCGACTGCCTATCGCCCCACGGCTTTGGTTATACAGTTCACGCACCCGGATGCGTAATTGCAGACGTTCCGTATCGATGGGGCGTTGTCGCCAGTCATAATAGGCACTGCGTGACACCTCAAGCGCCTGGCATAATGCCGTGATCGGCCATCGGGAACTCAGCCGTGTGATCAACGCATAGCGCCACTGCGCATCTCGCTCATCAGCACGGCCGCCTGCTTTAGGATTTCTTTTTCCATTTCCAAGCGTTTCACCTGTTTCTCTAATACCTGTATCTGGCGTTGTTCCGGTGTCAATGCCTTGCCTACAGGCGTAATTCCCTGCATTTCCGTCTTGTATTGGCGAACCCATTTTCCCAGGGTGCTGGCATCAATCCCCAGTGAACGGGCGACCTTAACAACCCGCTGCTGATGGAGAACCACCTGTTGAACCGCTTCCAGCTTAAATTCAGTAGAATACTGGCGTCTTGGTAATGTCTGTTTCATGTGGATACCTCATTGTCATATTAATCAGAATAGCAGGCTTATGAGATGTCCGAGATCCTTATACCACTACAGCAATGGCACGGCAGGAAAAACCGGCGTTCAGGGGTGAAAAGCGCGTCAGGGGTTTTGGGTTCGGCGGTGAACGCACATTGGAAAAAACGGGTGGTAACTGACTGAGTGGACAGGGAAAATCGCTGTTCTCTGGCTCACTTCGCAATGGAATGGGTTGTTATTGAGAATAACTATCTTCATGAAGAAGAAAGCCGCCGTTTTGATAAAGAGTTGGCCGAGTGTAAGGCCAAAGGAGGAGACTGCGGTGCTGTCATTCAGAAGTATTTGGACATCAGCAATAAGAATAGTGCCGAATTAGAGGAAAAATGCAAAGGCGGCGGTATTACCTGCGTGACTTATGAAGAAATTATTCAAGCAAATACGAATATTGCGCTTGATGAGGGATCGTTACAAATTCGATTGTCAGAGAAACTAAAAGATCCCGACGCCATCAAAATAGTGCAGTATTTGAATGGTAAGGATTTGCAGTTTTTGAAGGATAATATTACCACTTCTAACAGCGTTGCCGCTGTCGCCTTAGATCCAACTTCATGGCCTGTAATGGTCTTTGGTGCAAAGGCGATGATTCAGGGGGCAAAAGGTAAAGAACAGCTACTTGCAGCAGGGAAAGGTTATAACCCAACCGTTACTTGGAATGCAGTAGGCGGCTATTACACAGCAGAAATCAAAGGAGATGATCCTTTCTTGAATGCAATAATAAGTAAAGGCGGAGCCAGTGCAGGCTATGCCGTAGGTAATGTTATTAAAGTACCTATGGAGAAAGTACTTAATCCAATATCGAAACAACTTGAATGGGAACCAATCGGGATTTGGACGATTACAAGACCTGTGAAACAGAGTTCAGTTCCATCTATAGCTGGTAACGTCGGCGATTCAGTAACATCAGGTATATTTAACGACAGTATGGGGCAGGCTATAAAAGACAAGGAGCAGCAAAATGAAAAAAAATAAATCGATAGTAATTTTGCTGTATTTATCTTGTTCTTTTTTTCTATTCATATTTCTTATGTGTATGATAGCAGCAGCACTTGGTTATTGGGTTGGAGGCGGAAAAGAAATTTTTCACTTTATTGGCGATAATATTGGAACATATCTAAAAGTTAGTACGTCAGGGTTCTTTGCAGGCTTTGTTCTTTGGTTATTTGATATTCGTTAGTTACCCGATAAGAACGATCCCAGCTGTTAAGCTGGGATTTTGCTACTGAGAATAACTTCCTGAGTGTGAATGAACTGGACAATTTTGCGCATAAAGCCCGCACCTGTGAAGGGGACAGTTGTAAACAGGTGATCAAGGATATGGTGGAGACCAATGTCCGTAATCAGCAGGAAATGATGGACTTCTGCAACAGCAACCCGAACCAGTGTGCGCAGAAGTATGGTTATCTGGTTGATCAGTGGCCGGTGTTTGAGCGTACCCTCAAAAATATGGACCGGGACGGCACATTGCCGGTTGAGTCCAGAAATTACCTGTCGGCGGTGAATACGTTAGGTCAGGCGGCAACCGGCAAGGTAGGCGAACTCGGCTGGACAAAACGCTTTGAGGCAATGGGCATGAGTCAGGAGACTGCCGCTGCGATGGCGATGACGCTGCCTGTTATTGTTGAGGGCAGCAAAGGGCCGAAATCATCGCCAACAACAAAAGGAAGCACAGGCGCGGTTGTTAATACAGAGAAAGCGGCGCTGGAAAAGATTGGGAAAAACAGTCAAGGCACAACGAATCTGGGTGATAAATCGGCTAATACTATTTATCATCAACAGCTTATCAAAAATGCTGAAAAAATATCTACCGCGAAACCGGGGCAACAAGTTGCAGCGCCAAGGGATCTGAATGAGCAGATTTTATGGAACCAAGTTAAAGCTAACCCATCTTCAGGTGATCCACTTAGAGGAATGAATAAAGATCCTCGTTTCCCTACTGATGCAGGATTCCAGAAAATGCAAGTTACACATGAGTTACCAGACGGTTCAAATATCACCATCCATTATCAATATAACTCAACTACTGGTAAGGCTTATGATATGAAGATTACAACTCCTAAACGGCCTGAAATCCAACCTAAGCCTTCAATCACGGATAAAAAATGATGAAAATAAAAAAGTTCAAATCAGAAAAAATTATTGAAGTTTTTGCCATATATTGGTTCGGAGAAAAAACATACTTTTACGGTTTTGCTAAAGGTTATGACGGGCTGCTTAGTTATAACGCAGAGGAAGTAGAAATTATAGAGTCATTGTTATCTGGTGATTTTGTTTTCTTTGAAAATGGCATATTTTACAAGCCACTCATTGAAAAAAATATATTAGATGACCTGTTAGAAGCAGATCCAGTTGCTTATCAATGTTTTTTAGAAACATTGAAATCGGAAGGCAGAATAGAACAAGATTTTTGCTAACCCCAGATCCCAGCCCAAGCGCTGGGATCTCCCCTTTAGCGGTTAGCCGTTCTCAACGAGCCGGATAATCAACTGCCTCCGTTAACGGTTACCTGCAATGCCTGTCCGGTTGCAAAGCCCGCTTCTTCCAGCCAGTTGCCTTTAAGGTGCAAGCTGGGATGCTGACTGTAATAGCTGTGAGATCTTTGACTTCGACTGACAGATCATTTTTAAGCTTTCATTTTCTCAACAAGGGTCTCATAAGGCGTTTTACCTTTCAATCCTCCTGTTGCCCTTGCCCTTTTTCTTTGGTCGCTTGAATTTTCTCTTTGTCGGTCAGTTCCTGTTTCTTTTTCAGTTTCTGCCAGATGCGGCTTTCCTGTCCTCGCCAGAGGCGTTGAATATTATCGTGATGACGCACAAGCACCAGACATGACAGCATGGCAACCGGAAAGGTGAATTCAGGTTTGAACCACCAGACGTAGAAAGGTGCAATTAATGCACTGATGATGGCACCCAATGAAGAATAGCCACTTAACAGCACCGTGAGTAACCATGTCCCCGCGATTAACCCCATCAGATCCCAACCGATGGCAGCAATGGCACCGAAAGCGGTTGCAACGCCTTTCCCTCCCTTGAAATGGAAGAAAATGGGATAAATATGTCCCAGACAGGCGGCAATGGCGGTAATACCTAAGTAAAATGGGGAAATGTTGAGTTTGTATGCCAGCCAAACCGGTATTAGCCCTTTTAGGACATCACAAACCAGTACGGACAATGCTGCCCATTTACCCCCGATGCGCAGTACATTGGTTGCACCAGGATTGCCGGAACCATGTTGACGGGGATCGGGAAGCCTTGCCAAACGGCAAATCAATATCGCGCTGGATATAGAGCCACATAAATACGCGAAGATGATCATGCCAAGCGCGATTACACTCATAAGATATCTCCAATGAATAAGGATCGTTTTCTTAAGTCTAACAATGGATAATACGCACATTTCGTCGGAAGTGGTATCTGGCGAATGGAAAAACGGGGAAAAGGTCGTGATGGATATCGTATTTATTGAAGAATTAACCGTGATTACTACTGTTGGTGTTTATGACTGGGAACAGACAATTAAACAGAAATTAGTGTTCGATATCGAAATGGGATGGGACAACAAACTGCCTTCTTCCAGTGATCATGTTGGGCATTGTCTGGATTATGCCAAGGTGAGTGAAGCCATCATTAATCATGTTGAGGGGCAATGTTTCGCCTTGGTTGAGCGGGTTGCTGAAGAAGTGGCGGGTATCTTGTTAAACCAATTTCATGCACCCTGGGTTAGGGTTAAAGTCAGTAAACCCGGTGCGGTCGCACACGCAAAAAGTGTCGGCGTAGTCATTGAGCGAAGGGCGAGCTAGTTTCCCCCTTAGTTGGTGTTAAAAAATAGCTGACTGCGTTAAAAAAGCGTCCCGATTTGAGTCATAATTTGGGACGCTAAATCGATGGATTAAGTTAATCAATCGATGGTTGTTTCCAGTCTGTGATGGCAATGTGCCGTTGGCGTTCCAATTCTGTGCGAATTTCAGCCCCCTGAAATCCACGGGCAATCACTTTCTGGACGCTGACCTGGCTGGCGATCGCAAACACTTCACGTAAATAATCAGCTTGTGGATAGGCGGAAATTTCTGCCTCGGTGTATCCACGGTGGTCTGCTTCACTACAGATGATCAATTGTTCAATGCGTTGTGGTTTGCGCCAGGCATCCACGGCATTAAACAAGGTCAACAGAGCTTCGGGAGGTAATTGTTCTACTGTATGCACCCAATTGTGATATTGCGTCACAATCGTGGCTAAATCACGCGCTGAGTTGGGGATGCGCAGTCGTTTACACATCTGTTTCAGCGGTGTCATTTCGACATGGCTACATAGCGAGGCGAAACGAATGTCTACCTCTTCACTCAATTGGGTGGATATTTGTAAAACGCGCAATGAAGGAGACCCGACGTCATGGACGCCAAACAGGTTATCAATCTCAGGAAAGAGGACGGCGAGTGCTTTGCAATCACGCAGAGCCTGAAAGTAGACTTGCGGTGATGGCGAGGCAAGTGCCTTTTCCGTTTCCCGCCAAACGCGCTCAGGGGTTAATGAGGACAATTCACCCCCCGCAACCATTTCTGTAATGAGCGCTTGCGTTTCTGGCGCAATTGAAAAGCCCAAATGGGCAAAGCGGGCGGCAAAACGCGCCAACCGCAGCACACGCAATGGATCTTCTGCAAACGCCGGGGAAACATGGCGCAAGAGGCGATTGTTGAGATCACGGGCGCCATGATAGGGATCGATGAATTCCCCTTCAGGAGATTGTGCAATGGCGTTGATCGTTAAATCACGGCGCAGCAGATCTTCTTCCAGCGTCACATCGGGAGCGGCATAACAGGTAAAACCGGTATACCCCTGGCCGGATTTTCTTTCGGTGCGTGCCAGCGCATACTCTTCATGGGTCTTGGGGTGCAGGAAAACTGGGAAATCCTTCCCCACCTGTTGATATCCTTGAGACAGCAGTTCTTCTGGATGGCTTCCGACAACCACCCAGTCCCGTTCGGTGACGGGTAGCCCCAATAATTGATCGCGAACGGCGCCGCCAACCAAATAAATTTTCACGCTTATTTCCTTCCCTTCATCCTGAAATCAGCTCATCCAACGATCTTTATTTTTCCGGCGAGGAATAATGTGTGGCAATATTAGTCCCAAAATCAAGCCAATCCCTGCAACCCCACCACCATAAGTGAACCACTGCAAGATGATCGCTCTTTGTTTGTCATCCAACTGCAAATTGGCAACTTCTACCTTTTTCTCAGCCACGGTTAATTTACTTTGGAGTTGGGCATTTTCTCTTTTCATAGCATTGATGATCTTATCGCTGGTTGCCACTTTGTTTTGCAACTCAGCGGTACGTTTATTCCATTGATCATCAATAGTGGCCAGCTTCTCAGTCAGTGTCTGGATCTTTTTTTCCATTGCGGGAAGGCGTTCATGCAGGCTGGGGATGGCGCTGAGTTCACTGGCGAGTATCCAGCTTGTACGCCCTTTGCTGTCTTGAACTTGCAAGAAGCCATTATTTGATTGAGGGCTGACTAAAGTGACCTCTTCACCGGCATTCAGTGAGCCAATGATACGGTTTTTAATGCTGGGGCCGCTACGGATATACGCGGATAACTCATCGGACACATAGTGTTTTTCTTCAGCGTGTACGGATAATGGAAGAGTGAAACTCAATAACAAAATAAATAATTGATGTAGTTTTTGCATTCTGTGCTCAACTGTTCTCTGTGTATGGATCAATCGTGATTTAAACTACCTAAGGGATAGTAAAGAGTTAAGTTTGTAGGTGCAATCAGTAAACCAGAATGAATGTTATACCAACTGACCGAATACAACCCTTTTGCGGTTTTTTTTGGCGAAGTCAAAGTGATGTTTGTTGAGATAACACCCTATTGTGGTTTATTTTTCTCTTCTGTAAAAATTTTTTCTTCTGTGAAGAAAGTGTGAACAGGATTAAGAAAAAAATTCTGTGATATCAATTGAGGAATAAAAAAGATGAGTTCTGTAGAAATAGAATTGAAACTGTCCGTGAAGCCTGATGCAATACCGACAGTTCGCCAGCAATTATTTCAGTTTCCTCATGATTACACTTCACCACAGCATCTGACTAATCGGTATTTTGAGACGCCAGATAACCAATTGCGGCGTTGGGATATGGGGCTGCGTATCCGTGGTTTTGACGGGCATTATGAGATGACCATTAAAACCGCAGGCCAGGTGATGGGGGGCTTACACCAACGCCCTGAATTCAATGTTCCTTTGCCCTATCCTCAATTAGATCTGGCACAGTTTCCTGACCATATCTGGCCTGAAAAGACCGATCTCACACATCTACAGACACAATTGACCGAATTATTCCGCACCGATTTTCATCGTGAAAAATGGCTTGTCACCTATGGGGAAAGCGAAATTGAGGTGGTGTTGGATCAGGGAACCCTTTCTTCTGGCAATAAAGGCGCAGGGGAGCAGACTTCACCCATTTGTGAGTTTGAGCTGGAACTCAAAGAGGGAAATGTGGTTGATCTTCTCGCGTTAGCGAACACACTGGCATCACAAAATGGCTTGCGGTTAGCAAATAAAAGCAAGGCGGCGCGGGGATATGCGCTGGTTTATGGTTTGTCACATCCAACATTACCCAGAGTACCGGATGAGTTGGAATGGCAGCAACCATTGTCTGCGCTTGTGTCTGAAATTTTGGTGCAATGGCAGGAGCAAGAAGAGGGATGGTTGGCCGGTTTACCCGAAGGTAAAACGGGATTAGCACAGGTTTTGCAGTGGCTGATAAAACTGACAGAAAAGCAGGCTGAACGTTTGTCATTCCCGGATTTGTTGGCCGATTTATTGCCGGAATTAAAGGCCGCTTTATCGATGAACCGTTCAAAAGCTGAAACCGTGTGTTATCGCGCAGCCTGGTTGCAATGTAAGCTGGCATTAATGCAGTGGCTGCTGGCTCAGCCCCGATAATCCCTTTTATTATTCAAAAACGGTCATAAGGAAAAACCCGTCATGCTGCCACTTTCATCGCCCTTAATCCGACAATTACAGCATATTGTTGCGGATCTTCTCCCATTAGGGGAGGCAATAACCCCTTTTTCACCTGATGAACAAGCCGTGCTGTCATTGAGTGAGTTTGTGGCAGAAAACGTATTCTCACATCCCGCATGGCTGGAGAATATTCGCCAGGTTCCCCCCCAACCGGAAGAGTGGCGACATTATGCCCATTGGCTAGAACAAGGGCTGATGGCGGTAAATGATGAAAACAGCCTGATGCGGTGCTTGCGTCTTTTCCGTCATCGGATACTGGTCAGGATTGCCTGGTCGCAGGCATTGCAAAGCAGTACGACGGAACAGACACTGCGGCAATTAACAGGGTTAGCTGAGACCTTGATTATCGCTGCCCGTGACTGGCTTTATCGGCGTTGCTGTCAGGATTGGGGGACACCGACAAACAGTGATGGCGTGGCACAGCCACTGCTTATTTTGGGAATGGGGAAATTGGGGGGCGGAGAGCTTAATTTTTCCTCTGATATTGACCTCATTTTTGCTTATCCAGAAAATGGCGTAACCCAGGGTGGACGCCGAGAAATGGATAATTCTCAGTTCTTCACTCGGTTGGGACAGAAATTAATTAAGACGTTGGATCAGCAAACCATAGACGGATTTGTCTATCGTGTTGATATGAGATTGCGTCCATTTGGTGACAGTGGCCCTTTGGTGTTCAGCTTTTCGGCATTGGAAGATTATTATCAGGAGCAAGGGCGTGATTGGGAGCGTTATGCTTTGGTAAAAGCCCGCATTTTGGGCAACGATGATCAGGTTTATTGCCAGGAACTGCGCCAGATGTTGCGCCCGTTTGTCTTCCGCCGTTATATCGATTTCAGTGCGATCCAATCCTTGCGCAATATGAAAGGTATGATTGAACGGGAAGTCCGTCGTCGGGGATTAAAAGATAATATTAAATTAGGTGCGGGCGGGATACGTGAAATTGAGTTTATCACTCAGGTCTTTCAGCTTATTCGTGGCGGAAGGGAGCCGAGTCTGCAATCCCGCTCGTTATTGCCGACATTAAAGGCTATCGACGATTTAACGTTATTACCAACAGAACAGTTGCAACAACTGGAAGAAAGTTACCTGTTTTTACGTCGGCTTGAAAACCTGCTGCAATCCATTCGTGACCAACAAACGCAAACCTTACCCGATAATGAATTGGATCGTGCCCGTCTCGCCTGGGGGATGAATTTTGTCCATTGGCAAGCATTGATGGCAGAAACCGAACGCAAGATGGCGGCTGTGCGAAGTATTTTCCAACAGTTGATTGGCGATGAAGTCGAAGAGCATAGCGAGGAAGCCGGCCATATCCCGTTTAAGAGTTTATGGCAGGAAGCCTTGAACACCGATGAACTCATTGCGTTGATCCCGCATCTTGATAAAGCAAAAGCCCGGAAGATGCTTGATGTCATGGTGCTTTTTCGTCAGGACGTCAGTAAGCGCACTATTGGCCCACGGGGAAGGGATGTCCTTGACCAGTTGATGCCCCGATTATTGGCAAAAATTGCCGCCAGAAAAGATGCGGATATCGTTTGGGAACGGATCACGGCCTTGTTGCTCAGTATCGTCAGTCGTACGACCTATCTGGAACTGATACTGGAATCAGAACAGGTCATGATCCATGTTATCCGGCTCTGTGCCGCCTCCCCGATGATCGCCAGCCAGCTTGCTCGCCATCCCTTGCTGCTGGATGAGCTACTCGATCCCAAATCGCTGTACCAGCCATTGCCGATATCCGCTTATCGCGATGAGCTTTATCAATATCTGCTGCGCATTCCTGAGGAGGATGAAGAGCAATTATTAGAGGCTTTGCGGCAATTTAAACAGGCACAACTATTGCGGATCGCAGCCGAAGACATTGCGGGCGTCTTGCCGGTGATGAAGGTGAGTGATCACCTGACTTATCTGGCGGAGGCGATTATTGAGGCTGTTGTGCGGCTGGCGTGGAGCCAAATGGTGAAACGTTATGGCGCACCCGCTCACTTATCCCAGCAACAAGGCTTGGGATTTGCCATTATTGGCTATGGCAAATTAGGGGGCTGGGAGCTGGGTTATGGTTCTGATTTGGATTTGGTGTTCTTGCTGGATTGCCCAATGGGGGTGATGACCGATGGCGCTCGTTCCATTGAGGCGCGCCAATTTTATTTGCGGCTTGCCCAACGCATCATTCATTTGTTCAGTACCCGAACAACGTCGGGAATATTGTATGACGTTGATGCCCGTTTGCGGCCCTCCGGCGAGTCAGGCATGTTGGTCAGTACCCTTGAAGCCTTTGATGATTATCAAAAAAATGAGGCCTGGACTTGGGAACACCAAGCACTGATCCGTGCACGTATGATTTTTGGTGACGAGAAAATGCGCCGTGATTTTGAACGTATTCGCTGTGAGACATTGTGCCTTCCCCGCCATCCCGATATTTTGCGCCAACAGGTGCGTGAGATGCGAGAGAAAATGTATCGGCATTTAGGCAGTCATCAACCCGATCAATTTGATATCAAAGCTGATCCAGGGGGGATCACGGATATTGAATTTATTGCCCAATATTTGGTGCTGTGTTATGCACCCGAAAATGCCCGGCTGACCCGTTGGTCTGATAACGTGCGCATTTTCGAATTAATGGCGCAGCATAATATTATGGATGAGCAGGAGGCGATGGCATTGACGCAGGCTTATATTACCCTGCGTGATGAATTGCATCATTTAGCGCTGCAATCGTTATCCAGCCAAGTTTCAGTTGATCATTTCAGCCAGCAGCAGGCCTTGGTGCGTGGTAGCTGGCAAAAATGGTTAGAAAGCGACCCTAGCTCTGAGTCTGGTTATGGTAATATCCGCAACAATTTATTCTGATATTTGGAGCATGGGATGAAAGTAGCACTCCCTGATTTTCACCGGGCAGGTGTTTTGGTTGTTGGCGATGTGATGTTAGATCGCTATTGGTACGGTCCAACTAGCCGCATTTCACCGGAGGCGCCGGTCCCAGTGGTTAAGGTAGAAACCATAGAAGAGCGTCCTGGCGGAGCGGCTAACGTTGCCATGAATATTGCTTCATTGGGAGCGAATTCACGTTTGGTAGGTTTGACCGGCATTGATGACGCTGCACGGGCATTGAGTGAAAAACTCAGTAGTGTAAAAGTCCGATGCGATTTTGTTTCCGTCCCAACGCATCCCACTATCACGAAATTGCGTGTCTTATCGCGTAATCAGCAATTGCTGCGCCTGGATTTCGAAGAAGGCTTCCAGAATGTGGATGCCCAGCCGATAATGGAAAAAATTCAGCAATCCTTACCTCATATTGGTGCTTTGGTGCTGTCGGATTACGCTAAAGGCGCACTGAATCAGGTTCAGGCCATGATTAAACTGGCCAATGAGGCTAATGTTCCGGTACTTATCGATCCCAAAGGCAGCGATTTTAACCGCTATCGTGGGGCAACATTGCTGACGCCCAATATGTCCGAGTTTGAAGCCGTTGTCGGGCACTGCAAGGATGATGATGATTTAGTGCAGAAAGGCACGAAGCTGGTGCAGGATTTGGGGCTAAAAGCGCTGTTAATCACGCGGTCTGAACGCGGCATGAGTTTATTGCAGGTTGGGCAACCGCCCCTGCACTTACCGACTCAGGCACAGGAAGTTTTTGATGTCACCGGCGCAGGCGATACGGTTATTGGTGTCCTGGCCACCGCATTGGCCGCGGGCAAGCCGCTAAACGAAGCCTGTTACCTTGCCAATGCCGCCGCAGGTGTGGTGGTGGGTAAACTGGGTACGTCCACCGTCTCGTCCGTTGAGCTGGAAAATGCCGTGCGTGGACGCGCAGAAACCGGCTTTGGCGTAATGAGCGAAGCCAAACTGAAAGAAGTCGTTGCGCAGGCGCGTCAGCGCGGTGAACGCATTGTCATGACGAATGGCTGTTTTGACATCCTCCATGCGGGGCACGTTTCTTACCTGTCTAACGCGCGCAAATTGGGTGATCGTTTAATTGTTGCTGTCAATAGTGATGCCTCCACCAAGCGCCTGAAAGGGGAAACTCGCCCAGTGAACCCACTGGCGCAGCGCATGATCGTATTATCTGCGCTGGGATCTGTGGACTGGGTTGTCGCATTTGAGGAAGATACACCACAGCGTCTAATCGCGGAGATCTTGCCGGATGTCCTGGTTAAAGGGGGGGATTACAAGCCCGAAGAGATAGCCGGTAGCGAAGAGGTTTGGGCTGCGGGTGGCGAAGTGAAGATATTGAACTTCGAAGACGGTATTTCAACGACTAATATCATCAAGACCATTCAGAGCCAGTAAATTTGACCTCATGTGCCGTTATGCCTTTTAAGGAGCATAGCGGCATATCCTTTCATGCTGCTTTCTTCACTGCATTCTCTCTATTGGGCTTGCTTGTCTGATTTTTCTAGGCGAGCTTCCAATTCATTCAGGCGTTGTTCCATTGCTGCCAGTTTCTCACGGGTGCGCAGCAAAACTTGAGTCTGAACATCAAATTCTTCGCGGTTAACCAAATCCAACTTGCTCAATTGGGATTGCAAAACGGCACGCAATTTTTTTTCCACATCATCGCCAAATTCTTTGACACCTTTTGGCATGGCGTTGTGAAGCTGGCGGGCAATTTGTTCAATTTTCTTTGGATCAAGCATGATGATCATCCTTTTATGGCGTAATTTTGTTTTATAGCGTAACGGTATTGGCACTATTCTAATACCCTATGGCGAAAGCATAAATGATCGCGAGCCAGGTTTCCTATTTGATTTTGTTGATTGCCCCTGCCGATTATTAACGCTATAGTGAAACGGTTTATCTCAGGGCAGGGTGAAAGTCCCTACCGGCGGTAACATAAGAGATCGAATGATTATTTTATGAAGCCCGCGAGCGCTCTGTTTGGCATTATCCCTTTGCTGTTTTTCCTGGCTCGTCTGGAAGGAATTGAAACAATCGGGGATAAAACAGAGGTCAGCAGATCCAGTGTGATTCTGGAGCCGACGGTGATAGTCCGGATGGGAGAGAATAACAGCATCAATCGAGTGCTTGCGCTTGTCTGTTGTTTTTGTTGCCGTATTTTTTGTGCAGCACGAACTCCTCAAAATTGCCCTGATTCTGGTAACCCATACATTTTAAGAGGCATATTTACCATGAATCAGACGCTACTTTCCCCCTATGGGACGCCATTTGAACGTGTTGAGCGTGCGCTTGCTGCTTTGCGTGCAGGTCAGGGCGTAATGGTGTTAGATGATGAAAATCGTGAGAACGAAGGTGACATGATTTTCGCCGCCGAAACGATGACGGTTGAACAAATGGCATTAACTATCCGCCACGGCAGTGGAATTGTTTGCCTGTGCTTGACGGAAGAGCGACGTCAGCAATTAACATTGCCGATGATGGTGGAAAACAATTCAAGCCAATATCAAACCGCTTTTACTATCTCCATTGAAGCGGCACAAGGCGTAACAACCGGCGTGTCTGCGGCAGATCGCATCACGACAATCCAGGCCGCTATCGCAGATGATGCCCAACCCAGTGACCTGAACCAACCCGGACACGTTTTTCCTCTGCGTGCGCAGCCTGGCGGAGTTTTAACCCGCCGTGGCCATACCGAAGCGACCATTGATCTGGTCAAAATGGCGGGTTTCAAACCAGCGGGAGTGTTGTGTGAATTGATGAATGACGACGGTTCAATGGCTCGCGCCCCTGAAGTGATCGAATTCGCAAAACAGCATAATATGCCGGTCGTCACGATTGAAGACTTGGTGGATTACCGCTTAAAAATGGCAAAAGCGGCTAGTTAATGGGTAACAGAACCCTAAATGAGACTGTTTTTTCAAATTCGGATAGAAAACAGATCGGGATAAGATATCGGTTATACTCAACAGATTTCAGCCTCGTAGCTTGAAAGATGGGGAGACATACGCATGCACCTTGAGAGGCTACAGTCCACACCCTGTGGCCTTTCAGTATTTCTAAGACACTCCATTATTTTTGATTGACAATATTCAAGGAAGAAATGCCTTAATCCTGTCATAATTTTTTTATCATAACCCGCAATTCATCATTCGAATGTTTAATCTGCTGTATAAGGGGCGAAAATGAGTCTCCTGAGAATGCCTGCACTATTCATTGGTCATGGCAGCCCAATGAATGCCATTGAAGATAACTGTTATTCACGCGCTTGGTTTGAATTGGGGAAAAAATTACCCCGGCCAAGGGCGATCCTGATCATTTCTGCACACTGGTACACGAAAGGTACAGCCGTGACGGCGATGGCACAGCCCAGAACTATCCACGATTTTGGGAACTTTCCCAGACAATTGCATGAAAAACAGTATCCGGCGAAAGGTTTTCCTGAACTGGCAGTATTGGTACAGGATATTCTAGAGCCCATTGAGGTCGAAACTGATTTTGAAAAATGGGGATTGGATCATGGCGCTTGGGGGATATTGGCAAAAATGTACCCTAAGGCAGATATTCCGGTTGTCCAACTCAGCATGGATCGCAATCAGCCGGCTTCCTTTCATTATGAAGTCGGTAAAAAATTAGCTTTACTGCGGGATGAAGGGGTCTTAGTCATAGGAAGTGGGAATATTGTACATAACCTGCCGGCCGAAAAATTGGGGGCAGAGCCTTTTCCCTGGGCGCGCTCTTTTGAGCAGTTTGTGCGTGAAAATTTAACCAGCCTGCAAGAGCCTCATCCCCTGTTTCACGCCCTGGACAGGGAAGATGGTCAATTGTCTAACCCAACGCCAGAGCACTTCCTACCCTTATTGTATGTGATGGGGACATGGGATAAAAAAGAGCCGATTTCAACGCCAATTGAGGGGGTTGAAGACGGCTCTTTAAGCATGTTATCAATTCAGATTGGTTGATTGAATCAATCTAAAATGATATGCGGGTAGAAACGTGACAGATCTTGGGTAATCAACTCACGATCTTCACGGATACAGATACCCGCAGATTGATCATCCACTAACCAGCTACCGATCAGCGCATAGTTACCCTCGAATTTCGGCAATGCATGGAATTGCTGAACGATCATGCCCTCTTCCCCATAGGGGCCATCAGCGCTGGCAATTTCACGGTTATTTTCAATAATACGAATATTGGCACCTTCACGGGAGAACAGGGGCTTAATCACATAGCTGTCCATCTGTGAAGGGCGCTCATCCGCAAAATAGGCCGGCAGCAGGTTAGGGTGATTTGGGAACATTTTCCACAGCATCGGCAATAGCGCTTTATTGGAAATAATACTTTTCCATGCGGGTTCCAGCCAGCGGACACCGGCATCAGCCAGCTTGGTGGAGAACATCTCACGTAGCATAAATTCCCACGGATACAGTTTAAACAGGTTACTGATGACTTGATCTTGCAAGTCAGTAAACTGCCCTTTCTCACCCAGCCCGATATCCTCAATAAACAGGAACTCTGTCGGAATATCGGCTTCCGCGGCACAATCCTGCAAATACTGGATCGTGCCACGATCTTCCTCAGTATCCTGACAGCAAGCCATGTGCAGCAAGCTGAATCCATGTTTTTCCCGTAACTGTACAAAACGCTCAATCAGCTTTTCTTGCAGGCTGTTGAACTGATCGGCATTTGCCGGCAGATTGCCTGCATTGATCTGGTCTTCCAGCCAGATCCACTGAAAGAAAGCCGACTCATACAGCGATGTTGGGGTATCGGCGTTGTTTTCCAGCAACTTAGGCGGATTTTTGCCATCATAGGCCAAATCCAGCCGGGAATAGAGTGAAGGTTGGCTGGTTATCCATGAAGAGCGAATAAACTCCCAGCAGTGTTTTGGGATCTGGAATTTTGTCAGCAGCTCTTCGCTATCGACCACTTTTTCCACGACCTGCAAACACATTTGGTGCAGTTCCGTTGTGGCATTTTCAATCTCTTCAATTTGGTTCAGGGTGAACTGGTAATAAGCCTCTTCACTCCAGTAAGGCTGGTCATACAGGGTGTGAAAATTGAAACCATATTCTTCTGCTTTTTCGCGCCAATCCGGGCGCTCGGTAATACCAATGCGTTTCATCGTTGATTAACCACCCATTGAGCGGTGAGAACTGGAACTGGCGGATGAACGCTGCATGGCGGATTGTTTCGCCACAGATTCACCAAACCCACCACGGGTAATGGTCGTTGTGGTTGCCGGTTTTGGCGCCATGGCCGTTTTTGGCACGGTCATACTACGACCACCTGCAGTGGCTGAGCCATAGTTTTTACCTGTTGCATCAACAAACTTGCCATTCGCCGGGCTGGAAGCCGATTGTGATGTAAACAGCGGTTGCGATGGGGCAGAGCTGCCGCCCATTAAGCGTCCCATCATATAACCTGCCATTAGAGGCATCCAGAAACTGCCGCTGCTGCTTTGTGCCTGAGCTTGGCCGACTCCCGCCTGAGCAGGGGCTTGAGTACATTGTTGTTCACCAAATTCAGCAACACACTCTTCGCGAGAGGCATATTTGGGTGCCGTTTTTTCCGCTTCTTTCAGGGCGTTATTATAAGCCGTTTTGCATTGTTCACTTTGAGAAGGGTTCGCCTGGGCACACTCATCGGCATTGGTATAAAGTGATACCGTTTCATCGCTCTGTTCACAGGCTGAGAGCATAAAAACAGTACTGACAGCAAGCGCGACAGGTGTCAGGCGATAGCTTCGCCACGTCTTGCGGAAAGCATCGTGGTTGATCTCTTTTGTCCGTTTCATTGTCATAGGGGCATCCATCTTAACGGTATTTGATTAAGAGCGTATCCCACGTAGGATACCCAATGGGAGTGGCTCTTAGGGATATGCGTAAGAAAGCAGCCCACACAATCGCGGGCTGCTTTCTTTATTAGTATAGCGTTTTTAATATAACGTTTTTCAGTTGAGAACGATAGTGCATTAATTCAGCGAACTGATGGTGTTTTCATCTCTTTAATGATACTGCTGGCAGAGGTTGAAATTTGTGAGCCTAACATCTTGTTCAACTCTATCAAGTCATTTTCATTTAAGGTGCCACGCGCCTGTTTGTTCTGTAACAGGGAAAGCAGATAATCGTAACGGGCTTTAGACAGGTTCTGTTTGGCTTGGTAAAGTTTGGTTGTCGCCTGCAACACGTCAACAATAGTCCGGGTGCCTACCTGATAACCGGCTTCCATTGAATCCAATGAACTTTGTGTCGAACGGACAGTCTGTTTGTTGGCTTCAACACTGCTGATTGATGCAGAAATATTATTGGTAGAGGAGTGGACTTCTTGTGTCACTTTACGATAGGTGTTTTCCAAATCCTGGCTGGCGCTGACGAAATTATATTTCGCCTGTTCGACTTGGGAATAAGTCTCACCACCATTAAATAGCGGCAGGCTTAAGGATAACCCAACAGAATGATTTCCGGTGTATTTATCATCCCGGACGATTCCGCGGTCATGGCCATTCCCGATCTCCGTGCCGGCCGTTAACTGTACCGTTGGCATATAGCCTGTCTGTGATTCTTTGATCCGTTCACGAACTAAGTCTTGTTTTAAACGTGCGGACAGCAGGCTCAGGTTGCGGGTTTCTGCTTCTTTCAGCACGAGATCTGCCGGTTCCGGTTGCTGGGTCTTGAAGTGATTAATATTCAATTCCGCTAATTGTGGGTAGTAATTGCCCGTAATCATGCGCAGTTTTTCCAACGCATTATCTAAATTATTACGGTTAGAAACCTCTTGAGCCAGAATTGAGTCATATTCGGCGCGGGCATTTTGTACGTCGGTAATGGCAACCAGCCCAACATTAAAACGCTGAGTGGTTTGATCCAACTGACGGTATAGTGACGCTTTTTGTGCTTCCGTATACGTCAGGACATCAATTTTATTCAGAACGTCAAAATAAGCCTGCGCGGTATCCAGAATTAATTTTTGTTGGGCTGTTTGGTAATCGATATCGGCGATACCGGCATTTTTCTCAGATTGGTTCAGTTGGTTCCATTTACGCATATCAAAAAGGGTTTGGGTCAGCTTTAGCCCCGCGTTAGTACCGTGAGATTCTGAGTCTCTATTGTCGCGAAAACCCTTGGCATAAGTAACGCCTGCATTCAGACCCAATTGGGGCAATAAAGTACTGCGAGCTTCATTAATTTTTTCAACCACAGTATTACGGTCAGCTTGTGCTTTAAGCAACTCTGGATTTGTTTCTTTCGCCTGCTGATAAATCTGGAGCAGATCGGCTGCATGGCTTGAAAGACTAAAACCTGCCAGATTCATAGCGATAAAAAGAGAGAGCAATTTCTTCATTTGCGTTCCTTGTTGTGCAGCTATTTTACTTAAGTTGCCTCTGCATAAAAATCAATACCATAGATTCTAGCAGAGAATGCCAGCAGGATAGGGTGGCTGTTTGTGCCATATTGCCTCATTTTTCAGCTTGTTTGTATCATCAAAATGAATTTATTTAGCCCAATGTGAAAAAATACCTTTTAATAATAGGAAATTTCAAAAAATCAGAAGGATATTTTATGAACAAGAATCGGGCATTGCCATGTACCTTTACTCAACAAGATGTCGAAATTATTTCCCAAAAAATACTGTATCGCGGTTTTTTTACAATGACAGAATATCAATTCAAGCATCGTCTATTTCGCGGGGGTTGGAGTGAAATCATCAAACGTGAAGTTTTTGAACGGGGCCATGCTGGTGTTTTATTGCCTTATGATCCGGTGCGCGATGAAGTTGTTTTAATTGAACAAATCCGTATTCCGGCAATTGAAACCAGTGATACGCCGTGGCTACTGGAAGTGATTGCCGGCATGATCGAAGAGGGTGAAGATGCTGAACAGGTCGTCCGTCGTGAAGCCGTGGAAGAGGCGGGAATTGAGGTTAAACGTTGCCAGCCGGCGTTAAGTTACCTTTCCAGCCCTGGTGGTACGACAGAGCGCATGCATATCTTTGTCGGTGAAGTTGATGCCGCCACTGCGTCAGGGGTTCATGGCTTGGCGAGTGAACATGAAGATATTCGCGTTTTGGTTGTGAGTCGCAAACAGGCCTATCAATGGGTAGAAGAGGGCGTTATCGATAACGCGGCTTCCGTTATTGCAATACAGTGGTTGGCGTTGCACCATGAAAAACTTAGGAAAGAATGGTTGGGGAATCCCGCCTAATTGACGTTGGAAAATGGGAAGTGTGCCCCAACCAGCAGATCTTTTGCCTAAAGACACGTTAAAATAATCCTTATGATCGACAGGAAAAGGAAACCTTTTGGAAAGCCTGCTTGAAGTACCTGTGGCAGAAGGTGCCGCAGCCAGAATACTGCAAATCACCGATACGCACCTTTTTGCTAATAAGGGAGATTCATTGCTGGGAGTCAATACCTATTGCAGTTATCATGCTGTATTGGACATGATTTTAGCGCAAAATCTCGATATTGATTTGATCGTTGCGACAGGTGATTTGGTACAAGATCAGACTATTAATGCCTATCAGCATTTTGCTCAGGGCATTGCCCGTTTGTCCGCGCCGTGTGTTTGGTTGCCCGGTAATCACGATTATCAACCCGCGATGGTTGACACATTGGCCGCAGCAGGTATTTCGCCCTCCAAGCAGATATTCATCGGACAGCGTTGGCAGTTGATTATGCTGGACAGTCAGGTACAGGGCGTTCCCCACGGTGAGTTGACGGATTATCAGCTTGAGTGGATGAAAAAGTGTCTGGATGAGCATTGCGATCGCCATGCGATTATCATGCTTCACCATCATCCGGTGCCGTCTGGATGTACATGGCTGGATCAGCACAGTTTACGTAATGCCCCTGACTTGTCAGAATGTTTGAAAGGCAGGACACAGGTAAAAGCCATATTGTGTGGACACATCCATCAAGAAGTGGATGAAATGTGGAACGGCATTCGTGTGATGGCAACACCATCAACCTGTGTGCAATTTAAACCACATTGTACTAATTTTATGCTTGATACAGTGGCTCCGGGTTGGCGTTATCTCGAACTGTCTGTGGCTGGCAATCATAAAGAAGCGAAATTGCAGACACAGGTTCACAGACTTAAGAGTAACGAATTTTGCCCGGATTTAGATTCGGACGGGTATTAATGTCGACGTTACTCTATTTACATGGTTTTAATAGTTCCCCTCAGTCAGCGAAAGCAAATGCGCTGAAAATGTGGTTGCACCAGTATCATCCTGAAATTGATATGCTGGTGCCGCAATTACCCCCTTATCCTGAAGATGCGGCCATTTTACTGGAAGAACGGGTGATGGAACTTGCCGGTGAAAACATCGGGCTGGTGGGGTCTTCCCTGGGGGGATATCTGGCGATTTGGCTTTCCCAGTGCTTTAGTTTGCCTGCCGTGGTCGTCAATCCTGCGGTACGTCCTTTCGACTTGCTTTTGAATTATCTTGGGGAAAACGTGAATCCCTACACCGAAGAGCGCTATACTCTCGAACCAAGCCACATACATGATCTCAAAGTGATGCACATTGACCCGCTGGAATCGCCCGATCTTATTTGGTTATTGCAGCAAACAGGGGACGAAGTGCTTGATTACCGTCAAGCGGTTGCTTATCTGATGCAATGCCGGCAGACGGTTGAATCGGGTGGAGATCATGCCTTTGTTGGTTTCGAATACTATTTTCCTCAAATCATCGACTTCTTGGGGCTAACCAGTGGCAATAGTAAAAAAATTGCCAAAAATAGGTAAACGACTGGTATTATCAACAGTATATCAATACTGATTGGCCCTCTAAATAACGAAGCAACCGACAGAATTACAACATGACTCAATCTAGTTACAACGCAGAGGCCATTGAAGTCCTCAGTGGCCTGGAGCCAGTTCGTCGTCGTCCCGGAATGTATACCGATACAGTCCGCCCGAACCATCTGGCACAGGAAGTGATCGATAACAGTGTGGACGAAGCTCTGGCTGGTCACGCGAAGCATATTGAAGTAATCCTCCACAGCGATCAGTCTCTGGAAGTGATAGATGATGGCCGTGGTATGCCGGTTGATATCCATCCCGAAGAAAAAGTTTCTGCTGTTGAATTGATTTTGACCCGCCTGCATGCGGGAGGAAAGTTTTCCAATAAAAATTACCAATTTTCGGGTGGCTTGCATGGGGTTGGGATCTCGGTGGTTAACGCCTTGTCCAAACGTGTGGAAGTCACGGTTCGTCGTAATAGCCAGGTGCACCAAATTGCCTTTGAAAAGGGTGAAAAAGTGCAAGAATTGGAAGTTATCGGCAGTTGTGGTAAACGCAATACCGGAACGAGTGTCCATTTTTGGCCAGATGAGAGCTATTTCGACACCCCCCGTTTTTCGACTACCCGCTTGACGCATCTGTTGAAAGCCAAAGCGGTATTGTGTCCGGGGGTGGAAATTGTCTTTAAGGACAAACTGAACGATACCGAGCAGAAATGGTGTTATGCCGATGGACTGACCGATTATCTGCTGGAAGCGGTCAACGGGCTGGTCACATTGCCCCAAGCGCCTTTTGTGGGCACCTTCAGCGGGGATACCGAAGCGGTCGACTGGACTGTGCTCTGGCTGCCGGAAGGCGGGGAATTATTGACGGAAAGTTATGTGAACCTGATCCCAACGGTACAAGGGGGAACGCATGTTAACGGCCTGCGTCAAGGTTTGCTGGATGCGATGCGTGAATTCTGCGAATTCCGCAATATACTGCCACGTGGGGTTAAACTCTCTGCCGATGATATCTGGGATCGCTGTGCTTATGTGCTATCCCTCAAAATGCAAGATCCCCAATTTGCCGGCCAAACCAAAGAGCGCCTCTCTTCTCGCCAGTCTGCGGCCTTCGTTGCCGGTGTGGTAAAAGATGCGTTCAGTTTGTGGTTGAACCAGCACATCCAAGATGCGGAGCAACTCGCTGAAATGGCGATTGCCAGTGCACAGCGCAGGATGCGTGCCGCGAAGAAAGTCGTACGTAAAAAACTGACCAATGGCCCTGCTTTGCCGGGTAAATTGGCAGATTGCACGGCGCAAGATCTCAATATTACTGAACTGTTTTTGGTGGAAGGAGATTCCGCGGGCGGCTCTGCGAAACAAGCCCGTGATCGTGAGTTTCAGGCGATCATGCCACTGCGCGGTAAGATCCTAAACACCTGGGAAGTCTCTTCGGATGAAGTCCTGGCTTCGCAGGAAGTCCATGATATCTCTGTTGCCATTGGTATCGATCCCGATAGCGAAGATCTCAGCCAACTGCGCTACGGTAAAGTCTGCATACTGGCGGATGCGGACTCCGATGGATTGCACATTGCAACATTGCTGTGCGCCCTGTTTGTCCGCCACTTCCCGACATTGGTGAAACGTGGGCATGTCTACATGGCCATGCCGCCGCTGTACCGCATCGACCTTGGCAAAGAAGTGTATTATGCGCTGGATGAAGGGGAAAAAAGCGCCATTTTAGATCGTTTAAGCCGCAAGCGGGGCAAACCGAACGTTCAGCGCTTTAAGGGATTGGGTGAAATGAACCCAATGCAGTTGCGTGAAACCACACTCGATCCCAATACTCGCCGTCTGGTGCAATTGACTATCGACGATGAAAACTATCAAGAAACCCTCTCTGTCATGGATATGCTTCTGGCGAAGAAACGTTCAGAAGATCGCCGTAACTGGCTGCAAGAGAAAGGCGATTCCATCAATATCGAAGTTTAGCGCATGAATTCAGTGCATAACATTAAGTGGATACAGAGCACGAGTGCGCATATACCAGTCGTTTTTCAAGACGCGTCTTATATCTCCCCGCGCAGCGGGGAAATATAAACACTCTCATTGGGTTGCAAACTGCAACTTGAAGTTGAATTGGTATAGATAGGTAGTCAATAGATCCTGAGGAAATGAATACATGAGTGAGATAACTCACGACGGCGTGGAGCGCCAGCCGCTTCACACGTTCACTGAAAACGCCTATTTGAATTATTCCATGTACGTCATCATGGACAGGGCGTTGCCTTTTATCGGGGATGGCTTAAAGCCTGTTCAGCGTCGTATTGTCTATGCGATGTCAGAACTGGGGCTGAGCAACAGCGCCAAATTTAAAAAATCGGCTCGTACTGTCGGTGATGTGCTGGGTAAATACCACCCGCATGGCGATTCGGCGTGTTATGAAGCCATGGTTTTGATGGCTCAACCCTTCTCGTACCGCTATCCGTTAGTCGACGGGCAAGGAAACTGGGGCGCGCCGGATGATCCAAAATCCTTTGCGGCGATGCGTTATACCGAATCCCGGTTGTCCAAATATGCCGAATTGTTGCTGAGTGAATTAGGGCAAGGAACCGTCGATTGGGCGCCAAACTTCGACGGTACATTGCAGGAGCCGAAATGTTTACCCGCCCGCCTTCCCAATATCCTGCTCAATGGCACCACGGGGATTGCCGTTGGCATGGCGACCGACATCCCGCCACACAACACCCGTGAAGTCGCGAGTGCACTGATTGCCATGTTGGATAAACCGGATCTCTCGCTGGATGAGGCGATGGAATATGTCAAGGGACCGGATTATCCAACCGAAGCTGAAATCATCACGCCAAAAGAAGATATCCGTAAGATCTACAAAAATGGTCGTGGTTCGGTACGGATGCGGGCGATTTGGACGAAAGAAGACGCTAACGTCGTCATCACCGCCTTGCCGCATCAGGTCTCTGGCGCGAAGGTATTGGAGCAAATCGCCAGCCAAATGCGGGCAAAGAAATTGCCGATGGTGGAAGATCTGCGTGATGAATCCGATCATGAGAACCCAATCCGCTTGGTGATTGTGCCGCGCACTAACCGTGTGGATGTTGAACAAGTGATGAATCACCTGTTTGCCACCACCGATTTGGAAAAGAGCTATCGCATTAATCTCAATATGATCGGTCTGGATAACCGTCCTGTGGTGAAAGGCTTGGTTGAGATCCTCAGCGAATGGCTGATTTTCCGGCGCGAAACGGTACGTAATCGCTTAAACCATCGCCTGGAGAAAGTGCTTAAGCGCCTGCATATTCTGGAAGGTTTGCTGGCGGCCTATCTTAATATTGATGAAGTCATCCACGTTATTCGTAATGAAGATGAACCAAAGCCGGTACTGATGCAGCGTTTCGGCTTAACCGAAACACAGGCAGAAGCCATCCTTGACCTGAAATTACGCCATTTGGCAAAACTGGAAGAAGTTAAAATTCGTGGCGAGCAGAATGAGCTGGCGAAAGAACGAGATAAACTTCAGGCGATCTTGGGTTCTGAGCGTAAGTTAAACACGTTACTGAAAAAAGAGATTATTGCCGATGCGGAAAACTATGGCGACGATCGTCGCTCTCCACTGAAAGAGCGCACGGAAGCGAAGGCCATGAGCGATCATGATATTCTGCCCTCTGAGCCGATTACGATCATCATGTCAGAAATGGGCTGGGTACGTAGTGCGAAAGGGCATGAGATTGATCCGGCTGGCTTGAATTACAAATCGGGTGATAGCTTCCGCAGTGCGGTACGTGGCAAGAGTAACCAGCCAGTGGTCTTTATTGATAGCACAGGTCGCAGTTACTCCCTTGATCCGCTGGATTTACCCTCAGCCAGGGGGCAAGGGGAACCGTTGACGGGCAAACTGGCATTGCCGGCTGGGGCATCGGTTGAGCATTTGCTGGTGGCAAAAGAAGAGCAGAAGTTCTTGATGGCATCGGATGCAGGATATGGTTTTATCTGTACATTCAGTGACCTGATTGCCAAAAATCGGGCGGGCAAGGCCATGATTACCTTGCCAGAAAATGCCAAGGTCATGCCGCCATTGGAGATTAACAACGAGCAGGACGATATGCTGCTGGCGATCACCAAGGCGGGTCGTATGTTGATGTTCCCGGTCGCTGATCTGCCACAGCTTTCAAAGGGTAAGGGCAATAAGATTGTTTCCATTCCGGCGGCGCAGGCGGCATCAGGCGAAGATATGCTGGCTTGGTTACGGGTATTGCCGCCACAATCTTCAATCACGCTTTACTTTGGCAAGCGCAAGTTACTGCTTCGCCCCGAAGAACTCCAGAAATTCAGGGCTGAAAGAGGGCGCAAAGGAACCGCTCTGCCGCGTGGTTTACAGCGTATTGAGCGCATTGAAGTGGTTTGAAATACAGCCCATTAAGCTGCAAATTTGCAGGATGAAGGGTTAATTCATAATCTCAGGCCAGTGTCATCCACTGGCCTTTCAGCAAGGGGACGTTATGCTAGCAATCGTTCGGGGAATTATTGTTATTGTGTATGTGGTACTGGTCTTTATTTTTGGCTGTATCTACTGTTTATTCAGCCCGCGTAACCCACGTCATGTGATGACTTTTGGGCATACGTTTGGCAAATTGCATAAAGTGCTTGGCATTAAGTTGTTGAACCGTATTCCAGAGGAAGCACGGGAATATGGGCCTAGCATTTATATCGCCAATCACCAAAATAATTATGACATGGTGACGATGTCAAATGCGGTGCAGCCACGTACTGTCACCGTGGGCAAAAAAAGCCTGGTTTTTATTCCCTTCTTTGGTCCGCTTTATTGGCTGACAGGGAATATCTTGATCGACAGGGATAATCGGACAAAAGCCCATGGCACGATTTCACAGGTTGTTAGTCAGATCAAAAAGAACCGGGTGTCAGTTTGGATGTTCCCGGAAGGAACGCGCAGTCGTGGCCGTGGATTACTACCCTTTAAAACGGGGGCTTTTCATGCCGCCATTGCCGCCGGTGTGCCTATCGTGCCGATCTGTGTTTCTTCAACACACGATAAAATAAAACTGAACCGTTGGAATAATGGCGCTGTGATTGTTGAAATGTTACCCCCGATTGACACCACAAAATATAGCAAAGATCAGGTGCGCGAACTGGCAGAACACTGCCGACAAATGATGAAAACTAAAATTGAAGCATTGGATAAAGAAGTCGAGGAATTGAATAAGCGTAGATAACGAAATGGGGGTTAACTGACCAACATTCTCCAATCGGTTTTTCCACATGTTGGCAGGATTATCGCTATAAATTTCAGATAATTTTAGAAATTCTTTCCTATTCGCGATATGATTGCGTTTAATAAATTAACGTTTTTATTAAACGCAATCGATAGAATAATAAATCCTGATAGCGACAATATCGGGATATTCATCCCAATAATTATTTGAATTATAGACTTAAGCGTTCCAAGCAGTAGCCTGGAAGATGAAGGCTATGGAGCCATTGAATAGTCACTATGTCGAGTTTACCTAACATTCGTGTTGTGTTGGCTGGGTACTTGCAAAATATTGCGTTTACATAATCAATATTTGTAGATTGCTATTCTGGTAGTGAAAATTATTTCTATCGTAGAGAGACTATTCCTTTTGTGGAGACCTTCTGTGGAGAAAGTATGTCACTGAGTCGGCGCCAATTTATTCAGGCTACGGGTTTGGCTATGTGTTTAGGAACGCTTCCTTTTGTGGTTCGAGCCAACAAAAGTCAACAAACAAAATTGCCGCTTCCTCCCCTACTGGAATCCCGAAGAGGGCAACCCCTGTTTTTAGCCATACAAAATGCGACCTGGTCATTTAATGGCCATAACAAGGCGCAAATCTGGGGCATCAACGGACATTATCTAGGGCCAACTATTCGGGTTCGCCGAGGGGATGATGTCAAACTGATCTATAGCAACCGGCTATCTGAACCCGTTTCTATGACCGTCGGGGGATTACTGGTGCCTGGAACCTTAATGGGCGGCTCTGCCCGTTTGATGGCACCGGGGGAAAGCTGGTCGCCAGTTATCCCGATAGATCAACCTGCAACGACCTGTTGGTATCATGCCAATACCCCAAATCGAATGGCACAGCAAGTTTATGCCGGCCTGGCGGGTATGTGGCTGGTGGAAGACGAAAGCAGTCGTACCCTGCCCTTGCCCAACCATTATGGCGTCGATGATTTTCCTGTTATCTTGCAAGATAAGCGCTTGGATAATTTTGGCGTGCCGCAATATGACCCGTTGGCTAATCAAGGTTTTCTTGGCGATACCTTAGTCGTTAATGGCGTCGAAAATCCTTTTGTCGACGTTGCCAGGGGCTGGGTCAGATTACGCTTCCTGAACGCATCAAATGCCCGTCGATATCAATTGCAGCTCAGTGATGGCCGTCCTTTCTACATGATTGCCACTGATCAAGGCTTGCTGCCTGCGCCTGTGACGGTACAGGTTTTGTCACTCGCACCCGGAGAGCGTCGTGAGATCTTGATTGATATGTCGAAAGAGGAGAGTGTGACCATGACTGCGGGAGATTCTGCGGGGGTCATCGATCGTCTGAAAGGCTTGTTTGAACCTTCAACCAAGCTGCTGTCAACCACGGTATTAACCCTGAAAGCCGGCGGGCTACTTCCTTTGGTAACAGACCCCTTACCGGCTCAGCTTGTTGTTGATCATCCCCATATCAACGCTTCCATTCAAAGCCGCCAGATCGATTTGGGGGATGATTCACAAGGGATTAATGGCTCACTGTTGAATGGGAGCCGAATCGATATCACAAGTCAACAAGGCGCATGGGAGCGTTGGATAGTCACAACCTCAGTGCCACAGCCTTTCCATATTGAAGGGGTCAGGTTTAAGGTCATCAGCCTGAATGGTAATCGTCCAGAGCCACAGGATTATGGCTGGAAAGACACGGTCTGGATTGAGAGTCGGGCAGAGTTGCTGGTGAATATGATGCAGCCGTCTTATGAGCATTTCCCTTTCATGTATTACAGCCAGATATTGGAGATGGCAGATCGTGGGGTTGCCGGGCAATTAGTTGTTCATTCTGCGGGTTTTTAGATGAAAACCTGGCACCGGATTAAGGCGATTTCGCCCCTGTTTTAGATAAATATTCTGTAGAATTGAATAAATTTGTTATTTGGTATCGTGTTTGTGAGGTAGTAGTTTGCTAAACAATGGACTGTTTAGCAATCCGTGTGCAAACTCACTATTTGTTTGTAATAAATCGCTAATCTTATCGACTGAGCGTAACCCTTTCCGTATAGTGTCCCAAATTTTCATACTACTTAGCTGTAAGGTGATTTAATGATTATCAGCTTGATTGCTGCGATGGCTATGGATCGGGTTATCGGTATGGAAAACGCCATGCCGTGGACTTTGCCGGGGGATTTAGCTTGGTTTAAACGCAATACACTCGGAAAGCCGGTTGTCATGGGGCGAGTGACTTATGAATCGATTGGTGCACCTCTGCCTGGGCGCCTGAATATTGTGATCAGCAGTCAGCCAGCAAATGATGATCGGGTGACTTGGGTCAACTCTATCGAAGCTGCGTTGGCTGCCGCTGGCGATGTCGAAGAGGTTATGGTGATAGGGGGAGGAAAAGTTTATGAGCAGTTTATTTCCCTGGCTAACCGTATGTACCTGACGCACATTGATGCCGAAGTGATTGGTGACACGCATTTCCCTGATTATGAACCTGATGAATGGAATTCAACTTTCACCGAATACCACGATGAAGATGAAAAGCATTCACACAGCTACTGTTTTGAAATTTTGGCACGCCGAGAGTGAGCTGAGGAGTGCCTTGAGGCACTCCGGTAACATCATTCAGACTGATGATTTAGTCAGTAATGAAGGCTGGCTGAAATACTGTTTATCTTCCCAACGGAGCATGGTCAGCTTCCCTCCCCAACAACACCCCGTATCCAGAGCATAAATGCCAGCAGGTGTACCTTGACCTTCCAGAGCCGCCCAGTGACCAAAGGCAATGGCGTAGTCGTCGGGAATAGCGCGTGGCAATTCGAACCAAGGTTTGAGTGGGGCAGGGGCATTCTCCGGTTTAGCTTTGCAACTCAAGTCCAATTGACCATTTGGAAAACAATAACGCATTCGGGTCAAGGCATTGGTACTGTAGCGCAATCGGGCAAGGCCACTTAATTCTGGCGTCCAATGACTCGGCATATCGCCATACATTGCATTGAGAAAGAGGGGATAACTGTCACTGCGAAGAATGGCTTCCACTTCACGGGCGCATATTTTGGCTGTTTCCAGATCCCATTGAGGGGTGAGCCCTGCGTGTGCCATGACGAGTTTTAGTTCCTCATCGACTTGCAACACGGGCTGTTTTCTCAACCAATTTATCAACTCATCAATATCCGGTGCCGCGAGTAATTCATCCAGCAAATCCTTTGGCTTATTGCGGCTAATTTTAGCGTAAACCGCCAACAGATGCAGATCGTGATTGCCCAGTACCAGTTTTACTGCGGAGCCGAGTTGCTTGACATAACGAAGGACTGCCAATGAATCGGAGCCACGGGCAACGAGATCGCCTGTTAGCCATAACCTGTCTTCACTGGGATTAAAAGCGACTTGTTCTAACAAAGCGCGAAATTCACGATAACAACCGTGAATATCGCCAATAAGGTATGTAGCCATAATTAATTTATCAGTGATGGAATAGCCAGCCGGAACACGGGAATAGCGGCACGGAATGGGCGACCATCGTGATCAAGCATTTCATAGTGGCCTTCCATTGTTCCCAGAGGTGTTTCCAAAATAGCGCCACTGCTGTAGCGATATTCTGTTCCCGGTGGGATCAAAGGTTGTTTTCCCACAACCCCTTCACCCTGAACTTCGGTTAGGTGACCATTACTGTTAGTGATGCGCCAGTAACGGCTAATCAGTTGCACAGGGGAATGCCCAAGATTACGAATGGATACTGTATAAGCAAACACAAAACGCTGTTGTTCCGGCTGTGATTGGCTTTCTACATAAGTACTTTGTACTTGAATGTGAATTCTTGGTTCATTGAGCATAGGTTCCTCCTGTGGCTGCAATGGCTGCTTATTTATTTAGGCAATTTTAGGTTGAGATGATAACCAGTTCGCCATCTTACAGTATTGCTCGACAGAGATGTTTTCAGCCCGCGTGCCCGGATCAACGCCCAATTCAGCTAACTGTTCAACAGAAAAAATGCTTCCGAGGCTATTGCGGATCGTTTTTCTCCGTTGATTAAATGCCAGGGTTGTGATCTGGGTTAATATGCGAATGTCATGTACAGGATAGGGCACATTCTTGTGTGGGATCAAACGCACAACAGCAGAATCTACTTTTGGCGCTGGCGTAAATGCGGTAGGCGGTACTTCAAGAACAGGGATGACCTGACAGTAGTATTGTGCCATCACACTTAAACGTCCATAGGCTTTACTGTTAGGTCCTGCCACAAGACGGTTCACGACTTCTTTCTGCAACATAAAACTCATATCAGCGATAGCATCAGTATAGCTGAAAAGGTGGAACATCAACGGCGTAGAAATGTTATAAGGCAAGTTACCAAACACACGCAGGGATTGCCCACGCTCTTTGGCAATCTGGCTAAAATCAATCGTCATTGCATCTTGTTGAATGATGGTCAGCTTATCTTTCAGTCTGGGGTGGACATGCAGGCGTGCTGCCAAATCACGGTCAAGCTCGACGACCGTCATCTTATCCATACGTTCACCCACTGGCTCAGTCAGTGCTCCCAGACCTGGGCCGATTTCCACTACAGCTTGGCCGGCCTGTGGGTTTATCGCATTGACAATGCTCTCAATGGTAAATTGATCGGTTAAAAAGTTTTGCCCGAAACGTTTACGGGCATAGTGCCCTTGGTGGACTTTATTGCTCATTGCTGTTTTGTATCATTTTAAGTGCTAGATTCAATGCGGTGATAAAACTCCCCACATCAGCTTGACCTGTCCCCGCCAGCTCCAATGCTGTACCGTGGTCGACAGAAGTTCGGATAAATGGCAGACCCAAGGTAATATTCACGGCTCTGCCAAAACCCTGGTATTTTAACACGGGTAACCCTTGATCGTGATACATTGAAAGCACAGCATCCGCATGATCCAAATATTTGGGCTGGAACAGGGTATCCGCAGGCAATGGACCTTCCAGCCATATCCCTTCTGCCCTCAGGTTGTCCAAGGCGGGAATAATGACATCGATTTCTTCATGCCCCATATGTCCTCCTTCGCCGGCATGAGGATTCAGGCCGCAAACATAGATATGGGGACGGGGGATACCAAATTTGGTTTTTAGATCATGATTGAGAATGGTGATCACTTCCCGTAGTGACTCGAACGTAATCGCTTTAGGGACATCCAGAATGGGTAGGTGCGTTGTTGCCAGCGCGACCCGTAGCTCTTCTGTTGCCAGCATCATAACCACTCTTGAACATTGGCTATGGTCGGCAAAAAACTCCGTATGTCCAGTAAAAGGCACGCCTGCTTCATTAATGACACCTTTATGTACAGGCCCTGTCACTAATGCAGAAAATTCCCCACTTAGGCAACCATCGCAGGCTCTTGCCAAGGTTTCCGTGACATAAGTCCCGTTTTCCCGGTTTAACTCCCCGGCAATGGTCGGGGCATGGAGATAAACGGGCAGGATGGTCAGGGTTCCGGCTGCTTGTGATGTACCGATGTGTTCTGGAGAATACGTTTGTAGTTGTAGAGGTAAATTCAGTTGCTTAGCTCTGGAGAGCATTAGCTCTGGATCGGCGCAGACAACCAATGGGACAGGCCACGCTTCTTGCGCCAAAGCAATGACCAAGTCAGGACCAACCCCGGCTGGTTCGCCGGGGGTAATGACGATGGGTTTATTGTTGTGCATTGTTACCATCTAAAATTTTCACATAAGCAGAGGCACGCAATTCTTGCATCCAGTTTTGTGTCTCTTCATTGAATTTGCGGTTGAACAGCAGACGGTAAGCACGATCTTTCTGTGCTGCATCTGTTTTATCAACTTTGCGGCTATCCAGCAGTTGGATTAAATGCCAGCCGAAAGAGGAGTGAACAGGCTGGCTGATCTCACCTTTTTGCAGCTTCATCAGCGCATCACGGAATGCAGGATCATAAGTACTTGGCAAACTCCAACCCAGTTCTCCGCCGCGCAGGGCTGAACCGGGATCTTCGGAATGCGCTTTTGCGGCTTCTTCAAATGACGTTTTACCACTCAAAATCTCTTCTCTGAGTTTTGTCAGCTCGTTGCGTGCCTGCTCGTCGTTCATAATCGGTGACGTTTTCAGCAGAATATGGCGAGCATTCACTTCAGTGACGGCAATCGGCATCTGGCCACCACGGATATCATTGACTTTCAGGATGTGAAAGCCAACCCCGGAACGAATTGGGCCAATAATCTGTCCCTTATGGGCAGATTGGAGCTGAGAGGCAAACAAGGATGACAATTCTTGCAGTTTATTCCAGCCCATATTTCCCCCTTTCAGGGCTTGGGTATCGCCGGAATAAGTGATCGCCAATTTGCCGAAATCTACCCCATTTTTGAGTTCAGCCAAGATTTTTCGGGTTGTGGTTTCCGCTTTTTCCACCTGCTCCTGATTGGGGTTTTCCGGCAGCGGGATCAGGATCTGGCTGGTATTGACCTCAATATCATGGCTATCTTGGTTGTTGATTTGGTTAGCTAGCGAATCAACTTCTTGTGGCAGGATAGTAATGCGGCGGCGTACTTCATTGTTACGTACTTCTGCAATCGTCATTTCCTTGCGGATCTGATTACGGTAGGTATCAAAGCTCATGCCTTCTGTGGTCAGATTTTGCTTCAACTGGGCAAGGCTCAAGTGGTTTTGAGCCGCAATATTGGCGATTGCAGAATCCACGGCTTGATCAGGGATAGTAATCTGCATCTGGTTTGCCATTTGCAAAATAATGTCATCCATAATCAGGCGCTCAAGGATTTGGTGACGCAATGTTGCCTCATCCGGTAATTGTTGGCCTGCATGTTTTACATTGAGTTTAACGGATTGCAAAAGGCTGTTGACGTCACTTTCCAGTACGACATCATTGTTAACAATAGCCGCTACCTTATTAAGCTCTTGTGGAGCAGCCGTTGCGACAGAGCTTACTGAAAACATCAATCCGAAAATGAGCGTTTTCCAGTTCTTCATACATTTCCCATCATATCGACCCGCCTTGGCGGGGTTATTTTGTTTAGATTGCGTTTATCGGTATCAGAATGAACGTTGGTATGGAAGAATTCCTTGCTGCAACATTTTCTGACTACCCAAACTATGATTATTACTTAAGCCACGAAGTTCAATGTTAAATGACCATTTATTGTCATATTGACTGCTGTCGAAGCGCCAATCGACGATTTTGCGTTCATAACCCACGTTAACCGCCCAACAGCACGTGTTGTATTGCAGACCGACCATCTGGTTTGCTGGCTGCTTCTCTTTAGTATCGTAGTAATAAGCGCCGACAAATGCCCAACGATCTGACAACGGCCAGCTTGCCACCACGCCAATTTGAGAAATGCCTTGCTGGTAAGCCGGGGCGCCTCCCTTAAGGGTGGCCTGGATATAATCGCGATCAACAAAACGATAGTTTAACTGCAACATGCGGTCAGCATCATGACGATATTCCATCACGGCATTACCCATCGTTAAGCTAGCCAGACGGTTATCGTATTGCAACCCGCCTTTGATTCCCCAGGAATCATTGATTTTCCATTGCACATCGCCGGCCCATGTTGTGGCTCCCGTCCCCTTTTTGTTACCGACGATATCCTTACTTCCTGAAACTGCGTCAGTATCTTCGGTACGTGGGCGCTCAAAGTAGTAGATTTGACCTACGGACAGGCTAAAACGTTCAACCAGATCTTCATCATAAATGCGGGTCGTCACACCGGTCGTAAATTGATTGGCAGATGAAATGCGATCTAAGCCACTGTAGAAGCGGTCGCGGAACAGGCCGCCATAATCCGATTGCAGCAGGGAAGAGTCAAAGTTATTGATATTACTTTGATCCTTATAAGGCACATAGAGATATTGAACGCGTGGCTCCAGTGTTTGGGTGTAGTCATGGTTAAAATACATGGTGCGTTCAAACACCATCTTCGCATCGGACTTAAATACCGGCAGCAGACGGTTGACTGACTCTTCTAATGATTTATTTGTTTTTTGTGCTTCACCAGAAATGTCTTGTTGGTAATGCGTCGCCATCAATTTAAATTCATTATTGATGCTCGCCCAGCCATTAGAAAGCGGTAAATTAATGGCGGGTTCCAGATGCCAACGGGTTGCATCTGGCCACTGGTTGCCGATACTGGTAAATTTCGCTACCTGGGCATAGGTATGGAAATCAAACGGTCCCAGATCATTCTTATAGTAGTTGAAATCCAACTGGGGAGCCGCCCGATAGGCTTTTTTGTTCTCACCCGGCGTGAAGATCTGGAACTGTTTGGTTGTCAGTGTGGTATTCCAGTTCTGTTTGGCATAGCCAATACTGAATTTCTGGGTGGCGTAGCCATCGGTACTGGAACCGTATTGCGAAGTGAAGCTATTGAAGTAGTTCGGATCACTGACTTTGGTATAATCCGCACTGAAACGCCAAACCTGGTTCATGACCCCACTGTGATTCCAGTAGAATAACCAACGGCTGTTACTACTTCTTTCTGCCAAATTCTTATTTAATTTTTTGTCTTCTTGATACAGACGATCATGACCCATCCAATCCAGCGCAACAGTACCTGCACCCGCTTGGGTTAAGTAACGGAATTCATTATCCAGCTTCAAACCGCGCATCGTGATGAGATGCGGGGTGATCGTGGCATCATAGTTAGGGGCAATGTTCCAGTAATAGGGCAGCAGGAATTGGAAACCATCTTTATTGGAGAAACTGGCATTAGGGATCAGGAAACCAGAACGGCGTTTGTCCCCAATGGGCAATTGCAAATAGGGGGTGTAAAACACCGGCACATTGGCAATGCGAAAACGGGCATTCCAGATCTCAGCGACTTCTTCTTCCCGGTCAAGGATGACCTCAGAGCCGACGACACTCCAGCTATCATTACCCGGCAGGCAGGAAGTGAATATCCCATTATTCAAGATGGTATAGCGGTTCTGATCACGCAGCATCATCTTGTCTGCGCTCCCCCGTCCTTGACGGCCAACCATCTGATACTTGCCTTGATCTACGTCAGTATCTTTATTGTTCAGATTCGCCCAGGCGCGTGGTCCCTTCAACATGATTTGAGGGTCATCATAGCTGACATGCCCCACTGCGGTCACCGTGCGCACAGGTTCTTTATCCTGTGTCTGGTCGAGCCGCACCTTATCGGCTGTCAGTGTCTTATTTCCCTGTTGGATATTAACATTGCCGATGAACTCAACGGCATTGGGATATTCACCGTGTGTATCATCGGACTGAATGTAAATTGGCAGCTTGTTAGGATCACCTGTGATAATGGGTTTATCGTAGACAGGGACGCCCAGCATACATTGTGCTGCAAGGTCAGCATGAGCTTGCTGACTATAAAGTGCTGCCCATACCATTGTGGCCAGCAGGGTAGGATAACATTTATTCATAGATGTTTATGCGGTTCCGTCATCAGTGGCATCGTGCCGGCAAACGCCCAGAGACTAACGTAGTTGAGAGATATGCGCCAGAGTAAAGTTTAACTTTGCTAATCTTGTTGTTAGGCACAGAGCTTAATGGAGGGTATGATAATGCAAAATTGCGCTCAGGGCATTGGGGAATTGAAGACGATATGCAGTATTGGGGAAAATTATTCGGATTGATATTTGGGATTGCGTCTGGTGCGGGGTTTTGGGGGATTGTGATTGGCTTGGTGCTGGGTCACATCCTTGACAAAATCCGGCTGCAAAAGTTGGGGAAAACGACGAACGCCCCAACCCGACAAGCGTTGTATTTCCGCAGTACGTTTCAGGTATTGGGGCACTTAACCAAAGCAAAAGGCCGGGTAACCGAAACGGATATCCAGCTCGCCACCCAATTGATGAACAGAATGCAACTGCATGGTGAGGCACGGCTTTCCGCACAGCAGGCATTTCGTGAAGGTAAACAGCCCCAATTTCCTTTGCGTGAAACATTGCGACAATTACGCCGTGCTTGCTTCGGTCGTTCTGATCTGGTTCGCATGTTCCTGGAAATTCAGTTACAAGCTGCATTCGCTGATGGTGAACTGCATCCCAATGAAAGACAGGTGCTGTTTGTCATTGCCGAAGAGTTAGGCATTTCTCGCATTCAATTTGAACAATTTCTTGCCATGATGGAAGGTGGACGCCATTTCGGTGGACAGCACCAGCAACATGGGCCTTATCAAGACCATCGCCCGCCGCGCGCGACATTGGAAGATGCTTGTAAAGTATTGGGGGTCGATAAGCAGGCTGATGCGACAACCATAAAACGGGCTTATCGAAAACTGATGAGTGAGCACCATCCCGATAAACTGGTGGCAAAAGGCTTACCACCAGAAATGATGGAACTGGCGAAACAGAAGACGCAATCCATCCAGTCGGCTTACGATTTGATTAAAAAAGAGCGGGGCTTTAAATAGCCCTCATCAAAATTCGGCCTTGCACTCAAAATGCATCGGCGTGCCATAAGCCGGATGGGTAATGAATAACTCTTGGGCATGTAATTGCAAACGCGGTGCCAGTTCCCTTGCCTGTGGGTGGGCATAAAACTTATCGCCTAAAATGGGATGGTTCAGCGCCAGCATATGCACCCGAAGCTGATGGGAGCGCCCTGTGATTGGCGCCAGCCTGACCCGCGTTGCCTGGGCTTCATATTCCAGTACCTGATACTCAGTTTGTGCTGATTTGCCCGTTTCAAAACAGACTTTTTGCTTCGGGCGATTCGGCCAGTCACAGATTAAGGGCAGATCCACCAACCCTTTTTCCTGCGCCATCTTCCCCCATACCCGCGCGATATAGACTTTTTTTGGCTCGCGTTCGCGGAATTGGCGTTTTAATTCCCGCTCGGCGGCTTTGGTCAGCGCCACCACCATAATACCGCTGGTCGCCATATCCAACCGGTGGACTGATTCGGCTGTGGGAAATTCAGCTTGTATCCGTGTCATGATACTGTCTTTGTGCTCTTCTGCTTTCCCCGGCACAGAAAGTAGTCCACTGGGTTTATTGACAACCATAATGTGCTCATCCTGATATAGCACATATAACCAAGGATCTGTCGGGGGGGTATAAGACTCCAGCATAGTGGCTCCAATTTCCGCTTTCTTTCAAGATACGTCTGATACCTCCCCGCGCAGCGGGGAGGTATAAACACGCTCATTGGTTTGCAAACTGCAACTTGAAGTTGGATGGGGATATTTATTGATGGGAAATAACCACCAAACGAATCGCATCCAGACGCCAGTTGGCCTGATCCAGATTGAGCAGCAGATGTTTATGCTCAGATTCAATCGCTTGCAGTTCATCATCACGAATATTCGGGTTAACCGCTTTCAGGGCTTCCAGACGTGATAATTCCGCCGATAACACTTCATCTGCGTCTCTCTTCGCCTGCTCAATCAACGCACGCGCTTGCGCTTCAACCAGAGGCTCAGATTGTTGCAAAATAGCATGAACCTCTTTTTGTACCGCATTCACCAGCTTGCTGGCATTATGACGGTTGATGGCGTTTAGCTGGCGGTTGAAACTTTCAAACTCGACTTGGGGAGCCAGATTGGTGCCTTTCAGATCCATCAAAAGGCGCACCGGGGTAGGTGGCAAGAAACGGGTCAATTGCAGGTGCTTCGGTGCCTGGGCTTCCACAACGTAAATCAACTCAACCAACAACGTACCGACTGGCAGGGCTTTATTTTTCAGGATGGAAACCGCACAGCTTCCCGTATCGCCCGACAGGATCAAATCCAGGCCGTTGCGAATAATGGGGTGCTCCCAGCTCAGGAACTGGGTATCTTCACGGGACAGGGCTTTTTCACGGTCAAATGTAATTGAACAGCCATCTTGTGGTAATCCGGGGAAATCCGGCACCAGCATATGATCGGAGGGATGCAGGGCAATAATATTGTCGCTGTGATCTTCCTGATTGATGCCAATGATATCGAACAAATTCAGGGCAAAATTCACCAAATCGGTATCGTTATCCTGCGCCGCAATCTTTTCTGCCAGTAGCTGGCCTTGATCGCCACCGTTGGAGTTCATCTCCAGCAGACGGTCACGCCCCTGTTCCAATTGCTGTTTCAGTTTCTCATGATGCTCGCGGCACGCTGCAATAAATTCATTGAAGCCCGTCTGCTCATTTGGCTTGGCAAGGAAATTGAGCAAGGTTTCATAATACTTATCATAGATGGGACGGCCTGTTGGGCAAGTATGCTCAAAGGCATCCAGACCGGCGTGATACCAGCGCAGCAGAATCGATTGCGCCGTATTTTCCAGATAAGGCACACTGATTTTGATATTGCGGCTTTGGCCGATACGATCCAGACGGCCGATACGCTGCTCCAGCAAATCGGGATTGAATGGCAAATCAAACATGACAAGCTGGTTGGCAAACTGGAAGTTACGGCCTTCTGAACCAATTTCAGAACAAAGCAGCACTTGCGCACCTTCTTCTTGAGACGCAAAGTAAGCGGCAGCGCGGTCACGCTCCAGCAAAGACAGCCCTTCGTGGAACACCGCACTGCGGATACCTTCGCGTTCACGCAAAACTTGCTCCAGTTGCAACGCCGTTTCTGCCTTGGCACAGATCACCAGCACTTTCTCATCGCGGTTTGCCATCAGGAACCCCATCAACCACTCTACGCGGGGATCGAAATTCCACCATGTGGCATTTTCCCCTTCGAATTCCTGATAGATCCGCTCAGGGTAGAGCATATCTTTGGCGCGAGATTCCACCGACTTTTTGGCGCCCATGATTTCAGACACCTTGATTGCCGTCTGGTATTGGGTTGGCAACGGTAACTTGATCTCGTGTAATTCACGATGCGGGAAGCCTTTCACACCACCACGGGTATTACGGAACAGCAATCGACTGGTGCCGTGGCGATCCATCAGCATGGTGATCAGTTCGCGGCGAGCATTTTCGCTCTCTTCATTCTGATGGCTGTTTGCGGCTTTCAGCAGAGGCTCAATATCCTGTTCGCTGATCAGTTCAACGATGGCATTTTGCTGGTCGTTGTTCAGGATTTCACTGGACAGTAGCAATGTCACGGCATCCGCGACAGGGCGATATTTCTGTTGTTCGTCAATAAAAGCCTGATAATCGTGGAAACGATTTGGATCCAGCAGGCGCAAGCGGGCAAAGTGGCTCTCTTGCCCCAACTGCTCTGGTGTCGCCGTTAACAGTAAGATCGACGGAACTTGCTCTGCCAATTGTTCGATAACCTGATATTCGCGGCTTGGGGATTGTTCGCTCCAGGCCAAATGGTGAGCCTCATCCACCACCATCAAATCCCAGCTTGCTTCCAGCAGAAGCTCAAAACGTTGCTTATTGCGGCGAACAAAATCTAACGAACAGATTATCAACTGCTCAGTTTCGAATGGATTATCGCTGTCATGCAGTGCTTCGCTATATCGGCCATCATCAAACAGCGAAAAACGCAGGTTGAAACGGCGCAGCATCTCTACCAGCCACTGATGTTGCAAACTTTCTGGCACAATGACTAATACACGTTCAGCACGTCCGGCCATCAGTTGCTGATGGATAATCATGCCGGCTTCAATGGTCTTACCCAAACCGACTTCATCCGCCAGTAAGACACGCGGAGCGTGGCGCTTACCCACTTCATTGGCGATGTGTAATTGATGAGGGATCAAACTGGCGCGAATACCACGCAGCCCACTTTCTGCCAGCCGGAACTGCTCGCTTTGGTGTTTACGGGCGCGAAAACGCAAAGCAAAGCGATCCATGCGGTCAATTTGACCGGCAAACAGGCGATCCTGTGGTTTGTTAAATGTCAGCTTGCTATCCAGAAAAACTTCCCGCAGGCAGATATTTTCTTCCTCAGTATCCAGACGAGTACCGACGTAGATCAGCAGGCCATTATCTTGTTGGATATCATTGATCTTGAGTTTCCAACCTTCGTGACTGGTCACGGTATCGCCGACATTAAACATAACGCGGGTGATGGGGGAGTCATTGCGTGCGTAAAGGCGGTTTTCTCCGCTGGCAGGGAAGAGCAACGTTACCATGCGCACATCAAGCGCCACGATTGTTCCTAATCCAAGTTCGCTTTCTGTATCGCTTATCCAGCGTTGACCAAGAGTAAATGGCATAAATTTTGGCTCAGTTTTCTGTTAGATAATATTAGTTATGGTTGCAGGGTGGCTGCTTTTGTTGGATATCGATTGTTATTGGTTATCGATAGGGATAGTTTTCAATTGCACTTCACAACACCCGTTTTTGCAAACGGGATCACAAAAGTGCAGTGCCCATTAGAGGGGCGATATGTTAATTGAAGCCGAGCATGCCGTCACCTGCAAAAATCTATTATTCGAAAGAGATGCGCATTTGCCCGGTTAACAGGGGCATAAAATCATCCTGAATAAAGGGCAGGATGGCATCAGCAATCGGCTTCAATTGCTTATTGACATAGTGCTCATAATCGGGGGCAGAAGTTGGGTTCTCTAACGGCTCAGGGCCTGCCTGGGTGATGACGTAGTTGATCCAACCCCCATTTTGGTACTGTAACGGACGATGATGCTGTTGATTATACTCATCTGCCAAACGTGCCGCCCGAACATGGGGCGGCACGTTGCGCTGGTAATCAGACAGTTTACGGCGTAGTCGCTTACGATAAACCAGTCGGTCATCAAATTCCCCCGCCAGCGTCTTGGCAATATACTCACGGATATAATTTTGGTGCGATTGTTGATGAAAAATCAGGGAATACAGCTCTTGCTGGAAAATTTGTGCCAGTGGTGTCCAGTCACTCCTGACCGTTTCCAACCCTTTGAAAATCACCTTATTACCGCTTAAACCGGCATAACGTTTTTTACTGCCTTGTTCGGCACCGCGTACTGTTGGCATCAGGAAACGCCGATAGTGCGTTTCAAATTCCAGCTCCAGCGTACTGTCAAGATTGAATTCAGTTTTGAGGTGATCGCGCCACCATTGGTTGACAAATTGCACCAAAGAACGCCCGATTTGGCTGGCTTCTTCCTCTGAATGGGGGCGTTTTAGCCAGACAAACGTGGAATCCGTATCGCCATAAATAACCTGATAACCTTGTGATTCGATTAACTCACGGGTTTGGTGCATGATTTTGTGACCACGCATCGTAATTGATGACGTCAGGCGAGGATCAAAAAAATGACAGCCGGAGGCGCCGAGCACACCATAAAAGGCATTCATAATGATTTTCAGGGCTTGGGAAAGAGGGGCATTTTGTTGCATTTTGGCTTTGTCGCGTGCCTGCCAGATTTGCGTGACGATACCCGGCAGGCAATGCTGCGTTCGGGAGAAAAACGCCTGACGAAAGCCGGGTACAGCATGTTCAATGTCGGGATTGGCCAGCCCTTCAACCATTCCGACCGGATCAATTAAAAAGGTGCGAATAATCGAAGGGTAGAGGCTCTTGTAATCCAGCACCAACACGGAATCGTATAACCCTGGGAACGAGTCCATCACAAAACCGCCGGGACTGTGATCATCGGAATAAGTGGGCTGAACGGGGGAAACATAGCCAATACGATGCATTTTGGGCAGATAAAGGTGCGTGAATGCCGCCACCGATCCCCCGTTGCGATCCACTGCCAACCCGGTTATCGTGGCGCGTTCTAATAAAAAAGCCATCAAATCTGCCTTTTCAAAAATACGATTAACCAGAAGACAATCCTGCAAATTATAGTGGGCGAGGGCAGGCTTATCCTGCTGAAAACGGCGATTGATCTCATCCATGCGATCATAAGGATTATCGACGGCTTTTCCTTCCCCCAGAAGTTGTTGTGCCACATATTCGAGGCTAAAAGAAGGAAAATTCCAGGTTGCGGTTTTCAGGGCATCGATGCCATCAATAATCAGGCGGCCTTCTGCCGAGGCAAAAAAATGCCCCGGCTTGAAACCGTGTTCTCGCCATTCGAGCGGGGCCTTGTTGCGGCCAAATCTTAACGGCACATGGTAGCGTTCAGCATGTTGCTGTAACACCCGCAAATCAAACTGAACCAGGTTCCAGCCAATAATGGCATCAGGATCGTACTGCGCCAACCATTCATTGAGTTTTTCCAGCATTATCGGACGACTGGCAACGTACTCTAGCTTGAAATCAAGCGCCGGTTGATGACCCTTTTCCGGTCCTAACATCAAGACGGTTTTCTCGCCGCATCCCGCCAGGCCAATGGAATACAACTCCCCATGCTGGCTGGTTTCAATATCCAGTGATACCCATTTCAAATCAGGCCGATAAGTGGGATGGGGCTTCATCTGATAACTGCCATCGCCTTTCTGACTAAACCAGACCGGGGCAGTAATAAAGCGCTCCATCATAAATCTGTCGGGTGGGCGAATATCGGCTTCATACAGGGGAATGTTCTGTGCTTTGAAAACTTTTTCCAGATGTTGCAATTGGTGGTAATGCAGACAATACAAGGCAGAAACAGGCTGCCGATTGAAATCTTTCAACGGCAATGCCGTTAATTCGCAGTGCCGTTCTTGAGTGAGTAGCGGTTTCACTTTAGGTAACTCATGCTGAGGAACGAAGGCGACCGCTTTTTGGCGGGGGATCGTAATGCGGCGTGCACCCGCCTCTGTCGCCAGCCAGTACACCAACTCGATACCCGATGGCGTCTCTTTCCAATGACGGGTCAGGATAAAACCTTGTTCAACTTGATTGATCTGCATAATCTTTTTCTTATGGAAAATCAGACAAATTTAGTGACGGGGTCATTTCAATCATAGCATTGCTTATGGTTATTTATACAGTATTTTGTGTTAGATTATTTTTTATATACCTGACGCTTTTCAAAATGTGCCTGATATCTCCCTGCGCTGCGGGGGAAATATAAGACGCATCTTGAAAGGCGATGGGTATATATCCTTGTTCCTCCACGAGGAACAATAAGGGAGTGTCCTGAAATTTTTACGTGTTATTTAGCGGGGATACTCACTCTATTAAATTATCAGGAATATGAATTGTTTTTTATTATATAAGTCACTTTTGTTGTTATGTTTAATTGGGTAATATCCCCTCGATTTTTTACTGAAAAAATTAAACATTAATGACATCTGGTAAATATTGATGAATACCCCCAATAAACTGACTCAAACAGATATTAAAGCCTTACTCTTATTTATCGCTTTCACGTTACTGTATTTATTACCGGGTGTTTATGGACATACGCCCTGGAAACAAGATGAAAATTACAGTTTCGGCATGATTCATACCATGTATGAAACAGGGAATTGGTTGGTCACAATGAACGCGGGGCAGCCTTTTATGGAAAAACCGCCCTTATATTATTGGACGGCCGCTTCATTTATTCATTTGTTATCCCCTTGGCTTCCAATGCACGATGCCGCCAGAACCGCTTCGTTATTTTTTTCGGTGATCAATTTTTCCTTTTTTATTTTGTTGGCGCGTCGCGTATTTGATGTCAAAAACTTTACAGACCATCGAATATGGATAGCGTTTGCTTTATATGCCAGCGCCCCCGGATTGGTTCGTCACAGCCACGATATGTTTACTGATACCGCATTGATGACAGGAACCACTATCGGGTTATATGGCTTATTGGGACTCATCAAAAACGAAAAAACCGCGTATTCCTGTTTATGGTTAATTATTGGCACGGCGGTAACCCTTTTATCAAAAGGGGTGTTTATTCCGGGATTATTATGGTGTTGCCTTATTCTGGCGCCTATTTTCCTTAAGCATTGTCGAACCCGACAATATTGGCTAAATGCTTTATTCTCAGGCATCATTGCGCTGGTTTTAATCCTGCCTTGGCCAATGATGTTACTGATTGAACATCCTGATTTATTTAAGATCTGGCTTTGGGATAACAATATCGGCCGCTTTTTAGGTTTTTCCGTGGATGATCTTGGGGCAAGGGGAAATTTAACCATGATCCCTGAGGCGGTGTTACTGTTTGCCTTGCCATCGGGAATATTGGCTTTTATCTTCATATTGACAAATCCAATTAAAATTTTGTCGGATAAACATTATTTCCTGTGTGCGGCTTTTGTTGTATTAGGGGTGGTGTTATTACAAATATCCGCCTCTGGCCGGGCATTATATTTACTGCCTTTTATTGCCCCCATGGCGATCTTGGCGACAGGCATTTTTATTAAAATACCGCAAATCGCTCATAAATATTTCACCCTATTTTCTTCCCTATTTTGGTCTGCCCTGATCCTATTTTTATGGACGTGCTATTTTTTATCCCTTTCCCCTGATTATAAACATTGGCTAACCCCGTTTAGCCGATGGTTGCCAATGGATTATCAGATGCATTTTTCGGGATTTATTGTCGTTATCGCTGCCTTGATAACGATGGTATGGATAGCCAAAAATTGTCTTCTTGCTAAATCCCCGGCCTTACGCGCTGCCCAAACTTGGGTTTTGGGTATCGCTACGGTTTGGGGATTAGTGTTTACGTTATTTGTTGGCTGGATTGATTACACCAAGGGATATAAAGGGACATTTCTTGACCTAAAACAGAAATTAGCCGACGTGTATAAAGATAATGACTGTATGGCATCGTATTATATTGGGGAATCTGAAGCGCCCATGCTGTATTACTTTGCCCAGGTTTTGCATCAACAACAGAGTCAATTTGAAACGCCTGAAAAATGTGATTGGTTGATTGTCTTATCCGAAGAAATAGCCCCAGCCCCTGAGGGAATGGCACTATTTTGGCATGGACATCGGCCAAATCGCGATCGCGAGAATTTAGTGGTTTATCGGAAAGTGGCATTAGGGGACGTAAAAAACAATCAATAAAGAGGTATTGGATGAGTGGCCGTTTAAACGGCCACTAGGTTATAGGTAGATACATAAATAATAGTTCATTATTGCGTGATACCCATAATAAGGCAGGCAGATTACCATGATCTTCCTGCCTTTATTCAAATCAACCGATCCCCAAAATCACCGCCTCAGCCGCTTCCCCACTCACCAACTTTTCCGTTGCACCATCGTAATGAATTTTTCCATCCACAATCAGCAAAGAACGCGGAGCGATTTTGGCGGCATCGTTAAGATGATGGGACACCATCAATAGCGTGATTTGGCGTTCACTGCATATTTGATCCAGCAACGCCAGCATCTCATTGCGTAAAGCCGGATCAAGTGCTGAAAAGGGTTCATCCAGCAATAAAATCGGTTGATGGCGGACTAAACAACGTGCCAACGCGGCTCGCTGACGTTGCCCGCCAGAAAGTTGGGCGGGCAGGCGCGATAAACACGCCTCCAGCGACACCTGGGCGGCAATTTGTTGCAGCATTTCCTTTTGTTCTGCACTTAACCGCAAGCCAGGATGTAATCCTAAGCCAATATTTTGTGCAATGGTTAAATGGGAAAACAGGTTATTTTCCTGAAATAACATCGAAACCGGTCGTCTGGAAGGGGACGTATTCGTATGGTTTACACCATCCAGCCAAATATCACCGTGTTCTGGAAACTGGAAACCCGCCATCAAACTGAGTAATGTGCTTTTCCCCGCCCCGCTTGGGCCGAGGATCGCAATGCGTTCACCGGCTTTTACGCTTACATTAAAATGCATGGCAAAGTGTTCATAAGTATAAATGACATTTTCAAGTTTAATCATGGCGTCGGCTCGGTAAGCGTTCAATCACAGTGAATAACATAAAACACAGTAGCAGCAGCAGGAATGCGGTCACTGCCCCTTCCTGACTGCGATATGCCCCAATTTGCTGGTAAAGGTAATAAGGCAACGTGCGGAAATCTTCATTGCCAAATAAGGCGACCACGCCAAAATCCCCAATGGATAAGACACAGGCGAAAGCCAATGCCTGCGCCAATGGCGTTTTTAATGCTTTAAACTCGATCAAATACAGGCGCTGAATGCCTTGAATATTTAAGGAGCGACAGAGCGGATTGTAACGCCCTGCCAGATCGCGCATTGGGTTTTCCAAGACTTTTAAGGCGTAGGGGATCGCCATCAATGCGTTGGTCAGGATAACCAACCCGTAAGGGGCTTGAGGTATACCCAAAGTGGTGTTCAGCAGGAGAAAAAAGCCGGTGGCAAGGACAATGCCCGGCATGGCGAGGATCAACAACCCGCTGGTTTCCATCGCCTGTCCCCAGCGCGGGGAATGACGTAAGCGTAATTCGCGGCTGCTCCATAGCAACATCATGGTGAGAATAACGCACAGCAGCCCGGCACCCAGCGCAATCATGATCGAAGTTGCAAGAGCCTGCCATAAAGCCGGTTGGCTTAAGACACCCAAAATATCACGGTTCAGGCCATCAACGATCACCGCCAATAACGGGGGAAATAACAGCAGTAACGCCAAGCCAATCAGTAAACCATCCGATAATTTTTGCCACCATGAATCCTGTGGATTACGCCATTGTTGTTGGTGCCCATAACCCACGGCAAGTGCGCCTTTCAGTTTTTGGCTAAGGAGCACCAAACCGAGGCAACAAAAAAGCTGTATCAAGGCAAGCAGGGCGGCATGACCAAGATCGTAGTCGTAACTGAGAGCCTGATAAATGGCAAGTTCAATGGTCGTTGCCGCCGGGCCACCGCCAAGGGCAAGGACAGTCGCGAAACTGGCAAAGCACAGCATAAAAATCAGGGCGCCAGTCGGTAAAATTTGGCGGCGCAGATAAGGCCACTCGATAAAACGAAAATGTTGCCATTCACTCATCCCTAGCTGGGCGGCGAGTTGGCGCTGCTCAATGGCAATATTTTCCAGCGATTGCAGCAATAATCGGGTTGCCATTGGCATATTGAAGAAAATATGTGCCAGCAAAATTCCCTGTAGCCCATAAGGTGTAAAACGATATTCAATGCCTACCCATTGGGCAATATGGGCTAACCAACCGGCTTGACCATAAACCGTGAGGATACCAAACAGGGCAACCAAAACAGGAAGAACCAATGTCATGGCGCATAAGCGCAGAAAAAGTGTCTTGCCGGGAAAATGGCGTCGGTAAAGCGCCCGTGCCAGAAAAATGGCGGGGATGACCGATAAGACGGCAGATAAGAAGGCCTGCCAGAAAGTGAATCGAATCACATGCCAAAGATAGCCGTCATTCAAAAACATTTGCCAATGGCTGTCAGGCGCATTGAGCCACAGCGTCCCGAATGCGGCCAGGGCAACCAGAATTAACAGGCCGGAGGCAATTACCCCCGGCAATAACCAGCCCGCGATTAACGGCTTACAGCGCTTTGCCATGTACGGATCCATTGTGTACGGTGTTTTGCGACATCATCTGCGTTGAATAGCAAAGATTTTTCAGGAACGGGAAGTTGGTTGAAAACCTCCGGCAAGGGAATATCAATCACGGGATACATCCATTGGGTGGTGGGAAGCACTTGCTGAAATGCTGGCGAAATCATGAAACGCATGAACTTTTGTGCCAATTCTGGCTGTTTGCTTGAGGCTAACTGGGCGGCCACTTCAACCTGCAAGTAGTGGCCTTCCTTGAAGATGGCGGCAGCGTAGTTATCTTTTTTCTCTGACATAATGTGATAGCCCGGTGATGTGGTATAGCTCAGCACCATATCCCCCTCGCCTTTCAAAAACAGCCCATAGGCTTCACTCCAGCCTTTCGTGACCGTGAGGGTTTTTTTGGCCACTTTCTGCCACTCCTGAGCGGCCTTGTCGCCATAGAGATCTTGCATCCAGAGCAGTAACCCTAAGCCTGGGGTGCTGGTGCGGGGATCTTGGTAAATAATCTTCCAATTCTGGTGACTATTGATTAATTCATCCATACTTTTGGGTGGATGAGGCAGGGTGTTTTTGTTGTAAATAAAGGCAAAATAGCCGTAATCGTAAGGAATAAACGTCGTATTATTCCATGCGATGGGTAATTTCAGGTGTGAGGTATCGACGTGGCTTGGTGTGAATAACCCGGTTTGCTGGGCGGCTTGGATCAGATTGTTATCCAGTCCCAGTATAATATCGGCGGGGGTTTTTTTGCCTTCCATCCTCAAACGGTTCAGCAAAGATACCCCATCTTCCAATGCCACAAGTTTCAGTTCACAGCGACATTCTGCTTCAAAGGCTTTTTTGATGGCAGGCCCTGGTCCCCATTCAGAGGCAAATGAGTCATAAGTGTAAACGGTCAAAGTTGGTTTTATTTGGGCTGTCTGGGCGAAGAGAGGGAGGGAAATAGACAGCATGCTGATAGCAATAAAGCGATAAAATAATTTCTTAAACACTTTGCGCTCCTTTAGTTGCACGTATAAATAATTACAAATATTAATAGATGCAACATCAATAATTATTAATATTGATGGTTAAAAAATTAATGATCAATGTCTGTCATTAGCAGATGGCAAAGGATCTGAGAAGGAGCTAAATGAAAATTACATCTGTGATATCAATGATTAGCGGCTCAAATCCCTACGACGGTACTAACCGGTTCAGGTTCGACGGGTTTGTTCTCAGCAGTCCTGTTTTGCAACAGCCGCACCCCGTTGAGATGGCGGTATTGTAGAGACTTCGGTGACATCTGCAAAGTCCAATCATAGAGGTTTACCGCTTGAGGTGAGTGTGAAACAATTAGCTATCTTTTTAAATTTGTTATATCGAGAGGTAGTCTGGTGATCGATGATGATGGCTACCGCCCGAATGTAGGAATTGTAATTTGTAATCGCCAAGGGCAAGTTCTGTGGGCCCGCCGTTATGGGCAACATTCCTGGCAGTTTCCTCAGGGGGGTATCAATCCAGGGGAATCACCAGAGCAAGCGATGTATCGCGAGTTGTTCGAAGAAGTTGGTTTAAGTCGCAAAGATGTCCGGGTTCTCGCCTCGACCCGGAGTTGGTTGCGTTACAAATTACCCAAGCGTTTGGTGCGTTGGGATACAAAGCCCGTCTGTATTGGGCAAAAGCAACGTTGGTTTTTATTGCAGTTATTGTGTGACGAAGCCGATATTAATGTGCAGCGCAGTAAGGCACCGGAGTTTGATGGTTGGCGTTGGGTCAGTTATTGGTATCCTGTCCGGCAGGTCGTTTCTTTTAAACGAGACGTGTATCGCCGCGTGATGAAAGAATTCTCTTCGATTGTGATGTCAACGCAGGAGCCTGTTTCATTATTACATTCACCTTATTTATATCGCCGTAGGAAAAGTTAGGTCATTGCTATGCTTATGCGCTTACGGGAAATTGTCGAAAAGGTTGCGATGGCAGCTAATTTATCTGAAGCGCTTGAGCTACTGGTTAATGAAACGTGTCTGGCAATGGGCACAGATGTCTGCTCTATCTATTTGGCCGATCATCGGCGGCAATGTTATCACCTGATGGCAACCAAAGGGTTGAGAAAACCCAGAGGGCAAGCAATCAGCCTGTCTTTTGATGAAGGCGTTGTGGGGCAAGTCGGGCGTTTATCTGAATTAATTAATCTCGCTGATGTGCGTGACCATCCCAGTTTTAAATATATTCCCCAGGTCAAAGAAGAGCGTTTGCGGGCTTTTTTAGGTGTACCGATTATTTATCGTCGCCAATTGCAGGGAATATTAGTCGTGCAACAATATGAGCGACGGCTATTTAATGAAAGTGAAGAATCTTTCATGGTGACCTTGGCGATGCAGCTTGCTGCGGTTCTTGCTCAGGCGCAAACAAAAGGATTATTCGGCCAATATCGTCAGACGCGTATTAAAGCACTGGCCATTTCTAACGGTATTGTCATGGCGCAGGGATGGCAAGATCGCTCCCAACCTTTATTGGAACAAGTGACTGAAGCATTAACCCTGGATTATCAGGCTGAACGCCCAAGATTGTGTTTTGCCCTTGAAGAAACCACGGCGGAATGCCGTCGTATCAGTAAGCGTTTTACGGCGAGTTCACAGAAAGAAAGCGCCGCCATTTTTGATCTCTATTCCCATCTATTAAATGATCCTCAACTCAAGCGGGATCTGTTTTATTCCATCGATAACGGTTTTGTGGCGGAATGGGCCGTTAAAACGGTCATTGAAAAATATGCCGAACAGTTTGCCAGTTTGCAAGATCCTTACATGCGCGAGCGGGCATCGGATTTGCGGGCGATCGGCCAACGGGTGCTATTCCACCTGAACGGTTCTTTCACGGAAGCAAGGCAGTGGCCAAAGCGCTTTATTCTGGTTGCTGATGAACTGAGTGCCAACTTGTTGGCAGAGTTGCCGGAAGATCAATTGGTTGGTGTAATTGTGCGGGATGGCGCGACCCACTCCCATTCTGCAATATTGGTTCGTGCGATGGGCATTCCTGCCATCATGGGAGCGGATATCCAGCCTGAGCTGTTACACAATCGGACACTCATCCTGGATGGTTATCGCGGGGAGGTGTTTATTGAACCTGAGCCTCTGGTCGCCCAGGAATACCAACAAATTATTGAGGAAGAACAGGTTCTCAGCAAGCTGGCTGAATATGAACAGCAAAAGCAAGCACGGCTAAAAAGCGGGGAACGGGTTCTGGTGCAGCTCAATGCAGGTTTGAGTTTAAAACATGAACAGCAGATAGAAGATAGCATTGATGGTATTGGGCTGTATCGCACCGAAATTCCTTTTATGCTGCATAGCGGTTTCCCATCAGAAGATGAGCAAAAAAACCGCTATCAAGAGATACTGGAACTTTTTCCTGATAAACCGGTGGTGTTGAGAACACTGGATATTGGCGCTGACAAGCAACTTCCCTATATGCCTATTAATGAAGAAAACCCTTGTCTGGGGTGGCGGGGAATTCGCATCACGCTGGATCAACCGGAAATATTCCTGATCCAGCTTCGGGCGATGCTAAAAGCCAATGCACAGACGGGCAATTTAAAAATACTGTTGCCGATGGTGACCAGCATTGACGAGATTGATGAAGCCCGAAAATTGATTGAAAGAGCGAAAGTTGAGGTAGAGCAAATGCTGGCCGATACCCTCACAATGCCCCAGATTGGTATTATGCTTGAAGTCCCCTCTACCCTTTTTTTGCTGCCCCAATTAAGGCAACGGCTTGATTTTGTTTCTATTGGTACGAATGACCTGACCCAGTATTTGCTTGCGGTAGATCGCAATAACACCCACGTCGCTTCGCTGTATGATAACTTACACCCGGCGGTGATTAGGGCGTTGAAACTGGCCTTTGATGAATGCCAGCGCCTTGATCTCCCTGTTAGCATATGCGGGGAAATGGCCGGCCTCCCCATGGGGGCACTCATCTTACTTGGCTTAGGTTATCGTAGCCTGAGTATGAGTGGTCGCAGTGTTCCGCGCACCAAATATTTATTGCGACACTTGGATGCCAAAGAGCTGGAGCAGCTTATTGAATGGGTATTGAAAGCCGAAACCAGCCATGAGGTCAAAGCATTATCAGCCGAGTTTATGGAATCACAGGGGTTGGGGGGATTAATTCGCGGGGGGATTTAGGGAGGCGATACAAAAATGGCAAATTTTCTGTGTGCGTGTATTGAGCCCAATGTATTGAATCTAAATAGTCGGGTGGGAGCAAGTCGCTTGCCTGTGTTATGATTTACAATTATTTGTCTTAAGCTATTCAAGTCATATAATTCATTCACACAAGATCATTTGTTCACAATATCATTCATTCACACAACATTATTTTAGTGGGGAACGATGAGCACTAGCTATCTGGCATTTCCTAATATTGACCCAGTCATCTTTTCAATCGGGCCTGTATCCCTCCACTGGTACGGTCTTATGTATCTGGTTGGTTTTGTTTTTGCTATGTGGCTGGCAAATCGCCGTGCGGCAAAACCCAACAGTGGCTGGAACAAAACCGAAGTTGAGAATCTACTGTATGCAGGGTTTGTCGGGGTTTTTGTCGGTGGGCGCCTCGGTTATGTCCTGTTCTATAATCTGCCAATGTTCCTTGATAACCCCCTTTACCTGTTTAAAGTTTGGGATGGGGGAATGTCTTTCCACGGTGGATTGATCGGGGTTATCTGCGCCATGTGGTGGTTTGCGCGCCGGACTCAGCGCCACTTCTTACAAGTCGCCGATTTTGTTGCACCATTGGTTCCTTTTGGCTTGGGCATGGGGCGTATCGGTAACTTTATCAATGGAGAATTGTGGGGGCGGGTTACGCTTGATACGCCGTGGGCAATGTTATTCCCAGGTTCTCGCAGTGAAGATATTGCCATGGCCAGCGCTGATCCTTCGTTATGGCCTATTCTGGAAAAATATGGTGTCCTGCCCCGCCATCCATCACAATTATATGAAATGGTGCTTGAAGGCATCGTATTATTTATCATCCTCAATGTATTTATCCGTAAATCGCGCCCGATGGGGAGCGTTTCAGGTTTATTCCTGATTGGTTACGGTGCATTTCGTATCATCGTTGAATTTTTCCGCCAACCTGACGCACAGCTTGGGTTGTTTGATGGGATAAGTATGGGGCAAATGCTTTCTATCCCGATGATTTTAATGGGAATAATAATGATGGTATGGGCATATAAATGCCCTGGTAATAAAACTCGCAATAACCGTAATAACAAGGTACAAGAGGCAAAATGAAACAGTATCTGAATTTAATGAAAAAAGTGCTGGAAGAAGGCACAGCAAAAGATGACCGTACGGGTACGGGAACACTCTCTATCTTTGGTCATCAGATGCGTTTCAATTTGCAAGCAGGTTTCCCCTTGGTCACAACCAAGCGTTGCCATATTCGTTCTATTATTCATGAATTACTGTGGTTCTTGAAGGGCGACACCAACACCCAATACCTGCGTGATAATGGCGTGTCTATCTGGGATGAATGGGCAGACGAAAATGGCGATTTGGGGCCGGTTTATGGTAAACAGTGGCGTGCCTGGGGCGCTGCGGATGGTCGTCAAATCGATCAATTAACCCAGGTTATTGAGCAGTTGAAAAGTGATCCTGATTCACGCCGGATTATCGTTTCTGCCTGGAACGTTGGGGAGCTGGATAAAATGGCACTGGCACCCTGCCATGCTTTTTTCCAGTTTTACGTCGCAGATGGCAAACTCTCCTGCCAGCTTTACCAGCGATCTTGTGATGTGTTTCTAGGGTTGCCATTCAACATCGCCAGTTATGCGTTATTGGTGCATATGATGGCGCAACAGTGTGATCTTGAAGTGGGTGATTTTGTCTGGACTGGCGGAGATACTCACCTTTACAGCAACCATTTGGAACAGACCAGACTGCAATTAAGTCGTGAGCCGCGCGCGTTACCTAAATTAGTGATTAAGCGTAAGCCAGACTCATTGTTTGATTATCAATTCGAAGACTTTGAAATTGTGGATTATGATCCGCATCCGGGTATAAAAGCCCCAGTTGCCATTTAATTCTCCTTTTCCATCCTCAAATCTGGGGGTGGAAAACGTATTTACCCACCTTAATCATTCCTTTCATTAATCACATTTCGTATGGTACACCCATCTCATTGAGGCCTTGACATTTTTTGTTCAATTAGTAGATTGTTTGTTTATAACATCAACAGTCGGAGAAATTGACATGTTAAATAATGCAGTCATTGAATCATCATTTATGACAGGGCAATTAAGTTTAGACGCAGTGATCATCGAGGCATTCAAATATAATGATGGGTATATCGTTATTACAAATAATAGTCCTTTTTATCCCAAAAACTACAAGTGGGGTGACCAAAAAAGTGATGTCGGGGTTATCGTCTTTAATAACCATGAATTAAATATTGTCAAGACTTATTCTGCGATCTTCATTGACGGGAAGATTTATATTGATCATGATATCCCCAATAAATTAAATATAGAAGACAAACTTATTCCAGCCCACTACCTGGAATCGCTAAATGGCCTGGAATGTCAATCTATAGTAGGTGAAAAAGTTAAATTATCGGTTGATGCTGAAACCAGACATAAAGTTAGCGCCGCGCATAGCATGGCTCACTTTATGTCTTTAGCTTTAAATAAAGCAGCCAATAAATATTGGAATAAAGATTATGATACAGATAGTTTGGGCAACTATAACTTAGATAAGGCAGCAATATTTAAGTCATCAATTTCTGAATTAAAATCAATAGATACATATAGGTTTGGTAAGTCAATAAAAAAGAAAGGGTTTGATAAAACATCATTTCTGGAAAATATTGTTAGCCTCAATGAGGAAATCAATTTAATCCTGAAAAACTGGCTTGCAACAGGGAGTGAAGTACGGGTTGAATACACATCAAAAGACATTGAAAATTTACGGTTATGGAAAAGTACGGTAGAAAATCATCCGGTTGTTATCCCATGTGGTGGAACTCATATAAAAAATACAAAAGAAATACAGGATGTTAAGGTGGAAATAAAACCAGGAGAAAGTGATGAATATATCGTGATTATAACGCACTGTAAGTTGAGATAATAACATATGATCAGTTTTGAATTGCTATCGGTATTTATTCTATTAGCGTTACTCTCTTACCTGACTCCTGGCCCTGATTGGGCTGTTATCAGTAAAGGCGTATTCAAGAGCAAGAGAGAAGGGATGATCACGGCATTTGGTGTGCAATCAGGGTTGTTTTTTCATCTTGTATTAGGATCATTAGGCGCTACAGTTATTTTGGCTACATCGAAAACCGCGTTTAGTCTGTTACAAATAATCGGTGCCATTTATCTTGTGTATCTGGGGAGTTCAGGATTAAGAGAGATTTACCTCAATAAAAATCAACAACAGTCAATTTCTGATTCACAAGAGATCATTAAGCAGAAAAGGAATCCTTTTTTAGTCGGATTATTAGCTAATGTATTTAACCCCAAAGTGGCCATATTTTTTATCAGTATTCTGCCTCAATTTATTAATCCGGTACTCCCTCCGCTTAAACAAGTTATCATACTTGGGATGATTGATATTATCATTGGGGTTTTGTGGTGGATTATATTTGTTTATGCGCTTTCTTATGTTCAGAATGTATTTTTTAAAGGAAGGTCTCAAGTTATTATAGAATCGATAACTAATGTTTTTTTGTTGTTGTTTGGGATTGTTATGTTAGTCGGTGCTATTTTTATGTAATTGACTTGTTGCTGTAATATGTTATTTCTGTCCGAATTTATCTATAGCGTCATGGGGGCATCAATGTAATATTAATTGATGCCATTATAATCTTTATATATGAGGTTAGGTAATGAAAGGTAGAAGGCTTTGTGTTGTTTATGATGATTCTTTTTATAATAAATTAGGTGGTAACAATATTGCCAAAAATTCATTTTATAATGTAGTTTGTTTTTTTAAGTATTATAATTTTTATGTATGTAATATGCATTATTACATGTCAAAAGGAAATGCCTTAAGTGATATTGATATCTTGCTTACAACCAATGATGTTTCACAGCATGATTTAGAAGAACAACCCAAGTCATCCATTATATTTTCTTTGTCGGATATTTATTCTCATGCTAAAAATAATTCTATGAATAAATATGTTGTTACCAAAAACATAGAGTTTGAAAATAAAAAATTTAATTATTTAAATCAACTTAATGGGGAGATTGAAATAATTTACGAAGGGGAAGAATTCCATTTGCATGGTAATTATGTTAGGCATTTTGTTGATTATGATGGATGGCAGGATTTTATAAAATATAACGATTTTGTCATTGGCGTGAAAAAAGAGATAGGGAATAAAAAATTCTATTATTTAGGTTTGCTGAATACTTACTCTTCTTTCTATTTTGCAAAATGTGAAAATGAGGCTTTTTTAAAGAAAATGATTGGGGATATCATTGATAATGATCAAAGAGAATTTTATTTCCAATCTGGAATGAATTTTTCTAATAGTATCATTAAATATAAAGAGCCAGATACTACCCGTGATTTATCTGAAATTAAAGGTGATCATATTATTTATGTGGATAATGAGAAATTACTTAGAAAAGGATTTTATGGTGATAAGTTAAATAGCCCTTATAATGACTTAGATAAATTCCTTTCTGAAAGCTTTAAACGTATAACTTTCCTTAACCAAGAACTCATAGAAAGTTTATATAATTTTAAAAACCATGGTAATGATTATGGTGTATTATTATTAAAGGGGTTAAACTTTGATGATGTTTTGCCACCCACCCCATCTCATGCATTAAATTATCCCGATAGAGGTAATTTTTATGGTGAATTATGGTTAGCCATGGTCTCAGAATTTCTTGGTTATGCTGTTGGGTATTCACAGGAAAAAAATGGTAACATATTCCAAAATTTGGTTCCTAATATAAAAAAAGAGTTTCTATTGTCATCAGAAAGCTCAAAAAAGGAGCTTGATTTTCATACGGAAATTGCTTTTCATCCATTAATGTGTGATTACGTTTTACTATATTGTTTACGTCAAGATCATGAAAAAAGTGCTAGAACCTTTATAGCAAGCGCTAAAATGATGCTCCGTGACTTATCTTTTAGGGAAATTCGATTATTGTTTGAGCCACTCTTTATAACAGGAATAGATTATTCTTATGGTAGCCCTAATGGAGTAAAAGGTAATGGCCCGATGACGTCAATTCTTTATGGAAATCCTAATGATCCTTATATGATCTATGACTTAGATTTAATGAAAGGGCTTAACTCTGAGGCGGAATTTGTCCTTGATAAACTCAAAAAGATTGCTAACAAGCATAAATATTGGGTTGCACTTGAAGCAGGGGACTTACTTATCATTGATAATAATCGATGCGTACATGGCCGTTCTGAGTTTATACCGCGTTATGATGGTTATGATAGATGGTTGTTACGTACCTGCGTATTAACCAATATTAAACAGGCAAGTCATGATATCCTTGAAGAATCCAGGATCATTAATACACGATTTGTTATTTAATTTCTTCTTTATTTAAGGAGTTGTTATTTGCAAAATAATATTTAATGCTTTTGTTTGTTTTTATTAAAAAACCGACTAAATATACCAAAAAACAATATATTCCTTATTTAAATTATAGTGGAGAAAATTCGGGTTAAAAATAAAGGTGGTAAATTAATCAAAATGGAATAATTAAAGAGTAGATAGTTATTCTACTCTTTTTTTTATTTCTCCCGGTAAAAATACAGGCTTGATTTTGTGAACTATCTCGAAATTAAAATGTAACAAAATAAAATTTTTATTTTATATTCAAATCTCTTCGCAGAATTAAATCATGGCGCTGTTCATTACGCTTCTAATAGTCGATATTCCCCTTGACCACATTGAGCGGGATATAGACGTCAAGGAATTATGAAATACATTAACAATCACAACGGATTTACCTTATTAGAACTCATGATAGCGATGCTCATCATCTCCATCAGTTTGTCCTGGGGGTTGTATCATTGGGGGAAATATCAAAATCGCCTGCATTTGCAATCCGCGGTGCACAATGTGCTCTCTTTTATGGAGAGGCAACAGGCTTTGGCCAGTTATTTAAATCAAAATCGTACCCTGTGGTTAATCATCGGGCAGCCTTGGTGCCTGGTGTCCTCTGTAACCCAAATAACGGCTTGTGATGAAGGCGATGGGGAACGGGTTTATTCTCCTCACGAAGCGGTGTTTTTATCCTTTTCCACAACTGATCACATTGATTTTTATGGGATCAGAAATACCGCATTGCCCGCCAGTTTCACGCTGGTCAATCCGGCGGGTGATATTAACATCATCCTTTCAGGCCGTGGGCGGATCAGAACATGCAGTAACACACTTAGCCAGTTACCTCAGTGTGAGGGAATAAAAAACCCATGATTTTGACTCTCTTCGGCTGCAAGCAAAAACAGGCAGGGTTCTCCTTATTAGAAATAATGGTCGCCCTGCTAATCAGTAGCGTGATTTTTGTTGCCATGACAAAAACCTATCCGGTTTTATCGAGTCAGACACTCGATCTCTATCGCAAATATAGACTGCATTATTTGGTGAATAGAACAACTTATTTGATGGAAAAAGAGATTCGGCGGGCAGGTTATTGTCGGGAGAGAAAACAGTGTGAAGGAAATCCATTCATCATTAACTCTAAAAATAGGGAAGTCGCCGATTCCTGCTTTATTGTTGCTTTTGATCTCAATTTAAATAACCAATGGGAGAAACCTGATCATATTGAATCTGAATTTTTTGGTTATCGCTTAAATAATCGAGCACTTGAGTGGAAAAGAGGGGCAGAAGATTGTCAGGAAAGTGGCTGGGAAAGACTATTCGATCCAAAAGAGATTGTCATTGATACCTTCCATCTTGAAAAATCACGGGCAAAAGATGACATGATTTTTGTCACTTTGTCCATTGGTGCTCATTGGTTGAAATCCCCATCCGTTGTCTATCGTCATCAAGCGACAATTCGGCTGCGCAATATCAGGGAATAAACAGATCAAGGAAAGAAAAAGAGATGGCAGATAAGCAACAGGGAAATGTTTTGCTGGTATCGATAATGATGCTATTGGCGTTGAGTTTGATGATGTTGAAATCCCTCCATTATCAACAGGAAAGTGCCATGCGCATGATGATAGATGAACAACACTATTTGCAGGCTTTTGGGCAGGCAGAATCATCCCTGGCATGGGGAAAAGTGCAATCATGGTCTCTCAATCAGCAAGAAATGGGGAGCTGGTCTTGTCTGCAACAAACTGAATTTCACTTGAAAAGCTGCCTAAGACACTATTTGGACAATATTTTTCTACTAAAAGGCATTGCTCAATTCACATCGGGAGAGAAGTTTGAACTTTATCAATGGATGAAACAGATGAAACCCCTAAACCAAGATACACTTATGCCTGTTGAACTGATCCCCATTGAAAGCGGTTGGCTGGATTTTTGCCCTGTTGATCAGGAAGAGTTTTGTTTATGAAAATATTGGCTTTATCTGGACAACAAGCGGGGATGAGCTTACCCGAAGTCATGGTGGCCTCTGCCGTATTTGCGATCTCTTTATTGGGGTTAATGCGTTACCATCAAGCCTTGTCAGCTAATTTCCAGCAATATTGGGGGCAGCTTAAGGCGGTACGATATGCCCATGACCAATTGGAGCAGTATGAGCATCTGGCAGGCCAGGTTGGTATGAAGAAAACAGACGAAGAGGCGGCTATACCGCAGGAATGGAAAATGGACGTTCAGCGAGAATTTCGCGCTTGGGGATGCTATCAGGTAACGATTAAGCTGACAGTACATTACAATAAACCCAGTAAATTAGAACGCTGGTTTTGTGCAAGTGGGAGCATTGATGTTTAGCGTTTATCATTCAAATCAGCTCGATCTTCTTAAAGAGTTGATGGCGAGATTGATCCAAGATAACCCTCTTTCTAACCCATTTGGCAAAGAAGTGATTTTGGTTCAAAGCCCAGGGATGTCACAGTGGTTGCAGATCCAGTTGGCAGAAAAACTGGGGATTGCCGCCAATATGGAATTTCCCTTGCCTGCCACTTTTATCTGGCAGATGTTTACCCAAGTGTTGCCCGGTATTCCCAAGGAAAGTGCTTTCAGTAAGGATGCCATGAAATGGAAATTGATGACCTTACTGCCTGATTTGTTGACGGAGCCGGAATTTTCAGCGCTCAGACATTACCTTGATCACGATATTGATAAACGCAAAATTCACCAGCTCGCCGGCCGAATTGCCGATCTGTTTGACCAATATCTGGTTTATCGCCCCCAGTGGTTAGAAGGCTGGGAAAAGGGGCAATTAAGTGATGGCTTGGGCAGTAACCAGTTGTGGCAAAAAAGGCTATGGTTTGAACTGACAGAATACACTCGTCAGCGACAACAACCTTTGTGGCATCGCGCCAATTTATACCAACGATTTATCATGGCGTTGGAAGAGGGAAACTTTCCATTGGAAGCTCTCCCGCCCCGCATTTTTATCTGTGGGATATCGGTATTGCCTCCCGCTTACCTGCAAGTCTTGAAGGCATTAGGTAAGCATATTGATATTCATCTTATGTTCACGAACCCATGCCAATATTATTGGGGAGATATCCAGAGTTACGCCTTTCTTGCCAGATTAACTAGCCGCAAGCCAAGACATTATAAAAGCAAGCAATGGCTAGAAAGGTTCAAACAGCCAGAAGAAGCCTCATCGCTCTTTAATGCCGAAGGGGAACAGGAGCTGAATAACCCACTGTTGGCATCTTGGGGTAAATTGGGAAGGGATCACCTCTACCTGTTGTCACAATTGGAGCCGGATTCCGATTTTCATGCCTTTGTGGAATTAACGCCTGATTCTATCTTGCACCAAATCCAGCAAGATATCCTTAATCTTGAAGATCATGCCCAGATTGGTTCTACAGAAGATACCTTCAAAAACAGCCTGCAAAAGCGCCCATTTGATTGTGCTGATCGCTCTCTGACGTTTCATTCATGCCATAGCCCGCAGAGGGAGATCGAAGTATTGCAAGATCAAATCCTGCGTTTATTGGATGATGACCCTTCACTGACACCGAGGGACATCATCGTGATGATGGCAGATATCGATAATTATACCCCCTATATCCAGGCGGTTTTTGGCAATGCACCGGATGATCGTTATATCCCCTTTGCCATCTCTGACCGTAAAGCTCGTCAGGCGCACCCTGTCTTACAGGCATTCATTACATTGCTGGATTTACCACAGAGTCGATTTACCGCAGAACAGGTATTAGCATTATTGGAAGTCCCCGCTTTAGCCAACAAATTTGCTATTCAGGAAGACGGGTTGCGTTTATTGCGGCGTTGGGTAAAAGAAGCGGGAATATGCTGGGGGCTGGATGATGATAATATTGAAGCACTTTCTTTGCCTGCCACGGGGCAAAATACCTGGCGCTTTGGCCTGACACGAATGCTATTGGGTTATGCGATGGATAGCCAGGTCGGGCCGTGGAACGATGTGTTGCCTTATGATGAATCCAGTGGCCTGGCGGCCGAATTGGCGGGGCAACTGGCTGAGTTTTTAATGGAGTTGAATCGCTGGCGGAAAATTTTGGGGGAAGAACAGCGATTGGTGGATTGGCTGGCGGTATGTCCGCAACTGTTGGAAACTTTTTTTGCGGCGGATGATGACATTGAACTGGTTCTGGCGCTGATTACGCAACAATGGCAAAAAGTGATCGATAATGGCCTGAATGCACATTACCAAGAACGCATCCCCTTAGTGTTACTGCGCGATGAGCTGACGCTTCGTTTTGATGATGAGAAGATCAGCCAGCGTTTCCTGGCTGGAGCCCTTAATTTTTGTACTCTGATGCCTATGCGTTCCATTCCTTTTAAAGTTGTTTGCCTGTTGGGAATGAATGATGGGGTTTATCCGCGAACCCTCCCCGCCCTTGGGTTTGATCTGATGGCAGAAAAAACGCAACGAGGGGACAGGAAACGGCGCGATGATGACCGTTATCTCTTTCTGGAAGCGTTGGTTTCGGCGGAGCAATGTCTTTATATTAGCTATATTGGTAAATCGATTCGCGATGATACTGAAAGCAATCCATCCGTATTAGTCAACGAGTTACTGGACTATATTTGCCAGAGTTTTTGCTTATCGGGTGATGAGAGGTTGAATATTGATGACAGTGCCAAAAATGTCAGAAAACATTTGCTGTCACAACATACTCGCGTCCCTTTCGCGACCGAAAACTTTTCACCTGACCAATATTTACAGAGTTATGCCGCAGAATGGTTGCCTGCCGCAACCCGGCAGGGAGTTTTAGCAACGGATTTTTGCCAGCCGATTGCGTTTGATCGCAGTGAGGTAAAAGAAGTCGCCTTAGATGAATTGATCCGCTTTTATCGCCACCCTGTTCGGGCGTTTTTCCAGCAACGGCTGAAAGTGCATTTTGTCATTGAAGAGATGGAGCTACCGGAAGAAGAACCTTTTGTGCTGGATAACCTGCAACGCTACCAATTTAACCAACTGCTGTTAAGCATCCTGATAGAACAGGGAGCGCCTGAATCTTTGTTCCACCATCTCCGTGCGTCAGGAGGGTTGCCATATGGCGCCTTTGGTGAGGTTTATTGGATGGAACAGCTGGGCACCATGCAGCCTTTGGCCTCCAGGGTACGTGAAGAGAGAACAGACTCTTTTGCCATTGACCTCGATGAGCCATTAGACACAGTGAAATTGACCGGCAGAATTAATCAGGTACAGCCTGATGGCATTTTACGTTGGCGACCCGCGAACTTAACAGCCAATGATGGTATCCAACTATGGATTGAACATCTTGCCTACTGCCTTTCAGGTGGAAGTAGTGAAAGCCGTATGTATGGAACGAATAAAAAAGGGAAAAAAGAGAAAGAAGATAAAAAGGTGTCAGAATATCGCTTCTTACCGCTAAAACCGGATGAGGCGAAACAGTATCTGAACCAGATGATCGAGGGTTATCTGCAAGGAATGTCAGAACCCCTTCCCTTATTTTGTCGAAGCGGGTGGGCCTGGCTGGTTGACTGTTTTGATAAGGAAACCCGTGAAATCGATTTTAGCGAAGAGGCTCAACAAAGTGCTGAAAATAAATTGATGGAGCATTGGTTAGGGGCACATGACAGAAAAGGGGAAGGCGCTGATCACTATGTACAGCGGGCTTTCCGGCAAGTTGATCAATCACTGTTGGAGCGAATGAAGCGTGAAACTCAGCGTTATTTACTGCCGATGGCACGCTATTTTAATGGATCACTATTTAAATAATTAGGGAGAATATTAGGTTATGCCTAAATATCTTATCCGCATCATGACGATGCTCTGTCTGCTATTTTTTGGGATGACTGGATATGCACAATCACTTTGGCAGCCATTGCCAGAGACGATCCATAAAAGTGATCGCGATCCTCGTCAATATAAAGCCATTAAATTGCAAAATGGTATGACAGTTTTGCTGGTTTCTGATGAAAAAGCGATTAAATCATTGGCTGCCGTATCACTTCCGATTGGTCATATGGATAATCCAGATAACCAGCTTGGCCTGGCGCACTATCTTGAGCACATGGTATTGATGGGTTCTAAGCGTTACCCGCAACCCGGCGGGTTTGCTGAATTTTTGCAAAAAAATGGCGGCAGCCGTAACGCCAGTACCACCGCCAATCGTACTGCATTCTATCTGGAAGTTGAAAATGGCACCTTAGCAGAAGCGGTTGATCGCCTTGCCGATGCATTGGCTGAGCCTCTGCTGGATCCGGTTAATGCCGATCGTGAACGTCACGCCGTTGACAATGAGATGACCATTGCCCGTGCGGGTGAAGCGCATCGTTTATGGCAAATTCGTTCCGAAACCATTAATTCGGCTCACCCTAATGCCCGCTTTGCTGGTGGAAACTTAGAAACACTCAAAGACAAACCTGACAGCAAATTACAGACTGCCTTGGTTGATTTTTACCAGCGTTATTACTCCGCCAATTTGATGAAGGGGGTTGTGTATGGCAATCAATCCATCGATAAATTGGCTCAGATTGCGGCAGAAACGTTTGGCCGTATTCCGAACCGACATGCTTCGGTGCCGGCTATTACCGTCCCGGCAATCACTGACAAAGAAAAAGGCATCATCATCCATTATGTCCCTGCCCAGCCCTACAAAGCGTTGCGACTGGAGTTTAGCATTGCTGACAACAGTGCAGATTTTCGCAGCAAGACCGACGAATATGTCGGGTATTTGATTGGCAATCGCAGCCAAAATACCTTGTCTGACTGGTTGCAAAAGCAGGGACTCATCGAAGGTATTGATGCGGGGGCAAATCCCAAAACGGATGGCAATTCAGGCACATTTAATATTTCGGTTTCGCTAACGGATAAGGGACTTGAACATCGTGATCAAGTTATCGCCGCCATCTTTTCTTATATTAACCGGCTAAAACAACAGGGGATCAACAAGCGTTATTTCGATGAAATGGCTAAGGTTCTGAATTTATCGTTCCAATATGCGTCAATCGTGCGGAATATGAACTACATTGAAGGGCTATCTGATGCCATGCTGGTATTGCCTATCTCCCATGTGTTGGATGCGGGTTATATGACCGATGCGTTCAATCCCAAAGCGATAGCCAACCGTTTAGATGAATTAACGCCTGAAAATGCGCGCATCTGGTTTATCAGCCCAACAGAGCCACATAACAAAGAGGCTTATTTTGTGCAGGCTCCATATCAAGTCAACAAAATCTCGCCCCAGCAGATATCGGCATGGAAAAAACTGGCACAGGCAGACGTATTCTCTTTGCCTGCGTTGAATCCCTACATTCCTGATGATTTATCCTTGATTAAAACATCGGGTAGCCAAGAACAGCCTAAAATGATTTTGGAAAAGCCAAATGTTCGCTTGCTGTATATGCCGAGCCAATATTTTGCGGATGAACCTAAGGGCAGTATTGCACTGGAGATGCGCACGCCAAATGGCTTGAAGAACATCAAAGATCAGGTTTCCGATACCTTACTGGGCTATTTGTCTGCACTTGCCCTTGATCAGCTCAGCTATCAAGCATCGGTTGGGGGAATGGGCGTTTATACCGGTTATGTTGATGGTTTGAAAATCGGCGTTAATGGCTATTCGCAACATTTACCAGAGTTATTAACTTCCGTGATTGATCAGTATATTTCGTTTATACCGACCCAAGAGGAACTGGCTCAGGCAAAATCATGGTATCGGGAACAAATGGACGCCGCCAATAATGGCAAGGCTTTTCAAATGGCGATGCAACCCATTTCCCGCCTCTCCGGTGTACCTTACTTTGAACAGGCAGAAAAACGGAAAGTGCTGGATACCATCACTGTTGATGATATCGTGAAATACCGTCAGGGCATGATCCAACACTCGGCTTTACAGGCTTTGGTTTTCGGTAATTTCACCCAACAGCAGGGTATTGATATCGTTCAATCCGCACAGAAACAGCTCGCTAACCAAGGAACGATATGGTGGACGGGTGAGCGCATTGTGATTGACAACAATTATGCGATTAACTTCAACGGTACTGCGAATAGCACGGATAATGCGCTGGCAGAAATTTTTATTCCAACGGGGTACGACCGTATCCAGGGATATGTCTATTCCGGCTTGTTAAGTAGTATTTTGTCACCGTGGTTCTATGATCAATTGAGGACAACAGAACAGCTTGGTTATGCAGTTTTTGCGTTCAACCAAAATGTAGGCCACCAGTGGGGATTGGGTTTCTTGTTGCAAAGTAACAGCAAACAGCCGGATTACTTGCATCAGCGTTACCAAAGTTTCTACCAACAGGCGGATAAGAAGCTGAAAGCGATGTCTGAGGCAGAGTTTGAACAGTATAAAAAATCACTGCTAACCGAAATGCGTGAGCCGCCACAGACCTTCTATTCAGAAGTCGCCCGCTTTGATACGGATTTTGGGCGTAATAACTTCAAATTTGATACACGTGATAAAACCATCGCAGCGATGGAGAAAGTCACCAAAGCACAGCTTGTTGCATTTTATGAAAAAGCCGTTCTTAAGCGTCAGGGATTAGCACTGGTTTCCCAAATTATGGGGAAAAAAGGCACGGTTCATCAATATGCAGAGCTGAAAGGCTGGAAAACTTACGATTATGTGTCAGATTTCCAGAAACAATTACCGGTTAAGGTGAATGCTCAGTGAGCAAAGCAATACCGGAAGATGAAATGTCAGGCCGTCAGATGCAAGATCATCCAATGATACAGTCTCATAAACTTAACCCGTTAACATTGCCGCTGTATGGTCAGCGGCTGATCGAAGCCTCCGCAGGGACGGGAAAGACTTATACGATAGGCTTATTGTATCTCCGGCTGTTACTCGGATTAGGCGGCACTGCCGCCTTTTCCCGCCCGCTGAATGTTGAGGAGATCTTGGTTGTTACGTTTACGCAAGCGGCGACAGATGAGCTGCGTGGACGTATCCGCGAAAATATCCATCAACTTCGCTTGGCGTGTATCCGGCAAGGAACAGCGGATAGCGATCCGATCTATCAGCAATTACTGGCTGAAATTCCTGACAAAGAACGCGCGGCCAGTTGGCTATTAGCCGCGGAACGCCAGATGGATGAAGCGGCGATTTATACTATCCACGGTTTTTGCCAGCGCATGTTGGTGCACAACGCGTTTGAATCCGGTGTACTGTTTGATCAAACCTTAATCCAGGATGAAAGCCAGTTACGTAAACAAGGCTGCGCCGATTTTTGGCGGCGTCACTGTTATCCCCTGCCACTGCCCATCGCGACGGAAGTCAGCCGGCTATGGAGTGGACCGGATGCATTGTTGAAAGATATTTCGGACTATTTGCATGGGGATATGCCATATATCGTCAATGCCCCTGATGGTGATGAAACGCTGTTTAGCCGTCACCAGAAAATCATTGAGCAGATTGATGCAATAAAACGCCAGTGGAATGACGCGGCTTCTGAGTTAGAAGGGCTGATCACTCATTCCGGTGTTGATAAGCGCAGCTACAGCAAAAAGCATTTACCTAATTGGTTGCACAGTGTTTCTGAATGGGCTAAATCCCCCACGCAGGATTACCTGCTGCCTAAAGATCTGGATAAATTTTGTCAGTCACGCTTATCAGAAAAGACCAAAAAAGGGGAAGCGCCGCAGCACGCACTGTTTGCCGCCATTGACGGTTTATATCAACACCCGTTGACATTGAAAGATATCCTCCTCCCTAAAGCGATTGTTGAAATCCGCCAATCGGTTAACCAAGAAAAACGGGTCCGTGGCTACATGGGTTTTGATGACCTGCTGACCCATTTAGACAGTGCCTTGCGGCGTGCAGGAGGGGAGCAGCTTGCAGCAACCATTCGGCAACGCTATCCCGTCGCAATGATCGATGAGTTTCAGGATACCGACCCACAACAATATCGCATTTTTCAGGCCATATATGGCCATCAATCCGAAAATGAACGGCCGGAAAACGAAACGGGCTTATTCTTTATTGGCGATCCCAAACAGGCGATTTATGCGTTTCGCGGGGCAGATATTTTCACCTACATTCGTGCCCGTTCTAACGTTAAAGCCCATTACACGCTGGAAACGAATTGGCGCTCTTCCGCCCCCATGGTGCAAGCGGCCAATAAGTTGTTTTCCCGCCCGCCACACCCGTTTTTGTTTGCACAAATCCCCTTTATTCGCGTCTCTGCCGCAGAGAAAAATGATGGCCTGAGCTTTTCTTTGCACGGCGAGGATCAAGCCGCTTTGCGGTTTTGGTTACAGCCCGGTGAGGGGGTTTCCAAAGGGGAATATGAGCAAATCATGGCACGACAGTGTGCTGCCCAAATACGGGATTGGTTGCAGGCAGGGCAAGAAGGGAAGGCGCTCTTATCTCAGGCAAAAAATAAACTAACGGCCGAAAGTCGTCCGGTGATGGCGACAGATATTACAGTGTTAGTGCGTGATCGTCGGGAAGCTGCGCTGATCCGTAAGGAGTTGAATGAGCTTAAAATTCCGTCGGTTTATCTTTCTAATCGAGAAAGTGTGTTTGATACGCCAGAAGCGAAAGATTTGCTGTGGTTGTTACAGGCCGTATTGGCACCGGAAAAAGTGCGCGAATTGAGAAGTGCATTGGCCAGCAGTTTATTTGGTTTGAGTGCACAACAAATTGATCAGTTGAATAACGATGAAACGGCGTGGGATCGTCTGGTTGATGAGTTTGATGGTTATGCCCGTTTATGGCGGACTCGTGGCGTATTGCCCATGTTGCGGGCAGTCATGGTGAAATATCGGATAGCAGAAAATCTGTTGGCAGGTGATGACGGTGAACGTCGGTTAACCGATGTCATGCACATTGGTGAATTGTTGCAAGAGGCTTCCCAGCAGTTGGATAGCGAACATGCCATTACCCGCTGGCTGGCACAACAAATTTCACGCCCTAATCCGCAATCAGAAAACCAGCAACTGCGACTGGAGAGTGATCGGCATCGGGTGCAGATCTGTACCATTCATAAGTCTAAGGGGCTGGAGTATCCATTGGTGTGTTTGCCCTTTGTTTGTGGTTACAGGAAGCAGAAGCAGGCTGTTTATCACGACCGCCATAACTTTGAGGCTCATCTCAATATTGCCCATGATGATGAAACATTAAAAGCCGCCCTGGAGCTGGCTGACGAGGAACGCTTAGCGGAAGATTTACGTTTGCTCTACGTCGCATTAACCCGCTCGATTTATCACTGTAGCGTTGGCGTAGCCCCGCTTATCAAAGGGAATCGGGGGAAATCAGGCGAGACGGATTTGCACCTGTCTGCCCTTGGCTATCTGCTGCAAAAGGGACAAAAAGGTGATGCCGAACTGTTGGTTAACAGCTTAAATGAACTTTGTGATGACAGCATAGAGATAACGCAAGTGAGGGATGCCACGGAATCACAATGGTGTTCACAAGACGAAAATATTTTGTCGCTGGAAGCCAGAAAATTGCGGCGTCGTGTGCGGGATGACTGGCGGGTGACGAGTTATTCGGGGTTACGATATTCTGCTTCCTCCCCTTATACCGGCGCATTTGGGGAATCCGTTGATGTGATTGTGCAATCTATTTCTCCGAAGCTGGATATTGATGCGCGTGGTGAAAAACAAGGAGAACAATCATTACAGATGACGCCACATACGTTTCCACGCGGGGCATCTGCCGGGACATTCCTGCACAGTATCTTAGAGGATCTGGATTTCGGCCATCCCCCAGACCCGGCGTGGTTAACCGAAAAACTAACGGCATCAGGATTTGATGAAAATTGGGCGCCTGTATTGGAACGGTGGGTAGAGGATATTTTGCGGGCAGAACTGAATGAGCAAGGCATGACACTGGCCGATGTGCCTCGCCATCTCCAGCAAAGTGAAATGCAGTTTTACCTGCCAGTAGATAAGTTATTGCATGCAAAGGAAATGGATGCGCTGATCCGTCGTTATGACCCACTGTCTGCACAATGTGCCCCTTTGTCCTTTCAGCAAGTCAAAGGCATGTTAAGAGGTTTTATTGATTTGGTTTTTTGCTGGCAAGATCAGTTTTACCTCGTGGATTACAAATCAAACTGGCTGGGTGAGAATAGCCAGTCCTATACGCAAGCAGCGATGGCAAGCGCCATGATAGAACATCGTTACGATTTTCAATATCAGCTTTATACCCTGGCCCTGCATCGTTACTTGCGTCATCGGTTAGCCCACTATGATTATCGCCGCCACTTTGGTGGCGTGATTTACCTGTTTCTGCGTGGTATTGATAGGGATAATCCAGCGCATGGTATTTACCACTATTTGCCCCCCTTTGAATTTATTGATGAACTGGATACGCTTTTTAGTGCTGTGGGTGAGGAACAAAGCGTATGAATGCCATGATGTCATTATTGCAACAAGCAGTGAGCCAAAAGCTACTGCGCCCTTTGGATGTGCAATTTGCTTACGCGATGATTGAGGATGAAAACCCGCTGCTGCTGTTAGTGACGGCCTTGTTAAGCGCGGAATCCGGCGCGGGGCATGTCTGTTTGCCGTTGGCGCGAATTTCGCCAAAATATTTTTTTGAAGGCCGGCAGCCTGAGTTAGCGGCATCGCTTTGGTCTTTGGCAGGGGAACCCGATCAACGGCAAATTCTGGCTGTTTTGCAGACATGCCCGGCGGTAAGCACGGGAGGGGCGCCAACACCGATGATCCTGACCCATCACAGGGAAACGGGGTATCGCCTATATTTGCAACGCATGTGGCAAAGTGAACGGCGGGTGGCAGACTTTTTTGCGGCTGTGGCGTTAGTCGATACGTTTTCCCAAACTGCCGGTGATCAAACGGTTGTTGATGAAATTCAGTTACGTCGTATTTTAGATGCGCTTTTTGGTGTCACTTGCGGAGAGAAAATCGACTGGCAGAAAGTTGCGGCGGCCGTGGCGGTAACGAGCCGTATTTCTGTGATCTCTGGTGGACCAGGCACCGGTAAGACCACGACGGTAGCTAAGTTATTGGCCGCCCTAATCAAGCTGCATGAAGAAAAAAAATTAAATATCCAATTGGCTGCGCCCACCGGCAAGGCGGCGGCAAGATTAACGGAATCGCTCAGGGAAGCGGTCAAGAAACTGGATTTGACGCCAGAGCAGTGGCATAGCATTCCAGAGCAGGCACAAACTATTCATCGTTTACTGGGGGCGCAACCCGATAGCCAGAAACTGCGTTATGGACGTAATAATCCGCTGTCCCTTGATGTCTTGATCATTGATGAAGCCTCAATGGTGGATTTACCCATGATGGCTCACTTGATTGATGCTTTGCCGGCACGGGCGAAAGTGATTTTTCTGGGGGATAAAGACCAGCTCGCCTCGGTTGAAGCCGGAGCGGTATTGGGCGATATTTGCCGTTTCGCCGAACAGGGTTATAGCGCCAAGCGTGCCGAACAATTGGGGCGATTGACCGGATGTCAGTTAACCGCCTATTCCGCGCCATCGACTTCACATTCCGATGAAAGTGTTCCGGCGGTGCGGGATTGCCTGTGCCTGCTGCGCAAAAGCTATCGCTTCAATTCCGCTTCCGGTATTGGGCAATTGGCATCGGCGGTGAATCAAGGAGATCGCGCGGGCGTCGCGACGGTATTGAACCAGTCCTTTCCTGATGTTGATTTTTACCCACTTTTAGCGGATGAAGATTATCAGCGTCTGTTAGCGGAAACGGCGGCTGGCTACTACCAATATCTGGCAATGGCCAATAAGCGGGCGCCGGAAGAAGCCATTTTGGCGGAGTTTAACCGTTTTCGGTTGCTGTGTGCGTTAAGGGAAGGGCCTTTTGGGGTGGCGGGACTGAATCAGCGAGTGGAACAATTACTGCACAGAAAAGGCGCGATTATCCTGTCCAGAAATATGGAGAACCGTGGTTATGTCGGGCGCCCTATCATGATCTTGCGTAATGACAGCACGCTTGGGCTGTTTAACGGGGATATCGGGATTATGCTCAAGGATCAGGACAATGAGCTGAAAGCCTATTTTCAGTTGTCTGATGGGCAGATTAAAGGATTTCAGCCGAGTCGATTACCTCAACATGAAACAGCTTATGTGATGACGGTACATAAATCTCAGGGATCTGAATTTGAGCATACGGCCTTGGTGTTACCAACCCAATATTCACCGATAGTCAGTCGGGAATTGGTGTACACCGCACTGACACGAGCCAGAGAAAAATTGACGATTTATGCCAATAAACCCGTTTTGGATAAGGCTGTGACTACGGCAACACAGCGCAGAAGCGGGTTGGCTGATTGGTTCAACCCGTAATCACAAGGAAAGATGATTAACGCCGGCAAACTTAGGCACAAGCAGCATGAGAAGCCCGCCCGATAGGGCGGGTCAGCCACTAAGCCTGTAAATCCAGCATCAAAATTTTGGAACGGCGCTGGTAGTTATATAGCGCCTGTTTTTCCACGGGCAACATCTCTATTTCTGCTGGCTCAAAGCCTTTCTCCTGAAACCAGTGAATACTGCGGGTTGTGAGCACAAAAAGTTTTTCCAACCCTTCTTGTTTCGCCTGACTGGAAATTGAATTTAGCAGGATTTCGCCTCTGGAAGAATTTCGGTAGTCTGGGTGCACAGCAACACAAGCCATTTCGCCTATTTTTTCATTAGGATAGGAGTACAAGGCAGCGCAGGCGATAGCCACATTATCGAGTTCTATCAAGGTGAAGTTATCAATCTCCATTTCCAGTTGCTCACGTGAACGGCGTACCAAAATGCCTTGTTGCTCCAAGGGACGAATCAGTTCAAGAATGCCGCCAATGTCATTGATATTGGCACGGCGTATCTGTTCGGAACGCTCCATGACTATTTGCGTACCGATACCTTCGCGGGAAAAGAGTTCTTGGATCAACGAACCATTTTCCTGATAACTGATTAAGTGGCTGCGGCGAACACCACGGCGGCAGGCTTTGATCGCGCCCCTTAAGAAACGGACAGTGCCTGAATAATAATCACCGGCGTTTTCCAATTCATGCAGGTGGACTTCCCCTTCATTGGGAAACATCTCTGACAAGGCATTGCCTTCTGTGTCAAGTACGCCTTGAAATGAGCAAAATCCAATTAATTTTTCTGCTTTTAATTTGATCGCCAACTGGGTTGCAATTTCTTCGGAAGTCAGGTTGAAACTTTCCCCGGTAACGGAAACAGCTACTGGGCCAATCAACACAATGGCACCGTTATCCAGTTGTTGCGTGATTGCTTTTTCATCAATGCGGCGGACCCTGCCACTATGACAATAATCAACGCCGTCATCGATTCCCAACGGTTGGGCGATGACAAAGTTTCCACTGACAACACTAATATTGGCGCCTTGTAACGGAGTGTTGTTTAAGCTCATGGAAAGACGCGCGGTGATCTCCAGTTGCAATAGGCCGGCTGCCTGTTTGACTAAATCCAGTGTCTTGGCATCGGTCACTCTGGTGTGCTTGTGGTAAACCGATTGGCAATGGTGTTCAGTAATATTCTGTTCAATTTGTGGACGGGCACCATAAACAACAATTAAACGAATGCCCAGATTATGCAGTAACCCAATGTCGTTGACGATATTAGTGAAATTCTCATGGGCGATGGCTTCACCGCCCAGCATAATGACAAAGGTTTTACCTCGATGTGCATTGATATACGGCACCGAGTGACGGAAGACCTCAACTAATTCGGTACTGCGTTCTTTCATAAAACCCTCTCCGAATGAATTTTTATTCGTATTTTTTGTATTTTTATTCTTTTTGAGTGGAAATGGCAAGAGGAAACATGGATAAAAATAACGTTATTATTTATATTGGTATAAATAAATTAGGTGAGCAAAAATGTTTTTTTTGATGACAGCAGTTCGCTAATTAATTAGAGTTCCTGCCTGATTTTTGTATTTGGTAAAGATTACTGCGTTTGGTTGTTTTTAAATGGAATAAATGATGAGTCATTCAGGCCCTAATACTTCACGTCGTCGCCTGCTGAAAGGTGCCGCCGCTGTATGGCTGTTAAGCGTCAGCCCAATAGGTTATGCAGCGACTTCAAAAGTCATCGCTGTGCGTATTTGGCCTGCCTCAAGCTATACCAGAGTGGCGCTGGAGTCGAATATTCCACTGAAATATCGCCAATTTTCGCTTTCAAACCCTGATCGTATTGTCATTGATTTGCAGGGTATCCAGCTTAATAGCATTTTGAGTGGTATGGGGGCACAAGTTCAGCGGCGTGACCCTTACTTAAAATTAGTGCGGGCAGGGCAATTTAATCCTAAAACGGTGCGTTTAGTCTTTGAAATCAAACAGCCTGTTGCCCCACGTATTTTTACATTACCGCCAGTTGCCAAGTTTAAACACCGTTTGGTACTCGATCTGTATCCGAAAAAAGCCGCCAATGTGGCTGATGATCCTTTATTGGCCCTGCTTGAAGAGTACAACAGTGGAAATTTAGAACAACATTTGCCCGCACAGACACCTAAGTCTGGTAAGGCCGGCAAAGACAGGCCGATTGTGATTATGCTCGACCCTGGTCATGGTGGTGAAGATTCTGGGGCGATCGGTAAACATAAAACCCGTGAAAAAGATGTCGTGCTGCAAATTGCCCGTCGTTTACAGGCGCTTATCAAACGTGAGCCGGGCATGAAAGTTTATATGACTCGCAATGAAGATGTGTTCATCCCCTTAACGGTGAGAGTGGCGAAAGCGCGTAAAATGCGGGCTGATCTCTTTGTTTCGATTCATGCGGATGCTTTTACCAACCGTTCTGCGCGGGGGTCGTCTGTGTTTGCGCTTTCAACCAAGGGCGCTACCAGTAATACAGCCCGTTTTCTCGCCCAAACCCAGAATGAGGCTGATTTAATTGGTGGCGTCAGCAAAAGTGGCGATAAGTATTTGGATCACACTATGTTGGATTTGATCCAAACCGCGACGATCAACGATAGCTTGAAATTTGGTGGTGAAGTACTCAAGCGGCTGGGTAAAATCAATAAGCTGCATAAAAATAGCGTTGATCAGGCGGGATTTGCGGTATTGAAAGCCCCAGATATTCCTTCTATTTTGGTTGAAACGGCGTTTATTAGTAATCTGGAAGAAGAGCGCAAACTTAAGACAGCAAAATTCCAGCAACAAGTGGCAGAATCTATTTTTGCGGGAATTAAGGCGTATTTCAAAAATGGGGCAGAACTGGCACGGCGGTGAGTTATCCGCCGCGAAACATATTAAGTCAAGGCCAGCCTGTATTGACTGTTTATACCAATCTAACTTCAAGTTGCCGTTTGCAAACCAACGAGAGTGTTTATATCTCCCCGCTACGCGGGGAGATATAAGACGCATCTTGAAAGGCGATTGGTATATAAAACAACAAGAGTTATTGGCTTTATAATTTTTAAACCGGCTTTAAATAATGTTTAAATACTGATTTCAAAATAAGGGAATATTCGGTAATAAGGGGATGAAAAACAGGGTAGGAAATAAAAACCAAGGCGAGGTTGAAGAATAAGATATAAAGTAAAATTGGTTGCGGGGGCCGGATTTGAACCGACGACCTTCGGGTTATGAGCCCGACGAGCTACCAGGCTGCTCCACCCCGCGTCCGTCTGTTTGCATCAAATATGAATACAAACATTAAATAATGGCACTATCGACTGCCATATTTTACTTACCTATTTTTTTGCTGGCATCTTGTTCTGCTATCAGAACAACTACATCGTATCGACGATGATATCTATTCAAATTGGTTGCGGGGGCCGGATTTGAACCGACGACCTTCGGGTTATGAGCCCGACGAGCTACCAGGCTGCTCCACCCCGCGTCCGTCTATCTGCGAATTTTGACTATCTGTCAAGAATGCAAATACTAAATGATAGCATTTTTTACTGCCAGGGCATGTCACTGATAATGACTGCCAATCGAACTGGTTGCGGGGGCCGGATTTGAACCGACGACCTTCGGGTTATGAGCCCGACGAGCTACCAGGCTGCTCCACCCCGCGTTCGATGTCGGCACACTATACTCTGGAACGAAGCAGTTGCAAGTTTTTTTATTGTGATTGACTAAATTTGTTTGTTTTTTGATTTAAAAATAGTCTAATCGTTTTGTTTTTGCTCGATTGGGTGGGTTGAAACGGTAAGCTATTTTTTTCTAACCACATTTCATTATGTCTGAGTGTTTGATATTGTTCGCGATTCGAGTAAGTGACGGCTAAAGATAAGGCATTAATATGAACGTTTGGGGTAAATATCTGTTAGTTGGATTGGTCATTTCGTTAGTATCGGGATGTCAATTTCGGCCAACTGATCAGGCACAGCAGTATAAGGATGGGCGAATTACCCAAAACCTCCAGTTGGTTAATACGCCGAATGCCGAAGGATCGCCGGTTAATGCCAGGGACTTTGTCACCCAAGTTAACTATATCAGTAAAGCCTCCCCTCGCCTTTATGACAATAACCGTGAACTCTTTACAGCAATTGAAAACTGGATGCTCACCGGGGGTAATACCCGTGATTTAAATGAGTTCGGTTTGCTGGCTTATCAGATGGAAGGTGAAGATAAATACGGTAATGTGAAGTTTACCGGTTATTACACGCCGGTTCTGCAAGCACGATATACCCGACAGGGAGAATTTAAATATCCACTGTATCGTATGCCCACTCACCTACGTTCCCGTTTGCCAAGTCGCGCTGAGATATACCGGGGCGCCCTGAATAAGAAATTTATTATCGGCTACAGCAACTCCCTGATGGATAATTTCATGATGGAAGTACAAGGGAGTGGTTATGTTGATTTTGGTGATGGGCGTCCATTGACCTTTTTTGGCTATGGCGGAAAAAATGGGCATGCTTACCGCAGTATTGGTAAGGTACTGATCGATCGTGGAGAAGTGCCGAGCGAAAAAATGTCCATGAAAGCCATCCGTCAGTGGGGAGAACAGCACAGCGAAGCCGAAGTGAGAGAATTGCTGGAGCAGAACCCTTCATTTGTTTTCTTTAAACCTGAACCCCATACCCTTGTGAGGGGAGCCAGCGCGGTGCCCCTAGTTGCAAAAGCATCGGTAGCGTCTGACAAGTCATTGATCCCGCCTGGAACCGCGTTGCTGGCAGAAGTCCCGGTACTGGATGAAAAAGGCAAATTTACGGGTCAGTATCGGATGCATCTCATGGTAGCGCTGGATGTGGGTGGCGCTATAAAAGGAAATCATTTCGATATTTATCACGGTGTTGGGGAGAAAGCGGGAGAAATGGCGGGTTTTTATAATCACTATGGCCGTGTTTGGGTATTAAAGAAAGCATCATCTGGTTTTTTGGCGGCAAACCAGTAAGATCCCCCTCAATTCACACAATCAATAACCTATCTCAATAGAGGTAGGTTTTAGGCAGGATGTATTTAGCAATGCAAGTTTCTCTCTCTGATGCTTATCTTCAGCGTTTTGCTGGCACGGCTCGGTTATATGGTCAGAAAGCGCTTTCATTATTTGCCCGTTCACATGTTTGTGTCGTGGGAATTGGCGGTGTAGGTTCATGGGCAGCAGAAGCACTGGCGCGTACAGGTATCGGTGCTATTACGCTGATTGATATGGATGATGTTTGTATCACCAATACCAACCGGCAGTTGCACACGTTGGTACAGAATGTGGGGTTGCCAAAAACGGAAGTCATCGCTGAGCGGATACGGGCGATCAATCCTGAATGTCAGGTCACTTGTATTGATGATTTTGTCACCCCTGATAATGTGACCGAATTGATGTCCACAGAGTTCAGTTATGTTATTGATGCCATTGATAGCATACGGCCCAAAGCGGCGCTATTGGCTTATTGCCGACGCTATAAAATTCCGGTTGTGACAACCGGCGGAGCCGGCGGGCAACTTGATCCTACCCAGATCCAGGTGGTGGATTTAGCGAAAACGGTGCAAGATCCCTTGGCGGCGAAATTGAAAGAGCGCTTAAAGTCGGATTATCGTGTAGTGAAAAACGGCAAGGGCAAATTGGGTATTGACTGTGTTTTTTCAACAGAGCAGTTAGTTTATCCGCAATCTGACGGTACAGTTTGTGCGGCTAAAAGTACAGCGGAGGGGTCTAAACGAATGGATTGCGCTTCGGGTTTTGGTGCCGCAACGATGGTTACGGCGACCTTTGGTTTTGTTGCTGTATCCCACGCGTTAAAAAAGCTGGTGGCCAAAGCGGAGCGGGAAAATACGCTTTAACCGGATCTAATCCGTCTCGCTGTTAGCGATTTCCTGAATGGTCTTGATCAGGGATTTCACGCCATTGAGCCTTGAGCCACTGAGTTGCTGTTCCAGGCCGAGTTGTTGAAATAGCTCGGCCAACGGTGTTTGCACAACCTGCTCTGGTGTTTTGCCTTCCACGGCGGTCAGCAGAATTGCCAATAATCCTTTGACAATACGGCCTTCGCTATCACCATAAAAATGCAACCGACCGTCTGAAAGCCGTTGATGCCCTAACCAGACGCGATTTTCACAGCCGGATCGTTCGATAGTTTGTTGTTTCAATTCATCTGCCAAAGGAGGCAGCTTTCTGGCCAGGCCGATAAGCTGCCGATAACGATCTTCCCACAATTTGCATTGCTGAAAGTTTTCAATAAGTTGCTGTTGCGTAATTTCTGTTCCGAATGGATGCGGAGCAAGGATAGTGTCTGAGAGTTGTGTCATGGGTTATTTATCTTGCAGTAGGTTTGTGGTCATAATTATGAATAGTCATATAGTCCAAGTAATTGGGTAGCCAGACAGTATAACAAATTAACTTAGGCAGTTAATATTCTTTAGATACCTTTATAGTGAAATGATTTTGTATAATTAATTCTCTTTAAAATGAGGGTATTATATTAATCAAGGAAATTGTGTGGCTAATTTAATATATGCAACGATAAAAGGGAAGAAGCAAGGTTTGATATCTGCTGGTTGCTCTACCTTTGATTCCATAGGTAATAAATATCAAACAGGTCATGAAGATGAGGTGTTAATTCTTTCCTTTGAACATGAAATAACAAGAATGAGTAATGTTAATCACCGTCCTGTTTCATTCATAAAGCCAATAGACAAATCCTCTCCATTACTTGGTGTAGCTATCTCTAATAATGAAGAGCTTGAAATTCAGTTTTTATTTTATAGAACCTCCGTAACTGGAGGGAATGAATTATATTACTCCGTTAAATTAATAAAAGCATTTATAGAAAGAATGAATGTTAATTATCCTCATTCTATAAATCATGATAACCATCAGCCAGAAGAAATGATATCTATAAAATATGCCAGTATAACTTGGGAGCATCATGTTGCTGGAACTTCTGGATATAGTTTTTGGGAAGATAGGATATATTAATATTATATCCCCTCTGAATATTTTAGAGGGGTTAACAAAGTATTATTCTTATAAAAAAACGCCATGCCCAATACATAATCAATGATATCAACATGATGTTCATTTTTAACGATTTAAACTTAATTTTTATTGTTTTGAATAGCAGAGGAAGTATAAACAAAGCAGTCACAGGGGCGGAGACATCTCTTGTGTCATCAGCTACGAACGCACGATGAGCTACACACGCATTTTTTATTTCCATTCCATCAATATATATTTCTTCTTCAAAAAAAGAAAAAGAATATATAATTAACAAACAAAATAAATAATAAATGATGTATTTGATTTTACAGATCACCATTAACTCCTAATATCATATATATTGATTTTTTCTTTTCTAATATTCTTCTTCCATATGAACTGTAATTCCTCTCTTTTAAGTTGCTCGGTGAATATATGGATTTTAAAAAATCCTTTTTGTCCCTAGCTGTTCCTCGATTATATCTAGAGCCTGCCAATATTATTTGTTCATCAGTTAACACACTTGTATCTTTTATGTCAGGATAATCATGAAATATTAAATCTCTTAAATGAAAGGCAGATACTCTTATATTGAAATCATCTGTTAGTAAACAATTAGCAAGTTGAAGTTGTTGTGTCGTTGTCAATGTTGATGGGTCTATTCCTAATGTTTCAGCAGCGGCTCTTAATTGAATAGCTAGCACGCCAACTGATGTTGCATTTGATTTTTTATTGTCACCATTAAATGTATCGTTAAAAATTTGTCTTACCTGCAAAACACCATATGCTTTAATTCTATCTGGCTTTCCCCCTGCCTCAGCAACAGCAACACCAGCCAGCAGAAGTACTGGTATTTTAGCTTCATGTGCATATTTAATTATTAAATCTTTATTATATTGCAAATAAGCTGCTTTATACGCCCATAAATAACTTTCTCCTGTTACAAATCTAGGGTTATCAGGTAAAAATTTATACCTTATAAAGTCAAATGCATCAAATTTTGGAAATCCCAATTCATCGACTGTGCAGTAAGGATTTTTCATTTTTACATCATCCATGTAGTTATGATATTAGAATGATTTTGGAACAACCCACGAAGAAAATCCACATATATTTAATTGGCTTCGCCTAATAAGCTACCGTCTTGATTGTCAAGTTTTGATAGCATGGTTTTTATTATATGCTTGCTGTGTATTAATACTCTGTAGCACAAATGAACTATTAACCCGCAGGGTATTTAGATCAGAATTTATGTAGCTAAAAGCCGCATGAAATCTAGATGATATGACAATGTAAACTGCCGCCGGGTTAATACCTAAAATAACAGGAAAATATCACTCATCCAGCAGCGACAACGCAAATTTCACGGCGCTGATCAGTCTATCCGCATCTTGCTGGTTATTATAAGGCATAAACGAAACGCGCAGACAGCCGCTGATCCCAAGGGCATCCAGCAATGGCTGGGCGCAATGTTGGCCTGAACGCAGGGCGATATTTTGTTCTGCAATCAGCGTCGCTAAATCACTATGGTGTATTCCAGCGATATTGAAAGCCAGTAAACTGGAATCTGCCACACGGTAACTGATAAAACCCGCCAGCGCGCTGAGTTGCTGTTCAACGTAATCTGTCAGGGCGATTGCATGAGATTCGGCGAGTTGGATATCAATGGTTTTCATCCACTCCAGAGTTGCTGCAAAGCCGATCACACCTGCAACATTGGGTGTTCCTGCTTCAAAGCGATAAGGTACTGCTTCCGGTATAAAACCATCAAATGAAACTTGAGTCAGCATCTTGCCACCGCCATGCCACGGAGACATCGCATTCAGCAATTCACTTTTGCCATACAGCACTCCCAATCCATTTGGGCCATAAAGCTTATGGGCAGAGAAGGCATAAAAATCGATATCCAGTTGCTGCACATTGACAGGTGCGTGGACAATACCTTGGGCACCATCAACCAGAACGCGGCAATCATATCGGTGGGCGAGTGCGGTGATTTGAGCCAAATCGACTGCGGCACCGGTCACGTTAGACATTTGGCTGATGGCAACTAAGCGGCTTTTTTCATTCAATAGCTTTGCCAGGGTTTCGATTTCCGGCTGGCGTCGCTTGCCAATCGGCCATTTAACGACTTTGGCGCCCGTTTGTTGCGCAAGGATCAGCCACGGCAGCAGATTGGAGTGGTGTTCCTGCTCGCTGACTATAATTTCATCGCCTGCGTTCAAACGTGGACGTAAATAACTTTGGGCAACCAGATTAATGGACTCGGTTGTACCCTTTGTCCAGATGATCGCTTCCGGCAAGGGCGCATTGATCAATTCCGCCACCAGTAAACGGGCTTGCTCATAACGTGCAGTCATGGCTTGTGCAGTGGCATGCTGGCTGCGGTGTACTGTCGCACTGTGCTGTTGGTAATAATGCGTGGTGGATTCAATCATACATGTCGGTTTTAATGCTGTCGCTGCACTGTCCAGAAATGTCGTGGATTGTTGCAAAGCAGGAAATTGCTGACGGAATTTTTCTGAGTCAAAGGCTTTCATAAACGGTGCTAATTTAATCGTTGTGTGATAAAGAATGAGTTTTTTCTTTAGCCAAGAGAAGAGGGATTCTACAGGAGAAAGGCGGGAAAAAAAGCACCGCAATTGCGGTGCATTAAAAAATCACTATGGACAGACAGGGTAAATGTACAGGAAGTGAAAAAAACAGTAGCTTATGCTACAAAGTCTGGTATCCCAGACAACTTGCAAACACAACATCACAACCACAAAGCCAAAAGTTCCACTGTATCGCTACAAAGAGACTTTTCGTTCCGGCTTAGGAAGTGCGCACACTATAGGGATTTGCTGGTATATCATCAATGGACAAATTATAATGATTCGGATTATAAAAACTAATAACTGAACGAAAAGAGTTACCGGTATCATCACTACTATATAAGAAACGAACATGTCTAAACGTTTGCCTCCACTCAATGCCTTACGCGTTTTTGATGCCGCGGCCCGTCATTTAAGTTTTACTAAGGCGGCAGAAGAATTATTTGTGACTCAGGCCGCTGTTAGTCACCAAATGAAAAGTCTGGAAGATTTTCTGGGATTGAAACTTTTTCGTCGTCGTAATCGCTCATTATTATTGACGGAAGACGGGCAAAGTTACTATCTCGATATCAAGGAGATTTTTACCGCCATCAATGATGCAACCCGTAAACTTCAGGCTCGCAGCGCCAAGGGGGCGTTAACGGTCAGTTTATCCCCCAGTTTTGCGATCCAGTGGCTGGTGCCACGGCTTTCGGGTTTTAACCAGAGTTTTCCGGGGATTGATGTTCGCATTCAGGCAGTGGATCGGGAAGAAGATAAACTGGCGGATGATGTCGATGTCGCGATTTTTTATGGCCGGGGTCACTGGCCGGGGCTGCGAACCGATCGCCTTTATCCCGAATACCTGTTGCCTGTCTGTTCTCCCGCGTTGCTGGCGGGGGATCGTCCATTGAAAACCCCCTCAGATCTTGCTAATCATACCTTGTTGCACGATTCTTCCCGACGGGATTGGCAAGCCTATATTCGCCAGCTTGATATGCAGCAGCAAATCAATGTCCAACAGGGGCCAATATTCAGCCATAGTGCGATGGTGATCCAGGCGGCTGTGCATGGTCAAGGTGTTGCGCTGGCCAATAATGTTATGGCACAAAATGAAATTGATGCCGGGCGTCTTGTCTGCCCATTTAATGATGTTTTGGTCAGTAAGAATGCATTTTATTTGGTTTGTCACGATAATCAGGCAGAATTGGGCAAGATCGCGGCCTTCCGTAAATGGATACTGAACCAGGCCGCGACTGAGCAAGCAAGGTTAGGATTTATTACCCAACACACTTAGCAGCTATACCAAATAGCTGACAAACAGAAACAGGAGCTGTGCGATGAGCAGTCGAACGATGCTTATTTTTGTTGGGATCAGTGGCTTTTTCTATGTGGCATTGGGGGCGATGGGGGCACATTTGTTGGCGCCTATCCTGCCACCGCGTCAGATGGAATGGATCCATACCGGCCTGCAATATCAAGGGCTACATACACTTGCCATGATGGCGCTGGCCGCGTTGCTGATGCGCCAGCCTGTAGCGCCGTTGGGTTGGAGTGGGATTTTTTTCGTAGCGGGAATTGTGCTATTTAGTGGCAGTCTTTATTGTCTGGCCTTTTTACCGCTAAAATTTCTGGTTTATTTGACACCAATCGGTGGGTTCAGTTTTCTCATTGGTTGGTTATGTGTATTAATTGGCGCTCTGCGTCTAAGGAAATCGGCGCCTAGCCATGAATAAAGTTGCTTTATATTGCCGCCCTGGTTTTGAAAAAGAGTGCGCGGCGGAAATTACCGATAAAGCGGGTAAAAAAGAAATTTACGGTTTCGCCCGTGTCAAAGAGAACAGTGGATATGTACTGTTCGAGTGTTATCAGCCGGATGATGCCGATCGTCTGATCCGTGAAATTCCGTTTGGTGAATTGATTTTTGCCCGTCAAATGTTAGTTGTCGGCGAATTGCTGAAAGATTTGCCGCAGGAAGATCGTATTACACCGATTATTGGCATGTTGTTCGGTGTCGTCGAAAAGGCGGGTGAGCTGCGTGTGGAAGTGCCGGATACCAATGAAAGCAAGGAGTTGATGAAATTTTGCCGTAAGTTTACGGTTCCACTGCGTAATGCTATGCGCCAGGAAAAACTTTTGCTGGCGAAAGAAAATCCTAGTCGCCCAGTGATCCATGTCTTTTTCATCGCTTCCGGTTGTTGCTATGTCGGGTATTCCTATAGCAACAATAATTCCCGTTTCTATATGGGGATCCCTCGCCTGAAATTCCCTTCAGATGCACCCAGCCGTTCAACGCTGAAACTGGAAGAAGCCTTTCATATCTTCATTCCTTATGATGAATGGGAAGAGCGTCTGAGTAGCGGCCTTCATGCTGTCGATCTCGGCGCTTGTCCGGGAGGATGGACTTACCAGCTTGTGAGACGCAGCATGATCGTTCATGCGATAGATAATGGTCCAATGGCTGACAGCTTGATGGATACAGGCCAGGTGAAGCATCATCGGGTGGATGGCTTTAAGTTTGAGCCACCAACGAAGAATATTTACTGGTTGGTGTGTGACATGGTTGAAAAACCCGCTAAGGTTGCCCAACTTATGACGGATTGGCTGGTAAAAAGCTGGTGTCGTGAGGCCATCTTCAATCTTAAATTGCCGATGAAAAAGCGTTATGAGGAAGTGGCGCATATATTGCAGAAAATAGAACAACAGTTGCAAGAAAACGGTGTGAATGCACAAATTCAGGCGAAGCACCTGTATCACGATCGTGAAGAGGTCACGGTACATGTCCGCCGTATCTGGTCTGTGTATGCAGCCGAGCGGGATTTTTGATATAACCCGATTATCGTTAATATGCTGCCTTTTTGGCAGCATTTACTCTGTTTTTTTGATTACCTTATTTATCTCCTGCCGTACCATTTAACCAAATTATTTCAGTGACGCTTATCCCAGATATCTGGCTGATTATATTTCTGGAGGAACTTTATTTCCTTTATGTTCTATTGTGACGGGAAATATAAAGGATATGGAATTAATTTCAAGTTAGGTAGGAAAATCATTTTGTTTGTTAAAAACAAGACAAAACAACTAAAGAAATCATACTTCCTTAAAATAAATATTCAGCAAATAAATACGATATTATTTCTTACTGAATTATGTTGTTTCTTTATTATCAAAAAATTTTCATTGAGAAATTAATAATTAAGTACATAAACTAAATTTGTTTAATATGTATTCTAAAACAATATATTAATTATTTTTACACCGGCAATAACTAACGCTATTTTATGCTGGAGTTTTATTTCTGAGAGGATCTTGGAAAGAATTTAAAACTCTTACTCCCGTTTTTATAAAAATTTCGGGTTATAGGATAATTGTCTTGTTTTAAAGGAGATTTATATGGCCTCAAAGAAAAAGTATACCTACAAGGGGTTATCTGATTCCAGTTACGTTCAGGATGTTAATTCGCTTCTCAAAGCCTACGCACCAAATTACGATCCCTCTATTCGTGTTGCGCATGATCCATTAGGAGAAAATGCGCCTGATGAGCTTTTGCGGGGGGATTATCAGTGGGCGAATAAATATGTTAATTCCTCTGGAACACTGGAATTATCATATCATTTTATGACATCGAAACCGGCTATCATGCCGCTGCTTAAAATTTCGGGTTTCAGTGCCTTTAATGAAGAACAGAAAGAGGCCGCGAGACTGTCTTTACAGTCTTGGTCTGATGTTGCCAACATTAAATTTACCGAAGTGAGTAGTATCAAAAAAGCGAATATCACGTTTGGTTTCTTTGATTATAGCCAAATGAAGGATTATGCCTTTGCCACTCTGCCACAAGGACAAAAAAACGCGTTTACATGGTATAACGCGAAAAGCCATACGTTTGTCGATAATGACATTGATGTGAATGGTTATGCCCGCCAGACTTTTACCCATGAAATTGGACACGCATTAGGATTGGAACACCCTGCCGATTATGATGCGTCTGACAAAGTGCGTCCAAGCTATATCACTAAAGCAGAATATTTCGAAGATTCTCGTGCCTATACAGTCATGAGTTATTTCAGTGAAAAATATACGGGCCAAGATTTCAAAAGTCATTATTCATCGGCGCCTTTGCTGAATGATATCTCTGCCATTCAGGCGTTGTATGGCGCCAATATGGAAACCCGTAAAGGGGATACCGTCTATGGTTTCAATTCCAATACTGACCGTGACTTCATGACGGCCACTGATGCGGACAGCAAACTGGTGTTCAGTGTCTGGGATGCCGATGGTGAAGATACCTTTGATTTCTCTGGTTTTACCCAAGATCAGCGTATTAACCTGAATGAGGGCGCTTTTTCTGATGTTGGCGGCTTGAAAGGCAACGTTTCTATCGCCCGTGGTGTCATTATTGAGAACGCCATTGGCGGCAGCGGTGATGATATTCTGGTCGGTAATAGTGCGGATAACATCCTGAAAGGTGGCGCCGGCGATGATGTCATTTATGGCGGACTTGGCGGTGATCATCTGTGGGGCGGTGAAGGCAAAGATACCTTTGTTTATCTGGACGGTAAAGAATCGCTGAAAGACAATCCAGACTGGATCCACGATTTCATCTCTGGCGAAGACAAGATCGATTTGTCTGAATTCAATTTCGGCGGTACTGGCGACATCAAATTTGTCGATTCCTTCTCCGGTCAATCTGGCGAAGTGCTGCTCACATATGATGAAGTCAACGAAGTCACCGATCTGGAGATTAGCCTTGGTGGCGCTCTGGTGAGCAATGATTTTCTGGTGAAAGTGATCGGCCAACCGTTAACAGAAGCCGATTTCATCGTTTAATTGATGTCATCACGTTAATTGAATATTGCCGTATGCCCCGCAGGATACGGCAATATTATGGGCATGATGGAAAGTGAAAGATGGCAGATCCTGTACGTTGTGGTGGTCGGTTTTATATATCGAGATCGTTTCTATTAAAAACGATCTTTCCGATAATTTTTGCACTCTTTTTTGTAGGAGGCTGTATGGCGAGTAGTTTGAGACTTCCAACCGCGGGTGAATTAAAAGGCGTGTGGCAACTTTCCGATGGGAATAAGCAGTGCGGTATTGAATTGACCGATATCCGTTTAGCCGAAGGTTCACTTTGGGCTTTGAAAAGTCATGCTTGTGTGACGGAGTTGATTGGGCAGCCCGTTAAAGGATGGTATCCGTCCCCAGATGGCATCACATTGACCGATGATGATGGCAATAGTTTGGCCTTTTTTAGCCAGGAACCCGCCCAATGGATCGCTTACTTGATTGATGGCCGGGAACTGGTCATGACGTTCAGCGGCGCACGTCAATAACGCATTTTTGTTTTTTCAGTTAACGATAAAGGGATTGCAGTGAAATTACGCTTTCCGCAGGATGAAATCACGGATGTTATCCGTGCACGCAGCAAGGTCTTCTGGACTCTTGGATTATTTACGGCATTCATTAACGTGCTGATGCTGGTTCCCTCTATTTATATGCTGCAAGTCTATGATCGAGTGTTGCCCTCCAGTAATGAAATGACCTTGCTGATGCTGACCTTGATCACGTTGGGGATGTTCGCCATCATGGGCGGGCTGGAATATATCCGAAGCCAGGTGGTGATCCGCGTCGGCAGTCAGTTTGATATGTGCCTGAACCAGCGGGTTTATACCGCTTCCTATGAATCCAACCTGAAAAATGGTTCCACCGATGCCGGGCAGATGCTCAATGACCTGGCGACCATCCGCCAGTTCCTAACCGGCAATGCCCTGTTTGCCTTTTTTGATGCACCCTGGTTTCCGGTCTATCTTTGCGTCATTTTTCTGTTCAGCCCGTATTTGGGATTGCTGGCGCTATTTGGGGCGATCATTTTGATCATGCTGGCAGTGTTAAACCAGTGGTTATCCCAAGCGCCTTTAGCGCAAGCCAGCCAGCTTTCTCTGCGTTCAGCCAATTTGGCCAGCACTAACTTGCGCAATGCCGAAGTGATTGAAGCACTCGGCATGTTGCCTGCATTACGCCGTCGTTGGTTTGGCCTGCATCAGCGTTTCCTCAATTTTCAGCGTATCGCCAGTGAACGCTCTGCCGCTATCACGGCGCTGACCAAAACGGTACGTATGGCCTTGCAGTCGTTGATCCTTGGCCTGGGCGGTTGGTTGGCGATTGAAGGGAATATCACACCAGGGATGATGATTGCCGGTTCCATTTTGATGGGAAGGGCGTTGTCGCCGATAGAACAGTTGATACAGGCATGGAAAAGCTGGAGTGCTGCCCGCTTGTCGTGGCAACGATTGGACACGCTACTGAAAGCCCAACCAGAGCGCCAGAGTGGCATGTCATTGCCGCCCCCGAAGGGCGTATTGCTGATGGAAAAAGTATCGGCCATGCCGCCGGGTAAGGCACAAACCTCGCAACAGGGATCATCATCAACCCACCCATATGTCTTGCAGGATATCAATTTTACTTTGAATGCGGGTGAGGTCTTGGGGGTGATTGGCCCCAGTGCGTCGGGTAAATCGACATTGGCTCGCCTGTTGGTCGGGATATGGCCGGCGCAAGAAGGCGTGGTACGGCTGGATGAGGCTGATATCTACCAATGGAACAACGATGAATTAGGGGCATTCATCGGTTATCTGCCGCAGGAGATTGAACTGTTTGGCGGCACGATCGCAGAGAATATCGCACGTTTTAATGAGGTTGAGCCTGAAAAAGTCATCGAGGCGGCGAAAAAGGCCGGTGTCCATGAACTGGTGCTCAATCTTGAACGGGGTTATGACACCCTAATCGGCGTCGGTGGCATGGGGTTGTCCGGTGGGCAGAAACAGCGCATCGGTTTGGCTCGCGCCCTGTATGGCAACCCATCGCTCGTGGTGTTGGATGAACCTAACTCGAACCTGGATGATGTGGGCGAAAAAGCCTTAAGTCATGCGATTGCACAATTGCGGGAACAGGGGAAAACCGTGGTAGTCATCACTCACCGGCCTTCACTGCTCTCGCAAACAACCCAAATTTTGCTGTTGGTGCAGGGGAAAATGAAAATGTTTGGCCCTTCCCGGCAAGTGATGGCGGCGCTATCTAACGCACAATTAAACGCGGTCGAACGTGCCTCGTAACATAACCAGCCAGATGTCAATGTCTGGGATATTTCAATCTGGGAGTCAAGATGTCCTATCAGATTAACACAAAGGATGCCCAAAACGCGGTATCGGAATTATTGCCGCTGGATGCAAATCGTTACTTGCGGATCGGCTGGCTGATTATTGGGATAGGCATGTTAGGGTTTTTCATCTGGGCCGCGTTTGCGCCCCTCGATAAAGGGGTGGCTTCGTCGGGTATTGTCGTGGTTGATGGGAATCGCAAAACGATACAGTCGCCGGTTAATGGCATTATCAGCCAAATTCAGGTGAAAGAGGGGGAGCAAGTGAAAGCGGGGCAGGTTTTGGTTCAGCTCAGTCAGGTGCAGGTGAATGCACAAATTGACTCCCTGAAACAGCAGTTTTATACCACATTGGCCACCGAAGCCCGACTGTTAGCCGAGCAACAAGGGCAGGACACGCTGGTTTTTTCGCCTGCACTACGGGATCAACAATCGGAACCGCGTATTAACGCGATTTTGGCCTTGCAGAAACAGCTTTTTTTATCACGCCGTGAAATGTTGCGCAGTGATCTGGCGGGAATGCAACAGGCCGAAGAGGGAGTGAATTTTCAAATCAAGGGGCTGCGGGATGCGTTGATAAATAAACAGCAGCAGCAAATTTCACTTAAGGAACAGGTTACGAATTTGCAACCCTTGACGGCAGAGGGCTATTTTCCCCGTAACCACTATCTGGAACTTCTGCGTAGCCAAAATGAATTAAGTGGCAATCTCGCTGAAATGACAGGAAAAATTGGCCAGCTTGAAAAACAGCGGCAGGAAACGCAGCAGCGAATTATCCAGCGTCAGGCGGATTACCAACGTGAGGTGCGCAGCCAATTGGCCGATGTACAGGTTTTGGTGAATGAGCTGAGAAATAAGCTGGAGACGGCACAATTTGATTTGTCACATACCTCTATTATTGCGCCGGTGGAGGGTTCGGTGGTGGGATTAAGCGTGTTTACCCAGGGCGGTGTGGTGGCTTCCGGCGAGAAATTAATGGAGATCCTGCCAACCCAGCGTGTGCTGGAAGTCGAGGCGCGTTTGATGGTGAACCTGATTGATAAGGTGGCTGTAGGGCAGGGCGTTGATTTGATGTTTACCGCATTCAACCAGAACCGGACGCCGAAAGTCACCGGCGAGGTGACGGTGGTTTCTGCTGACCGTTTGGTGGATGAGCTGACGAGAGAGCCTTACTACCAGATGCGATTAAGGGTCAGCCCTGAAGGGATGGAGAAACTGGTCGGGTTGAATATCAAACCCGGTATGCCTGTTGAGGTGTTCGTCAAAACAGGGTCGCGTTCGTTGTTGAGTTACCTGTTCAAGCCATTAATGGACAGGGCGTCTACCTCGCTGATTGAGGAGTAATGGAAATGTTGATGGCTAATAAACGGACGCCGTTATCCACCCTATTTTCTAAAACATTGTTGCCAATGTCGGTTGTATTGATGCCAGTCTTACTGCTGGCATTATTTCCCCGTTCAGCCGGTGCGCTCTCCTTAACGGAGGCTTATGCACTGGCATTGCAGCACGATCCCACGTTTCAGGCGGCGATCAAAGAGCAGGAAGCGGGGCAGGAGGAAAAAAACCTTGGGCTGGCGGAGTTGTTGCCTAAGCTCACGTTCAGTTACCAGAATGCCCCCAAAAACGGGCAGAAGATGGACTCACAATCGTTGGATCGGCGGGGCAGGATCGTCAAGGAGCGCCGTGACCGGCAGTATGACAGCTATAGCGGTGCGATTATTTTGACCCAACCCGTGATTGATTTCGAGGCATGGGCGCGTTATCGAACCCGTCAGGCTTATGCCTTGATGAGTAATAGCCGTTTTCGGGCGGACAGCCAACAATTGGCGGTCAGGGTGGTGAACCGTTATGTGGCTGTCGCTTATGCGCAGGATCGGCTGGCACAAGTTTCCCAGCAACGGGCAGCCTATGAGAAGCAATTGGAACGGAACCAGAAATTGTTTTCTTCCGGTGAAGGTACTCGCACCGATGTCGCGGAAACCCAGGCACGTCACAGTCAGGTTTTGGCTGATGAGTTAGCGGCGCAAGACGAGTTGGACGCCGCCATTCGTGATTTGCAGTTATTAGTTGGCATACCGTTGCCAATCGATGTGCCTGTCAATCGGTTATCCAACGCCCCACAGTTCAAAACGATCAAACTGGACTTAGAACACTACGCGGATTGGGAACAACGGGCGTTACGCCAGAACCCACAACTGGCTGTAGCCCGTCAGAAAGTTGAGGTGGCGTATCACGATATTGAGCGTAGTCGGGCGGGATACCTGCCGAGACTGGAGCTATATGCTTCCCATAGCGAAAATAAATCCAGTAGCGACAACAGCATCGACCAAAAATACCGGACGGATTCTATTGGATTGCGGTTATCCGTGGATCTCTATAATGGCGGGGGCACCACGGCGGCAGTGCGCCAGTCAGCCGCAAATTATGGCAAAACTAAATTTGAAATGGATGCACAGACGGGGGAAATCCTGAATGCACTAAGGCGCAATTATAACGCCTGCGTAAATGGCGAAAAACGGATACGTGCCTATGAAGTGGCGGTGGAAGCGGTCGCATTACAAGTCAAGGCAACCCAAAAAAGTGTGGCATTGGGACAAAGAGTGAATGTCGATATATTGAATGCCGAGCAGCAACTCTATACCGCCCGTCGTGAACTTTCTCAGGCAAAATATGACTATATGCAAGCGTGGATTGGGTTATTAAATGAATCTGGCCAATTAGAGGGTGAACATATTAAGTTAATTGCTGATTATTTTGGGTAAGTTATTTCATATAAGGCGTCGTGATTAAATGATGTCATGGTAATGTTCTATTCAGTCATAAAAAAACAGCATACCTTATTATCAGGTTATGCTGCTTTTTTATGGTGGAAAAATCATAATTAAAATTAATATTGTTGGCTCCATTGATCAAATGGAGTTTGAGGTGAGTTTTTAATACAAATTAAATGAAGTGTAAGGTTAGGGATAATTTTTATCAGTGGGAATTATTGTTGCTATAAATACGCTATACCAATCCAACTTCAAGTTTCAGCTTGCAAACCAGTGGGCGTGTTTATACCCGTCGTCTTTCAAGTTGCCGCTTTGTTGGCGGCGCTCATTCACCCCAGTCACATAGTTATCTATGCTCCTGGGGGGCATTCCCTTGCCGTCGTGCTGCATCTTGAAATCCATAGGGTATATATCTCCTTTTTTATTGCATCGGCCTGTTACAAGGCGGTGGGTAAAAAATAAACAGAATAAATTGGTAAGAGGTGGAAAAGTGCCTGTGAAAGCACAGTCTCCCAGTAATACAAGGTTCAAAGGGTGCGTAAAGCCAGCCTGATTGTACTCTGGACGTTGACCGCCGCAGTGTAGCATGTGGTGTTATGTTTAAACACCCGTTGCCATCCTTACAGTTTGATTGAAATTTTTGGCTAGAAAGTTCATCATTTCTTCCAAAATTTCATCTGATTTTTCAAAAATGGGTATATGAGCAGCATCCCGCAGTACGACTAGTTTTCCACTGCGAGCAATCGCCATTTCTTGTGCGGCTGCTGGTGTAGCGACAATATCATCTTCGCCGACTAACACCAGTACTGGAACTTTTTTATTCTTTGGTTGCCTCGGCTTAACCTGCGATAGTGCCTCGGCGCATCCTGCATAACCTTCTGCTGGGGTGCGGCATAGCATCTGTTTCATTCCTATAGCTGATGGTGTGTCACGAAATTCAGGTGTTACCCAACGAGAGAAGATTTCTTGAATTCGATGGTCTAAGCCACGCTTGCGGATATCATCGGCCATTGTGCTCCAGATAGATTGTGTAGCGGGTGCAAGATAGGTGTCAATGAGCACCATTGACACGAGTCGCTCAGGTACACTGTCGGCTAAATGCTGGGCGATCACTCCACCGATTGGGACACCCGCTACCGAAAACACATCTATTCCAAAATAATCCGCAACTCTGAGAACATCTTTGGCCAGATCCTCTATAAGAAAAGGAACCTGCCCAACTTCACTCAGGCCATGTCCTCGCATATCCAGACGCAACACACGATAGTCTTGAGTTAAACTCGAAACCATCGGATCCCAGAGATGTAAATTCGTCCCAAGAGAATGAAGTAATACCAGAACAGGGGCGTCACTGGAGCCTTGTAAATCAACATGCAATATTCATTCACCAGATTTCACGAACATGCTTAAACCTCCTAACCTAATTAACCCGAATTCTGCTTAAGCCGTCATTGAAAAATCGTCTTCTGAGTAGAAAACTTTCAGTGATGGCTTCTTTAATTTAAGGCAGTAAGCAATCAATCCCCCTAAGACGCACAACAGAAAGCCTTTTATACTTCG